>NZ_JAAMFM010000040.1 GCF_013376105.1 Arthrobacter wenxiniae
CTCAACGACCTAGCGAACCGCCGTATGCGAGGCCCGCACGTACGGTGGTGTGAGAGGAGGGGCGGGAAACCCGCCCCTCCTACTCGATCCCGGGAGCAACCGACGCTCCCGCAGGAGTGGGGGTGTTTGGGCCGACGCTCCCGCAGGAGTGGGGGTGTTTGGGCCGACGCTCCCGCAGGAGTGGGGGTGTTTGGGCCGACGCTCCCGCAGGAGTGGGGGTGTTTGGGCCGACGCTCCCGCAGGAGCTCGAGATCAGGCGGCAATCGGGGCACGATTGCGTGAACCTTTGTCAGCCGAAATACCGGCCGATGTCCGCACCGCTCGGTTGTGAAAACCTTCCTGCGGACCTGGTCGCCGCCGTGGAACTCACGCCGGTGACCGACCATCTCGGGGACGAGCGCGTCCGCGTCGGGAAGGCAGGCTGGACCGTCGTGGAGGACGTGGCACTACAGGTGTGGGGACTGCGCGATTTCCGGTTGCTCGACCGGGCGGATGTTACTGGTGGATCACGCAAGCGGCACCGTGGCCGCAGAAGGCCCCGGAGCCGCGGGCCGCCGCCGCTACTCCGGGACGGAAATGTCCGCCACGGTGGCGTCGAGGGCGGATATGAGGGCGTCCGCCTCAACGAACATGCTGTAGCCGTGTTCGCCGGCACCCAGGGCCACGCGGCGCCCGGCTACGGTTTCGTCCACAAACACGGGCCACGGCGTCGTGCTTCCCAAGGGCGTGATGGTGCCGCGCTCATAGCCGGTTGCGGCCAGGGCGGCGTCGGGCTTGGGCAATTGGAGCTTGTTCACGCCGACCGCGGAGCGCAGCTTGGGCCAGGAGATGGACCGGCCCCCCGGGACCAGGGCGAACAGGAAGGTGCCGTCGCTGCGCTTGACCACCAGGGACTTCACGATGTCCGACGGTTCCACCCCAATCAGCGCGGCTGCCTCGGCCAGCGACCCGGCGGCCGGGCGGGGGATGATTTCCACCGCCAGACCCCGGGCGGCCGCGTCGGCAGCCACCCGGGAACGGCCGGTCGCCTCCCCATCCGGGTCCGTCGGGCTCACTCGGCGTTCCGGTACAGCAGCAGCGCCTCGCCCTGCCCCCCGCCGCCGCACAGCGCCACGGCGGCCCGGCCGGATCCGCGCCGGTCCAGTTCAAGGGCGGCATGCAGGGCCAGCCGCGCCCCGGAGGTGCCGATGGGGTGGCCCAGGGCGATGGCCCCGCCGTGAATGTTGCACTTTGCCAGCGGGTAGTCCAGGTCCTGCAGCGACTGGACGGCCACGGACCCGAAGGCCTCGTTGATCTCGATGAAGTCCAGTTCCTCGCTGCTCCACCCGGCCTTCTTCAGCGCGCTCTGGATGGCATGCGAGGGCTGCGAATGCAGCGAGTTGTCCGGTCCGGCCACCTGGCCCGGCGCGCCGACCGCCGCCAGCCAGCGCAGGCCGTGGGCCTCCGCGTAGGACCGGCTGGTCAGTACCATGGCGGCTGCGCCGTCGGACAAGGGGGACGAGTTGCCGGCCGTGATGGCGCCATCGGCGGAGAACGCCGGGCGCAGCGGGGCGAGGGACTCTAGCGTGGTCTGGGGACGGATGCCCTCGTCGCGGTTGAGGACCAGGGGGTCGCCCTTGCGCTGGGGCACGGTGACCGGGACGATCTCGCCGTCGAAGATGCCTGCCTCCTGCGCGGCTGCGGCCCTTTGGTGCGAAGCGGCGGCCACCTCGTCCTGGGCCGCGCGGCTGATGTTCAGCCGGATGTTGCCGCGTTCCGTGGACAGGCCCATGGACTCGCCGTCGAAGGCGTCGGTCAAGCCGTCGTGGGCTGCCACGTCCAGGGCCTGGACGGCGCCGTAACTCCAGCCCTGACGTGATCCCGGCAGGACATGGGGAGCCTGCGTCATCGACTCCTGGCCACCGGCCACCACCACGTCAGCGTCGCCGCTGCGGATTATCCGGGCGGCGTCGATCACTGCCGTCAGGCCGGAAAGGCACACCTTGTTGATGGTCACGGCCGGCACGTTCCAGCCGATGCCGGCGCCCACGGAGCTTTGGCGGGCCGGGTTTTGGCCGGCGCCCGCCTGCAGCACGTGGCCCATGATGACATGGTCCACGTCCGCCGCCGCGACGCCGGAGCGCTCCAGCGCGGCGGCGATGGCCTTGGCACCAAGCTCGACGGCGGTGAACCCCGCCAGCTGCCCGTTCAGCCGTCCCTGCGGGGTGCGTGCCCCGGCCAGGATCACCACTTCCACTGAGTTCTTCCCGTTTGACGCATTGTCTTGTGCTGTCATGGCAGCCGCTCCTT
This sequence comes from Arthrobacter wenxiniae, assembly GCF_013376105.1. Taxonomy (GTDB): domain Bacteria; phylum Actinomycetota; class Actinomycetes; order Actinomycetales; family Micrococcaceae; genus Specibacter; species Specibacter wenxiniae. The sequence continues at coordinate 2,290 of NZ_JAAMFM010000040.1, forward strand.
ACACATTTGTCCGCGCGGGTCACCCTTGACCTGCGCCGGGCCTCTAATTGAATCTAACAGCTTGGGCGGGCCGGAAATTTCCGTTACGGCGTCCTCCCGGGGGACGCCGGCATTCGCGGGTGTGAGGTGCGGAACATCCATACTTGCGCATTTGGGCACCGTGCGCTAGACACGCGGGCCATATGCCTGTAGTGTAGTTCTTTGCGTATCCCTCTTTACCTTCAGCCTTCATATAGCGGTGGGCTTTGCTTCGGACTTGGGTTGGAACCGCACACGTCTTGGGAAGATTCAACTCCCATGGCGGGTGTTTTTGCAACTTCCGTTCAGCGTTCGTCTTGGTTTGATGACCAATCGACGAATCGGGTGAGGGTTCACATGAACAAGCCTGCAGGTCTGTGGAAGGATCCCTCTTGGTCGCCTCGAGCACCTCTAAAGTAAATAACGCTGCAACCGCTATCGATTCAAACAGCACTGACGGTGCAAAGAGTCGCCTCTCATTCGCCAAGATTCACGAGCCCCTTGACGTGCCCAATCTGCTCGCACTCCAGACCGAGAGCTTTGACTGGCTCGTCGGCAACGAGCGCTGGCAGGGCCGCATGGAAACGGCCGTGAATGCCGGGGATGACAGCGTGGCCGTCACGTCCGGGCTGTCTGACATCTTCGAAGAGATCTCCCCGATTGAGGACTTCCAGGGCACCATGTCCCTGTCCTTCACGGAACCGGAGTTCGCCGACCCCAAGTTCACCGTTGACGAGTGCAAGGACCGCGACGCCACGTACGCCGCTCCGCTGTACGTCAAGGCTGAATTCATGAACAACCTCACGGGTGAAATCAAGCAACAGACCGTGTTCATGGGCGATTTCCCGCTCATGACCAACAAGGGCACGTTTGTCATCAACGGCACCGAGCGTGTGGTTGTCTCCCAGCTGGTCCGTTCCCCGGGCGCGTACTTTGAGCGCACCGCGGACAAGACCAGCGACAAGGAAATCTTCACCGCCAAGATCATTCCCTCCCGCGGCGCCTGGTTCGAGCTGGAAATTGACAAGCGCGACCAGGTCGGCGTGCGCCTTGACCGAAAGCGCAAGCAGTCCGTCACCGTGCTGCTGAAGGCCCTGGGCTGGACCGAAGGCCAGATCCTGGAGGAGTTCGGCGAGTTCGACTCCATCCGCGCCACGCTGGAAAAGGATGCCACGACGGGCCGCGAGGACGCGCTGCTGGACATCTATCGCAAGCTGCGCCCGGGCGAGCCGCCCACCGTTGACGCCGCCGACGCGCTGCTGCACAACCTGTATTTCAACGCCAAGCGCTACGACCTCGCCAAGGTTGGCCGCTACAAGATCAACCGCAAGCTGGGCATTGACCTGCCGCTGAGCAGCCCGGAAGCCTCCGTGCTGAGCGTGGACGACATCGTCGCCATGATCAAGTACCTGGTGACCCTGCACGCCGGCGGCAAGACCACCAAGGGCAAGCGCGACGGCGCCGAGGTTGACCTCCGCGTGGACGTGGACGACATCGACCACTTCGGCAACCGCCGCATCCGCGCGGTCGGCGAGCTCATCGAGAACCAGGTCCGCACGGGCCTGTCCCGCATGGAGCGCGTTGTGCGCGAGCGCATGACCACCCAGGACGTCGAGGCCATCACGCCGCAGACGCTGATCAACATCCGCCCGGTGGTTGCCGCGATCAAGGAGTTCTTCGGAACCTCCCAGCTCTCGCAGTTCATGGACCAGAACAACCCGCTGGCCGGCCTGACGCACAAGCGCCGTCTCTCCGCGCTGGGCCCGGGCGGCTTGTCCCGCGACCGTGCCGGCATGGAAGTCCGTGACGTCCACCCGTCCCACTACGGGCGCATGTGCCCCATTGAAACCCCTGAAGGCCCGAACATTGGCCTGATCGGGTCCCTGGCCTCCTACGGCCGCATCAACCCGTTCGGCTTCATTGAGACCCCGTACCGCCGGGTCAAGGACGGCGTCGTCTCCGACGAGGTCGACTACCTGACGGCCGACGACGAGGTTGACGTTGTCATCGCCCAGGCCAACGCGCCGCTCGATGACGACAACCACTTCACCGAGGAATCCGTGCTGGTCCGCCAGCGCGGCGGTGGCGGCGAGCCCGTCCTGATCCCGGCCGACGAGGTCGAGTACATGGACGTCTCCCCGCGCCAGATGGTGTCCGTGGCCACGGCCCTGATCCCCTTCCTGGAGCACGACGACGCCAACCGCGCCTTGATGGGTGCGAACATGCAGCGCCAGGCCGTGCCGCTGGTCCAGTCCGAGGCCCCGTTTGTGGGCACCGGCATGGAGCGCGCCACGGCTGTTGACGCCGGCGACGTGGTCATCGCCAAGAAGGCCGGCGTGGTCTCCGAGGTCTCCGCCGACATCGTCGTCATGCTGAACGACGACGGCACGGAAACCAACTACCCGATCGCCAAGTACCAGCGTTCCAACCAGGGCACCGCCTACAACCAGCGTGTCCTCGCCTCCGAGGGCCAGCGCCTGGAGGTCGGCGGCATCATCGCCGACGGTCCGGCAACGGACATGGGCGAACTCGCCCTGGGCAAGAACCTCCTGGTGGCCTTCATGTCCTGGGAAGGACACAACTACGAGGATGCCATCATCCTCTCCCAGCGCATCGTTGCCGAAGACGTGCTCTCCTCGATCCACATCGAAGAGCACGAGATCGACGCCCGCGACACCAAGCTCGGTGCCGAGGAAATCACCCGGGACATCCCGAACGTTTCCGAGGAAATCCTGGCCGGCCTGGACGAGCGCGGCATCATCCACATCGGTGCAGAGGTAGAGGCCGGCGACATCCTGGTTGGCAAGGTCACCCCCAAGGGTGAAACCGAGCTGACCCCGGAGGAACGCCTGCTCCGTGCCATCTTCGGCGAGAAGAGCCGCGAGGTCCGCGACACCTCATTGAAGGTTCCCCACGGCGAGTCGGGCACCGTCATCGGCGTCCGGGTCTTTGACCGCGACTCCGACGACGACCTGCCCCCCGGCGTGAACCAGCTGGTCCGCGTGTACGTGGCCAACAAGCGCAAGATCACCGATGGTGACAAGCTTGCCGGCCGCCACGGCAACAAGGGTGTCATCTCCAAGATCCTGCCGATCGAGGACATGCCGTTCCTGGCCGACGGAACCCCCGTCGACATCGTCCTGAACCCGCTGGGTGTTCCGGGACGCATGAACGTGGGCCAGGTGCTTGAAACGCACCTCGGCTGGGTTGCCAAGACCGGCTGGAAGATTGAAGGCGAGCCGGAATGGGTGCAGAAGCTCCCGAACCTGCCGCGTGAAATCGGCCAGACCAAGGTTGCGACCCCCGTGTTCGACGGTGCCCGTGAAGAGGAAATCACCGGCCTGCTCGACTCCACGAACGTGACCCGCGACGGCGACCGCCTGATCGACTCCTCCGGCAAGACCCGCCTGTTTGACGGCCGCTCCGGCGAGCCCTTCCCGGACCCGGTGTCCGTGGGCTACATGTACATCCTCAAGCTCCACCACCTGGTGGATGACAAGATCCATGCCCGCTCCACCGGCCCGTACTCCATGATCACCCAGCAGCCCCTGGGCGGTAAGGCCCAGTTCGGCGGCCAGCGCTTCGGTGAGATGGAAGTGTGGGCCCTGGAGGCCTACGGTGCGGCTTACACGCTGCAGGAACTGCTCACGATCAAGTCCGACGACATTCACGGCCGCGTGAAGGTTTACGAGGCGATCGTCAAGGGCGAGAACATTCCGGAGCCGGGCATCCCCGAGTCCTTCAAGGTTCTCATCAAGGAAATGCAGTCGCTGTGCCTGAACGTGGAAGTCCTTTCCACCGACGGAACCACGATTGAGATGCGTGACTCGGATGAAGAAGTCTTCCGGGCCGCGGAGGAGCTGGGCATCGACCTGTCACGGGCCGAGCCGAACTCTGTCGAAGAAGTCTAGTAGGAGAGGACGGCGGCACCCAGCCGTGCCGCCGTCGCACCTCTCGCTTCCTCCCGTACCCGCCTAGACATTCAGACTTAGAGAATTAGAGAGAACAGGACCCCTATGTCCAGCGAATCCTCCTTCGGCCTCATGCAGATCGGCCTGGCCACCGCGACTGATATTCGCGACTGGTCCCACGGCGAAGTCAAGAAGCCGGAAACCATCAATTACCGCACGCTCAAGCCCGAGAAGGACGGCCTCTTCTGCGAGAAGATCTTCGGCCCGTCCCGCGACTGGGAATGCTACTGCGGCAAGTACAAGCGCGTCCGCTTCAAGGGCATCATCTGCGAGCGGTGTGGCGTTGAGGTCACCCGTGCCAAGGTGCGCCGCGAGCGGATGGGCCACATCGAGCTCGCCGCCCCCGTCACCCACATCTGGTACTTCAAGGGCGTTCCGTCGCGCCTGGGCTACCTGCTGGACCTGGCGCCGAAGGACCTTGAAAAGGTCATCTACTTCGCCGCCTACATGATCACGAGCGTGGACGACGACGCCCGCCACGCCGAGCTGCCGAACCTCCAGACCGAACACGATCTGGAGAAGAAGCGCATGGTTGACACGCGCGACTCCGACATCGCCACGATCGCCCGCGACCTCGAAAACGAGATTGCGCGCCTCGAGGGCGAGGGTGCCAAGGCAGCCGACAAGAAGAAGGCCCGCGACTCCGCGGACCGCCAGATGGCCAATGTGCGCAAGCGCGCGGATGCGGACATCGACCGCCTCGAGCAGGTGTGGGACCGCTTCAAGGGCCTGAAGGTTGCCGACCTCGAAGGCGACGAGGCCCTGTACCGCGAACTGCGCGACCGCTATGGCATGTTCTTCGAGGGCTCCATGGGCGCCGAGGCGATCAAGAAGCGCCTTGAGAACTTTGACATGGCCGGTGAGGCGGAGATCCTGCGCGACATCATCCAGAACGGCAAGGGCCAGCGCAAGACGCGGGCCCTGAAGCGCCTGAAGGTTGTCAACGCGTTCCTGACCACCAACAACAGCCCGCTGGGCATGGTGCTGGACGCCGTCCCGGTGATCCCGCCGGAACTGCGCCCCATGGTCCAGCTCGACGGTGGCCGTTTCGCCACCTCGGACCTGAACGACCTCTACCGCCGCGTGATCAACCGCAACAACCGCCTCAAGCGGCTGCTTGACCTGGGTGCCCCGGAGATCATCGTCAACAACGAGAAGCGCATGCTGCAGGAAGCCGTTGACTCCCTGTTTGACAACGGCCGCCGCGGCCGCCCGGTCACCGGGCCGGGCAACCGCCCGCTGAAGTCGCTCTCCGACATGCTCAAGGGCAAGCAGGGGCGCTTCCGCCAGAACCTCCTGGGCAAGCGCGTGGACTACTCCGGCCGTTCAGTGATCGTTGTCGGCCCGCAGCTGAAGCTGCACCAGTGCGGCCTGCCCAAGCAGATGGCCCTGGAACTCTTCAAGCCGTTCGTGATGAAGCGCCTGGTCGACCTCAACCACGCGCAGAACATCAAGAGCGCCAAGCGCATGGTGGAGCGTTTCCGTCCCCAGGTGTGGGATGTTCTCGAAGAGATCATCACCGAGCACCCGGTGCTGCTGAACCGCGCACCAACCCTGCACCGCCTGGGCATCCAGGCGTTCGAGCCCCAGCTTGTTGAAGGCAAGGCCATCCAGCTTCACCCGCTGGTTTGTGGCGCCTTCAACGCCGACTTCGACGGCGACCAGATGGCAGTGCACCTGCCGCTGAGCCCCGAAGCGCAGGCCGAGGCCCGCATCCTGATGCTCTCCAGCAACAACATCCTGAAGCCTTCGGACGGCCGCCCGGTCACCCTGCCGTCGCAGGACATGATCATCGGCCTGTACCACCTGACCACCAAGCGCATCGGCGCCGTGGGCGAGGGCCGGATCTTCTCCACCCCGGCCGAGGCCGTCATGGCGCACGACGCCGGCGAGCTGCACCTTAACTCGCAGGTCAAGATCCGCCTGGACAACTTTGTGCCGTATGCGGGCTGGGAAGCCCCCGAGGGCTGGGAAGTTGGCCAGCCGGCCATCGTGGCGACGTCGCTCGGACAGGTCATCTTCAACGAGACCCTGCCCGCCGACTACCCGTGGGTGGAAAAGGTTGCCGACAAGGGCCAGCTGTCCGAGATCGTCAACGACCTTGCGGAGCGCTACCCCAAGGTTGTTGTGGCGGCGACGCTGGACAACCTGAAGGATGCCGGCTTCTACTGGGCCACCCGCTCGGGCATCACCGTTGCCATCTCGGACATCGAGGTGCCCAAGGCCAAGCCGGCCATCCTGGAAGGCTACGAGGTCAAGGCCGCCAAGGTCCAGGCCCAGTTCGACAAGGGCCTGATCGCCGACGACGAGCGCCGCCAGGAGCTCATCGACATCTGGAACCAGGCCACGAACGAGATCGCCGACGCGATGCGGGCCTCCCTGTCCGCGTCCAACACGATCAACCGCATGGTGTCCTCCGGTGCCCGTGGTAACTGGATGCAGGTCCGCCAGATTGCGGGCATCCGCGGCCTGGTGGCCAACCCGAAGGGTGAAATCATTCCCCGCCCGATCAAGTCCTCCTACCGTGAGGGCCTGTCGGTCTTGGAATACTTCATCGCCACGCACGGTGCCCGCAAGGGCCTGGCCGACACGGCCCTCCGTACGGCAAACTCGGGCTACCTGACGCGCCGCCTGGTGGACGTCTCGCAGGATGTCATTGTTCGGGAAGACGACTGTGGCACCGAGCGCGGGCTGACCCTGCCCATCGCGGTGGTCACCGAAACCGGCGAAATCAAGCTGCACGAGGAAGTCGAGAACAGCGTCTACGCGCGCACCTTGGCCGCCGACGTGGTGGATTCCTCCGGCGCCGTGCTGGCAACTGCCGGCGATGACGTCGGCGACGTCCTCATTGCCAAGCTGTTCGCAGCGGGCATCGAGGAGATCAAGGTCCGCTCCGTGCTGACCTGCGAGTCCACGGTGGGCACCTGCGCCCTTTGCTACGGCCGTTCCCTGGCTACCGGCAAGACCGTTGACATTGGTGAGGCCGTGGGCATCATTGCCGCACAGTCCATCGGTGAGCCCGGCACGCAGCTGACCATGCGTACCTTCCACACCGGTGGTGCCGTTTCGGCCGGCCGCGGCGAGGACATCACCCAGGGCCTGCCCCGCATCCAGGAGCTGTTCGAGGCCCGCACCCCCAAGGGTGTGGCCCCGATCGCGGAAGCTGCCGGACGCATCAACATTGATGAGTCCGAACGCACCATGCGCCTGATCCTGACCCCGGACGACGGAACCGAAGAGATCGCCTACCCGGTCCTGCGCCGCGCACGCCTGCTGGTTGCGGACGGCGAGCACGTGGTGGTTGGGCAGAAGCTGATCGTCGGTGCCGTCGACCCCAAGCAGGTCCTGCGCATCCTCGGCCCGCGTGCCGCCCAGAAGCACCTCGTGGAGGAAGTCCAGGGCGTGTACCGCAGCCAGGGCGTGGGCATCCACGACAAGCACGTGGAGGTCATTGTGCGCCAGATGCTCCGCCGCGTGACGGTCATCGAGTCCGGCGACTCCAACCTGCTGCCCGGCGAGCTCGCCGAGCGCGGCCGCTTCGAGACGGAAAACCGTCGCGTGGTGTCCGAGGGCAAGAAGCCGGCGTCGGGCCGTAACGAGCTCATGGGCATCACCAAGGCCTCGCTCGCCACCGAGTCCTGGCTCTCCGCCGCTTCCTTCCAGGAAACCACCCGCGTCCTGACGCAGGCGGCCATGGAAGGCAAGTCGGACCCGCTGCTGGGCCTGAAGGAGAACGTCATCATCGGCAAGCTGATCCCGGCCGGTACGGGTCTGCCGCGCTACACCAACGTCACGGTGGAGCCGACCGAAGAGGCCAAGGCCAACCTGTTCACCGGTCCGAGCGCGTTCAGCGACTTTGACTACGTGGGCGGCGTGGGCGATCTTGGCGCCGAGTTCCGGGCCATCCCCCTGGATGACTACGACCTGGGCACCAACTTCAGCGGCTGACACGACCAGCTGTTGATGCGGGCGGTGGGCCACCTTTGAAAGGTGACCCACCGCCGTCGTGCCTTAACAAACAGCATGCCTACCTGGCGTAAGCCCCGGACATCCCGAGGCCCGCGGGAAGCAGCTCGCGGCCACCTTGAGGCACCCTCCGACGGATGCGGGCGTCGATTGGGAGCCCCGGTCCCCGCCATGCTAGAGTGGGTGTTAATTGTTAGTGTGGCAGTGGATAAGAGCGCCCGTTTTGCGGGAATTCCAGTTTCTCGGGAATTCCAGGGGAAACGGTTCGCGGGTCCGGGTTGTACGGTTCTTGTACAGCGAATGCCACATTTTTGCATGCCTAGGCGCTGTGAAGTCGCCGAGTCTGCGACTACCAGTAAACGGCTCATCCCTGGCGCACGCCGGCAGGGGGAGCGACACGAGAGCATCTCGAGAAAACAACGGAGAACACGAAAGTGCCTACGATTAACCAGCTGGTCCGCAAGGGCCGGACACCCAAGGTCACCAAGACCAAGGCTCCCGCACTGAAGGGCAGCCCCATGCGACGCGGCGTTTGCACCCGCGTCTACACCACCACCCCGAAGAAGCCGAACTCGGCCCTGCGCAAGGTTGCCCGTGTCCGCCTCAACGGCGGCGTGGAAGTCACCGCCTACATTCCCGGCGTGGGCCACAACCTGCAGGAGCACTCCATCGTGCTCGTGCGCGGAGGCCGTGTGAAGGACCTTCCCGGTGTTCGCTACAAGATCGTCCGCGGCGCGTTGGATACCCAGGGCGTCAAGAACCGCAAGCAGGCCCGCAGCCGCTACGGTGCAAAGATGGAGAAGAAGTAATATGCCTCGCAAGGGTCCGGCCCCCAAGCGGCCGCTAGTTGTAGATCCCGTATACGGTTCCCCCCTGGTCACGCAGCTGATCAACAAGGTTCTGGTCGACGGCAAGAAGTCCACCGCGGAGCGCATCGTTTACGGTGCCCTCGAGGGTGTCCGTGAGAAGACGGGCAGCGACCCCGTTGCCGCCCTGAAGAAGGCCATGGAGAACATCAAGCCGAGCCTTGAGGTGAAGTCCCGCCGCGTTGGTGGCGCCACCTACCAGGTTCCGGTTGAGGTCAAGCCCGGGCGTCAGACCGCCCTTGCCCTGCGCTGGCTGGTCGGCTACTCGAAAGCCCGCCGCGAAAAGACCATGACCGAGCGCCTGCGCAACGAGGTTCTGGATGCCTCGAACGGCCTTGGTGCCGCTGTCAAGCGTCGCGAAGATACCCACAAGATGGCCGAGTCCAACAAGGCATTCGCCCATTACCGCTGGTAACTAGAGCCGTGAGGGCGGTTCCCGGCGCCCGAGGCGCCGCAGGGAACCGTCCGCAAGCTCATCTCTAGAAAAGGGAGAAACCGTGGCACAGGACGTGCTTACCGACCTTAACAAGGTCCGCAACATCGGCATCATGGCCCACATTGACGCCGGCAAGACCACTACTACTGAGCGCATCCTCTTCTACACGGGTGTGAACCACAAGCTCGGCGAAACGCACGACGGTGCCTCGACGACCGACTGGATGGAACAGGAGAAGGAACGCGGCATCACCATCACCTCCGCCGCGGTGACCTGCTTCTGGAACAACAACCAGATCAACATCATTGACACCCCCGGCCACGTTGACTTCACGGTTGAGGTTGAGCGCTCCCTGCGTGTGCTCGACGGCGCCGTCGCCGTCTTTGACGGCAAGGAGGGCGTGGAGCCGCAATCCGAGACTGTCTGGCGCCAGGCCGACAAGTACAACGTTCCGCGCATCTGCTTCGTCAACAAGATGGACAAACTGGGCGCCGACTTCTACTTCACCGTCGACACCATCATCAACCGCCTCGGCGCCAAGCCGCTGGTCATGCAGCTGCCGATCGGCGTCGAGAGCGAATTCACCGGCGTCGTGGACCTGTTGACCATGAAGGCCTTGGTCTGGGCTGGCGACTCCAAGGGTGACGTCACCATGGGTGCCGCCTACGAGATCCAGGAGATCCCCGCGGATCTGCAGGAAAAGGCTGAAGAGTACCGTGCAGCCCTCGTCGAGGCCGCTGCCGAGTCTTCCGAAGAGCTCATGGAGAAGTACCTCGAGGGCGAAGAGCCTTCCATCGAGGAGCTGAAGGCCGGCATTCGCAAGCTGACCGTAAATTCGGAGATCTACCCCGTCTTCTGCGGTTCTGCCTTCAAGAACCGCGGCGTGCAGCCCATGCTCGACGCCGTCATCGACTACCTGCCCAACCCGCTGGACGTCGGTGCCATGGTGGGCCACGATCCCAAGGACGAGTCCGTGGAGATCAAGCGCGAGCCGAGCGAGACGGAACCGTTCTCGGCGCTGGCCTTCAAGATCGCCACGCACCCGTTCTTCGGTCAGTTGAACTTCATTCGCGTGTATTCCGGCCGGGCAACCAACGGAACGCAGCTGCTGAACTCGACCAAGCAGAAGAAGGAACGCATCGGCAAGCTGTTCCAGATGCATGCCAACAAGGAAATGCCGGTGGACGAGATCCACGCGGGCCACATCTACGCCGTGATCGGCCTCAAGGACACCACCACCGGTGACACCTTGTGCGACCCTGCACACCCGATCGTCCTTGAGTCGATGACCTTCCCCGAGCCCGTGATCTTCGTTGCCATTGAGCCGAAGACCAAGGGCGACCAGGAGAAGCTGTCCACGGCCATCCAGAAACTCTCCGCTGAGGACCCGACGTTCACCGTCAACCTCAACGAAGACACCGGCCAGACTGAAATTGGCGGCATGGGCGAGCTCCACCTGGACATCCTGGTGGACCGCATGCGCCGCGAGTTCAACGTCGAAGCCAACGTTGGCAAGCCTCAGGTTGCGTACCGCGAAACCATCAAGCGCGCCGTCCCCAAGTACGACTACACGCACAAGAAGCAGACCGGTGGTTCAGGTCAGTTCGCCAAGATCCAGATCGGCATTGAGCCGTTGGATACCGCCGAAGGTGCCATGTACGAGTTCTCCAACAAGGTCACCGGTGGCCGTGTTCCCCGTGAATACATCCCCAGCGTTGACCAGGGCATCCAGTCCGCCATGCCTGACGGCGTGCTGGCCGGCTACCCGATGGTTGGCATCAAGGCCACGCTGCTCGACGGTGCGTCCCACGATGTTGACTCATCCGAAATGGCCTTCAAGATCGCCGGTCGCATGGCGTTCAAGGAAGCCGCCCGGATGGCCAACCCGGTCCTGCTCGAACCGCTGATGGAAGTTGAAGTCCGCACCCCTGAGGAATACATGGGTGAAGTCATCGGTGACATCAACTCCCGCCGCGGCCAGATGCAGTCCATGGAGGACGCCAGCGGCGTCAAGGTCATTCGTGCCCTTGTGCCCCTGTCCGGCATGTTCGGCTACATTGGCGACCTGCGTTCCAAGACCCAGGGCCGCGCCGTGTACTCGATGAAGTTTGACAGCTACTCTGAGGTCCCGAGGGCAGTTGCCGACGAGATCATCCAGAAGGCCCGCGGCGAATAACCGCACTTTTGCCTGGGTCCGTCCGGCACTGAATGCGGATACGGACCTGGGCCAAGCAGTAATTTCTTAAATATCAAAAGCCCCCAGTAGACTTGCTATCGATTTCGGTGACGAAAAGCGTCGCCGAGAGTAAGTCAACTGAAAACGTTCTAGGAGGAACCCGTGGCGAAGGCAAAGTTCGAGCGGACTAAGCCGCACGTTAACATCGGCACCATCGGTCACGTTGACCATGGAAAAACGACGTTGACGGCTGCCATTTCCAAGGTACTTTACGACAAGTACCCCACACTTAACGAGCAGCGTGATTTCAGCTCCATCGACTCGGCCCCCGAGGAGAAGCAGCGCGGCATTACGATCAACATCTCCCACGTTGAGTACCAGACCGAGAAGCGCCACTACGCACACGTTGACGCTCCCGGCCACGCTGACTACATCAAGAACATGATCACCGGTGCCGCCCAGATGGACGGCGCAATCCTGGTGGTTGCCGCGACTGACGGCCCGATGGCCCAGACCCGCGAGCACGTTCTGCTGGCCCGCCAGGTGGGCGTCCCCTACCTGCTGGTTGCACTGAACAAGTCGGACATGGTTGACGATGAAGAACTCCTCGACCTGGTCGAAATGGAAGTTCGTGAACTCCTCTCCTCGCAGGGCTTCGACGGCGACGAGGCACCGGTTATCCGGGTCTCCGGCCTGAAGGCACTGGAAGGCGACCCCAAGTGGGTCAAGTCCGTTGAGGAGCTCATGGACGCCGTTGACAACCACGTTCCGGACCCGATCCGCGACAAGGACAAGCCGTTCCTGATGCCGGTTGAAGATGTCTTCACCATCACGGGCCGTGGCACCGTTGTGACGGGCCGCGCCGAGCGTGGAACCCTCAAGATCAACTCCGAGGTCGAGATCGTCGGCATCCGTCCGGTCCAGAAGACCACGGTTACCGGCATCGAGATGTTCCACAAGCAGCTCGACGAGGCGTGGGCCGGCGAGAACTGTGGCCTGCTGCTGCGCGGTATCAAGCGCGAAGATGTTGAGCGTGGCCAGGTCATCGTGAAGCCGGGCTCCATCACCCCGCACACGAACTTCGAGGCCAACGTCTACATCCTGGCCAAGGATGAGGGTGGGCGCCACAACCCGTTCTACTCCAACTACCGCCCGCAGTTCTACTTCCGCACCACGGATGTTACCGGCGTCATCACCCTGCCCGAGGGCACGGAAATGGTCATGCCTGGCGACAACACCGAAATGACCGTTGAGCTGATCCAGCCCATCGCCATGGAAGAGGGCCTCGGCTTCGCCATCCGCGAGGGTGGCCGCACCGTTGGTTCGGGCCGCGTCACCAAGATCATCAAGTAGCTTGCGCTGCAAGTGACTTAGGTCAACATGGAAAGGCCCCCAGCTTCGGCTGGGGGCCTTTCGTGCCTGTTGGGGGGGATGGACACCCCCGAGCGGCTACAGGGCCGCACCGGTCAGGGTGACGGCGCAGGCATTGCAGGCCCACGGCCCCTGCGCAACGGTCACCGATGCCATGGTGTTGATCGGGCGGGACAGGGCGGCACAGGGACGCTCTCCGACATGGGCTGACCTTTGCCCGTGCCGACGTCAGTGTCCACACGGCAAGCGCGACTCATTTCCCCCCCGGTGTTATCCGCGGGATAACGCCGGGCCCGGCGCCGGCCGCCGCCGGCTCCCCGATGGACACCTGGGCCAGGTGACCTTCCCCACAGAATCCACGGTGCCATGCGCGCCGGTGCCGCGGCGGCGCACCGTGGCGGACGGTGGCGGACGCCCGCCAGGGGGCTGCGACGCCGGGCGCATGCACCTCCGGTTGGTGTTTTCCGCCAGATTCCGGCATACTAGTTGAGTTGTTCAAGTGCCTTTTCGTGTCCCGGTCGAGATAATGCTCGACGCAGGGTCCAAGCTGAGGACCAAACATAACCCACCCTCGCAAATAATTGCGGGTACGTGCGCGGCGAGTTCGCGACACGCCCGACCGCGGGGGTCGGAGCTTCGGCGGATTGAGGAACCCGGAAATGTCCGGATTCAGTTCGTTGGAAGCGTGGCGGCACAGCCACCGTGCAACAGGAAAAGTAAACAGCGTTTACGTCAACAGCATTGCTCCCTTTAGGATGCTTCGTTACAGGAAAGAGAGTCACGACGCCATGGCGGGACAAAAAATCCGCATCCGGCTGAAGTCATATGACCACGAGGTCATTGATGTTTCAGCGCGGAAGATCGTTGAGACGGTCACGCGCGCAGGCGCAACGGTAGTTGGCCCCGTGCCGCTGCCCACCGAGAAGAACGTGTACTGCGTTATCCGTTCGCCTCACAAGTACAAGGACAGCCGCGAGCACTTTGAAATGCGCACGCACAAGCGTCTGATCGACATCATCGACCCCACGCCGAAGGCGGTGGATTCGCTCATGCGTCTCGACCTGCCGGCCGACGTGAACATCGAAATCAAACTGTAGGGAGGTGCTGAGAAACTATGACCGCGATCCGCAACACTAAGGGCATCCTGGGCACGAAGCTCGGCATGACCCAGGTCTGGGACGAGAACAACAAGCTTGTTCCTGTAACCGTCGTCCAGGCCGATTCCAACGTCGTCACCCAGCTGCGCAATGCAGAGGTCGATGGCTACGTTGCCCTCCAGATCGGCTACGGCCAGATCGATCCCCGCAAGGTCACCAAGCCGCTGGCTGGTCACTTTGAAAAGGCTGGCGTCACGCCCCGCCGCCACGTCGTTGAACTGCGCACCGCAGACGCCGACTCCTATGCCCTCGGCCAGGAACTCTCCGTTGAGATCTTCGAAGCCGGCCAGAAGGTCGACGTCGTCGGCACTTCCAAGGGCAAGGGCTTCGCCGGTGTCATGAAGCGTCACGGCTTCCACGGCGCCCCGGCATCGCACGGTGCCCACAAGAACCACCGCAAGCCCGGTTCCATCGGTGGCGCGTCCACCCCTGGCCGCGTCTTCAAGGGTGTCCGCATGGCTGGCCGCATGGGCGCCGAGCGTGTCACGACCATGAACCTGACGGTTCACGGCGTCGACGCCGAGAAGTCGCTGCTGCTGATCAAGGGTGCCGTCCCCGGCGCCCGCGGCTCGGTCGTCCTGGTACGCACCGCCGTGAAGGGAGCATAAGTAAATGGCAACTGTAAAGGTTGACCTGCCTGCAGAGATCTTCGACGTCCAGACCAACGTGCCGCTGCTGCACCAGGTCGTCGTCGCACAGCTCGCCGCTGCACGCCAGGGTACCCACAAGACCAAGACCCGCGCCGAAGTTTCCGGTGCCGGCCGCAAGCCGTTCGCCCAGAAGGGCACCGGCCGCGCCCGCCAGGGTTCCATCCGCGCCCCGCACATGACCGGCGGTGGCATTGTCCACGGTCCGACACCGCGCGACTACAGCCAGCGCACCCCCAAGAAGATGAAGGCCGCAGCCCTGCGCGGCGCCCTCTCCGACCGGGCACGCAACGACCGCATCCACGTTGTCTCCGAACTGGTTTCCGGCTCCACGCCGTCCACCAGGTCGGCCAAGGCAGCGCTTGCAGCGGTTTCCGAGCGCAAGAACCTGCTGGTTGTCATCGAGCGCAGCAACGACGTTGCCGCCTTGAGCGTCCGCAACATCCCCAACATCCACGTGCTGTACGTTGACCAGCTCAACACCTACGACGTGCTCGTTGCCGATGACGTTGTCTTCACCGAGGCAGCCTTCGAGATCTTCGTCTCCGGGCGCGCCGCCTCCGAAGCCTTCGCCTCCAGCCTGGTGCTGGTCGAGGACCTGGGTTCCACAGATGCTGCCGAAGGCACCATCAAGGGCAACAAGGACTCCATGAAGTACCACGTGCCTGGCTCACGCTGGTACGACGCCACTGTGGCCGAGGTATGGTTCGCAACCGTTGAGGAAGCCAAGGCCGCAGGCTTTGTTCCCGCCGGCGGCGAAGCTGCCCAGACGATTGAGGAGGACGCCAAGTGAGCGCCGTCACCATCAAGGATCCGCGCGACGTCGTGCTTGCACCCGTCGTCTCGGAAAAGAGCTACGGCTTGATCGACGAAGGCAAGTACACCTTCCTGGTCGACCCCCGCTCGAACAAGACCGAGATCAAGCTGGCCGTGGAGAAAATCTTCTCCGTCAAGGTCGACTCGATCAACACCATCAACCGTGCCGGTAAGCGCAAGCGCACCAAGTTTGGATGGGGACAGCGCAAGAACACCAAGCGCGCCATTGTCTCCCTCAAAGAAGGCACAATCGACATCTTCGGCGGTCCGCTTTCCTAAGCGGAGACCACTTTAACGAGGAAATATACTATGGGAATCCGTAAATACAAGCCGACAACCCCGGGCCGTCGCGGCTCGAGCGTTGCCGACTTCAGTGAAATCACGCGGTCGACGCCGGAGAAGTCTCTGGTCCGTCCCCTGCCCAAAAAGGGTGGCCGCAACAACACCGGTCGTATCACGACGCGTCACAAGGGTGGTGGCCACAAGCGCCAGTACCGCCTGATTGACTTCCGTCGCCACGACAAGGATGGCGTCAACGCACGAGTGGCCGAGATCGAATACGATCCCAACCGCACGGCGCGCATTGCCCTCCTGCACTATGTTGATGGCACCAAGCGTTACATCGTGGCGCCGAACAAGCTCAAGCAGGGCGACTTTGTTGAAGCCGGCCCCGCGGCGGACATCAAGCCTGGCAACAACCTGCCGCTGCGCAACATCCCCGTGGGTACAGTTATCCACGCCGTGGAGCTGCGTCCCGGCGGCGGTGCCAAGATGGCCCGTTCCGCAGGAGCTTCCGTTCAGCTCGTCGCCAAGGAAGGCAAGTTCGCCCAGCTGCGGCTGCCCTCCGGTGAAATCCGCAACGTCGATGCGCGCTGCCGCGCCACCATCGGTGAGGTCGGAAACGCCGAGCAGTCCAACATCAACTGGGGCAAGGCAGGCCGCATGCGCTGGAAGGGCGTTCGCCCGACCGTCCGCGGTGTTGTCATGAACCCCGTCGACCACCCGCACGGTGGTGGTGAAGGCAAGACCTCCGGTGGACGCCACCCGGTCAACCCGAACGGCAAGCCCGAGGGCCGCACCCGCCGCCCCAACAAAGAGAGCGACAAACTCATCGTTCGTCGCCGTCGTACTGGCAAGAACAAGCGATAGGAGCCTGGAGACATGCCACGTAGCCTGAAGAAGGGTCCTTTCGTAGACCAGCACCTCTTTGTCAAGGTCGCTAGGGAAAACGAAAAGGGCACCAAGAACGTCATCAAGACCTGGTCCCGCCGCTCGATGATCATCCCGGACATGCTGGGTCACACGATCGCCGTGCACGATGGTCGCAAGCACATCCCCGTGTTTGTCACCGAGTCGATGGTCGGGCACAAGCTCGGCGAATTCGCCCCCACGCGGACATTCCGCGGCCATGTCAAGGACGACCGCAAGGGCAAGCGCCGCTAGGCGCTTGGCTTTACGGCTAAGACGAGAGAAGGATAGCAATGGAAGCCAAGGCAAGTGCGCGCCATCTGCGCGTCACGCCTATGAAGGCCCGGCGCGTCGTCAACCTGATTCGTGGCAAGCAGGCGAATGAGGCATTGGCGATTCTGAAGTTTGCCCCCCAGGCAGCTTCAGAGCCGGTATTCAAGGTAGTCCAGTCCGCAGTGGCAAACGCCCGCGTTCTGGCAGATCGCGACAGCGTCGCGTTCAATGAAAACGATCTGTACATCAGCGAAATCTTCGTTGACGAAGGCCCCACCATGAAGCGGTTCCAGCCGCGCGCCCAGGGCCGTGCGTTCCAGATCAAGAAGCGCACCAGCCACGTCACCGTGGTTGTCGCTACCCCCGAGAAAGAGGAGGCTCGCTAAGTGGGACAGAAAGTAAACCCGCACGGGTTCCGTCTCGGGATCACCACGGACCACCGTTCACACTGGTTCGCGGACAGCAACAAGCCCGGACAGCGCTACAAGGACTTCGTAAAAGAAGACATCAAGATCCGCGCACTCATGTCCACGGGCATGGACCGCGCCGGCATTTCCAAGGTTGAGATCGAGCGCACCCGTGACCGTGTTCGTGTGGACATCCACACTGCACGTCCCGGCATTGTGATCGGCCGCCGGGGAGCTGAGGCAGACCGCATCCGCGGCGAGCTCGAAAAGCTCACCGGCAAGCAGGTCCAGCTCAACATCCTGGAAGTGAAGAACCCGGAGGCTGACGCCCAGCTCGTTGCGCAGGGCATCGCTGAGCAGCTGACTTCCCGTGTGGCCTTCCGCCGCGCGATGAAGAAGGCCATGCAGTCCGCGCAGCGCACGGGCAGCGTCAAGGGCATCCGTGTCGCTTGCGCCGGCCGCCTGGGCGGGGCTGAAATGTCCCGCACCGAGTTCTACCGCGAAGGTCGTGTGCCCCTGCACACCCTGCGTGCCAACATCGACTACGGCTTCTTCGAAGCCAAGACCGTGTTCGGCCGCATCGGTGTCAAGGTCTGGATCTACAAGGGCGATGTCACGAGCAAGGAACTGGCTGCCCAGGCAGCTGCAGCTCCCGCCCGTGGCCGCGGCCCGCGTCGAGACGGCGATGACCGCGCCCCCCGCGGCCCCCGCGCCGGTGGCGACCGCGCACCCCGCGGCCCCCGCGCCGGTGGCGACCGTCCCGAGCGCACCGAGGCTGCTGCCGCGGCCCCGGCTCCCGCAGCTGCAGAGGTTGCAGCCCCGGCAGCAGAAGGAGGACAGGCTTAAATGCTTATCCCACGTCGAGTAAAGTTCCGCAAGCAGCACCACCCGGGTCGCACCGGGCAGGCTACCGGCGGCACCACGGTCACGTTTGGCGAGTGGGGCATTCAGGCCCTGACGCCCGCCTACGTCACCAACCGCCAGATCGAGTCCGCTCGTATCGCCATGACGCGTCACATCAAGCGTGGCGGAAAGGTGTGGATCAACATCTACCCCGACCGTCCGTTGACGAAGAAGCCGGCGGAAACCCGCATGGGTTCCGGTAAGGGTTCGCCCGAGTGGTGGATTGCGAATGTCAAGCCCGGCCGTGTTCTCTTTGAACTCTCCGGTGTATCAGAAGAGGTAGCTCGCGAGGCCCTGCGCCTGGCGATCCACAAGCTGCCGTTGAAAGCACGCATCGTGCGTCGCGAAGGTGGTGAGTAGAGATGTCAGTTGGATCCAAGGATCTGGCCCCCGCACAGCTTGACGGGTTCGACAACGAGCGTCTTGTTGAAGAACTCCGGAAGGCCAAGGAGGAACTGTTCAACCTGCGCTTCCAGTCCGCCACCGGTCAGCTGGAAAGCCACGGTCGTTTGCGCGTTGTCAAGCGCGACATCGCCCGCATCTACACGGTGATGCGTGAGCGCGAGCTGGGCATTCGCCCGGACGTCGTTGTCTCCGCACCTGTGGAGAAGGCCTCCAAGAAGGCTGACAAGGAAGCCAAGAAGGCCTCCAAGAAGGCTGACGAAACTGAGGAGATCGCCAAGTGAGCGAGTCTGTAAACAACACCGAAGCCGCGGGCGCAGTCCGCGGCGAGCGCAAGAAGATGCGCGGCTACGTCGTCTCGGACAAGATGGACAAGACCATCGTCGTTGAGGTCGAAGACCGCGTCAAGCACGCCCTGTACGGCAAGGTCCTGCGCCGCAACAAGAAGGTCAAGGCCCACGATGAAGAGAACACCGCCGGCATCGGCGACCTCGTCATCATCAGCGAGACCCGTCCGCTCTCGGCAACCAAGCGCTTCCGCCTGGTTGAGATCGTCGAGAAGGCCAAGTAACCATTCGGCCTTGTGCTGATTGATTGCCCAGGCGTTGGGCCCGTCACCGTTCGCGGTGCCGGGCCCAACGTGCGTTTAAGACCCGACCCGCGCTGCAGGACCCGCGACAGCAGACGCGATGAAACCGGAGGTCCCACGGCAGGGCCTACGGGCGCGGGGGACCCGCTCTGCGCTTGCGGGCAGTGGGGGCGTCTCGGGACCATCCGACACACGGACGCCGGCGCCCTGGCGGCCGGAAGTGTGCGCGAGGCAACGGCTTGGGAGGGCCGGGTGCGCAAGGTGTGGTAGCGCCGTCGTGCTAGGATTGTCTATTGCTGCGCCTTTTCTGTGCCGCCGTTTACGGCAGTGGCAGTGGGTGCGCAATTACCTCGTAAATGCTCGTGCCACTACAAACTGCCGTTCGAATCATGGATCCGTCCATCAACCGGTGCGGAAAGTGCAGTTGGCATGAGGCATTTAGGCGTGTATTGGCAAAATCCAGGCACGTCGAGAGACATCCCGAACAATACGTTCCGCAAGGCTTGTCCACAGATGGATTGTGGCCAAGAACCGGCGCGACGAACAGGAGACACTAGTGATTCAGCAGGAGTCGCGGCTTAAGGTCGCCGACAACACGGGTGCCAAGGAAATCTTGACCATCCGCGTTCTCGGTGGATCCGGGCGCCGCTACGCAGGCATTGGCGACACCATTGTCGCAACCGTCAAGGATGCAATTCCCGGCGGAAACGTGAAGAAGGGTGACGTCGTCAAGGCTGTCATCGTTCGCACCAAGAAGGAACGCCGCCGTGCGGATGGTTCCTACATCAAGTTCGACGAGAACGCCGCCGTGCTTCTCAAGAACGACGGGGACCCCCGCGGTACCCGTATCTTCGGCCCGGTTGGCCGTGAACTTCGGGACAAGAAGTTCATGAAGATCATCTCGTTGGCTCCGGAGGTGCTGTAGCTTATGGCAAAGATCAAGAAGGGTGACCTGGTTCAGGTCATCACAGGTGGCAGGGCCGAACGTGGCGGCGACCGTGGCAAGCAGGGCAAGGTCCTGAAGGTTTTCCCCGAGGCCAACCGCGTGTTGGTTGAAGGCGTCAACCGTGTCACCAAGCACACGAAGGCCGGCCAGACGGAACGTGGCACCAAGACCGGTGGCATTGAAATCGTCGAGGCTCCCATTCACATCTCCAACGTTGCCGTGGTGGACCCGTCCACCAAGAAGCCGACCCGCGTTGGCTACCGCATCGAGACCGTTGAGCGCGATGGCCGCGAGCGTCAAGTACGCGTCCGCGTTGCCAAGGGCTCGGGGAAGGATCTGGCATGAGCGCCGCAGTTGCAGAGAACACGCCCAAGGTCTCGCCTCGCCTGAAGACCCGCTACGCAGCGGAAATCAAGGCGACGCTGACGCAGGAATTCGGTTACACGAACGTCAACCAGGTTCCGCGCCTGGTCAAGGTCGTTGTCAACATGGGTGTTGGAGATGCCGCCAAGGACTCCAAGATCATTGACGGCGCCGTCCGCGACCTCACAGCCATCACCGGCCAGAAGCCACAGGTTTCCAAGGCCCGCAAGTCGATCGCACAGTTCAAGCTGCGCGAAGGCATGCCGATCGGCTGCCACGCCACGCTGCGTGGGGACCGCATGTGGGAATTCCTCGACCGTCTGGTCACGCTGGCACTGCCCCGTATCCGCGATTTCCGCGGCCTGAGCGGCAAGCAGTTTGACGGCAACGGCAACTACACCTTCGGTCTGACCGAACAGGTTATGTTCCACGAGATCGACCAGGACGCCATTGACCGCGTACGCGGCATGGACATCACCGTCGTGACCACGGCCAAGACCGACAACGAAGGCCGCGCGCTGCTCAAGGCGCTTGGCTTCCCGTTCAAATCCGAAGATAACTGATCTACGTAAAAGGTCCGTTCCGTGGGTGGAGCCGGGTGCGACGTAATGTCGACACGCCCAGTCCACGCGAAGGAAACCGTTACGAGGAAGGGCAAGCGCCCAAATGACAATGACTGATCCTGTCGCAGACATGCTTACGCGTCTGCGCAACGCAAACTCGGCACACCACGACACCGTGTCCATGCCGTTTAGCAAGCTCAAGGGCCACATCGCCGACATCCTCAAGGCACAGGGCTACATTGCTGCCTGGAAGGTCGAAGACGCCGAGGTCGGCAAGAAGATGACCATCGACCTGAAGTACGGCCCCAGCCGCGAGCGTTCAATCGCCGGCCTGCGCCGAATCTCCAAGCCGGGACTGCGCGTTTACGCAAAGTCCACGAACCTCCCCAACGTGTTGGGCGGTTTGGGTGTCGCCATCCTGTCGACGTCGTCCGGTCTGCTGACCGACCGCCAGGCTGCCAAGAAGGGCGTGGGTGGGGAAGTCCTCGCCTACGTCTGGTAGTAGAGAGAAGGGAAAGAATAATGTCACGTATTGGACGTCTCCCCATCTCCGTGCCTGCCGGCGTCGAGGTCAAGATTGAAGACAGCCTCGTTTCCGTCAAGGGCCCGAAGGGAACGCTGGAGCACAATGTTGCCAGCCCCATCACGGTAGCTCTCGAAGAGAACACCATCACGGTTTCCCGCCCCAACGATGAGCGCGCATCACGCTCGCTCCACGGCCTGACCCGCACCCTCATTGACAACCTGATCATCGGTGTCACGCAGGGTTACGAGAAGAAGCTGGAAATTGTTGGTACCGGTTACCGCGTAGCCGCCAAGGGCGCAAACCTTGAGTTTGCGCTCGGCTTCAGCCACCCCGTTGTGGTCGAGGCACCGGCCGGCATCACCCTGACGGTTGAGGGCCCCACCAAGCTCTCCGTCGCAGGCATTGACAAGCAGCAGGTGGGCGAAGTTGCTGCCAACATCCGCAAGCTGCGCAAGCCCGACCCTTACAAGGGCAAGGGCGTTCGCTACGCAGGCGAGATCATCCGCCGCAAGGTCGGAAAGGCTGGTAAGTAACCATGGCACTGTCCGTAAGAGGAAAGTCCAAGGCCGCAGCACGCGGCCGTCGCCACCTGCGCGTTCGCAAGCGCATCAGTGGCACCACCGTGCGACCCCGTCTGGTGGTCAACCGTTCTGCCCGTCACATCTTTGTGCAGGTCATCGACGACACCCAGGGGCTGACCCTGGCGTCGGCCTCGACCCTGGAAGCAGACCTGCGCACCTTTGACGGTGACAAGACCGCCAAGGCCAAGCGTGTTGGCGAGCTCGTCGCCGAGCGTGCCAAGGCTGCCGGCATTGACGCTGTGGTGTTCGACCGTGGCGGCAACCGCTACCACGGTCGCGTTGCAGCCGTCGCCGACGGCGCACGCGAAGGCGGTCTGGCACTGTGACCGAAAACATTAACAAGGAGAACACTGTGTCAGAAGCAACTGCAGCTGACGGTGCGGCTGCCAAGACAGAGACTGCCGCAGCGACCGACGGCGGCCGTGGCCGCGGCGGTCGCGACGGTGGTCGTGGAGGCCGCGAAGGCGGTCGTGACGGTGGCCGTGGCCGCGGTCGCGACGGCGGCCGCGAGGCCGAGAAGAACCAGTTCATCGAGCGCGTTGTCAACATCAACCGCGTTGCCAAGGTGGTCAAGGGTGGCCGTCGCTTCAGCTTCACCGCCCTCGTGATCGTCGGCGACGGCAACGGCATGGTTGGCGTCGGCTACGGCAAGGCCAAGGAAGTTCCCGCGGCCATCGCCAAGGGCGTTGAAGAGGCCAAGAAGTCCTTCTTCCGCGTTCCGTTGATCGGCAAGACGGTTCCGCACCGCGTCCAGGGTGAAGCCGCTGCCGGCGTCGTCCTGCTGCGTCCGGCCGCCGCCGGTACCGGTGTGATCGCCGGAGGTCCGGTGCGCGCCGTACTGGAATGCGTCGGCATCCACGACGTGCTGTCCAAGTCACTTGGTTCCTCGAACGCCATCAACATTGTTCACGCAACCGTTGATGCGCTCAAGCGCCTGGAAGACCCCAAGGCTGTCGCGGCCCGCCGCGGACTGCCCTTGGATGAGGTCGCCCCGGATGTGCTGCTGCGCAACATGCAAAAGGCAGGTCTGTAATGACGACACCGAAGAACATTCAGCCTTCCGACGCGAAGCTGAAAATCACGCAGACCAGGTCCGTCATTGGCGGCAAGCAGAACCAGAAGGACACCCTTCGCTCACTGGGCCTGAAGCACATCGGCGACTCCGTCGTCCGTACGGCTGACGCAGTGACCGCGGGCATGATCAACACGGTTCCGCACCTGGTAAAGGTTGAGGAGGCGAAGTAAAGTGGCTGCTGAAAAGAAGTCTGTGGAAACTGCCGAGAAGCAGAATGCACTGAAGGTTCACCACCTGCGCCCGGCGCCGGGCGCCAAGACGGCTAAAACCCGTGTTGGCCGCGGTGAAGGTTCAAAGGGCAAGACTGCCGGCCGTGGTACGAAGGGTACCAAGGCCCGCTACCAGATCAAGGCCGGCTTTGCCGGCGGCCAGTTGCCGCTGCACATGCGCCTGCCGAAGCTGCGTGGCTTCAAGAACCCGTTCCGCGTGGAGTTCCAGGTTGTCAACCTGGACAGGCTGAGCGAGCTCTTCCCCGAGGGTGGCGTTGTCACCGTCGAGGCCCTGGTTGAAAAGGGCGCCGTTCGCAAGAACCAGCCCGTCAAGGTGCTCGGGACCGGTGACATCACCGTCAAGGTTGACGTCACGGCCCACGCATTCTCGACCAGCGCAGCGGAAAAGATCACTGCTGCAGGTGGCTCGACCACCGAACTCTAAACAGTTCACAAAAATGCGCACATCTGGCGATTAGACTCCTGGTGGGCGGAGCTCATGTTCCGCCCGCCAGGAGTCTTTTGCCTCTCCTGCCACAACCGGTGCGACCGTCGGGCGGCGCCGCGGGTTTCAGTGCGGGCCAGATCACCCGCTAGAATCTTTCCTTGGGTTCACTTGCGAACCTTACTTTTCTCTCTACCTATCAGGAGGACGCTTGCTTACCGCATTTGGCCGCGCCTTTCGCACGCCTGATCTGCGACGCAAGTTGTTGTTCACGCTGGGAATCCTCGCCATCTTCCGCCTGGGTGCATTCATCCCCTCGCCCGGAGTTGACTACCGCAACGTCCAACAGTGCGTAAATTCCTCCAACACCAATGAAGGAATTTACCAGCTTGTCAACCTGTTCAGCGGCGGCGCCTTGCTTCAGGTCTCCATCTTCGCGCTGGGCATCATGCCCTACATCACCGCGAGCATCATCGTCCAGCTCCTGCGCGTGGTCATTCCCCGCTTCCAGGAACTCCACCTGGAAGGGGCCCAGGGGCAGGGCCAGCTGACGCAGTACACGCGTTACCTGACCATCGCCCTCGGCCTGCTCAACGCCACGACGCTGGTGACGCTTGCCCGCTCGGGCCAGCTGTTTGCCGGCTGCGGTGCGGCCGGCAGCGCCACCCCGCTGATCCCGGACGACAACCTGGTGGTCATTGGCCTGCTGATCCTGACGCTGACGGCCGGATCCGGCCTGATCATGTGGATGGGCGAGCTCGTCACCGAAAAGGGTGTCGGCAACGGCATGTCCCTGCTGATCTTCGTGGCCATCGCGGCACAGTTCCCCACCTCCCTGGGCGCCATCCTCAAGACCCAGGGCTGGGGCACGTTCCTGATCGTCATGGTCTTGGGCCTGGTCATCGTCGGCCTCGTGGTGTTCGTGGAGCAGTCGCAGCGCCGCGTTCCCGTCCAGTACGCCAAGCGCATGATTGGCCGCCGGACGATGGGTGGCACCAGCACCTACATCCCGATCAAGGTCAACATGGCCGGTGTGATTCCGGTCATCTTCGCGTCGTCCATGCTGTACCTGCCGGCGCTGCTGGCCCAGTTTGCCACGCCCAAGAACAGCGCCAACGTTCCGGGCTGGATCCAGTGGGTCAACAACTACCTGACACGTGGCGACCATCCGATCTACATGCTGATGTACTTCCTGTTGACCATTGGCTTTACTTACTTCTATGTCGCGATAACTTTCAACCCGGAAGAAGTCTCTGACAATATGAAGAAGTACGGCGGGTTCATTCCCGGCATTCGTGCCGGCAAGCCAACACAGGACTACCTGCAGTATGTAATCTCACGCGTCACACTGCCGGGATCGCTCTACCTGGGCATCGTTGCCCTCATCCCGCTCATTGCCCTGGTCATGATCGGGGCAAACCAGAACTTCCCGTTTGGCGGCACTTCGCTGTTGATTGTCGTCGGCGTCGGGTTGGAGACGGTCAAGCAGATTGACGCACAGCTCCAGCAGCGCCACTATGAAGGGTTATTGCGATGACAAGAATGCTGATCATTGGACCTCCCGGGTCGGGAAAAGGAACGCAGGCGGAACGCATCTGTGCCGAGCTGGCCATTGTTGCCATCTCCACGGGCGACATCTTCCGTGCCAACGTCAAGGGTGAAACCCCGTTGGGCCTGGAAGCGAAGCAGTACATGGACAATGGCGACTTCGTTCCCGACAGCGTGACCAACCGGATGGTTCGTGACCGGCTCGCCCAGGACGACGTCACCGACGGCTTCCTCCTGGACGGTTATCCCCGTACCACGGCGCAGGTCGACGAGCTCGACGACATCCTTGCCACGGCCGGCGTCGCGCTTGACGTAGTTGTCCAACTGACGGCCGACGACGAGGAACTCGTCAAGCGCCTCCTCGGCCGCGCCCGCGACGCGGGCCGCAGCGACGACAACGAAAAGGTCATCCGTCACCGCCTGGACCTTTACCGCGAGCAGACCGAAGTTGTGGTTGCCCGCTACGCCGAGCGTGGCATCCTGGCCAAGGTCGACGGGCTGGGCGATATCGACGATGTCACTGCCCGCATCATGGACGCCGTCAAGAACGCCTAGTCCAGACAGACAGGCCTCCCCGGCACGCCACGGCGTGACATGAACGGGAGGAAGGGCTCCTTCCCGATGACGGGAGGGGGCCCTCGAACTTTTCCAGTGAAGGGATCCCGCCATGGCATTGCGCCAGCAACGGATTGAGTACAAGACCATCGACCAGATGCGCACGATGCATCGCAGCGGACTCATACTCGACGACGCCCTGAACCAGGTGGTGGCCGCCGCCGCCCCCGGCGTGACCACGGCCGAACTTGACTCGCTCTTCGCCGGGCTGCTGAAAAAGGCTGGCGCCACCTCCAACTTTCTGGGCTACTACGACTACCCGGCCACCATCTGCACGTCCGTCAACGAGGTGGTGGTCCACGGGATCCCCGGCGAGAGGGAGCTGAAGGCCGGCGACGTGCTGTCCGTCGACGGCGGCGCCATTGTGGAAGGCTGGCACTCCGACTCCGCCCGCACGGTCATTGTGGGCGGCCCCGACGCCGAGGACCCGGCCGACCGCCGCCTGAGCGACGTCACCGAGGAGTCCATGTGGCGCGGCATCGCTGCGATGGCCACGGCCAAGTACGTGGGCGACATTGGCGACGCCATCGACGACTACGTCACCTCGCAGCCGGGCAAGCCGCTGGGAATCCTCGAAGACTATGTGGGCCACGGCATCGGATCCGCCATGCACATGGCTCCCGACGTGCTCAACTACAGCTCCAAACACCGCGGCCCCAAGCTCAAGCCCGGCATGTGCCTGGCCATCGAACCCATGCTGGTCCGCGGCGGCCTGGAAACCAGGACCCTCCCCGATAATTGGACGGTCGTGACGGAGGACGGGGCACGCGCCGCCCATTGGGAGCATTCCGTGGCCGTCCATCCCCAGGGCATCTGGGTGCTGACCGCGCCCGACGGTGGGGCGGGGCGCCTTGCGCCCTTGGGCGTCACCCCCGTGCCTCTGGGCTAGGCGCCCGGCGAACGTGCCACGGTCCCGGCGTTGCCTTTGCCGGGACCATGGCACAACCGTTTGACGTCCCGCTTCCCTCCGCCCACATCGCCTGCACCCAGGGACGAACGTCGCTGCCTGCTGTGGTTCCTGGGGCCGCGGACGGGACCGCCACCGGCTGCCTGGCTGTGCGCACCGGCGCCGACATGACGCCGTTGCCGGCTCCCGCCTCCGCGCCCGGCCCCCACATCCGCGCCCGGTGGACCGGGCGCGGATGTGGGGGACAGGCGCATTTTAGGCGGTGGCGGATCCGCCGGGCCGCAATGCTGCAGTTCCGGACTAGCATGGTCGGGACGGCCATTCACGTACCCCTCCAGGAGGACATGCCATGACTGAGGGTTCCATCACGGACGTTCCCGGCATCAGGGTGGGGCAGGCACAGCGCCGCGGCGACGGCTGGCTGACGGGCGTCACTGTGGTGCTGCCGCCCCCGGGCACGATCGGCTCCGTGGACGTCCGCGGCGGCGGACCCGGGACGCACGAAACCGACGCGCTGGACCCCACCACCCTGGTTCCCACCGTGGACGCCGTGGTGCTGGCCGGCGGCAGCGCCTACGGGCTGGCGGCGGCCGGCGGCGTGCAGCGCTGGTGCGAGGAAAACGGACGCGGCTTCCCGGTACCTGGCGGCGTGGTGCCGATCGTCCCCGCCGCGGCGATCTTTGACCTGGGCCGCGGCGGGGACTTCACGGCACGGCCCGACGCCGGGATGGGGTACGAGGCTGCCCTCGACGCGGCGGCCGGGGGCGGGGGTGCCGCCGTCGAACGCGGGAACGCGGGGGCGGGCACGGGCGCGGCCATCGGCGCGGGGACCTTCAAGGGCGGGCTGGGTACCTCTTCGGTCCGGCTGGCGGGGGATAACGGCGAAGTTGTGGTTGGGGCCCTGGCCGTGGTCAACGCGGCCGGGGTGCCGTGGCACCCGGGTGCCGTCCCGCCGCCGTCTGGGGAGGGGTTGAACACCACACTGGTGGTGGTGGCAACGAACGCCGGCCTGAGCGTTGCCGAGGCGAAGCGGACGGCTACGGCCGCGCACGCCGGCATGGCCCGTGCCCTGAACCCGGTCCACACGTTGGCCGACGGCGACACCGTCTTCACGCTGGCAACCGGTCAGGTGACCTTGGCCGTCAATCCACAGCGGCCCGCCGCCGCCATGATCGAGCTGCAAAGTGCGGCAGCGGAGGCCGTGCGGCTGGCGATCCTGGACGGCGTGGCCGCGGCGGTTGGCATCTCCACGCCGGCCGGCAACTGGCCGCGGTACCCCGAAGCAGGCGTCTGAGGTCACAGGAGGTCACAGCCGGTGGGCCCGGGGCAATTTAACTTATTTGCGGCTTTGCCGTAGAGTTGGCTGTTGGTTGTCTGTGCCCGCCGTAATTTATGGTGCGCTGCGGTAGCCCGGCGTCAAGCCCGGGCCATCCACCGTGACGCAGGCGAACAAATATTAGTAGGAAACCCAAAGTCGTCCCGCGTTGTGCCCATTCCGGGTGGAGCCGGGCCGGCGCAACAAAGTTAGCGGAGGATATGGCCAAGAAAGACGGGGTCATTGAGATCGAGGGCGTTGTGACTGAAGCGCTGCCCAATGCGATGTTTCGCGTTGAGCTGACGAACAAGCACATCGTTCTTGCCCATATCTCAGGAAAAATGCGCCAGCACTATATTCGTATCCTTCCTGAGGACCGAGTTGTGGTGGAGCTGAGCCCTTACGACCTCACCCGTGGTCGCATCGTCTACCGCTACAAATAACCACAACTGCAATCACGCAAAGGAATGCCATGAAGGTCAAGCCGAGCGTCAAGCAGATCTGCGACAAGTGCAAGGTGATTCGCCGTAACGGGCGCGTCATGGTGATCTGCGAGAACCCGCGCCACAAGCAGCGCCAGGGCTAATCCTTCCCCAGGGGGAAGAAGCCGGGCAGCCGCTCACGCAAGTACATAAATAAGGCAGCACAAGTTGGACGAAGGCGGAGCAATCCGCAACCGGCCAACGGACCCCCGGTCGGAGGCCGGGGCCGCACGGTAAATAGTGCGGGTGTACTGTCTACGACCTCCGGTTTACACAAGGAGCAGCCACTATGGCACGTCTCGCTGGCGTAGACCTTCCCCGCGAAAAGCGGCTGGAAGTAGCGCTTACATACATCTACGGCGTGGGCAAGACCCGTGCAAAAAAAGTTCTGGCAGACACGGGGATCTCACCGGACGTCCGCGTGAAGGACTTGACCGACGCTGAACTCGTTCAGCTGCGTGACAACATCGAGGGTAACTACAAGGTTGAGGGCGACCTTCGCCGCGAGGTTGCAGCAGATATCCGCCGCAAGGTTGAGATCGGCAGCTACCAGGGCATCCGCCACCGCCGCGGCATGCCTGTGCATGGCCAGCGCACGAAGACCAACGCTCGCACCCGCAAGGGACCGAAGCGCACCGTCGCAGGCAAGAAGAAGGCCGGCCGCTGACATTCAGCGTATGCCGCCGCCCAAATAAACTTTCGTAGGAGAATAAAATGCCCCCAAAGACTCGTGGAGCGGTCCGTAAGCCGCGTCGCAAGGATAAAAAGAATATTGCGCTGGGCCAGGCGCACATCAAGAGCACCTTTAACAACACCATCGTGTCCATCACGGACCCGAACGGTGCCGTCATCTCGTGGGCTTCCGCCGGCGAAGTTGGCTTCAAGGGCTCTCGCAAGTCGACTCCGTACGCCGCACAGATGGCTGCTGAAGCAGCTGCCAAGCGCGCCCAGGAGCACGGCCTGCGCAAGGTTGACGTTTTTGTAAAGGGTCCGGGCTCGGGCCGCGAAACGGCTATCCGTTCGCTGCAGGCTGCTGGTCTTGAGGTTGGCTCCATCCAGGATGTCACCCCCAGCGCCCACAACGGCTGCCGTCCGCCCAAGCGCCGTCGCGTCTAACGACACACACCGCCGCAGTGTGAGTTGGCCTTTCCCGCCGCCTTTGGTCCTAACCAAATGCCCCGGGGAGGGTCAACTCCGCCGCGGTTAAGTCGCCAGCCGCCTTTTCCACTACCTGTGTTGCGTCATATAGCGGATGCTCGCTGAAAGGAAACCCCCAGTGCTCATTGCACAGCGCCCCACCCTATCTGAAGAAGTAGTTTCCGAAAACCGGTCCCGGTTCGTCATTGAACCGTTGGAGCCCGGTTTCGGCTACACCCTGGGAAACTCCCTCCGTCGGACCCTGCTGTCCTCCATCCCCGGCGCTGCTGTCACCAGCATCCGCATCGATGGCGTCCTGCACGAGTTCACCACGGTTCCCGGTGTGAAGGAAGATGTCACCGAGATCATCCTGAACATCAAGGGCCTCTCCGTGTCCAGCGAGCATGACGAGCCCGTCGTCGCCTACCTGCGCAAGCAGGGTCCCGGCGTCGTGACGGCTGCCGACATCGCCCCGCCGGCCGGGGTGGAATTCCACAACCCGGACATGCACATCGCCACGTTGAACTCGAAGGGCAAGTTCGAACTCGAACTGACCATCGAGCGCGGCCGCGGCTACGTTTCGGCAGCCCAGAACAAGAGCTTGGACTCCGAGATCGGCCGCATCCCGGTCGACTCGATCTACTCTCCCGTCCTGAAGGTGACCTTCCGCGTGGAGGCCACCCGTGTGGAGCAGCGCACAGACTTCGACAAGCTCATTGTCGACGTTGAGACCAAGCAGGCCATCTCCCCGCGGGATGCCATCGCCTCCGCCGGCACCACCCTGGTGGAGTTGTTCGGCCTGGCCCGCGAGCTGAACACCGCCGCTGAAGGCATCGAGATCGGCCCGTCCCCGACGGACGCCGCCCTCGCCGCCGACATGGCGCTCCCGATCGAGGACCTGGACCTGACGGTGCGTTCCTACAACTGCCTCAAGCGTGAGGGCATCCACTCAGTGGGTGAACTCGTTGCTCGCTCCGAGGCTGACCTGATGGACATCCGCAACTTCGGTGCGAAGTCCATCGACGAGGTCAAGGCAAAGCTGGTTGAACTGGGCCTTTCCCTGAAGGATTCCCCTCCAGGATTTGACCTGGCCGCCCGTGCCGCAGCCATAGACGAGAACGACGACGCCTACGGCGACGACGAACTCTAAAGACGAACAACCATTCTTTAGCCGCCACCGCCAGGCACAACTGATGTGACTGGCCCGGAGCGGCTGGTACTTGAGGAGAAACACCATGCCTACACCCGCCAAGGGTCCCCGCCTCGGAGGCGGCGCGGCTCACGAGCGCCTGATGCTCGCGAACCTGTCCGCAGCCCTGTTCGAGCATAAGCGGATCACCACCACCCTGACCAAGGCCAAGCGCCTGAGCCCCTACGCCGAGCGACTGGTCACCTTCGCCAAGCGCGGGGACCTGTCCTCACGCCGCCGCGTCCTCGGCCTGATCAGCGACAAGGGCATTGTCCACGAGCTGTTCACCGACATCGCCAAGGCAGTGGAGAACCGCGACGGCGGCTACACGCGCATCACCAAGATTGGCAACCGAAAGGGCGACAACGCCCCCATGGCGGTCATCGAGCTGGTCCTGGAGCCGCTGAGCCCCAAGCAGGCCGTCGTGAAGGAAGCCACCACCGCTGCCGCCACGGCCGCCCCCGCCGAGGAGGCAGCCGTCGAGGAAGCACCCGTCGTGGAGACCCCCGCCGAGGAGGCCTCTGAGGCTCCCGCCGAGGAAGCACCCGTCGTGGAAGCACCCGTCGTGGAAGCACCCGCTGACGAAACCAAGTAGCACCGAAGCACGGCTTCGGCTTGAACGGTAAAAGGGCCCGGCGCCTCGGAGGAGGCGCCGGGCCCTTTCGCTTGCCACGGTAGAATTGCACCCATGGACACTCCCAGCCCCGTTCCCGCAGTCCATGGACATTTGCGGGTCCGCCTTGACCTGGCGTACGACGGCGGCCCGTTCAGCGGGTGGGCGCTCCAACCCGGGCGCCTCACCGTCCAGGGCGTGGTCGAGGAGGCCCTTGCCATGATTTTGCGCCGGCCCGTCCGGCTTACCGTGGCCGGCCGCACTGACGCGGGGGTCCACGCCCGCGGACAGGTCGCCCACCTGGACGTCACGCCCCAGGAGTGGGACGGGATCAGGCGGGGGCACGACGTCGCCCCCCAGGACTCGCTCAGGCGCCGGCTCAACGGGGCGCTGGCCCGGGTCCTGGGGGAGCTGCACGGGACCGTGGAGATTGTTGCGGCGCAGCCCGCGCCGGCAGGCTTCGACGCGCGCTTTTCCGCCCTGTGGCGCCGCTACAGCTACCGGATTGCCGACGCCGGCACCCGGCGGGACCCCCTGCGGCGCGCGGTGACGCTGTGGCACAAGCATGACCTCGACGTGGAGCTCATGAACCAGGCTGCACGGCCCCTGCTCGGCCTGCAGGACTTCAAGGCCTTCGCGAAGCCCCGCGCGGGATCCACCACCGTCCGCACCCTGCAACGCCTCGACTACGGGCGCGGGCCGGACGGTGTGATTAATGTCAACGTCCAGGCGGATGCGTTCTGCCACAACATGGTCCGGGCGCTGACAGGGGCCGCCCTGCGCGTGGGGGAGGGCAGGGAGGATCCGGAATGGATGCACCGGCGCCTGCTGGCCGGCGTCCGGGACGCAAAGTCGGTCCTGGCGGCCCCGCACCCGCTGGTTTTGGAGGAAGTCCACTACCCTGACGACTCGGAAATGCTGCTGCGCGCCACCCTGACCAGGGCGCGGCGGGTCCCGGCTGCGCCGCTTTGACCGGCGGGCACGATTAACGGTATCGTTGGTAGTCGTTGTGCGTGTCCTATCTCGATGGCACGCGCCCGTTGGAGGTCCGGTTGCAGGACTGCCACCCAAAGGGCGTCATCGGGAAGTGTATGGATAACTGGTGTTAGAGCCCTCACCTCTGTTCCGGTAAACGCATAGATAGCAGGTGTCAACCATCTGTGACACCAACCAAGAACAAGAAACGAAGGCAAAAACCGTGCGTACGTATACCCCGAAGCCCGGCGATATCAACCGTCAGTGGCACATCATTGATGCCAATGACGTTGTCTTGGGCCGTCTTGCCAGCCAGACCGCAACACTGCTGCGTGGAAAGCACAAGCCGACCTTCGCTCCCCACATGGACATGGGCGATTTCGTCATCATCATCAACGCCGAGAAGGTTGCCCTGACCGGCGCCAAGCTCGAGCAGAAGCGCGCCTACCGCCACTCCGGCTACCCGGGCGGCCTGTCAAGCATGAACTATGCCGAACTGCTGGAATCCAACCCGGTTCGCGCAGTGGAGAAGGCCGTCGCCGGCATGCTCCCGAAGACCAAGCTGGGCGCGGCCCAGATCACCAAGCTGAAGGTCTACCGCGGTGCAGAGCACCCGCACGCTGCCCAGCAGCCCAAGACGTTCGAACTCACCCAGGTCGCCCAGTAGTCCTGGCCACCACCTAAATTTACTTATCAAGGAGAATCGTGGCTCAGAACACTGAAGAGCTGAACACCGAGGCCGTTGTGGCTGAGGAAGAAGTTTTGACCAGCTACACCAGCGAGAGCGCACCCGCCGCCGACGCCGCACCGAAGAAGGAGCGCCCGGCGCTGACCGTTCCCGGTGCAGCCGTTGGCCGCCGCAAGCAGGCAATCGCCCGCGTGCGCGTTGTCCCCGGCACCGGCAAGTGGGTTGTGAACGGCCGCGAACTGGCTGACTACTTCCCGAACAAGCTGCACCAGCAGGAAGTCAACGACCCGTTCCGCATCCTCGACCTCGACGGTGCCTACGACGTCATCGCCCGCATCCACGGCGGCGGCCCCTCCGGCCAGGCCGGCGCGCTGCGTCTGGGCGTTGCCCGTTCCCTGAACGAGATCGACGGCGAGAACAACCGCGCCA
Source organism: Arthrobacter wenxiniae (assembly GCF_013376105.1). Classification (GTDB taxonomy): domain Bacteria; phylum Actinomycetota; class Actinomycetes; order Actinomycetales; family Micrococcaceae; genus Specibacter; species Specibacter wenxiniae. The sequence continues at coordinate 36,082 of NZ_JAAMFM010000040.1, forward strand.
TCCTCAAGAAGGCCGGCTTCCTGACCCGTGACGCACGCGTCATCGAGCGCAAGAAGGCCGGCCTCAAGAAGGCACGCAAGGCTTCGCAGTACTCCAAGCGCTAATTTCCGCGCTCCCCAAAAAGGCCGGTCGCCCAGCGACCGGCCTTTTTGCCTGCTCGCGCGGCTTCCAGCGCTTGGCTCCACAAGCGCCGGCAACACGCGCTCCCGGGGAAATCGCCGGTTCGCAGCTGCGAGCCGGCGATTTTT
>NZ_JAAMFM010000041.1 GCF_013376105.1 Arthrobacter wenxiniae
CGAAAAGCCCCCGCCGGAAGGCGGGGGCTTTTCGATTGAGTTGCGAAGCGGGTCGGCTTCCCTTAGAGGGCGTTGACCTTCTTGGAGATGGCCGACTTGCGGTTGTTGGCATTGTTGGCGTGGATGACGCCCTTGCTGACAGCCTTGTCCAGCTTGCGGGCCGCATTCACCAAAGCAACCGTCGCTGCATCCTTGTCGGCCTGGGCCACTGCCGCGTTTACTGCACGGATCGCGGTCTTCAGCTCGGACTTCACCGAGAGGTTGCGCAGGCGCGCCTTCTCGTTGGTGAGGATGCGCTTCTTCTGGGACTTGATATTAGCCACGTTGTATAACTCTCTTTTGATACGAAAATACGGTCGTAGAGGGCGTAGCCTGACCGTCGACAGCGGCGTGGGGATGCTCGAATCATGGTGAACGTCTGGCCAGGCTGTTGTGACCGCCGACCTGCACGGACACACACGAAGGAAATTCTAGCAGACTGCCACCGCCGTCCCTTACGACCAGCTGTGCCTTACTACCAGCCGTTCCTTACGACCAGCCGTGCCTGGAGCGCAGCCCGCCGGCCACCAGGGCAAAGCGCCTCGCGTCAAGCACGGCGCCCTCCCGGCGAATGTCCGCCTCGCTGATTTGCAGGATCCTGTCCAGCTTGGCCTCGCTGGGGCGGCCCTGTCGGTCCCAGGGGCCCGTGCCCAGGTCAATGTAGTCGTTGACCCCGCGGTGGTCGTCCGTGTGGTCCTTGCTGGTGAGCATCACGGCGAGCAGGTGCGATGGCGTCCGCCCCACCACCAGCACCGGCCGGTCCTTGCCCTGGCGGTGGTCTTCCTCGTACGGCACCCACGTCCAGACAATCTCGCCGGGGTCGGCGGCGCCGTCGGGCCGGGGGGCGTAGTGCGCGCGGGACGTGCCCCGGAAGTCGCCGGGATAGGGGGAGGAGAGTCCCCGTGCGGTGGCGGACGACGCCGGACGTCCGGCCGGGCGGTTTCCTCCCCGTGCGCCGGGCTGGTGCCGGGGCGGCGCCGTGGAGGTGGCGGACTTGGGGCCGGACTTCAGGAAGGCCCCCGCGAGGCTCCGCAGGAGGCCGAAGATGCGGCCTGAGGTTTCTGCCATGGAACACACTTTATCGAACCGGCACCCGCTGCCTTCGAACGTGCGGCGCAGCGGGCGTGCCGGTTCCCTACCGGTGCCGCAAACGTGGGAGACTTGAGGCAGCGAGTGCCCGGCGCCAGCCGCGCGGGCACGCCCCTGCACGGTCCGGCGCAACTGCCGGCGTCCGTCGCGCCCATGCAACAGTAAGGAACCCCAGTGTCACCCATGGCCCGCACTGCCCCGGTGCCCGCCGCCACCGATCCGGCGATCATCAGGAACTTTTGCATTATCGCCCACATCGACCACGGGAAGTCGACCCTGGCGGACAGGATGCTCCAGCTCACCGGGGTGGTCCAGCAGCGTGACATGAAGGCGCAATACCTTGACCGCATGGACATTGAGCGCGAACGCGGCATCACCATCAAGTCCCAGGCGGTGCGCATCCCCTGGGAAGTGGACGGCACGTCCTACTGCCTGAACATGATCGACACCCCCGGCCACGTCGACTTCACCTACGAGGTGTCGCGCTCCCTGGCGGCCTGTGAAGGGGCCATCCTCCTGGTTGACGCAGCCCAGGGCATCGAGGCCCAGACGCTGGCCAACCTGTACCTGGCGATGGAAAACAACCTGACCATCATCCCGGTGCTGAACAAGATCGACCTCCCCGCCGCCCAACCGGAGAAGTACGCCGCCGAGCTCGCCAACCTGATCGGCGGCAGGCCTGAGGACGTCCTGCAGGTCTCCGGCAAGACCGGCATGGGCGTCGAGGCGCTGCTGGACCAGATCGTCCGGGAACTGCCGGCACCTGTCGGGGATGCCAACGCGCCCGCCCGCGCCATGATCTTCGACTCCGTCTACGACACCTACCGCGGGGTCGTCACCTACGTGCGTGTCATTGACGGCAGTCTCAGCCCGCGCGAAAAAATCCAGATGATGTCCACGCGCGCCACGCACGAACTCCTGGAGATCGGCGTCAGTTCGCCCGAGCCCCATCCGTCCAAGGGACTGGGCGTGGGGGAGGTGGGCTACCTGATCACCGGCGTGAAGGACGTGCGCCAGTCCAAGGTGGGCGACACCGTCACCACCTTCCTCAAACCCGCCACGCAGGCGCTGGCCGGCTACCACGATGCCAAGCCGATGGTCTTCTCCGGGCTGTACCCGATGGACGGGGCCGACTATCCGGTCCTGCGCGACGCGCTCGAGAAGCTCATGCTCAACGACGCCGCCCTGGTGTACGAGCCGGAAACCTCCGCTGCCCTGGGCTTCGGCTTCCGGGTGGGTTTCCTGGGGCTGCTGCACCTGGAAATCACCCGTGAGCGCCTGGAGCGCGAACACAACCTTGACCTGATCTCCACCGCCCCCAACGTCGAATATGAGGTCACCCTCGAGGACAAGAAGGTCATGCGGGTCACCAACCCGAGTGAGTACCCCTCGGGCAAGATTGCCGAGGTCCGCGAACCCATGGTTGCCGCCACCATCCTGGCGCCGACCGAATTTGTCGGCGCCATCATGGAGCTGTGCCAGAGCCGCCGGGGCATTCTCGGCGGGATGGACTACCTCTCCGAGGACCGGGTGGAGATCCGCTACCGCCTGCCGCTGGCGGAGATCGTCTTTGACTTCTTCGACATCCTCAAGTCCAAGACGCGCGGCTACGGCTCGCTGGACTGGAAGGCCGACGGCGAACAGGTCTCCGACCTGGTCAAGGTCGACATCCTGCTCCAAGGCGAACAAGTTGACGCGTTCAGTGCCATCACCCACCGGGACAAGGCCTATGCCTACGGCGTCATGATGACGGGCAAGCTGCGTGAACTCATCCCGCGCCAGCAGTTCGAGGTGCCCATCCAGGCTGCCATCGGCGCCCGGATCATCGCCCGCGAAAGCATCAGGGCGATCCGCAAGGACGTCCTGGCCAAGTGCTACGGCGGCGACATCTCCCGCAAGCGCAAGCTGCTGGAAAAGCAAAAGGAAGGCAAGAAGCGCATGAAGATGGTGGGCCGCGTGGAGGTTCCCCAGGAAGCATTCATCGCCGCATTGACCACCGGCGAGTCGCCCAAGGACAAGTCCAAGAAGTGACACCCGGTGCACTGCCCCTGGGCGACCCGGCCCCGGCCGACGGGCTCCTGCCCGGCCAGGCCGCCGCCGGCGCGGTGGATCGCGCGTTCGGCCTGTACGTGCACATCCCGTTTTGTGCCGTGCGCTGCGGCTACTGCGATTTCAACACCTACACGGCCACCGAACTGGGCGGCGGAGCCTCCCAGGACGCCTATGGCGGCACGGCCGTGCGCGAGGTCGAGTTCGCCGCCCGGGCCATGGCAGCCTCGGGCCTGCCCGAACGCAGGCTCAGCACCGTGTTCTTCGGCGGGGGGACGCCCACGCTGCTGGCGGCGGGCGAGCTGACGCGCATACTGGGTGCCGCCGTCGGACGTTGGGGGCTGGAGGACGGCGCCGAGGTCACCACGGAGGCGAACCCCGATTCCGTCACGCGGGAATCCCTGCAGGAACTGGCCGACGGCGGCTTCACCCGTGTGTCCTTTGGCATGCAGTCCGCCGTCCCGCACGTCCTGAAGGTGCTGGACCGCACGCACAGCCCGGAGCGCGTGCCGCAGGCGGTGGCCTGGGCGCGCGAGGCCGGCCTGAACGTCAGCGTCGACCTGATCTACGGCACGCCGGGGGAGTCCGTGGCCGACTGGGAGACCTCCGTGCGGACCGCCCTGTCCTACGAACCTGACCACATCTCCGCCTATTCGCTCATTGTCGAGGAGGGCACCAAGCTCGCGGCCCAGATCCGTCGCGGCCAGGTCCCGAACATTGACGACGACGACCACGCCGTGAAATACGAGCTCGCCGACGCGCTCTTCCAGGAGGCCGGACTGTCCTGGTACGAGGTCAGCAACTGGGCCCGCACCCCTGGCGACGCCTGCCGGCACAACCTGGCCTACTGGCGCGGGGACGACTGGTGGGGGATCGGCCCCGGGGCCCACTCGCATGTGGGGGGAGTGCGCTGGTGGAACGTCAAGCACCCCACCGCCTACGCCAACCGGCTGGACCGTGGCGAGTCGCCGGCCGCCGGGCGTGAAACCCTGGATCCGGACACGCGCGAGCTGGAGCGCGTCATGTTGACCTCGCGCCTGTCGGAGGGACTGAAGATCGGCACGCTGGGCCCTTCGGCACGCCATGCCGTGGCCGGCCTCATCGCGGCGGAACTGGTCGATCCGGTGAAGGCCTTCCACGGAACCCTGGTCCTGACGCTCAAGGGCCGGCTCCTTGGCGACGCAGTCACCCGCGCCCTCCTGGACTGACGCCAGCGCTGTGGATCTGGCGCCAGAGACGCCATTTTTCCGTCCGGCTATCCGACCCGTCGGCCGCGGGCGGCCTTGGGGGCTCGCTTACGCCGGACTAAAAAAATGCCGGCTCTGGCGCCTTTCGCCGCGTCACGGCTAACAGACAGGCCGCGGATCCGGTGTTTCCGTAGGGCGCGTAAAGGAGACAGGAGGCCGCCCGCGGCCGATGGTCGGATAGCGCCCGAGGGAATTCCGGATCCGCGGCCGCGGAAAAGTCGTCTGCAGCCGCCGGTCAGCGGCACCCCAGCTACTGGATCTTGCGCAGGTTCCAGGCGTAGCGGTAAGGGTTGCCCTTGTTGACCTGGATGGCGGCGATGACGGACCAGACGGTCAGGAACACCCACACGAGCAGTGCCAGCATGGAGAAAATGGTCCCCACGGACGGATTGAAGATGCGGACCACCAGCGCAATGATGTTCAGCACCAGCGCCAGGATGGTGGGCGGCAGGGTGAAATTGAGCGCCTCCCGGGACTCCTGCGCCGTGAACGGGCCGCGGCTGGCCATGAACTTGTAGATGAGTGCCGACGGGATGCACCCGAGGATGCCGCCGCAGTGGGACAGGAACGCCCATTGCTTGTCTTCTGCCGGGGTGAGGGGGGGCTTCGCCGGATTTGTAAAGGAATTCACCGGATTGCTCACGTTAGACTTGCCTCTCAAAAAATGACTGCACCGCCGGCTTGGCGCCGGCCGCTCCTACTAGGATACGGGTGCCGTCAGGAAGTCAATGACTTCTTCCACCCGCCCGAGCAGCGACGGTTCAAGGTCGGAGTAGCTGCTGACGCGGGAAAGAAGGCGCTGCCAGCCCAGCCCAAGGTCTTCTGCGGTGCCGTGCGGCCAGCCGAATGCCTTCAGGATGCCCACCTTCCACTCCATGGTGCGGGGTATGACGGGCCAGGCGGGGATTCCCAGCGTGCCGGGCTTAATGGCCTGCCACACGTCGACGTAGGGGTGCCCCACCACCAGCACGTTGTTTTTCGCCGCGGTCGATTTCATGAGATCCGCCACAATCCGCGATTCCTTGGAGTGCGGCACCAGGTGGTCCACCAGCACACCCAGCCGGCGGTCGGGCCCGGGGCCGAAGTCCCTCACGGCCGCGGTGAGGTCGTCAATGCCGCGGAGGGGTTCGACGACGATCCCCTCCACGCGCAGGTCGTCCCCCCACACCTTTTCCACCAGTTCGGCGTCGTGCTTGCCTTCAACCCAGATGCGGCTGGCCTTGGCCACCTGGGCCCGCTGCCCCGCCACCTTCAGTGACCCCGAGGCCGTCCTGGTGGCCGTCCTGGGTGGGGTTGCCGCCCTGGGGGCCACCACTTCAACGGGCTCCCCGTCCAGCAGGAAGCCAAATCCCAGGGGAAAGGCCCGGACCTTGTTGCGCCGGTCGGCCAGTTCCATGATGTGCATGCCGCCGGACTTTTCGATCCTGACCACCGCGCCCACCCATCCGGTCTGGACGTCTTCGACCACCAGGCCGCGGCTTGCCGGCACCTGGCGGAGGGTGCGTGCCTTCGGGGGGCTGATGTCCTGGTAGCCCCAGTTGTTGGACTGCACGGCGCGGTGGTCCCTTCCTCGGTGTTCCGCCGCCGCGGCCGGGGCGGAAAATTCCATGCTAGCGCCCCTGCCGGGCCGCGGCGGACAGGACGGGCCGGGCGGCGTGCCGAAAACCGGCCGCCGGAAAGTATTAGACTTGGCACTTGAGTAGGTAGAGTGCCAACGAAGGAGGTGCCAGGCATGAGCGAACCACGGAAATTGGAAGTGCTCCGTGCCATAGTCGAAGACTATGTCCATTCCCGCGAACCTGTCGGCTCCAAGGCCCTCGTTGAACGGCACCGGCTCGGCGTTTCAAGCGCCACCATCCGCAATGACATGGCCGCCCTTGAGGAGGACGGGCTGATCACGGCGCCCCACACCAGTTCGGGCCGCATTCCCACGGACAAGGGGTACCGGCTCTTCGTCGACCAGATCTCCTCGGTCAAGCCCCTTTCGGCCGCCGAGCGGCGCGCAATCGCCACCATCCTGGATGGATCCACCGACCTCGACGACGTCCTCGAGCGGACGGTGCGCACGCTTGCCCAGCTGACCAATCAGGTCGCCGTCGTGCAGTATCCCCGGTCGGCCAAGGCCACGGTGCGGCACATCGAGTTTGTGTCCCTGGGCCCGTCGCAGGTGCTGGTGGTGCTGATCCTGGCTTCCGGCAAGGTGGAGCAGTCGGTGATTGACGCGGGAACCCCCGTTGACGACCCCGGGCTTGCCCGGCTGCGCCAGGAGTTCCTGGGCACCTTGTCCGGCTGTACGGTGGCGAACCTTCCCGCCGCGCTGGCACAGTTGCCGGCGGGCCTGCCGGCAGCGGAGCAGGACATTGCCCACAAGCTTGCCCACGGGCTGCTGCAGCTTGCCCGCGCCGCCAGGGAGGACCGCATAGTCCTGGCCGGCACGGCGAACCTGGCCCGCTCCAACGTCGACTTCCCCCTGAGCATCGGCCCCGTGCTGGATGCCCTGGAGGAACAGGTGGTGCTGCTGCGCCTGCTGGAGCAAATGGCCCAGGACTCGCTCGGCATGGCCGTGAGCATCGGCAGGGAGAACCCGCACGACTCCCTGTCCGAAGCGTCCGTGGTGGCCACCGGCTACGGGCCCGGCGCCAGCGCCAAGCTCGGGGTGGTGGGCCCCACGCGGATGGACTACCCCAACACCATGTCCAGTGTCCGGGCCGTGGCCCGGTACCTGTCCAGAATTTTGGCCGGCTAAGCGGCCTGCAACACAATCCTGTGAATCTGTTCCACTGAAGAGAGTATGAATCTTGAGCAACCATTACGACGCCTTGGGCGTTTCCCGAGATGCCACGGCGGAGGAAATCAAAAAGGCCTACCGCAAGCTCGCGCGGAAACTTCATCCGGACGTCAACGACGCCCCCGACGCCCAGGACCGCTTCAAGGCAGTCACGCACGCCTACGAAGTCCTTTCCGACCCGCAAAAGCGGCGCGTCTATGACACTACGGGCAACGAAAACGGCAGCAGCAACGGGGCCGGGAACTTTGACGGCCAGGGCTTCGCCTTCCAGGACATCTTTGAGACGTTCTTTGGCGGCGGAGGCCAGGGCCGCGGTCCGGAACCGCGCATGCGCCGCGGCCAGGACGCCCTCATCACGGTGCGCATCGACCTGCGCGAGGCCGTCTTCGGCGTCAACAAGAAGCTCGAAATTGACACGGCCGTCACCTGCCCCACGTGCGACGGCAGCTGCTGCCGCCCCGGCACGCACCCCATCACCTGTGACGTCTGCCATGGCAGCGGACAGATCCAGCGCCCCATGCGCTCCATCCTGGGCAATGTGATGACCCTGGCCACCTGCAACTCCTGCCAGGGCTACGGCACGCGCATCGAGGACCCGTGCAACGAGTGCATGGGCGAGGGCCGCATCCGCGACCGCCGCACCCTGACCATCAAGGTTCCCGCCGGGGTCAACACCGGCACCCGCATCCAGCTTGCAGGCCAGGGCGAGGCCGGACCCGCGGGCGGGCCGTCCGGGGACCTCTACGTGGAGATGAAGGTCAACAACGACCCCGCCTACCTGCGCGAGGGCGACGACCTCCACGCCACCCTGAGCGTGCCCATGACGGCGGCCGCACTGGGCACCGAACTGACACTGGAGACGTTCGACGGCGAGCAGCCGATCACCATCAAGCCGGGCACCCAGGCCGGGGAGGTCATCAACCTGCGCAGCCTGGGCGTGACCCACCTGCGCGGATACGGGCGCGGCGACTTGAAGGTGCACGTCCACGTCGAGACCCCCACCAAGCCCGACGCCGCCCAGGAGGACCTGCTCAGGCAGCTTGCCGCCCTGCGCGGGGAGACGTTCAGCGAGGGCAAGCTGGTCAGCAGCGGAGGCATGTTCGCCAAGCTCCGCGACAAGCTCGGCAACCTCTAGGGTCCCGTGAGCAACCCCGTCTTCTACGCCGGGCCGGACCAGCTGGCCGCCCTGGCCCCTGGCAGCAGCTTCAGCCTGGGAGGTGCCGAGGGGCGCCACGCCGCCACCGTCAAACGGCTGGCGCCCGGCGAGCCCGTGGACGTGTGCGACGGCGCGGGCCTGCGCCTCGTGTGTTCCGTCACCTCCGCGGCCGGCGGGGTCCTGGACGTCAGGGTCGACCAGGTGGTTGCCGAGGCGTCCGGGCCCTTCCAGCTGGTGCTGGTCCAGGCCCTCGCCAAGGGCGACCGGGATGAGCTGGCCATCGAAACTGCCACCGAACTGGGCATCGACAAGGTGGTCCCCTGGCAGGCCGAACGGTCCATTGTCCGGTGGAAGATGGACAAGGCGGTGAAGGGCCGGGTCAAATGGCGGAACACGGTGGCCGCTGCGGCCAAGCAGGCCCGCCGCGCCAGCATCCCGGAAGTCGGCGAGCTCGTCGGCACGGCCGGACTGGTTGAACTGATCAAGGGTGCCGCCCTGGCACTCATACTGCACGAGGACGCCGTGGACACCGTGGCCGGCGTTGTCCGTGCCTGGCGTGACGGCGCAGCCCGGCCGACCGGCGCGGGCACCATTGTCATGGTGGTCGGGCCCGAAGGGGGCATCAGCGCCGCCGAGGTCGGCGCCTTCCAGGACGCCGGGGCACACACCGCCCTCCTGGGCAGGCACGTGCTGAGGTCGTCCACGGCCGGGCCGGCCGCCGTCGTGCTCCTGAGCCAGGAACTCGGGCGCTGGTAGCCGGCGCGCCTACTACGGCGCGGTGGTGGCGGCAGGTCCCTCCAGCGTGACCACCTTGCTGTCCACGCCCGCCTGGCCGCCGGGGGCCGTCGGGTCGCTGGTGAAAACGGAAATCTGGTAGGTGCCCAGCGGCGGGACCAGGTTGAAGCTGAACGGGCCCAGCTGGTCCGGGCCCTTGGGGATCTTCACCGTTCCCGACTGGTAGACGCGCCCTGCCTTGCCATCCACCACCTCGGCCAGGCTCCAGGAGAGCGTGCCCGAGGGGGAGATTCCCTGCCCGCTCACCTTCAGCGGCAGCCCGTGGTAGGTGGAGCCGTTGCCGGGGTCGATGATCCACACCGGCGCCAGCAGGGAGGGGTCGCGGGTTTGCGGGTTGTTGAGGCTGACGTGGCCGAACGCGTTGTAGCCGGTGTGCCCGTCCACCAGGACGGACACCTGGATGGTGGCGCCGGGGTTGATCAGCCCCGCCATGGCTGCCGCCGCGGTTGCGGTGTACACCAGCTGTGCCACGGACCGCTTGGCGATTCCCGCGTCCACCGTCTGCGAGAAGGCATCCGAGGAGACGTCCACCGTGATGACGTTTTTGGCCGAGATGGAGGCACCCAGCCGGGACGGCTTGTTCCAGACCGAGAAATAGTCCGGGTCCTTGGGGGAGCGGGTCATCATGGCCTCCAGCGCGGACACGATGGGTTCATCCGTGGTCGGCGTGGGCAGGAACTCCCGGTAAAGGTAGACGGCGCTGTCGCTGTGCCCGAGCCAGTAGACGGGAATCGTCTGGGTGGAAGTGGGGGTTTCCAGCGGGGCGCTGGTGACCAGGCTGGTGGACTGGGCGTCCGACGTCGTGGGCATGACCGTGTCGTTGTGGTCCCTGATGCCCGCGCTGCAGCCGGTGGCCATCAGGGCGGCGGCCACCAGGACGGACACCAGCCGGGCCCGCCTGCCGGAACCGGCGGCGCCCCGGCGCATCGGTCGAGCCGGCACGGAAGCGTGCGGCCGAGGGGTGCGCGGATGTACAGGCATGCGGATGTGTGGCTCGCTATTCAGGCTCGTAGGGGGCGGGGCCACGCGGCGGCCCCGGAAGCGTTCCAAGCGCCCCCACAGACTTTGAACCTCCAACAGCTTGGCACACCAAACGGGCCGCCGTCCGGGTTGGGCGGGCAAATGCGCGAACTGAAACCGGATCGAAACACTAAAGTGACCGGGCCTTGATAATTGCGCCCCTGCCTGCCCGGCGGCACGGCCCGGATGCGCCGCCGCCCACGGCCACCACACCGGAAGGCGCCGGTGCACTAGGATTGGAAGGGCAAAGACAAGGCATGACAACCGGTGCAAGCCGGTACCACCAAGGAGAGAAAACAGGCCCGGAACGGCCGCACTTATGCCAGAGACAACAGCCAGCCGACACGAACAGCCTCCGGAAATCGGTTCGGGGCGGCAATTCCCGCATTCCGTGGACGGCACACGCACGGAAGTGGTCCATTTCCCCTCCACCGAGCAAATGGTTGCCACCCTCGGGGCCGAGGACGAGGGCCTGCGCATTGTGGAAGGGCTGTACCCGTCCGTCAGCTTCCTGGCGCGGGGCAATGTGCTCTCCATTTCCGGCCCTGCCGCCGTGGTCCCGCGCATCATGCACCTCATGGAGGAGGCGCGGGGGATGGTTGCACGGCACACCACGATGAACGCCGCCGTGTGGGAGCAGCTGGCGACCATGCTCAAGGCCCGGCCCGAGACGTCGGTGGTTGACATCCTGACGCAGGACATCCTCTCCTCGCGCGGGCGCACCATCCGGCCCAAGACCTTGAACCAAAAGAACTATGTCGACGCCATTGACCGCAACACCATCGTGTTCGGGATCGGACCGGCCGGCACGGGCAAGACCTACCTGGCCATGGCCAAGGCCGTCCAGGCGCTGCAGCGCAAGGACGTCAGCCGGATCATCCTCACCCGCCCCGCCGTGGAGGCGGGGGAGCGGCTCGGCTTCCTGCCCGGCACGCTCAACGACAAAATCGACCCCTACCTGCGCCCGCTTTACGACGCGCTCCACGACATGATGGATCCGGAAACCATTCCGCGGCTCATGGCGGCAGGCACCATCGAGGTGGCACCCCTGGCCTACATGCGGGGCCGGACGCTCAACGACGCCTTCATCATCCTGGACGAGGCACAAAACACCACCCCGGAACAAATGAAGATGTTCCTGACCCGGCTGGGCTTTGGGTCCAAGATTGTCGTCACGGGCGACATCACCCAGGTGGACCTGCCCAGCGGCACCCGTTCCGGGCTGCGCGTGGTGGAGGAAATCCTGCACGGCGTCGACGACATCAACTTCTCCATCCTCGACGCCGCCGACGTTGTCCGCCACCGGCTGGTGGGGGCCATCGTGAGCGCCTACAACGACTGGGACGAGGCCCACCACACGCTGGTGCGCCCGCAGCAGGACACCGGCCCCCGCGCGGGCGCCGCCTCCGTTGGCGCCCCGCCCCCCGCCACCACGCCCAACCACAAGCAGGCGGCGCCCACCCGCCCGAATCCCAAGGACCAGCACGCCTGATGAGCATTGAAATCAACAACGAGTCCGGCGTCGCCGTCCGTGAGGAGGAGCTGGTCAGGCTGGTCCGGCACATCCTGGAGCGCATGCACCTCCATCCGCAGACCGAGCTGTCCATCATCATGGCGGATGTCGAGAACATGGAAAAGCTTCACATCGAATGGATGGACGAGCCCGGACCCACCGACGTCCTGTCCTTCCCCATGGATGAGCTGCGCCCCGGCACTCCCGAACAGCCGACTCCCGCGGGCCTCCTCGGGGACATCGTGCTGTGCCCGGCCGTGGCGCAGGAACAGGCCGCAGCGGCCGGGCACTCCATGGAGGAGGAACTGCTGCTGCTGACCACCCACGGCGTCCTGCACCTGCTCGGCTACGACCACGCCGATCCGGAGGAGAAGGCGGAGATGTTCGGCCTGCAGCGCGAGCTGCTCTCCAGCTACCTGGGCCGGGAAGCCCCGCGGGAGACAATGCAGTGACCCTGGTCGTCCTGCCGGCCATGCTCGTGGGCTTCACAGCCATCGCGGCCCTGCTGACCGCCATCGAGTCAGCCCTGAACTTCTTCCCGCGGCACGACGCCGAGGCGGTCGCCGCCCACAGCCGCGGCACCTCGCTGGAACGGATCCTCGAGGCGCCCATGGCGCACCTGAATGCGCTGCGCTTTTGGCGGGTCTGGTTTGAAATGGCCGCCGCGGTGGCCGTCTCGCTTTTTCTGGTGGGCCTGATCCACAACGAGTGGGTTGCCGGGCTGATCGCCACGGCCGTCATGGCCGGCGCGAGCTTCATTTTGGTCGGTACCTCGCCCCGCCGCCTGGGCCGGATCCATTCGGCGGCCCTGGTGGGCCGCACCGCCTGGCTGGTGCACGCGCTCTTCCGCATACTCGGGCCCATGCCCGGGTGGTTCCTCAAGCTCGGCGGCGCCGTCACCAAGGACGTGTCCGGGTCGGAGGAGGCCTTTGTCACCGAGGAGGAGTTCCGCGAATTCGTGGACCGCGCCAGCGACTCGGACATGATCGAGGACAGCGAGGCCGAGCTCATTCAAAGCGTGTTTGACCTCGGGGAAACCATGGTCCGCGCCGTCATGGTGCCGCGGACGGACATTCGCAGCCTCCAGCAGGGCGCCAGCCTGGAGGACGCCTTGGACGTTTTCCTTGACTCGGGGTTCTCCCGCGTGCCGGTCATCGGCGAAGACACCGACCACATCCTGGGCATCCTGTACCTGAAGGACGTGGTTGCCACCCTGCACCGCCCGGGTGCCGGCGGTCCCCGTCCGGGGGTGGAAAGCCTGGCCCGCAGTGTCCGCTACGTGCCCGAATCCAAGCCGGTGGACGACCTCCTGAAGGAGCTGCAGGGGGAATCCACGCATGTGGCCATTGTGGTGGACGAATACGGGGGCACCGCCGGCCTGGTGACACTGGAGGACCTGATCGAGGAAATCGTCGGCGAAATCGCCGACGAGTACGACTCAGTGTCCCCGGACGTGCAGGCGCTGGGCCACGGCCGCTTCCGCATCCGCACCCGCATGGGCGTGGAGGACTTCGGCGAACTCTTCGGCAAGGAGCTCGACGACGACGAGGTGGACACCGTGGGCGGGCTGCTCGCCAAGCACCTTGGCCGCATCCCCGCACCTGGCAGCGCAGTGGTGGTCTCCGGCATCCGGCTGGTGGCCGACCGCATGGAGCCGGCCCGCAACCGTGTCAGCCACGTCATTGCCAGCCTGGTCCCGGAGGCTGGAAATCGGACCCCTGCCGGCACGCAGCACCCCATGTCCACAAGAGACCACGGACCCGGCGCCCCGGGCCGTGGACAGAAGAGCGACGAACACCACAGGAGCAGCCATGAATAAGAAAAAAGGGTCGCTGGCCATGCCTTCGCCAAAAGGCGAAGGCTTCCGCGCCGGGTTCGCGGTCCTTGCCGGGCGCCCCAACGCCGGCAAGTCAACCCTCACCAACGCCCTGGTGGGCCAAAAGGTCGCCATCACCTCGGCGAAGCCGCAAACCACCCGCCACACCATCCGCGGGATCGTCCACAGGGACGCCTTCCAGCTGGTGCTCGTGGACACCCCCGGGCTGCACCGTCCCCGGACGCTGCTGGGCAAGCGGCTCAACGACCTGGTGGCGGAAACCCTGTCCGAAGTTGACGCCATCGGGTTCTGCCTGCCCGCCAATGAGAAGATCGGTCCCGGCGACCGCTTCATTGCCCAGCAACTGGGCCAGGTGGGGCGCAAGCCGGTCATCGCCATTGTCACCAAGACCGACACCGTGGACCGCCAGGCTGTCACCGACCAGCTCATCGCCGTCGAAGCGCTGGGACGGGAGGTCATCGGGCCGGACGGTTTCGCCGCCGTCGTGCCCGTCTCCGCCGTGGAGGACTTCCAGGTGGAAACCCTGGCGGGAGTCCTGGCCGGGTTCATGCCGGAGTCCCCGGCGCTCTACCCCGACGGCGAGCTGACGGACGAGCCCGAGGCCGTCATGGTGGCCGAGCTGATCCGCGAGGCCGCACTGGAGGGTGTCCGCGACGAGCTTCCGCACTCCCTGGCCGTGGTGGTGGAGGAAATCGTTCCCCGCGAAGGCCGCACGGAAGGTCACGAGCTCCTGGACGTGAGGGTCAACCTATACGTCGAGCGGCCCTCGCAAAAAGCCATCATCATCGGCAAGGGCGGCGCCCGGCTGCGGGAGGTGGGCACCACCGCCCGGCAGGGCATCGAGGCGCTGCTGGGCACCCGCATCTACCTGGACCTGCATGTCAAGGTCGCCAAGGACTGGCAGCGCGACCCCAAGCAGCTGGTGAAACTCGGCTTTTAGGCGAAAGGTGCACCACCAGGGGCAGGTCCGGCGCGGGGTGGTGCGCGGCTTTGCGGCAGTTCCCAGTCTTCACCGGTAAACTCGATGAAGTTCTCTGTCCGTAGTGAAAGGTCCATCCATGCCGAGACGCCGCGCCGATTCGGCGGCAGCCAAGGCCGGCGCCGCGCGCGCCCGCGGGCCCCTGCCGCCCGCAGCGCCCATTGGCCGGCACTTCACGCCGCGGCACAAGGCCCCGTTGTGGCTTAAGATTGCCGCCGTGGCCGTTTCGGGCGTATTGGTCCTGGTGCTGGGCACGGCAGGCGTCCTGATCATGAAGCTGCAGGAAAACGTCACCACCGCACCGCTGAACGCGGGCGTGCTGGCGGACGGCAGGACCAAGGCCCCCGTCGAGGACTCCGGATCGCTGCAGGTGTTGATTCTCGGCACCGACACCCGGGCCGGCAAGAACAGCGAATATGGCACGGCCGCCGAATCCGCCGGCCAGGGCAACTCCGACGTCATGCTCCTGATGAACATCTCCGCGGACAACTCCCAGGTCTCGGTGACCAGCTTCCCCCGTGACCTCATGGTCCCCATTCCGGACTGCAAGTCGGCGGCAACCGGCCAAGTCGTGCCCGGCCAGGCGATGGGCCAGCTCAACTCGGCGCTGTCCGCCGGCCCCGGCTGCACAGTGGCGGCCATCAACGAACTGACCGGCCTGACCATCGACCACTTCATGCTCGCCGACTTCACCGCCGTGAAGGAACTCTCCAACGCCCTCGGCGGCGTCCAGGTCTGCGTGAACCACGCCATGTACGACGTCAACGGATCCTTCCTGAAACTGCCGGCCGGCAAGAGCCTGGTCAAGGGGGAGCAGGCGCTCGCCTTCCTGCGCACCCGCCATGCCTTTGGCGACTCGAGCGACCTGGACCGCATCAAGGCCCAGCAGTACTTCCTCGGATCCATGGTCCGCAAGGTCAAGGAGGAAGGCACGCTTACCAACCTTCCCAAGCTGTACCAGCTGGCGGACGTCGTCACCAAGAACCTCACCATCGACGAGGGCCTGGCCAACATCCCCGCCATGGTGGGCATTGCCACCCGCCTGGCAAAAATCAACCTCGCGAACGTTTCCTTTGTCACGGTGCCCACCGAACCGTATGTGGCCGACCCCAACCGGGTCCAGCTAAAGGAGCCGTCGGCGGGACAGTTCTTTGCCGCGCTCCGGCACGACACCGCCCTGACGAAGGCGCCGGCGGCGCCCAGCGCCACCCCGTCCGCGCACGCCACTGGGGCGGCATCCACCTCGGGCGCCTCCGGTGCAGCAAGTGCGGCCCCGGCACCCTCGACACGGTCGGTCCCGGCGACCACCACGCCCGCCTATGACAAGGCGGCCCAGCCCATCGGCGTCGCCAACGCGTCGGCCATTGCCGGCCGGGCCACGGAAGTCCTCCAGAGCCTGGCCACGGCGGGCTTCACCAACTCCTGGGCCGCCGGCGATGTCGCGGCCCAGAACGAAACTAGGGTCCTCTACGGGCACGACATGGGCGACGTCGCCGCGGACATCGCCAAACACTTCAAGATTCCGGCTTCCGCGGTGAAGTCCGACCCCTCCATTTCCGGCGTGCAGCTGGTCATTGGCACGGACTGGACCAGCGGCACCGAGTTTGGCAAGATAGTGGTCCCCAAGGACATCGTTGCGAGCACCGCCGACCAAAGCGGCGGCTGTCTCACCGTCAACCCGCTCTACTACACCTACTGACGGTCCGCCGCGGGGTCCGGCTACCAGATGCTGACGCGGTCCCCGGGTTCCATCCACAGCCCGTCCCCGGTGCTCGTGCCGAAAGCGTCGTGGAAGGCGTCCAGGTTGCGGACCACGGCGTTGCACCGCCATTCGGCGGGGGAGTGGGGGTCCACGGCAAGCCGGCGCACGGCCTCCTCCTGGCGGATTTTCGTCCGCCAGCATTCGGCCCAGGAGAAGAAGAACCGCTGGGCGCCGGAGAGACCGTCAATTTCGGGCGCCTGCGCCCCGTCAAGGCTGAGCTGGTAGGCCTTGTAGCCGATGGCCAGCCCGCCCAGGTCCCCGATGTTCTCCCCAAGGGTCAGCTCCCCATTGACGAACTGGTCCGGGGCGGCGGTGGGGGAGAGCGCGTTGTACTGTTCCACGAGTTTTGCAGTCAGGGCCTCGAAGGCTGCGCGGTCGGCGTCGGTCCACCAGTTGCGCAGGGCCCCGGTGCCGTCGAACTGCGATCCCTGGTCGTCAAAGCCGTGGCCGATCTCGTGCCCGATCACGGCGCCGATCCCGCCGTAGTTGGCGGCGTCGTCTGCCCCGGCATCAAAGAAGGGCGGCTGCAGGATGGCGGCCGGGAACACCACCTCGTTCATCGTGGGGTTGTAGTAGGCGTTGACCGTTTGGGGCGTCATGAACCATTCCTCGCGGTCGATCGGCTCGCCAATCTTGGCCAGCTGGCGGGCCAGCTCAAACGCGTTGCTGCGCTCAATGTTGCCGATCAGGTCCCCGGGCACGATCTCCAGGGAGGAGTAGTCGCGCCACTTGGACGGGTAGCCGATCTTCGGGGTGAAGGCATCCAGCTTGGCCAGCGCTCGGTCGATCGTTTCCCGGCTCATCCAGTGAAGCCCGGAGATGCTTTCCCTGTAGGCCTCAATGAGGTTGGCCACGAGGACTTCCATGTGGGCCTTGTGACCCTCCGGGAAGTGTTCGGCCACGTACAGCTGGCCCACCGCCTCGCCAAGGGATCCCTCAACCAGGGCCACCCCGCGCTTCCAGCGGTCCCTGATGGACGGGGTGCCGGTGAGCGTGGTGCCGTGGAAGGCAAAGTTTTGATCCACAAAGTCCCTGGACAGGTACGGCGCGGCGCTGGAAATGATGCGCATGGCCAGCCAGGCCTTCCAGTCGTCGAGGCGGCCCTCCACCAGCAGCGGGGCCTGCCCGCGGAAGAAGTCGGGGGTGGCGATGACCAGCTCGGCGCCCTGTCCGGCGCCCACGCCAAGGGCATCCAGCCACAGCTCCAGGGCAGGCAGCAGCTCAAGTGCGTCCCGCTTGGCCATGAGGTTGTAGGTTTTCCGCGGGTCGCGCAGGGTCACCTTGTCCCAGTGCGTGGCCGCAATCTCGGTCTCCAGCGCCATGATGCGCGCAGCCTTGGCCGCCGGTTCCGCAATTCCGGCCAGGGCCAGCATGGCCTCGACGTGTGCCACGTAGGCGTCGCGGATGGCGGCAAACTTTTCCTCCCGGTAGTAGGACTCGTCCGGCAGGCCCAGCCCCGACTGGAAAAGGTGGAGGAGTGCGCGGTCCGGATTGCCGGCGTCGTTGTTGACGTAGGCACCGAACAGCCCATCCCCGCCGTTGCGGTCCAGCTCGCCCATCAGGCTGATGACGGCGGCAATGGAGCCGGCCTCCTCGACCGCCTTGAGCCGTGGGGTGAGGGGCGAGGCCCCCGCGGACTCCACGGCGGCCTCATCCATGAAGCCGGCGTAGAGGTCGCCGATCTTGGCCTCGATGCTTCCGGGGGCGGTCCCCGGCCGGGCCGCCGCAGTGGCGCAACGTTCAATGATGGCCCGGACGGCGGCCTCGGAGTCGTCGCGCAGGGCGGTGAACGCCCCGCTCAGGGCGCGGTCGTCCGGAATGACCTCGGCCGCCAGCCACTTGCCGTTGACATGCGCGTACAGGTCGTCCTGCGGCCGGGTGCCCTGGTCGATGTTGCCGAGGTTGATGCCGGAATGAGTCAAAGTGATCTGTCCCCTTGGATTGTTAGGTGCGTTCCGCCGCCCCAAAGGCGGCACCGGTGGTCCGTGACGGGCCGCCAACACACAGCGGATGGCCCTTTCACCATCATCCTAGTGCCGTGCTAGTCTACAAATGTGCGTACTGGAATGCTCCTTCTTAGCTGCCGCGGCGAGGCCTGAACCACGTTGAACTGATCAACCTGGCACTGGCCGCCCTCGCTGCGGTGTAAGTGGCGCCCGGCCAAGCTTCCAAAAGTTGAACAAGATTAAGGTCACTTCCATGCGAAACGCACAAAAGCCCTCAGGCATGCCGGTCCACCGCTACATTCCATTCCAGGACCAGATCACGGTCAACCTCCCGGACCGCACCTGGCCGGACAAGGTCATCACCAAGGCCCCGCGCTGGTGCGCCGTGGACCTGCGCGACGGCAACCAGGCGCTCATCGACCCCATGAGCCCGGGCCGGAAGATGAAGATGTTCCAGCTGCTGGTCAAGATGGGCTACAAGGAAATTGAGGTCGGTTTCCCGTCCGCGTCGCAGACGGACTTCGACTTTGTGCGGCAGCTGGTCGAGGGCGGCCACATTCCCGACGACGTCACCATCCAGGTCCTGACGCAGGCCCGCGAGCACCTGATTGAGCGCACCTACGAGTCACTGGCCGGTGCCCGGCAGGCCATTGTGCACCTCTACAATTCCACCTCCGTGCTGCAGCGCCGGGTCGTCTTCAAGCAGGACGGGGACGGCATCCTGGACATCGCGCTCCAGGGCGCACGGCTGTGCAGGAAGTACGAGGAGTCCCTGGCGGACACCCACATAACCTATGAATACTCCCCGGAGTCCTACACGGGGACCGAGCCGGAGTTCGCGCTGCGCGTCTGCAACGCCATCGCCGACATCTTTGAGGCTTCGCAGGACAGGCAGGTCATCATCAACCTGCCCGCCACCGTGGAAATGGCCACGCCCAACGTGTATGCGGATTCCATTGAGTGGATGAGCCGCAACCTGCACCCGCGGGAGGGAATCATCCTCTCGCTGCACCCGCACAACGACCGCGGCACCGGCGTCGCCGCCGCGGAGCTGGGCTACCTGGCGGGCGCGGACCGGATCGAAGGCTGCCTTTTCGGCAATGGTGAGCGCACGGGCAACGTGGACCTGGTCACGCTGGGCCTGAACATGTTCACGCAGGGGATCGACCCCATGATCGACTTCTCCGACATCGACGACGTCCGGCGCACCGTGGAGTACTGCAACCAGCTGCCGGTGGCCGAGCGCACGCCCTACGGCGGTGACCTGGTCTTCACGGCGTTCTCCGGTTCCCACCAGGACGCCATCAAGAAGGGCCTGGAAGCGCTGGAGGCGGACGCCGCCGCGGCGGGCAACCCTGTCTCGGAGCACACCTGGGCCGTCCCGTACCTGCCGGTCGACCCGAAGGACCTGGGCCGCAGCTACGAGGCCGTGATCCGGGTGAACTCACAGTCCGGCAAGGGCGGCGTGGCCTACCTGCTCAAGAACGAACACAACCTGGACCTGCCCCGCCGCGCACAGATTGAATTCTCCGGCGTCATCCAAAGGCGCACCGACACCGTCGGCGGCGAGGTCAGCGGCGGTGAGCTGTGGAACATCTTCACCGACGAGTACCTGCCCGCCGAGGTCTCCAATGACGCCTGGGGCCGCTACAGGATCGGCTCCTTCACCACGTCCACCGACGACGACGGCGAAATGACGCTGATTGCCACCATGACGATCGACGGGGTGAAGTGCAGCCGCACGGGCACCGGCAACGGGCCCATCGCCGCGCTGCTGGCCATCCTGGGCGAGGACGGCGTGGACGTGCGGGTACTGGATTACTCCGAGCACGCGCTGAGCGAGGGCGGCGACGCCCGGGCCGCAGCCTTCGTCGAATGCGCCGTGGGCGAGCGCGTGCTCTGGGGCGTGGGCATCGACGCCAACACCTCCACGTCCTCGCTCAAGGCCGTCATTTCCGCGGTCAACCGCGCCATCCGGGACGCCAACGCGTAGGCATCCGCGCCGGCGGCCGGGCGTGGTGGGTGGGGAAGTGAAGCGGCAGGTGGGAGGATGTAGGGGTGTCCAGTCAATCGTTCGCCTCGCGCACCTACCGGGATGACGCGGTCATCCTGCGCACCCACAAATTGGGTGAAGCGGACAGGATCATCACGCTGCTGACCCACCGCCACGGCCAGCTGCGCGCCGTGGCCCGCGGCGTCCGGCGCACCAGCAGCAAGTTCGGGGCGCGGCTTGAACCGTTCATGGTGGCCGACCTCCAGCTGGTCAAGGGCCGCACACTGGACATCGTCACCCAGGCCGTGGCGAAAGCGAGCTACGGCGACGCCATCGCGGCCAACTATGACCGCTACGTGGTGGCGGCGGCCATGGCTGAAACGGCCGAGCGGCTCACGGACGTCGACGGCGAAACCTCCGGCGCGCACTACCTGCTGCTGGTCGGTGCCCTGGCCGCGCTGAGCCGCGGGGCGCATGCGCCGGAGTTGATCCTGGACTCCTATCTCTTGCGGGCCGTGTCGATCGGCGGCTGGGCCCCCAGCTTCGGCGACTGCGCCCGGTGCGGGGAGCCCGGCCCCCACGGCTCCTTCAGCGCGGCACTGGGCGGGGCCGTGTGTCCCGCATGCCGTCCGCCGGGATCGCCGGCGCCCGCGCCGCAAACCATGTCCCTGCTGGCCAGCCTGCTCAGCGGCGACTGGGCGGGGGCCGATGCGTCGGAAAACACTCACCGCCGGGAGGCCGCCGGCCTGGTGGCAGGCTACGTCCAATGGCATTTGGAACGCACTGTGCGTTCCCTGAAACTTGTGGAGCGTGTGTAGAAACCCATGGCAGCACAACAAGGGAGCCGCGGCAAGCCGCGGTCCGCCGTCACGGCCCCGTGGCCGCACCCGTCCGGTGCGGTGATGCCGGACATTCCGGCGGCACTCATACCCCGGCATGTGGCGATTGTCATGGACGGCAACGGCCGCTGGGCCAACCAGCGCGGCCTGCCGCGCGTGGAAGGCCACAAGGCCGGCGAACCCGCACTGCTGGACGTCATGGCCGGCGCCATCGAAATGGGCATCAAGTACGTCAGCGTCTATGCGTTCTCCACCGAAAATTGGAAGCGGTCACCGGACGAGGTCCGCTTCCTCATGGGATTTAACAAGGACGTATTAAGACGCCAGCGGGACCAGCTGGACGCCTGGGGCGTGCGCATCCGCTGGGCCGGCCGCAAGCCGCGGCTCTGGGGCTCGGTCATCAAGGAACTCCAGGTGGCCGAGGAATGCACCAGGGACAACACCACCATCACGTTGACCATGTGTGTTAACTACGGCGGGCGGGCGGAGATCGCCGACGCCGTGGCGGCACTGGCGGCCGACGTGGCCGCCGGCAAGGTCAACCCCAAGTCCATCACCGAGCGAAGCATCCACAAGTACCTGTATGTCCCGGACATGCCGGACGTCGACCTGTTTCTGCGTTCCAGCGGCGAGCAGAGGACCTCCAACTTCCTGCTGTGGCAGAGCGCCTATGCCGAGTTCGTCTTCATGGATACGCTGTGGCCGGACGTCGACCGAAGGACGCTGTGGGCCGCGGTGGATGAATTTGCCCGCCGCGACCGTCGATATGGCGGCGCCGTCGATGCCGCCACCGCGGCCCGGCAGCAGGGGTAGTTGTTGGCACACCCGTGCCATTAACCGTTGCCGGAAGCGTATCCCCGCAGCCAGCGCTCCAGCCGCCGGTACGCGTCCCGCCGAACGTTCCCGGTGGAGAGGAACACCTCGTGCAGGGCCCCGTCAATGCGTTCCACGGTGACGCTGTCACCCAGCGACACCGCGCGCAGGGCCAGGGCGCGCACGTCCAGCACCACGTCCGCCCGCAGCATCGCGTCGTTCCACACGGGCCCCAGCATGCTGCGCGACGAGAGCAGGACAAGGACGGGCATGGGCAGGCCGAGCCCGCCGGCCACGCGGCGCTGCGCCGCCAGGACAGCCCGCATCCAGCCCGCCCGGACCGGGAACGCCTGGGGCGGGCGCATGCTGCGGTCCACGCGCCACTCGCCGTAGGCCTCGTCGCTGATGCCGCGCCAGTAAAACGTCCGCTCCGGGACGCGCATCCGCGTCAGCGGGCGCAGATCGGCCACGGGGCGAACCAGGGGAGTGGCCGCACGCCGGATGGCCGCGCCGCCCTGGATCTCCAGCCACGGGCTGTTGAGCACAAGCTGGCCCACCTTGGCCGGATATTTCCGGGCCCACAAGGCCGCGATCAGCCCGCCCGTGGAGTGGCCCATGAGGAGCAGGGGAAAGTCGCGGCCCCCCGCGCCTGCTTCCGCCTGGATGGTGGCGTGCGCCACAGTGATTTCATCGTCGTAGTCCGACAGGTCGTCCACGTAGCCGCCGAGTTCGTGACTGACCAGGTTGCGGCCGTGGTTGTGCAGGTCCAGCGCGTGGAAATCATAGCCGTGTCCAGTGAAAAACTCCGCGAGCCCGGTGTTGTAGAAGTAGTCGCTCCACCCATGGATGTACAGCACTGCCGGTCGCCGCACGGCTCCCGCCGCGGCGGCCGCCGGCTCTGCCTGACCTGCCGTGCCCGCCGGGCGGTGGCGGACCAGGGTGGCCTGCCTGGGCGTGCCGTCCGGGCGCGGGACCGCCAGCACGAGTGCCTGGTAGTCCGGACCCAGAATGTCGCCGGTCCAGGCGCCGGGCCCTCCGCTCACGACGCCGTCGCTGCCGCCGCGCTGCGCCCGGCGCTGCGCCCCGAGAACAGGCAGCCGCCCAGGAACGTCCCCTCCAGGGAGCGGTACCCGTGCATCCCGCCGCCGCCGAAGCCGGCCGCCTCGCCCGCGGCAAACAGCCCGGCCAGGGGCGCCCCGGCGTGGTCAAGCACCCGGGCAGCCAGGTCCGTCTGGAGCCCGCCCAGGCTCTTGCGGGTGAGAGTGGACAGGCGGACGGCAATCAGCGGGCCATGCTCCGGGGCGAGCAGGGGGTGCGGCGGCACCACGCGCATCAGCCGGTCCGTGGCGAAACGGCGGGCCTCGCGAATGGCGTTGAGCTGGGTGTCCTTGCCCAGCCCGCTGAGCACCTGCCGGTCGCGCGCGGCCAGCGTCTCGTGGAGTCCGGCAGGGTCGATCAGGTCCTCGCGGATGAGGGCGTTCATCCTCCGGGCCAGTTCCTGGGCGGTGGAGGCCTGGAGGAAGTCCACGCCGCGGTCCAGAAACTTCTGGACGGGCCCGGTGGCCCCCGGCAGGGCCCGCTTGGCCAGCAGCTTGACGTCCCTGCCGGTCAGGTCGGGGTTTTGCTCGGAGCCGGAGAGCGCGAACTCCTTGCTGATGATGGTCTTGTTCAGCACAAACCAGGAATGGTCGTGCCCCGTGGTGCCCAGGTGCCGCAGCGTCCCCAGCGAGTCACAGCCTGGGAACAGGGGCACGGGGAGCCGCTGCCCGGTCGCGTCCAGCCAGAGCGGGGACGGCCCCGAGAGGATGCGGATGCCGTGGTTGGGCCAAACCGGGTCCGGGTTGTGGATGCCTTCGGGGTAGTGCCACATGCGGTCGGTGTTGACGAGCCGGCCCCCGGCCGCGGCCACGGCCTGCTGGAATTCCCCGTCCACCGAAGCAGGCACGCCCGTGAGCATGGACTTCGGGCTGGCGCCGCCCGGCCACTGGCGCCGGACCATGTCATGATTGCCGCCAATGCCGCCCGTGGTGACCACCACGGCGCCGGCCGAGGCGGTGAAGGAGCCCGCCACATCACGGCTGCTGGCCCTGCCCCGCCCGGCGGGGGAGGCGGCGAGGACGTCGCCGCGCACCCCGGTGACGCGTCCGGCGTCGAACACCAGCTCCGTGGCGCGGTGGCGGAAGGCCATCCGGACCCGCCCCCCGGCCACGCCCTCGGCCACCTTGGCCAGGAACGGCTCCAGGATTCCGGGACCCGTGCCCCAGACCACATGGAAGCGCGGGACGGAGTTGCCGTGTCCCTGGGCGTCGTAGCCGCCGCGCTCGGCCCACTGGACCAGGGGGAAGAAGCGCACGCCCAGGGAGTGCAGCCAGGCCCGCTTCTCGCCCGCGGCAAAGTGCACATAGCCTTCCGCCCACTGGCGGGCCCAGTAGTCAACGGGCCGGTCAAAGGCCGCCGACCCCTGCCAGTCGGACAGGGCCAGCTCCACGGTGTCCTTCACGCCCAGCCGGCGCTGCTCGGGGGAGTCCACCAGGAACAGCCCGCCAAAGGACCAGTGGGCCTGGCCCCCCAGCGACGCTTCCGGTTCCTGGTCGAGCAGCAGCACCCGGCGGCCTGCGTTGTAGGCTTCCGCGGCGCAGACCAGTCCGGACAGCCCGGCCCCGACAACCACAACATCGGCCTGAAACGTGGACCCGCCGGCATTGCTTTCCATGACGCCATGCTAGTGCCTGCCTCCGGACCGCGACGCGGACGCCCCGCCGTTTTGCAGTTGCGCCGCCAAGACGGAAAACTGGGGGGCATGCGCATCTACCCCACCTTCTTTCGGCTCTGCTTCTCCTGGATGGACGCCGAACGGGCGCACAAGATCGGGTTCACGTTGATCAAGGCGGCCCACAGGGCGGGTGCCGGTGCCGTGCTGCGTCGCCTGTTCGCCCCGTCCCCGTCACTGCGGACCACCGCGTTCGGGCTCACCTTCCCCACGCCGTTCGGCCTCGCCGCGGGCTTTGACAAGGAAGGCCGGGGCATCAACGCACTGGCCGACCTGGGCTTCGGCCACATTGAGGTGGGGACCATCACGGGACAGGCGCAGCCCGGCAACCCGCAGCCGCGCCTCTTCCGCCTCGTCGAGGACCGGGCCGTCATCAACCGCATGGGATTTAACAACGACGGCGCCGCCGCCGTGGCGCCACGCCTCACCAGGGCGCTGGCCGAGCTGGGCGGCGCGTACGCGGGGGTCCGGCCCGTGGTGGGCGTGAACATCGGCAAGACCAAGGCTGTGGGGCTGGACGACGCGCTGGCGGACTACCTGGTCAGCGCCCGCACCCTGGCACCGTCGGCGGACTACCTGGTGGTGAACGTCAGCTCGCCCAACACGCCCGGGCTGCGCCTGCTGCAGAACGTTGAAACCTTGCGCCCGCTCCTGGCCGGGGTGGGCGAAGCCGCCGATTCCGCGGCGGGCCGGCACGTGCCCCTGCTCGTGAAGATCGCCCCGGACCTCTCCGATGAGGACATCGCCGACGTCGCCGAACTGGCGCTGGACCTGGGACTTGACGGCATCATCTGCACCAACACCACCATCAGCCGCGACGGCCTGGCCAGCCCGGCCCGGCTCGTGGAGGCGAAGGGGGCGGGCGGCCTGTCCGGCGCGCCGCTGAAGGCCCGCTCCCTGGCCGTGCTGCGGCAGCTGAAGGCCGCGGTGGGGGACCGCCTGGCCCTGGTCTCGGTGGGCGGCGTGGAATCCGGCGCGGACGTGCAGGAACGCCTCGACGCTGGCGCCACGCTGGTCCAGGGCTACACGGCCTTCCTCTACGAGGGGCCATTCTGGGCGTCCCGCATCAACAAGGACCTGGCCAGGCTGCGGAAGTAGGCGGCAGCCCGCCGCCTGAAGGGCCCGCGGTTGCCGCTATGCGGGGCGCGCTGCCGGGCTGACCGTCTTGGCGGGATCACGCTCGATGCTGGGCGCAAGGGCCGAATCGATGGCGGCCATGAGGTCGGCCGGAATCCTCACGCCGGAGGCCTTGACGTTTTCAGCCACCTGTTCGGGGCGGGAGGCGCCCACCAGGGCCGTGGCGACGTTGTCGTTTTGCAGGACCCAGGCGATGGCCAGTTGCGCCATGGACAGTCCAAGCTCCTCGGCGACGGGTCGCAGCTTCTGCACGTTCTCCAGGATCGAGTCGTCCAGGTAACGGCTGATGGTGTCCTTGCCGCCATGTTCGTCCGTGGCGCGCGAGCCGGCCGGCGCGGGCTGGCCCGGGAGGTACTTTCCGGACAGCATGCCCTGCGCCATGGGCGACCACACGACCTGGGACATGCCCAGTTCCTTCGCCGCCGGGATGACCTCGGGCTCAATCACCCGCCACAGGGCGTTGTACTGCGGCTGGTTGGACACCAGCGAGAACCCTGCCTGGCGGGCCAGGGCCTGGCCGCGCCGCATCTGGTCCGCCGACCATTCGCTGACGCCGATGTACAGCGCCTTGCCCGCACGGACCACGTCGGCAAATGCGGCGATGGTTTCCTCCAGCGG
This sequence comes from Arthrobacter wenxiniae, assembly GCF_013376105.1. GTDB lineage: Bacteria > Actinomycetota > Actinomycetes > Actinomycetales > Micrococcaceae > Specibacter > Specibacter wenxiniae. Next base: position 26,391 of record NZ_JAAMFM010000041.1, read on the forward strand.
CGTCTCATGGTCGAAGCGGTGGGCCTGGTAGAGGTCCACATAGTCCATGCCCAGGCGTCGCAGCGAGCCGTTGATGCCCTCCATGATGTGCTTGCGGGACAGCCCGGTGTCGTTGGGCCCCTTCGGTCCCACCGGCCAGTACACCTTGGTAAAGATTTCCAGGGACTCGCGGCGCTCTCCGGCGAGGGCGTCGCCAAGCACTTCCTCGGCCTTGCCGTTCGCGTAGGCGTCCGCCGTGTCAAAGGTGGTGATGCCGGCGTCGAGCGCGGCACGCACGCAGGAGGTGGCGACGTCGTTCTCCACCTGCGATCCGTGGGTGAGCCAGTTGCCGTAGGTGATTTCGGTGATCTTCAGGCCTGAGCGGCCAAGGTATCGGTATTCCATGTCCCCAGCCTAACCACACCCGGCGCCGGGCACGGCCAAGCCGGCGCGGCTTAAACGGCGGAGCCGGCCGCTTCCGTGGGGAAGGGACCGGCTCCGCGGCGTCCTGGGATCAGCTGGGCCACTCGCCGCGCTTGACCATCGGCTTGGGAAGTCGCAGCCGGCGGAACTGCAGGGAACGCATGGTGCCGTACCAGATCACGCCGTGGTCCACGGTCTTGAACTTCTCGACCAGCTTGCGCTTGAGCTTGCGGGACATGAACCAGGCATCAACGGCCACACCGGCCACCATGACCCAGAACAGCATGAAGATGTAAATTTGCGAGTTGTTCGTGGGCGGGATGACCACGGTCAGGATCACGATGGCCAGTGCCACGAACATGACGTATTCGCCGAGGCTGAAGCGGGCGTCCACGAAGTCGCGGGCGTAGCGCTTCTGCGGGCCCTTGTCGCGGATCGGCAGGAAGCGCTCCTCGCCGGTGTCGAGGGCGCGGCGCATGCGGGCCTGCTCCTCCCGCCGGGCGTCCCGGGCAGCTTCCTTGGCTGCGGCACGGTCGTTGGGAACCAGCGGGCGCTTGCGGGCTGCCTCCTGTTCCCTGCGCGACGGCGTGGGCACGCCCTTGGCCGATTGGGGGTCCCTGGACCTGTCAATCGATTCGGAGGAGGCAGGCGCGGCCTGCGGGTCGGGGGCTTGATCTTTCTTACGTCCAAACACCCGTAAAGGATACCCCGGAAGCGCGCCGCCGCTTGACGGGGGCGTGTGATGGCGGCGGTAGGCTGGATTTCATGACTGAAGATACCCATCCCGTGTCCTCCTCCGGCCTTGGCGCCGGAGTCCCCGTCGACGCCCTGCGCGGCAGCGTGGGCCGCAGATTCGGTGCGACAGTGGCCGAACTCAAGGAACTCGTCGCCATTCCGGGCATCGCCTGGGACGCCTTTGACGCCGCCCAGCTTGACCGCAGCGCCGAGGCGGTGGCGGCGCTGGTGCGCGGACTGGGCCTGGACGATGTGCAGGTACTGCGCGTCAACAAGGAGGACGGGACGCCGGGCGGACCCGCAGTCGTCGCCCGGAAGCCGGCACGGCCCGGCTATCCCACCGTGGTCCTCTACGCCCACCACGACGTGCAGCCGCCGGCGGACCTGTCGCTCTGGGAGACCGAGCCGTTCACCGCCGTCGAAAGGGACGGCCGGCTGTTTGGCCGCGGCGCCGCGGACGACAAGGCGGGCATCATGGCCCACATCGGTGCCATGCGTGCGCTGTCCGAGGTCCTGGGCGCGGACTTCGGCCTCGGGGTGACTTTGTTCATCGAGGGCGAGGAAGAGGCGGGTTCGCCCACCTTCCGCACTTTCCTGCAGACTTACCGCGAGCTCCTCGCCGGCGACGTGATCGTCGTCGCCGATTCCTCCAACTGGAAGGTGGGCGTCCCGGCCCTGACCACCAGCCTGCGCGGCCTGGTGGACGGCACCGTGGAGGTCCGGGTGCTCCGGCACGCCGTGCACTCAGGCATGTTCGGCGGCCCAATCCTGGACGCCCCCACGCTGCTTTCCCGCCTGATTGCCACCTTCCACGACGACGCCGGATCCGTCGCCATCGAGGGACTCACCTCCGGCGGGCATGCGGACCTGGATTACCCGGAGGAGACCTTTCGTGCCGACGCCGCGGTGCTGGACGGCGTCCGCCTTGCCGGCACGGGGAGCATCACCTCGCGCCTGTGGGACAAGCCGGCCCTGTCCGTCATCGGCATGGACATCCCTTCCGTGGCCATGAGCTCGAACACGCTGCTGCCGGCGGCCCGCGCCAAGATCAGCGTGCGGCTGGCCCCCGGACAAGACCCCGACGCGGCCATGGCTGCCCTCGACGCCCACGTGCAGCGCCACGCCCCGTTTGGCGCGCGCACGACCTTCATCCCGGGGGAAGCCGGCCAGCCGTTCGCCACGGACACGGGCGCCCCGGCGGCACAGACCGCGCTGTGGGCGCTGGGGGAGTCCTGGGGCGTTCCTGCCGTCGAGAGCGGCATGGGCGGTTCCATTCCCTTCATCGCCGACCTGAACGAGGTGTTCCCGTCGGCCCAAATCCTGGTGACCGGCGTCGAGGACCCCGACTCCCGGGCGCACAGCGCCAACGAATCGCTGCACCTGGGCGACTTTGAAAAGGCGATCGTTGCGGAGGCGCTCCTGCTGGCCGCCGTGAACGCGTCCATGAACGAGCCCCGCTAGCACTTTCATGACGGGGAAGGTGAGGCGGGGAACACAAACGGGCCCTGCATGGTTGCCAAGGTTAGCGCCCGTGCCGGGCCCGACGTAGCATGTATTTGTACCCCACGTAAGGAAATGCCATGACTGCAAATGTCCACGAAGAAACCACAGCTTCCCTTGATGTGGCCGAACTGCCCGCCCACGGCGTGCTGATCAGCGACGTCGCCGCCGGGAAGGTCCGCAGCCTGCTTGAACAGGAAGGCCGCACCGACCTGCGCCTGCGCGTCGCCGTGCAGCCGGGCGGATGCTCCGGCCTGATCTACCAGCTGTACTTTGACGAGCGGCTCCTGGACGGGGACGCGGTCCGTGAGTTTGACGGCGTCGAGGTCGTCATCGACAAGATGAGCGTGCCCTACCTCGATGGCGCCAGCATCGACTTTGAAGACACCATTTCAAAGCAGGGTTTCACCATCGACAACCCGAACGCCGGGGGCTCCTGTGCCTGCGGCGACTCGTTCCACTGACAAAGCCTTATACCTGATGCAGGGCCGATCGGCGGATTTTCACTTTTCGCCGCCGACGCACGGTGGGTTTGGTGCGCATTTTGCGCGCCATGGCGGTAAGCTCTACATCGAGTAGTAAAACCCGTTTCGCGCCGCAGGCACTTGGCCTGCCCGGTGCGCAGTAACAAGAGGAAGGGCCGTCTGTGAGTTCGCAGGACCGAACCGGCAGCCGACGCGCAAAAGTCATCCCCATAGCGGGGCTGGCGATTGCCGGAGCGTTAGCTTTGTCTGGATGTACGGCAGAGAATAAGAATGGCTGGTTGCCGTCGACGCGAGAGACCACCAACCACACGGCAGGGATCATTGACCTGTGGGTCAATACCTGGATCACGGTCTTGATCATCGGCCTGATTACGTGGGGCCTGATCATTTGGTGCATCATCGCCTACCGCCGCCGCAAGGGCGCCACCGGCTTCCCGCGCCAGACCAGCTACAACCTCCCGCTGGAGGTCTTCTACGTGTTGGTGCCTCTGTTCATGGTGCTGGTGTTCTTCCACTTCACCGACGTGCAGCAGCAATCCATCAACGCCCGCGTGGACCATCCGGACGTCACCATTGACGTCCGGGCCAAGCAATGGTCGTGGGATTTCAACTACCTGCAGGGTCCCAACGTGCCTGAGGGCGTATACGACGTTGGCGTCCAGGCCCAGCTCGACGGAACGGCGATCGACAAGTCGAAGTTCCCCACCCTTTACCTGCCGATCAACAAAAGTGTTGAACTGCAGCTGAACTCCCGCGACGTCGTCCACTCGTTCTGGGTGCCGGCGTTCCTGGACAAGAAGGACGTCCTGCCCGGTGTCACCAACTACATGACCCTTACGCCGACCGCCCTGGGCGAGTACGACGGCAAGTGCGCGGAGCTGTGCGGCGAGTACCACTCGGAGATGCTCTTCAACGTCAAGGTGGTCACGCAGGCCGAGTTTGATGCGCACCTTGCGTCCTTGAAGGCCAAGGGCCAGACGGGCGACCTTGGCAACAAGTACGACCGCAATCCGAATCTGAACCAGAAGTAGGGGGGAGAGGAAAGTGTCTACACTCGAGTACTCGGCAACCGAATTGAATTCGGCTGCACCTAGGGTGGTCCCCGTGTCCAAGGGACGCATCGTCGTCAACTGGATTACGTCCACCGACCACAAGACGATCGGATACATGTACCTGATCTCTTCATTCATCTTCTTCTGTCTTGGTGGCGTCATGGCGCTCATCATTCGGGCGGAGCTGTTTGAGCCCGGCATGCAGATCCTGCAGACGAAGGACCAGTACAACCAGCTGTTCACCATGCACGGCACCATCATGCTGCTCATGTTTGCCACCCCACTGTTTGCGGGCTTCGCCAACGTGATCATGCCCCTGCAGATCGGTGCGCCCGACGTCGCCTTCCCGCGGCTCAACGCGCTGGCGTTCTGGTTCTTCCTCTTCGGCAGCACCATCGCCGTCTCCGGCTTCATCACCCCCCAGGGTGCCGCGGCGTTTGGCTGGTTTGCCTATGCGCCGCTGTCCAACACCACCTTCAGTCCCGGCGTGGGCGGGGACCTGTGGGTGTTTGGCCTTGCCCTTTCCGGTTTTGGAACCATCCTTGGTTCGGTCAACTTCATCACCACCATCATCACCCTGCGGGCTCCCGGCATGACGATGTGGCGCATGCCCATCTTCACGTGGAACACGCTCATCACGGCCATCCTGGTCCTCATGGCGTTCCCCCCGCTGGCCGCGGCCCTGTTTGCCCTCGGTGCGGACCGGCGCTTTGGGGCGCACATCTTTGACCCGGAAAACGGCGGCGCCATGCTGTGGCAGCACCTGTTCTGGTTCTTTGGGCACCCCGAGGTGTACATCATCGCCTTGCCGTTCTTCGGCATCGTGTCGGAGATTTTCCCCGTCTTCAGCCGAAAGCCCATCTTTGGCTACAAGGGCCTGGTCTTCGCCACCATTTCCATTGCCGCCCTGTCCGTGACCGTGTGGGCACACCACATGTACGTCACCGGCCAGGTAATGCTGCCGTTCTTCTCCTTCATGACGATGCTGATCGCCGTTCCGACGGGCGTGAAGTTCTTCAACTGGATCGGCACCATGTGGCGGGGCTCGCTGACCTTTGAGACCCCCATGCTGTGGAGCCTGGGCTTCATCGTCACCTTCCTGTTTGGCGGCCTGACGGGGATCATCCTGGCCTCACCGCCGCTGGACTTCCACGTCTCGGACACTTATTTTGTGGTGGCCCACTTCCACTACGTCGTTTTCGGAACCGTTGTGTTCGCCATGTTTGCCGGCTTCTACTTCTGGTGGCCAAAGTTCACCGGCAAGATGCTCAATGAGCGCCTGGGCAAGATCCACTTCTGGATGCTGTTCCTGGGCTTCCATGGCACATTCCTGATCCAGCACTGGCTGGGTGTCCTGGGCATGCCGCGCCGCTACGCGGACTACCTGCCGCAGGATGGCTTCACCTGGATGAACCAGTTCTCGACCATCTCCTCCTTCGTGCTCGGCGCGTCCATGATCCCCTGGTTCTGGAACGTCTACATCACGTGGCGCAGCGCCAAGAAGGTCGAAGTTGACGATCCTTGGGGATTTGGCGCCTCGCTGGAATGGGCCACATCCTGCCCGCCGCCGCGGCACAACTTCACCTCGCTGCCGCGCATCCGTTCCGAGCGTCCCGCCCTGGACCTGCACCATCCGGAACTGGCTCCGCACTATCAACCGGCACCCGTGACCGCTTCATCGAAGGGAGCAGCCCAGTGAAGGTGGAAGCTTGGCTCTTTATGCTGGTCGGGGCGTTCTTCATCCCCGTGGGGACCGTCTACGGGTTCATGGTCAACTGGCAGGAGCACGTGGGCTTCCTGGCCCTGTTCCTGGTTGCCGGCCTGTGCCTGATGATCGGCGTGTACCTGTACTACACTGGCAACCGCGTCGGGCCCCGCCCCGAAGACCGCGTGGATGCTGAAATCCACGAAGGCTCCGGTGAACAGGGGCACTTCAGCCCCTGGAGCTGGTGGCCCCTGGTGCTCGGCCTGGCCTGTGCAACGGGCTTCATGGGCCTGGCAGTGGGCTGGTGGGTCCTGTTCCTCGGGGCCGGCCTGGCCGTGATTGCCCTGGTCGGCTGGGTGTACGAATACAGCCGCGGGGACCACGCCCACTAAGCATTGCCTGGGCGTCAAAGCCTGAATCAACGAAAGGGCCCGTCCCCCACTTCACAGTGGGGGACGGGCCCTTTCGACATTGCCGGGACGCGGGTGCCGGGACGCGGGTGCCGGGACGTCAAGTGGCGCGGGGTTGGCCGGCTCAGCCCGGCTCGGTCAGGTCCGTGCCCAGCAGTTCGGCCAGGCGGTCCACCGCCGCCCGGACGCTGTCGTCGCCGGCGCCCGTGGCCGCCACGGAAATCTCCACTTCGGTGCCGCACCCGAAGTCGGCCGTCATGACCTCCAGGAGTGAGCGCCCGTCAACGGGGTCCAGGCCCTCCTTGGCCAGCAGGATGGGCAGGCCCGTTTGGTTGACGGCGCGGACAAAGACCGCAGCCGGCCGGGCGTGGAGGCCCACGCTGGTCGCTATGGTGGCTTTCCGGGTGTACATTGCTCGCTCCTTGGCGTTAGTTGGTTTACGTAATGAGACTAGTCGTGTTTTAGGCTGTCTATCGTCAGCAAAGGAGTTTCATGGGCTATTTGGTGCCTCCGGCGAGCGACGTTCCGGGGCAGCTGGAGCGGACCTCCGGCGTCTCTGTCCACATCCAGCTGCGGGAACTGTTCCGGGGCTACATCACCGAGCATGCCAAGGCTGGCAGCCAGCTCCCGTCCGAGCGCGACCTCGCGCTGCACTTTGGCGTGGCCCGCATGACCGTCAGGCAGGCCATCGAGGCCCTGGTCGATGAGGATCTTTTGGACCGCGTGGTGGGGGTGGGCACGTTTATTTCCCATCAGAAACTCGACGTCCAGGTCAAGCTGACCTCCTATTCGGAGGAGATGCAGCGCCGAGGCATGCGCCCGGCGGCCCGGACGCTGTCCTTTGAGCAGATCCCGGCCACGGCCCGCCTGGCGCGCGAACTCCAGATGGAGGAGGGCCAGGCCGTCATCCGTTTCCGGAGGCTCCTGCTCGCTGACGAGGAGCCCATGAGCGTCGATGAAAACTTCATCCCCGCGTGGCGCGTGCCGGGGATCCTGGAGCAGGGTCCACCCACCTCGCTGTACAACCTGCTGAGCGAACGCTATGGGCTGGTCATCGAGTGGGGGGAGGACATTGTGGAGGCCAATGCTGCCACCCCGTCCATTGCCCGGCTCCTCAAGGTCGACGTCGGTGCCCCGGTCCTGCGGATGGAGCGCCACGCCTATGTGTCCAGATCGTCCGTGGACTACTCCATTTCGTTTTACCGGGCCGACCGCTACAAGCTGCGTGTGCCCCTGCAGCGGCCTGGAGTTCGCACGCGCCGCAGCTA
>NZ_JAAMFM010000042.1 GCF_013376105.1 Arthrobacter wenxiniae
CTGCCCGCACCTTTTTCAGGCCATCCGGGCCGCGGCTCGCGGAGTAACGCAGCTGTAACGGCACCCGCAATTTACTTTTCTTACTGGCCCTGTGGGCCATGGAGTCGTATCTACATTCCACGAGAGGGGGTGAATGAGATGGAGAAACTGACCGTCATGGATTTGGAGGGACAGAGCGTAGAGCTGCTCCCGTCACGGGAGACTCTGCTCCTGAACTTCCACATCAACTGGGCGAGCGTCATGGCATCGAACGCGTCCTACGCAGTCAACGCCGCGACCCTGCTCTCGAGCGCGAGCAGCGGAGCCTGGCAGCACATTAGCGTCAGCCAGCGCTGATGACTCAGGTAAACCGGGTTCCGGACTGACCGGCCGGACTCCGGCTTCATTTCAGTTGCACCCCGGCGGCGGGCTCACCGCTTGCAAGCGGCGGACCCGCCGTTGGAACGTCGTCACAGTCGATCGAGGCATCAGCGATGACCATTGATTCCAGCCAGCAGGAGGCCGTCCGGTGGCGCCTGGTCCCCGGGGTGGAACTCCTGGGGCCGGTGACGGGATCCGGTCTGGTACAGGAGACCTATCTGGTCCAACGCCGCGACGGGCAGGTCATCCAAATTTCCGCATTGTTGAACCTGATTCTCAAGACCGCCGAATCAGAGCCGACGACGGACAAACTCGCGCTCGACGTGAGCAGCAGCTATGGTCGGGAACTTGATCGTTCCGGACTGAACATGCTGATCGAGCAAAAGTTGCGGCCGTTGGGGCTGATTGAAGACGCCACGGGAACCGTGCCCATGGACGACCCGGCACCCACAGCGCGCCCACTCCTTGCCCTTCGTTTGAAGGGGGCCATCCTGCCGGCGCGCGCCGTCAATCGGCTTGCCGCCATGCTGCGGCCCATCTACTTTCCGCCGGTCGTGATTTTCGCGCTCGTGGCTCTCGTGGGACTCGACATCGCACTGTTTGTCTCAAGCAGCCTCATGTCCGCCTTGGAACAGGTCCTGGTCACCCCAACCCTGTTGCTGGGGCTTTTCGCCATGATGGTTGTCGGAGCCGTGATCCATGAACTGGGACATGCCACGGCCTGTAAATATGGCGGCGCCGAACCGGGCGTCATAGGTTTCGGCGTCTACCTGGTTTTCCCGGCGTTTTTCACCAACGTGACCGACTCATACCGCCTGAATCGAAGCGGCAAGCTGCGGACCGACCTGGGCGGACTGTATTTCAATGTCTGGTGCGTGCTGCTTGCCGGGGCCGGCTTCCTCCTCACCGGCAACGGGATTCTGCTGCTGTTTGTCATCACGACACAAATCATGATGCTCCAACAGCTTCCGCCGACCATCAGGCTCGACGGCTACTTTGTCCTTGCAGACCTGGCCGGCGTGCCTGACCTCTTTTCCCGCGTCGGACCCGTGCTGCGCAGCATCATCCCGGGCCGGCCTGTTGACCCGCGCGTCACGGAGTTGCGCCCCGCCGCGCGCCGAATCGTCAAGGTATGGGTACTTACGGTGGTGCCCGCACTTGTCCTGCTCTTTGCCTGGCTGTTGTGGAACCTGCCGTTCATCGTCGGCCAGGCATCTTCCGCCGTCGTGGTCCATGCACATGCCCTCAGCGCGGCCTGGGCGGGCGGACGTCCCGTCGAAGTTGTGCTGTCCTCCCTGTCCATATTCCTGCTGGTGCTCCCGATCGCCGGGATTGTCGTGATCATCCCGAAGCTCTTCTTTGATGGGCTGAAGGCGGTGCGCCGTTTCCGGAAGTCACGGAACACGGAGGCCGTCCGGGACACAGGGCACCTGCCCGCTGCCGGTCCTGCCAGGGCTGCCGGTCCTGCCGGTCCTGCCGGTCCTGCCGCCCACATGCGGCTCAAGCAGCAGGCTCGGCATGCAGAGGTCGCCGGCCCCATGGGGCACCTGAAGGCGCGGCGCACCCGGGCTGTTGCGGGCGGACTGCACCACCGGATGCCAAAGTCCTGAACCATTGAGCAACTAGCTGTCGAGAGGAGGTGAATGACATGGAGAAACTGACCGCCACTGAATTGGAGGGACAGAGCGTAGAGCTGCTTCCCTCACGGGAGACTCTGCTCCTGAACTTCCACATCAACTGGGCAAGCGTCCTAGCCCAGAATACGTCCGCCGCAGTAAATGCTGGGACACTGCTTTCTCACGCCTCCAGCGGAGCCTGGCAGTCCATTAGCGTCCACCAGCGCTAACGGGCCCGAATCCGGGTGTCCGGTGCCCCGGATATCCGTCCACAGAGAAAGGTGAAGTGCCATGACGGCATCATCTGCACTGTGCTCCGTCGATCTCGAGGCCGAGACCGCGGAGCTGCTTCCCCGCCGCGAAACCCTGTTCCTGGACTTCAATTTCAACGTCGCCCCCGTGATCGGTGTCAATTTGGCACTGGCTCTGAATGCGGCGACGATTGGATCAGTGGCCCATGCAGGTGCGTGGCAGAATCTCTTCTCGATGCACTAGCACCGGTTGGGGTTTGCACTCGAGGACGGCGGGCTCGCACCCGCCGTCCTTGTCTGTGCCGGGCCCGGGCGGCGAAACAGGGACCCTGCCGGTACGATTGACAGGTGGCACTTACTATTGGCATCGTCGGACTGCCCAACGTCGGCAAATCAACCCTTTTCAACGCACTGACGCGCAACAACGTGCTCGCGGCGAACTACCCGTTCGCCACGATCGAGCCCAATGTTGGCATGGTCAGCCTTCCCGATCCGCGCCTGGCAAAGCTGGCCAAGGTCTTCGGCTCCGCCCGCCTGCTGCCGGCAACCGTGTCCTTCGTGGACATTGCCGGGATCGTCAAGGGCGCCTCGGAGGGTGAAGGGCTGGGCAACAAGTTCCTTGCGAACATCCGCGAGGCTGAAGCGATCGCCCAGGTCATCCGCGTATTTGACGACCCTGACGTGGTGCATGTGGACGGCAAGGTTGATCCCCGCTCCGATATGGAGACAATCAACACCGAGCTGATTCTCGCGGACCTGCAGACCATTGAAAAGGCCGTCCCGCGCGTCGAAAAGGCCGTCAAGCTCAAGCAGCGCGAGGCAGCCGAGCTCAACGCCATCAAGGACGCGCAGAAGGTTCTGGAGCGCGGCGACACCATTTTTGCCTCCATCAAGAGCGACAAGCTGGAGATGGAGCACCTCAAGGAGCTGGGCCTGCTCACCGCCAAGCCGTTCATCTACGTGTTCAACGTGGACGACGCCGTGCTGGGCAGCCCCGAGCGACAGGCGGAGCTGCGCGAACTGGTGGCCCCCGCGGATGCCATCTTCCTGGACGCGAAGCTGGAGGCCGACCTCGTGGAACTGGACGAGGACGAGGCCCGCGAAATGCTGGAGATGAACGGCCAGGAGGAGTCCGGCCTGGACCAGCTGGCCCGCGTCGGCTTCCACACACTGGGCCTGCAGACGTACCTGACGGCCGGTCCCAAGGAAACACGCGCCTGGACCATCCACCGGGGAGACACCGCACCGATGGCCGCCGGCGTCATCCACTCCGACTTCCAGCGCGGCTTCATCAAGGCCGAGGTGGTCCACTTCGAGGACCTGATCGAGGCCGGCTCCATGCACGAGGCCAAGGCCCGCGGCAAGGTCCGGATCGAAGGCAAGGAATATGTGATGCACGACGGCGACGTGGTTGAATTTAGATTTAACGTTTAGAACCGCTACGCCCAGACCGTAAGAAATGCCCGGAATGCTTTGGCGCCCCGGGCATTTCTGTGCCCGGCGGTGGAACATGCTCAACTAATGTTCAAAGAACGATGTGAACAAGGCTCACGCCTAAATCTGGACTCAATGGCGCATCGGAGGTCTTCGCCTGTCGGGAGATCACACACGACTTCCGTAACAGCCTCTCATTGTGAGAAGCCCGAGCAGGGCTGAAATTTCTGGCGCGCAGCGGGAAGACGCAGGGGGCCATGCTGGCGCCAGTTCGATAGTTGGAACACGGCACTCACGGTCTTGGGATCGTTTGCATCAGCCGTCGTTACAAAGTGGCACCTCACCCCTTCCAACGCGTCGGTCGGGGCTGCTCTTCTCTGGCTTTTTGTCTTGTTCTACCGGGCGGTGGCTGAGCCCGCTCCCGCAGGCAGCACGCCGGGTCACATTGCGCGAGCAGTCAGTCTTGGCGGTTCGTGTCGACGACCGTGATGTCCAAGGGCATGCGGTTGGCGCGGCGGAGGCGTCCGGCTAGGACGTTGCGCAGTCCGCGGGTGACCAAGGTCGCCTTGGTCAGGTCCCGGAATTCGGGGGTATCCGAGGTGACGAGGTCGAGGAGGGGGCGTGCGGCGGCCTCAGGGCCCTGGCCCCACAGGCCAACGACGACCTGCAGCGCACTTAGCCGCTGCTCGTACCCGGCCTGGGACGTGACATGGTCCAGAAGATCTGTCATCACCAGCCCCGGGTTCATGCCGTGCACCCGGATCCCGGTGCCTTTGGTTTCCATCCGCAACGTCTCGGTGAACTGGCGGACCCAGCGCTTGCTTGACGCATAGGCGTTCTGCATCGCCACCGGCCCTTGGTCGCCCTGGCCGTAAACGTTGACGAGGTCGCCATGGCCTTGGGCGAGAAATAACGGCAACGCGACCCGCGAGCCGTGGAACGTTCCCAGGATGTTTGTGCGCACCACGCGCGTGAAGTCATCGACCGGCGTGGACGCCGTGGGACCGTAGATACCGGAAGTTCCAGCGTTGTTGACCCAGATGTCGAGCGTCCCGCGGTTGAGGGCCTCGTCGCGGAGGGCTTCGACGTCGGCCATTTCGCCGGTGTCACAGCGACTTCCCGTGACCGAGATCCCTTCCGCACTCAGCCGGTCCACGGCATCCACGACGTCGGCGGACGACCGGGACGCCAGCACCCCGGAGCCGACCCGGCCCCATGGCATTCCAAGGGCCTTGAGGCGATGCCGTGAAGCCTTTCCTCCGCCGTCTACCAGCGGGATCCGGCCGCTTCCTGCCCGGGGCGACTATCGCTGGGGCGGTTCCCGATAAACCAAGATCGGGCAGTGGGCGTGGTGGACCGTGTGGGCAGATAGGGAGCGAAGCATCGTGCCGGTGAATCCGCCGCGTCCCGTTGAGCCGACTACAATGAGGCCAGCTTCCCGTGACGCGTCCACGGGCATCGCTGCGGGCCAACTCGGAACGATGGAACGGGTCTAACCAACCCTCCACCAAACCCGGGGCTTGACACCTTGTAGCCCATCCCTCCGGCACACCAAAGCGCCCGAACATGCACCAGAGATTTCGCGAGCACTTCCCAAATGAGGCACGCACCCCATTACGCGAGCACTTTTTAGGAGTCTCGTCGGCGGCTTGCCAGCTAGACCTTGCAGGGTCTATGGTGATGATATGCGGAGCGTGGACATCGAGCTGATCGAGGCGTGGCTCACTACGCTGGATGGTGATTCGCGGGAGCCGGTGGTCGCCGCGATCGAGTTGTTGGAGGACCAGGGGCCTCAGCTCGGGCGACCGATCGTGGACACCGTGAGAGCGTCCCGGCACAAGAACATGAAAGAGCTCAGACCGGGATCGTCTGGCCGGTCCGAACTACGGGTGCTGTTCGCGTTTGATCCAGAGCGAGCGGCGATCATGCTGATTGCCGGAGACAAGGCTGGCAACTGGGACGGCTGGTATAGAAGTAACATCCCGCTGGCCGACCGCCTGTTTGATGAACATCTGAACAGACTGAGGGGAGAATGATTGCAATGGCAAAAACTCTGAAGGACTTCGTCGCCGAGAATCCCGTTGACCGAGGGCGCGTCGAGGCGCACAAGGCAAGGATGCTCGCTGAGATTCGTGCTTATCGGCTGCGCGAGCTGCGAGAGCAGGCTGGACTCACCCAAGCTCAACTGGCCGAGCGCATTGGTGTAGGGCAGCGACAGGTTTCGAAGATCGAGCATGGGGACCTGGACAGTGCGAAAGTCGGCACAATCCGTAATTATCTCGAGGCTGTCGGTGGCGAGTTGTCTCTTGAGTATGTGATCGGTGACCAGCGCATGCAGGTTGCCTGATTGCAAAGATTGCTCGGCTACGGAACGTGCCGGAGTTCCGCTTCAACGTCTAAGTCCTGACATCCATGAAACATAAAGCGATGGCCGCCAAGAACACTTGTTCCTGGCGGCCATGTGCTTTTGTCACGGGTTATCCAGTGCAAGTGATGACGTCCGCAGGGGATGAATAAGCGTGACACGGACTGCGAAGCCGGGGGCCGCAATTCACTTAGAACAGCGGCCAGGGCACCGCCGACATCTCACCGCTCGGAGCCGGAAACCGCCCGGCAAGGCGCAACCGGGCACAGCGCGCGGCGAGCGCTGTGATTTCTTCGGCGCTGAGCAAGTCCGCCAGGTTTCGGCCCAGCTCACCCTGCAGGCCTTCGATGACACGATCTATGCCGTCTTCTTCATCGGCGGTCAGAGCCTCTCCCACCCATCCCCACAGCACCGTGCGCAGCTTGTGGTCGCGGTGGAAGGTGAGCCCGTGGTCCACGCCGTGCCGGTGTCCATCAGCCAGGGCAAGGACGTGGTCGCCCTTGCGGTCGGCGTTGTTGACGATGACGTCGAACACCGCCATGCGTCTGAGCGCTGGGGAGTCTTCGTGAACGAGGGCGACCATCTGTCCATTCTCATCCCGTCCCTGGAGAACGTGTTTCCAACCTGTCTCCGGCATGTGGTCCGCCGCGATCAGGTTCACGGCGTCCTGGGCGGGATCCTGCTCCTGCCAGAGCTGCACCATTCCTTCGCCCATCGGACCATCGCGCAGCCAGGTGTGGGGCACGACGCCCCAGCCGCAGGCCTGCGAGACCAGGTAGGCGGCCACCTCCCGGTGGGCCAGCGTACCCTGGGGAAAATCCCACAGCGGACCTTCTCCGGCTATCGGCTTATAGACGACCTCCACGTCGTCGATGGTGCCAAGAAATGTAGCGTTTGAAGCCGTCGTGATACGGCCGACCAGAGTCAGCTCGGCGGCCACTAGGTCCGGCGTTGGCATCAGGCCTCGGGAAGGGTGCAGATGTGTCCGTCAGCGTCAACAGGATAACCGCACAAAGGGCACATCGGACGGCCGGCACCAACGACCTCGCGGGTGCGCTTGGCGAATGCGCGGGCGGTGCCGACCGGCATTCGCACGCGCAGCATTTCGGGCTCGTTGACTACGTCCTCATGAAGCGTTTCGTCGCTTTCGTCGGCGTCGGACTCGTCGTCGGCGTCGGACTCGTCATCGGTGATGGGGTGGGCCTCAATGACGATCTGGGCCATGCTTGGGTCCCACCCCAAGCTTATTGCCCCAGTGCGGAACTGCTCCTGGACGGCCTCGAGCGGGTCATTGTCGACAAGTTCAATGGGAGTACCCGTGGGAATGCTGAAGGGGTTCCTCTCGACGGTGATGAGCTGGTCGAGAATTTCGTCGATCTTCTCCGCGAGCAGCGCCGACTGCTGCTTCTCCAGGGCAATACTCACGAGCTGCGTCCCTGCGCGCACCTGCAGGTAGAACGTACGCGACCCCGGAAGGCCG
This sequence comes from Arthrobacter wenxiniae, assembly GCF_013376105.1. Classification (GTDB taxonomy): domain Bacteria; phylum Actinomycetota; class Actinomycetes; order Actinomycetales; family Micrococcaceae; genus Specibacter; species Specibacter wenxiniae. Next base: position 7,507 of record NZ_JAAMFM010000042.1, read on the forward strand.
ATGGTGCCAACGACGACCCGATCAGGCCAAGAAAACTCGAGAACACGTGTAGGCATGTCAGTATTCTAGGCCCATGAGGTTCATGGCGCTTTTTGCCCTGAACCGCCGCCCACCGGCGCTTCGTCAGAGTGGATTCCGTTCGACAACCACGACAGATCACCCGCATCGGTGTTGGTCGCGTAGACGCTCGGCCGCTTAGCGCCGTAATGCACGATCGATATGGAGGCGGGGCCCACATTGATACGCTGGAACAAGTCAAGGTGCATGCCGAGCGCGTCAGCTAGAATCGACTTGATGATGTCACCGTGGCTCACTGCCGCCCACACGGCCCTTGGCCCGTGTTCGGCTTCGAATGCCGCGTCGCGGCGTCGAATCGCTGCCACTGACCGGGCCTGCATCGCGGCCAGGGATTCACCGCCCGGAAATACGACGGCGGACGGTTGCGACTGGACAACCGGCCACAAGTCCTCGGCCGCGAGATCACTGAGCATTCGGCCCTGCCACTGGCCGTAATCGCACTCGGTGAGATCGAGGTCAACTGGCGCATACGGTGTGCCAGCCTGGCAATCGATGATGAACTGGGCGGTCTGCCGACAACGCTCAAGAGGGCTCGACACCACCCCGACCAACGGCACGGGCGCGAGCCGGTTTCCGCTCACGGCCGCCTGGTCCCGCCCAATCTTGTCCAGGCTGACGCCGACAGCCCGACCGGCCAGCAGCCCAGTGGCGTTGGCTGTGGAGCGGCCGTGCCGTACGAGAATAACTGTCGCCATCCACCCAGCCTAACCACCCGCCGTCGGCGAACCCGGCAGAGGGGCCGGGTGTCACCAACCTGATGGTCAATCAGAGGCAACCGGTTCAGGTGCAGCCGCTTGATCGCCTCACGCGTTCACTTGCGTCCTGCGCCCAGGTACCCGTGACCTCCGGATCGGAGCCGAGCTCCATCTCATGGTCAAGATGCTCGTCCGACGGGGAACGAGCATGATGCGATTGGACTGTAGCGAAGCTTGGCCCAAGAAGGCGGCCCGGCCAGCGAATTCGACTCCCGCGCCAGGACCGAGGAACGGTAAACCATCGGCCAACGGGAGCGTTGGGTGCATGACGCATCGCATCGCCCCGGTCAGCCCGCTGCGATCAGCGGTACCGCCACGGCATTCGCGTAGTGTCATCGGTACTCATAGGCTGGACGATTCTTCTTTTCATCAGCGTCGTCGTCTCCTACCTCTGCACCCTCCGCGGCCCAAACTCGTCGCCGGATTGAACCTCGAGTCCTTCCTCAGGCCGGGACGGGGCCCTCGACCCCGTACCCGTGGCGACGGTTGGACCAGAGGTTATTCCGGGACGGAATGCGGTCAAGTTCAGGTTCAACGCGTAACCGAATTTCGATTTAATCTCTGGCCGCCCGCTGGCGGCCGCCCGTGATATTTCCGACCCACTGCATCCCCCTTGCCTCGCCACGATGCGCACCTGGGGGATTTCCCCATCTCGGGCCAGGGGAACGCACATGCCTCGAACGCCGCGGCCGCGTGGAGCTCTCTGCCAGGACAAGCCGCCACTGAGTCTTGACGCGCTCGCCGGTCACCTGGCAGGGCGATCTGGAAGATCCCAGACACGGCGCGAGCAGGACCTCCGGGAGGCAGGTCGACGCCGGGCTCGTTCAGCCAGTGGGGGAATGGCCGCGTCCCGGCTGCGTTCAAGGGTGATGCGCCGGCCCTGCCGCAGCTCGTTTCGCATTGAATCGCACCTGCCCAAGGGCGGGCTGGTCCTGGCCACTTCTGATTTACCGGTTCGGGCAGCGTGGCGTCGTGATTGGGCCAGATTGATGCGTCACTGAGGCATGGCTGTTGGTATACCTCTCGGCATGATCGAATCACGGCTACGACGATCAAGGTGGGCGCGGAACTGCGCGATCGCATTAACCGTGACGCGCACGAGCGAGGTGTCACTGCGGCAGGCCTGATCGCCGCTTGCAAGGGCCTGGGAATCGCCTACGTCAAAGTGTCCTGAGGCGTCAGGGGCAACAAGTTGCCCAGGGGCTCGGTGAAGGTAGCTACTCCTCCGGCACCGTACCCACTTGTTTCGCCGGCACCCCAACGACCACTGCGCCGGCCGCCACATCCCTCGTGACGACGGCCCCCGCACCCACGACTGCGCCATCTCCGATCGTCACCCCTGGCAACACCGTCACGTTGGCGCCGAACCAAACGCCCCGGCCGACCACCACGCGAGCCGGATGCATGTCGGCCCGTCGGCTCGGCAGCATGTCGTGGTTCAACGTGGTGATGACGGCGTTGTGGCCGATGAGGGATCCATCGCCGATCTCGATGCCGCCTTGGTCCTGGAACCGGCAGCCGCTGTTGACAAACACATCCTCACCGAATCGGATGTTCTTGCCGAAGTCGGCGCTGAATGGCGGGAAGAGCAGGAAGGACTCGGGGACCTCGCGCCCGGTCAACGCGCTCATCAGGGACCGTATCTCATCGGGGGAGTGGTAACGCCCGTTGAGCTCGGCAGTGATGCGCAGCGACTCCTGGCTGGTGGCGTGCATGGCCGCATGGTGCGGCGAACCGCCGGGGATCGTTTCTCCCGCATTCAGCGCGGTCAGGAGGTCGTCGAGTCCTTGAATTTCGGCCATGTGCCCACGATATCGCGGCGTTGACTGTACCTCGCCGCCCCTCCAAAGGAATGTGACTGAAGAGCTGAAATTGATCGATCACTGACCAACTCTCGCCACCTGGATGTCGCGGGAAGCGTTGCCCGGACGGCCTGGCTGCGAGGACGCCCACGGGAACCGTGCGGCGATGTCACCCGCTGCCTGGGCAACGCAGCTGTCGAAGCACGCGAGAGATAACGGCTTGCCGGTGCCTTCTTCCGGTCCTTGGTCCTAGTCTTGAGGTAAGGGCATCGATCCAAGACTTCGGAGGGCACCATGAAAAAGCATGAGGGCATTCCAGTTCCGCCCCTGGCCATGGCCGCGGCAGGGCTGGCGCAGCGGCTTGCGCCAAAGGGACGGAAGGCGCGGAGGCTCCGGCGCGCGGCCGCGGCGGTACTCGCAGCCGGTTCCGGAGCGCTCCTCCTAACCACACTTGCCGCCTTCGCCCGCCGCGGCACCACCCTCGATCCCACTGCTCCGGGAAATGCCTCGGTGCTCGTCACCTCCGGCAGCAACCGCATCTCACGCAATCCCATGTACGCGGGCCTGGCCGGCCTTCTGCTGGCCCATGCCGTGGACAGGGGCTCCTGGCAGGCGTGGCTGCCGGTGGGTGCGTTCGTGTTGGCGATGGACCGCTTGCAGATAGTCCGGGAAGAGGAGGCCCTGCGGGGCCGGTTTGGAGCGGAGTACCGCCGCTACTGCGCCACCACGCCGCGCTGGCTGGACCGGCGCTCCTGGGAAGCTCTCCGCTCCCTTGGCTCCGCCCGAGGGCGCTGAATCCGGGCCCTTCAGCCGATGGAGTAAATCAGCCCGAGCCCCTGCTCTGCCAGCTGCTGGGTAAAGTTCGCAGCCTTCCCCAAATATGTGTCGAGAGAGCCACATTGACTGTCCTTGATGGCCGCCCAATCCGGGGAGAACTGTGGCGTGTAACCCTGGTATGGAGCGGCCAGGCTGACCGTGGCCAGGTCCCTCGCCACGTCCGCAACCTGGCCTTGATCCAGGACCCGGTCGTAGGGGATCCAGCCATAGCCGTATTGGGTCACCGCGCCGCGAACCAGTTCGTAGGCGGCCCGGGCAGGTCCGGCGTCGCCCGGCCCGAGCAGCCACTGCAAATCCTGCCAGGCCTTGTCCAGAAAAAGCCCCTCCGGCCTGTCCGGGGGATCCGACCAGGACTCCCAAAAATGGTGGTCAGACAGAAACGCGCGCGGATTGATGCGCGCGATCCCAACCAGTTGGGCCGGCACGGGCAACGCGAAGTATCTGATTCCCATGCAGCAATTTTTCCAGCGAACCGGAATTCCCGCTTGAAGTTATCCACACCCACCCCGGTCTCGCGCTTTCGGCCCGGGTCTCTGGCGCCTGTGGCCCCAAGACTTTCGGACGGTTATTCAGCGTCCGTCCGCGCACGCAGCACGCAAAACTCGTTGCCCTCCGGGTCCGCCATGACCACCCAGGTGACCTCCGGACCCTGGCCGATGTCAACGCGCCGGGCGCCCAGGGCCTCCAGCCGTGCCACCTCCGCGGCCTGGTCGTCCGGGCGGAGGTCAAGGTGCAGCCGGTTCTTGACGGACTTGGCCTCCGGTACGCGCAGGAACAGGATGTCCGGGAGCACGCCGGCCTCCCGGCTGCCGGCCGCCGGCTGCACGGCGATCTCCTCGGGGTCGTCGTCGATGACCTGCCAGCCAAGGGCCTCCGCCCAGAACTGTGCGGTCTTGGCCGGTGTGGCGGAGTCAACGGAGATGTTTTCAATGCGGAATGCCATGGACAAAGTCTGCCGCCAATCGCCGCCACTGGCCACCCCTGCAAGAAACCGCGCTGCGCGGGCCCGGACCCGGAAGGCTGCGCATTCCCCGCGTCCTTCCAGGGGGACATCCCACCGCTGTGGCAGAGTCGTCGCATGGAAGCAGCCGAAGAACGCACCCCCGGGATCCCCGACACCCGCACCGGCCCGCCGTTCATGGCGGGGGAACGGGAGTCGCTGGAGTCCTGGCTCGAGTTCTACCGCGAAACCCTGCTCCTGAAGATCGGCGGGCTGACGGCCCGCCAGCTCTGCCAGTCCGCAGTTCCGCCGTCCACCCTGACCATCGCCGGCATTGTCCGCCACCTGACCGACGTCGAACGCTACTGGTTCTCCAATGTCGTGGCCGGGACGGCCCAGCGCCCGCGCCACCGCGCCACGGACCGCGACGCGGACTTCAACGCCTACAGCACGGAAACCGCCCTCGCGGACGTCGCCGCCTACTCGGAGGAACTGGCCCAGGTCCGCATCCTCGCCGCCGCCCCGGCCCTTGACGCTCCGCTCCCCGGACGGCGGCACGGCCAGGAGCTGAACCTGCGCTGGGTGTACACGCACATGATTGAGGAATACGCCCGGCACCTGGGCCACGTGGACCTGCTGCGCGAATGCCTTGACGGCACCACAGGATACTGAGGCACGACGCCGGAACTCGGCGCGGGCAACAACCTGCCAGCCTGCCCGCCGGCAGCCGGCCGCCCGCCCGCCCGCCCAACGGGTTGTACCCAAGAATGAGGTCGAAACGGACTGCGGATGCTGCTATATCAGTCTCACATCTCCGAATCGTCATCCCGGGACCCGGGGCCGCACTTCATGGAGGGCCCGGCACCCTGCGGTAGTCTTTCAACGAGGCTGATTCCCGGCCGCGGCATACTCCGGGCAGCCCGGGCAGCCCACGCACACACATAAGAAACTGGAGGTGGAATGCGCGCCGGACGCATTTCCAAGGCTTTGACCCTGGCCGTTGCCGCCGTGCTGGCCCTCGGCGCCTGCACGCCAGCACCGCCGGCCCCCACCGACTCGACGGCAGCCGCCACGGCCTTCGCGGGCGGCAACGTCACCGTCCTGGAACCGGAAGCCTTCACCTCGTTCAACGACGCCAGCACCACCGGCCAGGGCGCCACCAACACGCGGATCGACTACGCCACGCATTCCGGCTTCAACTACGTGGACAGCAGCCTCAAGCTCGTCCCGAATGACAAATTCGGCAAGTACGAGAAACTCTCCGACAAGCCGCTGACCATCAAATACACCATCAACAGCGGCGTCCAATGGTCCGACGGCGCGCCCGTCACGGCCGCCGACCTCTTCCTGCAGTGGGCCGCCGCCTCCGGCTATTACAACGACGCCACCCTGAACGCCGGCTTCAAGGTGGTCAAGGGCAGCGCCTACTTCAACTACGCGGGGGACACCACGGGGCTTTCCCAAACAGCCATGCCGGTCATCGGCGACAACGGCACGTCCCTGACGCTGACATACACCAAGCCGTTCTCCGACTGGAAGACAGCACTGGGTTCCACAGTGAGCATTCCGGCCCACATCGTGGCCGTCCGGGCCGGCCTTAAGGACGCGGATGCCCTGGTGGCGCTGCTGCAGGGCATACCCCAGGGCGACCCCTCCGCCCCGGTCAAGCCGAATCCGGAACTGCGCAAGGTGGCGGACTTCTGGAACACCGGCTTTGACACCAAGTCCATGCCCGATCCCTCCCTGGCCCTTTCCAACGGCCCCTACCTGGTCAAGGGCATCACCGCCGGCAAGGAACTGGTGCTCACGCGCAACGTCGACTACACCTGGGGAACGGTACCCACACTGGACACCATCACTGTCCACTACAACGCCAAGGCGGATGCGCAAGTCGCGGCCCTGAAGGCCGGAACGGCCGACGTCGCCACGCCGGCCCTGACCGGAGACACCGCGGCCGCGCTGGCGGCGCTGAAATCCGGCGGCGTCCAAACCCTGACAGGAACCACGCTGGGCTTTGACCAGGCGGTCCTCAACTTCAAGGGCGTCCTGGCAAAACCGGACTTCCGCACGGCCTTCCTGAAGACCGTGCCGCGCCAGGACATCGTTGACCAGGTGGCCAAGCCGCTCAACCCGGACGCGGCCGTCCTCAACTCCTTTGTGTTCCGGGCCGTCCAGACCCCCTACAAGGAATCCGCCGGCAGCAACGGCAGTGCCGACTACGCCGCGGCGGACATCGACGCTGCCAAGCAGCTGCTGGGACGGGCCACGCCAACCGTCCGGATCCTGTACAACAAGGACGATCCTGTCCGGGCCGCGGAGTTCGACCTGATTTCGGCGTCGGCCCAGATGGCGGGGTTCACGGTCTCGGACGCCGGCAAGGGCGCCGGCGAGTGGCTGCAGGCGCTTAAGGACGGCGCCTTCGACGTGGCCCTTTACGGCTGGACCAGCAACCCCACCGGCTCGGTCCAGGTTCCCCAGGTGTTCCGCACTGGCGCCGCGTCGAACCTGAACAACTTCTCCAACACCGTGGTCGACCAGCTGACCGAGCAGCTGGCCCAGGAACCCGACGACGCCAAGCAGGACGCCCTGAAGATGCAGATCGACAAGCTTGTCTTCGGCGCCGGCTACGGGCTGCCATTGTTCGCGCGCAGCGCCGTGGCCGCCTACGGCCCGCATGTCGCCGGGGTGAAATATTCCCCGGTCCCCGTCGGCGTGTGGTGGAACGTCTGGGACTGGAAGTACGTGAAGTAGGGCAGGTCCCCTTCCCGGCCAGGTGTGCGGGCAGGCCTCGAAGTACGACGGCGGTGGGTGAGGTTCATCACGCAAGGTGCCTTGCGCGGGCGTGCTTTCGTGCCAGAAAACGCGCCTTCCGTGCGGAAACTGGCGGGCGGGGTGGGCGAAAACATGGCCGGGGTGCGATAAGGTGGCTAGGCCGTATTTGGCACTGCGTCTAGAATGGTGTTATCTGCCGACCAATCGCGGCCAAACATATAAGTGACTTTCTGCCGTCGCCCTTTCGGGCCTGCAGCCGGGCCCAACTGAAACGAGTCTTCACGCATGAGCGATACTTCCCTCAACACTGCCTCGCGCAATGACCTGCGCAACGTCGCCATTGTGGCGCACGTTGACCATGGCAAGACCACCCTGGTCGACGCCATGCTCAAGCAGACGCACTCATTTGCCGAACATAGCAATGTTGCCGAACGCGCCATGGATACCGGAGACCTGGAGCGCGAGAAGGGCATCACCATTTTGGCCAAGAACACCACGGTGGCCTACAACGGCCCGTCGGCGGACGGCATCGTCATGACCATCAACGTCATCGACACCCCCGGCCACGCCGACTTCGGTGGCGAGGTGGAGCGCGGGCTGTCCATGGTGGACGGCGTGGTGCTCCTCGTCGACGCCTCCGAAGGCCCGCTGCCGCAGACCCGCTTTGTGCTGCGCAAGGCACTGGCCGCCAAGCTGCCCGTGATCCTGCTGGTCAACAAGACCGACCGCCCCGACGCCCGCATCGACGAGGTCGTGGCCGAGTCCATGGACCTGCTGCTGGGCCTGGCATCCGACCTGGCCGACGAGGTCCCCGACCTGGACCTCGACGCCGTGCTGAACGTCCCTGTTGTTTATGCGTCCGGCAAGCTGGGCCGCGCGTCCCTGAAGCAGCCCGAAAATGGTACTGCTCCGGACAACGAAGACCTGGAACCGCTGTTCAAGACCATCGTCGACCACATCCCGGCCCCCCGCTACAACCCCGAGGGTGTCCTGCAGGCCCACGTGACCAACCTTGACGCCTCCCCGTTCCTGGGCCGCCTGGCGCTGCTGCGCATCTTCAACGGCACGCTGCGCAAGGGACAGAACGTTGCCTGGTTCCGCCACGACGGCACCATCAAGCAGGTCAAGATCACCGAGCTGCTGGCCACCCAGGCACTGAGCCGCGTGCCGGCCGAATCCGCCGGACCCGGTGAGATCGTGGCCGTTGCCGGCATCGAGGACATCACCATTGGTGAAACCCTGACCGACATCGACGACCCGCAGCCGCTGCCGCTGATCACGGTTGACCCGCCGGCCATTTCCATGACCATCGGCATTAACACCTCCCCGATCGCCGGACGGGTCAAGGGCCACAAGGTCACGGCCCGCCAGGTCAAGGACCGCCTCGACAAGGAACTGGTCGGCAACGTCTCCCTGAAGGTGCTCCCCACCGAGCGTCCCGACGCCTGGGAAGTCCAGGGGCGTGGCGAATTGGCCCTGGCCATCCTCGTGGAGCAGATGCGCCGCGAAGGCTTCGAACTGACCGTGGGCAAGCCCCAGGTGGTCACCAAGGTGGTCGACGGCAAGGTGCACGAGCCGATGGAGCACATGACCATCGATGTGCCCGAGGAATACCTCGGTGGCGTCACGCAGCTGATGGCCTCACGCAAGGGCCGCATGGTCAACATGGCCAACCACGGCACCGGCTGGTGCCGCATGGAATTCATCGTTCCGGCCCGCGGCCTGATCGGCTTCCGCACCCGCTTCCTGACCGACACCCGCGGTGCCGGCATCGCGTCCTCGATCTCCGAAGGTTACGAGCCCTGGGCGGGCCCCATCGAGTACCGCACCAACGGTTCGATCGTGGCTGACCGCTCTGGTGTGGTCACCCCGTTCGCGATGATCAAGCTCCAGGAGCGCATGACCTTCTTCGTCCAGCCCACGTCCGAGGTGTACGAAGGCATGATCGTGGGCGAGAACTCCCGCTCCGACGACATGGATGTGAACATCACCAGGGAAAAGCAGCTCACCAACATGCGTGCGGCCTCCTCGGACACCTTCGAGAACATGACCCCGCCGCGGAACCTGACCTTGGAGGAATCCCTCGAATTCGCCCGTGAGGACGAATGCGTGGAGGTCACTCCGGAATCCGTGCGCATCCGCAAGCTCATACTGAACGCCGGCGACCGCGCCAAGGCCTACCGCAGCCGCGCCAAGGTCTGACACGCGTCCACGGGCGGCCCGTTCCCTCATTGAGGGGGCGGGCCGCTGCTTTTAAGGTTTCATCTCGGTAAAGATCTGGGTCCGATGTGGTCTGGATTACTTGCTGGTAACCATTTCCGGGTAGCCTTGACGGGTATGAGTTGGGACACGTCCAAGTTCAACGATGAACACGCTGTGGGTGCGTTTCGGCTCGAATCCATTTCATAACCAAGGAGGCGGAATGCGTTTCTCGCGCACTTCCAAAGCACTGGGCGTGGCAGCCGTACTTGCCATGTCCCTTACCGCATGCGGCGGCTCGACGGGTGGCGGCAACACCGGCACCGCGGGTGGCAACACCAGCAAGGCCATCACCGCCAACGGCACCGAACCGCAAAATCCCCTGCTGCCGGCGAACACCAACGAAGTTGGTGGCGGCCGGGTCATGGACCTCATCTTCTCCGGCCTGGTCAGCTACGACGCCAAGGGCGCCATCCAGAACGAACTGGCGCAGTCCATTGAGACCAAGGACTCCCAGCACTACACCATCAAGCTCAAGTCCGGCGAGACATTCAGCGACGGCACCCCGATCACGGCAAAGAACTTCGTCGATGCCTGGAACTTCGGTGCGGCAGCCAAGAACGCCCAGCTGAACAGCTACTTCTTCGAATCGATCAAGGGCTACGACAAGGTCAGCGCCGAAAAGTCCACCCTGGACAAGATGGAGGGCCTGAAGGTCGTGGATGACACGACCTTCACCGTCGACCTGGCACAGCCGGAATCCGACTTCCCCCTCCGCCTTGGCTACACGGCGTTCTACCCGCTGCCGGAATCCGCCTACAAGGACATCAAGGCTTTCGGCGAGAACCCTGTTGGCGACGGCCCGTACAAGCTGGCCGCGGGCGGGTGGAAGCACGACACCTCCATCACGCTGATCCCCAACGACAAGTACAACGGACCGCGCAAGGCCAAGAACGGCGGCGTGACCTTTACGCTGTACTCCAGCCCGGACGCCGCCTACACGGACGTGCAGTCGGACAACCTGGACGTTCTTGACCAGGTGCCGCCGAGCGGCCTGCAGAACTTCAAGACGGACTTCAAGGGCCGCTTTGTCAACCAGCCCTACGCCGGCAACGCCACCATGACGATCCCGAGCTACCTGCCCGAGTTCAAGGGTGAGGCCGGCCAGATGCGCCGCCAGGCCATCTCGATGTCCATCAACCGCCAGCAGATCATCGACAAGATCTTCTATGGCAACAAGAAGCCCGCCGTTGACTTCACCTCGCCCGTGCTGGACGGCTACGACGCCAACCTGGCCGGCAACGACGTGCTGAAGTACAACCCCACGAAGGCCAAGGAGCTTTGGGCCGCCGCTGACAAGATCAGCCCGTGGCCCGCCGGCAAGGTCTTCACCATCACCTCCAACATCGATGGCGCCGGCAACAAGGAATACATCACGGCCATGGCCAACCAGATTGCCACCACCCTGGGAATCAAGGCGCAGCTGAACCCGATCGCCACGTTCAAGCAGTCCCGTGACCTGATCAACTCCAAGAAGCTGACCGGTGCCTCACGCGCCGGCTGGCAGGCAGACTACCCGTCGCTGTACAACTTCCTCGGCCCGCTGTACGGCACCGGGGCAGGGTCCAATGACGGCGACTACTCCAGCGCGGCGTTCGACGCCAAGCTGAAGGAAGGCCTGTCGGCCAAGACCGTTGAAGACGGCAACAAGATCTTCAACCAGGCGCAGGAGATCCTGCTCAAGGACCTGCCGGTCGTGCCCCTGTGGTACCAGGCGGTCCAGGGTGTGTGGAGCAACAACGTCAACACCGTGGAGTTCGGCTGGAACGGCGTTCCGCTGTACTACAACATCACCGCTAAGTAACATTTGTCGTAGTGCTGCATAAGTTGGGGGACCCGGTCTTCGTACCGGGTCCCCTCGCTGTTGTCCGAATCATCTATTGTCTGAATCACATACCTTTGTGCTACTTTCCGTACTAGCGGCAATGCGGCGATCCCGTACCTTGTCCAGTACAGTCCACTATTTGAACAGGTAATTTCATGAACGATTTGCCATCAGGAACACCGGGGGAGGAGACGCCGTAATGGTCATGTTCACGCTCCGCCGCTTCCTGCAGCTGATTCCCGTCTTTTTTGGGGCCACGCTGCTGGTGTACTTCCTTGTTTTTGCAACCCCCGGCGATCCCATTGCCGCACTGTCCGGCGGTAAGCCGATGGCGCCCGCCGTCGAGGCCGCCCTCCGCGCCCAGTACAACCTGGACCAGCCGTTCTGGATCCAGTACGGCCTGTACTTGAAGAACCTTGTGACGCTCAATCTTGGCCAGACGTTCTCCGGCCAGGACGTCTCCGCGGTGATTGGCCGCGCCTACCCCGTCACGGCCCGGCTCGCCATCATGGCGCTTTCCATCGAGGCAATCTTCGGCGTCCTGTTCGGTGTCATCGCCGGCCTGCGCAAGGGAAAGCTGTTCGACGGCACCGTCCTGGTCGCCTCGCTCGTCGTCATCGCCGTTCCCACCTTCGTGCTCGGCTTCGTCCTCCAGTTGGTCGTCGGCGTCCAGCTCGGCTGGGCCCGTCCCACCGTCAGCGGCGCGGCCCCGTGGAACGAGCTCCTCCTGCCGGCAATCGTGCTGGGGCTCGTGTCCCTGGCCTACGTCATCCGCCTGACCCGTGCCTCCATCAGCGAGAACATGAACGCCGACTACGTGCGCACCGCCACGGCGAAGGGCTTGAGCCGCACGCGTGTGGTGGTGGTCCACATCCTGCGCAACTCGCTGATCCCCGTGGTCACCTTCCTGGGCGCAGACCTCGGCGCCCTGATGGGCGGCGCGATTGTCACGGAGGGCATATTCAACGTCCCAGGCATTGGCAACCTGCTCTACAAGGCCATCCTGAAGGGCGAAAGCGCCACTGTGGTGGCCGTGGTCGGCATCCTGGTCATTGTGTTTGTGGTGGCCAACCTGGTTGTGGACCTTTTGTACGCCTGGCTCGACCCAAGGATTCGCTATGTCTGAGAAACTGACACCTGAAACTGACCTGACCAAGCCGGTGACCCCGGTGTCGCGCCAGGGCAAGACGTCCAGCCGCGTCATCGAACACTTTGTGGCGCCGCTGGAGGAAACACCGCTTGCGGCCATTGACAACGTCGATGAGACGGCAGCCCCACTGAGCCTGTGGGCCGACGCATGGCGCAACTTGCGGCGCCAGCCGCTGTTCATCATTTCCGCCTTGCTGATCGTGCTGGTTCTGGTGGTGGCGTTCGTGCCCCACCTCTTCGCGAGCGTCGACCCCACGAGCTGCACGCTGAACGATTCCTCGGAAGGGGCACGGGCCGGGCACCCGTTCGGCTTTACGCTGCAGGGCTGCGATGTTTATTCGCGCATGATCTACGGCACGCGGGCCTCGCTCCTGGTGGGTGTCCTCACCACCCTGGGCGTCCTGGTCGTTGGCGGCACCATGGGTGCCCTGGCCGGCTACTACGGCGGCTGGATCGATACCGTTCTGGCCCGCCTGGCGGACATCTTCTTCGCGCTGCCGCTGATCCTCGGCGCCATCGTCATGATGCAGCTTCCGGCCTTCCGCGACAACCGCAGCGTGTGGACGGTGGTCATCACCCTGGTGATATTCGGCTGGCCGCAAATTGCCCGCATCACCCGCGGTGCTGTGATTGAAAACCGCAACGCCGACTTCGTCACCGCCTCCAAGGCCCTGGGGCTGTCACGCTTCAACGCGCTGGTGCGGCATGTCATCCCGAACTCGCTGGCCCCCATCATCGTGGTGGCGAGCATCTCGCTCGGAACGTTCATCGTTGCCGAGGCCACCCTGTCCTTCCTGGGCATTGGCCTGCCGGACACTGTCATGTCCTGGGGTAATGACATCGCGGCCGCCCAGCCGCAGGTGCGCAACAACCCCGGCGTGCTGCTGTGGCCCGCCGCCGCGCTGTCCGTCACCGTCCTGAGCTTCATCATGCTGGGCGACGCCCTGCGTGATGCGCTCGACCCCAAAGCAAGGAAGCGGTGACAGCCATGTCCAATCATGCAACAGGCGGAACTGTGAACCCCGGCGCGGCACGGACGGACGACGTCCCGCTGCTCGAAATTCGCGACCTCGCCATCACCTTTGAAACCTCCAACGGCCCGATCAACGCGGTGCGCAACGCGCACCTGACCATCATGCCCGGGGAAACGGTGGCCATTGTCGGCGAGTCCGGCTCGGGCAAGTCCACCACCGCCCTGGCCGCCATCGGACTGCTGCCGTCCAATGGGCGCGTCAGCGGCGGCCAGATCCTCTTTGACGGCGAGGACATCGCCAACGCCAGCGAAAAGCGGATCATTGAGCTCCGCGGAAATTCGATCGGCATGGTCCCCCAGGACCCGATGTCCAACCTGAACCCGGTGTGGAAGATCGGCTTCCAGGTCAGGGAGACCCTCAAGGCCAACGGGTTGGCAGGGGCAAACTCCAAGGAGCGCGTCGCCGAGGTCCTCGCCGAGGCCGGCCTTCCGGATGCCGCCAACCGTGCCAAGCAGTATCCGCACGAGTTCTCCGGAGGGATGCGCCAGCGCGCGCTGATTGCCATCGGCCTCGCCTGCCGCCCCCGCCTGCTCATCGCCGACGAGCCCACGTCCGCCCTGGACGTGACGGTGCAGCGGCAGATCCTGGACCACCTGGACCGGATGACCAGCGAGCTGGGCACGGCCGTGCTGCTCATTACCCACGACCTCGGCCTGGCCGCCGAGCGCGCCGAAAAGCTGGTCGTCATGTACAAGGGGCAGGTGGTTGAATCGGGACCCGCACTGGAGATCCTGCGCAACCCCCAGCACCCCTACACCCAGCGCCTGGTCAACTCGGCCCCGTCGCTGGCGTCACGGCGCCTGCAGTCGCAAAAGGCGAAGGACGCGCTGGCCGCGGCGGTCGCCGGCCTTGACACGCCCCTGGACGATGAAAACGACCCGGCCCATGTCGGCAAGGCGCCCACGGACGCCGGGCTCGCGCCGTCGTCCGTCCCCGCGGCGCCCGCACAGCCGGTCAGGGCGGCACGGCCCGCGCCGAACGGTGAGCGCAAGGGTGCCCAGGCCGGCGAAACCATCCTGGAGGTCAAGAACCTCACCCGGGTGTTCAAGCTCCGCGGCGCGCTCGGCAAGTCCACGGACTTCAAGGCGGTGGACGATGTGTCGTTCAGCGTCCCGCGCGGCACCACCATGGCGATTGTTGGCGAGTCCGGTTCCGGCAAGTCCACGGTTGCGCAGATGGCCCTGAGCCTGCTGGCACCCACCGAGGGCAGCATCCTGTTTGACGGGGTGGAGGTGAACTCGCTGAAGGGGAAGGCGCTCTTTGACTTCCGCCGCCGCGTGCAGCCGATCTTCCAGGACCCGTACGGATCGTTGGACCCGATGTTTAACATTTTCCGGACAATCGAGGAGCCGCTGAAGATCCACAAGATCGGCGATTCAAAGTCCCGGGAGAAGAAGGTCCGCGAGCTGTTGGACCAGGTGTCCATGCCGGCCAGCACCATGCACCGGTTCCCGAACGAGCTCTCCGGCGGCCAGCGCCAGCGCATCGCCATTGCGCGTGCACTGGCGCTGAACCCGGACGTGATCATCTGTGACGAGGCCGTGTCCGCCTTGGATGTTCTGGTGCAGGCGCAGGTGCTGAACCTGCTCAACGAGCTGCAGGAGGATCTGGGCCTGACGTACCTGTTCATCACGCATGACCTCGCCGTGGTCCGACAGATCGCCGACCACGTCACTGTCATGCAGAAGGGGCGCGTGGTGGAGGCCGCCTCCACGGACGAGGTCTTCAGCAACCCGCGGCAGGTCTACACGCAGGAACTGCTCAACGCCATTCCGGGGGCTACGCTCCTGGTTTAGCAACGGTTTCATCCGCAGGCCGGCACCCCCTCCCCGGGGCGTGCCGGCCTGCGGCGTTTCCTGGGCGCTGATGCGGGGGGTGCCGCGGCGGGCGGGTAGATTGGGGGCCATGGAGAAACCCATGTTGCTGCCCGGAACCGGGCCGCACGCCACGCTGCTCTTCATCCATGCGCACCCCGACGACGAAACCCTGGTTACCGGCGCCACCATGGCCGCCTACGCCGCTGCCGGCGCCCGCACGGTCCTGCTCACCTGCACGCGCGGCGAGCTGGGCGAGGTCATCCCGCCGGAGCTGGGCCACCTGGAAGTGGGGCGTTCCCTTCGGCTCCCGGACGAGCCCGCCATGGACGAGCCCGCCACGCCCGACGACGGCCGCGTCACGCACGACGCCGGCCGCGGCCCGGGTGCCCCGCCCGCCGACGGCACGGGGCTGGCCCGGGTGCGCGAACGCGAGCTGGCGGCCGCCCTGGCGGCGCTGGGTGTCCGCGAACACCTCTGGCTGGGCCAGGGCGTGGCCGCGCCCGCCTCGGGACCGGTGGTGTTCCGGGACTCAGGGATGCAGTGGGGGCCGGACGGGCGCGCCGTGGCCGCGTCGACCGTCCTGGAGGGCGCGCTGTCCCGGGGTTCGCTCGACGAACAGGCCCGGCTGGCGGCCGCCGCCATCCGCGGCCTCCGCCCGGAGGCCGTGGTGAGCTACGCGGCGGACGGCGGCTACGGCCACCCGGACCACGTCCGGACCCACCAGCTGGCCATGGCCGGCGTGGCTCTGGCGGCCGGGCCCGCCGACGGCGTGCCGGGCTGGAAGGTGCCTCACTTTTTCGCCATTGTCAGCGACCGGCCGGAGCGGCCCCTCGAGGCCGGCATCCCGCGGATTGCGGTCGCCGGGGACAAGGCCGCCAAGGCTGCGGCGATGAGGGCGCACCGGACGCAGATTGTGGTGGACGGGGACCGGTATGCGCTCAGCGACGGCATCTGGCGGGACATCTCCGGCGTGGAGGAATTTGTTGAGCTGGCGGCGGGACCGCCCGGATCCGGGGACGCATGACCAGCCCTGCAGCCCCCGGGAGCCCGCCCGGACGCGGACCCGCGGGGCCAGGGCCGGAGCTGCCCCCGGACCTGCCCCCTGAGGGCAACCCCCTGCCGCCGCCCCGCCGCTGGGCGATGGTGGCGGCCGCCGTCGGTGCCGGCATTGGCACGGGCCTGCTGGGCACCTCGCTGCATGGCCACGCCCTGTATGCCGGCGCGACGGCCATCCCGCTCGGGTCGCTGGCCGCCCTGGTGATGCTGGCCGCCGTCGAACTGTTTGTGGGGCTGTGGGGCAGGAACGTGTGGACGGTGGTGCTGTGCGGCGCCGCCGCCTACCTCTGCGCCGGGGTGCTGTCCCTGCAGCGCGGCGCATTCGGCATGATCTCCGCGAACATCCAGGGGAACGTGTGGCTTTTTGGGATCGCCGTGGCCACGCCGCTTGTCGCCTGGCTGGCCTGGGCCGTCCTGCGCCGGAGCCGCCGATAGTACGGATCGGGCGGGTGTGGCGCCCGCCACGTCGCGAGGCGTGTGCAAGGGTGCGTGGAAGGGCGCCAGCTGTGGACTTCCACGCCGCCGCACGGGGGCAAACGGCGCGGCGGCGCAAGTGCTACGCCGCGGGGAAACGCCGCTTCCGGGGCGCGGGAGGCGGGGGAACAGGCTTGGCCAGCCGGACGTCGTCGTACGCAATGGCGACGTCACCGGTACGGGTCGCCACCGTCACGCCCGCAGCGCCACGGGCCATGAGCTGGCCGAGTGCGTCGGTGGTGCCGCCGTCGATCGTGTAACGGACCACCACTCGGGTGCCCAAGGGGAGGGCGGCGAGGACTTGCAGGGCACGGTTCACCTCTTCATACTAAGTCTCGCCGGGATGCGGGCCGGGGTACCGTGGGGGATAATGAACGTACCCCGGCCTTCCAGCCGGCGGATAAGTCGTTGTGAGGAAGGTCGGGACGTGACGTATGTAATTGCGCAGCCGTGCGTGGATGTCAAGGACAAGGCATGTGTGGAGGAGTGCCCTGTTGACTGTATCTACGAAGGTGAACGCTCGCTCTACATCCACCCCGACGAATGCGTTGACTGCGGCGCCTGCGAACCTGTGTGTCCCGTGGAGGCCATCTACTACGAGGACGACACCCCCGACGAGTGGGCCGAATACTACAAGGCCAATGTTGAGTTTTTTGACGTGCTTGGCTCCCCGGGCGGTGCCGCGAAGATCGGCAACACGCACACGGACCACCCCCTGATCGCCGCGCTTCCGCCGCAGAACCAGGGCTGACGCGCACCCCATGACCCCGGCACCGACCCCGCCTCCGGCTTCCGCGAGCCCCGCAACCGGGGGCCAGGCCCGCCACGGCCTGCAGCTTCCCGACTACCCGTGGGACGCCATGGCCCCCTACCTGGCCACGGCAGCCAAGCACCCGGACGGGCTGGTGAACCTGTCCATCGGCACGCCCGTGGACCCCACCCCGGCCCTGATCCAGGACGCCCTGAAGGCGGCATCGGACGCGCCCGGCTACCCCACCACGCACGGGACGCCGGCGCTCCGCCAGGCGATCGTGGACTGGTTCGCGCGGCGCCGCAACGTGCCGGGCCTGGATCCCGACGACGTCATGCCCACGGTCGGCTCGAAGGAACTGGTGGCCTGGCTGCCGCTGCTGCTGGGGCTGGGGAAGGACGACGTCGTGGTCCGCCCCACGGTGGCGTACCCCACCTACGACATGGGCGCGGTCTTTGCCGGCGCCACCGCCGTCGCCGCCGATTCGCTGGAGGAGCTCGACGCCGGCGCCCGGGCCCGGGCGCGCCTGGTCTGGGTCAATTCGCCAGGCAACCCCACCGGCATAGTCCGTTCCGTGGACTCCCTCCGCGAGATCGTGGCGCAGGCACGCGAGGTGGGCGCGGTGGTGGCCTCCGACGAATGCTACGGCGAGCTGGGCTGGGGCCCGTGGGACCCGGAAAACGGGGGCGAACCCGTCCCGAGCATCCTGGACCCCCGGGTCACGGGAGGCAGCCACGACGGTTTGCTCGCCGTGTATTCCCTCAGCAAGCAGTCCAACCTGGCCGGCTACCGGGCCGCCTTTGTGGCCGGGGACGCGGGCATCATGGCAAACCTGGTCAACAGCCGCAAGCACGCTGGCATGATTGTGCCGTTCCCCGTGCAGGAGGCCATGCGCGCCGCGCTGGCGGACGACTCCCACGTCAGCGCCCAAAAGGCCCTGTACCGGGCTCGCCGCGAACAGCTGGCCCGCGCCCTGGAGGCCTTTGGGCTCACCATCCACCACTCCGAGGCCGGGCTGTACCTGTGGTGCACCGCGGGCGAGGACACCTGGACAACCATCGGCAGGCTGGCGGACCTCGGCATCGTGGTGGGTTCCGGCACGTTTTACGGGGAGGCGGGCCACGGCTTCATCCGTGTTGCGCTGACCGGGACGGATGAACGCATCGGCGCCGCCGTGGCGCGGCTCGGCGCAAATTCGTGACGTCTTGTCCACCCGGCGGCCGGATGTCCAGCTGCGGATTAGTGTTGGATGGCACCTAAGCGGTAGTTTCGTATCTAGACGTCTATGCCACCGTGCACCGTTGCGCCGAATTGCAGCCGCTGCCCCGCAGCAACTTCGACGGCCGCGCAGCCGGGCCGAGCGGTGCGCGGTGAACCCCGTGGGCGGAAAAGTTGCATAGATCTGACCAGAGCCTTTCGCAGGCTACCTCATGAAGGGGACTCCATGTCTGATTCCACGAGCGCCACACTGCGCTACGACGGCGGAGAGCTCACGCTTCCGCGGATTGAAGCCGTCGAAGGCAACGCCGGGTACGACGTTTCCAAGCTGCTGGCCAGCACCGGCGCGGTCACCTACGACCCCGGGTTCGTCAACACGGCCGCCACCTCCTCGGCCATCACCTACATTGACGGCGACCAAGGAATCCTGCGCTACCGCGGCTACCCCATCGAGGAGCTGGCCGAGCACTCGAGCTTCCTGGAAGTGTCCTACCTGCTGATCTACGGGAACCTGCCGTCCCCGTCCGAGCTGGAAAAGTTTGATTCCAGGATCCGCCGGCACACCATGCTGCACGAGGACCTCAAGGGCTTCTTCGGCGGCTTCCCGCGCGACGCCCACCCCATGCCCGTGCTCTCTTCCGCCGTGTCCGCGCTGTCCACCTTCTACCAGGACTCGCTGGACCCCTTCGACGACGAGCAGGTGGAGATGGCCACCATCCGCCTCATGGCCAAGATGCCCGTCATCGCCGCCTATGCCCACAAGAAGTCGATCGGCCAGCCCATGCTGTACCCGGACAACTCCATGGGGCTCGTCGAGAACTTCCTGCGCCTCAGCTTCGGCCTGCCCGCAGAGCCGTATGAGATGGACCCCGTGGTGGTCAAGGCCCTGGACCTGCTGCTGATCCTGCACGCCGACCACGAGCAGAACTGCTCCACCTCCACCGTCCGCCTGGTGGGCAGCGCCAACGCCAACATGTTCGCCTCCGTCTCCGCCGGCATCAACGCCCTCTTCGGCCCGCTGCACGGCGGCGCCAACGAGGCCGTGCTCAACATGCTCCGGGACATCCAGTCCAGCGGCGAGCCGGTGGAGAAGTTCGTGGAGCGGGTGAAGAACAAGGAAGCCGGCGTCAAGCTCATGGGCTTCGGCCACCGCGTCTACAAGAATTACGATCCCCGCGCCAAGATCGTCAAGGAGACCGCCCACGAGATCCTGGCCAAGCTTGGCGGCAATGACGAGCTCCTGGACATCGCCATGCGCCTGGAGGAGGTGGCGCTGACCGACGAGTACTTCATCTCGCGCAAGCTCTACCCCAACGTGGACTTCTACACCGGCTTGATCTACAAGGCCATGGGCTTCCCCGAAAAGATGTTCACGGTGCTCTTCGCCATCGGCCGCCTGCCCGGCTGGATCGCGCAGTGGCGTGAAATGATGAAGGACCCGCAGACCAAGATCGGCCGCCCGCGCCAGCTGTACACGGGCGAGCCGGAGCGCATGTACCCTTCGCGCTAGCTTCGCTGCTCGAGCTTGTCCATGCATCATCCACGTACGACGGCGGCGGGTGACCTCCCCTGGGAAGCCGCCCGCCGCCGTGCCATCCGGGGCCGCGACAAGGGCCGCCAGCAGGAGAAAACGGAATGTTGAAGATGATTGCCCAGGCCTCCGCCCTGGCGCTGGGCCTGGTCACCGTGGTGCTGGGAGTGGTGGCCCTGGCCGGGCACCCGGAACTGTGGCCGTTCACCATCGGCGCCGCCGTCATTACGCTGGTGCTGGCGGCCGTGGTGCTGGTCGACAAAAGGAAGCGGTCCGCCGGAAAGTAGCGGATAACGCACGCCTGTGCCTTCTCCGGCGCGTGCGTGCTTCCTCGTGCGCGGGCGCCAAATGGGCCAATAGTGAAACATGTGTGCTAAAAAAGACTTGTGCCGAAAATTGTCAATGCGGATGACCGCCGCGAACTGGTTGCCGACGCCGTCTTCGAAGTAATCAACCGCCAGGGGCTTGCCCAGGCGTCGTTGCGAAATGTGGCCGAGCGGGCCGGCCTGGCCCTGGGTTCAGTGCGGCACTACTTTGAGAACCAGGCGGAACTCATGGAGTTTGCCTTCCGCGTCAATTCCGAGCGGATCCACCTGCGGGCCCTGGACCGCCTGGAGGACCTGGAACAATCTGCGCTGCCCCAGGATGCCGGGGCCCTCGTGGAGAAATGTGCCGTGGTCCTTGAGGAACTCCTGCCCCTGGATGCCCGGTCCAACGCCGAGGCCGTGGTGCGCACCGAGTTCATGCTCGCCGCACGCACCGACGTGGGCCTGCGGGATGCCGCGCAGGACGACTACCGGGCCACGGGCGCAGTGGTGGGGCGCGTCGTCCTGCAGCTGCTGGAAAGCGGCCTGATGGCCGGCGCCCCCGAGCCGGTGGACGTGGCCGAGCGCCTGATCGCCGTGCTGGACGGGCTGGGGCTGCGCATGGTCCTGCAGCCTGGCTGGGCCGGCCCGGAACAGGGCCGGGCCACGCTGCGCCGGCACCTGCGCGCACTGCTGGCCGCGTAGGGGCCCGGATTCCGGGGGCCTGGATGGGCCGGCCGGAGCCGCCCCTGCCGCCGAATCGCCGCTAAGAGTAATCTGGGTCCAAGGGAGTGCCGCAGTCAGGCCCGCGGCGCGTGGAGGCGAGAACTATGCATCATACCGGCGGCCCGGGCTGGCGGATCACCATGGACACCTGCGGTCCCATGCTGATTGCGCTGTACATTCGAGATGTGGCGGGCCTGGCCGGAGCGGGGAGGCCGGCGCTGTCCCACGTGGCACCGCAAGTGCGGCCGGCCGACCCCAGCCAGCTCACGGCGCATGTGGGCGGCACCGAAGCCCTGCGGGACCAGTGGGAGCACTGGTGGGGCCGGCTGCTGGCCGTGCACCCCGGGATGGAGCCGCCGCTGGTCCCCCCGAACTTTGGCGATTTTGCCGGCATGCCGGCCCTGCAGCGGGTATTGCAGGCGCACTACGGGGCGGCATTGACGTGGTCCAGGGAACAGAGCAGTGCCTACCAGCTGCTGGCGGCGGAGCGCGAGACCCTGGGCGGGCACAAGGTGCTTGCCGACATGGTGCAGAACCGAGAAATGGAATTGGGACGTAGCGCACGGGACTTCACGCTCACCATCGTGGAGATGCCGCTGGCCGAGCAGCGGGCCTGGTTCATTGAGCCGGACCGGCTGATCATGAGCCAGCATCTGCTGGACGACCACCAGGCCTTCCTCAGCTACGTCCAGCCCGTCGTCGAGTTGCTCGTCTAGCCGCGGTCCCTGCCCAACCATGGCGCACTAGTGTAGTGTCTCCAAAATAGTTCATGGTTTGGGTGTTAAACTTGGGTCATGTCGAATCACGCCCCCGCCTTGGCCATTGATGACTCCCAGCGCGAGGTCCTGGTGGCCCTGTCCAGGTCGCAGGTTGCCTCGCACCGGGAGGTGCAGCGGGCGCAGGTCCTGTTGATGGCCTCCGAGGGCCTGGCCAATGAGTGGATTGCCCGGGTGGTGGGCGTGAACCCGGGCACGGTGCGTGCCTGGCGTGCCCGCTTTGCCCAGGACGGGCTGGCGAAGTTCGGTGCGGTGCGTGCCGGGCGCGGCCGGAAGCCGGTGATCCCGGAGTCAAAGATCGCCGAGATCGTGTGGCTGACGCAGAACACAAAGCCGGAGGCGGAAACACACTGGTCGGTGCGTTCCATGGCCGCACGCGTCGGCGTCTCCCCGGCACAGGTGCAGCGGATCTGGGCCGCCCGTGGGCTCAAGCCCCACCTGGTCAAGACGTTCAAGCTCTCCAACGATCCGAACTTCGACGAGAAGCTTATCGATGTGTGCGGGCTGTACCTGAACCCGCCGGAGAATGCGATCGTGCTGTGCATGGATGAGTTATGCGAAGCTTCGCATAA
>NZ_JAAMFM010000043.1 GCF_013376105.1 Arthrobacter wenxiniae
ACCCGCAGGCCTGGCCCCCCGCGGGCGCGGAACCAGCCCGGACGCGCCCACACGAGACCGGCCATCGGCACGAGGCTCACCAACCAGCGAACCCAGGCGGCCCGCGTCGAACATGGGCAACGGGTTCCGCGGCTTGGGTAGTGTGGAGGGATGGACGGTATTTTTTCGCACGCTCCCAAGCCACACGCCGAGCCCGTACAGGAGGAAGGCCCGGGTGCTCGGTCGGCCGCGGTTGTGGTCCCGGCTCAGCCTGAATTTGCGTTTGACGGGTTCACCGACGGCATCCACCTCTGGTGGCCCATGGAAGGCCACAGCGGCTTCGGCGCAGGATCACACGTCGGCTTTGAGGCTCGGAGGCTGTTCGAGGAGGCGCCGGATGGCCGGCAGCAGCTGTGGGCCGACGTGCGAGAGTGGATGCCGCCGTCGGATTTGGTCCTTGACTGGCAACTTGCCGGAGACCCGCTGGCGCCGACCACTGTCACGGTGTCGTTTGACACCGCTGAAGAAGGCACTCGGGTGACACTCGTCCAGGACGGGTGGGCAGCTGGCGGGCTGGGGTGGGAGGAGTACAACAAGTACTGTGATTGGCCACTCATCTTAGCCAGATACGCGAGATTCATGGGTGGGGCGCCGAGCCTCGACTAGACTGTAGTGTGGCCCGTCGGGCCCAAGATTTTGGCAGTATGAGATCAATAGTGAAGAGCGGCTGTTACTGTGCCAGTTAGTGCGCTCACAGGTTTAGGAGTCGGCATGGCTGAGCAACACGGTGGCAACCGCGACGGAAATTCACAAGGACGCAGCGGCGGTGGATTCAACGGTGGCCAAAACCGCGATGGCTCCGGCGAGCGTCCCTACGGCAGTCGTCCTCCTGCGGGGGACCGCAAGGAACGCAAGCCCTACAGCGGCCGTGATGACCGCGGCGGACAAGGCGATCGTCCCTACACAGACCGTGACAACCGCAGTGGTGGGGGCTTTGGTGACCGTCCGGCACGCTCGGGCGGGGACCGTCCCTACGGCGACCGTGACAACCGTGGCGCCCAGGGCGGGGAACGTTCCGCACGCCCCTATGGCGACCGTGACAACCGTGGCGCCCAGGGTGGACGTCCGTTTGGCGACCGTGACAACCGTGGCGCCCAGGGCGGGGAACGTTCCGCACGTCCCTATGGCGACCGTGACAACCGTGGCGCCCAGGGTGGACGTCCGTTTGGCGACCGTGACAACCGTGGCGCCCAGGGCGGGGAACGTTCCGCACGTCCCTATGGCGACCGTGACAACCGCGGCGCCCAGGGCGGACGTCCCTATGGCGACCGTGACAACCGCGGCGCCCAGGGCGGACGTCCCTATGGCGACCGTGACAACCGCGGCGCCCAGGGCGGACGTCCGTTTGGCGACCGTGACAACCGCAGTGGTGGGGGCTTTGGTGACCGCCCGGCACGCTCGGGCGGGGACCGTCCCTATGGCGACCGTGACAACCGCGGCGCCCAGGGCGGACGTCCGTTTGGCGACCGTGACAACCGCAGCGGTGGGGGCTTTGGTGACCGCCCGGCACGCTCGGGCGGGGACCGTCCCTATGGCGACCGTGACAACCGTGGCGCCCAGGGCGGACGTCCGTTTGGCGACCGTGACAACCGCAGCGGTGGCGGTTTTGGTGACCGTCCGGCACGCTCGGGCGGACGTCCCTACGGCGACCGTGACAACCGTGGCGCCCAGGGCGGACGTCCCTACGGCGACCGTGACAACCGCAGCGGTGGGGGCTCTGGTGACCGTCCGGCACGCTCGGGCGGACGTCCCTACGGCGACCGTGACAACCGTGGCGCCCAGGGCGGACGTCCCTACGGCGACCGTGACAACCGCGGCGGTGGGGGCTTCGGTGACCGCCCGGCACGCTCGGGCGGGGACCGTCCCTACGGCAACCGGGACAACCGTGGAGCCGATCGTCCCATGGTCAACGGCCGCCGCGACGACCGCAAGCCCTTTGGAAACCGGGACGACCGCCCGACCCGCTCAGACGGAGACCGGCCACACAACAGCCGTCCCCACCACGACCGTGAAGACGCAGGCACCCGCACGCCGCCGGCCCACAATGCAGCCGATCTGCGCAGCTCCAACAGGGCCGACCGGGGACGCTCGCCAGAGATCGACCAGGACGTCACCGGCGAAGAGCTCGACAAGGTGACCCGGGCGCAACTGCGCATCCTGGACTCCCGCAACAATGAATGGGTGTCCAAGCACCTGGTGATGGCCGGCAGGCTGATCGACTTCGAGCCGGAGCTGGCCTTCGAGCACGCGCTGGCTGCAAGCCGCCGCGGCGGCCGGCTCGCCTGCGTTCGTGAAGCAGTCGCCATGACGGCCTACGCCGCAGGCAACTACGCAGAAGCCCTGCGGGAACTGCGCACCTACCGCCGCATCAGCGGCTCGAACGTCCACCTGCCCCTCATGGCCGACTGCGAACGCGGGCTGGGACGCCCGGACAAGGCCCTGGACCTCATCAAGTCCGAGGAAGCTGAAACACTGGACACCGCCGGCAAGGTGGAGCTCGCCATCGTGGAGTCCGGCGCCCGCGGCGACCTCGGCGAGCTCGATGCGGCATTGTCCGTGCTGGAAATCCCGCAGCTGGACATGAACCGCGCCTATTCCTACAGCCCCCGCCTCTTCCGCGCCTATGCCATGGTGCTCCGTGCAGCCGACCGAAAGGTCGAGGCCAAGAAATGGGAGCACCAGGCCGTGGTGGCCGAGGAAGCACTGGGGCTTGACGACAGCACAGACTCGATCATCGTGGACCTGGGCGGCGACGAGGACAACCCCTTGGACGCGCCGCGCGTCCGCGTCTCCGACGTCATGGAACCCGTCACCGCACCGGATTCCGCCGGGGACAACGCACCGGCCAACGAACACGATGAGCCCGAGGTCGACGACGCCGAGTCCGACTACTTTGAGTCAGATGACCCCGAATCGGACCTCGATAGCGCCGAGGACGACGTGGACGGACCGGGCGGGGAGCCCGACGAGCTTGATCCCCGCGAAGACGAGCACGGCCCCCGGGACGGCGAGTCCGGACCGCTGGAGGACTAGGGCCTTGCCTGCGGAAACCTTGCTGACCGGCTTTGACGCCGTCCTTGCCGACCTGGACGGCGTGGTGTACGCCGGGCCCCACGCGATCCCCGGCGCCATCGACGCACTGGTGGGGCTGGCCGGCGCAGGCGTGAAGCTGGGCTATGTGACCAACAACGCGTCACGCACGCCGGCCCACGTTGCCGCGCACCTGCGCGAACTCGGTGCCCCCGCGGACGACGACCAGGTGGTCAGCTCCGCCCAGGCCGGCGCCGCCCTGCTCGCTGAAAAGTTCCCGAAGGGCAGCAAGGTCCTGGTGGTGGGCAGTGCGGCGCTCGTCCGCGAAATCGAGCTGGTGGGCATGACGTCGGTGCGCAGCGCCAAGGACACCCCGGACGTCGTTATCCAGGGATTTGAACCCACGCTCGGCTGGGAGGCCCTCGCCGAGGCCGCCTACGCCATCAACGCCGGCGCCGCCTGGATCGCCACCAACACGGACACCACCATCCCGCAGCCCAGGGGGATCGCACCCGGCAATGGGGCGCTGGTGGCGGCCGTGCGTGCCGCCGTCGGCCATGACCCGCTGGTGGCCGGGAAGCCGGAGGCGCCCCTGTTCCACACGGCGGCCAAGCGCTTTGGCGCCGGCAGCCCGCTGGTGGTCGGGGACCGCCTCGACACCGACATCCTGGGCGGCAACAACGCCGGCATGGCCACCGCCCTGGTGCTCACGGGCGTCGACTCCGCGGAATCTGCGCTTACGGCCAAGTCCGCCGAACGCCCTCGCTTCATCATTGAAACCCTCAAGGAGCTGTACCAGCCGTATCCCGAGGTGGTGCACGACGCCGGACGCGTCACCTGTGGTGCCGCTGCCGCGGCCGTCCATGACGGCGTGCTGACCGTCACCGGAAACGAAAACGACGTCAACGCCTGGCGCGCCGCCTGCGCCGCCTGGTGGGCAGCCGTGCCGGAATCGGACACTCTGACGGATCCGCAACTGGTGTGGAAAGATCCGGACTAGTGGACGAACAACCAACGGGTGACCCCGCAGTGGACGCGATTGTGGCCCGCGCCGCAGGCGCCTCCGCACTGCCCACCGGCGGGCACAACTTGCTTTTCACATCGCTCATGGAGGCGCTGCAGCGTGAACTCGACGCCGATCCGGCAGCAGACATGGCCGGCGGACCGGCGAACGGAGCCGGATGACCCGCCTTGACCAGGAACTGGTAAACCGCCGGCTGGCGCGCTCGCGCACCCGGGCGGCCGCCCTGATCAGGGCGGGGCAGGTCAGCGTCAACGGGCTCACCGCCGCCAAGGCCTCCTTGGCCGTCACCGCTGAAGCCTCCATCGAACTCGCCGGCGACGGCGGTCCCGACTACGTCTCCCGCGCCGGCCACAAGCTGGCCGGCGCCCTGGCCTGCTTTCCGCAGGTCACCGTCGCAGGCAAGCGCTGCTTCGACGCCGGCGCCTCCACCGGTGGCTTCACCGACGTCCTGCTGCGCAACGGCGCGGCCCGGGTGGCCGCCGTCGACGTGGGCCACGGCCAGCTCGTCCAGGAACTGCGCGGCGATCCCCGCGTGGACGTCCACGAAGGCGTCAACATCCGCTACATGGACGCCGCTGAGATCGGCGGACCCGCCGACCTGACAGTATGCGACCTTTCCTTCATTTCCCTCACCATGGTCATGGCGCCGCTGGCGCTGGCGACGCGCCCGGGCGGGGACCTGCTTCTCATGGTCAAGCCGCAGTTCGAGGTGGGCCGGGAGCGGCTGGCGAGGACCGGCGTCGTCAGCAGCGACAACGAACGGCGCCGGGCTGTGGCGCAGGTGGCCCGGGCCGCCGTGGCCAACGGGCTGGCGCTGCGCGGGTTGGGGACCAGCACCCTGCCAGGGCAGGACGGAAATGTGGAGTATTTTCTGTGGGCAAGCCGCGAAGTGTCGGCGGGGGCACATAAGATCGAAGAACAGGGCCGTGCCGTGGAGAAATTGCTGGCACAGCTCTGGCCCTGACGCCTACCTTGAGGAAGCCCAAGCACATGACGCGCCGCGTGTTGATTCTGGCCCACACCGGGCGCGAGGAATCGATGATTGCCGCCCTTGAGGCGTGCGTGCATCTCCACGCCAACAACATTGTGCCCGTCATGTACGCGGACGAGCTGGCGGACATGACCGGCTACCTTGGCGTCTCCGATGTCAGCATGGAAATCCTGGACCGCGACGTCACCCTGGCGGACATTGAACTCGTCATGGTCCTCGGCGGCGACGGGACCATCCTGCGGGCGGCGGAACTGGTGCGCGACCACGACCTCCCGCTGCTGGGCGTCAACCTTGGCCACGTGGGGTTCCTCGCCGAAAGCGAGCGGGCGGACCTGATCCAGACCGTCGACTGGGTGGTGCGGCGCGAGTACTCAGTGGAGGAGCGCATGACCCTGGACGTGAAGGTCCGGGTCAAGGGCAGGGTGGTCACCCACACGTGGGCGCTGAACGAGGTGGCCCTGGAAAAGGGCAACCGCGAACGCATGATCGAAGTCGTCACCGAGGTGGACGGCCGCCCGCTGAGCTCCTTTGGCTGCGACGGCGTGGTCATGGCCACGCCCACGGGCTCCACCGCGTACGCCTTCTCCGCCGGCGGGCCCGTGGTCTGGCCCGAGGTCGAGGCCCTGCTCATGGTGCCCATCAGCGCCCACGCACTCTTCGCCAAGCCCCTCGTTGTGGCCCCGACGTCCACGCTGGCCGTGGAAGTGCTCACCCGCAACGGCGCCCACGGCGTGATCTGGTGCGACGGCCGCCGCACCGTGGACCTGCTGCCCGGCGCGCGCATCGAGGTCACCCGGTCCAACCAGCCCGTGAAGCTTGCCCGCACCCAGCAGTCGCCGTTCTCCGAACGCCTGGTGCGCAAGTTCGAGCTGCCCGTCCAAGGCTGGCGTGGCCCGTCCGGCCAGGAAGCCGCGCCGCCCACCACGCCGCTGCCCGTCATCCGCACACCCAAGCCCAAGACCCAGCCGGACGCGCCCCACGCCGGGACTCTGCCCACCGTGCCGGACCTGACCGTCACCCACGGCGCGGCCACGGGGGATCCGGGCGTGCACAACAATCAGCCCAACACGATTGAGGGGGCCTGGCCGCTCCATGATTGAGGAAATACGTATCCGCGACCTCGGGGTCATCTCCGAGGCCACGCTGCCGCTGGGCCCCGGCCTGAGCGTGGTCAGCGGCGAAACCGGCGCCGGTAAGACCATGGTGGTGACCGCCGTCGGGCTTCTGCTGGGAAACCGGGCCGACGCCGGGGCGGTGCGCAACGGCGCGAGGAGCGCCTCCGCGGAGGCAACACTGACCCTCCCCGCCGGCCATGCGGCCCTGGCCCGGGCCCAGGAGGCCGGGGCGGACATTGACGAGTTCGACGGCGGGGCCGGGCTGATCCTGGCCCGCACCGTGAGTGCCGACGGGCGGAGCAGGGCCCACGTGGGCGGGCGCAGCGCCCCCATCGGCGTGCTGGCCGAGCTGGGGGAGACCCTGGTGGCCGTGCACGGCCAGTCGGACCAGATCCGGCTCAAGGGCGCCGGGCCGCAGCGCGAGGCACTGGACAAGTTCGCCGCGGAAGCCGAAAGGAAATTCCCCGCCGCGATGGCCACGTATGTGGAGGTCTTTGAACGCTGGCGGGCGTCGCAGGCGGAGCTGGAACTGCTGCGCAGTTCCAGCCGGGAACGGCTTCGCGAGGCCGAATCGCTGGCGACCGCCCTGGCGGAGATCGACTCCGTGGCGCCCCGGGAGGCCGAGGACGAACTCCTGAAGGCCGAGGCCGTCAAGCTGGGCAACGTCGAGGAGCTGCGCCGGGCGTCCCTGGGGGCACACGAGGCCCTGCTGGCCGAGGACTACGGCGACGGCGCGGATGCCGTGACCCTTGTCGACACGGCCAAGCGGCTGCTGGACACCGTTGCCGACGCCGACAGCGAACTGGCCGAGCTCGGCAAGCGCGTGTCCGAGGTGGGCTACCTCCTGGCGGACATTGCCCGGGACCTTGCCGGCTACGCCACGTCGCTGGATTCCGAAGGGCCCGGTCGGCTGGCCGAGGTGGAGGACCGCCGCGGCGAACTGGCCGTCCTGGTGCGCAAGTACGCGCCCACGATCACCGAGGTCCTGGACTGGGCGGACCACGCCCGGGCGCGCCTGGACGAGCTCACCGACGACTCCGGCCGGATTGAAACCCTGGAGGCCGCGGTGGCGGCGTCCCTGGCCGAACTCGAGACCCTTGCCGCCAACGTCACCACCCTGCGCCGGGCCGCGGCGGACTCCCTGTCCAGGAAAGTTAGCGCGGAACTCAAGGCGCTGGCCATGCCGGACGCCAGGCTGGTCATTGAACTGGCGCCGGCCGAGCGCGGCATCCACGGCGCCGACGACATCACGTTCCTGCTCCAGCCGCACGCCGGCGCCTCGCCGCGGCCGCTGGGCAAGGGGGCCTCGGGCGGCGAGCTCTCCCGGGTGATGCTGGCGCTGGAAGTCGTGCTGGCCGCCGTCGACCCCGTCCCCACCTTCGTGTTTGACGAGGTGGACTCGGGCGTGGGGGGCAAGGCCGCCGTCGAAATCGGGCGCAGGCTCGCCATGCTGGCCCGGCACGTGCAGGTCCTGGTGGTCACCCACCTGCCGCAGGTTGCGGCGTTCGCGGACCAACATATCCTTGTCACCAAGAGCTCTGTGGGCAACAACTCCACGGGCATCACCACCAGCAACGTGCGCCTCCTGGACGACGGGGAGCGGGTGCGGGAGCTGGCCCGGATGCTGGCAGGACAGGAGGATTCGGCGACAGCGCAGGCCCACGCCAGGGAACTGCTGGAAGATGCGAGGGCGACAACGCCGTAGGACGGATGCGCCACCTCCCGGCGGCCATCTGCGTGGCGGGACGTGGCGGACCAATATTGGCTCACAAGATGATAGGCTCGAATTCCGTGGTGCAACGATCAAATTCCCGGTTCAGTGGTCAGTCCAAGACGACCAAACACATCTTCGTCACCGGCGGTGTCGCGTCTTCGCTCGGCAAGGGGTTGACGGCTTCCAGCCTCGGCCACCTGCTCCGCGCACGCGGCCTGTCGGTCACAATGCAAAAGCTCGATCCCTACCTTAACGTGGATCCGGGCACTATGAATCCCTTTCAGCACGGCGAGGTCTTCGTCACGGACGACGGCGCCGAAACAGACCTCGACATCGGCCACTACGAGCGCTTCCTCGACGAGAACCTCGAAGGCTCCGCCAACGTCACCACGGGCCAGGTGTACTCCACGGTCATCGCCAAGGAACGCCGCGGCGAATACCTCGGCGACACCGTCCAGGTCATCCCGCACATCACCGATGAGATCAAGCGCCGCATGCGCCTGCCCGCCGAGGGCCCGCACGCCCCGGACGTCATCATCACCGAAATCGGCGGCACCGTGGGGGACATCGAGTCCCAGCCGTTCCTCGAGTCCGCACGCCAGGTGCGCCAGGACATTGGCCGCAACAACGTATTCTTCGCCCACGTCTCCCTGGTGCCGTACATCGGCCCGTCGCAGGAACTGAAGACCAAGCCCACGCAGCACTCCGTGGCCGCCCTGCGCTCCCTGGGCATCCAGCCGGACGCCATCATCCTGCGCTCCGACCGGGTCCTGCCCGAGGCCATGCACGCCAAGATCGGCCGCGCCTGCGACGTGGATGTTGAAGCCGTGATCGGCTGCCCCGACGCCCCCAGCATCTACGACATCCCCAAGACCCTGCACTCCCAGGGCCTGGACTCCTACATCGTCCGCGCCCTCGACCTGCCGTTCAAGGACGTGGACTGGACCAAGTGGGACGCCCTGCTTGAGGCCGTCCACAACCCCTCGCACCACATTGAAATTGCCCTGGTCGGCAAGTACATCGACCTGCCCGACGCCTACCTTTCCGTGACGGAGGCGCTGCGTGCCGGCGGCTTCGCCAACAGCACCCAGGTCAAGATCCGCTGGGTCCCCTCCGACGAATGCGCCACGGAGGCCGGCGCCCTCAAGGCCCTCGCCGACGTGGACGGCATTTGCGTGCCGGGCGGCTTCGGCATCCGCGGACTGGAAGGCAAGCTGGGCGCGCTGAAATACGCCCGCGAAAACCAGGTCCCCACCCTGGGCCTGTGCCTCGGCCTGCAGTGCATGGTCATTGAATACGCCCGCGACGTGGTGGGCCTGGAAGGCGCCTCCTCCTCCGAATTTGACGTGAACCCGAAGTACCCCGTCATCGCCACCATGGAAGAGCAGCTGGACATCGTGGACGGCAAGGGCGACCTCGGCGGCACCATGCGCCTGGGCCTGTACCCGGCCGTACTCACCGAAGGCTCCGTCGTCGCCGAAACCTACGGCCGGACGGACGTCGCCGAACGCCACCGCCACCGCTACGAGGTCAACAACAAGTACCGGGACCAGATTGCCGCCGCCGGCCTGGTGTTTTCCGGCACGTCGCCGGATGGCAAGCTGGTGGAATTCGTGGAGCTGCCCCGCGAGGTGCACCCGTACTACGTCTCCACCCAGGCCCACCCGGAACTGAGCTCGCGGCCCACCCGCCCGCACCCGCTCTTTTCCGGCCTGGTCGCCGCCGCGCTGGAGCGCCAAAACGCCACGCGCCTCCTGGAGGTATAGCACGGCCATGACCTCACCCGGCACGCCGTCGACGGCGGACACGCAGCCTTCCGCTGTTGACGCACAGCCCGTGGCGGACATGCCCAGCCTCCGCGCACTCCAGTCCAGCTCGACTGTGTACCAGGGGAGGATCTGGGACGTGGTGTCGGACACCTTCAGCCTGGCGCCCGGGACGGAACCGCTGACCCGCGACTATATCGCGCACCCGGGCGCGGTGGCCGTCGTCGTGCTCAATGACAAGAGCCAGGTGCTGCTGCTGCGCCAGTACCGGCACCCCGTCCAGATGGACCTGTGGGAGATTCCGGCCGGGCTGCTGGACGTGGAGGGCGAGGACTTTGTGGCGGGCGCCGCCCGCGAGCTGGCCGAGGAAGCTGACCTGGAAGCGGCGGACTGGCATGTGCTGGCCGATTTCTTCAATTCGCCGGGCTCCTCCAGCGAGGCCATCCGGATCTACCTGGCCCGCACCATCTCCTGGATTCCCGAGGCCGAGCGGCACGTGCGCACGGACGAGGAAGCCGAGATCCAGTTCCGCTGGGTGGACCTGGACGACGCTGCCGCGGCGGTCCTGGAGGGGCGCATCCACAACCCGTCGGCGGTGGTCGGCATCCTGGCGGCCCAGTCGGCGGCCCGGGACGGCTTTGCCGCGCTGCGGGACGCCCGCGCCCCTTGGCCGGCGCACCCCAGCCAACGCGGCCGATGAGCGGCGCGGCAGTTGCCGGCAGGCCCGCGGCCGCGCCCGGCCCCGCCGTCGGCGCCACCGAGTTGGGCCGGGCCATCGGGGACTATCTCCAGCACGTAGGCGTGGAGCGCGGCCTGGCCGCCAACACGCTGCAGGCCTACCGCCGCGACCTGCTGCGCTACGAACACTTTCTGGCCGGCCTGCCCGTGACGGCCCCCGGTGAGATCACCCGGCACCACGTGACGGCTTTTGCCCAGGCGCTGGCCGACGGCGGCGACGGCGGTTCCGCGCTGGGCCTGCGTTCCGCCGCGCGCACCGTTGTGGCCGTGCGCGGGCTGCACAAGTTCTGGGCGCTGGAGGGGCTGACGGATGCGGACCCCGCCGCGGACGTGCATCCGCCGATGCCCGGGCGGCGCCTGCCCAAGGCCATCAGCGTTGGCGACGTCACCGCCATCCTTGAGTCGGCCGGCTCGGGCGGCTCCGCGGGGCTGCGCAACACGGCGATGCTTGAATTCCTCTACTCGACGGGCGCCCGCATCAGCGAGGCGGTGGGTCTGGACGTGGACGACCTCGTGCTCTCCGGCCCGGAGTCGGACGGCCCGTCCCTCGTGCGGCTGTTCGGCAAGGGCTCCAAGGAGCGCCTGGTGCCGATCGGCTCCTACGCGCTGCGGGCACTGGAGGCCTACCTGGTGCGCGGCCGCGGCAGCCTGGCCGCCAAGGGCAAGGGAAACCCGGCGCTGTTCCTGAACACCCGCGGCGGCCGGATCAGCCGCCAGAGTGTGTGGAGCATCCTGAAAGTTGCGACCGAACGCGCCGGCGTCACCGCGGACGTCTCCCCGCACACGCTGCGGCACTCCTTCGCCACCCACCTGCTGGAGGGCGGCGCCGATGTCCGCGTGGTCCAGGAACTGCTGGGCCACGCCTCCGTGACCACGACGCAGGTCTACACCCTGGTCACGGCTGAGACGCTTCGGGAAGTCTATGCCGCCGCCCACCCAAGGGCGCTGGGGTAAGTCTCGAAGGTCCCGGGCCGGCGCCCTTCGATGGGCGCGGCGCCCAGCGGCAGGTAGGCCTGCTCGGGGTGTACCCACACTTGACCAGGTAGTCGATGGCGTGCAGGCAGGCCCGCTGGTGGGAGGGGTGTGAATCGAGATGGCGCTGTTCGCCGCCGGGCATGACAGAGGACCCGCAGAAGGCCAGCCATTCACCGAACAGCGGCTCCACACGCCCGGGCATGAAGATGGCATTCTCGCCTACCCCGCAGGCTTCCATGCCTCCCTGGATCAGGTCCACGCGCAGGTCGATGAAGCCGCCGCCGTTGTTGCGCGAAAAGATGCCGGTGCATCGGACCGACCGACACCGCGCCCCGGCGGTTGGAGCACGTGGCCCGGGCCCCGGAGACGGCGACGCCACATTCACGGGGATCCGCGAAAAGCGTGCCGCGCCCTGGGGCACGACGCCGGGTCCGCGGCTTACGCTGGAACCATGACTGCCGCCGAGGTAACCCTGTGCTTCCTGCTCCGCACTTCCCATGGTGCGGAGCAGGTCTTGCTGGGGCTGAAAAAGACAGGCTTTGGCAGCGGCAAGGTGGTGGGGATCGGCGGGCACGTGGAACCCGGGGAAATCACTGCCGGGGCCATCTGCCGGGAGGTGCGGGAGGAAACCTCCATCACGGTGCGCCAGTCCGACCTCCTCCCGGCCGGGACGGTGGACTTTGTGTTTCCGGCCAAGCCCGGATGGGACATGGCCACCACCGTCTACCTTTGCCGCAACTTTGTTGGCGAAGCCCGGGAGAGCGACGAGATTGCCCCGCGCTGGTACCCGGTCTCGCAGCTGCCGGAGGCACAGATGTGGGCGGATGCCATTCACTGGCTGCCGGCATTCCTGGCGGGGGAGCGGGCCCGGTGGCGCATCGAAATGAACCCGGACAACGAGACCGTCGCCTCGAGCACCCGCACCCCGTTGCCTGTCGAGTCAGGGCTTGGCGACGGTCAGCAGAAAAGTTGAGTCCTCCAGGGCCTTGACGGAGTGCCGCGTGTTGGGCACCACCAGGTGGTCCCCGGAGGACCCCTCCCAGGAGACCGCGCCCGAGGCAAGCACCAGGCGGCCGCTGAGCACCTGCAGCGTGGCTTCGCCCGGGTTGTCGTGTTCGTCCAGCATCGAGCCGGCGGTCAAGGCGATCACCGTTTGGCGCAGGACCCGCTCATGCCCGCCGTAGACGGTCCGGGCGCTGCGCCCGTTGGTGCCTGTCTTGGCGTTTCCCAGCAGTTCCCTGGCCAGTGCGGTCAGCGACGATTTTTCCACGGTGCTCCTTCTAATGTGCGCGGTGTGAGCTAAGTCCCAATTACACTACCTGCAATCACGGGCCGATGGTGGTGGACCCGACACGTCAACGGGCGGGGCCGCCCAGGTGGCGTTCGTCCACGCCGTTGTAGGCGCTCAGCGGGCGGATCAGCGCGTTGGCGGCCCGCTGTTCCATGATGTGCGCGGTCCAGCCGGTGATGCGCGAGGCGATGAAGATGGGCGTGAACATGTCGGTGTCGAAGCCCATCAGGTGATAGGTGGGCCCGGCGGGGTAGTCCAGGTTCGGCTTGATCGCCTTGGCCTCCTCCATGGCCTGCTGCAGCCCGTCGTAGAGGCCCAGTATCTCCGGCCGGTCGAAGTGGGCAATCATTTTGTCCAGCGCGCCCTTCATGGTGGGCACGCGGGAATCGCCGTTCTTGTACACGCGGTGCCCGAAGCCCATGACCTTCTTCTTCTGGGCCAGGGCGTTTTCCATCCAGGCCTTGGCCCGGGCCGCGGCCTCCTGGCGGGTCTCCTCCTTGCGGATGCCGATTTCGTCGAAGGTGTGCATGACGGCCTCGTTGGCGCCCCCGTGCAGTGGGCCCTTCAGGGCGCCGATGGCGGCGGTGACGGCCGAATGCAGGTCCGAGAGCGTGGACGTCACCACCCGCGCCGTGAACGTGGAGGCGTTGAAGGAGTGCTCGGCGTAGAGCACCATGGAGACGCGGAAGGCATCAACCACCTCGGGGGCGGCCTCCTCGCCAAACGTCATCCACAGGAAGTTGTGCGCGTAGTCCAGGTCCTCCCGCGGCTCCACCGCGCCCAAACCCCGGCGGCGGCGCTGGTCGTAGGCGACAACCGCCGGGAACTGGGCAAAGAGCGACTTTGCCTTCTCCAGCTCGGCCTCGCGCGAGGAGTCCTCGGCCAGGGCATGGTTGGCGCCCATGACCGAAACGGCCGTGCGGCCCACATCCATGGGGTGGCAGTCCAGCGGCAGCAGATCGATGGCGGCGCGCACGCTGGCGTCCAGCGCCCGGTTGGCCCGTTCAAAGGCCTCGAACACTGTCAGCTCTTCCTCGGTGGGCAGTTCGCCGGTCCACAGCAGCAGGGCCACTTCCTCAAAGGACTTGCCGGCGGCCAGTTCCTGCACCGGATAGCCGCGGTACAACAGGGAGTTGGACTCCGGGTTCACCTTGGAAATGGCGGTGTAGTCGGCCACGACGCCGGCCAGGCCCTTGTGTACGTCTTCGTCGCTCACGGTGGTGCTCCTTTTTACGGAAGTCGTTGTTTCTAGAGGTTAGCGTTGTTCGTGGTGATGTCCAGCCCTGGAACCTGGAAGTTGAATATGCCCGTGTCGAATTGGTTGTACGCCTCGTAGTCAACCAGTTCGTAGAGCCGGGCGCGAGTGAGCATGTCCGGGACGGCCGCTTCCTGCGTGCCGTCCGCGGAAATGGCATCCAGCACCCGTTCGGCTGCGCCCATGGCACTGCGCAGCAGGGTCACCGGGTAGATGATCATGGCCACGCCGGCCCCCGCCAGGGCGTCCCGGGTGAACAGGACGCTCTTGCCAAATTCCGTCATGTTGGCCAGCACCGGCACGTTGACGGCCTTGCACACGGCCTCGAACTCGGAGACGTCCTTCATGGCTTCCGGGAAGATGGCGTCGGCCCCGGCGTCCACCAGCGCCTTGGCGCGGTCGATGGCCACGGCCAGGCCCTCCACGGCACGGATGTCGGTCCGGGCCATGATGAGGAAGTTCGGATCGCGGCGGGCGTCGGCGGCGGCGGCAATGCGCTTGACCGCAGTGTCCAGGTCCACCATGTTTTTCCCGTCCAGGTGGCCGCAGCGCTTGGGGTTGAACTGGTCCTCGATATGGCAGCCGGCAAGGCCCGCGTTTTCCAGTTCCTGGATGGTGCGGGCCACGTTCATCGGCTCGCCAAAGCCCGTGTCGGCGTCGATGAGGCACGGCAGGTCCGTCATGCGGGCGATCTGCCCGCCGCGGGCCGCCACCTCGGTCAGGGTGGTCATGCCGATGTCGGGCAGGCCCAGGTCGTTGGCGAGGACCGCGCCGGAGATGTAGACGCCGTCGAACTTCTTTTCCTCAATCAGCCGGGCCGAGAGCGGGTTGAACGCGCCGGGGAACTGGCGCGCGGCGCCCGGGACCAGCATGGCCCGCAGGTCCCGGCGCTTCTCCTCGGCCGTTTTCTTCGAGTACAGCATGTTAGAACAGTCCCTTGGGTGCGGCGGCGAGGTCGACGACGCCGGGTGCTGCGGTGATGTTGAGCTGGTCCAGTTCCCCTGCGGCAAGGTTGGGGAGGTTTTCCGCTGCCGCGATGAAGCGGTCAATTTCAGCTTCCTCGACGAGGCCGGCGGCCAGGGTGCGGAACTTGTTGATGTACTGGGCGCGGGCGAACGGCCGGGCACCGAGGGGGTGGGCGTCGGCCACGGCGATGGAGTCGGTGATGACCGTCCCGTCGTTGAGCGTGATCTCCACGGTGCCGCCAAAGGCCTTCTCCGCGATGTCCAGGGAGTGGTAGCGGCGCGTCCACTCGGCGTCCTCCTCCGTGGTGACCTTGTGCCACAGCTCCACGGTGTCGGCGCGGCCGGCACGCTCGGGGGAGTAGGAGTCCACATGGTGCCAGGAGCCGTCCTGGAGGGCCACGGTGAAGATGTACGGGATGGAGTGGTCAAGGGTTTCCCGCGACGCGGTGGGATCGTACTTCTGAGGGTCGTTGGCGCCGGAGCCGATCACGTAGTGGGTGTGGTGGCTGGTCTTGATCAGCACGGACTTCACGTTGGCCGGGTCGGTGGCCTCCGGGTGTTCGCCGTGGAGCTTGCGGGCAAGGTCGATCCACGCCTGGGCCTGGTATTCGGCCGAGTGCTCCTTGGTGTACGTGTCCAGGATGGCGCGCTTGGCTTCACCCTCGGCCGGCAGCGGCACGGTGTATTCGGCGTCGGGGCCGTCCAGCAGCCAGGCGATGACGCCGTCCTCGCCCTCGTAGATCGGCACGGGGGAGGTCTGCCCGCGCATGGCGCGGTCGGCGGCCTCCACGGCCATCTTGCCGGCAAACGCGGGGGCGTGCGCCTTCCAGGTGGAGATCTCGCCCTTGCGGGACTGGCGGGTGGCCGTGGTGGTGTGCAGGCCCTGGCCCACGGCCTGGAAGATGGTCTCCACCTCGAGGTTGAGCAGGGTGCCGATGCCGGCCGCGGCCGACGGGCCGAGGTGGGCCACATGGTCGATCTTGTGCTTGTGCAGGCAGATGGCCTTGACCAGGTCCACCTGGATCTCGTAGCCGGTGGCGATGGCGCGCAGCAGCTGGGCGCCCGAGGCGCCGGTGTGCTGGGCGACGGCGAGGATCGGCGGGATGTTGTCCCCGGGGTGGGAGTATTCCGCGGCCAGGAAGGTGTCGTGGTAGTCGAGCTCGCGCACGGCCACGCCGTTGGCCCAGGCTCCCCATTCGGGGGAGACCTTCTCCGTGATGCCGAAGACGGAGGCGCCGGCGCCTCCCGTGGAGGGTGCGTGGGCCAGCGCCTGGGCGCGGGCGGCGACGATGGGCCCGCGGTTCAGGGACGCGATGGCGACGGAGGCGTTGTCGATGATGCGGTTGATGACCATGTCCGCCACCTCGGCCGTGACGGCGACGGGGTCGGCGGCGACCCTGGCGATCTTGTAGGCGAGCTGGTCCTCACGGGGGAGGTTTTCTTCGCTCTTGTAGACGCGGACGTTGTGCTGGATAACCATGGGGGTTCCTTTGCAGGGTGGGGTGGACAGGTGGTGCAGGCGTCAGGGTGTTGCGCCGCCCTGGAGCAGGTGGCGGAGGCTGTTGTCGAGGTGGACGGTGGTGGCGGCGCTGGCGACCGTGGCATTGCCGTTGGCGATCGCGAGGGCAATGTCGCCGTGTTCCCGGGCGGCCTCGCGCAGCCGGGAGGGGTTGTCCTTGGAGAGCCGGCGCACGCGCACCAGGTGCACGCGCAGGCTTTTCAGGGCCTGGGCCAGGTAGTGGTTTCCGGCGGCGGCGTCGATGGCGGTGTCCAGCTCGCCGGCCAGGCGGTAGTAGCTGTGACGCGTGGGGTCCTGGTCGGTGAGGAGGCGGCCGGCGTCGCAGAGCTGGCGGTGCAGTTCGAGGAACACCTCCCGGTCCCGGTTCCGCGCGGCCAGTTCCGCGGCGCGGCATTCCAGGGCCGAACGCAGTTCAAAAAGCTCCTCGACGTGGTCCAGGGAGATGCCGCTGACCACGGTGCCGCGGCCGCTCTGGGGTTCGGCCAGGCCCTCGGCCGTCAGCCTGGCGAGGGCTTCCCGGACGGGAGTGCGTGAGACGCCCAGACGTGCGGACAGCTCCACTTCGGCCAGGACCGTGCCCGGCGGCAGCCGCCAGTCCACGATGTCGCCGCGCAGCGTGGCATATGCCTTCTCGCCTGCCCGCATGACCCGCTCCGTCCGCCCGCCGCCCTGATCCGGAGGCTGTTGCCCCGGCTCCCCTCAGTGTATACATAGATGCGAAAATTGGCTAGCGATCCGCAAGAAGTTCCGACAAAACAGGAATTATGTATACAAAACGCTTGCCTCCGTGCGCCGCGACCCGCTAGCATGACAGGCATCACATCAACGCGGATGGAGGACGCCATGTCCCGGAACGGCCGTAAGTACACCGACGAATACCGGCGCAGCCTGGAGGACCCGGAGGGGTATTGGCTGGACGCTGCACGGGCCGTGGCCTGGGACGTGGAGCCCACGCAGGCCTACAGCGGGGCGGACGCCCCCATCAGCCGTTGGTTCCCGGACGGCGAGCTCAACACC
Source organism: Arthrobacter wenxiniae (assembly GCF_013376105.1). GTDB lineage: Bacteria > Actinomycetota > Actinomycetes > Actinomycetales > Micrococcaceae > Specibacter > Specibacter wenxiniae. The sequence goes on from NZ_JAAMFM010000043.1 coordinate 17,440, forward strand.
TCGTTCAACGCCCTGGACAGGCACGTGGCGGCCGGCCGGGGGGACCAGCCGGCGCTCATCCACGACTCCGCCATGCTCGGGGGCACCACCACCTACACCTACAGTGAACTGACTGCCGCCGTGGCCGCCTTCGCCGGAGTGCTCCGCGCCCAGGGGGTGGGCAGGGGGGACCGCGTGGTCATCTACCTCCCCATGATTCCGGAGGCAGCCATCGCCATGCTGGCCGCGGCCCGCCTCGGCGCCGTCCACTCGGTGGTGTTCGGCGGATTTGCGGCCAACGAGCTGGCCGTGCGCATCCGGGACGCCGCGCCGAAGGTTGTGGTGACCACCTCGGGCGGCCTGGAACCGAACCGCCATGTGGAATACCTGCCCACAGTCCACGAGGCCCTGGCCACGGCGGGCGCACCCGAGCTGCCCGTCATCGTCAAGCACCGCGACGGCTTTGCCACGGACCCGGGCGACCTGGACTGGAACCATGTGGACTGGGACGCCGCCCTGGCAGGGGCCCGGCCGGCGGCGCCCGTCCCCGTAAAGGCCACCGACCCGCTGTACATCCTGTACACCTCCGGGACCACGGGGGCGCCCAAGGGGGTGGTCCGGGACAACGGGGGGCACGCCGTCGCACTTCTGTGGACCATGGCGAACCTCTACGACATCCACGCCGGCGACGTTTGGTGGACGGCGTCGGACGTGGGCTGGGTGGTGGGGCATTCCTACATTGTGTACGGGCCGCTGCTGGCCGGTGCCACGACGGTCATGTACGAGGGCAAGCCGGTGGGCACGCCCGATGCCGGCGCGTTCTGGCGTGTCATTTTCCAACACCGGGTGAAGGCCCTGTTCACCGCCCCCACCGCCCTTCGCGCCATCCGCAAGATGGACCCCGAGGCGGCCTTGATGGGGAAGTACGACGTCGGCACCCTCCAAACGCTCTTCACCGCCGGGGAGCGCCTGGACACCGACACCTACCACTGGGCCTCCAGGGTGCTCGGGGTGCCCGTGGTGGACCACTGGTGGCAGACCGAGACCGGCTGGGGGATCGTGGGCAACCCGCGCGGGCTTGAGCCGCTGCCCATCAAGGCGGGCTCGCCCACGCTGCCCATGCCCGGCTACGACCTGCGCATCGTGGACGGCCTGGGGGAGCCCGTGGCCGCCGGCCAGGAGGGCAACATTGTGCTGCGGCTGCCGCTGCCGCCGGGCACGCTGACCACCCTGTGGGGCGACGACCAGCGCTATGTGGACTCCTACCTCAGCGCCTTTGACGGCTGCTACGCCACCGGCGACTCCGGCTACGTGGACGAGGACGGCTACGTGTTCGTCATGGGCCGCACCGACGACGTCATCAACGTGGCCGGCCACCGACTGTCCACCGGCGCCATTGAACAGGTGGTGGGCAAGCACCCGGCCGTGGCCGAATGCGCCGTGATAGGGGTGGCGGACGCCCTCAAGGGGCAAAAGGCCGTGGGCTTCGTGGTGCTCAAGAGCGGGGTCTCCATTGCGGCCGATGTTTTGCAGAAGGAACTCGTCGCCCTGGTCCGCAAGGAGATCGGGCCCGTGGCCGACTTCAAGAACGCCACCATCGTTGACGCGCTCCCCAAGACCCGCTCGGGGAAGATCCTGCGCAAGACCATGCGCCAGATTGCCGACGGGGACGCCTACACCGTGCCCTCCACCATCGAGGACCCGGCCGTCATCGACGCGCTGGTCCCGATCCTCGCCCCGGGGCGGTAGCCGCTGCCCCTTGACGCCCCGGCGGGCCAGAGTAGGGTGCATACCAAGGCCCCCGCGGCGAGGTGCGGGCGGGCGGCCCCACGGCATTGCCCGCCGCTGCGGCCGGGCCCGGGGAAGGGGACGAACCATGGTGTACGACGCGAGCCGCTTCAAGGACTACTTCGAACATGACTTCACCTACGACGCCGGCTTCCGCCGCAACGTGGGCCGGTTCGGCCGGCACGTGGCCATGGTGGACCCGGCGGCGGGCCGCGAATGGACCTACGCCGAACTGGACGCCGACGTCGACAGGCTGGCGGCCGCGCTCGCCGGCCTGGGCGTGGGCGAGGGCGGCCACGTGGCCTACCAGCTGTTCAACTGCGTCGAATTTGCCCGGCTCTACCTGGCCACCCAGCGCCTCGGCGCCGTCGGCATCCCGCTGAACTATCGGCTGTCCTCCGGTGAAACCGCACTGATCCTGCGCGACAGCGAACCCTCCGTCTTCATCTTTGACGCCGCCGTGGCGGACGCGGCGCTCGCCGCCGTGGAAGCGGCGGGCTCGTCCGCCGTCGTGCTGTCCGTGGGGGAGGCGGGCGACGCCGCGCTGCCGGAGACCGTGCGCTCCCTGGCCGACGTCGTGGCCGCCGCCCCCGATGCCCCGCCAAGGCGGGCCGGGAGGGCCTCGACTTATGCGGAAACCACGCGGCTGTACACCTCCGGCACGACGGGCCGGCCCAAGGGGGTGTCGCTGCCGTCGATCGTGGAGGTCATGAGCGCCCACGACGTCATCATGCACTTCCCGCTCACCCCGCAGGACAGGACGCTGAACATGACGCCCTGGTTCCACCGCGGCGGGCTGTATTCGGGCGGCCCGAACCCCCTGTTCTACGTGGGCGGCTCGGTGGTGCCGCTGCGCGCCTTCGACCCCGCCACCGTGCTGGACTGGGTGGGCCGGTACGGGCTGACGTTCCTGATCGGGGCCCCGGTGTCGCTGGCCATGCTCGCCGACGAACAGGAAAGGAGCCCGCGTGACCTCTCCGGGCTGCGCGGCATTGTCACCATGGGGGCGCCGCTGACCAAGGCGGCCGCGCTGCGGTACCAAAGCCTGCTCACCCCCCGCATCTTCAATGGCTACGGCACCACCGAGGCATTCTGGAACACCTTCCTGCGCCCCGAGGACCTGCCGGAGCACGCGGGCACGGCGGGGAGGGCGTGCACCGACGACGACGTCGCGCTCGTCAAGGTGTTCCCCGACCGCCGGGCCGAGCCGCACGAGCTGGCCGCCCGGGACAACGCCGAGCAGGGCGAGATCATCATGCGCACCCCCAAGTCCGGCTTCAGCTATGCCAACCTGCCGGAGGCCAACGAGGAAAGGTTCGTGGACAACTGGCTGTACTCCGGCGACCTCGGCACCTGGGACGGCGACGGATACGTGACCATTGTGGGGCGCAAGGACGACATGATCATCTCCGGCGGCGAAAACATCCACCCCGTCCAGGTGGAGGAGGTGCTCGGCTCGCATCCGGGCGTGGGCGACAGCGTGGTGGTGGGCCTGCCCGACGACCACTGGGGCAGCAAGGTGGTGGCCTACGTGGTCCGCCGTGACGGCGCCGTCGGTGCGCAGGCCACGGCCGACGGGCTGGACAGGCACTGCCTGGCCAGCCCGGAGCTGTCCGACTTCAAGCGGCCCCGCGCCTACGCCTTTGTGGACAGCGTGCCCCTGACCGCCACGGGCAAGAAAATCCACTACCAGCTGGCCGCACGGGCCGTGGGCGACGCGGCTGCCGGCCTGTTCGAGGAACCGGCGGCGCGAAACGGCGGCCACTCCCTCCGGCAGCCCGGGGAGCAGCGGTGAACGGCAGGGACGGCGCCGGGCGCGTGGTGATCACGGGGATCGGCGCGCTCACCCCGCTCGGCAACACGGCACCGGCCACGTGGGAGGCGATGCTGGCCGGGCGCAGCGGTGTGGGAACCATCACCGCCTTTGACGCCACCGGGTTCAGCACCACCATTGCAGCGGAGGTCAAGGGCTTCGACCCGGCCGGGCTGCTGCCCGTCAAGCGGCTCAACAGGTCCTCGCGCTGCACCCAGCTGGCCATCGCCGCCGCCCGCGAGGCCCTGGCCGACGCGGGGCTGGGGCCCACGCTGGAAGGCACCGAGGCCGCCGTCGTCCTTAACAGCGCGGTGTCCGGCTTCCCGGAGATCGAGGAGGCCGTGCACGTGCTGGGCGAGCGCGGGGCACGGTACGTCAGTCCCAGCTTTGTGGCCTCCGCGCTGACCAACATGGCCGCCTGCGAGGTGGCGATCGACTTGGGCGTGCACGGCTGGGTCAACGCCAGCGCGCTCGCCTGCGCCAGCGGCACGCACGCCCTGCTCGAGGCCCGGCGACTGCTGCTCGACGGGGACGCCGACGTGGTGGTGGCCGGGGGAGCCGACGCCGCGATCACCCCCGTCATGTTTGGCGGGCTCACGGCCATGCGCGGGTTGTCCACAAGCAACGGCTGCCCGCAGGAGGCCTCCCGCCCGTTCGACGCCGGGCGCAACGGCTTCGTGTTTGGCGAAGGCGCCGTCGTGTTCATCCTGGAGCGGCTCTCCGACGCCAGGGCGCGCGGCGCCCGCGCCTACGCGGAAGTCTCCGGCGGGGCCATGACGGCCGACGCCTTCCACATCGTGGCCCCCGAACCCGCCGGCACCTACGCGGCCCAGGCAATCACGAAGGCGCTGGGCAAGGCGCGCCTCGACCCGTCCGACGTCGAACTTGTCTGCGCCCACGGCACCTCGACGAAGGCCAACGACAAGACGGAAACCGCTGCCATCCACCAGGCCTTTGGCGCGCACGCGGCCGCGCTCGCCGTGACGGCGCCCAAGTCCATGGCCGGGCATCTGATCGGGGCCGCCGGCGCGCTCGGCGCGCTGGTGTGCGTGCGGGCCATTGCCGAGTCGGCCGTGCCGCCGACCATCAACTACAACGATCCGGACCCCGAGTGCGACCTCGACTACGTGCCCAACCAGGCCCGCGCGATGGCCGTCCGCCACGCCGTGACCAACGCCTTCGGATTTGGCGGGCAGAACTGCGTGGTGGCCTTCTCCGCCGTCTGACGGCGCGCGCCGTTCGAGGTGACGACAGCTCCCGCGGCTCAACTTCGAAACAACCGCGCCCCCACCGGAACGGGCCCGGCCAACCCCTGGCGCGCAAGGCCTTGCGGCCGGGCGCGACGGCGGCCTTTCCCTCATCGGCGTCGAGCATGCTCTTGGCAATTCTTGGGTGCGTCCAGCCCAATTGGATCGTGAGTCTGTCGCGGGCGCCGTCGATGGACTGCTGCCTGTCCTCCGGATGGTGTCCGCCGTCGTCTTCCACGGTTATTTTCCATTCCGGCAGCGCGAGGTCCGCAGCGGCGACGTCACGGCCATGCCCTGAAACGTGGCGGCCTCGCCCGGCCGGAATCCCCTGTGATGTCGTTCAATGCCCGCCCGCCACGGCGGGGAGCTGGCGGCATCCCTGGAAATGTGTACTTCAAAACTGCCGGCCAGCCAGGGCGGAAACGGCATCCCCCTAGCAGCGAGCGCCGCCGCGCTGTGGCTTGCGGTTCCGCCCGGCGCAAGCTCGAGCAGCGGCCGGACACGGGCAGCGAGTGGCTGTTGCATTCCCCACTGTTGCATTCCCCACGGCTGAATTCCCCACGGCTGAATTCCCCACGGCACGCGGATGCCGCGACTGGGCGTGTACAGGTCCGGGCCCGTCGTCCGGCGGCGGCTGATGCCGGAGGCACCGGACCCGCCCACCGTGAACGATCGTCCGCGCAACCATGCGGGGAGGGGCTGGGGGTTTGTCATTGCACCAGTCTGGCTGGAATTTGACTTCGCTTTCCTTAGTTATCCACAGACTGCGTCGGGGACCGGGAAAACGCCGCCCGCTTTGCCGCCTGGGAGCGGTCGTTATCTCGGATCTGGACGGTGCCAGCGGTATTCGAGTTCCGGGCGGCCCGGCGATCCGTGCCGGGGGGCCTTCGTCGCGGAGCCGGTTTCCACCAGGTGGTCCAGGTACCTCCGGGCCGTGACCCTGGACATGGCCAGCCCCGCAGCCGCCTCCGTGGCGGAGGCGGGCGCGTCCTGCCCCCGAAGCCAGTCGGCCACCGCCCTGAGCGTCTCGGGCAGCATGCCCTTCGGGAGTCGCAGCTTCCCGCTGGGCCGCAGCGCCGACAGGGCCCGGTCGATCGCGTCCTGGCTGGTGTGCGAGCGGTCCGCCAGGGCGTCGTGGTAGCCGCGGTAGCTTTCCAGCTTCTCCCGGAAAGCGGCGAAGGTGAACGGCTTGATCAGGTATGCCGTGATGCCCAGCGCGATGGCCGAGCGCACCACCTGGATTTCCTGCACGGCCGTGATGGCCACCACGTCCGGCACCAGCCCGAGTCCGTGGATGCGCCGCAACAGGTCCAGGCCGTGCCCGTCGGTCAGGTTCATGTCCAGCAGCACCAGCTGGATGGAAGGGGTGGCGGGATTGTTGAGCACGGCCAGGGCGGCACCCATGCCACCGGCGGTCGCCGCCACCTCAAAGCCGTCCAGCCGCCGCACGTAGTCGGCGTGGGCCGCCAGGGCGATCGGTTCGTCGTCCACCACCAGCACCCTGATGGGCGTGGGGCCACTCATGCCGGATCCTGGACGGCGGTGGCGAGGGGCACGACGGCGGTCATGACGGCGCCGCCGTCGTTCTCGGCGGTGAGGGTGCCCCCCAGGGCGGCGGTGGCGCGGCGGATCAAGGCTATTCCGTAGCCCCTGCCGCCGGGGGCTCCGGACGCCTTCTCCGTGGTTCCGATCCGGCCCAGCACGTCCAGGTCCGTGGTGGGCAGGCCTGGACCGTTGTCGGCCACCGTGAGTGTGAGGGCGCCGTCGGCCACCAGCAGGTCCGCCCAGACGGTGGGGTCGCCGTCGTGTCCGGCCGCCGCGTCTATGGCGTTGTCCACCAGGTTCCCCAGCAGGGTCACGAGTTCGCGGGCGTCCAGCCTGCCTGGCGGCAGCGTGCCTGAACCGCTCAGTTCCAGCCGCACACCGCGTTCATCCGCCTGCGCGGCCTTGCCCACCAGCAGGGCGGCGAGAAAGGGTTCGTCCAGGGTGCCCACAAACTCCCCGCCCAGCCGGACGGTGTCGGAAAGGTCGGCCGTGGCAAAGTCGAGCGCCTCCCGGGCCCGGTCCAGCTCGATCAGGGAAATGATGGCGTGGAGCCGGTTGGCGTGCTCGTGCGTTTGGGACCTCAGCGCCTCCACCAGTGTCTGGGTGCTGCTGAGGCTGCCGGCCAGGGTGGTCAATTCGGTGTGGTCCCGCAGGGTGGCCACCGTGCCGGCCCGGGCGTTGTTTCCCGGCGCCACGGCCGGCCGCTGGCTGACCACCAGCAGGCGGTCGCCGGCGAGGTGGACCTCGTCGGTGGCGGTGCGGCCGCTGCGCAGCAGCTCCCTGAGCGAGTCGGGGAGGGTGAGGGAGTCCAGTTGTGGCGCGGCGGGGGACGCCAGGCCGCGGGCCTCCCGCCGCCGGGGGCCGTGCGCAGATTGTCCCGCCGGGCCCCCGGCGGGGGCGTCCATGCCCAGCAGGAGGGCGGCGTGGTCGTTGTAGAGGACCATGGAGCCCCGGGTGTCCACCAGCACCAGGCCCTCGCGCACGGAGTGGAGCACGGATTCGTAGTAGGCAAACAGCTGGGCCAGCTGTTCCGGGCCCCAGCCAAGAGTGACACGCTTGAGATACCGGCCCAGCAGCCAGGCCGCCAGGGATCCGGCCACCAGGAGCGCCGCCGCCAGGCCCAGCACGTCCGGGAGCCGGGCGGCAACGAGCACCTGCACGTTGCTGACCGTCACACCGGCCGCCACCATGCCCTCGACCGTCCCGGCCTGGTCCTTGATGGGGACTATGACGCGGACGGAGGGCCCCAGGGTGCCCGCCGTGGTCTCAAAGTAGGTGTGCCCGGCCTGCGCCTGGGCGATGGATCCCACGTACGCCTTGCCGATTTCCGCCGGATTGGGGTGGGTCCAGCGGATGCCCCGCGGGTCCATGATGGTGATGAAGTCCACACGGGCGTCGCGCATGACTGACTGCGCGTAGGGCTGCAGGACGGCGGAGGGGTTGGCGGACCCGGCGGCCGAGAGCACCATGGGGGAGTCGGCCAGCGCCGTGGCGACGGACAGCATGCGCTGGCGGGTCTGCTCATAGGTGCGGGAGCCGGCGTCGTTCACCATCACGGCGGCCACGCCCGCGGTCAACAGCAGCACAAAGAGCAGGTTGGCAGTGAACAGCCTCGTGGCGATACTCCAGCCGCGCCAAAACATCCAGGTACCTTTCGTGCGACCAATATGAACGCAACGGTGAGATAAGTCACGCCGCCGGGCAATCTTATGTGAGGCGGATCGCACGCCACATCCACCAATGCTAATCACAAGGACCACAAGGAGTGACAATGAGCTCTCAACGAGGAGGGACGGCCACCATGGCAAAGCCGGCGCGGCGCAAAATGGACAAGACCCACTGGCTATACGTCGCGGTCATCGCGGCCGTGGTCCTTGGGGCCGCGATTGGCCTGATGGCCCCGGACCTGGGCAAGTCGCTCAAGCCGCTGGGCACCATGTTCATCGCCCTCATTAAAATGATCATCGCCCCCATCATCTTCTGCACCATCGTGCTGGGGGTGGGCTCCATCGCCAAGGCGGCAACCGTCGGCAAGGTGGGCGGGCTGGCGCTGCTGTACTTCATGGTGATGTCCACCGTGGCGCTCGCGATTGGACTGGTGGTCGGCAACATCGTCCACCCCGGTTCCGGCCTGCACCTGCAGCCGTACAAGACTGCCGCGGCGTCGGCGGACAGCGGCACCGTGAAGTTCCTGATGGACATGATCCCGGGCGACATCCCGGTGCTGCCCACCCTGGTGCTGGCGCTGCTGGTCGGCTTCGCCCTCCAGTCCATGGGCAAGTCCGGCGAGCCGGTGCTCAACGCCGTGAAGAACATCCAAAAGGTCGTCTTCAAGCTGATGATGATGATCATGTGGGTTGCCCCCGTGGGCGCGTTCGGCGCCATCGCCGCCGTCGTCGGCGCCACCGGCTGGGCCGCCATCGGCTCCATGGCCATTCTCATGGGTGCGTTCTACCTGACCTGCGCCCTGTTCATCGTCGTCATCCTCGGCTCGCTGCTGCGCGTGGTCACCGGCCTGAACATCTTCGCCCTGATGCGCTACCTGGCCCGCGAATACCTGCTGATCTTCGCCACCTCCTCCTCCGAGTCTGCCCTGCCGCGCCTGATCGCCAAGATGGAGCATGTGGGCGTGTCCAGGCCCGTGGTGGGCATCACCGTTCCCACCGGCTACTCCTTCAACCTTGACGGCACCGCCATCTACCTGACCATGAGCTCACTGTTCATCTCCAACGCCATGGGCATCCCGATGAACCTCGGCGAACAGATCGGCCTGCTGGTGTTCATGGTGATCGCCTCCAAGGGCGCGGCCGGGGTCACGGGCGCCGGGCTGGCCACGCTGGCCGCCGGGCTCCAGGCACATAAACCGATCCTGCTGGACGGCATGGGCGTCATTGTGGGCATCGACAAGTTCATGTCCGAGTGCCGCGCCCTCACCAACTTCACCGGCAACGCGGTTGCCGCCCTGCTGGTGGGCAAGTGGACGCACGAACTCGACATCGACCAGGCGCGCGAGGTCCTCTCCGGCCGCAGCCCGTTCGACGAACTGTCCCTCGAGCCGGACGGCCACTCCGCCGGGCACGACGACGCGCCGGTGGCGGGAGAACGCGTGCCCGCCGTGGTGTAGTTCTCGCACGCAGGCCGTCGGGGGGGCCCCCCACCGGGGGGGGGCGCCCCCCGGGGG
>NZ_JAAMFM010000044.1 GCF_013376105.1 Arthrobacter wenxiniae
GCACCCACTACGCGGCGAACCTGATGGCTGCGACACCGAAGAACCTCTGGCCGGCAGTGAAGGCCATGCTGCACTCCGTCTACGACCAGCCGGACCCTGCCAGTGTGAACGCCCAATTCGACCGGCTCCTGGACTACGTCGAGACGAAATTGCCTAAGGTGTTCGCGCACCTGGACGCTGCCAGGGCGGACATCCTCGCGTTCACCGCGTTCCCGAAGGACGTCTGGCAGCAGGTCTGGTCAAACAACCCCAACGAGCGTTTGAACAAGGAAATACGCCGCCGCACCGACGTCGTCGGGATCTTCCCGAACCGCGACGCCATCACCCGCCTCGTCGGGCCCGTGCTGGCCGAACAAAGCGATGAAAGGGCCGAAGGACGACGCTACTTCGGCCTCGAAGTTCTCGCCCGCTGCCGCCTCACAGCCCTGGACCCCAGCGACGTCCCGCAGCACACTGACCTGCCCGCACTGGACAGCACGGAGATAGCAGCATGAGCCCCGCCCAGCCCACCTCCACAACACCACCATGATCTCGCGCTGCTGACAGCCGGCCACGACACCGGCTGGTGGGACGAACACGGCCGCCCCGCCCCCTGGCCCGACGACTTCTGGCTCCCCAACGGCTCCATCAACCCCGATTGGCAAACCAGCAACGACAACCCAACGGAGGAACCCGAACCCGCAAACCCGTCCGAGAATCACAACTTCTAACCCTCAACGACCTCGAAGCATCACGAAACGGCTACACCACTCCACGGGACTTGACCCACCCCTTCGAACTGGTGGACGAAACCGCGCGCGCCTGTTACTAGCGACCGCCGGATTTCGCTTCGCGGACTCTTTCCTCGATAGCATCCAGGAGAAGGCCCATTCCGAAGTCAAACAATTTATCGGTATCGGGGTATAGAGATGCGGATGCAGCACTAGATTCGGGGAATTTTGCTGGATCCAATGCTGAGTAGATGCGCCGTTGTTCATCTCGAAGGCTTGGTGTAGTCATCCATGGAGAAAGGGCCGCTACCAGTCCGTAACCAACGGTGTGGTTATAGATGGCCTGGTGAAACAATCCAATGTCGGCGGATGGCACGCCTGCGCGCCGAAGCTCATGGACTGTCCATTCTGTCAAAGCGAAAAGTCTCGGCTGGTCATCGGCTTGGCCCGCCATCGCCTCAGCGAGACCCACGTGGCGCCGATAGATATCGAACCAAGCCCGCATTAACGTGGCTAAGTTTTCACGCCATGGTCTGCCTGGCTCCGGCTCTGGGACATCAGCAAAGAGGAGATCGATCAGTGCGGACAGGAGATCCATCTTGTTTTTGAAATGACGGTACATGGCTGTCGAATCAACGCCGAGCTCCTTTCCGAGCCGGCGGAGCGTGAGGGCACCCAGGCCTTCCCTATCGCAAAGGTCCCGAGATGCCTCAAGTATCATGTCGCGGTCCAAACGCGCGTGATGCGCCGGTACAGCGTCGTGAATCGCACGTTCGTCAAGTCGAGATTGAGCCATCACGTCATCGTCTCACAACAGACAACCGAAAAATATTCTGTCAACAATGTTGACATCAGCGTGGACATTAGCATTAGCTTACGTATGTGATTTTACGGCACCGCCGCCGCCCGCAATGGAGGAAATAGTGACACGGATTGAGATCGGCGAGAACGTGGAACGCCGAGCCTACAAGCAGGAACTCCACCGGTCCCTTGGGCTCTGGGAGAATATTTCGCTTGTGGTCTCAGCCGTAACGCCTGCCACGGGCGCGTTCATTATTGCGCCAGTCCTTTTCACGTTGACAGGTACCGGGGCTCCTTTGACCTTCGTTATCGCTGCCGCCATGGGACTGGCGCTAGCCTTTTGTTGGGCTGAGTTGGGGTGTGCCTACCCGATTGCAGGTGGCGACTACACATTCGTCGCTCGAATCCTGGGCCGTCCCGCCGGATTCGTGTCGCTCATTTTGAGTGGACCAGTCCAGGCTGTCTTGATTCCAGCAGTCGTCGCCCTCGGAATTGGGCAGTATGTAGGGGTCATCTTTAACGTCAACACCAATATTTTGGCTGCCGTTATCATCCTCCTAGGTGCGGCAGTGGCGATCTGGGGTGTCCGACTCAGCGCAATTGCCGTCGGAGCGCTGCTGGCCATCGAACTACTGGCCGTAGTGTTTGTCGGCGCACTGGGGCTGTTTCATGTCCAGCGTCCCATAAGCACGCTGTTTCAGCCGCTAATCACCAATCCAGATGGCACTACCCAGACGTTGACCATTGGTGCCCTCGTTGCCGGCATCGCCGTTGCAAGCTTTGCCTACAACGGATTTCAAGGCGCACTGCTCTACTCCGAAGAAACCACCGGGAGTCGACGAAACGTGGCACGTTCGGTCTTTATCGCTTTGGGCGTCGCTGTCGCATGCGAGGTGCTGCCGGTTGCCATGGCGATCCTTGCCTCACCATCGCTTGCGGACCTCTCTGCCAGCCCCAATGCGTGGCAGTATTTTCTGACGTCAATTGGTGGAGACACCTTCAACACCATCATCAGCCTTGGCATTGCCATTGCCGTCCTCAACGCCGTGGTAGCCCTGATGCCCTTCTTCGCACGTATTCTCTACAGTTCCGGGCGAGACATGGCGTGGCCGGCGCCAATGAGCAAAGCCCTCGCGTCAGTCCATCCGCGATGGGGCACTCCGTGGGTATCAACGATCGTAGTCGGCGTTGCCGGTGCGGTTCTCGTCCTCTTCACAGACGTGGCCACTTTGAGCACCTGCGTCGGGGCCGTACTCTGCGTGGAGTTTATCCTTGTCGCAGCATCCGCGATCGTGAGCCGCCTCAAAGATAAGACTACGGACCGACCATACCGGATGCCTCTTTGGCCGGCCGCCCCGATCGTGGCGATTGTCATGTCCGTCGTTGTACTCACCCAGCAAACCTCAAGCGACCTTCTCGTCGCCGGTGGCATCGTCGTCATCTCACTTGCCTACTACCTCGTGTATCTTCGCCCCCGGCGACGCACTCACATGCTCATGCTGGATCCAGTTCGTCCCATCGAGGCCCTTACACAGCGCCGCCATCGGCCGAACGCCGACGTCAATGACTAACGTACAAGCAAGGGCTGCCAGGGAAAGCCACCTCGACTACTCACATATCGACGAACAATTCGGGCAGGTTGCCCATGAGATTGCTGCAAGCTCCGACGGAAGTCCGGCACTGGCGTGGGCCGTAATTAGCCAGGACGAAATACTCCACTTCTCCTCAATGGGAGAAACCAAACTAGGCCGTGGACATCGTCCCGCTGCCAATACGGTTTTTCGGATCGCGTCACTGTCAAAGAGTTTTGCGGCCGCGACGACGCTGCTCCTGGAACGCGAAGGACTGTTGGACCTCGACGCGCCAGTTGTCAGCTACCTGCCGGGACTGGCAGACGAAGGACCGGCAGGGAGGTTGCCCACTCTCCACGACGTTTTGTCCATGAGCGCCGGCTTCCCGTCCGATGATGCCTGGGCAGACCGCCAAGAGTCGATGACAACCGAAGCCTTCGACGCCTTGTTGGTAGCCGGAACCGTGAGGACAACACGTCCAGGACAAGCGTTCCAATATTCAAATTTTGGGTACGCAATGATTGGACGAATCATCGAGACCGTGACTGGAGAACCTTACCCAGAGGTAGTCAGGGCCCTCTTGTTCGGGCCGTTGGGACTAGACTCCACGACCTTTGATTACCGCAACGTTCCTCGCGACAGCTTGGCCAACGGATACCTGCTCTCTGGCCGAAAATGGCATTTGCAGGAACTGACCGCACCAGGTAGCTTTTCCGCCATTGGTGGGGTTCTCAGCAACATTTCCGACATGAGCAAGTGGGTCGGCACTTTAGCCGCAGCCACAAGCAGCTCCTCGGATGACGGGCACCTTCCCTCCGAGCTTCGGCGCCGAATGCAACAGCCAGTCACACCGCTTCCCTATGCAATCGACACAGCAACAGGCCTCCCCCGTTCAAGGGACTTCCCTTGGGGCCCATCCGGTTATGGACTCGGTCTTTTCATCGAACAAGACCCAGACTTCGGACCAATTAGTCATCACGTAGGCGGCTACCCCGGATATGGGGCGCACATGTGCTGGCACCAGGCATCCGGAATGGGAGTTATTGCGTTTGGTGGCAGCACGTACGCCCCCGTTAGCGCCCCGGCGATCCACGCCCTCAAGTCCCTTCTCAATCAACCGGCAGCTATGACTATCGAGATAGACAACATTGGCAGCATCCTCGCGGCTGTAAGGTCTTTCATCCTCCACGGCAACGTCACTGACACCGCCTACGCCTCATGTGTCGCCCTCGATCGATCGTGGCAGGAGCGGCGAGGTGACCTGGCCTGCATGAAGGAACAAGTGGGCCCGCTGATTCCGGACGAAAGTCAAGTCGCAGTCATCAACAACTCACATCTGAAAGTCAACTTCCATGGGCCCGGAGGAATACTTACGGCCGAAGTTCGACTCACCCCCTCACGTCCGCGCCAAGTCCAAGTACTCAACTTGGACTCCCAACCCGCAACACCGCACTCGCACGCTCCACCGAACCGCGGACAATCCAAGCCAACCAAGCACTCCCCAGACCACAAGTCATAGGGGCCCAGAACCTGCCTGGAGACGAAGGACCATTGGGGGTCCTTCGTCTCCAGAGCACTCCATTCAACGACTTCCCGGCGGACATCAGTAGTTGTCCGAAGTTGGCCCTGCAGCCCACGTAGTTGGTAGACAGGGTGCCGACCAGGGCGGCCCTGTCTCCGAGCTGCGCGGCTGATGTGAACCTGAAGTTCATTTTGTAGCGAAGGATCTGCTTCTCGCCCCGAGGTTCCTGTCGGTCAGCGGCACTCCCGCAGCCAGCTTCTGCTTGTTGGCTGCGGGGTGGAACCCGTCCCCGTCGAAGAATGGCATGCACGGTCCCTGGCCAAGCAATGCACCGACCGTGGAACTTGCCGCCCCGGAAACACCTGTCCCCGTCAGCGGTGGCAGCTGCGCGCTCACTGGGCATCCCCCGGTTCCGCGAAGCTGAGGAGAACTTTGCCGGAGGTGGTGGAGTCTTTGGCGACCTCAAAGGCGTGCAGGGCGTCGGCGAGTGGGTATTCGTGGGTGATGACGGGCTCGATGTGCAGGGAGCCGTCCGCGACGGCAGCGATGACCTGGTCGATTTCGTCATTGAAGCGGAAGGAGCCTTTGAGCTCCAGTTCGCGCGTGATGGCCAGCGAAATGGGGACGGGCTGGGCACCGGTGGGAAGCAGCCCGACCATGACCACGGTGCCGCCGCGGACCGCACCGTTGATGGCTGAGGCGAGGCCGTGGTAATTGCCGGAGGATTCGATCACGATGTCCGCCTCGACGGCGGCGATGGCTGCGGTGGAGGCGGCGTTGATCACCTCATCGGCGCCGACGGCTTTGGCGATCTCCAGGGGTTTGGGGTGGAGATCGACGGCGGTGATCCGGGCGGCGCCGGCGCGCTTGAGGACGGCGACGGCGAGGGCGCCGATGGGCCCGGATCCGATCACCAGCGCGGTCTTCCCGCTGACGTCACCGGCGCGGGACACGGCGTGCCACGCGACCGATGCGGGTTCGATCAGGGCCGCTGTGCGCAGGTTCACGCCCCCCGGCAGGGGACGGAGCATCCGCACCGGCAGGGTGACGTACCGGCTGAACGCGCCGTCCGTGTGCGGGTAGCGGGCGGCGCTGCCCAGGTAGGTGCAGCCCGGAGACAGGTTGGGCCGGTCCGCCGGGTATTTTGCGGCGCCTGGGCCAGGGGTGGCGGGGTGGACCGTGACGGCGGTCCCGGCCTTCGGCCCGGACCCATCCGCCGCCGGGCGGACCACGACGCCGGAGATTTCATGGCCCAGCACCAGCGGGGCCCTCAGGATGGACTCCCCTGCCGCGCCGTGCAGCCAGTAATGCAGGTCCGAGCCGCAGATGCCGCCGTACCTGACCTCCACGACCGCTTCATCCGTGGCGGGCCGGGGCAGCGGGACCTCTTCGATGCGCAGGTCGCCGGCCACGTGGGCAACCAGGGCCGGGCCGGTTGCCGGCAGTTCTACTGTAATTGAAGCCATCAGACCACCACTGTCATCCCACCATCGACGAAGATGGTTTGTCCGTTCACGAAGTTGGACCCATTGGACGCCAGCCACACCACCGGCCCGGCCAGGTCCTTCACGGTCCCCCAGCGGTGCGCCGGTGTCCTGCCCAGGATCCAGGAGTTGAACTCCTCATCGTCCACCAGGTTCTGCGTCATTTCGGTGTGGATGTAGCCGGGCGCCACGGCGTTGACCTGCAGCCCGGAGGCCGCCCATTCGGCGGTCATGGCGCGGGTGAGGTTCCGCAGCCCGCCTTTCGCTGCGATGTACGGGGCAATGGTGGGGCGGGCCAGGTCCGCCTGGACCGAGCAGACGTTGATGATTTTGCCCCGGCCGCGGCCGATCATGTGCCGGGCGGCCTCGCGGCCGACCACGAACGCGCTGGTCAGGTCCGTGGAGAGCACGCGTTCCCAGTCCGCCACGTCCAGGTCCAGCATGGGGACCCGGTGCTGGATCCCGGCGTTGTTCACCAAAATCTCCAGTGGGCCCACATTGTCCTCGATCCACGCAATGCTGCGGGCGGCAGCACCGTCGTCGGTCACATCGAACGCCACGCTGTGGATCCGGCCCGGCGGGAAGTCCGCGGCCATTGCCGCGGCGGCGTCCTTCAGCCGTTGCTCATTGAGGCCGTTGAGCACGACGGTTGCTCCGGCGTCGGCCAACGCCCTTGCAAGCGCCGAACCGATGCCTCGGCTGGAACCCGTCACCAGGGCAACGTGCCGGGTGAGATCAAAAAGCCCTGTCATGTCCTGGCTGCTTCCTCTACGTCGTGGATAAGTTCTACCGGCACTATCAGAAAGTGCCCTGCCGGAAGGGTCCCGGCTGCACGAGGTTGGCCGGTGTTTGGCCGGTGGCCAGCGCTTCGAGTTGCCGCCTCAGCAGCTTGAGGATCCGGGGTTCGAAGGCCGAGGCATTGCCGCCCACGTGGGGCGTAATGAGGGCGTTCTCCGCGGACCACAGCGGGTGGCCGGCGGGCAGCGGTTCGGGATCGACGACGTCGATGGCGCACTGCAGGCGGCCAGAGACCACTTCCCGGGTGAGCGCCTCGGTGCTGACGACGGCGCCGCGGCCGACGTTCACCACCAGCGCACCGTTGGGCAGGGCGGCCAGGACTTCCTGGCCCACCAGGTGGTGGGTGGTGTCGTTCAGGGGCAGGACGGAGACCAGGATGTCGTGGTCCGCGGCAAGGGCCATCAGTTCGTCCGGGCCATGGACCTGTCCGTCAGCGTCTGTGCGTGCCCGGCTTCCCAACCGCGTGATGGTGACCTCGAAGGGTTCCAGGCGGCGGGCGAGTTCCCTGCCGATGCCGCCGATGCCCAGCAGCAGGACCTTGCGGTCCGCCAGGGACTGGCGGCGCTGGGGTTTCCACCTCTCAGCCTGCTGGTCCCTGACGGCCTGGTCGATGCCCCGCAGCTTGGCCAGGATGAGGCCCACGGCAAGCTCTGCGGTGGCAGCTGCGTGGACGCCTGAGGCGGTTGCCACTGCGGCGGCCGGACCGGCAGCCTCG
Organism: Arthrobacter wenxiniae; assembly: GCF_013376105.1. Lineage (GTDB taxonomy): Bacteria > Actinomycetota > Actinomycetes > Actinomycetales > Micrococcaceae > Specibacter > Specibacter wenxiniae. The sequence continues at coordinate 7,602 of NZ_JAAMFM010000044.1, forward strand.
CAGACGCCGTCGTAGCCTGTTGACTGTGTTTGCACGAACTTTAGGGCCGGGACCTTGTCCAGGGAGCCCAGCACTGCCCCTGCGTTGATGTAGGGGAGGATGACGGCGTTGATTTCGCCCAGGTCCTTGCCTGGTGCGTCCTTCATGTCCCAAACCACGCCGCGAAGGTTACCGGGAAGCGGGGAGAGGTCTGCCAGGAGCTGGGGGTCTGGCAAGCTGACGGTGTGCACGTGCTGCATGTGGTGGGGCCTATCGGTCGGTAATGGTTGTGGAGCGGGCCGTTATCCGGCTGTGGGTTCGCGCCGGTCGAAGGTCAGGCCGCCGGGTACCTGGAACGTGGGCATGAGTTCCAGCATGCCTACGTTTACGTGCCGCGGGGCTTCGACGGCGTAATCGAGGGCGTTGACGATGTCGTCCGTGGTCAGCGACTCGTAGCCTTCGTAGTACGTCTGCCAGGCTTCTTCCATGGCCTCGGGGCTGCCGCCCATGTTGCGGCCGAAGATCTCGGTCTCCACGCGGCCGGGGCAGATCTCGGTGACGCGGATCCGCTTACCCACGGTGTCGTTCCGAAGCTGTCGGGAGATCTGGTGCACCGCTGCCTTGGTGGCGTGGTAGACCGTGTGGCCGTAAAAGTTGTAGATGCCGGCGATGGAGCTGATGTTCACCACATGGCCCAGGTCCCGCTCCACCATCCCCGGCAGTACCAGCCGGGTGAGCTGCAGCAGCCCGCGCAGGTTCACGTCCACCAGTTCGTCGATGTCCTGTTCGGAGGAGTCCAGGAGGTTGCCGGGACGGGAGACGCCGGCGCAGTTGACCAGGACGTCTACTTTCAGGTCACGGACGACGGCGGTCAGCGCGGCGGTGTCGGTCAGGTCCACCACGTGCGGGACTGCTCCCGTGCGGTCGGCAAGCTCGGTGAGGCGTTCTTCGTTGCGGGCCACTGCGTGGACGGTGAGGCCGCGCTTGGCCAGCCGTTCTGCGATGGCGGAACCCATGCCGGTGGATGCGCCGGTGACGAGGGCGGTGGTGTAGTCGGAAAAAGGCACTGTTACTCCAAAGTGGTGGAAGTCGGGCGGGCTCTTGCATCCTGCAGTGGGGTGGACGCAGGAACTCCGGGCGGGTAGGGGTTAGGTGTCGCGCAGCGGTGCGTGGGCGCGGTCCTTGACGGTGCTCACAGCATTCGTCGATGTTGACATCTTGTTTTCCTTAATGGCTTTGGGAGAAGCATTCATGATGTTCAGGCTCCTGACGCCGGGCTGAGTTCGTACCAGCGCTGGCCGGCGCCGATGCCAAGAAGTCCAAAGACTGTTTTGATGGTGTTCCGGAGTCTGCCCAGTTCGAGGCAGCTTGCGCGGTGCATGGCTGTTGCTTCAGCCACGGTTGTCTTTCGGAAGGTGATGGTGTGCCCGGGCCTGGCTTGCGCCAGGATGTCCAAGGAGTGGCTCGTGACCACTGCCAGGACCGGGTAGCCTGCCGTTACGCCGCGGCCCCGGTGCAGCACCAGCAGTTCCTCGCGGGACGGGACCTCGATGGCCCCGACCGGGACGCCTCGGGAGAGCACTTCGGCCGTGAGCTGGCGTTCGGGAAGGGCCCCCCCGAGCCGGAGCCCGATGTGGTTGCTGCGGGGGCTCACGGTGTACTTCGTGGTGAACAGCAGGTCTGCCGTGTCCCCAAACTCCGCCACGTCCGGCCCTTCGGTGACGTCGATGACCGGGTCGGCGGTGAAGACGGGTCTGGTGAGGCCCAGCCGGAACAGCGGCAGGCCAAAGTATGGCTGGATGACGGGCGCGGTCGTCTTCCGCGTTTCGAGACGGAAGCCCTCCACGAGTTTCAACCCGAAGCCCACCACCGTGTCAGGGGCGCAGCTGCCCAGCAGGCTGGGGACCGTGAAAGATCCGTGGACGGCGATGTAGGCGCGCAGTCCGGTCCTGATCCCCCGTACGGCCACGACTTCGCCGGCCCGGACGGACACCGGTTCCCACTCGGGGCAGCGGCGTCCGCCCACTGTGAGGTCCAGGGGTGCTCCAGCGACGGCGATCAGCACGTCGGTGGTGGCGCGCATCCGGAAGTCCAGCGCGGTGAGCTCCAGTAGCGGGTCGTTGTCTTCGTTGCCGGCAAGGATGTTTGCGGCCTTGGCGGAATACTGGTCCAGGGCGCCGTTGACGGGGAGTCCATAGGCGGGGCCCCTCGTCCGGCCGAGGTCGGTGACCACGGAATGGCCCGGCTGCAGGATGATCAGCGAACCGGTCATGGCCGGGCCTCGAGGAACTGCCCCGCGAAGTTTCCGAAGTCTTCCGCGGGAATCCGGTAGAAGCGCAGTTCATCTCCGGGGACGTATGGCACCAGGGGTTCGCGTGCTGCGTCCAGGACCGTCAGGGGGGTCTGCCCGATGACGCACCAGCCACCCGGTGCCACTGCCGGCGCGATCACGGCCTGGCGGCCGGCCACGGATACAGCACCGGCGGGAACGGACAGCCGCGGGTCCTTGAGCCTGGGGACGGGGACCGGGAAGTCCGGCCCATCCATCATTGGAGAACCGGCCGGCGCCCCTAGGCAACGGATGACGTAAGTCTTTGCCGTGTGCCTGGCAATGACGTCCTCAACGTCCAGGCCCTGGTGGCCCGCCACGCGGTCCAAATCGGGTCCGTAATCGCCGCCGTAAACCACAGGAACCTCGAAAAGGCGCGGTTCCCGCATCGCGGTGCCGGTGTAGTCCAGCTGGCGCATTCCCAAAAGGACAAACGCCCGGACCTGGCGCGCTGAGAGGAGGTAGGGGTCGAATTCCACCAGGACCGAGTCGTACGTGGGAACGGCGCCATGGATGCCTTCGACGTCGGCGGCTGCCAGCCAGCCTGCCAGGGAGTGGACCGTGGCCCAGTTGGCTTCAGCGTCGCCGGACTGTGCCACCACGCGCAGGGCGGCGTCGCCTGACTCGTAGATGTCCAGCGCTGTTGGCATTGTGGTTGTTGCGGTCATGGTTAGGACAGCCTCTGTTTTGCCGCGAGGACCTGTGCCAGCGGAGCGATGGTGACGCCCGCGGCGATCAGTTCACTGCGGATCAGGCGTGCCAGTTCGACGGCGCCTGGGTTGTCGCCGTGAAGCAGCACCGTGTCCGCCTGGATGGCGATGTCCCTGCCGGAGGCAGTCTCGATTAGTCCTTCACGGACCATCCGCACAGTGCGCTCGACGATGGCGGAGGGGTCATGGATCACGGCGCCGGGCTGGTTGCGCGGCACCAATGTGCCGTCATCCTGGTAGGCGCGGTCCGCGATGCCAACGATGGCCACCCGCAGGTCGCGGTCCGCCGCAGCCGTGGCGAGTTCACCGTCCTGCGCCAGGATGATCAGCGCTGGATCCACGCGTGCGGCGGCATCCGCCACGGCTTTGGCATAGTCGGCCCGCGTTGCCACCAGGTTGCCCAGACGGCCGTGCGGCGCCAGATGGGAGACGGAACCGCCGTGGTAGGCGGCAAACGCTGACAGGGCCCCCAGCTGGTAGATGACGTCGGTGCGGACTTCATCAGCTGTGAGGTCCATGGCCCGGCGGCCGAAGCCGCGGAGATCAGGGAAGCTCGGATGGGCGCCGATACCGACTCCCGTCCTGACACATTCAGCCACCGTGGCGTCCATAATGTCGGGGTCCCCTGCGTGGAAGCCGCAGGCGATGTTGGCGCTGGACACGACCTCCAGCAGGGCTTTGTCGTCACCGATCGAGTAGGCACCAAAACCTTCACCAAGATCCGCTACGAGATCGACTGCGGGCATTGCTTGCCTTTCTCTGCTGGGTACTGCGGGGTGTAAATGAGTGTGGCATCCGGATTTGAGCCACACAAAGACGAATGCGGTATCACGCTATAGTGAACAGTTATGACCTTTGCCGCAGCCCTTATTTCGTAATTGCAAAAAGTGGTGCGGGTAAAACACTCTTTCCTTGCTTATTCAACTAACCTGGGGCCCCATCAAAAATGGTGTTGGCTGGGTTGGGTTAGAATGTCTTGGTCATTGGAAAGTCATCTGTGATTAACCTATGCCCGAGACTCGTATCACACAAAGACGTAATGCCTGTCCCGCCATAGCGCCAACCTATGACCCTGCATGCTGTGCCGTCCCCGCTGAAAAAGAGGAGCGCTATGGACACCCGGAAGCTGGCGTACTTCGTCCAGATCGTCGATTCAGGAAGCATCACCAAGGCGGCCGCCGTCCTCCACGTGGCCCAGCCCGCGCTGAGCCAGCAGGTGTCCGCCCTGGAAACGGAACTGAAACAGCGGCTTCTGATCCGCAGCAAGCGGGGCGTGGAGCCCACGGCGGCCGGCCATACCCTGTACCGGCACGCGCAGACCATCCTGCGACTCGTGGAGCAGGCCAGGATTGATGTCGCCGCTTCAGGAGCGGCGCCTTCGGGCCGCGTCTCCATAGCGATCGCCCCCTACAGCATGGCCTCGAGTCTCACTCCGCGGATCATCAGCGAAGTGGGACGGCGTTACCCGGACATTGTGCTGCACCTGACCGAGATTTACGGCGGCGTGCTCAGTGATGCCATCAAGAACGGCCGGTTGGACATGGCACTGATCTATGAACCGGGGCCCGTCCGGGGGGTCCAGTTCACCACCCTCATCGTCGAGGACCTGTACCTGGTTGTGAACTCCCAGCGGGAGCTTCCGGTAGCCGCCGCCACGGACAACATCACTCTGGACGAGGTGGCTGCCGTCGGACTGTTCCTGCCGGAACAGAACCACACCCTTCGGCAAGTGGTTCAGGCGGCCATCGAAAGCAGAGGCTTGGAGCTGAAGCTGGTGGGCGAGGTGGAGTCGGTCCCCGCCCTCACCCGGCTGCTGCGCACGGACCTCGGGGCAACCATCCTGCCCAAAACAGCGGCGGACACCCTGTTCCATGAGGAGGATTTTCGGGTCCTGAGGATCGTCGATCCTGCACTGCAATGCAGGATCGCGTTGTGCACGCCCGACCATGAGCCCTTGTCGGAAGCCGCGTCCGCCGTCCTGCTGGTACTTAAGGAAATGCTGCAGGAAATGCTCCGGAGTAAATATTCCCCGCTCCCCACCGCACCGTTCGAGGCGTCATAAGCAGGCCTTATCAGGTCACGCCGCTTCAGTCTTATTTGGGGAATTGCGTAAGTTCCGGGATAAAAGCCATCAAGGTTTCGCCCAAGGCGATGCTGCGGCAACAAATTCCCTGGAGCCCAACCATGAAGAAGATCACCAGCCTGCAGTACCAGAAGACAGCTGAAAGAGGAATCCAGCTGAAAGCCAGCACCGGTTCACATTGCCCCACCGACGGTTTCTGGCGTCCCGAGGACGGGCCCGCTTCCGAGCCCATCTTCGTCTTCGAGGGAAGCCTGATGCCCCCGGGCAGGCGCGGCTCCACCGTATGGTACCTGGACGACGCACAGGTGGGACCGCCCGGCTACCTGCTGCCCGGCATGAACTGACCGACCGGCTCATCGACTTTAAGGCGGCAGGAGGCCCGGAGTTCCGAAAGAAACCCGGGCCTCATGGCTTAATGGCGTCGAATGCTGGGCACTTGCCGTTATCAGGGTTCATAACGACAGGTGCCCAGCAATCGATGGGGCCGGGCGATTACAGGGCCGGCTCCAGTTCGGCGTCCTCCACCAGCAGGCCTTTGGTCTTCAGCACGTCCGTTAGTTTGCACAACTCGATGGTCGTGCCGCCTTCCTTGTAGCGGCGGATGAGGTCGTCCTCCGCGTCGACGCGTGCCTGCGACAGTCGGATGACTTCCTCGACCTCATCCTTGCGGACCACCACCACACCGTCGGCATCACCCAGGAGGAGGTCGCCCGGGTAGACGATTTCGTCGCCGAACACGAGGGGATGGTTGATGGGGCCAATGGTTTCCTTGACGGTCCCCTTGATGCAGACGCTGGCGGAGAACACGGGCAGGCCGAGTTCGATCAGGTCCTTGGTGTCACGGACACCGGAATCGGTGACCATGCCGGCCAAGCCCTTCGCCTTCATGGCATTGCCCAGCACGTCGCCGAACGTGCCGGCTTCCTCGTACTCACCGGCCGCTACCAGGACAACGTCACCCTTCTGGGCGTAATGGATGGCCACCTGGAGCATCAGGTTGTCCCGCGGCGCACAGACAACGGTGACGGCGGGCCCGCAAAACGACATGCTGCGGTCGATCGGCTTGATCTTCGAACTCAGGGCACCTTTGCGGCCCTGCGCTTCATGCACCGTGGCGGAGGAGAACTTCGAAAGTCGCCGAATGGCGTCCGCCGATGGCCGGTCGAACTTCGTTTTGACATGGATCATTGGGTACTCCTGTTGTTGGAAAGCGTGGGCAAGGGGATGGCTGGGTCAGACCAGCGCCGTGACTGCCTTTTCGATGGCTGCGATGGATTCCTCGATCACCGGCAGCCCGGTGCTGCAGGAGATCCGGAAGTAGGGGCTCAGTCCGTACGCCGAACCTTGGATGACGGCAACAGACGCTGCTTCCAGCAGGTACAGGGTGAAGTCCTCGTCGGTGGTGATCCGCCTGCCATCGGGCGCCGTCTTGCCGATGACCCCGACGCAGTTGACGTAGGCGTAAAAGGCCCCATCTGGCGTCCAACAATGCAAGCCGTCGACGGCGTTGAGCCCTGCCACTGCCGTATCGCGCCGTTCGCGATATACCTCCAGGCTTTCGCGGACGAAGGACTGGTCGCTGGTGAGCGCGGCGGCGGCAGCGGCTTGGCTGACCGAGGACGGACAGGAGGACATCTGGGACTGCAGCTTGTTGATGGCAGCCACCAAGGGCGCCGGACCACCTGCATAGCCCAGGCGCCACCCGGTCATGGCGTAGGCCTTGGAAACGCCATTAGTGACCAGCACTCGGTCCTTGAGCTCGGGGGCAACGGCCACCAGGCTGGTGATGGGCTCTTCGCCGAAGTGGATCTCGTCGTAGATTTCATCAGTCAGGACGTAGACAGAAGGGTGGTCCTGAAGCACGGCGGCCAGGCCGGCCAGTTCTTCCCGGGAGTAGACGGCGCCGGTGGGGTTGGAGGGTGTGTTGAGGATAACCCACCTGGTACGCTCCGTCAGTGCCCCGGCCAATGCCTCAGGGCTGATCTTGAAGCCAGTATCTTCGCCGCAGGAGACAATGACGGGAGTGCCTTCGTTGGCGAGCACCATGTCCGGGTAGGAGACCCAGTACGGTGCGGGGATGACAACTTCGTCGCCTTGGTCCAGGGTGGCCATGAATGCGGTGAAAATGACCTGCTTCCCGCCGCCGCCGATGGTGATCTCGGCCGGCGTGTACTGCTGCCCGGTCTTGCGCTCCAGCGTTTGCAAGATGGCCTTCTGAAGTTCGGGCGTCCCGGTAACTGACGTGTATTTGGTTTCACCTCGGCCGATGGCTGCGACGGCAGCATCCTTGATGTGCTGCGGTGTATCGAAATCCGGCTCGCCGACCGTCAGGTCCAGGATCCGGCGCCCCTCGGCCTTGAGCTCCCGCACACGGGCCGCCGCGGCAACGCTGGGCGAGGATTTGATACGGGTTACGCGTGAGGCGGGCACGAATTCAGGCATGTTCTTTTCCAGGCTTCCGGTACAAATGAAGGTGTTTCATTCGAGCCTAGGGAAGGAGCCGTCCTCTTGGATAAGACCTAAAGTGTGTGGACAGATAAGCAGCCCTTATGACGGGGCGGCCAGAACGTTCGCGTATCGCTCCACACACTTTCGGTATTGCCTTCCGGGCGTGCCAGCGACGTAACCTGCAAGGTGGACAACGGACCAAGAGAAGGCGCGGCGCCAGCTTTGCGACGTTCCTTCCGGACCGCCGGAGCGAACCGCGGGAAAGGTACCTCTACCGCTGGGAAGCCGCGCGGACACTGAAATACCAACGGAGAGAAGGAGCAGAGGTGCCCGGTAGAGAGATTCAGGAACGGATACGTCCGCGTACGGCCGGCACTGGGACGGACGGGGCCGGGGCAGCCGCCTACCGGTACCGGGGCGCGCCGGCGCCGGACCCCGCCGCTGCCCGCGCCCAACAAGCCCTGGCCATGCTGGGCCAGCTGCGGACGACCATCGCGCTGCGGTCCAGCCGGGTTCGTGCCCTCACCGCCGAGCTGGGTGACTGCGTTGCCCAGGCCCTGTGCGATGGCCTAAAGGTTGCCGCCGTTGCAAAGGCCGCAGGCCTGCCGGCCGCCCGTGTCCGGTCTACCGCGCTGGCGCGCGGCGAGTTGTACCCGTCGGGCCAAACCCAAAATGGGCATCTTCACCTCATTGCGGGATTGGCCGCGGAGTTGGTGGCGGCTGAGGAAACGCGGAGTGCCGCCGAAGCAGAGCGTACCCAGATACTGGCCCTGGCCAGGAAATCCCGGCTGCTTGACGACTATCAGCTTGCCGGGGCAAGCGGCCTGAAGTCCGACGAGATCCGCAAGTTGACCAGGGGCGTGGGCTTGCGTGTTGCCTAGCATGATGATCCGCCGCCGGCTGATCCGCTGCCGGCCGCCTTCCGCGCTCGGGAGAGGACTCGTGCGCCGGCCAAAATCGCACAGTGCGAGTCCGGCAGGGGGAACGGCCTGAGGCAGGGGCATTGCGAGACTCAGCCGCCGCAACCTAGATGACCTGCGTGGCTTGGTTCAGGGGCCCACGCGCAAATGAGCACGGGTGACTGAATCCAACTCGAGCCTGCGCACTCGGCAGCCCCAGCATCGGAGTGCTCGCCGGTCATTCGCGGCGGAGGTGCCAGCGGCCTTCGCCAAGGATGGAGAGACAGCTCCAAAGGAGTCCCCCGTTCCGCTTCGAACTTCCAATTGTCCGCGGTCTCCCGTTCTTCCGACTCCATGCCATAACGAATCGCTATGTAGGTACACAAAAGCGGACTTTGTGTGACCCGTACCGCAAACGTTAACTTGATGTCTAGGGCCAGGCCGCAAAGCCGTAAACACGACTTGCGAGAGACCTCGCAGCAGGACCAACCGGATATTCCACTTGAGATCTCTTTCCGAGAGCCCGGGTGTAGCGGAAGCCGGTGTTCACCCATCGCCAACGGAGACGAAATGACTGAAACCATACTTCCAAAAAAGACCCCGGTCAGGGCCGCAGTCGCGGCCTGGATCGGAACGACGCTGGAGTACTACGACTTCGCCGTGTACGGCACCTCGTCCGCGTTGATTCTGAACGTCCTCTTCTTCTCGCCCAAGCTACCCCAGGGCGTCAGCGTGCTGCTCGCCATGATTACCTTCGCGGTCGGCTACGCGGTCCGCCCCTTGGGCTCTCTCATCTTGGGACCATTGGGTGACCGCCGTGGCCGCAAGTTCGTCATGATGATCACACTGTTCGGCATTGGCGGCTGTACCTTCCTGATCGGGTGCCTGCCGACGTATGCCCAGATCGGTCCTGTTGCTCCGATCCTGCTCGTGCTGATCCGCGTCATCCAAGGATTGTGCCTTTCCGGCGAGCAGCCCAGTGCCATCACCATGAGCTTGGAGCATGCTTCCGAGGGCCGACGCGGATTCCTGGCGAGCTTCACCACTTTGGGCTCCTCATCAGGCACGCTGCTCACACTGCTGGTCTTCATCCCGGTCGCCGGCATGCCGTCGGAGCAGCTGCTGTCCTGGGGTTGGCGGCTTCCGTTCTGGTTCTCCGCCGTCGTTGTTGTCGCGGCATACCTGATCCGCCGCCACCTCCAGGAGCCACCCGAGTTCGTGGAGAACCGGTTCAGCAAGGTGAACGTCGCCCCCCTCAGGCATCTCCTGCGCTTCCACTGGCGCGCGGTGCTGCGGATCGTATTCTGCGCGCTCATCGCGGGCACAAGCTACATGATGCAAACCTTCTCGGTGGCATTCGGCACCGCCGGATACAAGCTGGACAAACCAACCATGCTCCTGACCACGACCGTCTCGGCGGTGATTGCCCTCGGAATCACGCCCCTGGCAGGATACTTGGTGGACAAGATCGGCCGCAAAACGATGTTCCTCATCGCAACGGGCGGCGCAGGCATCACAATGGTTCCCTACCTGTGGTCGATCACGACCGGCAGTTGGTCGCTGATCTTCCTGTTCGGCATCATCAACTACTCCCTCTTCTACTCCATGGTGAACGCGTCCTGGCCGTCGTTCTTCGCAGAGATGTTCCCCGGCCGGCTGCGCGTCTCCGGGCTCGCCCTCGGCACCCAGATCGGCTTTGCCATCTCAGGCGTCGTCGGCCCCGTTCTCTCGACCGCACTCGCTGGCCCCAACCTGAAAAATTGGGTTGGCCCGTCCATGGTCGCGCTCGGGTTCATGCTCTTCGCTGGGATCTCGGCGCTCACTGCCAAGGAGACCAAAAAGTACACCCTGAAGGAGCTCGACGAGGTGCAGCAGAGCGAGCGGGAGACGGCAGTCCTCACGGCCGCTGCCGGATTCCGGGGCAGGGTCACGCGCGATCTCCCTGCTTAGTCTCGTGTGCAGACGAGACGGGTCATCTGCCTGAGCCAAGCGCTCAACAGAGTGGCGGCCTGCTGGCCAATGGACCAGCAGGCCGCCACTCCCAGCTGGGCCCGGCGGCCAGGACCAGCGGGAACGAATGTGGGGCAGGCAGGGCGTCAACGCCACCACCATCGCCTTGCAAGCATGGAACGATGGCTACGAGTACTTCGCAACGCGTAAGCCCCGTACCCCGGAGACCAGACCTTCCGCAGGCACCAACCCTCCCGTGCACCATGAAACTGGCAGCCATTCCCAACCTCGCGCCTTGCGACGGGGCTAAGGCCGGTTAAGCATCGTCGCGCCCCTGCTGCAGTGGCAAAAAGGGCCAGGCTCCAGCACGAGAACCCGCGAGCGTTGCACCCGAACATCCTATCAACTTGTACCCGCGCTTTTTCATGTACCACGGCGACGCAGACGAGACCGCACAAGCGGCAAAATCTTCTAAAGGCAAGCCGGCAGGAGTTTGCGGCGGCACGTTTTCGGGTGTCGTTGAACTGGTAATAGCCCATCGTTGACAGCGTATTCAACACTGTGCGGAGCCCCGACGGCGGACCCCACCCGTGGACGGACAGCCCGAACCCGGGGGACGCGATGTGTATACCAGTGGATACCAAGAACGAAGGGAGATAGTGTTGGTGGCAGTCAAGAAACTGCCCTACCCCTTAAATTCCAACCGCCGCCGGCCCTCTGCCACCCGGGAAAGGAACGCAAATCCCGCAGGGACCAGGTCTGCGACATCAGCCGGGAGAATCATGCCAACGCCATCGAAAGCGACCCGCCACGACGGGGATTCAATTTATAACGAGCTTCGCGGCGACATCCTTGCCGGTGTCCTGCAACCGGCAACGCCGCTCCGCGAGGTGGCGCTCAGTGAGCGCTTTGGCGTCTCACGCACACCAGTTCGCGATGCGCTCCGGCGACTTAAGCATGACCGGCTTCTCGAACAGGGTGCCCGGGGGCTCCAGGTCCACCAGGCCACACCACAGGAAGTCGTTCAGGTCTACGACGTCCGGATCCTGCTGGAGCAGGAGGTTGCCGGACAGGCGGCGCGCGCCCATGACATCACGGACATCATTCGGCTTGAAGGCCTCCTGGCGCGTGACCGGGCCCTGGCCGATCCTGACGACGGCACCCGCGCCGCCACCAACATGGAATTTCATGCCGCCATTTGGGCTGCTGCCCACAATCCGGTCCTCGAAGACCTGCTCCAGCGACTCACAACACACTTGATTCGCACGCCGCACTCCACACTGTCCGTTGGCACGAGATGGCAGGAAGCCTTGGACGAACACGGCCTCCTCGTAGCGGCGATCGCAGCCAGGGACGAATCCGCCGCCCGTGACATCGCCAAGGCGCACATGGCAACCGCCCGGAGCCTGCGCCTTGACCTTTTGCGTGATTCCATCTCCCACTAGATGAGTAATTCCAAGGTGTGCGGTGTGGCTTGAGGGTTTTTGGGGCAACGGTGTTCAGAATCGGCGGTATCAAACCAAACGCCGAACCCGGAGGTCCTCGTGGACGCCGATCTGGACACCCTTGCCACTGCATTCTATGTCGCTGCCGATGACTTGTTGAAGGCCCATCCGGAACGAGTTCCATACCGGCCCCGGATTGGGATCAGCCCCATGATCAGTGATGCGGAAGTGATGACGCTGGCGGTGCTGCAGGCGATGTTGGGGTTCACCTCTGAGGCCCGGTGGCTGCGGCACGCCAAGGAGAATTACCGGGGCATGTTCCCTTATCTGCCGGGCCAAACCGGGTACAACAAGCGACTGCGCCGGCTCGGTGAATGCATGATCTGGTTCATCAGCGCCCTGAACGAACGTGCCGATGTCTGCTGTGACGATGTGTGGGTGGTTGATTCCACCCCGGTCGAATGTGCCCGGTCCAAAGACACCGTCCGCCGCTCGGACCTGGCAGGGTGGGCCGAATACGGGTACTGTGCCTCGCATTCGCGCTGGTTTTGGGGGTTGCGTCTGCATCTGGTCTGCACCCTGCACGGGCTCCCAGTGGGTTGGGCACTGACCGGGGCGAAGGCCGATGAACGCCAAGTCTTCCTTGACATCCTCGCCGGCACCCCAGCCATGAACCGGCTCCAATCAGACGGGCACCGCCAGATCCTGAAGGGCGACAAGAACTACTACGGTGCCGAGTTCGAGGACACCGTGGATCAGGCCGGGATTGAGCTGCTGCGCCCGGCCCGCAAGGGCGAGAAACCAAGGCCAGGGTCCCGGTTCTTCAAACCTTTACGGCAGATCATTGAGTCCATCAACGACACCCTCAACGGCCAGCTCAACCTGGAACAACACGGCGGACGGACCCCTGCCGGCGTCACCGCCTGCATCATCCAAAGACTCATGGCGATGACCGCCGCGATCTGGCACAACGACCAGACCGGCCAAGCCATCCGCCGCTGCCTCACCGCCTACGACCACTAACACCCTTGGAATTACTCATCTAGACATACAGCAACCGACCGCTGAGGCCCGGCCGGCGCCGACTTATTTGGCATTTTCCACCCAGACCTTGCCGTGACCGCAATCACTATGTCACACTGTATTTCAATGTATACAGTCGTATCCACTAAGGGGAGCTAGATCATGACAGCGATCACGGAGACGGAAACCGTCGTCGAATTCAGAGGTGTCGGGAAGCGCTTTGGCGCGATGCAGGCCCTGTCCAACATCAACCTGTCCGTGAAGCGCGGAGAGGTGGTGATCATCCTTGGTCCGTCAGGCTCGGGCAAGTCGACGCTTTGCCGCTGCATCAACCGTCTGGAGGTCATCGACGAGGGACACATCCTCATCGACGGCAAGGAGCAGCCGTTGGAAGGCCGGAAGCTTTACAAGTTCCGCACTGAAGTGGGCATGGTCTTTCAGTCCTTCAACTTGTTTTCCCACAAGTCGATTCTTGACAACATCACCATGGCACCGCGCAAGATTTTGGGGATTGACAAAAAGAGCGCCGAGGCCCGCGCCCACGAACTGCTGACCTTGGTGGGGATCGGGAACAAGGCAAGCAGCCGGCCCGCCCAGCTTTCCGGGGGCCAAAAGCAAAGGGCCGCCATTGCCCGCGCCCTGGCCATGGAGCCGAAGGTTCTCCTTTTCGACGAACCAACGTCAGCCCTGGATCCGGAATCCACCAGGGAGGTACTCGCCACCATGCGTAATTTGGCTGAGAACGGCACCACGATGGTGGTAGTCACTCATGAAATGTCCTTTGCCCGCGCCTTCGCCGACCGCATCGTTTTCATGGCGGACGGACAAATTGTCGAAATGGCCGATCCCGAGTCTTTCTTCACGTCCCCCACCAGCGACCGCGCAAAATCCTTCCTTTCTTCCGTCCACTAACATCCAACCCCCACCACTACAAATATGGGTGCACCGAAGCGCCCCTTTGAGGAGTCCCAATGAAACGCGCACACCTGTTCCCCGCCCTCGCCATCATGGGCGCACTCGTCCTCGGCACCACCGCCTGCGGCGGCAGCGGGACGGCCGCCACGAGCCATCCCACCGAGACCTTTCCGGCCGGCAGCACGATGGCCAAGATCCAGCAACGCGGCAAGGTGATTGTCGGCGTGAAGTTCGACCAGCCGCTCTTCGGCGTCAAGAATCCCGTCACCGGCAAGATGGAGGGACTTGACATTGAAATGGCCAAGATCCTCGCCAAGGACCTGACCGGAGACGAAAATAACGTGGATTACATTGAGGCTGTCACCAAGAACCGCGAAGCATTCCTCGAACAAAACAAGGTGGACGTGGTCATTGCCTCCTACGCCGTGACCGACCAGCGCAAAAAGGCCGTCAGCTTTGCAGGTCCGTACCTGGAAAGCAACGTCGCCCTGATGGTCCGCAAGGACGACCAGTCCATCAACAAGCCAGCCGATCTGGCCGGCAAGTCAGTCTGCTCCACCACGGGCGCGCGCGCTTCCCAGCTCATTGGGACCGCAGCTCCGTCCGCCAAGCTCGTCCTGTTCAGCACCTACAGTGAGTGCGCGCAGGCGCTTAAGGACAAGCGCGTCGATGCCGTGACAACCACCGAAGCCATTCTGCTCGGCATCGAAACCCAAAATCCCGGCACCTTCCGCATCGCCAGCGGCCACCTGGCCGATTCCGAAGAGTTCGCCATCGGCTCCGCCAAGGGCGACACGGCGTTCCACGCATACCTCGACGAAGTCCTGAAAAAGGCCATGGCCGACGGCGAATGGCAGAAGGCCTATGACGTGACCATCGGCAAGGTCAAGCCCGGCAAAGTCACCCCGCCGAAGATCGTGCTCTAGGACCCACCATGGAACTGCTTTTCAACCACGCAGGTGACTTTGGCCAGGGAGTGCTGGTCACGCTCGGCCTCGTTGTATACGGGTTCCTGGGTTCGATCATCCTCGGCACCATTCTGGCCGCGCTGAAGACAAGCCCCATCCGGGTTGCCCGGGCCGTATCGTCCTGCTACATCTTGGTCTTTCGCAATATCCCGCTTCCGGTACAGATGGTGCTCTTTGTGTTTGGGCTTCCACAGTTGGACATCCAATTCTCACTGTATTCCTCCGCAGCCATCGCACTGGTGCTGTACACCGCACCCTTCGTGGCGGAGACCATCCGCTCCGGGCTCAACACCGTGGACCGGGGCGAGTTGGAGGCCAGCATGGCCCTAGGCTTCGCGCCGATGACCTCCATGAGGCTGCTGGTGCTGCCGCAGGCCCTGGCCACGGTGGTCCGCCCCCTGGGCAACGTCTACATCACCATGGTCAAAAACACCTCGGTGGCCGCCTTGGTCGGCGTTGCGGAACTGACGTTCCTCACCGACAAGCTTGCCGTAGATGAGGCCTCACCATTCCTGATCTTCGCAGGATCTGCCATTTGTTACTTGGTGCTGGGCCTGGCCGTCGGCCGCCTTGGTGCCGCACTGGACCGGAAGGTGGCGTTTAGCCGATGAACAACCATTCTCTCTTCGACCCGGCCGGACCCCGTACCAGGCGCCGACACCTCATTCTGGAAATCGTCACGGGAGCCGCACTGGCTGGCCTCGCCCTCCTGGTCCTTGCAACCTTGACCAAAAAAGGTGTCTTCAGCGCCGACGCCTGGGCGCCCTTTGCACAGCCCGGCTTGTGGAAACTCCTGGGGCAGGGGCTGCTCCACAACATCGCAGCCGCTGCCGTCGGGATGGTCCTGTCCCTTGCCGTCGGTTGCCTCCTGGCCTTCGGGCTGGTCTCCACTCGCACCTTCCTCCGCCGCCTCAGCCGCGTCTATACCGACGTATTCAGCAGCATCCCCCTGCTCCTGCTGCTGTACTTCACCTCTCTGGTCCTGCCCAACTATGGCCTCAGGTTAGGGGACTTCTGGTTCCTGGTCATTGCGTTGACGCTCTACAGCGGTGCTGTCATTGGCGACTTGATACGCTCAGGCATTGTGGCCCTGCCGCCGGGACAGTCCGAGGCGGCGCTGGCACTGGGCTTTTCCCAGGTCGGCACCTTGGTCAGAGTCCTCCTCCCGCAGGCGCTGCGGTCCATGAGTCCGGCACTGGTCAGCCAGCTGATCATTCTTTTCAAGGGAACGGCCCTCGCCTACGTGCTGGGCGGCTACACGGAACTGCTGCGGTCCGCGACGGTCATTGGGCAGTACTTCACACAGTCGCTGCTCCAGGCACAGTTTGTCGCTGCAGTTGGATTCCTGATCGTCAACGTTCTGTTGGGCGTCCTGGCGGATTCGCTGGAGCGCCGGCAGCGCAGGCTTGAAACCCAGGCCCCGAGCCCTGCCGGATCGGACAGCTTGGTCCTCCAAACCGCGTAGGACGCGGGCCGGCAACACTCGGATCACTACTATTTTTCAATGTATACACTTGAATACGCAAATATTCACAGGCAGAAAAGAGACCATCAAATGGTTGACGGAAGTGCACAGCAAGCTGAAAACGCCCAAATCGATGTCATCGTGGTGGGTGGAGGCAACGCGGCCTTCACCGCCGCCCACGCCGCAGCCACGCGCGGCCGAAAAGTCCTGCTGCTGGAAAAGGCGCCGAAGGAACTGTTCGGCGGCAATAGCTTCTACACGGCCGGCGCCACCCGCATCACCCACAACGGGCTGGAGGACCTGCAGGACCTCGTGCAGCCCGACGAACGCCATGCAGTGACCGAAGTACCCCCGTACACTGCGGCGGAGTACACGGCCGACCTGGTCAAGGTAACCGAGGGACGCAACGATCCAGAACTGACGAAGGTGCTCGTTGACGAGGCCACCGACTGCCTCCGCTGGCTCAACACGCTTGGGCTGAAGTACCGCCTAATGTATGAACGCCAAGCCTACGAGCGCCCCGACGGCACCTACCTGTTTTGGGGTGGACTGCATGTGGGCAATGTGGGCGGCGGCGAAGGGCTCATGGCGGACCATGTCCAGGTTGCGGCCGAGCTCGGAACCGAGGTCCGCTACGGCCAGGAGGTGTTCGGGCTGATTAGCGAAAACGGCGCCATCAAGGGTGTCAAGGTCCGCCAATCCGACGGGACGGTTCAGGAACTTCGTGCCGAATCTGTCATTCTGGCCGCCGGCGGCTTCGAGGCCAACGCCGCGATGCGCCGCGAGAACCTAGGTGCCGGATGGGAAAACGCAAAAATCCGCGGCACCGCGTTCAACACCGGCGAGATGATCACCGCGGCACTGGAAGCCGGGGCCGCGAAGGGCGGAGATTGGAACTCATGCCACTCCGTGCAGTGGGATGCCTTCACTCCGAACAACGAATCGAACCGGGAACTGACCAACCGCCTGACCCGCCAGAGCTACCCGCTGGGCATCATCGTCAACGCCAACGGTGAACGTTTTCTCGATGAGGGCGAGGACTTCAGGAACTACACGTACGCGAAGTACGGCAAGGTCATCCTGCAACAACCCGGCTCCATCGCCTACCAGCTCTTTGACGCGACCTTGCGCCCGGCCCTGCGCACCGAAGAGTATGACATGCCGGGGATCTCGGGGGAAACCGCCGACACCATTGAGGATCTGGCCGCCAAGATCAATGTCTCCCCGGAGGTGCTGGCGAAAACAGTCAACGACTACAATAATTCGATCGACATCTCCATCGTCCTGGACCCGACGGTTAAGGACGGTCGCCGCGCGGACACCATTCCGGTCAAGAGCAACTGGGCGACCCCCCTGGTCACGGCCCCGTTTTATGCCTATGGCGTCACTTGCGGCATCACCTTTACGTTTGGCGGGTTGAAGTCCGACACTCACGGCCGGGTGCTCAACGAAGGCGGCGAGACCATCCCGGGCCTGTTCGTGTGCGGCGAAATGCTTGGAGGACTGTTCTCGGCCAACTATCCGGGTGGCTCAGGGCTGGCCGCCGGCGTCGTTTTCGGCCGGCGCGCAGGAGCTTTAGCTTAGCCAGC
This sequence comes from Arthrobacter wenxiniae, assembly GCF_013376105.1. Lineage (GTDB taxonomy): Bacteria > Actinomycetota > Actinomycetes > Actinomycetales > Micrococcaceae > Specibacter > Specibacter wenxiniae. The sequence continues at coordinate 25,405 of NZ_JAAMFM010000044.1, forward strand.
GCCAAGGGCGGCGCCGGAATAATTTCCGGCGCCGCCCTTGCTGTGGTATGCCCAGCATGGGCATTTGCTTGGAGGTGAAAGTCCTCTGGAGGAGAAGGTGGTTTAACTTCTAGCTGATGGCAACTGCGTCACCGTGAGGTGGGGTGGGAAGGAAGTCGGAGGCAAAACCCTGCACCGAGGGACACGAACCGCATAGAAGGCATGCTGGTTGGGGTAAGT
>NZ_JAAMFM010000045.1 GCF_013376105.1 Arthrobacter wenxiniae
ACTCTAGCTCGGAGTACATTGGAAGCAATAGAACGAAGAAGCCACGATCTCGGTGATCGGAGGCCCAATATTTATCCTCGCGAACCCTCAAGGTCATGTAGGATTAAATCCGCGGAAATTCACACCCAATACCCCCGCGTACGGGAAATGGGGGAGTTCGTCCTGCGGAAAAGGGCGAGCGAAAGCGGAAGATCATTTTTCCGAATTGGGGGAGTAAAAGGGGAGTTGGCCCCAAATTCCTCTGTCCTGCGAGGTATAACTGCAGGTCAGGGCCACTTTGGTGCCCCGGGTCGGACTCGAACCGACGGCCAAGAGAATCTCAGGACTCTTATGCCAACAGCCTCCGTTGACGGTCAAAAATCGTGTATTCTCGGGAACTTTCGCTGTTATGGGTGCCGACGACATGTCAGTAGTTGCCGTAGTTTTCGGTTGAAATAGATGAGTAAAAGATGGGTGCCTCTTGGCGACCATCGTCGTCATCGCGTATTCGGCCGCCAGTAGATTCGAAGGCGGGTTCATCCGTGGTCCCCTTCGCGCGGTGCAGGTTACCGCCCCTGATTACCAGTTTCAGCTGAAACCAGGTCAGGTGCTGACGGGGCCTCGAAACCGGGAGGCCGCCAGTGTTGGCCGGGGAAACGATTGGACCGCCAGCCAAACGCCCCGCGGTTGTCCTGTTACGCGTAGGTGTACCATCCGGTGCCGGTCTTGCGGCCCAGTCTCCCGTCTTTGACGAGTGCAGAAATCAATTCGTTGGGGGCATCGGCCGGATCGCCGGTTTCGGCATGGGTGGCGCGGGCGATGTCGTCGATGACGTCCAGTCCCACGAGGTCCATGAGCTCGAAGGGTCCCATGGGGTGGCGAAGGGCTTTTTTGGCGGTGGCATCGATGTCTTCTTTGGTGGCCACCCCGCCGGTCAGGAGTGCCAGCGCCTCCTTTTGCACTGCGCCCATGAGCCGGTTGGCGACGAAGCCCGGGATCTCCCGGTTGATCAAAACCGGTGACTTGCCCATGCGGCGGGCCAATGCCATGGTGACGTCGACCGTGTCTTGGGAGGTGTCCGGATGGCGCACCACTTCGACGCATTCCATGACCAGGGCGGGGTTGAAGAAGTGCATGTTGCACACCTGGGCGGGCCTCCCGCTGGCCTCGGCGACCTTGGACGAGCCCAGGGTGGAGGAATTGGTGGCCAGAATGGCGTGACGGGGCGTCAGATGCCCGAGGGTGGCAAAGATGTGCCTCTTGATGTCCAGCCGTTCCGTGGCGGCCTCAATCACGAAGTCGGCGGACGGCGCCGCTGTCCCAAGGTCTGTGCTGAAAAGCAGCCTGGCATGGGCAGCCTCTGCGTCGCCGGCCGCAAGTTTCCCGGACTGGACCATCTTGTCGGTGCGTGTGCGCAGTGCCGCGGCGGCGTCGTCGAGCTGGGTGCGGGAAACATCGTGGACGGTAGTGGCATATCCGGCCAGGGCCGCCGTCATGGCAATTTGTGAGCCCATGGCGCCGGCGCCGACGACAAGGATGGTGGTGATGGTGGGGCGTGCTGCCATGGTGGTTCCTTCGGTCGGGGCGAGATACGGCTAATGTAGCGCCGTGGGGGTGTAGTGGTCTGAGATGTGCTCGCAAAGCTGTGCGGTGATCTGGCGAAGGCTGCCCGTGGGGGAGAGGGCGCTTCCAGTCTCCGGGCTGGTGGAAAGGACGACGGTGTCAACGGCTGTGCGGATGGCCTGCGCGCCGGCGTGCTCGCCAAGAAACTCGAGGAGCATCGCGGCGGCCAGGATCTGGGCTGTGGGATTGGCGGAATCCGTGCCGGCGAGGGCCGGAGCGCTGCCGTGGGCGGGTTCGAAATACGCGGCGGCGTCTCCGATGTTGGCGGCCGGGCATAGGCCCAACCCGCCCACGGTGGCAGCGCCGACGTCGGAAAGAATGTCGCCAATGAAGTTCTCCGTGACCAGCACGTCAAAGCGGGCAGGGCACGCGATGAGCTGGTACGCGGCCGCGTCCGCATACAGGTAGTCGGCCTCAATATCGGGATACTCGGAGGCGATCTCGGTGAAGATCCGGCGGAAGAGGGCATAGCTGCGCAGCACGTTGCTTTTGTCAACGCACGTGACGCGGCGAACGCCGTCGGCCGGGGCCCCGCCACGGGCTCGGGCCTGCTCAAAGGCCTTGCGGACTATCCGCTCTGTGCCCTGGCGGGTGACCAGCAGCTGGTCCGTGTGCGCCCAATCGTTCCCGACTCCGGCGTCGCGGGAGGCGTAGAGGCCCTCGGTGTTCTCCCGCACCAGAACATAGTCGATGTCCACCCCGGGGTGGCGGACCGGGCGGATGTTGGCATAGGCGTCCAGTCCCCGGCGCAGGACCCCGCCCAGCACGCCGGCCTCCGTGCCGCCCGGACTGCGGACCTCCGGCAGCCCCGCCGGGCCCTTGAGCGTGGCGTGATATACGGACTGGATACGTGTCAGGGCCTCCGCGCTGAGGTTGCGCCCGGTGCGCCGATAGGTTCCGGCACCGCCGTCCTCCCACCGGAAATCCAGCGTATAACGGCCCGCAGCCGCGGCGTTGAGGACGGCGACGGCGGCATCGATGAGCTCGGGCCCGATCCCGTCGCCGGGAATAAGCCCGACAACATAGTCTTTCACAACGTCTTAGGCCGCCGCGCCCTTGCCGCCGCGCAGGTACACGGTGGTGGTGTGGGTGTAGAACTCCTTTGCGCTCTGTCCCTGTTCCTTGGGCCCGTAGCCGCTCTTCTTGGCCCCGCCGAAGGGGACGTGCGGGTCTGCGCCAGCGGACTCGGAGTTGATGTGCAGGATTCCCACATCGAGCTCGTCCATGCCCTCCAGCGCCAGTGTCACGTCCTGGGTAAACAGTGCCGCGGATAGCCCGAACTCGCTGTCATTGGCCAGATCAAAGGCGGCCTGGACGGAGCCGGCGCGCCGAACGCTGAGCACGGGGCCGAAGAGTTCCTCACGCCACACCTGCGCCCGTGAAGCCGCCGTAAGTTCCAGGATGGTCGGGGCCACGAAGTAGCCGCCGTTGGGCTCCTCGTCAACGTGGGGCAGCCCGCCCGCGAGCAGGGACGCACCCTGTGCCAATGCCCTATCAATGCCGCGTTGGATGGCGGACCTTGCCCCGTCGTTGATGACCGGGCCCATCTGGGTGGCATGGTCGGTGGGGTCGCCCACCACCAGGGCCTCGGCCCTGATCCGGAGTTCGTCCAGGAATTCATCGGCCACGGCGTCGGCCACGATCAGCCTTGAGGTGGCCGTGCACTTTTGGCCCGAGGAACGGAACGCTCCGAGCATGACTTGTTCGGCAGCCAGTGCCAGATCGGCGTCGGCCAGGACGATGGCGGCGTTCTTGCCGCCCATCTCGGCCTGGATGGGCACGCCCCGGCTTGCCGCCGCGGCGGCAAGGCTTCGGCCTACCCCGGTGGATCCGGTGAAGGAGAGCCCGTCCAGGGCGGGGTGTTCGACGAGGGCGGTGCCCACGGCTCCCGGGCCGATCAGCAGGCCCAGCACCCCTGCCGGCAGCCCGGCGGTCTCCAGGGCCTGGGCCAGGCGCATGGCCAGCAGCGGAACGGTGCTGGCAGGCTTCCACACGACGGCGTTGCCGTAGGCCAGTGCGGGGGCGATCTTCCAGGCGGGGATGGCGATGGGGAAGTTGAATGGAGTCACCACGCCCACCACCCCCAGCGGCTTGCGGGTGACCAGGATTTTCTCGCCGCGGCGTGGGGAGGAATAAATACTGCCAGCCTCGCGGTCGCCGTCATTGCCGTAATAGCGGAAGATCTGCGCGGCGCGGAGCACCTCGCCCTGGCCCTCGGCCAGGGTCTTGCCCTCTTCACGGGCCAGCTCCCGCCCCCACGCGGGGGCGTTGTCCTCCAGAATGGCGGCGGTGCGCAGCAGCACGGCACCGCGTTCGTGGGCGGGGGTGCGGGCCCAGCCGTGTTTGGCGGCAACGGCGCTGGCCATGGCGTTCTCGACGTCGGCCGGGCCGGCTTGGAGCCCGTGCGCCACTGCTTCGCCCGGGCGGGCAGGGTTGCTCGAGGTGAACGCGCTGCCGTTTCCCTGAAACCACTGACCGGCGATCAAGTGCTGAAGTTCAACTGCTGGGGACTCTGCTGTTGGAATTATTGTCATGGAGTGCTCCTTAGCGGAAGGCGGGGATGCCGGTGATGTGGTTGCCGAGGATCAGTGTGTGGACCTCGTCCGTGCCTTCATAGGTCCGCACGGATTCGAGGTTGTTGGCGTGGCGCAATGGGGAGTAGTCCAGTGTGATGCCGTTGCCGCCGAGCATGGCCCGGGCGTCGCGGCAAATCTTGATGGCTTCGCGGCAGTTGTTGAGCTTGCCGGCGGAGATGTGGTGCGGTTGGAGCTTCCCGGTTTCCTTGAGGCGGCCGATCTGCAGGGCGAGCAGCATGCCCTTATTGATTTCCAGCGCCATGTTGACAAGCTTTTCCTGGGTGAGCTGGTAGCCGGCCAGGGGCTTGTCGAACTGCAGGCGTTCCTGCGAGTAGCTGACCACGGTTTCGTAGCTGTCCCGGGCGGCGCCCATGGCTCCCCAGATGATGCCGTAGCGGGCTTCGTTGAGGCATTCAAAGGGGCCGCGCAGGCCCTTGGCGTTGGGCAGGATCGCTGTGGCGGGCAGCCGCACGTCGGTCAGTTCGATGTCGCATTGGATGGATGCGCGCATGGAGAGCTTGGCTTCGATGGGTGTGGCCTTGAACCCCGGGGTGTTGGTGGGCACGATGAAGCCGCGGACGCCGTCGGAGGTCTGTGCCCAGATGATGGCGATCTGGGCGATCGAGGCCATGCCAATCCAGCGTTTGGAGCCGTTGATGACCCAGTCGTCGCCGTCGCGGCGGGCGAAGGTCTTCATGCTGCCCGGGTCGGACCCCGCGGTGGGTTCGGTCAGGCCGAAGCAGCCGATCACCTCGCCGGTGGCCATGCGGGGGAGCCATTCGTTTTTTTGTTCCTCGGAGCCGTGTTTGTGGATGGCGCTCATGGCCAGGGAACCTTGGACGCTGACAAAGGTGCGCAGGCCTGAATCGCCGGCCTCCAGTTCCAGGGCGGCGATGCCGTATTCGACGGCGGAGCGGCCGGGGCAGCCGTACCCCTGCAGGTGCATGCCCAACAGGCCAAGTCCTGCCATCTCCTTGACAATTTCCTGCGGGAAAATGGCCTTTTCAAACCAGTGGGCAATGTTGGGCCGGATGCTGGTATCAACGAAGGAACGCACCTTGTCCCGCAATGCGAGTTCCTCGGCGGTTAAAAGGGAGTCGATGTCCAGCAGGTCAGATATTTCAGTCATGGTGTACTCCAAAGGTTGGCGGGTCCGGAAGGGAAGGGTTTAGACGGCGGTCAGGGAAGTTGCGCCGCTGTGGTTGCCTGCTGGCAGCTTCAGTTCCGTCTTCTGTGCAGGGTCCTTCTGTGCAGCGTCGACGGCAATAATGGCGTCGCGCAGTACGGCCAGGCCGTCCCGGAGAAGTTCCTGGCCAATGACCAAAGGGGGCAGCAGGCGGATGACGTTGCCGTAGGTGCCGCAGACCAGTACGAGGACGCCCTGGCTGTGGCATTTGGCGGCAACCTCGGCGGCCAGGTCAGCGCGTGTTTCCAAGGTGAGCTTGTCGGTGAATTCGAGGGCCAGCATGGCGCCGCGGCCGCGGAATTCGGCAATGACGGACGTGCCATCCACCAGTGGCTCCAGCGTTTCCCGGACCGTGGCCTCGATGGCCCGCGCGTTCTCCAGCAGTGTGCCGTCCTCGAACGCTTCGAAAACGCCCAAGGCGGCGGCGCAGGCCACCGGGTTGCCGGCGTAAGTGCCGCCCAGGCCGCCCTTGTGTACGGCGTTCATGATCTCGGTGCGGCCTGTGACTGCACTCAGGGGCAGCCCTCCGGCCAGCGCCTTGGCTGTCAGGGTGATGTCCCCGGCGATGCCTTCGTACTCGCTGGCGAACAGCTTGCCGGTTCGGCCCAGGCCTGCCTGGATTTCATCGACAACGAACACGATGCCGTACTTGGTGGCCAATTCGCGCAGGCCCGCCAGAAAGCCCGGTGCCGGCATGAGGAAGCCCCCCTCGCCCTGGATGGGCTCGATCACCATGGCAGCGAACGTTTCGGGGCCATTTTCCACCAGGAGCCTTTCAACCCCGGCCAGCGCGGTGGCGGTGGTGGTTTCGCCGTCGCGGTGTGCCCACAGCCGGGTGGCGGTCGGGGCGCGGAACACTTCTGGCGGGAACGGGCCGAAGTCTTTCTTGTACGGGTTGACCTTGGCCGTCATGGCCATGGTGAGGAGGGAACGGCCGTGGTATGCGTCGTCGAACACCAGCACCCGCTCCCGGCCTGTGGCGACGCGGGCGATCTTGACGGCGTTTTCCACCGCCTCCGCTCCGGTGGAGAAGAGCGCGGTGCGCTTGTCGAAGTCTCCCGGGGTGTGGGTGTTGAGCCAGGCCGCCACCTTGGTAAAGGAGTCGTATTCGGTCACCATGAAGCAGGTGTGCGTGAACTTGGACATCTGCAGGGCCACTTGTGCCTGCACGTGGGTGTTGGTGGCGCCAACACTGGTCACCGCAATGCCGGCGGCCAGGTCGATGATGCGGTTACCGTCAACATCCTCCAGGATGCCTCCCTCGGCACGGTTGATGAAGACCGGCAGGGTGACGCCGAATCCGCTGGTGACGTGCGCTTCACGTTCCCGGTGCAGCGCGGTGGAGGCGGGACCCGGGATGGTGGTGGCGAGGTGGCGAGTTTGGGGGAGTGTGTTCTGGATCAATGTCATGGGATAAAGCTATTGCCTGGCCAGCGCACTCGCATTGGATGTTCCATCCAATTTTTTGGTTTTCTTGTTCAAACTGCCCATATGATGGGAATCACAATCCGAAGGGACATCAATGTGATCAGCCTGGCTCAATTGCACAATCAGCTCGGTAACGACCTGCGTCCGGTTTCGGGGGCCACGGTGGCCCGTCGGAAGATCTCCGGGGTTCACATCTCCGAGCTTGAGGATCCCACGCCGTATTTGGAGGGCGGCGAACTGCTGCTCACCACGGGCATCCCTGTGGCGGGGCCGGCACTGAAGATGGAGGCCTATGTCCAGCGCCTGGTGGCCCGTGGCGTTGGCGCATTGGGCCTGGGACTTGGCGCGGGGGTGGACGAGGTCCCGCACGGATTGGCTGAAGCCTGCCAGGCTGCCGGGCTGGAACTCCTGATCATTCCCACCGGTACCCCATTCATGGCCGTCTCCCGTGCCTACTGGGATCTTGTGGGCAAGGAAGGCCAAGCAGACCTTACGGCCAGCCTCGGCACCCAAACCGCCCTTGCCCAGGCTGCCGCGCAGCCGGACGCGCTGGCCTCGGTGATCAAGGCGCTGGCGCAGGCGCTGGGCGGTTGGGCGGCCTACCTGCCCGCGGACAATGCCGCTGCGACCTTTTGGCCAGAATCCAACCGCGCCATCCTGGGGCAGTTATGGGTTGAGGCATCCCGGTTGGACATGGCGGCGACGCACTCCGCCTCCACCTTCCAAATCCACGGCACGGACGTGGTTGAGTATCCCGTTTTGGTGGGTCGGCGGGCAGCCGGATTCCTCGCGATCGGAGCCGGGCGCAAGCTCACCCGCGCGGACCGGCAAGTCATCTTGACGGTTTGTGTGCTGCTCTCCCTCAAGGCCGCCCAGGCCCAGGAGAAGGACGAGATGGCCGCTGCACTTGGATCTGCGGTGACCAAACTTTTCCTGGCCGGGTATGTGGAGGCCGGCCGTGCCCAGGCCGCCGATCTGGGCTTCACTGTACCTCCGGGTCCCGTGCGGGTGCTGGTGGTCCGAGGATCGGATGACCCAACGGCCGACGCCAGGGCACTCGAAGGCAGATTGTCCAGGGAGACCGGCTGGACAGTCGCCGGCGCGGCCGTGCAGGACAGTCGACTCCTGCATGTCGAAGGCAACTTGGCGTGCTGGCTGCTGGATGCCGAGCACGATGGCGGCACCACCGACCCTGCTGAAACGCCTCCGTCGTTTAACCGCTGGGGCACGGAAGGTTCCGGGGCAGGCGCGCAAGGCGGGCGGTCGGAGTCCTATACGTCCGGGAAACAGGGGCACAGACATCCTACCGAACGCTGTTCCCCAGCGACGGACGTTGCTGCTGTGCTCAGCCGCCCCATGTCCCTGGGGCGCGTGCGCGAGGAGATCGGCGAACTAACCGCCCTCGCCCGGAGACTGGAACCGCACCAGATCGTTGAAGTGGCCGCCGGTCAGCTGGATCCTAGGGTCCAGGAATGGGTGTCTGCGCTTCGTGGCTATACCCGCGCCGACCTTGTGTCCACGGTGCGTGCGTACTTACAGCACCGAGGGCAGTGGGAAGGCGCCGCCCGGCAGTTGGGGGTACACCGCAATTCCCTGCGGCATCGGATGGGCATTGCCACGGCGTTACTTCATGCCGACCCCGACGATCCGGACGTAGCTGCCAACCTATGGTTGGCCCTGCGGTCGGAGTAGACCGGGGCAGCCGCTGCGTCTTGGCGGGGATCAGTTGGTGCTCGCTGCAGCTTTGCTGAAGTTGTTAGCGAGCCACGAGCGCACCACGGCGTCGTGCTCGCCGAGTTGGGGAGGAGCGTCCGTGCGCACTGGGATGGGAGGCGTCCAGGTGATGGGGTTGCGGATCTGCCGGCCCACGGGCTCGCCTGCGGCGTTGTACACCTCGATGGTGGGCTCCAGCCCCAGCGACTCGGCGTACGCTATGCCCTCGTCGATGCCCGAGACATGGCCCGCCGGAACGCCGACGTCGGTTAGTCTTTCCTGCCAATCGAGGGCCGAACCGGCCGACAGTGCTGCTTCAAGGATGGGGATCAGCTCGCTACGGTGCTCCACTCGCGAGTTGTTTGTCGCAAAGCGGGCATCTGCGGCGAGTGCGTGAAGGCCAAGCACCCGGACGAGCTTGCTGAACTGGCCATCGTTGCCGCAGGCCACGGCCAGTGGCGCGTCGGCGCAGTCCAGCAGCTGGTAGGGGACGATTGAGGGGTGGTCGTTTCCCATCCGTCCCGGCACCTTTCCGGCGCCCAGATAGGCTTGGCCCTGATTGGCCAGTGCGCCCTGCAGGCTGGAGAGAAGGTTGAGTTCAAGGTGCGAGCCCCGCCCGGAACCCCCACGGGCGGCCAGTGCGGCCAGGATGCCGATGGTGGCATCCTTAGCGGTCAAAACATCGACCAGCGCTACGCCGGCCTTGACCGGGCCACCCCCACTCTCTCCCGTGATGCTCATGAGTCCCCCCAGTGCCTGGACAATGAAGTCGTAACCCATCAGCTTGGCTCCGCCGGCGCTGCCAAAGCCGGTGATCGAGGCATAAATCAGGGCGGGGTTGGCTGCCGAGAGTGCCTCGTATCCGAGGCCGAGATTGGCCATGCCCCCGGGTTTGAAGTTTTCCACCAAGACATCGGCACGCAGTGCCAGTTCCCTGGCTGTGGCCAGGTCCGCGGGGTCCGCCAGGTCAAGGCACACCGATTCCTTGTTCCGATTGACACTCTCGTAATACGTGGCACCGGTGGGGGAGTAGGGCGGGCCCCAGCTCCGTGTGTCGTCCCCGGCGCCCGGGCGTTCAACTTTGATCACCCGGGCACCCATGTCCGCAAGGGCCATGGTTGCCAGCGGTCCGGCCAGGACCCGCGAGAAATCGGCAACGACCAGCCCCGCAAGGGGGCCTTCGGCGGCGGGCGTGGTTGACTGTGTCATGGGGATCCATCCTTCACGTCGGAGTCATTTACTCATGAGCCGAGGCTAGCAGCGGCCCGCTGTAGATTCATTGGATGGTTTGACCAGTGTTTATACGAGCTGTCCAAAGAAAACAGGCCTGCTCATTAGACTGGCGAAGAGTGTCGTCAGCGGGATTGACGCTTTTACTTGAGGCGCTTATAGGTACGCGGTGGCTGAACAGGCGATCCACAGCTCGGACAAGTCCCGCGTACTCTTGAGGCTTCTTCCGGTTTCTGTCTCGATGCGCTTGAGGCGGTACCCGAGGGTCTGCCTGTGGATGCCCAGGGCGTCCGAGGTCGTGCTCCAGTTCCTGTCATTTTCAAGGTAGCAGCGGAGCGTGGCCAGCAGGACTGAGTCGTCGTCATTTTCCGTGTGAATCGAGCCGAGGACCCTCGTGACTATGTTGCGGGCCTCCGCGGCCGACCGCGGGAGAAGCGAGAGTTCAACGTCGGCGTGGTAGGCGATGCCCCGCTGACCTTCCCGAATTGAGCCAAGGGCCCACTGTGCGGACTTGCAGGCGGCCGCGATGCCGTGCAGGTCCCGGAAGGGGGCCGAAACGCCGATCCGTTGGGCACTTCCAAGAAGGAGACCGCAGGCTGCCTTGACATCATCGGCGTTGACAACAGCCAGCATGTTGCCGTCGGAAAGTGCCGACAGTTGGGCTATGCCGGCCTGGGCCAGTACCAACTGCAGGTCGTCGTCGTCGCACGTGGGCATCGCAAGCGCCAGCCAGTCGGACGGCTCCATCCCCAGTTCGACGGCGGTGGTGTTGTCCACCATCCGGATCGGCTGCCCCATCAGCACTGACGCCATGATCTGTGTCCCGCGGTTGATGCGTCCCAGTCGGGCAACTATGACGCGGTCAACAGCGACGGCAATGGCATGGCGCAGGTGGAGCGCGGTGAAGGCGTCCAGCATGAACGCGCTGCCTTCACTGATGTGCAGCACCGCGGGGTGCGTGGAGGGGACCGACCATGTTCTGACGCCGTCACCGCCGTCGTGATTCTCAATGTCAAGGCTGCCGTGCAAGATGGGAGCGCCGGTGTCGGCGTCGATGACGGCCATGCAGACGTTGAACACGCCTTCAAGCCGCGACAAGAAGGTGGAAGCGTCGTCAGATTGTTCCACAAGGATGCGGTAGAGGCGGTTCAGGGTAAGGATCTGCTGGGTCTGGGTGGATGAGTTGGCGGCGGCCACAGTGCGCGAGACGGCTACAAAGGGGATGCGATGAGGAATCATGAGGATGGGGAAGTCCAGCGCATCTGCTGCTTCGAGCATTTTTTGCGAGATGGGCGGACTCAGAAGGTCCTCGCCGATTGCCAACCCGGCAAGCCCGGCCCTGGCCAGGCATTGGAGGAAGCTGACCTGTTCGGCCGCGCGCTTGGGGATGCCCAAGCCCACCGTCATAAGTAGTTCATTGGGGCCCAGCCACATCCAGGGATCAGACAACTCGCAGCTGTGGGCCCACAGCACCGGGCCGTCCAGGCCTTTGCTGCCCGCGGCAACGGTCAGGCCGAGCGCCTCGATGGCCAGCAGGCTTTGGATTGTTGCACTCTCAGTCATGTCAAAGATCATACAGTTGTATGAAAATCGACATGAATTCATACTGTCGAACAGTGGTGGCGGTGGCGGTGTTCACATACTGTCGTTTTTGGACATGCTGCTGTGACTTGTTTCACGCCAACAGGGGTGTCCCATCCCCAAAGGAGATAAACGTGGATTCTATGGCTGTTATTGACGATGCACCGTCGTCAAAATTTCATCGCAAGCTGCTGATTGCCTGTTGCGGCGGCCCGTTCCTTGACGGATACGTACTGAGCATCATCGGCATAGCACTGGTAGGGATCAGGACGGACCTGCATATTGGTAGTGTGGCGGCCGGCCTGATTGGGGCCGCATCGCTGGTCGGCATTTTGTTCGGTTCCACGATCTTCGGCAACCTCACGGACAGGATTGGCCGCGAGAAAATGTACGCCGTCGACCTGACAGTTCTCGTGGCCGCCTGTGCGCTCTCGGCGTTTGTCACCGACGCTTGGCAACTGATTGTCTTGCGCTTTATTCTCGGCTTGGCCATCGGCGCCGATTATCCCATCGCCACTTCGCTACTCACCGAATTTACGCCGACCAAGAGACGTGGTTTCATGATCGGCGTTTCGGCGCTGTCGTGGTCGGTTGGTGCGTCCTTCGCCTACATGATCGGCACTGCGGTGGTGGCGTTGACCGGCGGTTACGAGTCTTGGCGGTACTTGCTCTTCAGTAGCGCAGTCCTTGGTATCCTGGTGGTGCTGATGCGCCGCGGCATTCCGGAATCACCTCGCTGGCTTGCTATGAAGGGCCGCACTGCGGAAGCGGAGGCGATCCTGACCAAGGTGTACGGCAAGGTGGTCAGTCTGCCCGACGAGGTAAAGTCACCCACTGCAGTCACCGGTCTTGCTGCCTTCAAGGCCATCGTGTCCGGTGGCTATCTCAAGCGGACCATCATGTGTGGCACCCTTTACCTGGCCCAGATCACGCCCCAATATGCCCTCCTGACCTTCAGCCCGTTGATCCTGGCCGGGTTTGGTATGGTCGAGGGCCCCATGAGTCTCATTGGCGAGTTGGTAATCACAGTTCTCTTTGCCGTTGGTTGCCTCCCTGCGATCAAGATGGTGGAAACCCGTGGGCGCCGGGCCATGACGGTCATTCCATTCGCCCTGATGGCTGTGCCGCTGGTGGCCCTGTGGCTGTTCCCCGGGGGACCGCTCTGGTTCGTGCTCTTGGCGTTCTGCTTCTATGCCTTTATTTCTGGCGGCCCAAACATCACGGAGTGGATCTATCCCAACGAGCTTTTTCCCACGGAGATTCGCGCGACAGCCGTTGGGGCGGCCGTCGGCATCAGCCGGATCGGTGCCGCGACGGGTGTTTACCTGCTGCCCATCAGTCTCTCTGTGCTGGGCACTGGAACAACCATGCTGGTCGGCGCGCTTCTGACCTTGGCTGGCTTCGTTGTTTGCCTCCTTTGGGCGCCGGAAACCAAGGGGCGGAGCCTGGCTGACACCTCCATGATTCCCGTGGTTGCGAAAGTACCGGAACGGTCGCTGGCAAGAAGTTGACTATGAATATGGTGTCGGGCCACATGAGGAAGACCGTACATAATTGCGAGCTCCAGCTGCGGTCGCTGCATTTATGAACGCGGGCGGCCGCGTCCTGGGAATGCTGCATGTCGTCCGGGGCCGCCGTCGACTTCGTTTTGCTGCCGTGCGTTCCACCTCCGCGGTAAACCGCATCATCACCAACCTGGCAGCCTTCTACATCGCAACCACCAGCATAGGACCGGACAATACCGGTAAAGCCACCGTGGAAGATATCCAAGCCTCTACGGAGACTTCATTCACCGTCCACCTCGACATCAGCACCAGCAGTTTCGAGCTTACATCTGAAGGAGTACCCGCATGAGCCTGCGCGAACAATTTGGCAAAGACATCCTGCTCACAGGATGGGGCCACAGCCGCTTTGGCAAGCTGTCCGAGGAGACCCTGGAATCTCTCATCATCCAGGTCTCCACCGAAGCCATCACCAACGCCGGAATTGAACCTGGGCAGGTTGATGAAATCTACCTGGGCCAGTTTAACGCCGGTATGATGCCCCTCGCCTTTCCCTCCTCACTGGCTCTGCAGGTATCCGAGCAACTGGCCAATGTCCCGGCAACCCGTGTGGAGAACGCCTGCGCGTCGGGCTCCGCCGCCATGCAGCAAGGCGCCAAGGCACTGCTCGCCGGCACCGCGAAGACGGTGCTCGTAATTGGTGCAGAGAAGATGACCCAGGCCGGTGCTGATGTCGTCGGGGCAGCCCTGCTGGGCGCGGACTACGACATGGCAGGCAAGCCCTCCACTACCGGCTTTACCGGACTCTTCGCCGAAGTCGCCAAGCACTACGAAAAACGCTACGGAAGCGTGGGAGATGTTCTGGGCTCCATAGCGGCCAAGAACCACCGCAATGGAGTCGACAACCCCTACGCCCAACTCCGGAAGGACCTCGGCGAGGACTTCTGCCGCAACGTCTCGGAGAAGAACCCGATGGTCGCCGATCCGCTGCGTCGTACCGACTGCTCCCCCATCTCCGACGGTGCCGCCGCCGTCATACTCTCCACCCACCGCACTGGCGGGTCCACCACACCAGTGCGGTTGGCCGGGTTCGGCCACGCGAATGACTTCCTCCCCACGGAACGCCGCGACCCGACAGCCTTTGTGGGTGTCCGTGCGTCATTTGAGCGCGCCTTCGCCATGGCCGGTCTCGGACTTGGTGACCTGGACTTCGCCGAAGTCCACGACTGTTTCACCATCGCCGAACTGCTCACGTACGAGGCGATGGCCCTAACCGAACCAGGCCAGGGCCACCGCGCCATCGAGGAAGGCTGGGTCTACAAGGATGGGAAACTTCCCATCAATGTCTCCGGCGGACTCAAGGCCAAGGGACACCCCGTCGGCGCCACCGGCGTCTCCCAACACGTCATCGCCGCAATGCAACTTACCGGCACGGCCGGCGACATGCAGCTGCGCGGCCCGCGACGTGCCGCAGTGCAAAACATGGGCGGCGTCGGAATCGCCAACTACGTCAGCATCCTCGAAGCCCTGTAGTCGGGAATGAGCATGGAATGTCTTTGGGGAACGGAAAATGACCGGTGTACCGAAGACACGTGAAGAAACATCCGCAGTGGGCCTTGCGATGTTGTAAGCCGTTCATTGGGGTTGGCCATGTAGAGCGCGCGTGGACAAGTTAGTGATTGGCCAGATTCTTGAGGTAATGCCAGGGGCGCTGGATCCGCGAGTCCAGGATTGGGGGGCCGCGCTAAGGGGTTAAGCGCATGCGGACCTCGTGGCCACGGTGCGGGCTTACTTGCTGCACAGAGGACAGTGGGAAGGCGCGGCCCGGGCACTGGGGGTGCACCGTGCACCGCAATTCCCTGCGGCACCGCATGGGCATTGCCACAAGGTTGCTTCGAGCCGATCCCGACGATCCGGGTGTGGCCGCCAACTTGTGGCTGGCACTGCGCGCGGAATAGCGCAGAACCAGCCTGCCGGGACGGGTCAGCCGCCGGACGCGGCGCTACTGCTGGCCGCAGAAAGGCGATCTCCGAGCCACGACAGAACTGCGGCGTCGTGTTCGCCCAGTTGCGGAGGGGCTTCCGTACGGACAGGGATGGGAGGCGTCCAGGTGATGGGGTTGCGGATCTGCCGGCCCACGGGAACGCCAGCGGCGTCGTGGACCTCGATGGTGGGTTCCAGCCCCAGGGATTGGGCGTACTCGAGGCCTTCATCGATTCCTGCGACATGTCCTGCCGGGACGCCGGCGTCCGTCAGCGTGTCCTGCCAGTGGACTGCGGTGCCTGTGGACAGGGCCGCCTCCAGGATCGGCACCAGCTCGTCGCGGTGTGCCACACGGGCATTGTTCGTGGCAAAGCGCGGATCCACCGCAATGTCGGGAATCCCCAGGACCCGGGTCAGCTTGGTGAATTGTCCGTCGTTGCCGCACGCCACGGCCAGGGGCGCGTCCGAGCACTCAAGGAGCTGATAGGGCACGATCGAGGGATGATCGTTGCCCATCCTGGTCGGAACCTTCCCGGCACCCAGAAAGGCCTGGCCCTGGTTGGCCAGGGCGCCCTGCAGGCTGGAGAGCAGGTTCAGCTCCAGATGGGCGCCCCGCCCAGTTGAGGTGCGGGCCGCGAGGGCTGCCAGAATGCCGACGGTCGCGTCCTTGGCGGTCAGGACGTCCACCAGGGCCACGCCGGCCTTGACCGGACCGCCGTCGTGCTCGCCCGTGATGCTCATCAGGCCGCCCAGGGCCTGGACGATGAAGTCGTACCCCATGAGCCCGGCCCCGCCGCCACTGCCAAAGCCGGTGATGGAGGCGTAGATGAGCGCCGGTTGGCGGCTGACAGTTCCTCATATCCCAGGCCAAGCCCCGCCATGCCGCCGGGCTTGAAGTTCTCCACGAGGACGTCTGCACGCAGGGCTAGTTCCAATGCCGTGAAGTTAAGGTCGGGTTGATTCTGTCAACCCGACCGTGGTGTTGATGATTTCTATGGTGAGCCGGGCTGGTTGGGTTGGTCCGTGGGGTTTGGTGGCGCGGGCTTGGTATTTCGAGATGGCTCGTTTGACGGTCCGTGGGCCGGTACGCAGCCTGCGTGGGGGCAGCAGGTTGGCCAGGAGGTGGTCTCCGATCCGTCCCGCCAGCGCCTGCCAGCCGGGTCCGGGGCGGGTGCTGGTTGCCGGTCCGAGGACGATCATGTCTCTGGCCAGGGTCAGGGCGATGGTGCAACTGGCCCGGTCCGGGTCCAGTCCGGGGATGGCGTTGGTGGCTTCAGTCATGGCGCAGCGCAGCAGTTGCTCGGCGATCAACAGGGCATAGATTTCCTGCTCAACCAGGGCTACGGTGCGTGAACGCAGCACCCTGCCGCCACCCATGGTGGATTTGATCTCACGGAAGGTCGTCTCGATTTCCCAACGCTCGTGATACAAGCCCATTAGCTCCCCGGCGGTGCCCTGGGCCGGGTCGCTCAGCGTGGTGATCAGCCGGTACGTCTCGGTGCGGTCCCCGTCGGAGGTGTGCAAGGTGATGGCTGCAGTGATGACCCTGACTTTCCGGCCGGCCAGCACCGAGAGGTACGACCCGTCTTTCAGTGATTGGTGGATGGGGAGGTGGCGGGCGTTCTTCACCCGCACCAGGTAGTGCGCCCCGGTCTCGCTGATCCGGTGCAGCAGGGCCGCGGCGGCGAAGTTCCTATCGGCCAGGATGATCATTCCCGGTCCCATGCTTGGCAGCAGGGCCGGGGTCTGGGTTGTTTCCCCGATGCTGGTGGGCCCGAACACGGCATCAATGATGCTGCGGGTGCCGCAGGCGATCAAGGCCACCACCCGGGCTTGGGGGTAGCCGGTGCCGCCGTGGTAGCCAGCTTGCTTGGTGTACCTGGCAAGGATCGGCGCGGTGTCGGGCAGGGACAAGATCGTGCCGTCGATCGCGCAGATCAGCAAGGCACCGAACCAGTCCCCGGCACCGGAGACGGTCGGGGCGCCTCCACGCAGTATTTCGAAGATCCACCGCAGCGGCCCGACCCCGATCCGCCGGCGTGCCTGGGCCAAAGCGCTGGCGCTCACAGTGCCCAACACCCCGGCACCGAGGCAGAGTTTGGCGAACACAGATTTGTACCCCAGTTCGGGGAACAAGGCCAGTGCCACCACGAAATAAACGATCACCCGTGACGGCAGGGCCCGGATGCGGCGTTCACGCGTTTTGGTTGCTTCAAGGGCCGCATCGACCAACTCAGCCGGCAGGTGCACGCTCAACTCGCCCAGATGCGCCGGCCCCCACACTTTCCCTGAAACCAGCGGGAAATGTGCTGTGACAGCGTCACTATCCGTCGTGGATTGGTCATGACTGGTGTGGGAATGAGACGATGGCATGCAGGAACTCCTGTGCAACATGTGGGCTTGAACATTCACATGTTTAACAGGGGTTCCGTCTCTTTAAAAGGGCCGTCTCACATCTTAAGACGACCAAGCCCGGCAGACCCCTCACCACCAAACAGCTCAGGGTTTTCACTGCCCGACGCCCCTGGGTTGACGCCAGCAACGAACCCTTAACTTCACGGCATTGGGGCTAGTTCCCTGGGGAGCTACAGGTCGGAGGGGCTGGTGAGGTCAAGGCACACGGATTCCTTGTTACGGTTGACGCTCTCGTAGTAAGTGGCACCGGTGGGGGAGTAGGGCGGGCCCCAGCTCCGTGTGTCGTCCCCGGCGCCCGGGCGTTCGACCTTGATCACCCGGGCGCCCAGGTCGGCCAGCGACATGGTGGCCAGCGGGCCGGCCAGTACCCGCGAGAAGTCGGCGACGATGAGCCCGGCGAGGGGACCCGTTGCTGTGGGCATGGGTTTCTCTGGCATGTGATCCTTCACAATCGGAGTTAGTCGTATCTGCAGCCGAAACTAGCAGCGCCCGAGGGCCTTTTATTGGATGTTTTGACCTTCTGCGGTGCAGAATGCTGTTAATCGAGTGTTCACACCATCATCCTCAGGTGATCCGCAGTGCGGTGCGGGTGCCTGTTGCCCGGCGCAGGAGCGCATAGAGCAGGGAGCTAATCACGGCGGTGATGACGGCACCCAGGCTCGCACCCCAGGCCACGTGCGACTGAAGGATGACCAGGCCCGCGGCCGCGGAAACCAGCCAGGCAGTCACCCCAGGAACGTTGACCGCGCGGAAGGAGTGATCTGGGATCCAACCGGGCTCGGCAGCCTGGCCTTCGCGGTGGTCCAAGGCAATCTGCGTCAGGGCGATGGACACCCAACCGGTGACTAAGACGCCCTGCCAGGCAAGTGCCAACAGCAGATAGTGAACAACAGGCAGCAGCATGAGTGCGAAAATGATGGCTGCTCCAAGCACCGTCCACAACAGGGCAGGAAGTTTGATGTGCAGGATCCGTTCGCCTGCTTCACGCAGGTTGGAGATGCCCATGGCGTAGTTGGCCGTGTTGATCCGTGTCTGTGAGGCAAACACCACCACCAGACCGAAGATGCCCATCAGCTTTACCAGGCCGCCGGCCACTCCGGTTTCGGTTGCCTCTACGCCGGGCAGGGTAAAAGTGAGGAATATACCTATCAGGGCGTTGACGCCGAACGCCAGTGTGTAGAACAACCAGCCGAACGTGACTTTTTTGTGGAACCTCTCATCTTTTTGCTTCCCGAGCGCGGCGAAATCCATGGTGTACATCATGAGGATCCAGACGCCCATGTAGGCGGCGAACGTGGCCAGCCAGCCGGGGCCGCCGGCGGCGAAGCCCAGGGACGGCACTGCGTGGGTGAGCCAGTTGGGTGTGAAACCGTGTGCCGTGCCTGCCCAGGCGACGGCGATGATCAGTCCACCCCAATACAGAGGCAGGAGCCAGCCGTTGATTTTGTCCAGGAAATTGCGCACCCCGCCGGCTACAAGCGGTGTCGAATAGAGCACCACCACGGCACACCACAAGGCAATCGGGCCGCCGAACTGCGCCTGGAAGGCGAATGCCACGATGGAGCCTTCGAAGACGGCGTAGTAGATGGCCGTGGCGGCGAAAATGAGTGTGGCCAGAATGGAGCCGCTGCGACCTAAGAGGCTGCGGGAGAATTGGGCGACGGTGAGCTGGTGCCGGAGGGCGTAGCTGGACAGCACGCGGTTGATGGCGCCAAAGGTGATGATCGTCAAGATGAGCCCTATGATTGCGTTTGCTGTGCCATAGGCCACGGCGAGGGCGGCGCCAATGTACACGAAGAACATGGCGCTGACCAGGCCGTACCAGGCCATGGTGAGCGAGCCGCGCCCCATTTGGGTCTCATCGTTGATATCGGTCGTGTTAGCTGCCTTGGTTGTTGACATGGAATGCTCCTGAAAACGGGGCTTGGCACAGGGGCAGGGCCGCCTGTGCCAAGCTGGCTAGTTGTGGCTGGTGCCGGATACTGGAAATACGGGGTTGCTTCCGATCTGCGGGAAGCGGCAGATCACTTCCAGTGCGAGGCCGAACGTCGTTCCATGAGGGTACGGAACTGCGCCGTGGTGTTGGGAAATAGTTCGCCGGATCCCCAGTCCAGGATCACTCCGTGGCGGCGGATCACGTCGAGCATGTCCGTCTCGCCGCTGCGGTAGCGTGCCGCGACGTCGGCAGCATCCTCGGTGAGCCATCCGGCCCGCTGGGAGCGGATCTCGGTGCGCAGGAGGTCGCTGGCGGCCTCGTCGAGGAGGAAGTCGTCCAGTTCGGCGTCGATCTCGGTGATGACCACACCATAGTCGGAGGCAGCACGGCCAATTGAAACGTAGCCGTCGATGACATCATCTAGTACTTCCTGCGGGTGCCGTTCCAGTGGGTCCCCAAAGCCTCCTCCGCCGGCGGAGGGCCGGGTGAAGGAGTCTCCGGATTCCAGGGGCACGGAGGAAAAATTGGAGCCGAGGAACTTTTCGTCCTCGGTGCCCTTGTTCAGCCAGACGCCGTGGGGGATGGATGGAAGGCCGCCCTCGATGCCCCAGGTGATGGAGCGTGCACGGTCGCAGCAGTAGCTCATGACAGTGTTGGTGGCGTCGGTGAGGGTCCCGCCCTTTTCAATGCCGACACCGCCGCGGAAACGGCCGGGACCACCGGAGTCCATCGCGATCTGGTGAACGGTTGTCAGGACGGGGGACAGCCTCTCCTGGCCTTCCACCGGCTGCACCGCCAGGCCCGGGCCGAAGACCGGGGCGCTGGCTCCCGCGCCGTCCTTGCTTGCCCGGCCGCCCCAGCCTCCTGCCATCCAGTCGTACCACATGAAATACGGGGCGGGCTCGCTGCGCTTGTCCCGGCCGCCCACCAGCAGATACTCCAGATTGAAGGCACAGGCCATGGCACGTTCGGGCATGATCTGGCTCCACAGTTCAAAGATGCCGTTCATGAGCTTTTCGTAGGGCCCCGAGCAGAAGCCTGTCACGGCATAGGGCCAGCCGGCGTTGACCACGGTGCCTTCCGGGCCGATGTCCGCATTGACCGCGGCGTAGAATCCTGAGTTCAGGGGAATGTCGGGGAAGAAAGTTTTGGTTCCGGCGTAGATGGCGGAGAAGGTGGTGCCGTAGCCGGAGTTGAGAAACGTGGCCACGGCAGGGGCGGAACCGTTGAGATCGTAGTGGATTCCCTGGCCGTCAAGGGTGAGCTTGATCTTGATCGGCACCAGACCCTCTTCCTTGCCAGGGTCTGAGTCTATGTAGTCGGTGGTCTCCCAGGTGCCTTGCGGCAGGGTTTCGAGCCGACGCCGGACTATGCGCTCCACATAGTCTTGGGTTTCCTGCATGGCAGCCACCACCGTGGCCTTTGAGTACTTCCGTACGAGGCGCTGAACCTCGCGCTCACAGACGGCGGTTGCCTCCGACTGGGCGTGGAGGTCACCCATGGCTTGCTGGGGGGCGCGGGTGTTGGAGACCAGCAGCTGCGCCACATCGTGTAGGAAGACGCCCTTGCTCCAGATTCGCACGGGGGTGATGCGCAAGCCCTCCCCGAAGTGCTCCTTGGCATTGACATCGAAGGAACCGGGCACGTTCCCGCCGATGTCCGCCCAGTGGCCCTTGTTCTGGGCGAAGGCGATGATCTCGCCGTCGGAGAAAACGGGACGAATGAAACTGACGTCGTTGAAGTGCGTGCCGCCGCGGTAGGGGTCGTTGATGGCAAAGACGTCATCGGGGTGGATGTCCTGGCCGAATTCCTCCAGAACGGCCTTGCATTGAAAATGCAGGGTTCCCACATGGACGGCAATATCACCGCTGCCCTGCATGACCGTGTTGCCCTGGGCATCGCAGAGTGCCGAGGAGAAGTCCCTGGAGTAGATGACAAAGGAATAGCACGTGCGCAATATCTGTTCGCTCATCAGGTCCACACTCGTGGCAAACGCGTTCTTGAGCACCTCAAAAGTGACAGGGTCAAGGCCGTGCAGCGAGCCGGCGCCGTGGTGTGTTGAGCGGGTGGCCGCATCCTTGCCGCTAGGTGACGAAACGAGTGTGTCAGTCATTTGGAGTGCTCCTCTTCGTTGCCGATGTTCTTCAGGTGGATGCGGATATTCAGCCATTCGTCAATCACTGCCCGGGTGCGCGGCGGGACAACGGTGGTGGAGTCCAGTTGGTCGATGATGGCCGGACCCATGAAAGTGGCTCCCGCGGGCAGGCTGCCGCGGTCATAGACGGGGGTCTCAATCCAGCCGTCGTCGCCGAAGAACACCTGCCGGTGAGTGGCCGGTTCTCCCGGGTCCGTAACCGGGTTCCGGGCCGGAAGGAAGGTCGGTTTTGGGGTTTTGCCGACAGCGGAGAGCGCCAGTTGATAGATCTCCACCGGCTGGTCGTCCTGGCGGAACGCAAATTCACGCTCATGTTCCTGATGGAACGTCTGGATGGCGTCCTGCAGCGATCCGCGGCCCGAGCCGATCGGCACCGCCAGGGATCGCCACTGGCCGTGGTAGCGCATGGAAATGGTCCGCTGCAGCACCGAGTCTTCTTCGGCAACGCCCTCGTGACGCAACCGGGCGCTGGCCTCGGTTTCCAGCTCCACGAAACGGGCCTCCAAATCCTCCGTATCCGCAACGTCAGCCAGGGCCGTGTACATGGCCGACAGGTCGTGGCTGATGTCTACCAACAGGCAGCCCAGGGCTGAGGTCACGCCCGGGTTGGGTGGCACGACGACGGTGGGGATGTCGAGCTCTCGGGCCACCTCCGCGCCGTGCAAGGCGCCCGCGCCGCCAAAGGCGATGAGGGCGAAGTCTCGGGGGTCGTAGCCGCGGCGGATGGAAATCAGGCGAACCGCGTCGGCCATATTGGCGTTGGCGACCTGCAACACGGCGTGTGCTGCTTGGTCCTCTGCCATGCCCAGCGGCTCGGCGATCTCCTGGCGAATCGCTTCCAGGGCCAGTGGGCGCTGCAATGTCTTGGCGCCGCCGGCGAGGGAACTGCCCAAACGGTTCAGTGCGATGTTCGCATCGGTATTGGTTGGTTGATCGCCGCCGCTGTTGTAGCAGGCGGGGCCGGGGTCGGCGCCAGCGGACTGCGGACCATTGCGCAGGGAACCGGCAATGTCGATGTGCGCCAGTGAGCCGCCACCGGCACCAATGGTGAGCACTTCAATGCTGGGGAACACGATGGGGTGGCCATATTCCACCTGCCATTCCTTGGTGATACGTAGCTCTCCGCCGGAGATGAGGGCGATGTCGGTCGAGGTGCCGCCCATGTCGAGGCTGACGGCGTTCTCGTAGCCGCACTGCTGGGCAATATGCTTGGCTGCTATGGCTCCTGCGGCAATGCCGGAGGCCGCCAGGCGGACAGGGTACCTCTTGACCATCCGGGGGGTCATGGAGCCGCCGCCGGAATGCAGCAGGAGCAGGTCCCCCTGGTATCCGCCTGTTTTGAGCTCGTCGGCCAGACGGTTGACGTAGCCGGACACCAATGGGGCCAAAACTGCATTTGAGACGGCCGTGTTGAAGCGGTCATGTTCAAAGATTTCCGGCAGGATTTCGGCGGAAGTGGTGACATTGGCATCCGGGATCTCTTCCTCCAAAATCCGTCGCATGCGGAGTTCGTGCTCCGGATTGGCGTAGGAGTTGAGGAAGCACACGGCGATCGTCTTGACGCCGCGCTTGCGAAGGAGGGCCGCAACCCGGCGGGCATCGGATTCATCCAGTGGGGTGATCACGTGCCCGGCAAAGTCGGTTCGCTCGGTAACCTCAAAACGATCCCTGCGTCGGATATACGGGCCGGAAACGTCGTTGTACGCGTCCCAGAGATCGTCCTTAGTTCCGTCTCTGATTTCTATGACGTCGCGGAAACCACGGGTGGTCACCATGGCGGCCAACGGAAAATTGCGGGTAATCAGCGCGTTCGTGGCCACGGTGGTGCCATGTGAGAACAGGGACACATCCGAGAGCTTGATCTCGGCCCTTTTGACACCGTTCATGACCGCAACCATGGGGTCCGAAGGCGTGGATGGGACCTTGGTGACCCGCATCCGCTGAGATTCTTCGTCAAAAATACAAACGTCGGTAAAGGTGCCCCCGACATCGACTGCTACACGGACAGTTGCCATGTTTTTGGCCTCGTTCCCTTGGGATGGATTGATCTGGTTTGTGGTTAGAAACAACTGTGGGTGATGGGCATCACTATTGTCACTGGAGGAACTAAAATCAATTGTGGGGGAATTTGTAATTTTCACAACGAACGCCGTAAATACCCGTGAGCACTGGGTTCGGCATTGAAATTCAAGGATCATGATGCCTGACAGTTCTACTTTTACGCTCGCAGATGTTGTGAACGAGCCGTCGTTGAAGTTGACAGCGGTGGTTGCCGGGGATGGGCTGCTGCCGGTACGAGGCGCGCACACAACTGAAATCCAGGATCCTGGGAGGTGGTTTGAACAGGATTGGGTTGTTCTGACCACAGGACTGAGATTTGTCGATTCAGCAGGCCCGGATCCGATCATGGCCTCGAGACTGGTGGCGGACCTGAAGGCTGCGCGGATTACCGCGCTGTTCTTTGGAATCGGTGTCTACTTTGACCACGTGCCGGCGCCTTTGGTTGACGCCTGCCGGCGCGCAGGGTTCCCGTTGTACACAGTGGCAGCCCAGGTGCCGTTTTACGTGGTCGAGAATTTTGTCAATCAGTCGAAGTCTTCCCCTGACTCCTACCTGATCAAACGCGCCATGTGGATCAGTAACGAACTCTTGGACAGTCTTTCGGCAGACAACCCTGTGAAGGCGCTGATTGAACGGCTTGGCTCGGCCTGCCGGGGGACGGCGGTCCTTTATGAGGATTCCGGCCGCATTGTCGAGTCCACCGGGGAAGGTCCCACCCGGCTGATCTTCAATGAGGTGGCCCAGCATGAGGGTGCGGGGCCGCTGGACATTGGCCGGTGGCACGTCCTGGCCCGCTCATTAGTGTTGCGCGGCACCGGCTATACGGTGGCCATCGCCACGCGCAACAGCGCGGTGCTTTCTGAATTGGGCGAGTCTCTCCTGGACACCACCCAGCGTCTGCTGGGCGCCATCAACGGTATCAACCAGGTCGCCACGTCGCGTGAACGCCACGAAAATGTCCAGTTGCTAACGTCCTTGCAGGACGGCATTTCCGTGGCCCGCGAATACCGGCATTGGGAGCGGATGCGAGTCTTTCGCATGGTCCCCTACGAGTCCTTGCGGGCCATCGTAGCCTCAACGATCGGCGGTACCGCCCTGCACGCTCCACTGGTCAATGAATTGATGGAAAGAGCCATGGTCACAGGGCTCGGACTGCTCCTGGCCGAGAGCGGACGAACCTCCGACCACACAGACGGCCTGCACGCCATAGTCTCGAACTCAAGTGTCCTACCGGAATGGTTGGATATGGCCGGGAAGGCCATGGACATGGGGTTGTCTGAACCTTTTACCGATTTGGCCAGCGCTCCCGATGCGTTCAGGGAAGCAGAGACCGCCAGAAAAATCGCCCGGCGGCGGTCCCGAGCGTCGGGGGCCGCAGTGCCCGTGCATGGGACCATTGTCAGGCTCGATGAAGTGGACCCGGCTACGTGGCTGCTAGCCCTGCGTGCATCACCAATGACTGAGGACAAGTTATCCGCATTCTCGCGGGAGCTCAATGCTGAGGCCGAGCTACGAAACACAGTGGTTTGTTACCTCGCGCTCGACCAAGATGTCGCCAAAGTCGCCAAACACCTTTTCGTTCATCCCAATACCGTGCGCTACCGACTTCGCAAGGCGGAGGAGCTACTCCACGGCAAACTCACAACGTCATCGATGATCGCCAATCTGCATCTGGCCTACCAAGATGAAATTCTCGCCCTTCAGGAAGGCCACAAGGAGTAACCCCCACTCGTCGTAAACGTCGGATTAGACGCCACAGCGGTGACGTTTTCAAAGGGCGAGAGTGGTCGAACAGGCGATCCAAAGATCGAACAAATCACGCGTTGTTTTGAGGTTTCACCTTGTTTCAAGCACGACGTGTTCCAGCCCGCGCCCTCGTGTCCCTGGGGCGTCCTTCGTCGAACTGTGGCGCGTAGGCGCCCAGCTGGCCAAGCTGCCGGATGCCCAAGGCATCCGGACAGTACTGGATTAAAAGCACGGCAATCCAGTTATGATTCGGGACCGGAACTCGGTGGTACTCACGCGCCGTCTACGGCACAATCCTGGCGGCCCTGGCTCCCGGCGGCTTCACCACCGCGACTCTCACCTGAGGACCGCCGCACCATGGCGTCGCATGTGGCAGGCATTCTCCATAACAGCCGCACTGGGCCGGACCGGCAGGAGACATTCATTGGCCTGTGGGTT
>NZ_JAAMFM010000046.1 GCF_013376105.1 Arthrobacter wenxiniae
CGCGCCGGAAACTCCATGGAAAGCACGACGCCGGACCCCGCCGGCCTGCCTCTCCCCACCGTGGGCGCGTCCCCGGCTAAGGCGCCTTAGCGGGGCGGGGCGCCCTGGCGCCGCCCCAAGATAAGGCATCTGCCCGATGTTCGGCCGTGGCCAACGGCGAAGGATGGAGTCATCAAACAAGGCATTTCCTGGGCAAGGGGACGGCAATGAACGACTTCATGGCACTCATGACGCGGCAGCAGAACGAACGCGAGCTGGCGGTGGCACTGGAACAGCGGCGGCTGCTGCGCGGTGCGGAGGGGGCGGACCCCCGGTTCCAGCGGAACCCGACCGTTTCGCAGCGGTTGCGGCAGCGGCTGCAGCTGCGCATCCACCGCAGCCCCTCACCGGCAAGACCCCCCGTGGACGCGGTCCATTCCAACGCGTGACGGCCCTGCTGCGCGGCGGCGGGGCGTGGCAGGATGGTTATATGCAGTCATCGCAGGCCGGCAGCCACATGATTGGGCGTGAGGAGGAACTGCGCGCCCTCACCGACGCCTACGGGCTCGCCGTGCAGAGCAAGCCCCAGGCCGTGGTGGTTGCCGGCGAGGCCGGCCTCGGCAAGACCCGGCTGCTGCGCGAATTCCTCAACGGCATCTCCGGGACGGCCCGCATCCTCTCCGGCCAGTGCGTTGACCTGGGCCCGCTCGCCACGCCGTATGCACCCATTACGGCGGTGCTGCGGGACCTGGCCGGAGAAACCGGCCTGGCCGGGCTGCTGGACCTTGCCGGTCCGGGGCGGGACGCGCTTTCGCTGTTGCTGCCGGAAGCCGGCATGCCGGAGCCGGGGAATTCCACGGCAAACCTGGTGCTGGAAGCGGTCAGCACCGTCCTGGAACGTGCCGCGGAGGGGCGGCCGACCGTCGTCGTGGTGGAGGACCTGCACTGGGCGGACGAGTCCACCCTGGCCGTCCTGAGCTTCATCCTGCGCGCGTTCAACGGCGGCCAGTTCCTGCTCGTCATGAGCTACCGCACGGACGATGTTCACCGGGGGCACCCGCTGCGGGCCTTCCTGGCCGAAGTGGAGCGCGGCCGCTTCGCCAAGAACATCCAGCTCGGCCGGCTCAACCGGGAACAGGTGCGCCAGCAGCTTGAGGCCATCACGGCGGCCCCCGCCGACTACGAGCTTGTGGAAAATGTACTCTCCCGCAGCGACGGCATTCCGTTCTTCGTCGAGGAGCTGGCGGGGCTGGGCGCCTGCGCTTCCACCACGGAACTCCCCTCGTCGCTCCGGGACCTGCTGCTGGCGCGGTACGAGAGGATGGACGAGCCCGTCCAGTATTTCCTGCGCGTGATTGCAGCCGGCGGGACCTGCGTGCCGCACGCGCTGGCGGAGCACGCGTTTGACCAGGTGGAGGACGGCTTCGAAGCCTCGGCGCGCCTGGCCCAGCAGGCCAATCTGATCACCATTGACGGCGACAGCTACACGTTCCGGCACGCCCTTTTGCGCGAAGCGATCCACTCCGACCTGCTCCCGGGTGAACGCACGCGCTTCCACACCCGCTACGCGCAGGCGCTGGAAAACCAGGACCCGGCGCGCCGCGACACGGCGGCCATCGCCTACCACTGGGATGCTGCCAATGTCCCCGACAAGACCTTCAAGGCCTCCATCGACGCGATGGGCGAGGCGTGGCGCAGCTTTGCCTACACGACCTCGGCCCGCATGGGCGAGCGCGCCCTGGAGCTGTGGGACAGCGTCAGCGAGCCGGAACAGATGGCCGGCATGCCCCGCTACCGGCTCATGGGGCGCACGGCCGGGGCGCACAACCTGGCAGGGGACGGGGAACGGTCCCTCGCGGTCATCAGGCTGGCAGTGCGTGACCCCGCCGCAACGGGCCCGGAGCGGGCACGCCTGCTCGCCGCCCAGGCCACGTACCTTGGCATCAACGCCAAGCCCGGGTCCGAACCACTGCTGCGCGAAGCCTTGGAACTGGTCCCGCCCGGGGTGGACGAAAAGCTGCGCGCCAGGCTGCTGAACTGGCTGGCGGCACGGCTCATGCTCTCCGGGAGGCTGGAGGAAGCCGTGGCCGAGGCGTCGGAAGCGCTGGAGCTGGCCACGGCCATCGGAAACGCCGAGGAGCGTTCCGTGGCCGCCAACCTGCGCGGTGTTTCCCGGATCGGCTCCGGGGACATTGCCGGAGGCCGGGAGGACGTGGAGGCGGCCGAGCACCTGGCCGAAGGCCACGGGCAGGCGCTTTTGCGTTTTCGGGTCAACTATTCGGACGCCCTGAACCTGCTGGGACTCTACGACGAGTCAATTGAGGTTGCCGAGGCGGGGATCGAGCGTGCCCGGCAGCTCGGCGTGGCGCGCACCTCGGGCGCCATCCTGTCCTCGAACGCCGTGGACCCGTTGTTTGCGCGCGGCGACTGGGCGAGGGCGTCCGCGCTGCTCGAACGCAACCTGCAGCTCTCCCCGCCGAGTTCCTTCCACGGCTACCTGATCCGCTCGAAAATCTGGTTGACATTGTGGGGCGGGGACGTGGCGGGCGCGGAGGGCCTGTTCAGGCGGTGGGAGTCGCTGCTGCGCGAGCTGGCGGCCGTGGAAATGCAGTCCCGCCTGCATTTCGCCGCGCTCAGGGCCGAGCTGGCCTGGGCGGGCGGCGAGCTGGACCGCGCCTGGGAGGAAGTCCTGTTCGTCCTTGGCCCCGACTTCCGGCCGCTGCCGGGCTACGACCTGCCCCTGCTGGCGCTGGCCGCGAGGGTGCTTGCCGCGCGGCGCCGGGCCGGGACGCAGCCGGCCATGGCGCAGCCGGCCGGCGACGACGAGTCCCGCCTGCGTGCCGTGCTGGCCCGCGACTCCTTTTGGCCCACCCATGCCGCCTGGGCGGCACTTTTTGACGCGGAACTCGGCGGGCGCCTGGGGACGGGCGACGACCCCGCCGCATGGCACCGGTCCGAGGGCCTTGCGGCCGCCCTGCCGGCGCACCTGCGCCACTACATCGGGCTGCGGGCCGGGGAGGCCGAGTTGGCCGCCGGACGGCGGATGGAGGCGGCGGCTGCCCTGCGGGCGGCCGTCGACGGCGCCGAGGCGCTGGGCGCCCGCCTGGTGGCCGGGCTGGGCCGCGACTTTGCCGCACGGGCCGGGCTGTCGCTGGACGGGCCCAGGCACCGCCCCAACACCGACGAACTGACGGAGCGGGAACACCAGGTCCTGGCCCTTGTGGCCGACGGGCTCACGAACCGCCAAATCGGCGAGCGGCTCTTCATCAGCGCGAAGACGGCCAGCGTGCACGTCTCGGCGATCATGCGCAAGCTCGGCGCCTCCAGCCGCACGGAGGCCGCCGCCTGCCTGCTTGCAAGGAAGTGACCCACGCCGCCCGTACCTTGTGCCTCTTACCTTGCGCCTCGTACCTTGTGCCTCGGGCCGGGAACCCCCGGGCGCGTGGGCCCAAGGTACAGCGCTGCCCGGGTGCCGAGGTGGCTCAGTCCAGGTAGTCGCGCAGGACCTGCGAGCGTGACGGGTGGCGCAGCTTGGACATCGTCTTGGACTCTATCTGGCGGATGCGCTCGCGCGTGACACCGTAAACCTTGCCGATTTCGTCTAAAGTCTTCGGCTGCCCGTCGGTCAGCCCGAAGCGCATGGCCACCACGCCTGCCTCGCGCTCGGAGAGGGTGTCCAGGACGGAATGCAGCTGTTCCTGCAGCAGCGTGAAGGACACGGCGTCGGCGGGGACAACGGCTTCGGAGTCCTCGATGAGGTCGCCGAACTCGGAGTCGCCGTCTTCACCGAGCGGGGTGTGCAGCGAGATGGGCTCGCGACCGTACTTCTGCACCTCGACGACCTTCTCGGGCGTCATGTCCAATTCCTTGGCCAGCTCCTCGGGCGTGGGTTCGCGGCCCAGGTCCTGGAGCATCTGGCGCTGGACGCGGGCCAGCTTGTTGATGACCTCCACCATGTGCACGGGGATGCGGATCGTGCGCGCCTGGTCGGCCATGGCGCGGGTGATGGCCTGGCGGATCCACCAGGTGGCGTAGGTGGAGAACTTAAAGCCCTTGGTGTAGTCGAATTTCTCGACGGCGCGGATCAGGCCCAGGTTCCCTTCCTGGATCAGGTCCAGGAACAGCATGCCGCGGCCGGTGTAGCGCTTGGCCAGGGACACGACCAGGCGGAGGTTGGCTTCCAGCAGATGGTTCTTGGCCCGCTTGCCGTCGTGCACGATGCGCTGCAAGTCGCGCTTGAGCTGCACGTCCATGGTGTCGGCCTCGGCGGAATTCAGTTTTTCGTTGGCGAAGAGGCCGGCCTCGATGCGCAGCGCCAGGTCGACTTCCTGCTCGGCATTGAGCAGTGCAACCTTTCCGATCTGCTTCAGGTAGTCCTTGACCGGGTCCGCCGTGGCCCCGGCGGACATGACCTGCTGGACGGGGGCGTCGTCGTCGTCGGAGTCGGAGTAGACAAAGCCCGTGCCCGTGGCGGCCGGCAGGGCAGCCTTCTCGGAGCCCGTTTCCGGATCTTCCTCCTCGACCGCGACGTCGGCAGCTTCCTCTTCGACCTTGGCGGCCTTGGTGCGGCGGACGGCGGCCTTCGGGGCGGCCTTGCCGGCCGAAGCCATGGCGGCCTTCTTCGTGGCCGCGCGCTTCTGTGCCGGGGTCAGCGGCGCGTCGGCTGGGTCATTGACCTCGATCGTTGCGGAGTCTTTGCTCTTGGAAGTAGCAGACACAGAAAACCTTTCTTGCGGCGGTCTGTGGAGTTACCTTGGGGCAACACCACTATGACCCTGTCAAGTCCGTGTTGCCTTTGCGCATCACTTCCACCTGGAGGGTCTTTACGTATAACTCCCCGTGGAGTGGCATTGTTCCCGCCGCCACGCATGGGGTTTATCGAAAAAGAACCGCCAGCACGAAGTGCGGCGCAAAACACGGACCCAACCGGGTCGCGGCCTCCATTGTCTCATGTTTTCCGCGCCTCCCGGCACGGTTCAGGCAGCCTCCACCTGCCGGCGATACCCGGGCCAGGCCGTCTGCTGGTCCTTGGCCCATGCCGCCACAAATCCCACCTGCAACAGCCTGTCCAGCAGCTGCGCGAGCCTGTATTCCGGAACAAACTTCTGGGATTCCACAAAGTATGCCCCCGCCCAGGTACCCCGCCCCCGGCACCACTGTATCCAGCCCAGCACGCACAGCAGGGGCGCCTTGGCCTCACCGTCCACGGACCCGGCCAGATGCAGCACGAGTTCCTCCGCCTGGTCCATCCTGGTCCAATTGGGTGCCAGCGCCGGGCGGTGTTCCCCGGCGCTGCCGCCAAGCAGGGCGTCGCTGAAGAGTCCGGCCGCCGCATCAATGGCGGCGTCGGACTCGTCCAGGATCGCGATGTCGTAGCCCGCGGCCTGGCTGGACCCATACCAGTGCTGCGGGACCACCGGCTCCGGCACGTCCGGCTGAAGATAGCCGGTGCCCAGGACGCCCGCCAGGGACATTTCGGGGGTGGCCGACAGGGAAACGAGGACGGCGTCGCGCACGGCGGTGTTGCCCAGGCTGGCCACCAGGTATCCCGTCATGACGGTGTCCGGCTGTTCGGGCCAGTGAGCGAGGGCGCGCTCCCACGCGCCCAGGGTCACGACAAGCTGGTTTTCCGCCGTCCCGTGCGCACCGAGGGGCGCCAGAAACGGTTCCGCCGCCCGGGCCACCTTGGCTGACTGCTCCGGGTCCCGCACTGCGGTCATGGCGGGCACGCGCTGCCGGGGGCTGTCTTCGACGCTGCTGCCACGGAAGACCAGTTCGGCACTGACAAGGCTGCCGGTGATCTTGCTGTTGCTGTGCCCTGGCCATGGGCAGCACACGGGGTTGCCGCAGTTGATGGACCTCCAGTGGTCCCGGCCCACGTACCAGGCATCACGCACCGGCAGTCCCTCCCGGGCCAGCGCGGCCCGCAGGGTGTCGAAGACCTCCCGGTGCGCAAAATCCTCCGGGTCGCTCCAGTCCGGGCCGCCGAAGATGGCGACCAGGGAGCCGTCGGCCCGCTCGTCGGTGCCGAGCTGGCCTGCCGCGACGTCGGCGAAGTGGTCCAGGTCGGCGGGCCCGCCCTCCGGCAGGTCCAGGCGCATGGTGGCGCGCAACGCCTTCCCCGCCATCCCGATGCACACCACGCTGTTCTCCGGCCAGTACCCGACGATGTGCGGGATGAAGGCGAGCAGGTCCTCGCCGGCGCTGACTTTAATCTTCTCTTGTTTGCTCATGGTTCAAGGCTGGCCAAGGAAGCGGGCGCCCAAAAGGGGCAGGCGGGGAAACGGGCGGATCTGTGGATAACGCCGGGCCCGTTGGCACTTATGCGCCGGGGTCGTTCCGCTCCCCCGGGCCGGGGCCGCCGTCGCGCCCGGCCCGGAGCTCCGCCCGGTACTGCGCCCTGCGGCGGCGGTTGTCGGCCAGGGCCACGCGGAGCGGTGGCACCATTTCCCCGGCCAGGGCCATCCGGCGGCGAACCTTTCCGCGCACGCGGACAACGGCGGCCGCGCCGACGGCCAGCACAATGAACTGGAACGACAGCGCAATCCTGAAGGACTCCAGGGAGTACAGCTTGCCGGCCGAAAAGCCGTTGGTGTTTAGCAGGTCCAGGATCAGGCCCACCACGTACATGGTGACCAGGGCAGCAAAGAATCCGCCCACATTCACAATGCCCGTTGCGGTTCCAATGCGGTGCGACGGGTTGAAGGTGCGCGCGAAGTCAAAGCCGATCATGGACGCGGGCCCGCCCAGGGCCAGGGCAAGCACCAGGAGGACCAGCAGCCACAGCGGCGCAGCGCCGGGGTAGAGGATCACGGCCAGCCACGCCGCCGTGATGACGGCCGTCACCGCCAGCACCATGGTGGAGCGGCGCATCGGGTGCCGGCCCACCCAGCCGCCCAAGAGCGGCCCGCAGATGATGCCGACCACCACAAACAGGCTCAGCAGGACGGTGGCCTCGGCAGGATCGAGCCCCTGGCCGGAGACCAGGAACGGGTAGCCCCACGTCATGACGAATACATTGCCGGCAAACTGCGTGGAGAAGTGGCTCCACATGCCCAGCTGCGTGCCCGGCTGGGTCCAGGCCTTCGCCAGGTCCGCGGCGGTTTCCCTGATGCCGGGCTGCACGGCGGGGCCGGCGGCGGCTTCGGGGGCGTTGCGCAGCAGTGCGCCCGCGAGCACGCAGGCCAGCAGGCCCAGGGCGGCCAGGCCCAGGAATGCCGGGCTCCAGCCCCAGCCGTGAAGCACTATGGCAAACGGTGCAATGGAGATCAGCTGCCCGAACTGGCCCAGCTGCCCGGTGAGCTGGGTCAGCAGCGGCACCCTGCGCGATGGGAACCACGCCGGGATCAGCCGGATCACCGAAATGAAGGTCATGGCGTCCCCGGCCCCCACAAAGATGCGGCCCACAACGCCGCCGGGGACGGAGGTGGCCGCGGCGAGCTGGAGCTGGCCAATGGTCATCAGCGCGGCACCGGAGGCAATCATGACGCGGGGGCCGAACCGGTCCACCAGGACGCCCACGGGAACCTGCAGGACGGCATAGACCAGCAGCTGGATGACGGTGAAGGCGGAGAGTGCGGAGGCAGTTGCGTGGAAGCGGCTGGTGGCTTCCAGGCCGGCCACACCGAAGGAGGTGCGTTGCGTTACTGCGACGAGGTAGGCAAAAACACCGATTCCCCAGATGGTCCATGCGCGTTTACTGTCCACAGGGAAAGCCTATGCCCGGCAGGGGCCGCCACCGCCGCGACTGCCCCGCCCGGGGCTAGATGTTGCCGGAATCACCGTCGTCCGCGACGCCGGACGACCTTCCCGCCGCCGGTCCGGCGTCGCGGCTGGCCAGGTAGGCCTCAACGGCGGCACCTAGTTCGTCGGCGTCGGGCAGCTCGTCGTTGTCGCCGGCCAGCAGGGACCGGCGCTCCGTGCCGTCGCTGTGCTCGTCGTATTGCTTCTCGAGGTTGCGCACCACGGCCTGCACCTCGGCGGACCCCTCCACCTGTTCGGTGATCTGGCGTTCCACGGCGCGTCCGGCCTCACGCAGCCGTTCACTGGGCAGCATGAGCGACGCCGCCGCACCCAGGTATTCCAGCCCGGCAACCGCGGCGGGCGGGTACTCGGCGTCGGCCAGGTAGTGCGGGACGTGGATGGCGTAGCCCACCACGTTCCGGCCCTCGGCGGCCAGCCGATACTCAATCACATGGCCGATGGCGGAGGGAATGTCCAGGGTGGTCTTCCATGCCGAGATGCCCTCGATCAGCTCGGGGCGGTTGCCGTGCACGGTGGCGCCAATGGGCCGGGTGTGGGGAACCGGCATGGGCACCGAATGGACCCATGCGGTCAGGTTTACGTCCAGGCGGCGCACCAGGCCCAGCACGGCGAGCGTGAACCTCTCCCACTGCAGGTCAGGTTCGCTGCCGAAAAGGAACAGGAACGGCTTGCCGAGCGCGTCGATCATGCGGTACAGCACCAGCGACGGCGCCTTGTAGTCGCTGAGATGGTCCTCCGTGAATGTGATCCGCGGCCGGCGCGAGCGGTAGTCGATCAGCTGGTCCACGTCGAAGACTGCCACGGGCTCGGCCGCCAGCTGGTCGATGAGCTCGCCGGCGATTTGGTGGATGACCTGCCCGGCGTCGGAAAATCCGGTGAAGGACATCAACAGGTTCAGCCCGCGCAGGTCCTCGTCCTCCAGCAGCACCTCATTGAGGGCATACAGGGACTCGGGGTCTTGAAACGGCGTGTACGCAATGTTCTTCATGGTTTTCCTCACCAGCTTGTCTCTCTCACCAGCACAACGCCGTGGGTGCCCGGAATCATCCCGGACACCCACAGCCTGGCCAGCGTTTACGTGAAGGCCCCGTTCCCGGGCCGGCGGCTCAGCCCGAGACGCGCACCTGCACAAACGGCGGCTTGACCACGCTCACGCCCAGGCGGCGGCCGCGGATGTCCAGGGCCAGGGAGTCCCCCAACTGCACGGCGGGGTGCACCAAGGCAAGTGCGACGCCGGTGCCCAGGGTGGGCGAAAACGTCCCTGAGGTGGTTTGCCCGACGACGGCGCCGGCGTCGTCGAGCACGTTGGCGCCGGCGCGCGGCACGCCGCGCCCCGTGGCCAGCAGGCCCACGGCCTTGCGGGGTGCGCCGGCGGCCTTCTGGGCGGCCAGCGCCTCCTTGCCCCAGAACGCATCCTTCTTCCAGCCCACGGCCCAGCCGACGCCGGCCTCGACGGGGGTGATGTCCGTGGAGAGTTCGTGGCCGTGCAGGGCGTAGCCCATCTCCGTGCGGAGGGTGTCGCGCGCGCCCAGGCCGGCCGCTTTGCCGCCGAGCATTTCCACCACCGCGGCGAGCGCCTCCCAGACTGCAAGGGCGTCGTCCCAGCGCGGCACGATCTCGTAGCCGTGCTCCCCCGTATAGCCGGTGCGGCACACGGTCAGGTCAACCGGCGCACCGCCGATGTTGGCCGTCGCGTCGACAAAGGACATGTAGTCGGCCGGCTGCGGGAGGCCGAGGGCATCCATGACGGCCACCGACCGCGGGCCCTGGACGGCGAACACGCCAAAGTCCCGGTGCAGGTTGGTGATCTCGACGCCGGCCCCCTCCGCGTCGCGGGCAGCCGCCAAGGCGGACACGACGGCGGCGGTGTTGGCGGCGTTGGGGATGAGGAAGAGGTCGTCGTCGGCGCGCAAATAGGCGATGAGGTCGTCGATGACTGTGCCTTCGGGCGTCAGGGCGAGGGTGTACCGGGCGCTGCCGGGCTTGATCCTGCCCAGGTCATTGGACAGGCAGCGATTGGCGAATTCCACGGCACCGGCGCCGCGGATCCCGGCCTTGCCCAGGTGTGAAACGTCAAAAAGGCCCACCGTGGTGCGCACGGCAGTGTGCTCGGCAACCACCCCGCCGCCGTCGTACGCCAGCGGCATCAGCCAGCCGCCAAACCCCGCCATCTTCGCACCGTGGTCAACATGCCACTGGTGCAGCGGTCCGTGCAGGAGTTCCTCGGGGTTTTCGCTCATGCGTCATACGGTACCGCAGCCGGGCACGGCCCCCCGGCCTGGCAAAGAGGCTACGATCGAAAAGGAAGTTCCACCATCTTCTGTCAACGACCATCGTGAGGACACATACAACGTGAGTGCGAGCCACACCGTCAGCTTCAATGTCATCAGCGCAGACCTCAAGAAAGTTGCCGCGGATGCACTGGTCATCGGCGTCGGCAAGGGTGCCGACGGACCCGTCATCCTTGACTCCCCCCTGGCCGCTTCCGCCGTGGCGTCCCTGAAGGCGTCCCTGGACGCCCTGGGCGTCAGCGGCGCGGCGGACCAGCTGGTCCGCCTGCCAGGCCTGCCGGACACCGGGGCCAAGGTGCTGGTGCTTGCCGGCGTCGGCAAGCTGTCCGGCACTGAGATCACCGAGGAATCCCTGCGCCGTGCCGCCGGCTCGGCCGTGCGCCAGCTGGCCGGCCTCAAGCACGTGGTCCTGGCCCTGCCGACGACGGCGGTGGGACAGGTTTCCGCCCTGGCGGAGGGTGCCGCCCTGGGCGCCTACCGCTACGCCAGCCTGCACTCCAGCAAGGACGGCGTGAAGGACCCCGTGGCCAAGGTCACCATCTATTCCTCCCTGGCCAAGGACCCGTCGCTGGCGGCGGCCCTGGACCGGGCCGCCGTCGTCGCCCAGGCCGTCAACGCCACGCGCACGCTGGTCAACGAGCCGCCGAGCCGCCTGTACCCCGCCACGTTCGCCGAGGCGGCCAAGGACCTGGCCAAGGGCCTGCCGGTGAAGGTGACCGTCATGGATGAGAAGCGCCTGCTCAAGGACGGCTACGGCGGCATCATGGGCGTGGGCCAGGGCTCCGCCCGCCCGCCGCGCATGGTGAAGGTGGAATACAAGTCGGACAAGGCCGTGGCCGACCTCGCCCTGGTGGGCAAGGGCATCACCTTTGACTCCGGCGGCATCTCGATCAAGCCGGGCGCGGGCATGATCACCATGAAGTGCGACATGGCCGGGGCGGCCGCCGTCCTCAATGCCGTTCTTGCCGTGGCCGGCCTGGGCCTGCCGGTCAACGTCACCGGCTGGCTGTGCATTGCCGAAAACATGCCCTCGGGCACGGCCATCCGCCCCTCCGACGTGCTGACCATCTTCGGCGGCAAGACGGTGGAGGTGCTCAACACCGACGCCGAGGGGCGCCTGGTCATGGCCGACGGCCTGGTGGCCGCCTCGCAGGAATTCCCCGACGTCATCATCGACGTCGCCACCCTGACCGGCGCCCAGGTGGTGGCCCTGGGCCACCGCACGGCGGGGGTCATGGGCGACGACGGCGTCAGCGCGGCCCTGAAGGCCGCCGCGGACCGCGCCGGCGAACTCATCTGGCCCATGCCGCTGCCGGAGGAACTGCGTCCCTCCCTGGACTCCCCCGTGGCCGACATGGCCAACATTGGCGAACGGATGGGAGGCATGATGACCGCCGCGGTGTTCCTGCGGGAGTTCATCGGCAAGGACAAGTCCGGCGTGACCATCCCGTGGGCCCACCTGGACATTGCCGGGCCCGCCTTCAACGAGAGCGCCCCGTACGGGTACACGCCCAAGCAGGGCACGGGCATGGCGGTGCGCACGCTCGTGGCCTACGTCGAGGACGTGGTGGCCCGCAGCGTCTAGGGCACGGCCCCACAACACGGGCGCCCAATCACCGTGGCCAGGGCGGTGTCCAAGCACACAGTGAGTATGACCACAAACAGCTTTACTGTGACGCCACCGAGGTGGAGCATGGTAGATCGGGCGGCTAAGGTAATTGCTGAACGTATTTGTCCTGGCCTTGAATCCTGCAGGACATGGCAGGGCCGCGGCGCACGCACGGCGGCGGCCCTGCCCCAACAAAAAAGTGTGATGGCGCGTACACGTGCGCCATCCGAACGCGAGGGAGCGTCTAAGTGGCCGAACAGGCAGCTGGGCAAGAATTCGACATCCTGATTCTCGGCGGCGGCAGCGGCGGATACGCCGCGGCCCTGCGTGCCGTCCAATTGGGGCTGACCGTGGGACTGGTGGAAAAGAACAAGCTGGGCGGCACCTGCCTGCACAACGGCTGCATCCCCACCAAGGCCCTGCTGCACTCTGCGGAGGTCGCCGACCACGCCCGCGACGGCGCCAAGGTCGGTGTCAACGTCGAGCTGACCGGCATCGACATGAACGCCGTCAACGCGTACAAGGACGGCATCGTTGCCGGCAAGTACAAGGGCCTGCAGGGGCTCATCAAGGGCAAGGGCATCACCGTCATCGACGGCGAGGGCAAGCTCACCGCGCCCAACACGATCACGGTGGACGGCGTCAACTACACGGGCAAGAACATTGTCCTCGCCACCGGATCCTACTCGCGCAGCCTGCCCGGCCTGGAAATTGGCGGCAAGGTCATCACGTCCGACCAGGCGCTCACCATGGACTACGTGCCCCAGAGCGTCATCGTCCTCGGCGGCGGCGTCATCGGCGTCGAGTTCGCCTCTGTCTGGAAGTCCTTCGGCGTGGACGTCACCATCATCGAGGGCCTGCCGTCGCTGGTCCCCAACGAGGACCCGGCCATCATCAAGGTCCTCGAGCGCACCTTCCGCAAGCGCGGCATCAAGTTCAACACCGGCACCTTCTTCCAAGGCGTCGAGCAAACGGCCGACGGCGTCAAGGCCACGCTGGTGGACGGCAAGACATTCGAGGCCGACCTCATGCTGGTAGCCGTGGGCCGCGGCCCCTCCACCGCAGGCCTGGGCTACGAGGAAGCCGGCGTCACGGTCGACCGCGGCTTCGTCATCACCAATGATCGCCTGCACACCGGCGTCGGCAACATCTACGCCGTGGGCGACATCGTCCCGGGCATCCAGCTGGCCCACCGCGGCTTCCAGCAGGGCATTTTCGTGGCCGAGGAAATCGCCGGCCTGAAGCCGGTGGTCGTTGAGGACATCAACGTCCCCAAGGTCACCTACTGCGACCCCGAGATCGCCTCCGTCGGCCTGAACGAGCCGCAGGCCAAGGAGAAGTTCGGCGACGGCAACGTTGAGACCACCGAATACAACCTGGCCGGCAACGGCAAGAGCGCCATCCTGGGCACCGGCGGCATCATCAAGTTCGTCCGCGAAAAGGACGGTCCCGTGGTGGGCGTGCACATGATCGGCACGCGTGTGGGCGAACAGATCGGCGAGGCCCAGCTCATCGTGAACTGGGAAGCCTACCCGGAGGATGTTGCGGGCCTGGTCCACGCACACCCCACCCAAAACGAAGCCCTCGGGGAAGCGGCCATGGCTTTGGCCGGCCGCCCGCTCCACGGCTAGCAGGACCCTTGCTTAGTGCACCCGGCGCCCGCGCCGGGTGCACTAAGCTCAAATACAAACAATCATTACTCATGAATTTTATGTTTGGTGCTTTTGTTGGCACCGCACAAAAAGGAGAACGGGGACGAAATGTCTGAATCCGTGAACTTGCCCGCCTTGGGTGAAAGCGTCACCGAAGGAACCGTCACGCGATGGCTTAAGCAGGTCGGCGAGCGAGTCGAAGTGGACGAGCCCCTGCTGGAGGTCTCCACCGACAAGGTTGACACCGAAATCCCGTCGCCGTTCGCCGGCATCCTGGAGCAGATTCTGGTTCCCGAGGACGAGACCGCTGAAGTGGGCGCCCCGCTGGCCCTGATCGGCTCCGGCGACGGCGCCGGCGCGGAAGCACCGGCTGCCGAGTCGGCACCCGCGGCGGACGCTGCCCCCGCGGCCGCGGCAGAGGCAGCACCCGCGGCAGACGCAGCGCCCGCAGAAGAGCCCGCGGCAGACGCAGCGCCCGCGGCCCCCTCCGGCGAGTCCTTTGAGGTCAAGCTCCCCGCTCTGGGCGAGTCCGTCACGGAAGGCACCGTCACCCGGTGGCTGAAGGCCGTTGGCGACTCTGTCGATGTGGACGAGCCGCTGCTGGAGGTCTCCACCGACAAGGTCGACACCGAGATCCCCTCCCCCGTGTCCGGCACGCTCCTGGAAATCCGGGTGCCGGAAGACGAAACCGCCGAGGTTGGCGGCGTCCTGGCCCTGATTGGCTCCGGCGCACCTGCCGCAGCCCCCGCCGCAGCCGCTCCGGCGGCACCTGCTCCGGCCACCGCGCCAGCCCCCGCCGCACCTGCCGCAGCAGCACCCGCTCCGGCCGCCGCGCCAGCCCCCGCCGCGCCAGCTCCGGCCGCACCTGCCCCCGCCGCACCCGCTCCGGCCGCACCTGCACCCGGCGCCGAATCCAACTACGTGACCCCCTTGGTGCGCAAGCTCGCCAACCAGCACGGCGTGGACATTGCCGCTGTCTCCGGTTCCGGCGTGGGCGGGCGCATCCGCAAACAGGACGTCCTGGCGGCGGCGGATGCCGCCAACGCCGCGG
Organism: Arthrobacter wenxiniae; assembly: GCF_013376105.1. Lineage (GTDB taxonomy): Bacteria > Actinomycetota > Actinomycetes > Actinomycetales > Micrococcaceae > Specibacter > Specibacter wenxiniae. The sequence continues at coordinate 14,347 of NZ_JAAMFM010000046.1, forward strand.
CAGCCGCGGCAGCCCCGGCGTCCGCCGCCGCATCCGCGCCCAAGGCCGCCCCCGCCGTCGTGCCTTCCTCCCTGCGCGGCACCACGGTCAAGGCGCCCCGCATCCGCCAGGTCATCGCCCGCCGCATGCGCGAGTCGCTGGACATCTCCACGCAGCTGACCCAGGTCCACGAGGTCGACATGACGCGGATCGTGAAGCTGCGCAACCAGGCCAAGGACCAGTTCCAGGCGGTGAACGGCACCAAGCTCACGTTCCTGCCCTTCATTGCCAAGGCGGTGACCGAGGCGCTCAAGCAGCACCCCAAGGTCAACGGCGAGTACAACGAGGAAACCCAGGAGATCACCTACCACAACGCCGAGCACCTGGCGATCGCGGTGGACACCGACAAGGGCCTGCTGGTCCCGGTCATCTCCAACGCCGGCGACCTGAACCTGGCCGGCCTGGCAGGGAGGATCGCCGACGTCGCCGCCCGCACCCGCAGCGGCAAGATCGGCCCGGACGAGCTCTCCGGCGGCACGTTCTCGATCACGAACATCGGCTCCGTCGGCGCCCTGTTCGACACCCCCATCATCAACCAGCCCAACGTGGCGATCCTGGGCACCGGCGCGATCGTCAAGCGGGCCGTGGTCGTGGCCGACGCCGACGGCGACGACACCATCGCCATCCGCCACATGATGTACCTGAGCCTGACGTACGACCACCGCCTGGTGGACGGCGCCGACGCCGGCCGCTTCCTGCAGACCTTGAAGGCCCGCCTGGAAGAGGGCGCGTTTGAGGCCGACCTGGGCCTGTAAGGCGCAACATCCGCAGCCAGCGGGGTGGCCTTCCTCACGGGAGGCGGCCCCGCTGCTTTTTTGTGGACACTTTGTCGCTAAACTGTGGGCATGACTGTACTTACGAACATCCTCGTCTTCCTGCACGTCCTCGGCGCCGCCGCCATTGTCGGCGGCTGGTTTGCCACGTTCAAGAAGCCCACCGTCCTCCCCATCCAGCTGTGGGGCGCCATCGCCCAGCTCGTCACCGGCCTGGCGCTGGTGGGCATCCTGGGTGCCACCCATGAGCCGGTCAACTATGCAAAGATCACGGTAAAGCTCCTTATCGCCATCGCGGTGCTGGTGCCGGCCATCATTGGCTACCGCAAGGCCCGGGCGAACCAGTCCGTCCCGACCGGGCTGGCCCACGCCGTGGGCGGAATGGCTCTGGTCAACATCGCCGTGGCCACCATCTGGTCCTGACAGCTACCCGTTGGCCCGGCCAATGCAGAACGCATTGCCGTCGGGGTCCGCCAGCACGTGCCAGTGGAAGGACGGGCCTCGATGCCCGTTTCCAAATAGCCTGCCCAAAACGCGGCCAGCCCCGCGGCGTTGGTGGAATTGATCATGATGGATGACAGTTTGGGCATGCGGACGGTGTAATCCGCGCGCGCCCCCGGACTCTTCGGCATAGGGTGGTTATGAATGCCCTTGAGCCTCAGGGCATCGAACCAGAGAAACCTTTATAAGGAGTAAACATGGCTACGACTCGCAATGCCCACACCGGCTGGATCGGCGACCTTCCCACGGGTGCCGGACAGGTCACGCTGGACAGCTCGGGGCTGGGCACGTTTGACGTCACCTGGAAGGCCCGCGCCGAGCAGGCCGAGGGCAAGACCAGCCCGGAGGAACTGATCGCCGCCGCCCACTCGGCCTGCTTCGCGATGGCGTTCAGCGCCGCACTGAGCGAGGCAGGGAAGGCTGCGGACTATGTCAACACCTCCGCCGCCGTGACCTTCGTGCCCGGCACCGGCATCACCGGCAGCCACCTGACGCTGGCCGCCAAGATCCCCGGCATCAGCCAGGAGGACTTTGACAGCATTGCCAACGCGGCCAAGGCCGGCTGTCCCGTCTCCGCCGCCCTCGCCGGCATTGAGATCACACTGGACGCCACGCTCGACGCGTAGTCCCCAGCTCCTACCAAACCCCGACTCGCAAGCGAGTCGGGGTTTGGGTCCCTCGGAGCTGTGGGCCCAAATTTCGGGTCCCGAATACGGATGTGGCCGCCTCCCCGACGGGAAGGCGGCCACATCCGTTGTCCAGGCCCTTACGGACGCGGCGGCAGCGGGGACGTCGCCAGGTTGCGGTACCCGGCCAGCTCGGGCGGGCGCACCGTGGGGATTTCCTGCTGCATTTCCAGCAGCACGCCGATCGCCGCCTCCAGCTGCGGATCGTTGCCTGCCAGATGGTCGTGGGGCGCGAACGGCACCTCGATGTCCGGGTCAACACCGTAGTTTTCCACATGGAAGCCCTGGCCCTCCCGGAACCAGAAGGCGTAGCGCGGCTGCGTGACCCCGGTGCCGTCGGCCAGTGAGAACTTCCCGTCGATCCCCACCACGCCGCCCCACGTGCGCATGCCCACCACGGGGCCGATCCCGCGCAGCTTGGCGACGGCCGTGATGATGTCCCCGTCGGATCCGGCGAATTCGTCCGTCAGTACCACCACGGGGCCGCGGGGCGACTGCGGCGGGTAGATTTCCGGCCCGTGCCCGCGGGAGATGGCCCAGGCGTCCATGCGCTTGCTGATGGCCTCGGCCACCAGTGGCGAGGTGTGCCCGCCGCGGTTGCGCCGCACGTCGACCACCAGGGCGTCCGCCGCCGTCTCCGTGTCGAGGTCGCGGTGCAGCTGCGCCCATCCGCGCGGCATCATGTCCGGCACGTGGAGGTATCCGAACCTGCCTTTGGAGGCCTTGCGCACCATGGCCCGGTTGTCCGCCACCCACTGCTGGTAGCGCAGCCGCTCCTCGCTCTTCAAAGGTACGACGGCGACCATGCGCCGTGTGGGCGCGGCACCTTCGCCGTTGGCCCCGTTGGCGCTGCGCAGCGTCAGCTCCACGATCTTGCCCGCCGTACCGGCCAGCAGCTCGTCCGGGCCCTCCGCGGGCACGGGGATGCCGTTGACCGCCTCAAGGATTTCGCCGGGTCGGGCGGCAACGCCAGGCGCCTCCAGGGGGGAGAACGCCCCCGGGTCCGAAGACTCGCCGGCGATAATGGAGGCGATGGCGCATCCCGCGGGCGTCGGCTCAAACACGGCGCCAAGGTGCCCCTGGGCGCCCGCGCCCTCTTCGACGTCGGGCGCGGGTGTCACGTAGGCATGGGAGGTGCCCAGTTCGCCGTGCAGCTCCCACAGCAGGTCGACAAGGTCGTCGTGGCTGCCCAGCCGGTCCACGATGGGCCGGTAGCGGGCATGGACCGCGTCCCAGTCCGTTCCGGCCATGTCCGGCGTGTAGTAGAAGTCGCGCTGGAGCCGCCAGGCTTCGTCAAAGGCCTGCCCCCACACCTGGACGGGGTCCAGCCGGAGCACGATCCTTTCCAGGTCAACCTCGGTGACGTCGTCGGCGTCGTCGTCGGCCTTGGCGGTGGACGGAAGCACGGTGACCTTCTCGCCGCGGACTGCGACGATCCACCGGCCGTCGCCGCTGAGCCGGAAGGTGTCCAGTTCCTCGACCACGCGGGTGACCTTCCGGGTGGCCAGGTCCAGCCGGTCAAGGGCGGCAGCGGCCGGTTTGTCCGAGGCGAGGGCGAGGCCCTCGCCGGTTGTGCCGCCGCTGCGGTCGAGCTGCCACAGCAGGCCGCCGTCGACAGGCTTCAAGGCGACGTAGCGGTCCTGCCCTGCCGGCACGGCAATGATCCGGGCGGCGAGCCCGGCGGTGTCCACGGTGGTGCGTACATTGGCGGCCTCCACGCCGGCCCCGCCCGTCCCGGCGGTCCCCGTCCCGGCGGTCCCCGTCTGCGGGGCGCCGGCCTGCGGGGCGCCGTCCACATCGGGCCCGAAGGGCGATGGCGTGTCCGCGGCCAGCGCCAACAGGAACGGCTTGGTGGACGCGGGGAAGCTCAGGTCGAAGGAATGGGTGTCATAAACCGGGTCAAAACTGCGCCGGGACAGGAAGGCAATGTACTTTCCGTCGCGGGTGAATTCGGCGCTGAAGTCCATGAAGCGCCCGTCCGTGAGGTCGATGACCCGGTCGCGGCCGTCCACGGGGGCCACCGCCGCGAGGCGGAGCTTGGAGCGGTTCTCTCCCGTGTCGACGGGCTCGTTCCACAGGAGCCACGCGGAATCGGGGCTGAAGGAGAGTTCGGCCACGGCCCCCGCAGGCGTTTGCGAAATCTGCTCCATGGTCCCGGCCGCCACGTCCACCAGCAGCACTTCGCCGAACTCGGTGCCAACGGCGATCCGCGCCCCGTCCGGGCTGGCGGCCACCTGGGCCGCGCGGGTCCGCGACGGGTAGGTGATGCGCCGCAGCTCCTCCCCGCCGATCCGCCGGGTGGCGGCTCCGGCACCTGCCGTTGCCGCGGCAGGTGCCGTTGCCGTGCCGGCGGAACCGGCCGCGGCGTCCGGGGTGCCTGGCTGCGTATCGGCCGGCCCGGCGGGAACGTCGACGTGGAAGGTGTCCACGTTGACGGCCCGGGCTGAGACCGGCTTGGGCAGCTGCACGGTTTCCCCAATGGTGTCCTCCCCCGCCTCCGCGTGATCTTCCGGCGTGGGCGGTGCGGCGGGCACTGCCGCGCCGTCCGCCGGCCCGGCCGAGGACCCGCCCAGCGCCCGAATGTACAGGGCCTCCTCGCCTCCCGCGTCGGCCACATACAGCACGTGGCCGGTGCCCAGGGGGCGGCCCAGGCGGGCGCGGACCCCGGGGTCGGCGGCGATGACGCGGGCCGGGCCGCCGCGGTGGGTCAGCAGGTGCACGGTGCCGTGCGCCTCGACCACGCTGGCCCGCCCGTCCTGCGCCGGAACCACCTCGTTGAGGTGCTTGGCGGCATTGAGCAGCTTCGGGACGCGGGCGCCGTTGACGGCCCCCAGGGCGATGTCCAGCTGGACGGCCTCGCTGTCCAAGTTTTCCAGGACAAACAGGTTGCCGGCAGATTCAAAGACAATCCGGGTGCCGTCGGTGCTGGCGTGGCGGACGTAAAAGCCTTCAAAGTCGGTGTGCCGGCGCAGCCCGGAACCGTCCGGCAGCACCGAGTACAGGTTGCCGTGGCCCTCATGGTCGGAAAGGAAGGCGATGCGCCCCGCAACCCACATGGGGTCGCACAGGTTGCCGTCCAGCTCCGGGGCCAGGCGGGTGAATTCGCCCGCTCCGTCCGCGTCGATCCACAGCTTTCCGGAGGTTCCGCCGCGGTAGCGCTTCCACGCGGCGGGTTCGCGGGAGAGCACCGAGGAGACCACCACGGGGCGCTCGTCGCCCACCACAGGACCAAACGCCACACTGTCCACGGGGCCGTAGTTGAGTCGTTCGCGGCGGCCGCTCGCCAGGTCGACGGCGTAGGCCCAGGTCAGCCGGGAATCCGCCTGTTCCCAGGCGCTGGTGACCACGACCCTGCCGTCCGCGGTGAAGCCCTTGACCTTGGTGCCGGCATGCCCCCAGTAGGTCAGCTGGGTCACCGCGCCGCCGTCCACGGGCGCGGCTACGACCTCGGGTGCCTCGCCGCGGGTGACGGTCCACACCAAGGTGCCCCCGTCCGGGGTGAAACGGGGATTGCGCGGAGGGGACTGTTCAGCGGAGACCCGCCAGGCCCGGCCCCCTGCCAGTGGAGCAACCCAAACATCGTCCTGGGCTGTGAAGGTGATCAGGTCCTTGTGCAGGTGCGGGTGGCGAAGGTAACTGGAGGAGGTCATTTACGTATCTTAGCCACCGCCCGGGAGGATCTGTTGGACCATCCACCGCGAACGGACCTGCACCAGGACAATGCGGAGCCGCTGCTGCTGCCCGGCCGGTTGCGAATACACCACCGCACCTCCCGCGTCCTGTTCCGCAAACGGGCTGGTGGCCACCGTTGCCGACACCGTGGCGGCGGCATAGGGGGCGTCGGCTCCGTCCGGCACCAACTCCCGGCTGGCCACGGCTGCTCCCGAAACCACCGTTTCAAGCCCCGAGTAGGAATGACCGGCGGCGGCGAGTGCCCGGACAACCATCACATCCGCGGCCATGGCCGGCGATCCCACCGCATTGACCGCCTCCAACATCCCCAGGTCGGCATTGGACAGCGCGTAGGAGCGCACCCAGGCCAGGGCCGCCAGTGCGTTTTCCGGCGCGGGCGACAGGAGGCCCTTCCTGACCTCCGCCGGAAACGACGCGGCTTGCGGGCCCAGTGCCACCAGGGAGGCCGCCTCGCCCGCCGCGGCCGGGGCGTTGCCGGCGGTGCCGCCCGGTGCGGCGGACGGCACGTTGAGCCGTGTCGCGGCCGTCGCTGTCGCCGTTGCTACCCGGCCATCCGCGGCGACCGACGGGGAGCCGACACCGCCGCCGTTTCCCACCACCCCGCGCCAGCCGACGAATCCTGCACCGGCCAGCGCCAGGGCCAGCGCGGCCCCCAGGGACGCCAGTGGCAGGCCTGGCCGGCCCGGGCGGCGGAGCCTGCGAAGAGGCGCCGCAAACACGCTGCGGGCCGGCCTGCGCGCGTCGCGCCGCGTGAGCAATTCCGGCAGGACGCTCGGATGAACCGACTGGGCCAGCGCCACTGGCTCCGCCCGGGCGCTGCGGAAGACCGCCTGGGCGAGCTCGGCCGCCGTCGGGCGCTGGGCAGCATCCTCGGCAAGCCCGGCCTCCAGGGCGGCGGCCAGCTCGTCGGGCACGCCGCGCGCGTACATGGCCAGCGGAATCCGGTCCCGCGCGGCCGCCGGCGCATGGCCCGTCAGGGCATACCAGCCCACGGCGGCCATGGCGTAGACGTCCGAAGCCGGGGACACGCCGTCGTCGCGCGGGCAGAAGAAGCCCGGCGTGCCGGCGGCACGGCCCGGCGGCTGACCCACGAGGCGCCCAAGGCCGAGATCGCCCAAGACGGGCTTGCCGTGCACCGTCAGCAGGACATTGCCGGGGGCCACGTCGCCGTGGACCACGCCGCGGCCATGCAGATGGGACAGCACCTGACCCAGCGGTGTCAGGACGGTGACGCACTCGCCCACGGTCAACGGGCCCCGCGACGCCACGATGTCCTGGACGGAACCACCGCCGGCGTGGTCCATCAGGAGCGCCCACCCGCCGGGCCCGCGCAACTCCGCCACGCCATGGATGCGGACCAGGTGCTCGTGGTCATATTGGGCCAGAATCCGCCACTCCTGTGTGATTTCGCTTTCATTGTGACGTGCCGGCCCGGACACGCCGCCCCCATGGTCCGTGGCCGCAGGCGCGGGTGCCGTGAAGCACTTCGCCGCCAGCTCCGGGCCGCCGTCCGCCGGCCGGACCAGCCACACCTCGGCCTGCGCACCGCCGCCCAAGCGGCGCACGGTGTCGAATCCATCCAGTACGGGCACCCGGCCCCGCTGCGTCTGCACCCCGTTTGCGTCCATATGTCAGTAATAGCCCATTTTTGCCCACCCCGCCGAAAGTTATCCACAGGCATGGGGTCCGGGAGCCGCCTTTTCGATTTAGGTGAAGCAGCTTCGTCCTCTAAAGTGGCTACATGACTGTTGAGTTCACAGAGGTCGGTTTTGCCCCGGATTTTGTCGACTACAGCGGTGCCTGGGACCAACAACGCAAAGTGCACGACGCCGTCGTCGCCGGCACTGCGGGAAACACGGTATTGCTGCTCGAACATTCCGCTGTTTACACGGCTGGAAAACGCACGGAAGATCACGAACGGCCCTTTGACGGCACCCCCGTCATCAACGTGGACCGCGGCGGAAAGCTGACCTGGCACGGCCCCGGGCAGCTGGTGGCCTATCCCATCCTGAAGCTCAAGGACGCCCACGGGATCCGCGAGTACGTCACCACGCTGGAGGAGATCATCATCGAGACTCTGGCCGCCTTTGGCGTGGCCGGCGTCCGGGTCAAGGGCAGGGCCGGCATTTGGCTGCCCGCCGACGACAAGGGTCCCGAGCGCAAAGTTGCCGCCATCGGCATCCGCGTCCACGAGGGCGTGACGATGCACGGCATCGCCATCAACGCCAACAACGACCTGGCACCGTATGCCCAGATCATCGCCTGCGGCATCGCCGACGCCGGCACCACCACCATTGCTGCGGAAACCGGCGACGACGTAGGCCCCGCAGACCTGGTTCCCGTCCTGAAGGCAGCGGCCAGCCGCCTCCTGGCACCCCTCATCGCGGACCCGGCAAGCTCCGGATCCCACCCTGAAGCTGCCGGGGGCTCGCGCGAGCAAAGCCCGGTGGAAGGAGCATTGCTGTGACCCTGGCACCCGAGGGACGGAAGATGCTGCGCATTGAGCAGCGCAACGCGGCGGTTCCGGTGGAGCGCAAGCCCGACTGGATGAAGGCCAAGGTCGAGATGGGCAGCGAGTTCATCGCAATGAAGAACCTGGTCAAGGGCCAGGGCCTGCACACGGTGTGCGAGGAGGCCGGCTGCCCCAACATCTTTGAGTGCTGGGAGGACCGGGAGGCC
>NZ_JAAMFM010000047.1 GCF_013376105.1 Arthrobacter wenxiniae
TTATGCGAAGCTTCGCATAATTCATCGATACACAGCACCACCGCCTTATCCGGCGGTGCCATGTACAAACCAACCACGTCCAGGACTTTGGCTTCTAGTTCCGGGTCGGTGGAGAACTTGAAGGTCTCATCCTTCCACGGCTTGACCCCGTACTCCCGACACGTGCGGGCCACGGTGGAGAAGTCGATTCGCAAGTACCGGGCCAGCAGCCTCGCGGACCAGTGCGTGACACCGAACTTCTTCGGCGGCGGCTTCAACGTTGCGGTGATGATCTTTGCCCGATCGATCTTCCGTGGCCGGCCCACACGCGCCCGGTCCTCGAGCCCGTCCAGCCCGAAGGCCAGGTACCGGCCGCGCCAAGCCGCCACAGTCGGCACCGATACCCCGGCTAACTCGGCAATACGCACGTTCGCCAACCCCTCGGCGGCCAGCAGCACAATCCTTGAACGCTGTGCCAACCCGGCCCGCACCGATGATGACCTCATCCGCCCAGCGAGCACCTCTCCGTCACCATCGCGCAGCACCACAGCAGGAGCAGGAGGATGAGCCATAACTCCATTCTCCCCAAACCAAACCTAAAACCTACTTAAGACACGGGCCGCTAGTCACCTCGTCAAACGCCAAAATCACTGCAACAACAATACAGAAAATCCGAGCCGGCGGAATGGACATTATCTTTCCCGACGGCGGAGCGAAACACCCGCGCAACTGGGCCTGCGGTAATGCTGTGCCCGGGGTGGGACTCGAACCCGGGAAAGGCACTTACAAACACCGGGAAGCCGCCGAAACCTATGGAGTCCGACCCTGTCCGACCCTGTCCGACGAAACACGTGCCAGTCCGAAGGGAAAAGTCTTGTTGACACTGTCACCATGGCAAAGCTCGACCTGACGGGGACTGCGCCTTCCTTTGCGAAAGGCCTGAATTCAGCCGCCTACCGCTCGCCCAATGGGTATCCGGACCAACGGCTGGACCGCGTGGCGAACCCCAGGGCGAATTCCGCACTTTCGCGACATGACATAGGGCCTCGGGCGAACTCCCATCGACGTATTCGACACGCGCCTGGGCGGGTGCTGGAACTTCGCTGCTCGCTCAGACCGCGCGGCCGACATCACCTGCGTGGACGGTGTTCTGGCTCCGGGCTTCTTCGAGGTACGCGTAGGCCGTAACACGCGAGATATCCAGGCGTGCTGCGATCCTTTCTATTCCCTTCCGCATCTGTAGAACGCCCTGTTGATCCAGTTTGGTGAGCACGGAAATACGGTCGTCACGGCTCATCTGGTCCGCAGGTTTGCCGGTCTCGCGGATCGCTTCGGCGATCATCACATCCATCACGCCGACCAGGTCCTGTCCGAAGTACTCGTTTGGCTGCTCCGGTGGGTTCGGTGAATCCTGTGGCAGCAGGCCCTCGAGCAAGGTTCTGGCCTGCTGGATCGCGCTTACATCGACGTTGACGCACAATGCCGCAATGATCCGGCCAGCCGAGTTGCGAAAATACACGGAGGAGCAGCGCAACTGGCGTCCGTCACTCGTGAGGCCACGGTAACCGAAGGCGTTGTGGTCCGCTGACTGGTTGTGAAGCACCGCCGCCCCCAGACTCGAGGAGGGCCCCCCGATCTCGCGTCCCGTGACGTGCCCATTCTCGATTGCCGCGATGGTGTGGCCAAGATCCGGCTTGGGAGCCGAGAGATCGTGCAAGACAACTTCGCAGCCGGGCCCGGCGGCAGCGGCCATTGCGTGCATGACGGGGCGGAAGACCATGAGAATGTCGGCCACCGACTCATACGTTCCCATGTACGCAAGGCTGTCTCCGACGGGATGCGTGGCGCTCATCATCGTAACGTCCTCACTCATAGGTCATTCCTATACGCCAAAGGCTCCATATACAAATTGTAAAGCTCATAGACAAACAGTTCAAGTGGTGCTAATTTTGGTTCAGCCGCGGCTTGGTGAGCGGCATCACTCATGTTTCACGGCGGGCAAGGAGGCTCCCATGACAGGACTACAGCAGGTGCGGCCGGCATCACGGATGACGGTACTTTCAGGTAAACAACGACGTGCCATCGCAGGCGGGGCAATCGGCACCTTGATGGAATACTTCGACTACTACCTGTACGGGCTGGCCTCGGCCACCGTGTTCCCCGCGGTATTTTTCCCCCACGACAGCGCTGTCGTAGGAACGCTGGCATCCTTTGCAAGCTTCGCCTTCGGTTTTCTGCTGCGCCCGGTGGGCGGCCTCGTATTTGGCCATATCGGTGACAAGATGGGCCGCAAAACGTCTCTGATGATCACAGTCATTGGCATGGGTGTCTGCACGGCAGGCATCGGCCTCATTCCATCCGCAAGTACCATCGGCATTGCTGCACCGATCCTGCTCCTCTTTTTCCGCATGTTCCAGGGACTTTTCGTCGGTGGCGAAATGGGAGGAGCGGCATCGATTGTTGTCGAGCATGCACCTGCTGGCCGGCGCGGGCTCTTTGGAGCGCTGCTGATCAGCGGGGCCGGCATCGCCAATGTCGCTTCTGCCGGACTCATGACTGCAGTTGGTTCCGGATCGCAGTCGTTCTTCATCACCTGGGGCTGGCGGATCCCCTTCGTCTTCGCCGCGGTTCTCGCAATCATCGCTGTGGTCTTGCGCTCCAAGTTGGAAGAATCCGATGAATTCAAGGAACTTGCTGCCGCCCGGGCACTCAAGCCGAAAACGCGCAATTCACCGCTCAAGGATGTCTTCCGCCATCCGAAGAACGCAATTCTCGGCATCCTCATTGGCCTGCCACAAAGCATCGCCGGCTACATCGTGCTGACCTTCGGACTTGCTTACATGGTCTCCAAGGGAACACATGCACAAGTTGGTTTCATCGGCACGATGATCGTAGGCGTCTTGCAGATTTTCGCAGCCCCCTTGTGGGGAAGTCTGTCGGATAAGATCGGCCGGCGCAAAGTCTATATCGGTGGCTGCATCGGCTTCGCGCTGCTCATTTACCCGACATTCGTTCTCTACGGCACACAGGTGGCAGTCCTCATCTGGTTGGGCATGATCCTAGGATTCGTCGTACCCGGGGTGGCCATGCAGGGCACACTCCAGACGATGCTCGTTGAAATGTTCGACGTCGAAGCCCGCACCACCGGCGTGAACATCGGCTACCAGATCTCCAACACCATCGGTGGCGGCTTCGCCCCCCTCATCGCCACCGCCCTTTCCGTGGCCTTTGGCAGCGTATGGCCAGTCATCGTCTACGCCGCCGTCATCTCACTCATTGGCATCATTGCCACCGCATATGCTTCGTTCCGACCCGACGTCGAGAACGCGGCTCGGCTGTACACGTAGCTGAGCCTGTCCTGCCAGCACGCTGTACGCCGCCACATTAGACCAACAACCCATAGAAAAAGGACACTCCATGACTAAAACTTCCAAGACCGCGTTCCACACCACCAAGGCTCCCCAGCCTGCTGGCCCCTACAGCCAGGGTGTTGAAGCCAACGGATTCTTTTACACGGCAGGATTTGGCCCGCAGGACCCCGCCACCGGGGCAGTGCCCGACTGCGCGGCCGGCCAGACGCGGCAGGTGCTTCGTAACGTTCAGAGCATTCTCGCCGAGAGGGGTCTCACCATGGACGACTGCGTCAAGACCACGGTGCACCTTGCGGATTTGGCGGACTTCGCCGAATTCAACGAAGCCTACAAGGAGTTCTTCTCCGAGCCTTTCCCCGTGCGCACCACCGTCGGATCGCAGCTGGCGGACATCCTCGTCGAGATCGACGTCGTCGCCGCCGTGCCCGCAGACAAGTAGAAATCCGGTGGCCGAACAATGACACGAAAGCTACAACTGGAGCAGCTGGGGAATGTGCGACTATCCCCATGCGACAAGGGAGTGCCGGCACGCGCATTCGGCATGACCGTGACGGATTTTCTTGCCAGCGGGCCAAGGCTCTCCGAGTTCTGGACGCCGATCGTCGCACTCGACGACGAAGCGATCCGGAGCAACCTGGGCCTGATGGCGCAGTGGTGCTCGTCGCGCGGGCTCAAGCTCATGCCGCATGGAAAGACGACCATGGCCCCGGAGCTTTGGCAACGGCAGCTCGACGCCGGATGCATCGGCATCACTCTTGCCACCATGGGCCAGGTCCGCACCGCGCGCAGCTTTGGTCTGGACTCCATCATGCTGGCCAACGCCGTCGTCGATGAGCGGTCCCTGCGCTACCTTGCAGCCGAACTTTCCGACCCTGAGTTTCGCTTTGTCTGTTGGGCCGACTCGGTCGCGACGGTCGATGCGATGGAGCAGGCACTCCGCGCGGCTGGTACCCCGCGACCCGTGGATGTTTGTGTTGAACTCGGCGCGGCCGGCGGGCGTACCGGGACACGCACGGTGGCCGAGGCGGTTGAGGTCGCGCGGCGGGCGGCTGCCTCCGATGTCATCCGGCTGGCGGGAGTGGCCGGTTACGAGGGCTCCCTCGGTCACGACCGCTCGGCCGCGGCGTTGGACGCCGTACGGACCTATCTCCAGCGTCAGGTCCAACTGCACCAGGAATTGAGCGGACTCTACGATGACGGGGAAATTTATGTCACCGCGGGAGGAAGCGCCTACTTCGACGTCGTCGCCGAGGTCTACGGCGCCGCGATGATCAACGACCAGCACACGGTGTGGACGCTGCGCAGCGGCGCGTACATCACGCACGACGACGGGTTCTACCGTCGCATCTCCCCGCTCGACGAGGGAATGGCGGAAGGCCAGCCGGACTCGGGAAGACTCCGCCCCGCGATGTGGGGACTGGCCCGTGTGGTGTCGCACCCCGAGCCGGGACTGGCACTGATAGACGGCGGCAAGCGCGACTTCCCCTTCGACGAGGGGCTGCCGATCCCCCGACAGGTATCTGCCGACCTCGGGGGCCAATGGAGGCAACTCGACGGCGCCTCGATCTTGGCCATGAATGACCAGCACAGCTATCTGGGGCTCACCGGCCAGGACGTGGGAATCGGACAGGTGGTCTCGTTGGGCCTGTCGCATCCGTGCACCACATTCGACAAGTGGCATTACCTGCCCATGGTCGCTTCTCGAGACAGCGACCACGTCGTGGGACTTATCCGAACTTTCTTCTGATCGACGAGTCTGAAAGGAAATCAACATGCGTGTCTTGATGCGCGGGGGCTCCGTGGTCGACGACGGCGTGGTGCGGAGGGCCGACGTCGCCATCGAAGGAACGACCATCACGGAGGTCGGCGACGTCGTGCCGTCGACAGGTGACCAGGTCATCGAGTGCCATGGCCGCCTCGTCCTGCCCGGATTCGTCGATGTCCATTCACACGCCGACGGGCTCGTGGAGGATGGCGACGTTCAACGGGCGCTGCTGAAACAGGGTGTGACGACGGTGGTGACCGGGCAGGACGGGGTGTCCTATGCACCGGGCAACGGCGAGTATGCCAGGAGCTACTTCGCTGCCATCAATGGCGGGCACCCCCGCTATGACGGGGGCGGCGTAGCCGGCTATCTGGCAGCGGTCGAGGGTCGATCCCGGCTCAATTTTGCCTACCTTGTCCCCGCGGGAACCGTGCACTCGGAAGTCTGTGGACGATCAAGTGCTCCTGCCGACGAATCGCAGATCGCGCGAATGGCTGCCTTGGTTGAGGAGGGGATGCGGGAGGGGGCTGTCGGACTTTCCACCGGGTTGGACTACGTGCCGGGTATCTTCGCAACCGCTGAGGAGATCGCCGCATTGTGCATGCCAGTCGCTGTCGCCGGAGGGCTCTACGTCACGCATATGCGAGGCGGCTATGAAGCGAATTCCGCCGCCGGCATTGCTGAAATCGTCCACATCGCGGCGGAATCGGGCGTCCGCGTCCACATTTCCCACTTTCACGCGCAGGCCGCCATCATCCGCAGCCAGTTGCAGCTCCTCCGGAGTTCGGGAGTTGACGCGACCTTCGACGCCTACCCCTATACCCGTGGCTGCACATTGCTGGCCATGCCCTTGCTGCCACCGGAACTTTCAGTGTTACCGGTTGAGACTGTCGTCAGGCTTATCAGCGCCCCGGGTGAGCGGGCGCGTATGCGCCGCGACTGGTTCCCCACAATCCAGCACAATGCAAGCCTGGGACCCGAGTGGCCCTCGATGATCACCCTGGCCCACATTGCCGCTCCCGAGTTCGCATGGGCCCACGGTCTCACCCTGGAAGCCGCTGCCGCGCATGCCGGCACCGATGAAATAGGGATCACACTGGACCTGCTGGCTGCCTCCCACCTGGAGGTCAATGCCGTCATGGCGGTGCGCCACCAGCGCTCCGTCGCCGAGCTGGCCACCATCTTCTCCCACGAAGGTCATATGGGAGGATCCGACGGAATCTTCATCGGAGCCCACCCGCATCCACGCGCACGCGGAACCTTCGCAAGATACCTGCGCGAATATGTGCGCGAAACACCCACCTGGTCATGGCCGGAAGCCGTGCAACACTTATCCACCGCCCCGGCAGCGCGCTTCAGCCTCGGACAACGCGGCAGGATCGCGCCAGGCTGGGTGGCCGACCTCATCGTCGTCGACCCACGCACAGTGGCGGACACCGCCACCTACGAAAAACCCCTGGGCGAGGCGGTGGGAATCGACGACGTGCTCGTGGCCGGACAACCGGTGCTAGCCGGCGGCAGACTCGCGACCATCACGCCCGGCCGGGGCCTCCGGCGCGAACACACCAAGAGCTAGGAAATCGATGCCACACACTGCACGGGCAACTGCAACCGCCGGGCCCGCTCCACGCTTAATCACCATCGGCGAGACGATGATTATGCTCACCCCCGAACACGCCGAACCATTGGCAACGGCCACAAAGCTGAGTCTTCACCCGGGTGGTGCAGAGTCGAATGTGGCCAGCCACGCCGCACGCCTTGGCGTGCCCTCGGCCTGGGTGAGCGTGCTGGGTGAGGACGTACTTGGCCACCGCATCCGCACGTCCATCGAACTCCACGGCGTCGACGTTCGATGGGTGATGAGCGATTCACACGCTCCAACCGGGGTCTATTTCAAGGACCCCGGACACGGCGTGCTGTACTACCGCCGCGATTCGGCCGCCTCTCGAATGGGTCCCTCCACGGTGGCGTCCGTGCCACTTGAACAGGCCGAGATTGTTCACCTGTCCGGAATTACGCCGGCGCTCTCGTCGTCCTGCGCCGACCTTGTGGAGGCCGTGTTTGAACGGGTTGCGGGAAGCGGCGCGTCACTGAGCTTCGACGTCAACTACCGGCCCTCGCTCTGGCCCGGCGGCGCAGCGGCCCCGACACTTCTCGCCCTGGCAAACCGGGCAGACATTGTCTTTGTCGGCCTCGACGAGGCACAGTCGCTCTGGGACTGCGTCACACCGGAGGAGGTTCGCGCGATACTGCCGGACACCGGGCGACTCATCGTGAAGGACGGCGACGTAGGAGCAACCGAATTCAACGACGGGAAACATGTGTTCGAACCGGCCATTCCCACCGACGTGATCGAGGCCGTAGGTGCCGGCGACGCCTTCGCAGCAGGGTACCTCTCTGCGGCCCTCCGCGGAGATGCCACAGCCGTTCGATTGCGGGCTGGCCACGAACGCGCCCGACTCGTACTGCTGTCCACCAGTGACTTCGTCGCCGACCCTTCCCCCGCCCCATCCAGCCTCACCTAGCCAAAGATTCACGCATTCAAAGGACAGAGCAAAGAAATGATTGACAACGCGCAGTTCAGCGAGATGTTCACAACGTCACCCCTGATGGCCATTCTTCGCGGCATGGGCACGGAACGAAGCCTCGCTGTCGCGACGACAGCCTGGGACTTGGGCATCGACGTCGTCGAACTCCCCATCCAAACCCAGGAGGACCTCAAAGCCCTCAAGGCCGTTGCCGCAGCCGCACGCGAGCGGGGTAAGACAGTGGGTGCTGGCACCGTGGTCTCCATTGAACATGTTCGCCTGGCCGCCGCAGCAGGAGCAGCGTTCACGGTCAGCCCAGGCTTCGACCTGGAGGTCGTCCGCGCGTCCTCGGAGGCCGGGATGCCCCCGATGCCAGGAGTTGCTTCCGCCACCGAGGTCCAGCTCGCCCTAAAGTCCGGGCTGACGTGGCTCAAGGCGTTCCCGGCCTCCGTGCTGGGCACCCAATGGCTCAAAGCAATGCACGGACCTTTCCCGCAGGCCAACTTTGTCACAACCGGCGGTATGGATGCTGCCAACGCGGGCGCGTTCCTGGCTGCTGGGGCACGCGTCGTCGCCGTGGGTTCGGCGCTTGAAGATCCGGACCAGTTCCCCCGGCTCGCGGCGCTGCTCGGCGGGGACGGCCCACGCCGGCCGGCAGGGCAGTAGTGGCAACCCGGGCCGAGCTGCTCGCGTTCGTCGACGCCAAGCTGGCCTACGAGATCGATGTGGTGGCGGCCGCTGATGCCCAAGCCAGCGGCTCCGCGGTGATCATCGACAGCCGTAAACGGCAATCGTGGGATCACGGCCACATCGCTGGCGCACTCCACCTGCCCGCCGCATCCTTGGCTGCCCTGCCACAAACCCTCCCCCGGGACCGCTGTCTGGTCGTTTACGGATGGGGCCCGGGCTGCAACGGTGCAACGTACACCGCACGCCGACTGCTCACGGAGGGCTTTGACGTCCGCGAGCTGATTGGCGGCTACGAATACTGGGTACGGAACGGATTCGCAATAGTGACAGCTGGTACAACAAGCCGCCCTGGGCCGGACCCACTGGTCACCGCTGAACCACACCGGTAGGCGGCCCCACAGCGCCCCGGGGTGTGGAGCGTCGCGTTGTTTGACGGCGGGGCCGTCACTGGGTTTGACGATGGTCCGGGTATGGCAGCGCCCCGCCAGGACCAACCCGGCGGAGCGTTCCTTGTGACTGTGGCGGCGTGATCGTCAGTACTGACGGGTGTAGTTATTCGCTGAATTCGCTCACTGCTGATTGTGCTGCGGATTGGTCCACAATCGCGTTGCTTGTTGAGCGGGTGGCCAAGGTCAAGGCTCCAGCAGCGCGATCATCAGAGCCAAGACCCTCGCCGAAGCAATTGCCACGCACCCGGGTGACCACACCACCACGTTCGCCGCCTACGAACACCCCCGCCGCAAATACGTCCGGCCGCTCCAACGCGGCGCCCGCACCTGTTCGGGTGAACCTCTTGCCACGTACTTAACAAATGTTTAGTATTTTGAGTATGGGTTCAGTCACCGACGGGCGCGACCTCACCGCCCGCGCAACGATCCGCAACGCTGCGCTGCGCCTGTTCGCAGAACGCGGGCACGACGCGGTCACGGTGCGTGAGATCGCCTCCGCTGCGGGCGTGTCACCGGCGCTGGTACTGCACCACTTCAAGAGCAAGGACGGCCTGCGGGCCGCTGTCGACGCCCACGCCGCCGAGTCCCTCGACGCGCTTTTCGCCGAGCTCGGCGGCCAGGAACTCACCGAAATGCTCGCCAGGGGCGGGGCCTCCGCGTCGGTCGCCGAGGCCTTCGTCCAGGTCTTTCCGTCAGGCTCCCCGCTGCCGGCTTACCTGCGCCGGCTGTTGCTCACCAATGACCCTGCCGGGGCAGCCCTGTTCGCCCGCTGGTATGCCACCACCCGCGGTGTCTTGGATGCCATGGTGGAGAGCGGCATCGCAGCGCCGACCGAAGACCCGGCCGTCCGTGCGGCCTTCCTGCTGGTGAGCGACCTCGCGGTGATCCTGCTGCGCGAGCAGATCGCCGCCGCCATCGGCAATGATCCCCTGACGCCCACCGGCCTCGCCCGGTGGGCCAGGGACGTCACCGCCGTCTACACCGGGGGCGCATTCGCGGCCCCGGGGAAGGAACCTCCGTCATGACAAACACCCACTTTGTGATCCGTACCGAGGGACTGACCAAGGTCTTTGGCAAAGTCCGGGCCCTCGACGGCCTGGACCTCACCGTCCGTCAAGGGGAGGTCCACGGCTTCCTCGGACCCAACGGTTCCGGGAAGTCCACGACGATCAGGGTTCTGCTCGGCCTGATGAAGGCCACCTCGGGCCATGCCGAACTTTTCGGCCGTGACCCCTGGCAGGACGCACCGCGCCTGCACCGCCGGCTCGCCTATGTCGCCGGGGATGTCGCCCTCTGGCCGGCGCTGACCGGGGGCCAATGCCTGGACATCCTGGGCGCCACCCACACCATGGTCAACAAGCGGCGGCGAGCCGGCCTTATTGAGCGTTTCGACCTTGACCCCACCAAGCGCGTGCGCGACTATTCCAAAGGCAACCGGCAAAAGGTCGCCCTGATCGCGGCCTTGGCCGCCGACGCGGAACTGTTGGTCCTCGACGAGCCGACGTCGGGCTTGGACCCGATCATGGAACAGGCCTTCCAACAGTGCGTCCGTGACCGGTGCCAGGACGGCGTGACCGTGTTGCTGTCCAGTCACATCATGGGCGAAGTGGAGGCGCTGGCGGACAGGGTGAGCATCATCCGTCGGGGCCGCACCGTCACCAGCGGAACCCTGGCCGCACTGCGCAGCCGCACGCGCAGCACCGTCCATGTTGTCACGGTGCGCGAGCCCGATGGGCTGGCCGAGGCGGAGGGGGTCGCCGACCATCACAGCGAGTGGCTCGGCGGGCAGGTGGGCTCTCGGTTTACCGTTGACGCCGACCATCTGGATGCTGTCATCGGGTGCCTCCACACGGCGGGCATCCACACGCTCACGGTCACCCCGCCCAGTCTTGACGCGCTGTTCCTGCGGAACTACGAACCGGCCCCTGACGCCGTGAGGGCCGCGGAGGCGGCATCATGAACATCGGAACTCCTGGCACCTCGACTCAAGCGAGCGGGCTGGGAATCATGTTGCGCATCGTTGGCCGCATTCAGCGACGCAGTGCCCTGCTGTGGGTGCTGGTGCTGGGCGCATCCATGATCGGCACCGCAGCGGGTGTCGCGTCCCTCTATGACAGCCCGGCCAAGATCCACAGTTACGCCCAGGCCGTCACCTCCGGCAACGCCCTGCTCGCCATCAATGGCAAGGTCGAAGGCATCGACTCCCTTGGTGGTGTCATCCAGGACGAGTTTGGTTTCATGGCTGCCCTCCTGCTGCCGCTGCTGGGCATCGCCTTGGTGGCGCGGGCGACGCGCCGCGAGGAAGAGTCCGGCCGGCTTGAACTGCTCCTGGGCGGTCGCATCGCCCGCCACGAACCCACCCTGGCCGCGCTCCTGGTGGCCACCGCTACGATCGCCGCCACCGTAGCGCTGTTCGCCGCCGGGTTGGCGGCTTCCGGTGTCCCGGTTGCCGGTTCGGTCCTCTATGCATTCTCCCTGGGCGCGCTGGCGTTCGTTTTTGCCGGGCTTGCGGCGCTGCTGGCGCAGCTCACCCAGCACGCCCGAGGCGTCTATCTCGGGTCCGTGCTGGTCCTGGCTGCCTCGTATGTGCTGCGCGGCGTCGGCGACACGACCCGGACGTGGGTGAGTTGGCTCTCTCCGCTGGGCTGGGCGGAGAAGGCGGCACCCTTCGGGCACCAGCGGTGGTGGACCCTGGCAATCCCGGTGGCCATCGGCCTCGCTTTGGGAGTCGCGGCACTGAGGCTGGCTGCCCGGCGCGACCTGGGGAGCGCGCTGATCCGAAGCGGCGCAGGCCCCCAGCACGCCGCCGCTCGGCTGCGCAGCCCGATCGGATTCGCGGCCTGGATCCATCGCCCCGCGATTCTTGGCTGGCTCGCCGGCGGCGTGCTCCTGGCCGGGATGATGGGGGCGCTTGCACAGCAGCTCCTTGGTGCGATGGCCGGAAATCCGGCCCTTGCCCTGGCCCTGGGCGTCGCCCATGGCCGGCCCCTGGACGGGTTTGTCGCGGCCACGCAGCTCTACCTGGCCATCATCGCTGCCGGGTATCTCGTCCAGGCCATCGGCACCCTACGGGCCGAGGAAGCCGAGGGCCGGTTGGAGACGCGGCTGTCCGGCACCTTGTCCCGGACCCGTTGGCTGGCTTCGCACACGCTGGTGGTGCTCGGTGGACTCAACATGATGGTGCTCGGGTCCTCGCTGGTCCTGGGTCTGGCGACCGCAGCCTCGGTCGGCAACATGGCAGAGCTGGGCCCCACCCTGACGTCCGGGCTGGCCTACCTTCCGGCCGAGACCGTGCTGGCCGGGCTGGCGCTGGCGCTGTACGGCTTGCGTCCCCGATGGTTTGCGATCGCGTGGGCCGGTTACGCCGTGGTCACGTTTATCGCATTCCTTGGCCCTGGCCTGAAATTCGGCCAGTGGGTGCTGGACATCTCCCCGACCACACACGTCGGCAACCCCCCGATGGGGACCGTCCAACCCAGCGCCCTCACCTTGATGGGCGTCATCGCGCTGATCCTCGGAGCGATCGGCTTCGCAGCCTTCCGCCGCCGTGGGGTACCCCAAGGCTAATTTTCCCCCGCCTCGCGGCACCCAGTCCGGGACAGCACGGTCGCCAGGCATGGCCGACCTTGCGGTGGGTGGGCCGTTCCCTTACGGCCGGGCCCTGGAGAGGAGCCGCAGCACGGCTTCCTGACTGAGCCAGCCTTTCAATACTCCGCCTTCGGCGACGGGCAGTCCGCCGCCCGCCGGGGAGTCAAGCACCAGCTCCACCACGGAATCCAGTGAGGCGGCGGGCTCTGCCGTGGCGACATGCTCGGCCAGTCCGGACAGCGGGAGCCGGCGCTGGGCCTCGCTTCCTGCCAGCGCCGCGGAGAGCAGCTGGAGGGTGACGACGCCGGCCAGGTGGCCGTCCGCGTCGGTGACTGGCAGGCTGTGTTTGCCGGAGGCCAGCAGCAGGCGCGAGCCGTCGGCGGCACTGAGGCTGCCATCCAAGGCGCGGTGACTGCTATCCATGACGGCCGTTACGGGAGTGGCCTGCATCAGCTCGGTGCCTGGGTGCCGGGTCAGGTCAATGCCGCGCCGGCTGAGCTTGAGCGTGTAGATGGTGTCCGATGACAACAGCTTGGACACCCCGGTGGCCACCACGATGGCGAGCATGATGGGCAGGATGATCGAATATTCGCCGGTGAGTTCAAACATGATGATGACCGCGGTAATCGGGGCGCGGGCCGCACCGGCGAAAACGGCACCCATGCCCACCAGCGCGAACGTTCCGGCCTGGCCCTGGAGCGAGGGGTCGATCATTCCGACGACGTCCCCGAAGGCCGCGCCGAGCATGGCACCGACGAACAGGGACGGGGCAAACACGCCGCCCGAGCCGCCTATGCCGATCGTCAGGCTCGTGGCCAAGACCTTGCCCACCAGCAGCAACAGAAGGAATCCAAGGGCATACTTCCCGTCCACACCGGCCTGCAGGACAGGATAGCCCACCCCGTACATCTGTGGCAGCGCCAGCAGCAGCACCCCCAGCAACAGCCCTCCGATCGCGGGCCGAAGCCAGTTGGGGATACGCCGCGCAAGGAAGTCGCTTGCGTCCTCAACCCCGTACAGGACCCGCGTGAACCCCACACCCACCAAGGCGGCCAACAACCCAAGCAAAAGAAACAGCGGGTATTCCCATCCGCTGCCCAAGTGGAAGGGCGGCAGCTGCAGGAACGCCTGGTCCCCCAGGAACGTCCGCCCGACCACCGAGGCTGCCACCGAGGCCAGGACCACCGCACCAAAAGAACTGGCCTCAAAGTCTGAAAGCAGGAGCTCCAGGGCAAAGAAGACCCCCGCGATGGGTGCGTTGAACGTGGCCGCGATGCCTCCGGCGGCACCGCACGCTACGAGTGCGCGGACCCTGGAATCGGGCATCCGGAACACCCGGGCCAGCCAGGAGCCCAGGGCCGAGCCGATCTGCACGATCGGCCCCTCCCTGCCAACGGAACCACCGGCACCAATGCAGATGGCCGACGCGAGCGCCTTCACCACCGCCACCTGGCCCTTGATCCTCCCGCCGTGCCGGCTCACCGCGTACATGACCTCGGGAACACCGTGCCCACGGGCTTCCGGAGCGAAACGGTGGACCAGCGGTCCGTAAACCAGGCCGCCCACGGCCGGGGCCAGGACCACAAAAAACGGTCCCAGCCACGGCACCCACGGATGGGCCGGGTGGCCCTGGACCGCCGAATAGTCGCCATGTCCGGAAAAGAAGACGGTGGCCGCGGAGATCATCCAGCGAAACGCGACGGCGGCAAACCCGGCGCCGGCCCCCACCACCAGGGCCACGGCGACCAGCTGGTAGCCGCCCTCCGCAGCGGGTTTCCAGATGGTACGCCACAGGGACGCGAGGCCGTGCCGGGGTGCGCCGATGGTTGCGGACATGCAGGGTTTCCTTGCCTTGAGGCTCACGCCGTAATTTCATGCATTCATGCAATATATGCCATACTGCAATTATGAATCCTAGCACCCCGGTCACGGCGGCCAGCGACGCCGTTGTTGAAACGTTGACGGCATCACGGGCCCTGCTGGGCGTGATTGCCAGGTCGCTGGCCACCGTCATGGACACCGTCACACTGCCCCAATTCAGGGTTCTGGTCGTGCTCTCGGACTTGGGTCCGCTGCGCATGGGCGAGCTGTCCGAGAAGCTCGGCGCCAACCAGTCCAGCTTCAGCCGGTTCGCTGACCGCATGGTGACGGCCGGACTGATTGCCCGCCAGCCCGCCGCAACCAACCGCCGTGAAGTGATTATTTCCCTCACTGAGCTGGGCAGGAAGATTCACCACGCTGTGACGGAGGCTCGCAGGGCTGAAATCGCCGCACTGCTGGGGACCTTGTCGCCGGCGGAGCGGGCGGCCGTCAAGGCCGGGTTTGAAATCTTTGCCAGCGCCGCCGGGGAACCGCCCGCAGCGGACCTGATGATCGTGGGGCTGTGAGCGTGCACGTTTTGGCCATGCCGCCGATGCCCGGCATGGGCGACCCGCACGCTGCAATGTCCGGGCCCATGTGGATGCCCACCGCGCCGCCCACCGTGGAGAACGTGCTGGCCTGGCATCCGCAGCCGATCCCCGTCCTCCCCGTGCTTGCCATGGTGCTTCTGTTCGGCTATGCCGCCGGACTGGTGGTGCTGCACCGCCGCGGGGTGGCGTGGCCGGTGGGGCGCACCCTGATGTGGGGTGCTGGCGTGGCGAGCATCCTGTTCGTCACCGGCACCGGCATGGACGGCTATGGCATGGAGCTTTTCAGCATCCACATGATCCAGCACATGGCGCTGAACATGCTCTGTCCTGTCTTTTTGGTCCTCGGCGCCCCCGTGACACTGCTGCTGCGGGCGCTCCCGTCCGGCCACGGCGGCAAGGGCGCGGTGCGCCGGGGGGTATTGCGCGTCCTGCACTCGGTGCCGGCCTCCGTCCTCACCCACCCCGTCGTGACGTTTGCCCTGTTCGTGATGAGCCTGTATGGGCTGTATTTCACCCCCGCCTTCGACTACTTGATGGGCACGTGGTGGGGGCACAACCTGATGCTGATCCACTTCCTGCTGATCGGATTCCTGTATTTTTGGGGGATCATGGGCGTGGACCCCTCCCCGCGCCAGACCGGGAGGGGACTGCGATCCATCTCCGGGGAGGTCCTGCCCGTGCTGGAACTGGCCGCCACCACCCCGTTCCACGCGTTCTTCGGGGTGGTCGTGATGATGTCCACCAACCTGCTCGTGCACTTCTATGCCACGCCCATGCCGGGCTGGAACATTGCGCCGTTGGCCGACCAGGGCGTTGGCGGCGGCATCGCGTGGGGTTTCACGGAATTTCCCACGCTCCTGGTGCTCGGTGTCCTGGTGGCCAAGTGGCAGCGCTCCGACGCGCGCAAGACGGCGGCCGCCGATCGCCGGGCGGCACGCGTGGGGGACGTGGACCTGGATGACTACAACAGGTACCTGGACAGCCTGGCGGCCCGGGACAGGGGCCGTCCATGAACCCGGTCGCCGTGGCCGCCGCCACCAGCTACGCCTTCACCCTGGGCCTGGTGGCTGCCATCAACCCGTGCGGGTTCCCGCTGCTGCCCGCCTACCTGGCCCTGTTCGCCGGCGACCCCGGCGGCCTGAGAACAACCAGGACGGCACGGGGGCTGCTCTCCGGAGCCGGTGTCACCTGCGGCTTCGTGGCCGTTTTCGGCACGCTTGGGCTGGTCCTGGTCTCCGGTGCCGCGCTGGCTTCGGGGTGGCTGCCGTGGTTCATGGTCACGGCCGGGGTCCTGATGGCTGTGCTGGGCCTTTCGACGCTGTGCGGGCACCCCCTCTACCTCCGGCTGCCCACTCCCCGGCTGGCACCGGGAGGGCGCACCTTCACAGCGACATTCGTGTTCGGCATCGCCTACGCCATCGGATCGCTGAGCTGCGCCCTGCCCCTGTTCCTGGCCGCCGTGGGCGGATCCTTTACGCAACTGGGATTCTGGGCCGGACTGGCCTGCTATCTCGCCTATGCCCTGGGGATGGGCCTGTTTGTCACGGCCGCCGCCGTGGTGACAGCAACCGCGCGTTCAGGAATCCTTCAGAGTTTCCGCACAGCCGGCCGCTTCCTGCCCCGGTTTTCAGGTGCGGTCCTGGTGGTTTCCGGAATCTATCTGGCCTGCTACTGGGCCGCGGACCTGCTGAACTTCCCACTCACGGGTGGCCCCTTTGCCGCCGTGGGCGCCGCCCAAGCGGCCCTGACGGCATTCTTGGCGGGCCACCTGGCAGCCACCGCCGC
This sequence comes from Arthrobacter wenxiniae, assembly GCF_013376105.1. GTDB lineage: Bacteria > Actinomycetota > Actinomycetes > Actinomycetales > Micrococcaceae > Specibacter > Specibacter wenxiniae. The sequence continues at coordinate 16,567 of NZ_JAAMFM010000047.1, forward strand.
AATTCTGCTGGCGGCGGTGCTGGCGGGCATCGCCGTCGTCGTCCGCAAAACCTGGACAAGCCCCGGAAAAACACCCGGGGCGGAACATTCGGAAGGAACCCCCCCATGCCTAAAGCGCCCACGCCGGCCGGCACGCCAAACACCCCAGGCGGGCCCCACCCCCGAGGCAGGGCGCTCCTGTGGGGCACGGGCGGGCTCATGCTCTTGATGGCCGTGGCCGTCGTGCTCCTGCTCCCGGGCCTGGTGCCACACTCCCCCGGCACCACCGGCGCCCCGGCAGGCACCGCCGTCGAACCAGGCATCAATGCCGCCGCTGCCACCCTGCTCCAACTGGACCCCCAATCCCAGCCCCAGCCCGTGGCCCCGGCCCTCTCCCTGACCGACCAGAACGGAAAGCACGTCTCCCTCTCCGACTATCACGGCAAGTCCGTGGTGCTCTCCTTCAACGACGACAAATGCCAGGATCTGTGCACCCTCCTGGCCCAGGACGTGGTCGCCGCCAACAAGGACCTGGGCGCCCACGCGAAGGACGTGGTTTTCCTCTCCGTCAACGCCAACCCCTATTACCCGTCCACGCCCGCCATCAAGGAATGGACCGACAGCCACGGGCTTGCCGGGGCATCCAACTGGGTGTTTGCCACCGGCAGCCCGCCCGAGCTGGCCAAGGCGGCCGCGTCCTACGGCGTGCCCGTCGAGCTTGACCCCAGGACCCGAAGCGTGGTTCACGGCACGGAGCTCTTCTTCATCGACCCGGCCGGGAAGGAAGCCGCCCTGGGCCAGTTCGGCACGGAATCCGCCAGCACTGACCTGTACGCCCATGCCATGGCCCAGGCCGCGGTGAACCTGCTGCCCGATGCCGCCGCGATCCACGTAGGCGGACCGTCACCCGCCGCGACGGCCAGCCAGACAGCGGCCTCGATCAACGCCGCGGCACCGGCATTCACCCTGCCCCAACTGACACGCCCCCAAAGTACGACGTCGCTGGGCGCGTTCAAGGGCAAGGTGACAGTGGTCAACTTCTGGTCCAGCACCTGCACCGCCTGCGTGGCCGAAATGCCCGCCATGGAGCAGGCCTTCAAGGCTCTGGGCAACAGCACCAACTTTGTCGGCATCGACGTCGCCGACAACCCCCGCGACGCCGCGGCCTTCGCGGCCAAATACGGCACCACCTACCCCCTGCTCAGCGACGGCGCCGGTACCGCATCCGGCGCCTACCAGGTTCCCGGGCTGCCGTTCACCGCGGTCATCGGCACGGACGGAACCTTGCTGGTGCGCCATCCCGGCGCCATGACTGCCGAACAACTGGAGTATGTGCTCCAAAGCCTGATCCAGGGCGGAAGCTGAGCCCCGGCCGGATGAGCTGTCCCAGCCCAATTGCCGCTGCGTGGCACCAGCCACAGCATTCTCGGTCCCGCTTAATCCCCGTTCTTCAAGCTTTCAACCCGCCACGATGTTGAAATGCGAACAATCTGTGCCTGCCTCCCCACTCACCGCCCATCGCCC
>NZ_JAAMFM010000048.1 GCF_013376105.1 Arthrobacter wenxiniae
GAACCGTACAGGCGCGCGAAGTCTCACGATTAGGCCGAATTGACTAGGGGCTGTCCTGTGAATCATCGGGCCGGGTGTGTTAAACCTGTTGGGTGGTTGGACGAGGAGGACTGACAAACAAGGCGTGGGCGCGGATCGAGCCGCTGCTGCCGGCCTCCGGGCGGGGCGGAGAGTGGCGGGATCACCGGCAGGTGGTCAATGCGATCCTCTTCAAGCTGCGTACCGGTGCGCCTTGGCGGGACTTGCCCGAACGGTACGGGCCGTGGAAGACCGCGCACGAGCGGCTCCGGAAGTGGACCCTGGACGGGACTTGGCAGCGAATCCTTGACGAGGCGGTCGTCAAGGACGACACCACCCAAACCCCTCCCCGCGGCTACCGTAGACCGACAGCCACCCACCTCAACAGGGGGTACTTCAGAGATACAAGCCAATTTACGTTGCGTTGCAGCAGTACTGAAAGCGGATCAAGCGACCACGTAGGGGATACCATCTCGGTTCAGAATCCGTAATAGCTGTGCGTAGCGCTGCCCTTCCGGCCAGAACATCAGCAGCCGCTGCGCGCGGCTGGCGCCGACATAAAGAACGCGTCGCTGCTCTGAGTTGGTGTTGCGTTCCCAATCGTCGAGTGCATGTGAGTTGTTCCTGTGTGCCTTTGATGGGAGTGCTATTAGGATGGCGTCAAATTCGCCGCCCTTGACTTGGTGGATATTTGACCATTGCCAACCCAAGGAAGTTTCTGTGAAGAGACCATCAACTTGATTTATCCAAGGGGTCCACAGTTCGGCTCTTGGTTTAGGGAAGACCCTTTTTAATTGCGATTTCGGGATGAGTCCGAACTCGGCAAAGCCCACAGTGATGACGGCTGACAAAGAGGTTGCATAGTCGTCAGGGTTTTGCCACTGCTCACTTGCCGCCACAAGTCGTTTTGAAAGGACTCGAAGCGATGCAGGTTCGATCCCGAGGCTCGCTAGTGTCTCGTCCATGGTTGATGCCTGGGATACGCCCGGTTGCTCGACCGCTGATAGGAAAATTCGGCTAAGGGTTTCAAGCGCCGATAGGCGCTGAGCGGCAGTTCCTCGTCCGCGAAGTTCGAGTATTGCGTGCAGGACCCGTCGGGCGGAGGAGTTTCCTGTGAGCGCCGGTTGGTGATGAAGTAGACGTCTTGCTTCGGTGGTCCCATGGGCGAGTACTCGGGAATCTTGGGGGCTGATTCCGTTTCCCAGAAGGACAGTATTCGCCTTGGCCATGATGTCGTTTCGTTTGCCTTTAAGAATGTAAACGTGGGGTGAACCAGTCGGTGCCGAGTGAGACGCGACGACAGGCTCGGGTGAGATGCTTCGCAAACTCGTTACTACATCGCAGATTGCCTGCGTGGACCGGTGACATTCATTGAGGGGTGCAATAGCAGCGTCAGGTACAGTGGCTCGGAATTTTTGGTAGACGTCATCTGCTCCCGCTTGGCGGAACTGATAGATAGCTTGATCTGGATCAGCGACAGCCACGACGGCAAGTCCATGGTCTTGCAGAAGTTTTAGGAGTTGAATATCCGTCTCGTTGCAGTCTTGGAACTCGTCAACGATGAGCTCGGAGAACCGGCGGCGTAGGCGTTCCAAGATTCGAGTTTCTTCAGCGGTGTGAAGGATCCGTAGCGCGTAGTTGCGTGCAGTGTCGGCGCTCATGATTCCGGCAGTAGTCAAGATTCCGTGGCGAGTGGCGGCCTCAGCTGTGAGCTTCTTTTGAGTAAATGCAGGGAGATTGGTCCACATGGCGCGATCCGACCGAGACAAGCGTTTATCAACAATTTGGAACCGCCCATCTGGAGTCGGTTCGAACGCGGCTAGGGGAAGGCCTGTTCCACCTGCCGGTGGCCTCAACCGCGACCAGTGATCTGGTAGATCGTCCCATGAAGCCACATAACGAGGTTGTTTTCCTCTTGCGCGCACGAATGACGGCGTGGTGATAAATCGGTGAAAGAACGAATCAAAGGTTCCGACGAAGTTTGGGGGTTGGAGTAGTTGTGGCTGAGTCGCACAGCGCTTGCGTACTTCATCGACAGCACTGTTGGTGAACGAAACCAATGAGGCAAACTGGCCAGGCTCGGAGGCTACTTGCCGGTATCGCTCGACCACGGCCCTGGTCTTCCCCGATCCCGGGCCCGCCTCGATCAACCGAACTGCCGGAGCCAACGTCCTCAGCTGCTGCGTGCTGAGATATTCGTCGCTCATTGTTCCGCCACGAACCGGATTGCGTCCACGATGTAGGACGGGACAGTCAGTGGCTTGGTTCCCGCTTCATTTGCTAAAAGTGCGCCTTCTGCCACGACTTGGGCAAAGTCGCCTTTGCCGATATTGAGACACAATTTACCATCGGCTTTGCTGGTTGTCTTGATTGCGTCCCCAAACAGATCTGCACGCCCTGCCGGTGGCATGTCCTTCGCAGCCACTGACACAGCGTTCCAGCTGGTCTCGGACAACTTGTGCAGCTCCAGAAACGCTGTGCGAAGAATAGCCTCGTTATCTTTCTGGGCGAAGAGATCAGCTTCCAGTGTCCTTGTACCGACAAACACCTCCAATTGCTTGAGATTGACGGAATCGGAGAAGGCTTCTCGGTAAGTGTCCCGGCGTCCCTCTCCAGCTCCACCATCGGAATCAGTGATTACGGCAAGACGATCTAACCGATGGGTTTCTCCGTTCAGGAGGAGCTTCAAGTACGGTAGGAAGTCGACTCCGTCGACGGCGACAATTGACGCCGATTTGAACTGTCGAAGCGATGTGCGGTTGTGCTCATTGCGGTCTTCTCGGAGTTTTCGCTCTGCTGGAGTTTCCGCTTCAGCAGGAGGCGTCTGTGCGTAGACGATGCTCGCGAAGACGGGCATGAGGACACTTTCGGCGATGCCTTCGACTAGAACAACGTGGCGGGCAAAGAGTAGTGCAGCACGCGTGGTGTGGAGGTACCGGTCAATCTTACGAACATCAGGTTCGGAAAGGCCGATGCGCCCAATCGAAGTCACTCGGGTCGTCCACATACCCGCTACTTTTACAGGCTCATTACCGAACAACGCTTGTTTGTCTGCCTGTTCCTGTGATCGCAATTCATCGCTTTCACGGAGGTCGACAACTGGCTGCTGCACCCGCAATGGTGAAGTCGATACGCCAAGGGCGTGTCGGGTCACCACTCCGAGGTTGCTGACACTGACGGAGCTGGCTAAGACTGGTGAGTGCGTCGTTACGATCACTTGAATCTTTCCTGCAGGCCTTAGTTTAGCTAAGGGCATACCACTTTCGCGGGCACGGTTCATGAGGTAGTCCAGAAGGACTGTCTGCAGTTGAGGGTGTAAATGTGCCTCAGGCTCTTCGACCAGAAGTAACGTCAGGTCGTACTCAGATGCTCGTGAAAGCTGGAGGACGATCATCGAGATATACAGCAGGTTCGCATAACCTAGACCGACTTGTTCGATGCCACCAAGCTGGAGGCCATCCTCGGCCAGTTGTATACGAAGCAGCCGAGACAATCGACGCAATTCTTGCTGCCGGGACGCTATTCCCACGGTGTGAGCGCGGGATGGCGGAGTCGCATCGCCCATCTGGGCTTGAATAGTTGCCGATGCCGCCTTCGGCAGTTCATGGTCCGCAATAGCCGACAGCGCCTCGTTCGCGAAGGTCAGGAACTTCTCTTCGCCTTCCTCGTCCTTGTCGAGAAGCACCTTTAGGACCTCATAGAGCTGAGCTCCGTCGCCGCTGTCAAGATCTTTGACAGCATCGCGTAGAGGAGGTAAATAGACGTGAGCTATGCGCCGCCGGGTCGAAGGTTCTGGATCGTCAACGCTGGCGTCACCGATGGAAATCGATTGAACGTTCCGTCGAGGAATGTCTGCCGCTGTTGCCCATGCGGTCCCGAAAACAAGCTTGTCATCACCGTCCACTAGGTGCGCCATATAAATCGCCTGCTCAGCCTCGGAAAGACCCGTGAAGGTTAGCTTCACTGATACTTCTGCGCCTTCGGACGCAGCGCGATGAACGTCACGCTCTCGGTCGAACCACAGAGTGGATCGCCCAGATGCGGGATAGGTAGCCAGCCGAAGCCCGTCTACCAAGGCGCTCTTGCCTGCTGCGTTCTCCCCAACCAGCACCGTCAAGTTTGGATCGAGATGTAGGGACGTATCCCCGCAGGCTCGGTAGTTAGAAAGGTTGAGTTGTGACAGCCACATGATTCCCCCGATTGCACTTGAGACTACTTCAGCGAAGCCGAAGGTAGCTCAATTTTGCCACTGATGTCGTGTCACCGCTTCCTTAGCCCCACTTTGCGGAGCAACTAGATCTTTGAGCTCGCAAATGATTCGTTGGGTCCTCAATGGGTCCCATTTCAGGTACATGGATTGCGGCAGCTCGGATGGATCGAGAGTAAAATGAGAAGCGACAGCGTTGATGGCTGATCGGCTGTATTCGAGGCCGCTTGGCCGTCGGTCGGGAATTCCCACCACGTCATACAAAACTCATCCTTATCAGTGCAAAGTGGAGAGTGTTTAGTATCACTCGTTGTTGCAATAACCTCATACAGGAACAGGCCAAAATGGTCTATATGCAACTCAAAATGGCCGCTTGTTGGTCAAGGGGGGGTCATGGGTTCGAATCCCATAGGAGGCCCATCAGTGGTCAATGGTCGTCGGCAGTGCTCAAAATTCCCGGAATTGCGGGGATTTTGGGCAGTGGGAGGGCGTCCTTCAGGGGGATGGGCGCCTTGGAATGCGGCGGTCGTCGGCCCGAATCGAACTGGGACCCTCGGGCTTAGCAGTGCCAAAAAGACCGGATTTACGCGGTTTTTTGGACAGTGGCGGGGTGGCTTTCCACCCCGCCACTGCACACTTAAGGGCCTTACATGTCGAACGCAACGGTCGTCGGTTCGAATGAGCCATTGGGTGGGGGTGGTGCCGCTGACCTGCGGCGTTGCTGAGGGGGAGTGGCCCCGGGATATGCCATTCTGGGCGTGCTCATTAAAAACACATTAAATTGATCCCCTGCCGTATTGGGTTGGTCCTTTCAGGAAAAATCGTGCGGTTCTCGCGACCATACCGGGTATCGAGCCGACGAGATGGCCCGTTTCCCTAGAGTTGTGAGGCGCCAGTGGTGTCGCCGTTGGGGCACGCGCCTTCATCGGGCAATTTTGCGGGCTGGTCTTACGGGAATCGGAGGCCTACTTCGGTTTTGCAAGATGCTCGAGCGAGGCCCTCTGGCGCCGATGGCGTCGTCTGCCGGGCTCCTTATTCGGATACGCGGGACTTTCCTGTCCTTGCAGATGTGCAACAGTCCGGCACCCGCTGAGGGGTGCCGGACTGTTGTCGGGTCGGTCTGGGGATCCCGGGCTGCGGGGCTCCGAGAGTGCGGTGCGGCTTAGGAAGGATCCGCGGGTGCCTCCACTTCGGGCTGGGGATCCGAGAGGGTCTTCGGGACGGTGTCCTCGAACTGGGGGAGGGCGTTCAGATACTCCACCACCGAATCCGTGGACTCCACGTCACCGAATTTGTTGTCGATGTCGTAGAGGTTCCACTGCACGACGCCCGGGACACGGTCGCCGATGGTCTCCCTGGGGATGATCGGGCGGAAGCCCTTCGCGATCGCGTCCTCGACGGTGTGGCGCACGCACCCGGCCGCGGTCGCGCCGGTCACAATCAGGGTGTCGATGCGGTTGGAGGTCAGGAAAAGTTCGAGGTTTGTCCCTGGGAACGCCGAGGCGCGGTTCTTCTGGATCACGACCTCGCCTTCTGCGGGCGCGATGCGGTCATCGATCTGCGCCCAGTAGGAATCCGCCGGAAGCGTCTCCGTGGGGATCTTCGAGTACCACAGGCCCATGTCGTTCGTCCCGGAGGTGGCGTCGCGGTTGCGATACACGTTCGTGGTGTAGAAGACCGGGACCCCCTTGGCGCGCGCGGCCTCGTTGATCCGCTGCACGTTCGGGATGATCGTCTCCATGCCCGGGCAGCTGAAGGGGTGGCCCGGACGGGTCCAAGCATTCGCGAGGTCGATGTGGATGACGGCGGGGCGGTTGCCGTAGCCGATCCGACGCTTGAAACCGCGCTCATTGTAGATGCTGGTTCCGGCTTCGAACGCTTCTTCCAGCACTGCTGCAAGACGGGCTTCGATGTCGTTGAACGTCTCTGTCATTTCAGTCATGGTTCTCTCCACTCTCTCGGCTATGGTGTTTCTAGCATAGCAACTGGGTTGCTGTAGTTGATACTGTAGCGCACGTATCGGCCCAGCACCAGAGATGCGCAGAATCTGAGTTTCCATCGGACCAACTGTTCGGTGGGGTGCGAGCATCGACGAGTGCGTCACTCCGGCGGCCTGGTAAGGGCCGCTTTGCGGCCGCAGCGCCACGGCTGGTCACAATCCGAGCGAGAACAGTACTGCCTGCCCGGGGGAGGGAGTGTCGGTCGGAGCGAACAGCCTTCGGGCGACGTTCCGCCCCGCCATGATCAGCAACCCGGCAGCAAAGTTGGTAGACGGCCCCAGCAGAAGGCCGACTGGTTCCAGGATTGGCCACCCGTCAGCGCCATGGCGATCGGCGAGCCGCCAATGGTGGTCGCCACTTGGCCGGCGCCGTTGATGACGGACCCGCGTGTCGCCCGGGCATGCACCAGGTAGCTCAATCATCCGCATGGTCGGGCTGCCCGGGGGGTATCGGTGTCGACAAGCGCATCACCGGAGCGCTTGCCGGCGGGCTGACGTGGACCACGAAAAGATTCTCCTGGAACGACGCGCCCATTTTAGCCGACTGAATGCTGTTGGGGACACTCACTGAGTCGCGCATGGTGCATCAGCACCAGTCGCAGGGCGGGAAATAGTCTTGAAGGGAACTTCTTGTTTGTTGCTGAGAAAGCAACTACATTTATCTCCTAGAGACACAAAGGAGATCTGCATCACACTTGAGCTTGGACTTTTACAGGAGTCTTCCGGGGTCCGCGTCACTTCCAAGGAGTTAAGACATGAGTCAGGGCCTCAACGCCGAGCTGAACGAACTGGACTTGAAGCGCCGCGAGGCCGTCGGAGACGGGTACCGTCGTCTGGAACTCCTTGGACATCAACTCCACGTTCAATGTCGTTGGATCACTCTTGAATATCACCGAGTACCTGAACCACGTACGCAAGTTCGACGAGACCAGTACCCCGTAGAACCTGCACACATCCGCACCACGCCACGCGGGTGCCGGCACCACCGTCGGCACCAGCTCCACACTTCCTCACCCGGCCGATATGCATTCTCCCGGGAAGAGAACGTTGAAACACAACGCACGTGCCTTTCGGGCACCCCACTCCGGGAGAAACAATGCAATCTGCAATGACCTCATCGCCTGTCCCGTCCAGTCCCGCCACGCTCCGCAAGGTCACCATCGCGGCAGCGGCCGGCACGGTCGTGGAATGGTTTGACTTTGCCATCTACGGTTTCCTCGCCCCCATCATCGCCAAGGTATTTTTCCCTGGCGAAAACCACATCGTTGGGCTGTTGCAAACTTTCGCGGTATTCGCCGTCGCCTTTGCCCTGCGCCCGGTGGGAGGAGCATTCTTCGGGATGCTCGGCGACCGGATCGGCCGCAAACGCGTGTTGGCCCTGACGGTTATGCTCATGTCCGGCGCCACGGTGGCCATGGGTATTCTCCCCGGCTATGCAACCATTGGCGTGTGGGCCGCCGTGTTGCTGACGCTGGCCCGAAGCCTTCAGGGATTCTCTGCCGGTGGGGAATATGCCGGTGCCGTCACCTATGTAATCGAACACGCACCGCCCACACAACGCTCCCGGTACAGCAGCTGGATGCCCGCCGCGACATTTGGCTCCTTCGCCGTGGCCGCCCTGCTGTGCTACCTGCTCACCGCAAACCTCTCCACCGAGGCCATGAACGGATGGGGCTGGCGAATCCCCTTCCTGGTGGCAGGACCCATGGGCCTGGTGGCCTTCTACATCCGGCGCCGGCTCCAGGAAAGCCCGCTGTTTGCCGAAATCGCGGACGAGTCCAAGACCACCCACGCCCGCCTCGGAACCACCCTGCGCCAGCAGTGGCGCCCCATGTTGACACTGGGCGGCTACATCAGCCTCACCGCCCTGTCCTTCTACACGTTTTCCACGTACATGACCACGTTCCTGCGCGAGGTGGTCCTGCTGCCAGCGGACCAAGTCCTCATGACAAATGTGGCCGCCCTGGCCTTTGCCGCTGGCCTGTCCCCAGTGCTGGGCCGGGTGTGCGACAGGGTGGGCCGCAAGGCCATGATGACGGCGTCGTCCATACTGCTGGGCGCCCTCGCGGTGCCCGCCTACCTGCTGGCCAGCCAGGGCGGGCTGGCCAATGCCTTCCTCGGCCAGATCCTGCTCGCCACAGGTGCAGTGGCAGCGAACGTCGTCACCGCAGTCCTGCTCTCCGAGGTCTTCCCGACCGCGGTGCGCTACACCGCCTCCGCGATCACCTACAACGTCAGTTACGCCGTCTTCGGCGGCACGGCGCCGTTCGTAGCGACGTTCCTGATCGCCACCACCGGCAACAAACTAGCCCCCGCCCTGTACCTGACCGTCATTGCCGCCGGAGCACTCATCGCAACGTACCTGATCCCGGAGACATCCAAGCGCTCCCTGTCCGAAGGGCCCTTAACACCCAAGGCCGCAAAAACGGCCAGGGCCCGAACACACTAGGGCACGGTGGCCACCAGCAACGGCGTGGAATACTCAAGTGAACGGAGTTGCGATTCTCTTGATCCGTGAAGGCTGGCTACAGGCCCACCAAGCTGCCCGTCGGCAATAAGGACTACGGCAATACGTCTCACACCGAATTTGGGGGTCACGCTTCAAGCCCTTCATGGTCACGAACAAGGGGCGGGTTGGGGAATACTGAGCCCTATCTGTGGACAGCGTTCTTCAGAATTGACGGGACAATTCAGCGCGGTAAGTCGGAGCTTGCGAGAGTTGTGCAGACGACTTCGGACATTCTGTGCACTCGACTTCTGAAAATGACATCTGCTGTGAATCACAGCGCTATTTGGCGTCATTCTGAGCCATTCGGACTCAGGCAAGAGGGAACATGTCGTCTTCCAGAGTTGATTGCACACGCTGCCGTGGCCGGGAGCCGAATGCGGAAGGACTCCGCCAGGGAAGGGTGCGCCAGGGAGATGGCAGGGCTGTGTTGCCGTCGCGCAGGAATCTTCCGTGTCTTCGCCCGGACTGCGGCATATGATGACCAAAGAGTGGCGGGATTGGTTAGGCAGCGCGAAAGGATGCAGATGGCGGGCAGGCCGAGGCAGGACGAGGGGCAGGTCCAGGGAGCTGCGGCCTCGCTGCTCAACGGTCTTGCTGTATTGGAAGCCTTTTCTGTTCAAAAGCCCGTTCTTGGTGTGACTGAGGTTGCTCAGCTGGTGGGCCTCCACAAGAGCACTGTGTCACGCATTCTTGGCGGTCTAACTGAAGCTGGATATGTCCAGAGGGATGAAGAGACGGGCCGCTATAAGCTCGGACTGGGCCTCATCGCGCTGTCCGGCCCTTTACTGGCAGACCTGGATGTCCGCCGTGCTGCAGTTCCGTATTTGGAGCAGTTGACCGAAAGCACGAAAGAGACCAGCGCAATCTCGGTCTGGAATGGCCATGAGGCCATAGTCGTGGAGCAGGTTGCCAGCCCGTATCAGGTCAAGCACACTGCCGCCATCGGAACCCGGTACAACAAATTCGAGAGTTCCTCGGTGCGGGTCTTCCTGGCGGAGCTGGCCCCGGCCCTGGCGACCGGACTGATCGAATCCGGGCGGATACTACGCACGGCCGAAGACGGGTTGCCGTTGGACCACACGGCCCACCTGCAGGACGTTGCACGTCTGGCATACGCCGTCAATGACGGTTCGACTGCCGAAGAGGAGTTTGGGGTCTCCGCTCCGGTCCGGGATTACCGAGGCAAGGTGGTTGGGTGCATTACTGCATCGGCCCCGCGTTCCCGCGTGCTCAAACAGGCCTCAAGGGAGACTCTGGTTCAAGCCGTACAAAATTCTGCCACGAAAATATCCATTCGCTTGGGCTGGTCGGCCGCGATCTGAGCCCTGGGAAGGAATCAAACCTGGCAGTCCCCGTTTCGACAACGAATCCGACCGGGTCAAGCGTACGGAACTTCGCTTCGAGGCCGGTTCAGCCAACGCTTTGCAGGCGAATCGTCGACCATTTTTGCCAGCCGAGCCCTGCTGGAACTATCAGGTTCCAGGAACGGCGCAGTTCCCGAGAAGGGCGGTCTGGCGGAGCCAGCATCGCCGCGTCTTCGGTTCCGGTGAGGCATTGGCCATGACGATCGATCTGGTGTCGGTCATGGGCTGGCGGACCGCCGAGGAAAGCGGCTCGCAGACCAGCCGGATGTTGCCCGGGCTTCAGTCGCGGCCTTCGCCTCGCCTTGGCTGCTGGAGGTAATGGTGGCGGTTGCTTCCCCGGGGGAGCCGTAGTGGCAGTCAGTGCACTGGCGTTGCTTCCCCCGGCCGGCTGCCCAGCCGTGCCGACACGCGTTCGGCGGCCTGTAGCACGGCGTCGCGCAGGATGGACTGACTCCGTTGGTGCTGCACTCGGGAGCGGGGCGCGCTGGCTGTGATGCAGCCGACGACGGCGCCCCGGTAGTCCCGAACAGGTGCGGAGATACCGTATTCCTCGTAAGTAGTCTCGCCGTCGTTGACGGCGAAGCCGTGGTCCCGTACGTCGGCCAGTCGTTGGTGGGCAGGGTCCTCGAGCCCTCGGTATCCCTCTTGCAGCACAATCCGGCCGGCCAGAAGGCGGTCGGTCTCCTCCGGTGGCAGTTCGGCTAGGAACACGCGGACCGAGGAGCTTGCGAACTTGTTGTACCGGGTGCCGATCGCCGCGCTGTGCTTGACCTGGTGTGGGCTGGCTACCTGTTCCACGACGATCGCGTTGGTGCCGTTCCAGACGGCGATCGCGGCCGTCTCAGCGGTGGCTTCGGTGAGTTCTTCGAGGTGGGGTAGGGCGGCACGGCGGACGCCGAGTTCGGCGAGCAGCGGTCCGGCCAGGCCGATCATCCCGAGTCCGAGACGGTACCGTCCGGTATCGTCGTCGCGCTGGACGTATCCGGCTTCATCCAGGCCGGTGAGCATCCGGGAGACGGTGCTCTTGTGCAGGCCGACGAGCTCGGAGATCTCCGTGACGCCCAGGAGGGATCTCCTGGCGACGGAGAAGGCTTCGAGGACCGTTAGACCGTTGAGCAGCGAGGCTGCCGCCCCTTGCGGTTTGTCAGTGGTGGTTTGTGGGTCCAGCATCAGTTCTCCCTCTTCAGGCGCTAGCGCAGTCGGCCGTAACAATCATCGTACGGTGTGCCCCATCGACCTCTGGCCGGAGGCTGAATCGCCACCCGCTGCGGGCACGCCACAGCGCGGCCCAGAAAATCCAGGACCGCGCCGTGGTGCGAGGTGAGGTTCCGATCAGGCCACGGGGGCGGCCGACGCGGCGCTTGAATCCGCGCTTGTGGTACTCCTTCGTGTAGGCCTGGAAGACCTTCTCCAGCAGGCTCGCGAGTTCGGCCTCAAGCTGCTCGTGGTTGTTCTCGGACATGATCGTGACTCCTTTCTACCAATAGGGGCAACGTCTATGGGGTGGACCAAACAACGGGGTCCGGGGATTCCCTCTCAACTAGATTGTTGCTATGTCATCACGGTCATTGCTGTTTGCGCAATGTACAGCCCCCTTTTGGCGGTTTAGCAGAAATTCCTCCCCGCCTCCGCGTGGCCCGCGGGCGCCCTGGAGGAGGTTTTTCGAAGGCCAGCAACTCACCAACAGCGCCTGCAGAGGGTTGAGCGGCGAGGGTCTTTGTCTGAACCAATGAAATGTCCGACAAGAGGTCGGGGGCCGTGCCCTTACGTACCCGTCGTATTCGGAGTGGATGCAGAAGGGGCGTTTCAAAAAAGATCCGTTAGGTATTGCATGTTGCTCCCATGGGAACTAGATTGCTTACTAAGCAACCATGTGAGCCAAGACACATCGGATTGTGGGACCGGACCCCCGGCCCAGCGGACTCGAGTTCCAATCCCCGGTCAGAGCTGATCGGCCGAGCGGTCCCGTCCTTCCCTTCAACATAGTCCTGAACCCAACTTCCGAAAGGACCCCAGAATGAAGCGCATCGGAGTAGACGTCGGCGGCACCTTTACCGACTTGTATTTTTCGGACGACGACCAGCGCATCGCCGTTGTGGAAAAGGTTCCCTCCACCCCGCACGACCCATCCGAAGCCGTGATCAACGGCATCAAGATGCTCTGTGAGAAGGCCGGAGTCTCGCTTTCGGAGATTGACCAGCTGGTGCACGGGACCACGGTCGCCACGAACACTGCCCTGACGCACACCGGTGCGGAGGTCGGGATGATCACCACCGAAGGTTTCCGGGACATCCTGCACATCGCCCGTCACAAGAAGCCGCACAACTTCTCCCTCCAGCAGGATCTGCCGTGGCAGACCAAGCCCCTGATCAAGCGCCGCCACCGGCTCACCGTCAAGGAGCGCATCACGGCACCGAACGGCGACGTCCTGGTTCCCCTGGACGAGGACGAGGTCCGTGAGCGCGTTCGCGAGCTGAAGGCGGCCGGAGTCGAGGCCATCGCCGTATGTCTGCTGCATTCCTACCTGAACCCCGCCCACGAGCAGCGGATCGGGGAGATCGTCAACGAGGAATTCCCCCAGGCATACCTGTCCCTCTCCAGCGAGATTGTGCCCCTGTACCGGGAGTATGAACGGTTTTCCACCACGGCGCTCAATGCCTATGTCGGACCCCGGGTCTCGCGTTACCTGCACCGGTTGCAGGAGCAGGCCGAAGGCCTCGGTTACAAGCGGGAGATCCTGTTGATGCAGTCCTCCGGCGGTATGGTCCCGATCAAGGAGGCTGCCAAGCGGCCCGTCACACTGATGATGTCCGGACCGGTCGGCGGACTGATCGGCGGCATGTGGGCCGGTCGTCAGTCCGGCTTCGAGAACGTTGTCACGCTGGACATCGGTGGTACCTCTGCGGACATCGGGGTGGCTTACCAGGGTGAACTGCGCATGCGTCACCTGCTGGACACCAAGATCGGCGACCACCAGGCCATGGTTCCCATGGTGGACATCGACACCATCGGTGCCGGCGGCGGCTCCATCGCATATGTAGACGCCGGCGGGGTCTTCCGCGTCGGTCCCCAGTCGGCCGGCGCCGTTCCGGGCCCGGTCTGTTACGGCCGCGGCGGTACGGAGCCGACGTCGACCGACGCCCAGATGCTGCTGGGCCGCATGCGCCCTGACCGCGTCCTGGCAGGCTCGGGTATGGATCTGGATCTCGAGGGTGCCCGTAAGGCGATGGAAGGTCTCGCGGAAAAGCTGAACATGTCGGTGGACCAGGCCGCCCTCGGCGCCCTGCAGATCCAGAAGTTCGGCATGACCCAGGCGATCGAGCAGAACTCCGTTCGCCGCGGCTACGACCCGCGGGACTTCACCCTCGTCGCCGCCGGCGGCGCCGGCGCACTGTTCGCCTGCGAGATCGCCGCGGAACTGGAGGTTCCGAAGGTCTTGATCCCGGCCCACCCCGGCATCATGGCTGCGACGGGCCTGCTGGCGACCGACGAGAAGTACGAGTTCGTCGCGACCAACCGGTTCACGTTCGCGAGCGCGGACCCTGCCGCCATCCAGGCCTCCTACGAACAGCTGGAGCGCGACGCCAACGCCCAGCTCGATGCCGAGGACGTGCCAGCCGAGCGCCGCAAGCTTGAATGGCTCGCCGACGCCCGTTACGAGGGCCAAGGATACGAGATCCGCTTCACTGCCCCCGTGGGGCCGGTAAACCAGGCCTGGCTGGAGAAGGCTGAGGCAGCCTTCCACGACGCTCACTTCGAGGAGTACGGCCACCGCTTCAAGAACGGCACGGTGGAAGTCATCAACATCCGTGTTGACGCCAGCGCTGTCATGGATGACCTGCCCACGCCGGAAGCGACGAAATCCGGTTCCCTCCAGGACGCCCTGGTGGAAATCCGCCCGGTGACCTTCGAGCAGGATGGCAAGCCGGCCACGTTGGAGACGAGCTTCTATGACCGGGACAGGATGGGCGTGGGAATCACCTTCACCGGTCCGGCGATCATCGAGCAGTACGACTCCACGACAGTTATTCCTCCGGGATTCTCCGGAGCGGTGGATTTGGCCGGCAACCTTGTCATCGACTGCCCGGCAGTCACCCAGAGTGCCGAGAAGCTGGCCACCCCGATCCTGATGCGCGTCATCGGGGGCGCCCTGAACTCCGCGGCCAAGGAAATGGCCTCGGTGCTGTTCCGCATGGCCTATTCCTCAATCATCCGCGAGTCCGAGGACCTCGGCGCAGGGTTGTTCGACAAGGACGGCAACGTGCTGGCCGAGTCCGACTCCACGCCAATGTTCATGGGCTCCATGCCCAAGATCGTCAAGGGCGTGATCTCCGTCCTCGCCGACGACATCCACGAGGGTGACATCATCTTGCACAACGATCCGTATCTGGGCGCAACGCACTCTCCCGACGTGGCGATCATCGAACCGATTTTCCACAACGGGGAACTCGTCGGCTTCGCCGGGGCCTCCGGCCAGCTGATCGACAACGGTGGCGCATACTCCGGGCTGATGGTGGACATCCAGGACATCCAGTCCGAAGGCACCATCTTCCGGGCCGTCAAGATCTCGGAGAAGGGCGTCCGCCAGGAATCGCTGATTCGGCACATCCTCAACAACACCCGCACACCCACCTCCAACGAGGGCGACTTCCAGGCCATGATCGCCGCCTGCGAGCTGGCCAAGACCCGCTACCTCGCTCTCATCGACCGCTACGGCTTCGGCGCGGTTCGCGACGCCGGCCAGAGCTGGATCGACTACTCCGAGCGGATGCTGCGCCAGGAGATCGCCAAGATTCCGGACGGCGAGTACGGGCCCGAACTGGGCTACCTGGACGACGACGGCCGCAACTACGGCAAGAAGCTGCCCATCGCGGTGAAGGTGATCGTAAAGGGCGACGAGATCACCTACGACCTCACCGGGTCCTCCGAACAGGTACCCACCGCCTACAACTGCGCCTTTGAGGGCACGACGGTCTCGGCATTCACCTTTATCACCCGCATGATATTCCTGGACGAGGTCGCCTTCCCGGTGTTTGTGCCGCAGAACGAGGGCATGCTCAAGCCGTTGAAGGTGATCGCCCCGGAGGGCACCATTTTCAACCCTACGTACCCGGCTGCGACCTTCTCGCGGTTCTCCCAGGTACAGCGCGCCGTCGACCTGGCCCTCCGGGCCCTCGCCCCCGTCATCCCCGAGCGCGTCACCGCCGGCAACTCCGCCCACATCCACTTCATCTCTTACTCCGGATGGGACCAGAAGCAGGGCGAGTACTGGGTCTACCTCGAGGTCAACGAGGGCTCCTACGGCGCCCGCGCCACCAGCGACGGGCCGGACTCCGTGGACAACCTCATCGCCAACACCCGCAACAACCCGATCGAGGAGCTCGAGTGGCGGTTCCCGATGCGCACCGACCGTTATGAACTGCGTTCCGAGCCGGCGGCGGCCGGCGAGTTCCGCGGCGGCATCGGCATCGTCCGGGAGAACACGTTCCTGACCGACACCGCGATCACCTGCGAGGGGGAACGCCACGAGTCAGATGTTCCGTGGGGCGCCTTCGGCGGCCACGACGGCCTCAACGGCTCGCTCGTGAAGAACGTCGGCCGGGCTGGCGAGGAGCACTGGCCGTCCAAGGTCACCGGTCGTCAGCTGCTGGCCGGCGACTCTCTCCAGATCACCGTGCCTAGCGGTGGCGGCTTCGGTGACCCGCACAAGCGGGACCCGCTGAAGGTCCTCGAGGACGTGCTGGACGGCTTCACGACCGCCGAGGCGGCCACCCGAGACTACGGCGTGGTCCTCAGGGAGGTCAACGGCCAGCTCACGGTCGACCTGAAGGCAACCGCCGAACGCCGCGAGGTTTTGGTCTCCGAACTCAGCTCGGCAATCTGAGACCGGAGCAGCAGTGAGGGGCGGTCTGGGGGCCAGCGAGTGACTCTGGCCTCGAGGCCGCCCCTTCGTTTTGTCCCCATCGCATCCTCATCACATCGCCCAACCATCCCCGTGACTTAGGAACCGTTATGTCCACTGCCCCAACCTTTCAATTTGTCGAGTCTGATGTCAGGCCCAAGGACGTCCGACTGGCCACCTGGATTTGCTTCTTCGCCTGGACGTTCGCCGTCTATGACTTCGTCCTATTCGGCAACCTGCTGCCGAAGCTAGCCGCAGACCTCGGCTGGAGGGCGGCCCAGTCCACGGGGATCAATACCTGGGTGACCGCCGGCACTGCACTCGTGGCCTTCGCAATCGGCCCCATCGTCGACCGGATTGGCCGCCGCAAGGGCATCCTGATCGCCGTGGCCGGTGCCGCCGTCGCCTCCCTGCTGACCGCCACTGTCGGCTGGGTCGTCGGCATCGCCGCCGGCCTGGGGATCGTTTTCCTGGTGCTCGTGCGTTCCCTTGCCGGCCTCGGGTACGCCGAACAGGCCATCAACGCGGCCTACCTCAACGAGATGTTCGCCCACAGCCACAGCGATCCCGCCAAGGCCCGCCGCCGCGGACTGATCTACTCGCTCGTCCAGTCCGGCTGGCCGGTCGGCTCCGTACTGGCTGCCGGGTCCGTCTACCTGCTGTTCCCCATCGGCGGTTGGGCGCTCTGCTTCGCCGTGGCCGCCATCCCCGCCGTATTCATCATCATCGCCGGACGCTGGCTCAAAGAGAGCCCCCAGTTCGGCCACCGTCACCAAATCGACAAGATGATGAAGGACGGTCGAGTGGAAGAGGCACAGCAGCTCGGTAAAAAATACGGGATCGACGTCTCGGAGAAGGCCAGCCCACTCATCTCGGTCTTCCGCGGGGAATCGCTGCGGTCCACCTTGACCATCGGCGGGGCCTTCCTGCTGAACTGGCTGGGCGTCCTGTCCTTCTCAATCCTCGGCACGTCACTGCTCACGGCACCGGATGGCAAGAACGTGGCATTCAATAACGCGCTGCTTGTCCTGGTCATTTCCAATGCCACGGCCTTCGCCGGCTACCTGTTCCACGGCTGGCTGGGCGACCGGATCGGGCGCCGCAACGCGATCGGCATCGGTTGGATCCTGTGTGCCATCTCCTTCTTCACCATGCTCCAGGCACCGAACGGGAACTTCCCGCTCATCATCGGCCTATACAGCGCGGGGCTGTTCTTCCTCATCGGCCCCTTCTCCGCCCTGCTGTTTTTCACCGGCGAAAGCTTTCCCGTCCACACCCGCGCCACCGGCAGCTCCATAATCAACGCTTCCGGCCAAGTTGGGGCAATCATCGGCGGCCTGCTCATCACCGCCACCCTCGCTGCCGGAGCCGGCTGGATCAACGCCACCCTCTGGTGGGGTGTGATCCCCATCCTCGCCTCCGGCCTACTCATCTTCGCCGCCCGGAACGTCGACCCCAGCAAGGTCCGCAAGGACTGACAAGCACGAACTCCCACACCACAAACACCATCCGCCGGGCGAGGACTCCTGACCCAGAGAGTTCTCGCCCGGCGGATGGCATTAACTCCCTTCAAGCACTGGACTCTGATTCGCGGACACACCCCGCCCCCAACAGGCCCCCGCGCGCCCCTTGGGCTGCACCCTGGTCAGTTGGTCTGTGTCCATGCCGAAATGTGGACGTGGCTGGTGGCGACACCGTCCTTATTCGGCGCAGCGAGGGACACCCCAGTCGATCGTCAGCGATACGCAACCCCAAGCCAACGAGTGAGTTTCGACAGTCCACCAACCGATCGGCTGACCGACAGACCGACAGACACGGTGCTTCCGGATCCAAAGAATCTTGCAGGTAACTGCACAAAATGACAGCCCGCCTTGAGAAAC
>NZ_JAAMFM010000049.1 GCF_013376105.1 Arthrobacter wenxiniae
CCTTGTGTTCAGTTCTCCCATGCCCGCCACGACCTATCGTGACTGGCATAGATTTTTTATAACACGACAGGCATACTGATGCAAGGGGCATTTCTTCAAACAATCAAGGATGGCAACTAAGGAGCGGACTATCGTGGCACTCAATCCGAACACAGGTGGCGTGTATGCGATCTCCGTCGCGGCAGAACTAGTCGGCACAGGCCAGCAAAACCTCCGGCTCTACGAACGCAGGGGACTGCTGGAGCCGGGGCGCACCGAAGGCGGCACGCGCCGCTACAGCGAGGACGATCTGGTGACCCTGCGACGGATCGCGGAACTGCTCGGCCAAGGGCTCAACCTCTCCGGCATCCGCCTCGTCCTGACCCTGGAAAACGAAAACCAGTCTTTGCGGTCACAACTCCTTGACCGGGCCGCCAACCCCGGAACAACGCCACGGCAAACCCGGAACAAGACAGATGCAACTGCGCCGCGGTGACCTCCTGTACGCATGGTGGTCACGGGCTGCCAGCGGAAAATTATGGATCCTGCGATGGGCCGCACCACTGTGAGGCGATGCGGCCCTGCGTGCCAGATGGCCCCCCGTCGCCCCTGCCTGCTCTAATCGTTCATGTTGCCGGATCCCGGCGCTGATTCGCGACCCGGAAGGGTGAAAGGTGAAGTCTGGATTCGGCGGCAGGCCTTCTACTGGTCCAGGCCTTGATCGGAGTTCCCCTGCTGGTTGCTCGCATTCCCGGGCTCGTCCTCGAGCACAACGGGCCGTTCACTGTCCAGGCCAGGTTCGGGGTCCTGTTCATCCATGGTCCTGGCGTCGTCGGGGGCTATGGTCCCTTCGGCCAGGGCCGCCGCGTCCACGGGGTCCAACGGTTCGAATGCTTCGCTCATGACTGCCTCCTCGGGGGAATTTCAATTTAGAACAGAAAGGGCTTGGGTTCAATTGTTGGTCCCGGGCAAAAACTCTGACGGGATGCCGGAGGGACGCCGCTCCAGGGCCCCGCAGGCAACTGTTGCGGAACACGGCTCGGGCACTGACGCCGGTGAGTGCAACAAGCTGGGGCCGTGCGAACCGTTATGTAGCCGGTGCGGGGCCGGGCCCGTGCAGGCTCGCGGCCAAGATGTTGGCCATGGCCTTGAGGTGCTCCCTGCCTCGGCGGGGGAGCCCGTCAAGGTCGGAAAGCCTGTCTTCAGTGGCTGCGGAAAAGATCGTACTGACCCATGTCACGGCGCAGTCCTTGATCCGTTGGGCATCGGCGATGTCGGGCAGGCAACGACGCAATATGGCAGCGGTGTCGCGTTCCAGATTCCGTTGGAGCCGGCGTAGTTGGGCACGCACCTTCGGGTGGGTATCGGCCTCGCGCCAGAGGATCACGCGCAGCACTGCAGATTTGTGGTCGCTGAGGTTCAAGGCATCCAAAGTCCCGATCAGTCCGGCAGCAGGGTCCCCCGGAACAGCTAGAAGCTCGGCGTCCAGGTGGGTAGCCGGCAGCCGCTCGGCCATGAGCGCCACCAACACGTCGGCCTTGGCCGGGAAATAATAGAAGAGCAGCCCCTTCGCAACCCCGGCGGCCCGGGCGATCGAGGCCGTGGACGTGGCGCTGAAACCGTGTTGGGCGATAAGGTCCTCAGCGGAATCCAGAATGAGCGCCCTGGCGTCGCCGCGTTGTTCGGGGTGCTCCTGAAACCGACTTGTGCCCACCGTCTCCTCCATTCCTCGTGTCCCGGGAACAGTTTAGGGGCCCTGTGGAACCAAGGCCCCTAAACTGTTCCCTGTTGGCATGGGGCTCCAGCCCCGGGAGTGCCGGAGCCCTGCGGTAGGCGGACTTAGGCGGCCGCCGCCCGGTGATGGTGCTGGTCCTCGCCTGCCTTCATGAGCGAGGGCAGAGCCCATGCCGTGACGACGATGGTGACAATGCCGCAAATCCAGGCGGTGACGGCGATCCCCGTCATGGCCGTGAAGGCAAGCACCCAGGGAGAGATAAAGAGCAGCAGGCCCAGGACTCCTTGGGCCCATTCCACCGATGGCATGCGCGGCATGGACAGATTGACCAGTCCCGCAATGATCGTGAGAATCCCCAAGACGACCAGCGTCGTTGCGGCCTTGCCGTCACTCGTTGTCCAAATCGATGCCAAGGCAGCATACAAGCCAGCCGCGACGGCCACCCAGTTCTGCCATTTGGTCCACTTTTTCATCGACCTCACCTTCCTCTAACAGGTCGTTGACAACTTCAGATTTACTCCTGATTGACCAACCGGTCAAGAGCCTTTTGACGGTCCAAGCGGACGACGATGAGCTAAGGGAGGTGGGCCCGTTCCAGCCGCCGAATCGATGGGATGAGTCCGTGGCCAATCCCGGATGCATGGCCGACGTTCGACCCAAATGTCCCACAGGCTGTGAGGCCATTTGCCGTGGGGACACCTCCGAACGATTCTGGACAAGAAACTCAGCCCCACCCAGCGCACCTAGTACGCAGCGGCAGCCGTCGAGCACGGCAGGTCCAATTCGACGTCGTCGGCGGCGACTTCCACCGATCTGCTGTTCGACCACTTCCGGCTTCGCAGCTTTGTGGTGATTGGACCTAAGGCCGGCACGTTCGAGCCGGGGTATCTTGGCCAGCTGGGCATGGACATGGCTGCCGTGGACGACTTGATGGCCCACCCGGACGACAAGCCGACCATCGGCCTGCTGCCATGCAGAACCAAAAACACCGTGGTGGCCGAATACGCCCTGCGCGGTGACGGCGCACCGATTGGCGGGGCCGAATGGAAAACCCCAATCACGGTCTCCCTGCCGAAGCAGTCCAAATCCACCCTGCCGAGCAGCGAACTCCTGGAGGCGGAACTGGGCAACGGATGATGAAAGGAGTGAGGGGGCTGCCCGGCTCCGCCACCGCGTCAACCAAGGCAGCTGCCTCCGGCGGATTATCAATCTCCTTGTCGCCTTCGGCCGCAGTGGACACGCCGTGGCCGGCAGATGCGGCGGCACCCCCGACGGGTGCCAAACTTTGGCGCCCACCGCTCATGACGCTGATAACCCCTCCTACCGGCCCGCAACGGCGCGCGGGGCACCCTCTGCTGGTACCGTCAACATCAAGTCCAGACGCACGCGGGGAGAACAGACATGGCAGTGGCAGGCACCGGCTTTTCCGAGGCCGACTGGGAGGGCCTTGCCCTCGAGCAGCTGGCCGAGCCGCTGGGCTGGCGTCCCAAGCCCGGCGAGGAGATCGCGCCCGGCAGGGACGAGCGCGAATCCTGGTCCGAGCTGCTCATCCGCCCCCGCATTCTCGCCGCCTTGCAAAAGCTCAACCCCACGGTTCCACTGCAGTACCTCAAGCAGGCCCTCGCGGAATTCACCGCCCCCAAGTCCAACGACGCCATCACCGAAAACCAGCGCATCCACGCCTACCTGGTCCACGGCTACCGGCTCAGCTACATCGACGGCGACGGCACCGACGTCAACGCCACCATCCACCTGCTCAGCGCCGACCCGGACCGGAACGACTGGCTTGCCGTCAACCAGGTGACCCTCGTGGCCGGGGACTACAAGCGCCGCTTCGACTTGGTCCTCTACTGCAACGGCATGCCGGTCAGCATCATCGAGCTGAAGAAGGCAGGAAGCGCCCACGCCGACCTCGCCGCCGCCCACGCGCAGTTGCAAACCTACCTGCGCGAATTCCCCATGGCCTTCCGCTTCTGCGTCTTCACCCTCGCCAGCGACGGCATCCAGGCCAAGTACGGCACCCCCTTCACCCCGTTCAACCACTTCTCCCCCTGGAACGTCGACGACGACGGCGTCCCCGTTCCGCCGGGTTTCACCCTGGACGGGGAGGCCGTCACGGGTATGGAGACGGCACTTCAGGGCCTCTACAACCAGGACCGGTTTCTGCAGCTGCTCAACGACTTCACTGCCTTCGACGAAAGCGCCGACGGGCTGAGCAAGCGCATCGCCAAGCCCCACCAGTACTTCGCCGTCACCAAGGCCGTGGGAAACACGGTCCAGGCGGTCGAATCCAACGGGAAGGCCGGCGTCGTCTGGCACACGCAGGGGTCCGGCAAGTCCATGGAAATGGAACTGTACACCAACCGCGTGATCCGCCACCCGCGGCTGAAAAACCCGACGGTGGTGGTCATCACGGACCGCAACGAGCTCGACGGCCAGCTGTATGAGACGTTCGCGCAAAGCCAGCTGCTGCCCGAAAAACCGCGCCAGGTCCGGCGCCGCTCGGAACTGCGCGAGGAGCTGAGCAACCGCACCACCGGAGGCATCTACTTCACCACGCTGCAGAAGTTTGGCCGCAGCCAGGCCGAGAAGGAGGCGGGCTCCGACCACCCGCTCCTCAGCGACCGGCGGAACATCATCGTGGTGGTGGACGAGGCCCACCGCAGCCACTACGACGACCTGGACGGCTACGCCCGCCACCTGCGCGACGCCCTGCCGCACGCCACGCTCATTGCCTTCACCGGCACGCCGATCTCCTTTGAGGACCGCAACACCCGCGACGTCTTTGGCGACTACATCGACATCTACGACCTGACCCGGGCCGTGGACGACGGCGCCACGGTGCCCGTCTACTTCGAGCCGCGCCTGATCAAGGTGGGGCTGGCCGGTTCCGTGACCGAGGAGCAGCTGGACGCCGCGGCCGACGACGCCACCGTGGGCCTGGACATGACCGAACGTGCCCGCATCGAGGCGAGCGTCGCCGTCGTCAACGCCGTGTACGGCGCGCCGGAGCGCATCGCCGCCCTGGCCGCGGACCTGGTGGCGCACTGGGAGGGCCGCCGGGCCGTCATGCACAAGTTCATCGAGGGGCCCGGCAAGGCCATGATCGTGGCCGGCACCCGGGAGATCTGCGCCCGGCTCTACCAGGCGATCGTTGACCTGCGGCCGGACTGGCACTCCGGCGAGCTCGACGCCGGCAGGATCAAGGTGGTCTACTCCGGCGACGCGACGGACACTCCCCCGGTGTCCCTTCATGTGCGGCGGGACTCGCAAAACGCCGCCATCAAGGCCAGGCTCAAGAACCCCGACGACGAGCTGGAACTGGTGATCGTCAAGGACATGATGCTCACCGGCTTCGACGCCCCGCCGCTGCACACCCTGTACCTGGACCGGCCGCTGAAGGGCGCGCTGCTCATGCAGACCCTGGCCCGGGTCAACCGCACCTTCCGCGGCAAGGAGGACGGGCTGCTGGTGGCCTACGCGCCGCTGGCCGACAACCTCGCCAAGGCGCTGGGCGAATACACGCAGTCCGACCAGGCGAACAAGCCGGTGGGCAGGAACGTGGACGAGGCCATCGCCATGACCGTCACCCTGCTGGGGACGCTCGGGCAGCTGCTGGCCGGCTACGACTGGAAGGCCGTGCTGAACAAGGGCGGTCCGAAGGCCTGGATCAACGCCGCCACCGGGGCCACCGCCTACCTGCGCAGCCCGGCAACGCCGGGGAACGCGCCGTCGGACGGGGAGGAAACCCTGGCCGCCAGGTACCGCCGCTACAGCGGGCAGCTTTCGCGGGCCTGGGCGCTGTGCTCGGGCTCGGCCGCCCTCGCCCAGCTGCGGCCCGAGGTGCAGATGTACGAGGAGATCCGCGTGTGGATGGCCAAGTACGACGCCGCCGACCGGCAGGCCTCCGGCGAGCCCATCCCCGAGGACATCCAGCGGCTGCTGGGCGAGCTGATCGCGGGGGCGACGCAGTCGGGCGAGGTGCTGGACATCTACTCGGCGGCCGGCATGCCCAGGCCGTCGCTGGACGACCTCACGCCCGAGTTCATCGCCAAGACGAAGGGCGCCCGGAACCCCCAGCTGGCCATCGAGGCGCTGCGGAAGCTGGTGTCCGAGGAGTCGGTGGCGACCACGCGGAACAACATTGTGCGCCAGCGGGCCTTCTCCGAACGCATCACCGAACTGATGCGCAAGTACACGAACCAGCAGCTCACCTCCGCCGAGGTCATCGCCGAGCTGGTGGCCATGGCGCAGGAAATCGCCAAGGAAGGCGACAGGGGCAAGTCCTTCGACCCGCCCCTGGACCGGGACGAGCTGGCCTACTACGACGCCGTCTCCGACAACGAGTCCGCCGTCGACGTCATGGGCACGGGGGTGCTGGCGGAAATCGCCCGCCAGCTGGTGGAGGTCATGCGCCGCGACATCCGCACCGACTGGACCGTGCGCGACGACGTCCGGGCCAAGTTGCGCTCCTCCATCAAGCGGCTGCTGGTCCGCAACGGCTACCCGCCGGACAAGCAGCCGGCGGCCATCAAGCTGGTCATGGAGCAGATGGAATCCATGGCGCCGCGGTTCGCGGAGGCGCGGGGCTGAGCCCGGGTCTCAATCATCCGTTGCCGGGTCTCGACGCGCTCGCAGAGCTCGCTGCTCGACCACCGGGCTGCTCGATCAGCGGTTCGGCGACCATCCGATCGCCGGCGCGATGTGCTTGGCGATGTTCTCCAGCATCTTCACGTTGTACTCCACGCCGAGCTGGTTCGGGACGGTAAGCATCACCGTGTCCGCAGCCTGCACGGCGGCGTCGGCTGCCAACTCCGAAGCCAGCGCCGCCGGGTCCCCCACATAGCTCTTGCCGAACCGCGAAACGAAGCCGTCGATCGTCCCCACCTGGTCGTGGCTGTCCGCCTGCGAGCGGAGCCCAAAGTACATCCGGTCAACGTCGTCCACCACGGGGATGACGCTGCGGCTGACGGAAACGCGCGGGGTGAAGCCGTGGCCCGCGGCGGCCCATTCGTCGCGGAACAGCTGGATCTGCTCGGCCTGCAGCTGATCGAACGGCACGCCGGTGTCCTCGGTCAGCAGCGTGGAGCTCATGAGGTTCATGCCCTGCCGGGCGGCCCACACGGCCGTGGCGCGGGAGCCGGCACCCCACCAGATGCGCCGGGCCAGCCCGGGAGACTGCGGCTCAATGCGCAGCAACCGGTCTCCTCCCATGTACGCATGCTCGCCTGGCTGTGCCACGCCGGCGCCGGCAATCGCCGCGCGGAACCGTGCAGTGTGGCGGCGGGCCATGTCCGCCACGGTCTCGCCGTCCTCGGGGTGATAGCCAAAGTCCGCGGCTCCGTTCAAGGCCGGTTCGGGTGAGCCGCGGCTGACGCCCAGCTGCAGCCGGCCGTCGCTGATCAGGTCCGTGGCGGCCGCCTGCTCGGCCATGTACAGGGGATTTTCATAGCGCATGTCGATCACGCCGGTGCCGATTTCAATCCGACTGGTGCGGGCCGCGATGGCGGCCATGAGCGGGAACGGCGAGGCCTGCTGGCGGGCAAAGTGGTGGACGCGGAAGAATGCGCCGTCGATCCCGAGTTCCTCGGCGGCGACCGCCAGGTCAATGGCCTGGTGCAGCGAGTCGCCGGCCGTTGCCGTTCGCGAGCCGCGGCCGGTGCCGTAGTGCCCGAATGACAGGAAGCCGATGCGCTTCTTCAAATCTGTTCCCATGGTTGGCACAACGCGAACCGCCACCCCGCTATTCCATGCATACGCATAGAGCGGGGCGGCAGTCCGGGTCTCGACGCGCTCGCAGAGCTCGCTGCTCGACCACCGGCCGTCGCAGAGCTCGCTGCTCGACCACCGGCCGGTTTTAGCGCTTCTTGGTGATGTGGGCCACGGGGTCCGCGTTTTCGTCGACGGCGCCGCGTGCCTTCTTCTCGGCGCGCTTGGCCTTGATGGCGTGGCCCTTGTCCAACTTCTTGTGCTCGTGGTGGTGTGCTTGTTTGTCAGGCATGGTGAACACTCCTTACGTCCATGAACAGGTTCGCTTCGGGCCGTGCGGTCCAAATCGTTCCCCTCTTGAACGTTACGCCGATTTCCCACCGTCCAACAGGGCCGGTGTGCCGGCCTCCACGGTCACGACTCCTGGCGCCAGGAGTTCCACAGCGACGCGTACGAGCCGCCCGCCGCCAGCAGTTCATCGTGGGAGCCCAGCTCCGTGATGCGGCCGTGGTCCACGACGGCGACGCGGTCGGCGTCGTGCCCGGTGTGCAGGCGGTGGGCGATCGCCACCACGGCGCGCCCCGCCAGCACGGCGCTGAGCGAGAACTCCAGGTCGCGGGCGGCGGCCGGGTCGATCAGCGAGGTGGCCTCGTCCAGCACCAGGGTGTGCGGGTCCGCCAGGACCAGCCGGGCCAGCGCCAGTTCCTGCGCCTGCCCGGGCGTCAGGGTGTGGGCGCCCGAGCCCACCGCGGTGGCCAGCCCGTCGGGGAGGGCGCGCGCCCAGGCCAGGGAGCCGACGTCGGACAGGGCCTTTTCCAGCTCGGCGTCCGTGGCGCCGGACTTGCCCAGGCGGAGGTTGTCCGCCAGGGTGCCCACGAACACGTGGTGTTCCTGGGTCACCAGCGCCACCTCGCCGTGGAGCTCGTCCAGCGGGCGGTCCACCAGGGGCACCCCGCCCACCGTCACCGTGCCGGCCGTGGGCGGGTGGATGCCGGCGATCAGGCGGCCCAGCGTCGACTTGCCGGCGCCGGAGGGGCCCACCATGGCCAGCCGCTCCCCCGGCCGCAGTGCCAGGTCGATCCCGTGCAGCACGTCGTGGCCCGGGCGGTAGGCATAGCGCGCCTTGTCCACCACCAGCGAGTCGTCGGCCGGGACGGCGTCCGTGGCGGTGCGGTCCGCCTCGACGTCGCGGATGCCCACAATGCGGGCCAGCGAGGACGCGCCCACCTGAATCTCGTCAATCCACATGATCAGCATGTCCACGGGGTCGATCAGCTGCATGGCGTACAGCGCCACCGTGGCCACCATGCCCGCCGTGACCGTGCCCTGCGAGGCCAGCCAGCCGCCCCACAGGAGCACGCCGGCCACGGGAAGCCAGAAGGAAAATTCCGCCGCCGGGAACAGCACCGTGCGCAGCCCCAGCGTGTACTTCTCCCGCTCAAAGCAGCCACGCAGGGCCGCGTCGATGCGCCCGCGCCGGTGCGGGCCCAGGCTCAGGGCGTCCACGGTGCGGGCGCCCTCGATGGTTTCGGTGATGGCGCCGTTGAGCACGGCGTAGCTTTCGCGCTCCAGCAGGTAGCCGGCCGTGGCGCGCTTGAGGTACCAGCGGGTCACCGGGACCAGCAGCGGGGCGCCCACCAGCAGGGCCAGGGCCAGGACCGGGCTGGTGAAGACGGCCGCGGCGACGGTCAGGGCGATGGTCGCCACCGAGACGAGCACCTGCGGCACGCCAAAGCGGACGGTGTGGGAGACGGCGTCGACGTCGTTGGTGGTGCGCGAGACGAGGTCGCCCGTGCCGGCCTTCTCCACCGTGGAGAGCGGCAGCGAGGTCACCTGTTCCATGAACTCCTCGCGCAGCTGGGCGAAGACCTTCTCCCCCAGCACCATGCCCGTGCGCCGCGCCCACCGGGACAGCAGCCCCTGCACCAGCACAAAGCCGGCCAGGCACAGGGCCACCGCGGCCACGAAACCGGGCGTGGTGCCGCGGGTGATGGCGTCAACCAGGCGCCCCAGCAGGAACGGGCCGGCCAGCCCGGCGACGGCGGCGAGCACGTACAGCCCCACCACAAAGGTGAGCGGGCGCCGGTGCTGGCCCATCAGGCGCAGCCCCTCGGCCCGCACCGTGGCCGAGTCCGCCACAGGAAGCTTGGATTCACTCATCACCTGGCCCCTTCCCCCATTGAGGCACGGGTGTCCCCCGCCGGTTCGACGCCGGCCGTCGCGTTCGCCTGGCCTGTCGCGTGTGCGCCGTGCGGGCGGTCCGCCGCGGCGCGGCTGCCGGCATGGCCGTCCATGCCTTCGCCCCGGATCACCACCCGCCGGTAGGCGGGGACAGTGTCCAGCAGTTCGCGGTGGGTGCCCCGGGCGCTGACCGTCCCGTCCTCCAGGAACGTCACCGTGTCCATGGAGCCGAGCAGCAGCGGGCTGGCGGTCACCACCACGGTGGTGTTTCCCGCCGTTCCGCGCTTGCGGCGAAGCGCCGTGGCAATGCGCTGTTCCGTGTGGGCGTCCACGGCGCTGGTCGGTTCAATCAGGACCAGCACCTCCGCGTCGGTCAGCACCGCACGGGCCAGCGTGAGGCGCTGGCGCTGGCCGCCGGAAAAGCCGCGGCCCTTCTCCGTCACTTCGTCGTCGAGCCCGTTTTCGAGCCCGTCAAACACGTCGGCGGCGCTGGCCACATCCAGGGCGGCCATGATCTCGGCGTCGCTGTGCCGCCCGGCCGGGTCCAGTTCCTCGCGCAGCGTGCCGCTGAACAGCTGCGGCTCGGCGTCGGAGACCACAATCCGCCGGCGCACCTCGCGCAGCGGCACCAGGTGGAGGGCGGCACCGCCCCAGCGGACCTGGGCCTCGCGCAGCACGGCGTCCTCAAACCTGCCCAGCCTCCGGGCGAGCGCGGCAGACTGCGCAGGATCGGCGGAGACCACCGCGCTGAGCGTTCCGGGCACGGCCACCACGCCGGTGACCGTGTCAACCAGGGCGCTCGGCGAGGAAGGCCCCGGAACGGTTGTCCCGGCGTCGTGCACGGCGGACGGGGTGGACAGCACGTCGATGATGCGCCGCGCGCCGACGTGCGCGCGGATGAAGCGGGAGACGGCGTCCGCGGCCGTCCGGATGGGCGAGACGAGGAACACGGCATAGCCGTACAGTGCCACCAGCTGGCCCGGCTCGATCCGTCCGGACACGGCCTGCAGCGCCCCGATCCAGGTGAAGGCCACGCCGAAGGCGCCCACCACCAGGACCTGCACGGCGTCCAGGTCGGCCAGCGAATAGGCAACCTTGTTCCCGGCCAGCTGCGTTTCCCGCGAGCGCTGGCGGTAGCGGTCCACGAAGATGTGCTCGCCGCCGATTCCGCGCAGCACGCGCAGCCCGGCCACGGTGTCGGCGCCCAGGGCCGTCATCTTTCCGGCGGCCTCCCGCTGTGCCTTTTGGCGCCGCTGGAGGGGCCGGATCACAAACAGCAGCATGGCGCCGCAGAGCGGCACGCCCAGCAGGACCACCAGGCCCAGCTGCCAGGAGGAGAGGAACACCAGGTATGTCACCAGCAGGTAGCCCACCACCGAGCCCGCCAGCCGCGCGCAGACATCGTAGATCTCGCCGATGCGCATGGCGTCCGACGCCGAGGTGGAGACCACCTCGCCGGTGGAAAACTTTTGCGGCAGGGCATCGCCGCTGCGGGTGACCTTGTGCCCCACCAGCTGGGCGGACCGGTAGGCCGCCTGCATCCAGCTGCTTACGGCCGTGCGGTGGCGCAGGGTTGCCGACCCGGACTGGAGCAGCGTCAGGCCCACGAGCACCGCGACCCACAGGGTCAGCCGGGCGAAGTCGCCGGCCACAATGCCCTGGTCCACGGCGCGGCCCAGCACAAACGGGGTCAGTGCCTGGCAGGCCGTCCACACGGAGCCGTACACCACGCCCGCCAGCAGCGTGGCGCGTTCGGCGCGGGCCAGCCACCACAGGAAACGGGCCGGGGACCGGAGGTCGGGGGAACCGGCGTCGTGAAAGGGAAATGAGCGCACAATGGCCTTCTGGAAAATCGGGGGTGGGCGGCAGACAACATGGACGCGATCAAGCGGTCCGCAATCGGCGGCGCGATCGGCGTTCACGGGGGTGGCTGCAGTTCTATCTCACAACTGCTTACCCTAACGCAAGATATCCGCCCTGGGGAAGCCTTTTGGCGGCAGCTTCGGGCGCTTGTTCGGGCGCTTGACGGGCAGTCCGCGGCGCCATCTTCTAGAATCATGGGTAGGCACTTGCGGCAGAACACCTGCGCATGACGGGAAAGGGGCACGGCTTTGGCCACAGACCACGCCTTGCGCCATGACCAGCTGGTGCAGACGGTGGCCCATCTCTACTACATGTCCGGCGCCACCCAGCTGGAGATTGCGTCGGCGCAGAACCTCTCCCGGGCCACGGTTTCGCGGCTGCTGGCCGAGGCCAAGCGGCGCGGGGTGGTCCAGGTCCGGATCGGCCCGCCCGTGGACCGGATGCCGGAGCTTGAGGCCCGCCTGCGGGCCACGTTCAGGCTCAACGACTGCGTCATCTCCATGGACCGGCCGCGCTCCCTCTACGAAAAGAACAACCGGCTGGGCTATGTTGCCGCCCGCTATCTGGAAACCCACCTGGACGGCGTGCGGCAGCTGGGCGTGGCCGCCAGCCGGACGCTGTCGTCAGTGGCCAAGTCGCTGAGCCCCGGGGTCCACAGCGGGCTGACCGTGATCGACCTGCTCGCCTGCCCGTCGCGCCTGGACCGGTCCGGCGACGAGCGCATCCACGTCGGCGAGCACATCTGCCAGCAGCTGGGCGGGAACTTTGTCCCCCTGCCGGCAAACTTCCTGTATCGGGATCCCGCGGCCAGGACGAAGGCGCTGGAATCCCCGGACGTGGCCTATGGGCTGGAACTGGGGCCGCACAGCGACCTGGCCCTGATCGGCCTGGGCTCCATGCAGCGCTTCGACGGCACAGGCACCTACAGCCCCGTTTCGCCAGCCTCGCTGGCGGACCTGGCGGCTGCCGGCGCGGCGGCCCACCTCTGCGGCCACTTCTTCGACCATCAGGGCCGCGAGGTGGTTTCCGAGGTCACCGACCGGTTGATCGGCATCACGCTGGACGACCTGCTGAAGATACCGCGCCGCATGATGGTCACGGCCGGCCCGGCCAAGGTGGTCCCGCTGGCGGCGGCCATCCGCGGCGGCTACGTCAACGAACTCGTCACCGACGAATCCACCGCGCGGGAGCTGCTCGCCACGTTCCGCTGAGTCCTCATCTGTGACGACTAGCGGAACAGGCCGCTGTACGCGTTGAGGGCCAGCTGGCCGCCCAGGTGCGCGTAGAGAACGTTGCTGTCCGCGGGAATGTCCTTGCTGCGGACCAGGTCGATGAGGCCGGCCATGGACTTTCCCTCGTAGACGGGGTCAATGATCATGCCCTCGAGGGAACCGGTGAGGTGGATGGCGTCAAGTGTGGATTGGACGGGGATGCCGTAAAAGTCGCCGGCCCAGCCTTCCCTGACGTCGATTTCCTCGTCCCGCAGCTCGCGGCCCAGCCCGATCAGCTCCGCGGTGTGCCGGGCTATCCGCCCCACTTGCGCGCGGGTCTTCTCGATCGTGGCGGAGGCGTCGATCCCGATCACCCGGCGCGGCCGCTCCTGCCCGGCGAAACCGGCGATCATGCCGGCGTGCGTTGACCCGGTGACGGTGCAGACCACGATCGTGTCAAAGAAGATGCCGAGCTCCTTTTCCTGCTGCTCCACCTCGTAGGCCCAGTTGGCAAAGC
>NZ_JAAMFM010000005.1 GCF_013376105.1 Arthrobacter wenxiniae
TTCAGGGCGTCCACGTCCACACCGAACGGGCCACCGGAACCGGCGCCGGGACCGGCCGCCGCGCCGGGACCGGCCGCGGCGCCGGGGCGGGGGGACGGGGTGGTGGCGGCGCGGGCCAGGGTTTCGGCCAGGGCGATGAGGCGGCGGACGTGCCCGCCGCCGTCCCTGCCCTCCCGTGTGGGTCCGGGGTGTCCCGGTGTCCGTGCCGTTGCTTCCATGTCCCCCACATTACGGGGTGCCACTGACAAAACCAGATGATTATTCGAATATGTGTACCACCTTTTGTGTGGGTCCCCCTGTGCAGGGAGCACCACCAGAAAAGCCCCGTCCAGGGCCCGGCCACGCGGGCCCCGGCGGGCCCGCCCGGCCCGGTTGTCCCGGGCGTAATCATCGGGCCTCGGCCCGGACCTCGACGCTGCTGGTCACCGGGCCCGGCCACCTGTAGCAAGGGTCCGGCGGGCCCCGCCCGCCGGACGTGTACAACCGGGGGCATCCGACAAGCCCGGCCACGGGATCTCGACAGGCCCGTCCGCCGGGCCCACCCACCCGGGGCTGCACTACCAGCGATTGGGGGAGCGTTCCAGCATTCACCCCCACTTGCAACCGAGCGCCGGAGGAAAGTGCCCCACTTGCAACCGAGCGCCGGAGGAAAGTGCCCCACTTGCAACCGAGCGGTGGAGGAAAGTGCCCCGCTTGCAACCGAGCGATGCTTGGACGGGCGGGCCCTGGCACACGGGACCAGATCGATCACCGGAACGTCTACGCGCCGGCCATGGCGGCAATCTGGGTGCGGTTGACCAGGTCCATTTGGAGGACGGAGTCGCCAAACCCGGTGACGCCCTCAATGAACAAGGCCACGTCCTGCTCCCCTGATTCCACGAGTTCAAGAAGCCGTGCCAGTTCCGGCTCCACCCCGTCGTTGGCGGTAAACACCTCGTCCCAGACCGGCCTGCCGGCCACCGCCGACTTCCGCGAGCCGAGGCATGCGCGCCGGGTACCCGGCGTCTAACATTTCAGGGACTCCGCCGCGACTGCAGGGCCGTGGTGACGCCGGACCCGAAGAGGGCCAGCTGGACCTCGCCGTCGTCAATGAGGCCGCGGCCGATCCAGCTCAAACAGGTACCCGCCGGAGCCCAGGACCGGGAGGAACCTGAACCCGGGCATTTCCGGGCGGGGCGGGCGGACGCCTGCTGCTCACAAAAGCCCTTCGAACAGCAGCGAGACCCCGTCGCCCAGCTCGGCGATGTCGCCGTTGTGCAGGATGGCCTGTTCGCCCTGGCCGAGGCGGCGGGGGGCCTGCCCTTCGCGGACCAGGACGGTGCCGTTGGTGGCCTCCAAGTCAACCAGCAGCACATCCCAGCCATCCAGGCGGACCTCCACGTGGGACCGCGAAATGTCGCCGCTGGAGCTCTGCACCTGGACCAGGCGCGGCATCTCGCCGCCCATGACCCGGGAGACGAACGGCTGGCGGCCGATCACCAGCGAGTGGTCCAGGTCGATCAGCTCGCCCGTGGAGATGTGCATGCGGCCCAGGCGCGGCCTGCGCACCTCGCGTGCTTCGGAGTCGATCGCGGCACCGCACTCCGAGCACTTGGAGCGGCCGGGAGGGTTGGCATGGCCGGACGGGCAAAGCCGCGCCAGCACGGTGGGCCCCGTGGGTGGGCGCGATTCCAGCGGCGCGGTGGCCGGGGCGCCCCCGCTTTCGACCGCCCCGCCGTCGGCCGTTTCATCTCCGGCAGCCTCCCCGGGCATGAGCGTGTGGCCGTTGCGGTCCGTGTCCACGGCGCCGTCCGCGTCGCCTTGCGGGGCGGCACCGCCTCCGACGGAGTTGCCGTTGCCCCACGTCACCGAATCAATCTGGACGCCCGACGGCGGCTGCCAAGCGGGTGCCGGCACCTCCCCGGGTGCCTCCCCGGACGCCTCCCAAGTATCCGGGGCGCCGCCCGGGCCGCGGTCTTCGCCCGGCACGTCGCTTGGCTTCACAGGCAGCTGCCCCGCCGAGGGCGGCAGCTGCGGCTGCGGCGGGATGTTGGCCGCTGCCGGCCCCTCCACAGGCTCGGCAGTTTCTTGGCCGTTCCCGTCAAAGCGGATCGCCGCGTCCTCCTCGGAGCGCAGTTCGGTGGCGCCAAAGAGGTGGTCGTAGTTGGTGGTGTTGCCGACGTCGGCCGGTTCGGCGTCGGCACTGCCTGCTGCCCCGCCGGAATCGCCGGCCCCGCCCGAATCGCCGGCGTCGAACACGGCCGCAGCGGCTGGCACATCGTCGTGGTCCACGCGGGGGTAGTTGGTCTGCCCCAAGTCCTCCTCGGCCCCCGAATCCGGACCCTCGCCGAGGGTCACGGCGGAGGGGTGCAGTGCGGCATCGCGGCCGTCATCGTGGCCATCCTCGTGACCGGCTGCGTGGCCGGCGCCCCCGGCGTCACCGAATCCCTCATCCTCGCCGAGTTCGTGGCCTAGGACATGGCCGGTGTCATGGCCAAGTTCGTGGCCGGCGCCGTGCCCTTCGAAGTTGATGGCGTCCTGTTCGGAGCGGGAAGGCTCGTCCAGCTCAGCGTTCCACTCGGCGTCGGCGGCCATGGCGAAGCCGGCGTAGGCGTCTTCTTCAAGTTCCCCGTCGGCAGTTTCGACACCGGGCCCGGCCTCATCCGCGTCGACACCGGGCTCGGCTTCATGGCCGTCCCTGCCGGCGCCCTGGTCCAGGACTCCGACATCCACCGCCTCGGGGTCGCCAACTGAGGGGTCGCCAACTGAGGGGTCGCCAACTGGGGTGTCGCCACGATCGCCCGTCCCGCCGTGACTGGCTGCTGCATCCCTTTCCTTCGGCCCGCCGGCAGCGTCGAACGCAATGACGGGCGATCCACCGGCGTCGCCCAAGGTTCCGCCCAGCAGGGGTGAGGCAGGCTCCGGGGAGGGACCGGCGTCGTCCACGTCCAGGGGCACAGCCCCGGCCCCGACCACGGCACCTGCACCGGCACCTGCCCCCGCCCCGGCCGTACCCTGCCCGGCAGCGGTGTCCACCGAGGAGGGGACCCCGCGCCGCAACTCGGACAGCAGCACCACGGACTCGCCGACCGGCAGCAGGGGTAAATCGGGCCCTGTCGGCATATCGCCGTCGAGGGCAAGCACCAGCGCGTCGGGCAACGCCAGCGACCGTTCGCTCCAGGTGGTGACGTCGCGGCCGGAGACTTCGTCCGCGGTGCCGCCGGTTTCAACGGCCAGGGACATGCCGCCGCGCAGGATAACGTGCAGGCGGTCGCCGGCAACGAGGATGCCGAACGCCGGCATGCCCGTCAGGTCCGTGCCGAAATGCGAGGTCACGGCGTTGAGCACCCCGTGGATGGTGGGCGTGTCTCTGCCCAGGTACTGCCACAGCCAGTCCACCGTGGCGGGGTCGGTCCCGGCCTCCAGGACAATGACCGCGCCGGAGCGCACAATGCCGAACCATTGCCCGGATCGGTAGTTCGTGTCAGCCATGGTTCTCCTCGTGCGGAATGGTCGTCTCGTGGGCGGGGGCCGGCGGCTCCGCCTGTTCCGTGCCGTTGCCGGGCACGCGGGGCCGGGCGTCCTCCTCGGCCGTCAACGCGAACGGCTTGGTCATGGTTTCCGGGGCGGTCCCGTCCACATGGCTGGCGTCAACCACCACCACCGTGACGTTGTCCCGTCCGCCGGACCGCAGCGCGGCTTGGATGAGCGAGTCCACCACATCCTGCGGGTGGGGAAGGGTGATCAGTGCCCGGTGGATTCCCTCATCGCTGACCTCGCCGGTGAGGCCGTCGGAGCAGACCAGTATCCGGTCCCCGTCCTCGACCGGGACCAGCCAATAGTCGGCCTCGGTGTCCGGGCCGGTGCCCAGCGCACGGGTCACCACGTGGCGGCGGGGGTGGACCAGCGCCTCGGCCGGAGTGATTAGGCCGCCGTCCACCAGTTCCTGGACCTCTGAATGATCCACGCTGACCTGTCCGAAACTGCCCTGACTCAGCCGGTAGGTGCGAGAATCACCGACGTTGAACACCAGCCAATACGGCACCCCCCGCTCCTCCACCAGGACCACGCCCGTGACGGTGGTGCCGGCGCGTGCATGGCAAATCTCGCGGATCCTGGAGTCGGCCTGGCGCAGCGCCTGCTGCAGGTCCACGGCCGTGGCACCGCGCGATCCGGCGGCCAGCACGGTTTGCTGGCTGAGCACGCTGATGCACTCGCGGCTGGCCACCTCGCCCGCCTCATGACCGCCCATGCCGTCGGCCACCGCGAAGATGGGGTCGGCGGCCAGGAACGAGTCCTCGTTCAACTCTCGACGCAGCCCCCGGTCGGTGCCGAATCCAAAGCTGAGGGCCATGCCGTGCTGCCCGCCCGACGCCGGTGCCTCCTCCTGCTGTGCGCCCTGCCCGCCGCCGTTGGGCCAGTCGTTGGACCCGTCATCCGCGCCCGGCTCCACGCTCACGCGCGGTCCACCCGGAAGGAGCGGTCGCCGACGTGGACCGCGGCCCCAACGTCGGCCAGGGACGGCGTGCGGCCCTGAAGCTCGGACTTTTGTCCTGCAGCGTTGGTGCCGGTGCTTCCGTTTGTCGAATTGCTGTCGGTCACGCACAGGTCCTCGCCGGCGGCGCGGACCTGCAGGTGCGTCCCGGAGACGGACCTGTTGGAGTCCCGGATGGGGACCAGGTATTCAATCATCTCCCCATCGTATCCGGCGGGGTTGCGGCCAATGACGACCACGGACCGGGCAACTTCCGTGGTGCCGTCGTCGAAGGCAAGGCTCGGCCGGGCGCCTGCGGCGGCGGGCCGGACCCGGGTTTCGCCCAGATCGTCCGCTTCCGCGCCGACCGGGCCGGCGGCGGTGAAGCTGTCCGGCCCGCCTCCCGCCGTCATGTGCGGGGCCGGATCCTGTGGGGCCGGACCGTGTGGGGCTGGATCGCACAGGGCAGGATCGTGCCGGGCCGGCATCGAAAAGGGCGCGGTCGTGATGGGACCCGCAGCGGGGCCGGACCCGGCGTCGGGTCTGGCGGTGGCCGGGGCGGCCGGTGGTGCGAAGGGGCTGGCTTGGCCGGGCCCGGCGGCCGACGCCGCCGGTTTCCAGGGGTTGCGTCCGGTCCTGCCGTTGGAGACGGGGGTGTGTGCCATCCTGTCATGTCAGCCCTGCCTCCGGGCGTTGGCATCCCCGGCATTCGAGACGACCACCACCGAGCCCACATGGAACGCAATCGACGCCGCCGCGATGATCAAGTTGCGCAGGAAGGTGGCCGGCACGCTGGCCGGCAGCCCGTCCACGTGGGTGGTGCGCACGCCGAACGCGATGTTGCCGGGCACTTTGCCGGTCCTGGCCTCCCGGAACCACAACCACAGGACGTAGGCCAGAGACAGCACGGAGGCGATGCGACCCGGGACCGCCGGCCAGGAGAAGTCGATGGTCCGGAAGCTGTTGGACTCCTTGACCGACAGCAGGGCAGTGCCCGTGACCAGGGCGGTGCCCATCAGGATGGCGGGGAGGACGCCGTCGACCATCTTGGCTGCCAAGCGGCGTCCGGCAACCTCCATGGCCAGCCCGGCGGCGGCCAGCTGCGCATGGGCCGGGCAAGCCAGGGGAACGGCGCGCGGGGCCGGGGAGGCCGCGGGGCTGGTCACGGCCATCCCCCGCAGGGTGGAGAACGCCGAGCCCGCAGCCAGCTCCGCCCCGCAGTTACGGCAGCTTTCGGCCACTTTGCGCGCCATCTACCTTGCACCCCTTCGGGTCTTGTCCACCCTCAGTGCCAGCCACGACTGCTTCCCCATGTTGTCCGGACCGTCCGCGGCGGCGTCCTGCGGCGCCTTGCCCTTCCGAGGTGTCCTTCCATCGCTCAGCAGCGACCGCGGCGAGCACTTTGCCGCTTGCCGCTTGCCGCTTGCTACCGACCCTTTCCGGTCCCTCACAGAACGGTGCACGTGGAGCCAGAAGTCGGCGGCTTCACCCTCGCTCGGCCGGCCCGGCCCCAAGATGGAGGCGTCGGCACGTTGGGCGAGGACCGCCGGTGTGCGCGTCCGCGCTGGCACACCCGGCGCCCGGATCCACGTCCGCGCTGGCACACCCGGCGCCCGGATCCACGTTGCGATGACGATGGACCGGGCGTCGGCCGTTGGACTTGGGGTTGCAGCACTCATTTGCTTGCCAATCCCCGGTCAAATGTGGCACCCGTTGCGTGCCCCCGATGAACCGATGCCGCACGGTGCCGGCAACTGCGGCCTGGCGCGGCGGCGCGTGCCGGACCGCAGGCCGACAGCCCCGGGCAACACTGCACCGTGCCGTTTAGCGACTCACCGAGCCCTGCCTGTTCAACCCTTCCTGTTCAGCGCTGCCCGTCAACCGTCGCCGACTCACAGCTGTCTGTCCACGATCGAGGGCAGACCCGTGCAGGCGGCCCCAGGACAATCCGAGCGGATTGATCCGCCCGGTGTCCTAATCGTGTGTGGAGCGCACGGGCGCCGGGCCCGCCGCACGTGCCGGTACCAGGTCCAGCACGTTGTCCTCGACATGGTCAAGGGCCAGGCGCACCGCACCGAGCGTCACGATGGCATCGCCCAGCGAGGACACGGCAACACGCGGCGGCGTGGGCATGAACTTCGCCAGCTCCTCCCCCAAGGGTGCAAGCAGCGCGCGCGAGGATTCCGCCACGGCTCCGCCGATCACCACCAGTTCCGGGTCCATGAACGTCGCCAGCAGCGCGATGACGCGGGCCATCCGCCGGGCCACCGCATCCAGCACCCTTTGGGCGGGCGTGTCGCCGCCAGCCGCTGCTGCGAAGACGGCCTCGGCCGTCACCTGCCGTGGGGCCGCCGGACTGGCGCCACGGGCCGGGACGGCGACGCCGGCCGCCGCGAATTCCCGGGCCGCCAGCTCGCGCACCAGCGGGGCGATTCCGTCCGCCGTCCCCACGCCATTGACCAGTTCCAGCCGACCCACCTCGCCGGCGCGCCCCGACGCGCCGCGCAGCAGCCTGCCCGATTCCATCAGGCCAAAGCCGATCCGCTCGCCGGCGAGCATCACGGCGAGGTCGTCCAGCCCCACGCCGGCCCCCATCCAGTGTTCCGCCATGGCGGCCAGGTTGGCGTCGTTGGCCAGCAGCACGGGCCATCCGTAGCGTTCGCCAAGCTCTTCCGGGATGCCGATGTCAAAGTGTTCCCAGAACGCCTGGCTGTGCGGGATGTTGCCGTTCCGGTCCACCGGCGCGGCCAGTCCGACTCCGGCCGCCAGCACCTCCGCCGGAGCCACCCCGGCCCCGGCCAGGGCCGCGCCGATGGCGCGGTTCAAGGCGGCCACGCGTTCCGGAGCGCCACCCGCGAGGGCGCCCAGTATTTCGGTGGCCCTGGCCAGGATCCCGCCGCGC
The DNA here is from genome assembly GCF_013376105.1 of Arthrobacter wenxiniae. Classification (GTDB taxonomy): domain Bacteria; phylum Actinomycetota; class Actinomycetes; order Actinomycetales; family Micrococcaceae; genus Specibacter; species Specibacter wenxiniae. The sequence goes on from NZ_JAAMFM010000005.1 coordinate 7,356, forward strand.
AGGTCCCCCACGACCACGGTGGTCTTCGCGACGCCAAAATCAATGCCCACCACGGCCCCCGCTCGCGCGTCAAACTCGAAGACGCGCGCGGGCCGGCCCTTTTGGGATGGCGGCCGCAGGGCCTGCAGCTCGCGGATCCAGCCTGCGTTGGCCAGGTCGTCGCAGACGGCAATGACCGTCGCCCGGGCCAGTCCTGTCGCCTCAATCAGGTCGGTGCCGGTAACTGCGCCGGAATGTCGCATGACGGCGAGCACCGCCCCCATGTTGGCGCGGCGCAGCTGCGCAGGAGTGCTTGCCGTTGCCCTCAAAATGCCCCTTGACTTGTCGCCGCCCGGTCGCGCTAATATTATCAGTATATAAATTTAGAATCTAAATAAAACAGTTCCGCCACATCCGGAGGCCGCCTTCCGGCAGCTCCGGCCCTACCCAGAAAAGGCAGCCATGCGCCCTTCCACCCTCCCCGCCGTCCTCCCGCAGGAGCTCGCCGCCGACCCCAACTGGTGGCGGCAGGCAGCGGTCTACCAGATCTACCCCCGCAGCTTTTACGACGCCAACGGCGACGGCCTCGGCGACCTCGCCGGCATCACGGCGAAGGTCGGCTACCTGAAGGACCTGGGCGTTGACGCCGTGTGGCTGAGCCCGTTCTACCCGTCCGAGCTGGCCGACGGCGGCTACGACGTTGCCGACTACCGCAACGTCGACCCGCGCCTGGGCACCCTGGCCGACTTTGACGCGATGACCGCCGCCCTTCACGGGGCCGGCCTGAAGCTGATCGCCGACATCGTGCCCAACCACTCCTCGGACCGGCACGAATGGTTCCAGGATGCCCTCGCGGCCGGAAAGGGCTCCCCCGCCCGCGCACGCTACATCTTCCGTGACGGCCTGGGCAGCACCGGCGAGGTCCCGCCGTCGGACTGGGTCTCCGTCTTTGGCGGGCCGGCCTGGACGCGCGTGCCGGACGGCCAGTGGTACCTGCACCTCTTCGCCCCCGAACAGCCCGACTTCAACTGGGACAACCGCGAGGTGCGCGACGACTTCCTGGCCACCTTGAAGTTCTGGTCGGACCGCGGCGTGGACGGCTTCCGCATCGATGTGGCGCACGCGCTCATGAAGGACCTGAGCGAGCCGCTCCCGTCCCAGGCGGCCATTGATGCGCTGGAGACGCTGCACAACGGCTCGCACCCGTTCTGGGACCGCGACGAAGTCCATGAAATCTATGCCGAGTGGCGCTCCCTGTTCAACCTGTACGACCCCCCGCGCACCGCCGTTGCCGAGGCTTGGGTGGACCAGAGCCGGCGCGCCCGGTACGCCACCACGGCAGGCCTGGGCCAGGCGTTCAACTTCGACCTGCTGCAGGCCGATTTCGATGCGGGGCAGTTTGCCGCGATCGTCTCGAAGAACCTCGCCGAGGCCGAGGCCACGGGCGCGTCCTCCACCTGGGTCTTCTCCAACCACGACGTCGTCCGGCACGCCACCCGCTACGGCCTGGCCCCGCTGGACGCGCCCGGCCAGGACGCGCCCGGCCAGGACGGCAAGGCGTGGCTGCTGGCTGGAGGGCCGGAATCCGGGCTGGACCGCTGGCGGGGACTGCGCCGGGCCCGTGCGGCCACCCTGTTCATGCTGGCGCTGCCCGGCTCCGCCTACCTGTACCAGGGCGAGGAACTGGGCCTGCACGAGGTAGCCGAGATTGCCGATTCCGCCCGCCAGGACCCAACGTTCTTCCGCAATGCCGGCGTTGAGGTGGGCCGCGACGGCTGCCGCGTGCCGCTGCCCTGGACGCCTGCGGGAAACTCCTTTGGCTTTGGCGACGGCCCCGCGCACCTGCCGCAGCCGGGATGGTTTGCCGACGTTGCCGTCTCCGTCCAGGACGCTGACCCGGCCTCCACGCTGGCCCTCTACCGCAGGGCCCTCGAATTGCGCCGCTCCCTTCAGACGGATGAAACGCTCGAGTGGGTGTCCAACGGCAGGGCCGAGCTGCTGCACTTCGTGCGCCCCGGCGGCTGGCAGGTCGTCACGAATTTCGGCGGCACCGCGGTGGAACTGCCCGAAGGGACGGTGGTGCTCAGCAGCGTCCCGCTCGACAATGGGCTGCTCCCGGCAGAGGCCACGGCCTGGCTCGCCTAGGTTGCCGTGGGCCGACCGCCGGCCGAAGTCCGGCCCCGGTCACGCAGGCAGCGGGAGGGGGTGCCCTCACGGTGCACCCCCTCCCGCTGCCTGCCCTACTCCCGTCAGGCCGGGGACTCAGCTTTCGGGCACCCAGGATGCGGCGGGCGCCCCGGCCCCCGTCAGGGAGTCACAGCGGACAAATTGGGCGCCGATCCTGGTCAACGCGCAGTGGTGGATCGCGGTGACTTGGACGGTTCCCTGCAGCGTTCCCGTGTCCTGCCGGGCAACGGCCGGCGCTGGTATGGCAATGGCCAAAATGAGGGCGGCGGCGGATAGGCCCGCCCATCTGGCCGCGCAATGTGGAGAATACATGTTCCTGCCCTTCCTTGGAGATGGATTGATGGCTCCACACTCCTCCGGAACACCCCGCGCGGCATCCGGATCGACCCCTTAGAAATTCGCATGGAGCCCTGATGTTTCCGGCCCACCCGTGCCTGACGGTGCGAAACTTGTAGGGTGGTCGGGAACGCGGGCGCCGATGGCGCGGACATCGTGGGGCGGACGGCAGAACTGGGTGCTCTGCGTGCGTTTCTGGCTGGCGCCGCCGCGGGCACGGCCGGGACACTCGTGGTGTGCGGGGACGCCGGCGTCGGAAAAACCGCCCTGGTGCAGCAGGCATGTAAATCCCCCTCATTCAACGGCTGGACCTTTGCCGGCGCCTGCCTGCCCTTGACGTCCATGACCGTCCCCTTTCTGGCGCTGCGAACGGCGTTCCGCGACGCCCCCCGGTTCGAGGGCGATGGGCGCCCGTCGCTGCCAAAGGCCGGCGAGCCACCACACGACGTGCCCGTCGCGATCGACGCGTGGCTTGATGTGCTCTGCCAGCGCCGGCCCGTGTCGCTCGTCATTGACGACCTGCAATGGGCGGACCAAAGCACCTTGGACGTGCTGATGTACCTGATTGCCGGTCCGGCCAACAGGCGCCTGGCCGTCATCGCCACCCTGCGAACCGGCGAAATTGGCGAGGACCATCCGCTGCAGCGCTGGCTCGCCGACGTCCGGCGCCTGCCCCGCATTGACTGGCTGGGGTTGGGACCCCTTGACCGCCTGGACACCGAAGCGCAGCTGGCACTCCTCCTGGGCGTTCCCGCGCACCAATCCCTGCTTCAGGAAGTCTTCTCCCACACGGCCGGAAACGCCTACCTCAACCGGCTGGTCGTCGCAGGCCTGGCACCGGCGGCACGCCATTTGCCGCCCGAACTGCCCGCAGACCTCAAGGCTGCCGTCCTGCGCTCGTGGCACAGCCTGTCCGCCGGGGCCCGCCGGCTCACGCAGCTTATGGCCGTTGGTGGCAGGCCGGTGCAAGCGGAGGACCTCGCCGCCGTGGCCCGGGCAGACACCCTGTCCGACCCCCTGTCCGACCCCCTGCCGGCATTGCTGCACGAGGCCGCCGATGCCGGCATTGTCGAGTGCAGCACGGACGGAGCGTACTGGTGGTTTCACCATCCGTTGATCGCCGAGGTCCTTGAACAAGGGGCCGACGCCGGGGAGCGCATGCGTTGGCATGCGGCATTTGCCGTCCGCGAGGAGAGCCGGCTGGCCGATCATGAACCGCCTGATTTTGAATCGCTGGCTGCACTGGCGGACCACCACTACACCGCCGGCCACAGCGCCGACGCCTACCGGTGGGCCCTGCGTGCCTCCGCCGCCGCGGGGCAGGCGGGCGGTGCGGCCGAAATGCTGCGCTTGCTGCGCCGCGCGGTGGACCTTCACGGCGTCCTGCCGGATGCGGCGGAGAGCCGGGAAGAGCTGCGGTCCAGGCTGCGGACCGCCGCGGAACAGAGCGGCGCCCAGGACGAGGAACTGGAAGCGGTGGAGGCACTGCTGGCGGGAATTGACAGCGGAGACCGGCCGCTCGACGCCGCCGAACTGTTGGTGCGCCGGACGCTGCTTCGCTTTTCCACGGGGCGGGAATTCCTCTCCAGCCACCAGCTGCACCTTGCTGTCCGGCTGGCCGGCACGGCACCCGACAGCTGGCAGTATGCCTATGCCCTGGCCGAATTTGCCCACGTCGGGCTGTGGAGGGGCGATCCCCAGGCGGAGGCACGCGCCGCAAAGGCACTCGCGGTTGCCTGGCAGGCAGGCAACCCCCGGGCCCTCTCCTACGCCCTGACCGCCAATTCCATGGCGGCGCTCATCGGCGGGCGTACCGCGGAGGCCCGCGTCCTGGCCGCGGAGGCGGCAGTCCCCGCGGTCCAGGCCCGGGATTTCTGGGCCCTGCTCCACGCCACCGTCTGGCAGGCCAACGCCACCGAGGCGTGGACCAGCCAGGCCTTCGCCGATCTGATGCGCGCCGGCAGGGAGCACCTGGCCGCGCTCGGGGCCCCGCATTCCTACATGTCAAAAATGGCCGCGGACGAGGCAAGCAGCTACCTGGCCATCGGCCGCTGGCAGGAATGCGCGCGGGCGCTTCGCGTGGCGCTGGGCTCGGACCCCGGAGCCATGGGCGACGTCGCCGCCCGGCTCACGGCCGCCCGGCTCGCGGCCTGGCAGGGGGGGCAGGACGAGGCCTCGTCGCACCTCGCCCGCGCCGAGGAACTCTTCGCCCACAAGTCCGGGTACAACAACCTCAGCTTCGACGCCGTCCGCGCCGAGGTACTGCTCGCGGCGGCCGATCCGCAGGCGGCCTACGCCGCGGCCACGGCAGGGGTCAACAAGGAGGGGCAGCACCCGACCATGTGCGAATGGCTCCTGCCCCTGGCCGCCAGGGCGCTGGCGGACCTTATCCAGGAGGCCACGGACGACGGCCGGCCGCCCGGCGGACTGCTCGCGCTCATGGATGGGCTGGTGGGCCGGTTCCCCTCCGTGCTGCGGGAAACCGGTACGGGCACCGAGCTGTACGAGGTGCAGATCGCGGCCTTTGACATGCTGTATTTGGCCGAGGTGGGCCGCGCCCGCAGGAAAGCGGGCATTGCCACTGACTGGATCCGCTCGGCCGACGCCTGCCAGGCGGCATCCCTTCGCTGGGAAGAGGTCTATTCGTGCTGGCGGGCCGCGGAGTCCCTCCTGCTGCATGGCCACTCCCAGCGCGGGCTGGCCACCACCGTCCTGCGCCGGGGGCTCACGCTCGCTGAGGAACTCCAGGCGGCGCCAATCCGGAAACTCCTGCGCAATCTGGCCGCGGGCGCCCGGATCGCCGTCGACCGTCCCGTTGCCGGCGACCCGGCCCCGGGCGATGCTGCGCCGCCGGGGCTCACGCAGCGTGAGCGCGAGATCCTCGCATTCGTCGTGGCCGGACGCACCTACGCGGAAATTGCCGAAGCCCTGGTGATCAGCGAAAAAACCGTCAGTTCGCACATCTCGAACCTGCTGCGAAAGACGGGCGCCGCCAACCGCCTGGACCTGGCCCGGCTCGCGCGCCGCGCCGCCCGCTGAACCGCAGGCCGCCGTCACCCGCACGCCGGCACCCACGCCGGCCCCCGCACGCCGCACGGCTGGATCGCAGCCCACGGCGGGATCCCAGCCAGCGGCGGGGCTCAGCTCCGCTGCGCAGTCATTGCCGGAGCGCGGGGAAGAAGTCCGCGACGGCTTCCACCGCGCTGAGGTCCTGCGTGGTCCGGCCCAGGACAAAAATGGCACGCTTCCGCCGGTTGGGCACCACATGCCCGCCGCCCACCACGGTGTACAGGGTCACGGGTAGGCGGCCTTCCTGGGTGTAACGGCGGGCCCGGACCGAGGTCCGCCCGCTCTCGGGCCGGTGCGGCAACACCGTTTCCACTGGCGCGTCGGTGATGCCGTTGCGGTGCGCGAAATACCGTGCCGTCTCCGGCGCCGACGGTCCCGGGTTGCGGGCCCACCGGCCCCACAATCTGCCCTCGCCGCGGTAGGGCACCACCCGGTCGCGGGTTCCGTGGATGAGCAGCACGGGCAGCGGCAGGTGTTTGTCCGCAAAGGCCAGGCCGCCGGGGCGGGGCAGGGTGGCACTGACTATTGCCGCGCCGTCGAGCTTGTCAGGGATCTCATGGATCAGGCGGATCACCATTTGGCCGCCATTGGAGTAGCCGGCCGCAATCACCGGGATGGGTCCGTACAGCGCGTGAAAGTGGTCCGCGAGGGCCGTCAGGAAGGCGACGTCGTCCACCGTGTTGGCGTCCCTGGCGGCGTGGTTCCAGGCCTTTTTCAGCCCGTCCGGGTAGACCACGGCCACCTTTCCGCCCGCCGCAAGCGTGTCAAAGCTTTGCCCGCTGAACGCACGGACCTGCATCCCGCTCTGGCTCGATCCGTGCAGCACCAGCAGCACGGCCGACGGCGCCGCCGCCTCGGCGCCAGCCGCCGTTGCCGTCCAAAACGTGCGCGTGTGCCCGTCCACCGCGATGGTCTGGCTGCTGATCCGGGTGCCCGGCCGGGCCCGCGTTCGGGAACTCATTGCTGCCTACTTCGACGTTGGAGTGGGCGCCGGCATGGCGGGAACTTCTTCGCTGATGAGCTTCTCCAGCTGCGCCTGCAGGTAGCGCTGGCCCGCCGCCGACGGGTGGTCGCCGTCCGGCCCGACCAGTTCGGCCGCCTGGCCGATGAACCAGCCCTGCGCGATCGGGTCTACAAACAGGGCACCGGCGCGGGAGGCGGCCTGCTTCAGGGCATCCCTGACGGCAAGCCGCGCGGCCTCCGGCGAGGTTGTGTACGACGGCGGGCCCACCGCCAGGACGACGGCGTGGGGCGACTTGGCCTTGACCGCGTCAAACGCTGCCTCCGCCGCGGCACGAATGTCAGCCTTCGAATTTCCCATGTCGTTCTCCGAGCCGAAGAACGCCACGATCTGGGTGTCCGGGGTCACGGCCCCCTTCACCTGGGAGACAAAGGTTGAATTGTTGTCCCCGACAGTGACATAGCCGCTGCCGTTTTGGGAGACATTGACGACGTCGAAGTTGTCTTCCGGGTTCAGGGGCGTCGCGTCGATGAGGCTGGGCCACGCGTCCGCGACCGAGCTGCCCATGCCGGTGCTGAAGGAATCGCCAACCACCACCACCTTGTGGGGCTCGGCCTGTGAGGCCTTGCTCGCGGCGGGGTAGGCGTTGTTGCCTGCGGCCAGGCCCGCGCCCGCGCAACCGGAGAGGGCCAAAACGCCGGCCAGCACCAGTGCGAGAACAACGGCAGGGTGGCCTGGGCGCCGGACCGTTTCCGCCTTGCCGCCGCCGAAAGCAGGTGACCCCACCGCCAAACCCATATCAGTCATCCTCACTTCGAATCCATGCGGACCGAGCCATGCACGGCCGGCTAAAACCCTGTCCGACCGACCGGGCCGGACGGTGCCGCCTCTGCAATTCAGCCGTCGGGTGCCAGCCTAGGCCCGCCACCTTGGCGTTTCCCGTAGATGTGCCCCTTGCTTGCCGGTTCCCGGCCCGGCCACCCGGATCGTCCCATCCGCGCCGGTTCCGCCGCGCCGGGAGCGTCAACGCGCCCGCCGCGCCGGGAGCGTCAACGCGCCCGCCCCGCGGCAGTCAGTCGACGACGATGCCCTGCCCCTGGCCGCGCTGCAGCAGCACCGGGGAAATCTCGCCGAAGCCGCGCACGTGTTCCATGGGGAGCCCGGTGAGGATGAAGCGGTCGTCGCCGGCCAGCGCCGTGGCCGTGACGGAGTCCACCAGCACGGTGCCGGGCTCGGCCAGCGAGGTCAGACGGGCGGCCAGGTTCACGGTGGGGCCGTAAATGTCGCCCAGGCGGGACAGCACGCGCCCCCACACCATGGCCACCCGGGCTTCGGGCAGGAAATCGTCCGCCGCCATGGCCTCGGCCAGCGCGAGCGAGATTTGGGCGCCCGCCACCGGGGTCTCGCAATTGAACAGCACTTCGTCGCCAATGGTCTTGACCAGGCGCCCGCCGCCCACGCTGATGATCTCCGCGCAAATGTTTTCAAACCTCTGCACCAGCTTGGCCAGGGTCTTTTCATTCATGCGCCGCGACAGCGAGGTGTAGCTGACCAGGTCGGCGAAGCCCACGGCGCGGGCCAGGGGCAGCGGGGTGTCGTCCTCGTCGCCTTCGCGGCCCAGGGCGCTCTCGGCCAGGCCCTCGGCCGCGCGGACGGCCAGCCGCTGAATGCCGGCGTTGAGCTGGCGCCGGTAGGAATACACCAGCAGTTCCTCGAGCGGCTTGATCAGGTTCGGCAGCTCGGACACCACGGCGCGCCGCGCTTCCGCGTCGCTGACGCCGTGCTCCGCGACCAGGTCCTCAACCAGTGCCTCAATTTGCCAGACGGCCATCCGGTCGGTCATCTGGCCGATGGACCGGGTCACGGAGATGGCTGTCTCCTCCGTCAGCAGCCCCTCCCGGACCATGGTCACCACAATGCTCAGCGCGTCCTGGTCGCGCGGGGTGAAGGCAACGTCGTCGTCCCCCAGGTTGGGGAAGCCCATGGCGCGCCAAATCTTGCGCGCCGAAAGCAGCGACACCCCGGCTCCGGCGGCGACGTCGCGCCGCTTGAGCGTGCGCTCGCCGCCCAAAAGCTGCGCTTCCAACGCCTTGGTCTGGCTCCGCGAGGCGGGCGGGAGCAGCGGCACCGGAGGATCAATGGTCTCTTCCAAGCTTGCGCAGCTCCTTTCCAGTCAAGTTGTTTTTCATGCCGTCCACATCGGAGCCAACCCCATCAGCGTAGTACGCCGCACCGGGAGCCTGCTGGAAGGACTCCCTGAACAATTGTGTCCAGACGCGGTGTGCGTGGTTCCGGAATTCCGCGACGTGCGGCACCTCGTGGACGGTCCGCACGCCGCCCGCCGCCAGGTGGAAGTCCAGGTCCCCCGCACCAACCAGGCGCTGGCGCAGCTTTTGGCGCATGGCCATGCTCTCCACGCGCGCCAGGTAGAAGTCCTCCTGCTGCCGGCGCAGCCTTCCGCGGCGCACCACCACGCGCTGGTCGGTCAGCACATAGGTGGTGTTGGCCCAGCGGACCACGCGGCGCAGCGGATACGTCACCAGCAGCAGCCCCACCGCCGTCAGCAGCAGGACAATGGCCGGCTGCCGCAGCTCCGCCGCCTGCGGCGCCCAGCCGGCAAACTGCGCCGGCTGCAGCTTGGCCAGCCCTGCGGACGCCGCCATGACCAGCAGCAGCCCCACGGCGACGGGGCAGGCCAGTATCCGCGCATGCGGGCGGCACACCAGCTGCACCTGCTCCCCGTCCGCCAGCCACCTACGCATAGTCCACACCGCCGCCGTGCCCGGCGCGGCGCAGGTGCACCACGTCGCCGGCCCTGACGGTGTGCACGGTCCCGCCCGCATCGCGAAGCTCCAGGTCCCCCTCCGGGCCAAGCCGGACGGCAGTGCCAAAAAGCATGGTGCCGCCGGGCAGCTCCGCCCGCACCTCCGTGCCGAGCGTGGACATCAGGCCGGACGCCAGGGCGTGCACGGACCCGCCGCCGGCCAGAGGTTGCAGCGCGTCGCCGCCCACGGCCACAAAGTCGCGGTACAGCGCGGCCAGGCGGCACAGGTAGGCGGGCAGCAGGGTGTTCCGGTCCGCCGCGGCGCCCGTTTCCAGTTCCAGCGACGTGGCCCGGTCCACGGGCAGCTCCGCGCGTTGCTGGCTGATGTTCACGCCCATCCCGACGACGACGGCGGGATCCGGCCTGCCGCCGTCGTGCGCCGGGGTGCCTGTGGCGCCCCGGGCGGCCGCCCCGGAGACAGCCGCCCCGGGGGCGGGGGCGGAGGGTGCCACCAGCTGGGCGAGGATGCCGGCCAGCTTGCGGCCATGGAGCAGGACGTCGTTGGGCCACTTGAGGACAGGCTCGGCGCCGGTTTCCGCGGCCACGGCCTGGCACAGGGCAATCCCGGCCACCACCGAAAGCCAGGCATGGCCGGCCGGGGCAAAGGCGGGCGCGCCGGGGTGCGCGGAAGCATCGGTGGGCCGGAAGAGGACGCTGGAGATCATGGCGGCGCCGGCGGGCACCTCCCAGACACGGTCCAGGCGGCCCTTGCCGGCCACCTGGGAATTGGCGACCAGCACGCTCAGGTCGGGCCAGGCACGGGGGTCCCTTGCCGCTCCGGCGGCCAGGTCAGCGTTGGTGGAGCCGGTCTCCGCCACGACGTCGACGCGGCGAAAGGGTCCGCGGGGGCGGACCAGCGCAGCAGTGAGCGCACGTTCGTCCAGTGTGGGGAGAGTGCGGCTCATGGCAGCAATCTTATCCGGCGCGGGCCGCACGCCGGAGCAGGACGCCGGAGCAACCCGCAGGCGGCGGCGCCCGGCCCGGATGCGGTGGAGGAACTGCGGTTCGCCGTGGCCGACTTTGTAGGGTCTCCACACAGGCGCGGGCCAAGTCCGTCATTAGACTGTCAGTAGTGTTTGCCCTTTTGTGCGGTTCCCACTTAAGGGAAGCAAGCTGCCATCTATCGAGCCGGAGTACCTATGAGCCACGACCTTTCGACAACTGCAGGCAAGATTGCCGATTTCCGTGACCGGCTGGCCCGGGCCGCGGTGCCTTCCGGCGAGGCGGCCGTCGAAAAGCAGCACGCGAAGGGCAAGCAGACGGCCCGCGAACGCATCGACCTCCTCGTGGACCCGGACTCCTTTGTGGAATTTGACGCGCTCGCCGTGCACCGCTCCCACGCCTTCGGCATGGAGAAAAAGAAGCCGCTGGGCGACGGCGTGGTCTCCGGCTACGGCACCGTGGACGGGCGGCTGGTGGCGGTGTACAGCCAGGACTTCAGCGTCTACGGCGGTTCGCTGAGCCAGGTCAATGGCGAAAAGATCGTCAAGGTCCAGGAGTTCGCGCTGCGCAACGGCTGCCCCGTGGTGGGCATCAACGACGGCGGCGGCGCCCGCATCCAGGAAGGCGTGGCCTCGCTGGCCATGTTCGCGGACATCTTCCGCAACAACGTCCACGCCTCCGGCGTCGTCCCGCAGATCTCCCTCATCATGGGCCCGTGCGCCGGCGGCGCCGCGTACTCCCCCGCCCTGACCGACTACGTGGTCATGGTGGACAAGACCTCGCACATGTTCATCACCGGCCCCGACGTCATCAAGACGGTGACGGGCGAGGACGTGGACATGGAAACCCTGGGCGGTGCCCGCCAGCACAACACCACCACCGGCACGTCCACCTACCTGGCCACGGACGAGGCCGACGCCATCGAGTTTGTGCGCGAACTGCTGGACTTCCTGCCGTCGAACAACCTGGCCGAGGCCCCCGTCACCGAACACGAGCAGGAACCGGAGCCCGACGGCGGCGACCACGCCCTGGACGCGCTCATCCCGGACTCCGCCAACCACCCCTACGACATGCGCCGGGTCATCGAGCAGATCATCGACGACGGCCACTTCCTGGAGATGCAGGCCCTGTACGCGCCGAACGTCATGATCGGATACGGCCGCGTCGAAGGCCACACGGTGGGCATCGTGGCCAACCAACCCATGCAGTTCGCCGGCACCCTGGACATTGCCGCGTCGGAGAAGGCCGCCCGCTTTGTGCGCCACTGCGACGCATTTAACATCCCCCTCATCACCCTGGTGGACGTCCCCGGCTTCCTGCCCGGCAAGGACCAGGAATTCCAGGGCATCATCCGCCGCGGCGCGAAGCTGCTTTACGCCTATGCCGAGGCCACCGTGCCGAAGCTGACCGTCATCACCCGCAAGGCGTATGGCGGGGCGTACATCGTCATGGGCTCAAAGAAGCTCGGCGCCGACCTCAACCTGGCCTGGCCCACAGCCCAGATCGGCGTCATGGGCGCCCAGGGCGCCGTCAACATCCTCTACCGCCGGGACCTCGCCGCGGTGGAGGCCGACGGCGGCGACGTCGAGGCCCGCCGCGCGGAGATCGTCCGCGACTACGAGGAAGAGCTGCTGAACCCGTACCAGGCCGCCGAGCTCGGCTACATCGACGCCGTCATCGCCCCGTCCGACACCCGCCTCCAGCTCATCAAGGGCCTGCGGGCGCTGCGCGACAAGCGGGCCAGCCTGCCCGCCAAGAAGCATGGGAACATCCCGCTGTGAGCAACGAACCCGAAGTGCCGGCTCAGCCGTCGTCAGTCGAGTCACAGACGGAGCCTTTTCTTTCGGTGACCCGCGGGAATCCGAGCGCCGAGGAGCTCGCGGCCGTGGCCGCCGTCGTGCTTGCACTGGAGGGAGGCACGGAGGCGGCTCCCAGGCGGCCGGCGGTCCGGGCGTGGGCGCGGCGCGCGCAGCTGCACCTGCCGCCCCGGCCGGGCGCGGGCGCGTGGCGGCGGTCCGGGCGCTGAGCTGCTAGCCGGGCCGGCTCCGGGCGCCGCGCTCCTTGAGCAGGTGAACCGTGGTGTCGAGCGCGTTGGCGATCCTGTCCGCCGCGTCCAGGACGGCCACCTGCACCGTTTCGGCCTGGACCGGGTCGCGCTGCATGGCCTCCCGGAGCGCCAGGTACGACGCACGGAGCGCCACGGCGCCGCGGGGCGGGACGCCCCCGGCCACTGCGGTTTCGCACGCCTTCAGGGTGGTGGTGCAGTCGGCCATGAAGGGCGCCAGCTGGCGCATGAGCCCCTCCACCGGTTGCTCCCCCGCGCGCAGGGAGAGCCGGGCGGCGTCGAGAATCATGGCAGCCTGGACCAGCAGGTGGCTTTGGACCAGTACGCCCTCGGCCGTGAACAGGGCGGACTGCCCCGCAACGGGCTCGGCCTGGGTGCGCTCCAGCGAGGCCTGCGCGTTGGACCGGGCCAGGCGGGCGCGGATCCGGGTGGCGTCGATGCCCTCCTTGTTGCGTTCGGGATCGGTGATGGCCGCCAGGTAGTGCCGGTACGCGGCCAGCAGCCCGGCAATGCGGGCCGGCAGGTATGTGCGCTCCCAGGCCGGCCACACGACGGTGGCGGCCACGGCCAGGATGCCCGCGACCAGCGTGTCCAGCAGACGGGGCAGTGCCACGGCACCGGCCGGGATCCCGGCCAGCTCCAGCAGCGCCACCAGGTACGCCGCGGTCCAGATGCCCATGAAGAACGCGTTGGGCGCGCCGGAGAGCCGGACGCCAAACACGAACACGGCAATCAGGGCCACGAGCGCGTAGGGGCTGCCGTGGCCCAGCAGGTAGGTGGCGCCCGTTCCCACGCCCAGCCCCACCAGGGTCCCGGCCAGCCGCGAACTGGTGCGGTGCAGTGTCGCCGCAAAATCGGGGCGCAGGAGCAGCAGCACCATCAGCGGGATCCAGTAGCCCCTGTCGGAGCCGGGCAGCAGCCGGGCCAGCCAGTCCGTGGCCGTCACCAGCACGGTCAGCCGGACGGCGTGCCTTGCCACGGCCGAGTCAAGCCGGAGGTTGGCCCGCAGAACGCCCAGCGGCGCCTGGAGGGACATCCGCACTCCTCCCACCCGCCCGGCCCGCTGCTCCACCCGGCCCTCCACGGCGCCCGGCGTGACCATGCGGGCACACGCGCGCAACTGGCCCGCCAGCGCCCGGGCGTGCAGGGACGCAAAACGGCCCGTGGGCGAGTCCGGGTGGCGGGCCATGACGTCGCGGAGCCGGGCGGCCGCCTCCGCCACCGGGGCCAGGGCGGTGTCGTCAAACACCCGGCCCCTGCGCAGGGCGGCGGACACCCCGTCCAGCGCCAGGCCGGCTTCACGCAGCAGGCGGCGGACGGCGTCGTACTGGTCTTGTGCCGCGGCCCGTTCAAAGCGCTCCAGGCAGTAGCCCAGCGCCATGACCTCGAGCCGGATCCGCTCCCCCTCGTCCAGCAGCCCCCGGTAGGAGAGCATGCTGGGTCCGTGCCCGTGGCCGAATCCGGTGATGGTGGCCCGGGCCTTGTCCAGCAGCACGCCGGCCCCGGGCGCGGTCATTTTCGGGTGCGCGGAGCGGGTGCGGGCGGACAGACCTTCGTAGAGGTCCGCCAGCACGGCCCGTTCCGGGGCGTGGCGGTGCAGGGGCCATCCGGCCAGGGCCAGCAGGCTTTGCACCAGGCCCGCCGCCGTCACCACGGCCGCTATCTGCAGCGCGGCGGATGGCGGCAGGGGGAAGCGGTTGAGCACAATGGCCACGGCCGTCGCCGCCGTGCCCACCTGGGCCACGTTGACTCCCAGCGACAGCAACATGCCCGTGGCAAAGGCAAACACCGCCACCAGCAGCAGGGACAGGGGCACGGAATGCCCGCACAGCACCGAGAGCCCGCCGCCCACCCCGGCCGCCAGGGAGGTCACGCCCATCCGGGCCAGCCGCAGCCGGTAGCTTCCCGGGCGGTCGGCAAAGGAGGCAAAAAGGGCGCCGACGGCACCGAACACGGCAATCGAGGTATTGCCCAGCGCCACGCCCAGGACCAGCGGAACCGCGACCCCACACGCGTTGCGCGCCGCAACCACCGGGTCGGACTGGGAGAAATCGAGCCGCAGCGACTTCCTGAACGTCGCTGCCACTGCCTGGATGCCGGACACGAACCCAGTATGTCAGCCCGGCTTGCGGCTGGAGCGGAAGTCCGCAGGAACCGGGTGTGTAGGCTCGTGGGATGACACTTGATCCCGCACGCCTGACCCGACCCGCCAGCGCCATCGACGCCGCTGCCAACGCCTACACGGAGAAGCTGCTGGCCCTCGATCCGGGGTTCGCCACCGAGCTGGGAATGCCCGGCCACGAGACCGAATACCGTGACTTTTCCCCCGCCGGCCTGGACGCCGCGGCCGACGCCGCCCGCCACGCCCTGGCCGGGCTTGCCGCCCTGGAGCCGGTGGACAGCGTCGACGCCGTCACCCTGCACGCCATGCGCGAACGGCTGGGACTGACCCTTGAAACCCTCGAAACGGGCTGGCCGCTGGCGGAGCTGAACAACATTGCCTCCCCCGCGCAGGGCATCCGCGCCACCTTCGACCTCATGCCCACCGCCACCGTCACCGACTGGGAACACATCTCCGGCCGCCTCGCCAACGTCCCGGCCGCCGTGGACGGCTACATATCCTCGCTGCGCGCCGGCGCCGCGCGCGGCCTGGTGTCCGCGCGCCGCCAGGTGTCCACGGTCATCGACCAGTGCGGGCGCCACGCCTCGGCGGAGGGCTTCTTCGCCACCCTCGCCGGCGGGGCCGCGCTCTCCCCCACCGCGGACGACGCCGGCACCTCCCTCCCGGCCGGTCTCACCGCGGCGCTGGCCGGCAATGCCGACCTGGCCCGGGCCGCCTACGGCACCCTGGTCGCCTTCCTGCGGGAGGAGCTCCTCCCCCAGGCACCCGAACGGGACGCCGTGGGCCGGGAACGCTACGCACTGGCCTCGCGGGAATTCCTGGGCGCCTCCGTCGACCTTGAGGAAACGTATGCCTGGGGCGTGGCGGAACTGGACCGGATCATCGCCGAACAGGAGGCCGTGGCCGGGCAGATCCGCCCCGGGGCCACCGTTGCGGAAGCCAAGGCCCTGCTCAATGCCGACCCGGCCCGGGCGCTGCACGGTACCGACGCGCTGACCGCCTGGATGCAGAAGACGTCCGACGCCGCGGTGGCCGCGCTCGCCGGGGCCCACTTCGACATCCCGGAGATCATGCGGACCCTGGAATGCAGGATTGCGCCCACCCAGGACGGCGGCATCTACTACACGGGACCGTCGGACGACTTCTCCCGGCCGGGCCGCATGTGGTGGTCGGTGCCCGAGGGCGAGGACACGTTCACCACCTGGGCGGAGACCACCACCGTCTACCACGAGGGCGTGCCCGGACACCATCTTCAGGTCGCCACGGCAACCTACCAGAGCGGGCTGCTGAACAACTGGCGGCGCAACGTCTGCTGGGTTTCCGGGCACGGCGAGGGGTGGGCACTGTACGCCGAACGGCTCATGGACCAGCTGGGGTACCTGGCCGATCCCGGGGACAGGATGGGCATGCTGGACGCGCAGCGCATGCGCGCCGCCCGCGTGGTCTTCGACATTGGCGTGCACCTGGAACTGGCCATCCCGGCACGGTGGGGCTCCGGCACGTGGACGGCGGAGGCCGGCCTGGAATTCCTGCGGGCGAACCTGGACATCTCCGCCGGGCAGCTCGACTTCGAATTCCACCGGTACCTGGGCTGGCCGGGGCAGGCGCCGTCATACAAGATCGGCCAGCGACTGTGGGAGGACATCCGAGACGCCCGTGCCCTGCGGGACGGTTCCGGTTTTTCGCTCCGCGACTTCCACACGCAGGCGCTCAACCTTGGCTCCGTGGGCCTGGACACGCTCAAGGCCGCACTGCTCGAGTACTAGGCGGCTCGGGTCTTCGGCGTCCGGCCCGCCGTGACCCGGTGGCAGGGACGCCACGAAGCCCATGCGCCGGACCCGCCGTGGCCTTGGCGCCCAGGGTTCGGCCGCTTCCCTTATGCGGCGGACGGGTGCCGGGAACTCAGACATGCGCCGGGTGGTGCGCCGGCGTCCGCCTCGGGCTCCGAATGGCCTTGGCTGGACGTCTCCCTGGGGCAAAACTCGCCGCGGGCATGGCGCCGGCGTACCGCTCCGGGGCCGCCGGTTTACGCAAACGCACGACCCAACCTGGGTTCGGCGCATGCGCCCGCCGCAACCGGGCCTTCAGTCTCGGCGCCCCGGGTTGACGGCGAACGCGGGCACTCCGGCCAGCCGTCCGCCGTCGACCGCCAGGACAGTGCCGGTGACAAAGCCGGATTGTGCCGAGCACAGCCACACGGCCGCAGCGGCAACGTCCTCCACGCGGCCCACGCGCCCCAGCGGGACGGCGGCGGCCGCCATCTCCCGGGCGCGGGGTCCGGCGGCGGCCAGGCGGTCGGTGAGGATGGGGCCGGGAGCGATGGCGTTGACGCGGATGCCGGCGGCGGCGTAGTCGAGCGCTGCCACGCGGGTCAGGCCACCCACGCCGAACTTGGACGCGACGTAGCCGGCCAGTCCGCCGACCCCCTGTTCGCCGGCAGTCGAGGACATATTGACAATGGCGCCGCCGTGCGGGTTTTTCGCCATCAGCCGCAGCTGGAATTTGAGGCAGAGGAACACACCACGCAGATCGGTGGCGACGGCGCTGTCAAAGTCGGCCGCCTCCCAATCCGCGAGCGGGGCCGGTGGCCTGCCGCCGCCGGCAAAGTTGTTGACGGCGGCGTCAAGCCGGCCGTGGCGGCGGGCCACTTCCTCCAGCAAGCCTTGGACGGAATCCTCTGCCAGAACGTCCACCTGCAGGGCCAGCGCCTGGCCGCCCAATTCCTCGATTTCCGCCACTCTTTGCGCCAACGCCCTCCGGTCCCGGGCGGCGAGCACCACGGTGGCGCCAGCCCGCGCCATGGCGGCGCCAATGGCGGCGCCGATGCCGCGGCTGGCACCCACCACGAGGGCCACCTTCCCGGCCAATGGTTCATTCGAAACGCCTGTTGTGGCATTCATGGCCGTACATGCCTTTTGCTCGCCTGTCCGGCGTGGGGCCCGGCCTGGGGTCCGGTGCGGGGCCCGACGTCGGCGCCGCTGTTGGGGCCGGATCCGGCATTGCGACCGGGGCTGCCCGGCGACCTGGTTGCCGCGGCCCGGTTCACGGGCAGCTGGAAGCCGACGGCGACGAGCCACAGCATGCCGCCAAACCGGCCGATGGGCAGCAGGAACTGCAGCGGTTCGACGGCCAGGGACAGGAAGCTGAGCTCGGACAAGGCCGCAATCACCAGTCCCGCCCAGGCCAGCCAGCGGGGGATGAAGCGCAGTACCAGCGACGGGACGGCCAGTCCCGCCACCAACAAGCCCAGCCCGGTGACGGAACCCACGCCGCCCGTGGCAAAAGCGAGGAACGCCATGGCCTGGGTCAGCACCGCATCCGAGGTGACCTCGGGCCGGCTCAGGAGCCAGGTCAGCAGGCCGGAGAGCATCAGGAATGTCGCCGCGGCAATGCCGCCGAAGTACCCGATGGCGGGCCCCGGCACCCTGACACCGAGGCGGAGCTGGCGGGCATAGACCGTGGCGGCGAAGATGCCCAGCGGCACGGCCGAACCGAAGAGCAGCATGCCCTGCAGCCGGACCGAAAGGACACTGTCGCGGTAGGACTGCGCAACGTCGTTGGCGGGCGCGAACGGGGACATGAACACGCGCCCGCCGGGCAGCAGGAGCGCCAGCACAAGCGACAGGAGGAAAATGCCGAGGCTGACGGCGGCCAGGATCCCAGGGTGCGGGCCGCCCTGGCGCCTCCGCCCGGCAACCGACCCGATGGTGGGTTCTTCCGACATGGTGAAATCATCCTCCTCAAATCAATGCAATAGTAGAATGATTCATCTAAAGAATGATTCTGTCAAGCATGTATCATAAAGGCATGGACACACCACCGAACGGCGGGCCCCGGCGCACGGCATTCCTTCTTTCGCAGTTGGGCTCCCTGTCCGCTTCCCTCTTTGCGCAGCGGACGAGGGAACTCGGCCTGACCCCGAGCGACGCCGGCACCCTGCGCCTGATCGGCCGCAGCCCTGGCCTGAGCCAGCGCACCCTGGCAGACAGGCTCGGCGCGGTTCCCAGCAGGGTGGTGCCGTTGCTCGATTCGCTGGAATCACGCGGACTGGTGGAACGGGTGCGCAGCCGCACCGACCGCCGCAACTACGAGCTGCACCTGACGGATGCCGGCCGGAACTTGCTGGGCCGGCTACGCGCGGCCGCAGAGGAGCACGAGAAGCAGCTGCTCGGTTCTTTGACGGAGGGGCAGTGCGCCGAGTTGGCCGGCCTTCTGCAGATCGTGGCGGACAGCCACCGGCTGGATGCAGACCTGCACCGCGATGCCGTGCAGGACAGCTTGCAGCCAGGCTGGAAGCAGGACCGCCCGCCGCTGGCAGGCAGCGGCGGGCGGTGAGGGGCGGCGTGCGGCGGGGCCGGCGTCGGGCTGCGCGGCGAACGCCTCGTTGAGCTCGATCGTGTCGATGTCGGCCGCCGTGGTCCCGGCCTGCGCGAACAGCTTTTGCAGGGCCACGGCCGGTGCGTAACCCATGATGGCGGGGTCCAGGGCTGCGGTCGCCACCGGTCGTTTACCCGGGGGCGATCCGTTTTCACCGCCGTCAAGGCGCTGATCGGGCGGCGAGGGCTGAGATCAGCTGCGGCACCACGGTGAAACGGAACCTGGGCGCGCCCCGCACCGGTCGCGGCGGGAGCCTTTACGTCGGCGGCGGTATGATCTTGCACACGGGCCGGCCCGCCGCCGGCCAGCGAGTCGAAAGGCCCTCCCTTGATCATCGTGACCACCAACGACATCCCCGGATACAGGATCGACGCGGTCTTTGGCGAGGTCATGGGGCTGACCGTCCGCGCCCGGCACATCGGCGCCCAGCTGAGCGCCGGGTTCCGGTCCCTGGGCGGCGGCGAGCTGCCGGAAATGACCAAGGCCCTGTACGAGAGCCGCCTGGAGGTGGTGGCGCGGATGGTCGCCGAGGCCGAGAGCAAGGGCGCCAACGCCATTGTGGCCGCCCGTTTCGACACCTCGGACATGGGGCAGAACTGGACCGAGGTCTGCTCCTACGGCACCGCGGTGTTCGCCATCCCGATCCCCGGGGGGCAGCCCGGAGCCACCGGCCAGTCAGCATACCTGGCCGCCAATCCGCAGACGCGGCCCGGCCAATGACACGCACAACCTTTAATTTGCATGGAGTGCAAACTTGCACTTAGTGTAGGAACGTGACGTGTTCCCCAACGCTCCCCGACTCCCCCGCCACCCCGTCCCGCCGCGAGCTGAACAAGGCCGCCACGCGGGAGGCCATCGCCGGCGCCACCCTCGATTTCCTGCGGTCCAAGGCCCTCAACGAGTTCACGGCCGACGACGTCGCAGCCGCCGCCGGGGTTTCCCGGCGCACGTTCTTCAACTACTTCTCCTCGGTGGAGGCGGCCGTTGCCAGCTTCACGGAAAACTACCTGGACACCGTCATCGCCGAGCTGGAGTCCCGGCCGGCCGACGAGCCCATCCTGGAAGCGGCACAGCATGCCCTTTCCTCCGAAAACAGCACCAGCGGGCTGGCCGTACTGGCCGAAACGTTCGCCCTGACCCAGGATCCCCAGCTGGCGCGGTTCCAACTCCAGGCCTGGGACGACTGCAGCGTCAAGATCGCCGACGTTGCCCGCCGCCGCCTTCCGCCCGCCACGGACGAACTGTACATCCAGGCCATGGTGGGGGCCGTCGTCTGAAGCTGCAAGGCGGCATTCGGCGTGTGGTTCCAAGACCGCGGCACCAACACCTCCCCCGCTTCCGTGGCGCAACTGCGCGAACTGCTCGGCACCACCATTTCCCTGGTCCGCAACGGATTCAGCAACTAGGTTTTCACCTTGGCCTGCGCCCCGCCCGCGCCGGCCATTCAACCCGAAGGACGCAACATGGCTCTCTGGCTGTTCCGGCTTGGCCGATTTTCCGCTCACCGTGCGTGGTTGGTGATCGTCGCGTGGGCCGTCATCATGGGCCTGGTGGGCGGGGCCGCGGCACTGTTCATGGGCACCATGACCAACAACTTCCAGATTCCCGGCACCGAGACGCAGCAGATGGCGGACAAGCTCAAGGCCGACCTCCCCGAGGCGTCCGGCGGTTCCGGCACGGTGGTCTTCACCAGCACCAACGGCCTGGCGTTCACGCCCGCCCAGGAGAAGGCCATCTCGGCCGCGCTGGCCACGGCCACCTCGGTGCCCACCGTCAAGGGCGTCATCGACCCCTTCGCGACCACGGCCGCCCTCAAGGAATCACAGGCCAGGCTGGCCGAGGGCGCCAAGGCCCTGGCGGCCGGCGAGACCCGGCTGGCCGGGGGGAAGAAGACGCTCGACGCCTCGGCCGCGCAGCTTGCGGACGGCCAGGCCAAACTCGACGCAGGCCAGGCCCGGCTGGACGACCAAAAGAAGCAGATCGCGGCCCTTCCGGCCGGGTCCCCGCAGGCCGCAGCCGCCTCGGCGCAGCTCACTGCGGCACAGGCGCAGCTGGATGCACAAAAGGCACAGCTCGCCGCCGGCCAGGAGCAGCTTGCCGCCGGCCAGTCCAAATACGAGGCCTCCGCGAAGGAGCTCGCGGCCAAAAAGTCCGAGCTTGCCACGGGCCAGCGCTCCGCAGAAGCCGCATCCGGGCTTCGCTTCGTGTCTGAAAACGGCAAGGCCGCCATCGGCCAGGTGCAATTTTCCGAATCGATGAACGCTGTCACCCCCGCGAACCGGCAGCTGCTGCAGGACAAGCTGAACACCCTGGATTCCAGCGGGGTCACCGTGGGCTACAGCAAGGAAATCGTCGAGGACGTCTCCTCACTGTTTGGCATTGCCGAGGTGCTGGGCATCGCCGTGGCCGCCGCCGTGCTGATCATCATGCTGGGCACGCTCATTGCCGCCGGACTTCCGCTGGTCATGGCCCTGGTCGGCGTGGGCATCGGCGTGGGCGGGACCATGGCGCTGACCGGCGTCATTGAAATGTCCTCCATCTCCCCCATGCTCGCGTTGATGCTTGGACTGGCCGTCGGCATTGACTACTCGCTGTTCATCGTGAACCGCCACCGCCAGCAGCTGCTGGCCGGCATGGAGATGCGCGAATCCATTGCCAAGGCAACGGGCACCTCCGGCAACGCCGTGCTGTTTGCCGGGCTGACCGTCGTCATTGCCCTGGCCGCGCTCTCCGTGACGGGCCTGCCGTTTCTCGCGATCCTGGGCCTGGCAGCGGCCGCCACGGTTGCCGTTGCCGTGTTGATCGCCCTGTCCCTGACGCCGGCCATCCTGTCGCTGATGGGCAGGCGCGTCATTTCCAAGCGCACCTGGGCCAGGAACGCGGCCGCCAGGAAGCGGCACGATTCCGAGGCGGCCGGCC
Source organism: Arthrobacter wenxiniae (assembly GCF_013376105.1). Lineage (GTDB taxonomy): Bacteria > Actinomycetota > Actinomycetes > Actinomycetales > Micrococcaceae > Specibacter > Specibacter wenxiniae. The sequence continues at coordinate 29,137 of NZ_JAAMFM010000005.1, forward strand.
TGTCCACCAGGGACGCGGCAGCCCGCCACGACGCCAAGGACATCGCCCGCAGCGCCCGCGCCTGGGGCGGACTGGTCACCAGGCACCCCGTCATTGCGCTGGTCACGGCCGTGCTGGCCCTGGTGGTTGTCGCGATCCCGGCGGCAGGACTGCGCCTGGCGCTGCCCGACGGCGGCTCCGAACCCGTTGACTCCAGCGCCTTCAAGGCGTACTCCATCACCGGCGCCAACTTTGGCGAGGGCATGAACGGGCCAATCATCGTGGTGGGCTCGCTGCCGGCCGGACTCAACCGGCAAAACGCCACGGTGCTGAACCTGGACGTGGCCGACCAGCTCCGCAAGGTGCCCAACGTCAAGGCCGCCATTCCCGTCTCGGTCAGCAAGAACCTCCGCACGGCCGTCTATCAGGTCATTCCGGCGGAAGGTCCGGCCAGCGCCAGCACCGTCCAGGTGGTTCACGACCTCCGGAGCGAAGGTGCCGCAATCCAGGCCCAGCACCACGTCGGCATCGGGCTGACGGGCCAGACGGCGGCGAACGTCGATGTCTCAGCCAAGCTGGGTGCGGCGCTGCCGCCCTACCTGGCCATCGTCGTCGGACTTTCCCTGATACTGCTGATCCTGGTGTTCCGCTCCATCCTGGTGCCGGTCCTGGCGACGGCGGGGTTCCTCCTCTCCCTCGTTGCGGCGTTTGGCGGCGTGGTGGCCGTGTACCAGTGGGGCTGGCTGGGCGGCATCTTCGACGTGCCCCACCCCGGCGCGGTGCTCAGCTTCCTGCCCATCATCCTGATCGGCGTGCTGTTCGGTCTCGCCATGGACTACCAGGTGTTCATTGCCTCCGGCATGCGCGAGGCGTTTGTCCACGGGCAGGACGCCAGGCAGGCCGTCCGGACCGGGTTCAAGCACGCGGCACCAGTGGTCACGGCCGCTGCCATCATCATGACCAGCGTGTTTTCCGGGTTCATCTTCTCCCATCTGACCATGGTCCGGCCCCTCGGTTTCGCGCTGGCGTTCGGCGTGCTGATCGACGCGTTCGTGGTCCGCATGACCATCATCCCCGCCGCCATGCACCTCTTGGGCAGCTCCGCCTGGTGGATCCCGAAATGGCTGGACAGGATCCTCCCGGATGTGGATGTCGAGGGAGCCAGGCTGGTGTCGCTGACCGGGACGGGCGCCGCGGCGTCCATGACGGCCGAACCGGAGCCCGCTGCCGCCGGGTAGGCTCCGGGCGCTCACGCAACCGCGACGCCCCCGTGCGCGGGATGGGTTGCATTAGAATGTGATGCACGGCACTCCCCCATTCCAGGGGCGCCGGGAGGAGCAATCGTGAGTGAGGATCCGCAGGCACGGGAGGAGCTCTCCGCACGCATCGAACAACGGCGCTCCGCCGTCGCGACGTTCCTCCGCGGAGCCCGGCCGCGCCGGAACCGGCTGGCGAACATCAGCATCGTGGGCAGCGCCCTCGCGGCCCTTGTCACGGTGGGCCCGGCCGTCGGAGGGACCCGGTTCACCAGCTCCGTGCAGGGCATCTTTTCGCTGGCCGACGATTCAATCGTCTGGCGGGTCCTGTGCCTGGCCGCGGTCCTGCTGTCCCTGGCCGCGGCGCTGTCAACCAACCTGGCCAATTCGCACGCCGTTGCCGCGCAGGTCTCAGCGGCCGAGGCCTGCAACGCGGAACTGGACGGCCTCGACGCCGCCCTGGCCTTTGGGCACCTCTCCACCGACGACGCCGTTGCCCTGTACCGGCAGTATGTGGCCAAGGTGTCGTTCATCGACGATGCGCCACGGCGGTAGCCTTGCCTCTTCGCCTAGACTGTGAGTCACACCACGCCGCCCGGCCCCGGGCCGGCCGGTCCCGCTTCCCCCGTCGACATCCGTGGCTGCCGACATTCGTGGCTTAGGAGAGTCCTTGTTGCCATCCCCCCAGAGGCAGGCCGGGCACGGCCGCGATCAGGTGCGCGCCCTGGTGCGCGACTCCTGGCAGCGGTCCTTGGAGGCCCTGCCGTCCCCCGAGGGGGCCAGCCCGCCGGTGGTGTGGGAAAGCCGCGAGCTCGAGGACTTCCGCCGCAACCACCCCCTGGCGGCCATCATGCCAGTGATCCAGCACCTCCTGGTGGCGCCCAGCCACGACACCGGGCTGCTGGTTGCCGTGGGCGATGAACACGGCCGGCTGCTGTGGGTCGAGGGCGATTCCGCGGCCCGACGCAACGGCGAACGCATCAACTTTGCCCAAGGCGCCGATTGGTCCGAGCTGGCGGCCGGAACCAGCGCCCCCGGCACCGCGCTGGTGCTGGGCCGGGGCGTCCAAATCCGGGGCGAGGAGCACTTCAACCCCGCCGTCCATTCCTGGAGTTGCACGGCGGTCCCCCTGCACGACCCCGATTCCGGCGGCATCCTGGGCATCGTGGACATCACGGGCGGGATCGACGCCGTGGGCGCGAACACCCTTTCGCTGGTCCAGGCCACTGTCGCGGCGGCCGAGGCGCAGCTGCGCATCCAGCGGCTGGAACTCCGGGCCGCGGAACCGCGCCGCGGCACCGCCGGGAGGACCGCGGCGGCCGGGGCGCCGCCGTCGTTCGCCAAGCCGCTGTACCGGGACAGCCTGCAGATCCTGGGCCGCGACCAGGGCGTGCTGCACCTGGCCGGGCAGGCGCTCACGCTCAGCGAGCGCCATACCGAAATACTTGCCATGCTGGCATTGCACCCGGCCGGGCTCACGGCCGAGGAGCTTTCGGACATGGTCTATCCGGTGGGCACGTCCCTGACCAGCATCCGCGCCGAAATGGTGCGCCTGCGCAAGCTCCTGCGCAGGCACGGGCCGTCGCTGGTCCCGGAATCGCGGCCCTACCGGCTTCCCCGCACGCTGGTGGTCGACGCCGGGCAGGTCCTCAGCTACCTGGACCGCGGCGCGCACCGGCTCGCCCTGAACATTTACAAGGGCGCAGTGCTGCCCCGCTCCGAAGCCCCGGCCGTGGAGGAGCTGCGCACCCGGACCGGGCTGCTGCTGCGCGAGGCGATCCTGGGCGACGCCAGCCCCGACGTGGTGCTGGCCTACCTCCAGCTCCCGGAGGCAGCGGACGACGCCGAGGCCTGGCACTGCGCCCTGCGCCTCCTGCCGCCGCGCTCGCCCCGGCGCGCCGCCCTGGTGGCCCATCTGGAGTCGCTCGAAGCGTAGCGCCGTCCTGTTGTGCGTACCGCGCCGAACGCCGACGGCGCAGGACAGTGTCCTGCGCAACGCCCCGCATGAACGGAGTGCAGAACAGGACGCCTCCCATGCAACGTGGTTGCAACGTAGCCGCACGTACGCTTCAGGGCAAGGACATCGAGGTCCCCCACCGCAAGAGGAGTTCAGACAATGACTGTTTATGCACAGCCCGGCACCGAGGGTTCGAAGGTCACGTTCAAGGACCGCTACGAGAACTGGATCGGCGGCGAATGGGTTGCCCCCGTCAAGGGCCAATACTTTGACAACATCACTCCCGTCACGGGCAAGGTGTTCTGCGAGGTGGCCCGCGGCACGGCCGAGGACATCGAGCTGGCCTTGGACGCGGCGCACAAGGTCGCCCCGAGCTGGGGCCAGACGTCCGCCACCGAGCGTGCGGCCGTGCTGAACAGGATCGCGGACCGCATCGACGCCAACGTGGAGCTGCTGGCCGTCGCCGAGTCCTGGGACAACGGCAAGGCCGTCCGCGAAACCCTCAACGCGGACATCCCCCTCGCGGCCGACCACTTCCGCTACTTCGCCTCCGTGGTCCGCGCCCAGGAAGGCCGGCTGACCCAGCTCGACGACAACACCACCGCCTACCACTACCACGAGCCCCTCGGCGTGGTCGGCCAGATCATCCCCTGGAACTTCCCCATCCTGATGGCCGTGTGGAAGCTGGCGCCGGCACTCGCGGCCGGAAACGCCGTCGTCCTTAAGCCGGCGGAGCAGACGCCCGCCTCCATCCTGGTCCTCATGGAGCTGATCGGCGACCTCCTGCCGGCCGGCGTCTTGAACGTGGTCAACGGCTTTGGCGTGGAGGCCGGCAAGCCGCTGGCCTCGTCCAAGCGCATCCGCAAGATCGCGTTCACCGGCGAGACCACCACGGGCCGCCTCATCAGCCAGTACGCGTCCCAGAACCTCATCCCGGTCACGCTGGAGCTGGGTGGCAAGAGCCCGAACATCTTCTTCAGCGACGTCGCCGACAAGGACGATTCCTTCTACGACAAGGCACTGGAGGGGTTCACGCTCTATGCCTTCAACCAGGGCGAAGTCTGCACCTGCCCGTCCCGCGCCCTCGTCCAGGGCGACATCTACGAGTCCTTCATGGCCGACGCCGTGGCCCGCACCGAGGCCATCATCCAGGGCAACCCGCTGGACACCGACACCCAGATCGGCGCGCAGGCCTCCAACGACCAGATGGAGAAGATCCTCTCCTACATCGACATCGGCAGGCAGGAGGGCGCCAAGCTGCTGACCGGCGGCGGGCGCAACATCCTCCCCGGCGACCTGGCCGGCGGCTACTACGTCCAGCCCACCATCTTCGAGGGCACCAACGACATGCGCATCTTCCAGGAGGAGATCTTCGGCCCCGTCCTGGCGGTGACGAAGTTCGACGACTACGCCGACGCGCTCCACATCGCCAACGACACCCTCTACGGGCTCGGCGCCGGCGTCTGGTCCCGCAACGGCAACACGGCCTACCGTGCCGGGCGCGAAATCCAGGCCGGCCGCGTCTGGGTCAACAACTACCACGCCTACCCCGCGGGGGCCGCGTTTGGCGGCTACAAGTCCTCCGGCATCGGGCGCGAAAACCACGCCATGATGCTGGACCACTACCAGCAGACCAAGAACCTGCTGGTCAGCTACAGCGAGGACAAGCTCGGCTTCTTCTAAACCCCACGGGAAACGCTCCCCCAGAAGCGGGGCACTTTCCCCAGACGCTTCCTCAATTTTTCCACGCACGACGCCGGGCATCTGCCCTTGGGTGCCCGGCGCACCCCTTCCGCAGCCACCACGTTCCACCCAAGTGTTCAGCCAGTGTTCAAAGGAGAACCCCATGTCCACCATGCATGCAGCAGTAGTGAAGGAATTCGGCACGCCCCTCACCGTTGAGGAGTATCCCCTCCCCACCCCCGGGCCCGGCCAGGCCCTGGTCAAGTTGATTTCCAGCGGCGTCTGCCACACGGACCTGCACGCCGCGGAAGGCGACTGGCCGGTCAAGCCGAGCCCGCCGTTTGTCCCCGGTCACGAAGGTGTGGGTGAGGTCGTTGCCCTGGGCGAGGGAGTCACCTCCCTGGCACTCGGCGACCTCGTGGGTAACGCCTGGTTGTGGAGTGCCTGCGGCGACTGTGAATACTGCCGCACCGGCTGGGAGACGCTGTGCGAGTCCCAGCAAAACGCCGGCTACAGCGTGGACGGCTCCTTTGGCGAGTACATGCTGGTCGATGCCGAGTTTGCCCCGCGCATTCCGGAAGGGGCCGATCCGGTGGAGATCGCCCCCGTCCTCTGCGCCGGCGTGACCGTCTACAAGGGCCTGAAGATGACCGAGGCCCGCCCGGGCCAATGGGTTGTCATCTCCGGCATCGGCGGCCTGGGGCACATCGCTGTCCAGTACGCCGTCGCCATGGGCCTGCGCGTGGCCGCCGTTGACATTGCCGAGGACAAACTCTCACTTGCCCGCAAGCACGGGGCCGAAATCACCGTCAACGCCTCGCTGGAAGACCCGGTTGAGTCGGTCCAGCGCCAGACCGGCGGCGTCCACGGGGTGCTCGTCACGGCCGTGCACCCGGCCGCGTTTGGCCAGGCGATCGGCATGACCCGCCGCGGCGGCACGATCGTGTTCAACGGCCTGCCCCCGGGCGACTTCCCGGCACCGATCTTCGACGTGGTGCTCAAGGGACTGACCATCCGCGGCTCCATCGTGGGCACCCGCCAGGACATGGAGGAGGCCCTTGACTTCTATGCCCGCGGCTTGATCCACCCCACGGTCTCCACCCGCAACCTTGGCGAAATCAACGAGGTGCTTGACGAGATGCGCGCCGGCAAGATCGACGGCCGCGTCGTCATCAAGTACTAAACGCTCCCGCGCAAGCGGGGCGCATTTCCCCGACGCCCGGTTGCAAACGGGGACGCTTTCCCCGACGCTCCCTCACCCGCTGCAAAGTGCACGGCGCAGGTGAGGGAGCGTCGCGGGGCAGGCCCAACCACCCAAGGCAAGGAACAGTCCAATGGCCGCAGCATCAGCCGTCCTGAATGCAGGAATCACCATTCCCGGCGAGAGGGTGTCCCGCGTGGCGTTGACGCCAACCGCCGTCGAGCTCTTGCAGAAGATGTGGGGAGTCCACGGCCCCCTGATGTTCCACCAGTCGGGCGGGTGCTGCGACGGCTCCTCGCCCATGTGCTATCCGGCGGGCGAATTCATCACCGCCGAGGCGGACATCATGCTGGGGCTCTTTCAGCTGCCAGACTGCGGGCCGCTGGAGTTCTGGATGTCGAAGGAGCAGTTCAACTACTGGTCCCACACGCACCTCACGGTCGACGTCGTCAACGGTCGCGGCAGCGGGTTCTCCGTTGAGGCCCCCGAGGGAAAGCGGTTCCTGATCCGCTCCCGCCTCGTGGAAGGCTTCGACCGCGCCGCCCGCTGAGGGGCGGTCACCATCTCAAACCTCAACGGTCCGGGGCGTGCTCGTCGATGATGCCCTGGACGATGGCGCCGTACTGCTGAATCAGGGCCTCGTCGGCCATTTCCCCGTGGTCCAGCAGGCCCAGGACGCGGACGCCCGCTCCCAGCCCCATGACCACGCACACCACCAGCTGCGACTTTTGCCGCCCCGGCGAGGTGTCGTCGATTTGCCCGGCCATCCAGCTGATGTACCGTTCACGAAGTTCTGCCCGCGCAGCGTCCTTGTCCGGCGCGTCCTGCACCAGCAGCGGCACCATGGACCACGGCTCCGGCTCGCCATGCCGGCGCCGGCGCAGGATCCTGCGCACCAGGGCGAATCCGAGCGGCTCGTCCTTTTCCAGCAGCAGGTCCGAGCTGGGCACGTCCGGTGCGGCCGCCGCGTAGAGCTTGGCCTTGCTGCCCATCACCTTCATGACCATGGCGGGCGAAAAGCCGGCCAGCGAGGCCACGTCCTTGACCGTCACCGCCGTGTAGCCGCGCTCGCCAAAAAGCTGCCGGGCGGCCTCGACCACCGCATCCCGTGTGCTGGGCCGGCCCATCAGGCGCCCGCCCGGGCATGCTCGGCCGTGGCCGGCTCCGGGCTGCCGCCCAGGTCCAGGTCGACCACGGCCGGGCGCGAGGACAGGGAGAGCTGCACCGACTGGCTGCGCAGGCCCTCCGGCTCCAGCCCCGTCAGAATGTACCGGCCGGCCGCTGGAAGCGGCACCTCATACCGTCCCGAGCCGTCGCTGAACGTGGACATGACAAATTCACCGCTGGCCTTGGTCAGCGTGACCAGGGCGTGCTCCAGGGCCCGGCCGCCGTCGGCCACCGTGCCGGACAGCGTCAGCCTCAGGGTGAGCCGGATGTTTTCCGTGCTGGAGGAATCCACAAACTCCAGGACCTGCGAGCTGGGGGCCCAGCCGTCCGCGCTGGACACAATCAGGTAGCGCCCGGACGCCGGCAGGACCAGCGAGTAGCGGCCGGCGTTGTCCGCACGGCTCCAGTCGGCTGGTTCGCCGTTGGTGTGCAGGGCGTTGACCACGGCCTGCCGGATCGGCTTCCCGCCCGCGCCCATCACGGTGCCGCCGACCACAATTTCGTCATCCGCCGGCCGCCCGTCCCCTGCCGCGGCAGGGGGGACGACGGCGGCCGGAAGTCCCGCCGGGCGGGCCGCACCCGCGGCACCCGGCCGGGCACCGGCGTCGTACACGCCGGTGGACGTCCCGCCCGCCAGCCCGGGTGCCGCCTGGACGCGCGGGATGAACACGGAGACGCCGATGGACAGCAGGGCCGCGATGGCCGCGTACCAGAACACTTCCTTGAACGCGTCCTCGGTGGGCAGCGCCAGGGGCCCGACGTGGACCACGGCCGAGGTCAGGACGGCCCCGACGACGGCGGACATGGTGGAGGTGCCGACGGCGCGCAGCAGCGAGTTCAACCCGTTCGCGGACGCCGTTTCCGTGATCGGCACCGAGCGCATGATCAGGGTGGGCATGGCGGCGTAGGCGATGGCCGTGCCCATGCTGACGACGGTGGCGCCGAGGATGACCATCCAGACCTCGCCGGTGAGGAAGACGCGCGCCACGTAGGAGACGGCCAGCACCAGCGAGCCGGCGATCAGCGTGACCTTGGCGCCGTGCCGCTTGGTGATCGCCGCGGAAACCGGGGCCAGGGCCACCATGGCCAGGCCGGAGGGGATCATGCACAGCCCCGCAACCACCACGCTCAGGCCAAACCCGTAGCCGCCAAGGTTGGGCAGCTGGAGCTGCTGGGTGGTGGTGAGCATGTTTGCGTACATCGAGAAGCCCACCAGGATGGAGGCGATGTTGGTCAGCAGCACCGGTTTGCGGGCGGAGGTGCGCAGGTCCACCATCGGCTGGCTGACCCTCAGCTCATAGGGGAACCAGAGGGCCAAAAACACCACTGTCCCGATGAACAGCAGGATCACCGGCTCGCTGGTCCAACCCCATTCGCCGCCCTTGGAAATGGCCAGCAACAGCGAGGTCAGGGCCGCTGTCAGCAACACCGCGCCGACGCCGTCGAACTTGCCGCGGGTGCGCACGGCGGATTCAGGCACGATGGCAATCACGGCGATGATGAGCAGCACCCCGATGACGGCGGAGATCCAGAAGATGGCCTGCCAGCCGAGGGACTCGTAGATCACGCCGGCCAGGGGCAGGCCCAGGGCACTGCCGATCCCGAGCGTCGCGCTCATCAGGGCGACCGCCGAGGCAACCTTCTCGCGGGGAAGTTCGTCGCGCATGATGCTGATGCCGACGGGGATGAGGGAGGCGGCCAGGCCCTGGAACGCGCGGCCGATCAACAGCATGAGGAACGTGCCGCCCGCCGCGGCGATGACGGATCCGATGACCATGGTCACCATGGCGACCACCATCATCCGCCGCTTGCCGAACATGTCCGCGAGCCGGGAAATGATGGGGGTGGCGATGGCGCTGGTGAGCAGCGTGACGGTCACCAGCCAGGATGCGTTGTCGGCGGAGGTGCCCAGGATTTTGGGGAAGTCCGGCAGCAGCGGCACCACCATGGTCTGCTGCAGCGCGACCACCGTCCCGGCCAGGCACAGGATGGTAATGACGAGCGAGGTCCGCTTGGGCGCGGACGGCCTGCCGGCACGCTGGCCCTTGGCGGCGGCACCCTTTCCGGCGGGACTGGGATTATCGCGGACGGCCAAATGGGACGGCACGGGCTTCCTTCACAGGCTTGGGGGTTGGTGAACGCGCGTTCACCCAAATAGTGAATCATCGTTCACCGCCTCACGTCAAACCGCCACGCACGGCACCTTAGGCTGGTGTCATGACTCCCGCGCTCATCCTGGCCTCGGCCTCCCCCGCCCGCGCCAAGCTGCTCAGCGACGCCGGCATCGTCCACACCGTCCTGGTGTCCGACGTTGACGAGGACGCCGCCACCGCCGCCGCCGGTCCCTTGGCACCGGCTGAAATCGCGCTGCTGCTGGCCCGCTGCAAGGCCGAGGCCGTGGCCGCCGTGGTTCCCGGGAGCCCGCCCGGCGGGGAGCCCGGGAGCCCGGCCGGCGGGGAGCCCGGGGTGTTGGTGCTGGGCTGCGATTCCGTGTTTGAGCTGGACGGCGCGCCGTACGGCAAGCCGTGGGAACCCGAGGTGGCGCGTGAGCGGTGGCGGCAGATGCGCGGCAGGTCCGGCATCCTCCACACCGGCCACTGGCTGGCCACCCCGCACTCTTCCCCGCGCGACGCCGGATCCCGCGCCGGGCGGGGGGAGGTCACCAGCGCCGTGGTCCGGTTTGAGGACGTCACGGACGCTGAAATTGACGCCTACGTTGCCACGGGCGAACCCCTGCAGGTGGCCGGCGCCTTCACCATCGACGGCCTGGCCGGCGCGTTCATTTCCGGCGTGGACGGCGATCCACACACGGTGGTGGGCCTGTCCATTTCCACGCTGCGGCGGCTGCTGGCGCTATCCGGGGTGGCAATCACCGACTTGTGGGTGCAGCACTTTGAAGTGGAGCCCGGATGACCCCCGCTGGCGCTCCACTTGGCAAGTGGAGCGCCATTGGGACGGTACGGGGCTCCACTTCAAGGCAGGGCATTTTGTAGAAACCCCACAAACACCGGGGCCGATACACGCCGAAACAGCATGATGCATGGGCCAAACCCTCACACTCACGCTAGGCTCACTGAAGAATAGAAGGAGTCTCGTGTGACCAATTCACAGCCGGCAGGCGCAAGCCTGCTCCGCAAAGTCCTGATCGCCAACCGCGGCGAAATTGCCGTCCGCATCATCCGCGCGGCCCGCGACGAGGGCATTGCCTCCGTGGCTGTGTACGCCGAGCCGGACCGGGAGGCCCTGCACGTGCGCATGGCCGACGAAGCCTTCGCACTCGGCGGCACCACGGCAGCGGAGTCCTACCTGGTCATGGACAAGCTCCTCGACGCCGCCCGCCGCTCCGGAGCCGACTCCGTCCACCCCGGCTACGGCTTCCTGGCCGAAAACGCCGAGTTCGCCCAACGCGTGATCGACGCCGGACTGACCTGGATCGGCCCCTCCCCCGAGGCCATCGACGCCCTGGGCGACAAGGTCAAGGCCCGGCACATCGCCGAAAGGGTGGGCGCCCCGCTGGTCCCCGGCACCAAGAACCCGGTGGAATCCACCCAGGAAGTCCTTGACTTTGCCGACGAGTTCGGCCTGCCGCTGGCCATCAAGGCCGCCTACGGCGGAGGCGGGCGCGGCATCAAGGTGGTGCGCAGCCGGGAGGAAATCCCCGAACTGTACGAATCCGCCGTCCGGGAGGCCGTCGCGGCATTCGGCCGCGGCGAGTGCTTCGTGGAACGCTTCCTCGACTCCCCCCGCCACGTCGAAACGCAGTGTTTGGCAGATGCGGCGGGCAACGTCGTCGTCATTTCCACGCGGGACTGCTCGCTCCAGCGCCGCAACCAAAAGCTCGTCGAGGAGGCGCCGGCGCCGTTCCTCTCCGCGGAGCAGAACACGCGCCTCTACGAGGCATCGAAGGCCATCCTCAAGGAGGCCAGCTACCAAGGCGCGGGGACCTGCGAATTCCTGGTGGGCACGGACGGCACCATCTCCTTCCTCGAGGTCAACACGCGCCTGCAGGTGGAGCACACCATCTCCGAGGAGGTCACCGGGATCGACCTGGTCCGCGAGCAGTTCCGCATTGCCCGCGGTGAGGACATCGGCTATGGCGATCCCGACGTCCGCGGCCACTCGTTTGAATTCCGCATCAACGGCGAGGACCCGGGCCGCGGCTTCATGCCGGCGCCGGGCACGGTGACCACCATGACGCTGCCCACCGGTCCCGGGGTCCGCGTCGACTCCGGCATCACCGAGGGCGAGGTGATCGGCGGCAACTTCGATTCGATGCTCGCCAAGCTGATCGTCACCGGCGCCACCCGCGAGCAGGCCCTGCAGCGCGCCGCCCGCGCCCTCGCCGAGATGGAGATCGGCGGCCTCCCCACCGTCCTGCCGTTCGACCGCGCCGTGGTCGCGGACCCCGCCTTCGCCCCCGCCGGCGGCGCCCCGTTCACCATCCACACCCGCTGGATCGAGACCGAGTTCAACAACACCATCCCCGCCTTTGACCTCGCCGGGGCGGCTGTCCCAACGGACGACGCCGGCACGCGCCAGAGCGTGACCGTCGAGGTGGGCGGCAAGCGGCTCGAGGTGACGCTCCCGGCGTCGTTCGGGGCGGGAAGCGGTGCAGGGAGCGCGGCGGCGAAGAAGGCCAAGAAGTCCGGGCGCAACCGCAGCGCGGGTCCCGCGTCCGCCAACGGCAACGCGCTGACGTCGCCCATGCAGGGCACCATCGTGAAGGTGGCCGTGGCCAACGGCGATATGGTGTCCGAGGGCGACCTCATCGTGGTCCTGGAGGCCATGAAAATGGAACAGCCGCTCACCGCGCACCGCGCCGGCACCGTCACGGGACTCGGCGCCGCGGCGGGCGACACCGTCTCGGCGGGAGCCGTCCTGGCCACCATCGAGGACTGAGCCGGGAGCGCTGCCGTGCGGCAACCCACCTGTGAAGCGCTTGTCGCTGAAAATCCGCCCGGATTTGGCACCCGGTGCGTCACAGTTGGATCCGGGCCCAGCTGACGTTGGAGACGTGCTCCAGGCCGCGGGTTTCCTTCATGGTCGCCGGCGCAATGAGCGCCAGGACGGCCATCGCGGAAAGGTACAGCCCCACCAGGACGGTGCTGCCGCCGGCGGCCCGAAGGGGAGGCCCATGTGCGTGAAAGCGATGACCAGCAGCGAGGCCACCAGGGTGCCCCTGCGGCCCGCACAAGCCGCCCCAGCCACGCCGTTGTCCCCGATAGCATCGAACGGCGTTCACCCAATGGACGATCCGCATCAGGATATGGACACCGCCTGACGGGGCAATGTGCCCCTCACCGCTGCGACGGCGACCCGGTGAGGGAGATGTCACAGGGAGTTCACACCGGGTGACCGCCCCGGAAACGGCGGCCCCATAGCGTCAAGGACACCAACTGTTCTTTCAACGCTGGAGGTCACACGTGAAAGTCGACGCAACAACGGAGCCGGCCCTCACCGCCGAAGGCCCCGCCGGAGGAATCAGCCGGCAGGGCGCCAGCGGCCGGTGGATCCACGGCTGGGACGCCGAGGACACGCAGCAGTGGGAAGGCGGCGGCCGCACCATTGCCACAAGGAACCTGCGCTGGTCCATCGCCTGCGAATTTTTAGGCTTTGTGGTCTGGCAGCTGTGGTCGATCGTGGTGGTGTACCTGCCCGCGGCCGGCTTCCACTTCAGCTCCTCCGAGCTCTTTTGGCTGATCTCCGTCCCGTCCCTGGTCGGCGCCACGCTGCGCATCCCCTACACCTTCATGGTGGCGCGCTTCGGAGGCCGTAACTGGACCGTCGTCTCCGCACTTCTGCTGCTGGCCCCCACGACGGGACTGGCCGTTTGCGTGGGCAACCCTGGCACCCCGTTCGGCGCCATGCTGGCCGTGGCAGCGCTGGCCGGCCTGGGCGGGGGCAACTTCGCCAGTTCCATGGCCAACATCACCTACTTCTTCCCGGCACGCGAGAAGGGGTGGGCGCTGGGACTGAACGCTGCCGGCGGGAACCTGGGGGCCGCCGTCGCACAGCTTATGGTCCCAGTGGCCGTCACGGCCTTCGCCGCGGGCACGCTCAGGCTGCCGCTGGCAGGGCTGCTCTGGGTGCCTCTGGTCCTGGTGGCCGCGTGGGGTGCCTGGAAGTGCATGGACAACCTTTCCAGCGCCAAGTCTGACATCGCCGGATCGCTGGCCTGCCTCAGGGAACCCCATTTGTGGATCCTGGCCCTGCTCTACGTGGGCACCTTCGGCTCGTTCATCGGCTTTTCCGCCGTGTTCCCGAAGCTGATCGCGGACACCTTCGGCCAGCACGTCGGGTTCACACTCGGCACAGCGACCATCTCGCTGGCGTTTCTGGGGGCGCTGGTCGGGTCGCTCGCCCGGCCCTTCGGCGGGCGGCTGGCCGACCGCTGGGGCGGCGCCCGCGTCACCGTGGCCTGCTTCGCCGTTCTGGCCCTCACCGCCCTGACACAAATGCTGACGCTCCCGCTGGGCAGCTTTCCGCTGTTCATCGCCCTGTTCCTGGTGCTGTTCGCGGCCGCGGGGGCAGGCAACGGCTCCACCTACCGCATGATCCCCTTGGTCTTCGCACTCCGCTCCCCCAGCCAGGGCACAGCGAGCCAGGGCACAGCCAGCCAGGGCGCCGTCAGCTCGGCCCGCCGCGCCTCCGCCGCGCTCGGCCTGATCTCCGCCCTCGGCGCATACGGCGGCTTTCTGGTGCCCCAGGTCCTCAACGCCTCCCGGCTGGCCACCGGCAGCTACGCCGGCGCCTTCACCGGCTTCGTCGCCGCCTACCTGCTGCTGATGGCCGTGACATGGTTCGTCTACCTGCGCCGCTCCTCCGCAGCCTCCCTGGTAGGCATCTAGTGGGGGCGGACACCCACTGCCCGTACTGCGCCCTGCAGTGCGCCATGACCATCACCCCGGCGGCCGGAGGCCCGCCGGAGATAGCCGGCCGCGACTTCCCCACCAACCGCGGGGGCCTGTGCCGCAAGGGCTGGACGTCGGCCGCCCTCCTGGACCACCCGGAACGGCTCACCACCCCGCTGGTCCGGGCGGACGACGGCGTGCTGCGCCCCGCCAGCTGGGACGCGGCCCTGGGGCGGGTGGCCGCCCAGGTCACCGCGACCCGGGCCGCCCACGGCGCAGACGCCGTCGGCGTGTTTGGCGGCGGCGGGCTCACCAATGAGAAGGCCTACCAGCTGGGAAAGTTTGCCCGGCTGGCCCTGGGAACGTCGCGCATCGACTACAACGGCAGGTTCTGCATGGCCTCGGCCGCGGCGGCCGGCAACCGCGCCTTCGGGGTGGACCGGGGCCTGCCGTTCCCCGTTTCGGACCTGGACGGCGCCCACACCATCCTTCTCCTGGGCTCCAACGTGGCCGAGACCATGCCCCCGTTCGTGCAGCACCTGCGGGGCGCCCGGGAGTCCGGCGGCCTGGTGGTGGTGGACCCCCGCCGCACGGCCACGGCCGACTTCACTGCCGACGGCGCCGGCCTCCACCTCCAGCCCGTCCCGGCCACGGACCTGGCCCTGCTTCTGGGCCTGTGCCACCTCGTGATCCACGACGGCCTGGCGGACAAGGCGTACCTCGCCGACAGGACCACAGGCTACGCCGCGCTGGCCCGCAGCGTGGCCGCCTGGTGGCCGGAACGGACCAGCCGCACCACCGGCGTCCCCGTGGCGCAGCTCCGTGAAACAGCGCGGCTGCTGGCCGCCGGCGCCCGCAGCGGCGGCAGCTACATCCTCACCGGCCGCGGCGTGGAGCAGCACGTGGACGGCACCGACACCGCCACCGCCGCCATCAACCTGGCCCTGCTGCTGGGCCTGCCCGGCTCCGCGCACAGCGGCTACGGCACGCTGACGGGCCAGGGCAACGGCCAGGGCGGGCGCGAACACGGCCAGAAGGCTGACCAGCTGCCCGGCTACCGCAAGATCACGGACCCTGCGGCCCGCGCCCACGTCGCCAAGGTCTGGGGAGTCGAGGAGGCCGCCATCCCCGGGCCGGGGCTTCCCGCCGTCGAACTTCTCGCGTCGCTGGGGCGGCCCGGAGGGGTCCGCATGTTTTTTGTGCACGGGGCCAATCCGGCCGTGTCCGCGCCCGACTCCACCCGCGTGGTTGACCGGCTGCGCAGCCTCGACGCGCTGGTGGTGTGCGATTTTTTCCTGTCCGAGACGGCGGCCCTGGCGGATGTGGTGCTGCCCGCGCTGCAGTGGGCCGAGGAGGACGGCACCGTGACCAACCTGGAGGGCCGCGTGCTGCGCCGCCGCGCGGCCGTGCCGCCGCCGCCCGGGGCCCGCTCCGAGCTGTGGATCATGGCCGGGCTGGCCGCCCGGCTTGGCGCGCCGTCCAGCTTCAGCGATGACCCCGAGACGGTTTTCACCGAGCTGCGGGCGGCGTCGGCCGGCGGGCCCGCCGACTATTCCGGGATCGACTACGCGCTGCTGGACAGCGGCGCGGCCGCGTACTGGCCGTACCCGTCCGGCGGCACGGGGACGCCGCGGCTGTTCCTGGACGCGTTTGCGCACGACGGCGGCCGGGCGGCCCTGGTGCCCGTCGCCCCCGCCGCCACGGGCGGGCACGACGCCGTCACCCGGGACCCGCTGTTCGCCGGCGGCGCCCTGGCGCTGGCCACCGGGCGGCTGCTGGAGCACTACCAGTCCGGGGCACAGACCCGCCGCGTGCCGGAGCTGGCAGCGGCGAGCCCGGGGGCCCGGCTGCTCATCCACCCCGCAGCGGCCGCCGCCCGCGGCATCCCCGACGGCGGCCCCGTCACGGTGGCCAATGCCCGCGGCGAGGCGCACTGCACCGCCGAATACAGCACGGCGCAGCGCCTGGACACCGTGTTCCTGCCGTTCCACTTCCCGGGCCTGCAGGGCGCCAACCTGCTGACCTCCTCCGCCACGGACCCCGTGTCCGGGATGCCCGAGTTCAAGACCAGCTCCGTGACGGTGGCGCCCGGCAGGGTCCCGGCAGGCCAGGGCAGCACCGGGCACCGGGTCGTCACCGGGCTCCGGGCCGGGGCGAGGGGAGCTTCAGACCCTGGCCCCGTGGACATGGCTGGTGCCTTGCGTGCGGCGGGCGCCCGGCCAGGAACGCCGGCCACTGAAAGGGGCGGCGCATGATGCCGCTGGAACGCCCCGGGCCGCAGGTGGCGAGGGCACACATGCCGCACATCGTGGTCATCGGCTTCGGCCCCGTCGCCGCCAGGCTGGTCGACGGGCTGCTGCCCGCCGTCCAGTCCGGGCAGCTGGGCGTCACGGTGGTGGGCGACGAGTTGCACCCGGCGTACAACCGCGTTCTGGTGGCCGATCTCGGCGTGGGCCGGACCACGGTGGACGCCATCACGCTGGCGGCCACGGCGGAACTGGAGGCGGCCGGCGTCGTGCTTGATCTGGGCCGCTGCGTGCGGCGCGTGGACCGCGCCCGCCAGCTGGTCCACCTTTCCGACGGCCGGGCCGTGCACTACGACAAGCTGGTCTTCGCCACCGGTTCCCGGCCCGTGGTGCCCAAGCTCCACGGCTTGAACCCGGACCCGAACGTGCCCCTGCGCCTGCCGGCCGGCGTCACCACCCTGCGCGACCTCAAGGACGCCGCCACCCTGCACCGCGCCGTGCTGGGCGGTCGGCGTGTGGTGGTGCTCGGCGGCGGGATCCTGGGCGTGGAGGCGGCGCTGGCTGCGGCCGAGGAGGGCGCCCGCGTCACGGTGGTCCACCACGGCGCCCACACGCTGGGCCGCAGCATCGACGCCGACGCCGGCCAGGTGCTCGCCGGGGCGCTGCAGGCCCGCGGGATCGCCGTGGCGGCCCATGCCCGCTCGACGGCGGTGGTCCTGGACGCGGCGCCTGCCGGGGACGTTCCGCCGGAGGCCTCCTTCACGGCCCTGAAGCTCGACGGGGGCGGCACCGTCCCAGGCGACCTGCTGGTCCTCTCCTGCGGGGTGCGGCCGCGCACCGAGGTGGCGGCGGGGTCCGGCCTGCGCACGGCCCGGGGCATCCTGGTGGACCACTCCCTGCAGGCCCACCACGACCCCCAGGTCTTCGCCATCGGCGACTGTGCCGAGATCCGCTGCCTTGACGCCGGCTGCCGGGAATGCGCAGGCAGCGCCGGCCCGCAGGGGCTGATCGGGCCCGGCTGGCGGCAGGCGGAATGGCTGGCGGGGTTTCTGGTCCGGCCCGCGGAACCGGCCCCGCCGCTGGCCGCCGAGCAGGCTCCCGTCATGCTCCTGAAGGCCCGCGGCGTGGATGTGGCGGCCGCCGGGAACGTGGCGGCCGGGCCATTCGACCCCTTGCCGTTGGACAACCCGGCGGGCGGTCCCGGCGCGGTGGCTGGCGCCCCCGCGCCCCTGCGGGTCAGCGTGTGGGCGGACCCGGAACACGGCAAGTACGTGAAGATGGCCACCAGGGACGGGGTGCTGGAGGGGTTCGTCAGCGTGGGCATGCCGCGGGCGGCTGCCGAGCTGGTGCTGCTGTTTGAGCGCGGCGCCGAGCTTCCCGCGGACAGGTCGGCGCTGCTCGGGCTGGACAGTGCGGGACTGCCGGCGCCCAACGACCCCTCGCGGACGGTGTGCCGCTGCGCCGGGGTGGACCAGCGGACCATCGCCGCAGCCGTGGCCGAAGGCTGCGGGACCGTGGCCGAGGTGTCCGCCCGGACGAGGGCGGGCACGGGCTGCGGCGGCTGCCACGGCGAGGTGCGGGCCCTGATCGAACAGCATTTTCAGGGCGCCCCCACACCCGCCTGATCCCCCCCTGCCACCACCGTTGTGCCACTGCCTTGTGCCACTGCCTTGTGCCACTGCCGGCTTTGCGTCGGAAACGGCGTGGTGCAACCGGAGAGGCGGACGAAATGGTCCAGTGCAATCGTGCAGTTTCCGACCCACAGTTCTCATGGGGCGGGGCCGGCAGCCCCTGGCCGCTAGGGTGCCTGGGTCGCCGGCGCCTGAGATGCCGGTGCCTGGGTTGCCGGCGCCCGGGTTGCCGGCGCGGCGGCAAGTCTGGCGGCAATGGCCTTGGCTTCCTTTTGGATTGTGGCGCCGTAACCACCGCCCAGGGCGGTGTCCTTGATCGATGCCGCGTCCGCGTCGCGGGATCCCGCCGCGGCCGCCTCCAGCGACAACAGGTCGGTACGCAGTTGCGCGGGCAGCGTGGCGAAGGCGGCGGGGTGGTGGATGAGGCCGTACGCCACCACATGGGCCTTGTCCCCGAACCCGGGTTTCGCCTGGATGTCGATGCGCAGTTCCCTGCGGAGCAGGCGGACCTCCGGACGCCTGCCAGGATGCTTCGCGGCTGCTTGTGGAGCCTTTGCTCCGCGTGCCTGGGCACCGGGAGTTTGGGCGCCGGAAGTTTGTGCGCTGGCGGTCGCCGCGGACAGGCTGGGCGCTGGCGACGGGGACGTTCCGGCGGAAGCGGCCGTCGCCCCGAGGACGCCCGCTCCGATGAGCAGGGCGCCGGCGGCTGCGGCCGCGGCGCGCTTGCGCCACCGCCTGCCCGACGGCGCCCCGGTGGTGGTCGCGTTGGGGTCGGTGTTCAAGATGGCTCTGGTCATGACTGCTCCTGGGGCTGCAGGGGGGTGCGGGGTCTCGTTATGTTCCCCCGGTCGGTGGGGATTCCACTATGGCTGACCGGCATGCACCCCCGGTTTGGGGAATGTAAGCGCCAGGTAAAGAATGCGCGGCGCGTCTCCCCACGCGCGTCCGCAGGGCGTTCAATGGAACCATGGAGCAAGCGATCGGCCCAGAGGCACCGCAGTCCCGCGGCCTGGTCCTGATAGTGGAAGACGACGGCGCGATCGCGGACGTCGAGCGCCTGTACCTGCGCCGTGCCGGCTTTGGGGTCCATGTCGAGACAAGCGGTGAGGCAGGACTGGAAAGGATACACAGCCAGCGGCCGGTGGCCATTGTGCTCGACGTCGGCCTGCCCGGCATTGACGGGATCGAATTCTGCCGCCGGCTGCGCGCCCGGGATGACTGGACCCCCATCATTTTTGTCACGGCCCGGGACGAGGAAGTGGACAAGATCCTGGGCTTGGAGCTGGGCGCGGATGACTACATGACCAAACCGTTTTCCCCCCGCGAGCTCGTCACCCGCGTCAAGACGGTGCTGCGCCGCGGCCCGGCGGTCCCGCGCAGCGGAGTGCTTCGGGTCGGCTCCGTGGCGCTGAATCCGGACAACCGCACGGTCAGCGCGGGCGGCACCCCCGTCGAGCTGACGGCGCGGGAATTCGATGTGCTGGCCTACCTGTTGGCCAGCCCCGGCCGCGTCTACAGCCGCGAACAGCTCCTCTCCGCGGTGTGGGGGCAGGCCAGCTACACTGCAGGGCGGACCGTTGACGTCCAGATTGCCGCACTCCGGTCCAAGCTGGGCGCCGCCAGCCCGATCCACACCCTGCGCGGCGTCGGCTACACGGCCCGCAGCCTGCCGCCCGCCAGCGGCCGTCCATGAAGGACAACGATCGCGCACGCCCGGCCCGCAGGACGGCCCACTTGCGCGACGGCGCGACGGCGTGGCTTCACTCGGTGGGCGGAGGGATAACGCTGGTGACTGCCGCCGTCGCCGTCCTGGCAGTCCTCGTCACCGGGCTGGTTGCCTTTCCCCTCATCAGCTCGGCCACCGTGGACCAGGCCCGGCAGCAACTCGCCCGGCAGGCGGACGCCTACGCCGCGGTCCCCGGGGCGTCGCGCGCCCTTGACCTCCGGGAGCGTTACCTGCTGGGGCCGGACACCTACAAGCTGTCCACCATCACCGCCTCCGGAACCGTCCGGGGAGCCGCCGCCAACCTCCTCTCGCCTGCCGAGATCGGGCAGGTGCTCTCCGGGCAGAAGATCTCCCGGACCCTGGACGCGAACGGCGGGCAGCTGCTGGTGGAGGCACGGGTCCTGAAGCGTGGCGGCGGCATTGTGCTGACCCGTTCGCTTCAGGATGTCAACGCTGAGTCCGCCCAAGTGCTTGGGCGCACGCTGCTGGCCCTCGCCATCGGACTGTTGATTGCGGTCCTGGCAGGCACCCTGCTGGCCCGGCGGCTCTCCCGTCCACTGGTGCGGACAGCGGCGGCCGCCCGCCGGATCGCCGCCGGCGAGCGCACGGTCGAGCTGGCGCCGTCCGGCATGACCGAAGTGCGGGCCATCGGAGAGGCGGTCAACACCTTGGATCATGCCCTTATGGCCAGTGAGGCCCGCCAGCACGAATTCCTGCTGTCCATCTCCCACGAGATCCGGACCCCGCTGACGGCGGTGCGGGGATACGCGGAAGCCTTGGTCGACGGGCTGGTCCCGCCGGACGACGTCGCCCGCGTGGGGCAGGTCCTGGCCGCTGAAACGGACCGGCTGGACGGATTTGTCCGGGACCTGCTGGCGTTGGCGCGTCTGGAGGCGGAGGATTTTGCCTTGGAGGCGGGGCCCGTGGATGTCGCGGCCCTTCTGGACCAGGTGGAGGAGGCCTGGCGCGGGGCCGCAGTCCAAGCCGGCGTGCGGCTGGAAGTCCGCCTGCCCGCCGGTGGCGGCCCGCTGACCGTCGTTACGGATGGGCAGCGCCTGCGGCAGATCATCGATGCCCTGGTCGGCAACGCGCTGCGGGTGACGCCGGCAGGAAAACCCCTGGTGCTCGAAGCCAGGCTGGAATATTCGCCGGCATCCCCGGTATCCGCGGCAGGATCAGGGATGGGGACGGCCGTCGGGGCCGGACCCGCCGTCGTTGCGGTGGATGTGCGGGACAGCGGTCCCGGGCTGACCGTCCAGGACGCCGCCGTGGCGTTTGAACGGGGCGTCCTCTACCGGCGGTACGCCGGGCAACGGCCCGTGGGCAGCGGGCTGGGGCTCTCCATCGCCGCCCGGCTGGCCCAGCGGCTCGGACTGCGGCTCACGGTGGAGCCGGCCGGCACGGACACCGCCGGCGCCTGCTTTTGCATCCGGCTGCCGCGCGCCCCCGGGCCGGGATGACCTTACAGCGGCGTGGGCTACATGTGGACGTGGGCTACCTGTAGACGCGGGCTACATGTGGACGTGGAGGCGGCGCGCGGCCTCCGCGATGGAACCGGACAGGGACGGGTACACCGTGAACGTGTTGGCGACGTCGTCCACGTGCAGCTTCTGGGCCACGGCCAGGGCGATGGGGAAGATCAGCTCGCAGGCACCGGCACCCACGACGACGCCGCCGATGATGGTGCCCGAGCCCCTGCGCGCGATGATCTTGATGAAGCCGTCGTTGACGTTGCGCATCTTGGCCCGTGCATTGGTCTGCAGCGGCAGCTTGACCACGTCGCCCTGGTACCTGCCGGCGTCCAGGTCGGCCTCGGACACGCCCACGGAGGCGATCTCCGGCGAGGTGAAGATGTTGGAGGATACCCGCGTGAGCATGAGCGGGCGCACGCTGTCGCCCAGCAGGTGTGCCACGGCGATGCGGCCCTGCATGGCCGCCACGGAGGCCAGCGCAAGCACGCCCGTGCAGTCGCCGGCGGCGTAAACGTTGGGGGCGCTGGTGCGGGAAACGCCGTCGACCTTGATGTGGCCGCTGGGGGTCAGTTCCACCCCTGCAGCCTCCAGGCCAAGGTCCGTGGTGTTCGGGATGGATCCCACGCAGACCAGGCAGTGCGTGCCCGTGACCTTGCTGCCGTCGCCCAGGGTGACGATGACGCCGTCGGCGGTGCGCTCCACAGCTTGGGCGCGGGAACGGGACAGCACCCGCAGTCCGCGGCGCTCAAACACTTGTTCCAGCACGGCGGCGGCGTCCGAGTCCTCGCCGGGCAGCACCTGCTCGCGGCTGGAAATCAGGGTGACCTTGGAGCCCAGTCCGTTGAAGGCGGAGGCAAACTCGGCGCCAGTTACACCGGAGCCCACCACGATGAGTTCCTCGGGCAGTTCGTCGAGGTCGTAAAGCTGGGTCCAGTTCAGGATGCGTTCGCCGTCCGGCTGGGCCGTGGCGAGCTCGCGGGGGTGGGCGCCGACGGAGACCAGCACCGCGTCGGCCTTGATGATTTCCTTGGTCTCGCCGCGGTCCACCTCGATGGTGCGCCCGTCCAGAAGCCGGCCGGTGCCGATCACAATGCGCACGCCCAGCGCCTCGAGGCCGCGGCGGATGTCCGTGGACTGCTCCCGGGCCAGCAGCTTCACGCGCCGGTTGATCAGCTTGAGGTCTGCGCGCAGTGCTGTCTTGACGTCACCGTCGTCGGCGTTGAAGCTCACGCCCAGTTCGGTGGAGTCAATGCTGCGGTTCATGGATTCGGCCGTGGCGATCAGCGTCTTGGACGGGACCACGTCGGTCAGCACCGCGGCGCCGCCCAGGCCGGCCCGCTCCACAATGGTCACCTCGGAGCCCATGGAGGCCGCAACCATGGCGGCTTCATAGCCGCCGGGGCCACCGCCAAGGATCGCCAGGCTCGGAACGGCAAAGGGGTGGTTAACATCTTGATCGCTGGTCACAATTGAACATTCTCGCCTATCCGGGCACAGGCACCAAGTTCTACAAGCCCGCGGACTCAGGGACGCAGGGCGCGTGGCGCGTCCCAGGGCTTGCCGGTAGGTTGGTCTCGTGAACACCCAAGAAGCTTTCCCCGACACCGACCCTGCGGACCTGGCCCGCCGGGCCGCCGCCTACATTGCCCAAGCCACCGGCGTCGAACAACACGACCTGGCCTTGGTCCTGGGCTCCGGCTGGGGAGAGGCGGCCGGACTCATCGGCGGGACCACCGCCACCCTCAACGCCGCGGACGTGCCCGGCTTCTCCGCCCCCGCCGTCGTGGGCCACGTTGGCACGCTGACGTCCATCCGCACCCCGGATGGCAAGAACGTGCTGGTCCTGGGTTCGCGCACCCACTTCTACGAGGGCAAGGGCGTCCGCGCCGTGGTCCATGGCGTGCGCACCGCGGCAGCCGCGGGAGCGAAGACCATGGTGCTGACCAACGGCTGCGGCGGTCTCAACGAGGCCTGGACCCCCGGCACGCCCGTGCTCATCAGCGACCACATAAACCTGACGGCAGCTTCTCCCCTGGAGGGCGCCACCTTCGTGGACCTGACCGACCTGTACTCCTCCCGCCTGCGCGCCCTGGCCCGCGAAGTCGACCCGTCACTGGACGAGGGCGTGTATGCCCAGTTCACGGGTCCGCACTACGAGACACCCGCCGAGGTGCAGTACGCGAAGCGGATCGGCGCCGACCTGGTGGGCATGTCCACGGCGCTGGAAGCGATTGCCGCGCGCGCCGCAGGCATGGAGGTCTTCGGCATCTCCCTGGTCACCAACCTGGCCGCCGGCATCAGCCCGGTGCCGCTCAGCCATGCCGAGGTCCTCGAGGCCGGCCAGGCCGCCGGGCCGCGCATCTCCCGGCTGCTGGCGGACATCATCGCCAAGCTGTAGCGTCCGCGGGTCCCGCGCCGCCGTCCTGTTGCTCGCCATGCCAGTTGCGGCCGTGGCGCAGGACAATGTCCCGCGCCACGTTCGGCCCGGGCCCGGTGCTGGCCGGATCATGGCCCGGGCCTGTCGGACCCTCCGCAGCATGACATCCGGCCGGTAGAGCACCACCGCAGCCGGAATCCGCAGCCGCCACATGCCGCGCAGGACATACATGGTGTCCTTTCGCAGATCCTCGGCCCAGCCGGACGCCGTGTCGTGGTGTTCCTTCCCGTCCCCCTCAAGGCCCAGGACACCGTCCACCAACAGGTCCAGGTGCCCGGCGTCCCTGAGCCGGAACCTGCCCTCGGTTTCGGTGATGGCCATGGACTGCGGATCGATCTTCTCGACGATGCCGCGGGCACGCGTGTCGCCCCTCCGCGAGAACCCAGTGCGGAGCTGGTCGATGCTGCACTTGTTCTTGACGACCGCCGATTCCAGGATGACGAGTGCCTCCAGGTCACTGCCACATGTCACACATTGGCGCAACACCTCCAGCAGCGTGCGGTTCACCGGACAGGCGGTGGACCGCACCGCCGGGAATCGGACGCCCGTGCGCAGCTGCCGGGTAGTGATCCCGAGAGACAGCAACTCGGACTGCCGCGCAACCTGTCCGAGCCGGGCAATGGCCGCCGCGACGGAAAGTTGGGGGTTCCCCTGAGCGAATTCATGACTCCATCGTGGTCGGAAACAGCCGGCCTCAACACGCCCCATCCGACAAATGTGGACAAGTCCCGGGGTCACCCGTCCTGTGGAGGAAGAACCGGGTCACGGGCCGGCCCGTTCCGCGCCGCCGACGCCACGACGGCGGCGCCCGGCACTCCACTGCGCACCGGCCGTGGCGGGCGCCACGCAGGACGGAACAGGGCGGGGCACCCCCCGTGTACCTCTGCCGCCCGCCCTGCCGCTAGATTGGTCCGGTGACCCATTCTTCGCAAACACGTTCCCAGTCGGCCGCAGCACGCGAAACCGCCGCCCTGACCGCCGCGGCCTCCCAGTGGGCCGCCCACGACCCCGACCCCGCCACGGCAGCCCAGCTGCAGACGCTGGCGGGCCGTGCCGGCAGCAGCCCGGACGCCTTCGCCGAGCTCGAGGACAGCTTCGACGGCAACCTCCAGTTCGGCACGGCGGGGCTGCGCGCCGCCATGGCGCCGGGGCCGAACCGCATGAACCGGACCGTGGTACGCCGCGCGGCCGCCGGGGTGGCCGCCCACCTGCTGGACCTCGCCCGGAACGGATCCAGCCGTGAAACGCCCGACACCTTCCCCTCCCCCCTGCCCGGTAGCGACAACCCGGGCCAGGACCCGCCCGGCCCGGACCGGCCCGCACCGGAGCAATCCGAGCAGCCCGCCTACACCCCGCGCGCCGTGGTGGGCTACGACGCCCGGCACAACTCGGCCGCGTTCGCCGCGGAGACGGCGGCCATTTTCACGGCGGCCGGCATCGAGACCTTCCTTCTTCCGGCGGCCCTGCCCACGCCCGTGCTGGCGTTTGCCGTCCGCCACCTGAACTGCGAGGCCGGGGTCATGGTCACCGCCAGCCACAACCCGCCGGCGGACAACGGGTACAAGGTCTACCTGGGCGGCCGGGCCGTGGCACCGGAGGCCCGCGGCGTGCAGATCGTGGCCCCCCACGATGCCGGCATCGCCGCCCACATCGCCACGTTCTCCACCACGGCGGAGGCCGGGGACACCTCCTCCATCCCGCTGGCCAAATCCGGCTGGACGGTGCTTGGCGACGACCTCGCCGCCGGCTACGTTGCCGCGGTCACGGCCCTCGCCGACCCGGCAAAGTTCCCGTCACGGGACCTGCGCATCGTCCACACCTCCATGCACGGCGTAGGGCACGGCACCGCCCTGGACGTGCTGACCAAGGCCGGATTCACCGACATCCACGCCGTCCCCGAACAGTCCGCCCCGGACCCGGACTTCCCCACCGTTTCCTTCCCCAACCCCGAGGAGTCCGGCGCCCTCGACCTGGCGTTCGCCCTGGCACACAAGGTGGGGGCCGACGTCGTGCTGGCCAACGACCCCGATGCCGACCGCGCCGCCGTGGGCGCCCCGGACCCGGCCACCGGGCAGTGGCGCAAGTTCCACGGCGACGAGGTGGGCGCCCTGCTTGGCTCCCACCTGGCCTCCCGCGGCGGCCGCGCCCAAACCGGTACGACGCCGGATGCCGCCCAGGTGCCCGTGTTCGCCAACTCGATCGTCTCCAGCAGGCTGCTGGGCCGGATTGCGGCCGCCGCCGGCTACCCGCATGTGCAGACCCTGACCGGCTTCAAGTGGATTTCGCGGGTGCCGCACCTGACGTTCGGCTACGAGGAGGCGCTGGGGTATTGCGTGGCGCCGGAACTGGTCCGGGACAAGGACGGCATCTCCGCAGGGCTGCTCATCGCCGAAATGGCCGCGGCGCTCAAGGCGGAGGGCCGGACCCTGTTTGACGTGCTGGACGACCTTGCCCTGGAGCACGGGCTGCACGCCAGCGACCAGATCAGCATCCGGGTGGAGGACCTCGGGGAGATCACCTCCATGATGGCGCATCTGCGCGCCGAGCCCCCGGAGGCCTTCGACGGCTCCCCCGTCGAGGTCTTCACAGATCTGTCAGAGGGCACCCCGGAGCTGCCCGCCACGGACGGCGTGCTGTACCTGACGGAAAACGGAAGCCGGGTGATTGTGCGCCCCAGCGGCACCGAACCAAAGCTCAAGTGCTACCTGGAGGTCATCGTGCCCGCCGCCGGGCGTGCCCAACTCGCCGCCGCCCGGGAGGAGGCCGCCCGCGCCCTGGCGGCCGTGGCGGCGGACGTCACGGCGGCGCTGGCACGGTAGCGGGCGGCTCCCCTCCGCCGTCCGCCTCCCGGGGCCGGCACGCCATGGCCCGCCGCCCATGGCCCGTTTCCCGTTGCCTTGAATGCCGCGGGCCGTTGACCCTGGCCGGAAGCACTGCCTAGGGTTGTTTACAGGAAATCCGCGGCAGGGGAACGGGGTGGCCGGATGGCACGCGGCAACAAGCACCGGGAATCCGGCGACCATGCCCTGCGGGCGGCCAGGTACCGGGATGCCCGGGCCGCTGCGGAAACGCCCGTTCCTGCCGACGACCATGCCCGCGCGGCCGGGCGCACCCTCGGCCGGGAGGGAGAGGGGCAGGAGACCGCGCCACGCGCGTTCCACGAATCAGACCAGGTCTGGGAGGTCGCCAATAATGCCATTGACGCCGCCATGGCCCGCGGGGACTTCGACAACCTGGCCTACGCCGGCAAGCCCATCCCCGGCCTGGGCGGCGCCGACGACCCCGACTGGTGGATCAAGGGGCTCCTGCAACGCGAACACGTCAGCGGCCTTGGCCCACCGGCTTTAATGCTGCGCAAGGAAGACGCTGAACTCGAACAAACTTTGGACGCCGAGGCCTCCGAGGCGCGCGTGCGGGCCATCCTGGCCGACTTCAACGCTCGGATCATCGAGGCCCGCCGCCAGCTGTCCGGCGGGCCCCCGGTGACCACGCGGCTGCGGGACCTCGACGCCGAACTCGCCGCGTGGCGTGCCCGGGCCGAATCACGGGCGGCCCCGGCTCAGCGCGCCGCGTCCCGCGCCCAGGAACCCGGCCCGGTTCCCCCCAGGCCCAGCCGCATGGCGCGGCGGTTCCGGCGCCGGTGAACGCCACCGGGGACAGCCAGCCAAACACTGCAGGTGCAAAGACGTGTCCAGGCCGCTGCACACGCTAGGGTAAAACCACGTCCACGGCCCCCACGGAAGGGACTGCCAGATGAGCCAGTACGCCGCACCGAGCTACTCCGCCCTTGACAAGGTGAATGCACCGGCGCCCGATGACCCGCGGAAACCCAAGGAACCAGGCCGCCTGCCGGCGCAATCGTGGAAGTACGTGGCCAAGCGCACCGTGGGAAAATTCAGCTCCGACGCGTGCACCGACATGGCGGCCGCACTGACGTACTATGGAGTCTTTTCGCTCTTCCCGGCGCTTCTGGCACTGGTGTCCATCCTGGGACTGGTGGGACAGGCCCAGCAGACCGCCAAGGTCATGCTGGACCTCGTGGCACGCCTGGTGAGCAAGGAAATGGTGCAAACCCTCCAAGGTCCCATTGAGCATCTTGTCTCCTCGCCGGCCGCCGGCTGGACGTTCGCCCTCGGCCTGGTCACGGCCCTGTGGTCCGCCTCCGGCTATGTGGGCGCATTCAGCCGCGCCATGAACCGCATTTACGGCACCGACGAGGGCCGGCCGGTCTGGAAGCTGCGCCCGGCGCTGCTGCTGGTGACATTGGCCACCGTGCTGATGATTGCCGCCATCGCCCTGATGCTGGTGGTTTCCGGGCCGGTTGCGAAGGCCATCGGCGGCGTGCTGGGCGTAGGCGACGCCGCCCTCGGCGTCTGGGACATCGCCAAATGGCCGGTGTTGGCCATTCTTGCGATTGTGTTGATCGCGGTCCTGTACTATTTCACGCCCAATGTCAGGCAGCCGAAATTCCGCTGGATCAGCGTCGGCGCGGCAGTGGCCCTGGTCGCCATGGTGGTGGCCTCCGCCGGGTTCGGCTTCTACGTCAGCAACTTCTCCAAGTACGACAAAACCTACGGCACCATCGCGGGCATGATCGTGCTGCTGCTGTGGCTCTGGATCCTGAACCTCATGCTGCTGCTGGGTGCCGAACTCGACTCGGAGCTTGAGCGCGGCCGCCAGCTGATGGCCGGCATCAAGGCAGAGTTGGAACTGCAGCTGCCGCCGCGGGACGTTGCGGCCAGCGCCAAGAAGCGCGACAAGAAGCTGCTGCTCGTGGCCGAGGGCCGCTCACTGCGCCGGCACGCCGTCCCGGAGCCAGGCCCGGACGCAGACGGGGAAAAGCACGCGCTCTGGTGGACCGCCGGAGTCGGGGCCGCCGTCGTGGTTGCCACAATGCTGCGCCGCAGGCGAAAAGACGCCGCGCAATGACGCACCGCGGAACAGGCCGGGCCGGAACCTGGGAGGGCGCAGCATGGTCATGGAACGGTCTGACCCGGTCATCATCCGTTGAGGCGGATGTCTGGTTGGCACGCCACACCGTTGATCCGCATTGCCCTCTTCTGTTGTCCTCCCCCGGCCGACGTGTCCTGGGCCGACGTGTCCTGGTCAGCAGGCCCGCCACCGCACGGAGGTTCGCCCATCAATCGACGGCCTCGAATTTGGCGTCGCTGTTCCAGGGCAGGGAAAGTGCCTGCGCTGCGTCCTCTTGGTGGATGCGTGCGACCTTGTCTCCAGGAATATTTCGGTCGCAGCGCTCAATGATCAGCACCAGCCGGTCGCCAAAACGTTGAACACGGCTTTCAAAGGTTGTCAGCCCGAGCAACTTTCCCAAGAAGGGTGTGAAGGCCGCCCGGACTGCCGATTGCTCGCATTCGACTGACACCGGCTGGAAGATGTGGGTGGAGGCGGCACTGCCGATGGTCGTGCACCACCTCCCGGACGACGGGCCCCACGCCCAGCTGGTCGAGAACTGGGAGCAGTTTGGCGTTAGGCACCTTGGGCCTGCCAGTTTCCAATTCCGACGAATATCGCCGGCTGACGCCAAGACGCACGGCAAGTTCGGCCTGTGTAGGCTGATGCCGGGTACGGACGCCATGGACCATGAGTCCCAGGTCCTGCGTTGTTCTCATGACGCCCTGCACTTCGGCTCCCTAGTACGTACGGGCAATAGACGGCAGTCGAACAGGAATACGTAATATCGGCATCCCCAATACGAGATTCGTCAAGCGACGGGGCCACTGGTGCGATGATCTTCCGGCCGGGCCAAGGGCGCCCGGCTCCGCTGCGCTGCCTTGCAGTGGCTTGTCGGCAGGCGTCCGTCAGTCCCGGACCTTCGTTAGCGCGCTGCCCTTGTGCATGGCGATGTGGTCCGTCTTGCTGCTCTTGATCTCGTACTGCGGGTCCTCGGGCGTGCAGCGGCGCGTGTGCCCCTTGTAGTCGGTGTCTTTTGTGTGGACCTTGGTGATGGTCCCTTCGACATGGCCGGCCTCGGAATTCCACCGAACGCGGTCGCCCACCGCAAATTGATGTCCCATGGAACCGATTGTGCCCGTTCCTGGTGGGCAGATCAAGGGACCGCCGGACCGCCGGCCCTACAGCGCCACCTCGACGGCGCCGTCCACGACGCGCACGGGGTACGTGCCCAGGCGCAGTTCCGGGTTGCCCAGGCATTCGCCCGTGGCCAGGCTGTACACCTCCTTGTGGAGGGGCGACGCAACGGTGTGGGTGGTGCCGCGCGAGCCGACGATGCCGCGGGCCATCACATTGGCGCGGGTGGCCGGATCCGAGTGGGAAACGGCAAAGACGCCGTGCTCCCCCACCCGGAACAAGGCCACCTGGCGGCCGTCGATGAGGGCCGCCTCGCCCCAGGAGTCGTCCAGTTCGGCGAGCGGGCAGACGCGGTGCCACGTGGCACTTCCGCGCGGGGCCGGCTGAAGATCCAAGCGGGTTTCCATCAGCGTTTCCATGGGCGTTTCCTTTTCCTGGGGGCACATGTGCCGCGGATCCAATCGACAGGAAGAAACACTATGGACGCCGTGTTTCCCGCGCCCGTCCCGCACATGACAAACACGTAAACCTTCCCTCACCGGAGCCCCGCGGCCGGCCGTGAGGTGAAAGTTAACCCGCCGAAACATAAGCGAAACGGCAGGGCAATGCCGGCTGCCTAGGCTGGAAGCACCCCTTGGCCGCAGCACCGCCAGCACCGGGCCAACCGAAGTGAAAGGCGCCAGCCATGAATCAGGGCTCCACCCATGAAGCAGCAATGCCCCGCCAGGTCCTGGTGGTGGGCGGAGGGCCCGCGGCCCACCGCTTTGTCGAGGCGATGCATGCCCGCGGGCTCGACGGCTGGAACGTCACCGTGCTCGCCGAGGAGGTCCACGCGCCTTACGACCGCGTGGCACTGAGCAGGGCCCTGACCGAGCCGGGCACCGACTTGTCCCTCGGCGACGCCGGCCTCTGGGACCACCCCGCCGTCACCCTGGCCACGGGCAGCCGCGCCGTCAAGCTCGACCCCGCTGCTCGGACCGTCACCACCCTGGGGCCGGACGGCGCCGAGGCCAGCCACCCCTACGACGAACTGGTCCTGGCCACCGGCTCCAACGCCGCCCGGCTGCCCATCCCCGGCGCCGAATCCAGCCACGTCTACCGCACGCTCGACGACGTCCGGGCCCTGAACGCCGAGGTGGCGCGCCTGGCGGGCACCCTTGGCCGCCAGGTCAAGGCCGCCGTCATCGGCGGCGGCCTCCTCGGGCTGGAAGCGGCCGCCGGGCTCATCCAGCTCGGCGCCGACTCCACCGTCATCAACGGCGCGGGCTGGCTCATGAACACGCAGCTGGACGAGGGCGCCGGCCAGGCGCTGGGCCGGCTGGTCGCCGCGAAGGGCATGGCCGCCACCGCCGGGGTGTTCCCCTCCGCCATTGAAACGAACGACGCCGGACACGTCACGGGGGTGCTCCTGGCCGACGGCGCCCTGGTGCAGGCCGACCTTGTGGTGGTGGCCGTCGGCGTGCGGCCCCGCGACGAACTGGCCCGCGGCACGGACGGCGAAGCGGCCCACGGCCTGGTCCTCGGACCGCGCGGCGGCGTGGAGATCGACGATGCCTGCGCCACGGACGTCCCCGGCATCTGGGCCGTCGGCGAGGTGGCCAGCTTCGGCGGCATGTGCCTGGGCCTGGTGGCGCCGGCCAACACGATGGCGGAGATCGTGGCTGACAGGCTGCACGGGGGCACCGCCACCTTCCCCGGCTTTGACACGGCCACCAAGCTCAAGCTCTCCGGCGTGGACGTGGCCAGCTTCGGCGACGCCTTTGCCCGCACGGAGGACAGCCTGGAGGTGGTGTACGCCGATCCCGCCCGCGGCGTCTACCAAAAAATCGTCACGAGCGCGGACGCCAGGACCCTGCTGGGCGGGATCTTTGTCGGCGACGCCGCCCCCTACACGAGCCTGCGCCCCCTGCTGGGCCGGGACCTGCCGGCCGGGCCGGGCGCGTTCCTGTCGGCAGCCGGCGCAGGGGACGCGCCCGCCGTCGAGCTTCCCGACGACGCCATCCTGTGCTCCTGCAACAACGTCTCCGCCGGCACCATCCGCGACGCCGTCAACGGCTGCGGCAGCTGCGACGGCGCCGAACCGGTCAGGGACCTGCCGGGCCTGAAGGCCTGCACCCGGGCCGGCACCCGGTGCGGCTCCTGCGTGCCCCTGCTGAAGAAGCTCCTGGAGGGCGAACTCAGCAAGTCCGGCATCGCCGTGTCAAAGGCGTTGTGCGAACACTTCGGGATGTCCCGCGCGGAGCTTTTTGAGGCGGTCAGGGCCCTGGAGCTGCGCAGCTTCGCGGAGATCCTGGACCGGTTCGGCGTGGACGGGGCCGGGCAGGGCTGCGACATCTGCAAGCCCACCGTGGCCTCCATCCTGGCGAGCCAGCACAGCGAATACGTGCTCGACGCCGGCCGCGGCACCCTTCAGGACACGAACGACCGCGCCCTGGCCAACATGCAAAAGGATGGCAGCTACTCGGTGGTCCCGCGCATCCCGGGAGGGGAGATCACCCCGGACAAGCTGGCCGTGATCGCCGCCGTGGCGCAGCAGTACGGCCTGTACACCAAGATCACCGGCGGGCAGCGGATCGACCTGTTCGGCGCCCGGCTGGAGCAGCTGCCGGCGATCTGGAAGATCCTCATCGACGCCGGCATGGAGTCCGGCCAGGCCTACGGGAAGTCGCTGCGCACCGTGAAGTCCTGCGTCGGTTCCACCTGGTGCCGCTTTGGCGTGCAGGACTCGGTGGCCATGGCCATCACGCTGGAACTGCGCTACCGCGGCCTGCGCAGCCCGCACAAGCTCAAGCTGGGTGTCTCCGGCTGCGCCCGGGAATGCGCCGAGGCGCGCGGCAAGGACGTGGGCGTCATCGCGACCGCGGACGGCTGGAACCTGTACGTGGGCGGCAACGGCGGCGCCACCCCGGCCCATGCGCAGCTGCTCGCCAAGGACCTGGACGACGCCACGCTCATCAGCTACATCGACCGCTACCTGATGTACTACATCCGCACGGCCGACCGCCTGCAGCGCACCGCCCGCTGGCAGGAGGAGCTCGACCCGTCGACAGGCGCAGGAGGGTCCGGCGGCCTGGCCCACGTGGTGGACGTGGTGGTCAACGATTCGCTCGGCATCGCGGCGGACCTCGAGGCCGCCATGGCGCAGCACGTGGAGAACTACGAGGACGAATGGGCGGCCACCCTGGCGGACCCCGAACGGCTCAAGCGGTTCCGTTCCTTCATCAATGCGCCGGAGGCGGCCGACGACGAGATCGCGTTTGTGCCCGAGCGCGGCCAGGTGCGCCCCGCCACGGTGGAGGAGAAGGCGAACGGCCCGGTGCTGATCGCCACGCACATCCCCGTCCGCGGCGCGGCCCCCGTCGAGAGTCGGGACAATCCCCACGCCCTCCCCCAAATGACACAGAAGGCAGGACCATCATGACAAAACGACCCCGCCGCGCCGGCCGGATCACCCTGGTCGGCGGAGGCCCCGGCCCCGCGGACCTCCTCACCCTCCGCGCCGCCAGGGTGCTGGCCACGGCCGACGTGGTCTACTTTGACCGGCTCGGCCCCACCCGGGACCTGGCGAAGCTGGCACCCCACGCCACGTTCGTCGACGTCGGCAAGACGCCCGGCCACCACCGGGTCCCGCAGGCGGAGATCCAGGAGCGCATGGTCGACGGCGCGCGGGCCGGGCTGCACGTGGTCCGGCTCAAGGGCGGGGACCCCTTCGTGTTTGGCCGGGGCGGGGAGGAGGTGGCTGCGGCCGTGGCGGCGGGCATCCCGGTCTCGGTGGTGCCGGGCGTCTCCAGCGCCGTTGCGGTCCCCGGGGCCGCCGGGATCCCGGTGACGCACCGCAACGTCAGCCACCTGTTCACGGTGGTCTCCGGCCATGCGCCCCTGGAACCGCACGAATACCGGCACCTCGCCGGCCTGGGCGGGACCATCGTGGTGCTCATGGGCATCGGCACCCTGCCCTCCCTGGTGGCGGGGCTGCGCCTGGCGGGACTGGCGAATGTTACGCCGGTGGCCGTCGTCGAACGCGGTTTCAGTCACACGCAGCGCACCACGACGGCCACGCTCGGTAGCATTGTGAACGCCGCCTCGGCATGCCGCAATCCCGCGGTCATAGTCATCGGGGACGTGGTGTCCGTGGCGGGCGGGGCAGGCGCGGCGGCCTCGGACCTTCTGCCCGCCGCGGCCGCCCCGTCCGCAGCCAGGGCCCGGCAGCCGGCGTGAAGGAGACCATGAACGATCTACGTGAGGCCGCGCGGGCGCGGCCGTTGCAGGGCTTCCGGATTGGCGTCACCGCCCACCGGCGCGCCGGGGACCTCATTGAGGCGCTGGAGCGGCGCGGCGCCCAGGTGCTGCATGCCCCGGCCCTGAAGATTGCACCAGTGGAAAGCGACGAGGCCCTGCTCGCCGAGATCGCGGCGGTCATTGCGGCGGCCCCGGACGTTGTCCTGGTGACCACGGCCTACGGCATGCGCCGCTGGTGCGAGGCCGCGGACGCCGCCGGCCGCGGGGAGGAACTGCTGGCGGCCCTGGGCCGTGCGGACATTTATGTGCGCGGCCCCAAGGCGCGCGGGGCCGTGCGGGCTGCCGGGCTGGAAGATGCCGGCATCAGCCCCGACGAGACCACGGCCGCCCTGACGGGGCTGGCCATTGCCGCCGGGATCCGCGGCAAGGTCGTGGCCGTGCAGGTGCACGGGTACACGGACGCCGCGGCCCTGGCCCAGCTGCGTGCCGCGGGGGCGGCGGTGCTGACGGTGACCCCGTACCGCTGGGTCAATGCCGAGGACGGGGACCGCCTGTCCCAGCTGATCGACGCCGTGGCCGCCCGGGAACTGGATGTGCTCACCTTCACCAGCGCGCCCGCCGCGGACGCCGTGCTGAGCGCGGCGGCCGCCTCGGGCAGGGGCGCCACGTTCCTTGCCGCGCTGCGCGGGGGCACGGTGCCTGGAGGTGCCTGGGGCGCCGCGCACCCCGACGCCCCGCACCCCGGTGGGACGGCCGCAGTGGCAAGTGCCGCCGTCGGCCCCGTCACCGCGGCACCGCTGCTGGCCGCGGGCATCACGCCGCTGGTGCCGGAACGCTTCCGCATGGGGGCGCTGATCCGCCTGGTCTGCGAACACCTCGAGGAGGCCGGCGCCCTCCGGGTGGAAAGCTCCGCCGGGCTGCTGGAGGTGCGCGGGCAGGCGCTGCTCATCGACAAGGTCCCGGTGCCCCTGGCGCCCGCGCCGCTGCAGCTCCTGAAGTCCCTCATCAGCGCCGGCGGGGCGGTGCGTTCGCAGGGCGAGCTGGCCGCCGGGCTGGGTCTGGGCGGGGCCGGGCATTCCCTGCACATGACCATCAGCCGCCTGCGCGCCGCGCTTCCGGACCCGGGCGTGGTGGAGACGGTGGTCAAGCGCGGCTACCGGATCCGGGTGTAGCCGGCCCCGGCCAGCGTGACCAGCTCGCCCGCGGTTCCGTCCAGGACCCGTCCACCCTTCCACACGGCCCTGATGCGCCGTTCCAGGCGAAGCCCTGCCACGGGCACTTCCACAAGTTCCCCGCGTTCGACGGCGGTGCGCACGGCAAAGTCGCTGAGCACCGCGGCCCCGGCTCCCGCCGTGACGGCGATCCGCACCGCGGCGTTGCTGCGCAGCTCCAGGGCCGGCTTGAGCTGTTCGTAGCCCCTGAGCGCGCGCTCCAGCGCCATCCGGGTGCCGGACCCCGGCTCCCGGACCACCAGGGCGGCCGACGCCAGGTCGGCGCCGGTGAGGGGCCCGGCGCCCGCCCCGGTCACCGGCGGGGCCCGCCGCGCCCAGGGGTGGTCCGGCGCCACCACCACCGCCAGGCGGTCCGCTGCGACCACCAGCCGGCGCAGCCCGGCCGGGATGTTTGGCGATTCCACAAAGCCGACGTCGGCGCCCCCCTGGGCCACCTGTTCAAAGATGTGCCGGGAGTTCTCCACCTCGAGTTCCACCTGGAGGTCCGGGTGGATGCGCTTGAAGGCCGTCAGCCAGCCAGGCATGAGGTATTCGGCCACGGTCAGGCTGGCGCCCACGCGCAGCCGGGTGCGCCGTTCCGTGCCGAGGGCGCCGGCCTGGTCCTGAAGTGTGCGGGCGGCCTGGAGCACCGCCTGCCCCTGGCGCACCAGTTCCGCCCCGGCGGCCGTGGGCCGGGACCCGCCGGTGCGCCGGTCCAGCAGGGCCACGCCCAGGCGCTGCTCGAGTCGGGCCATGGCGCGGCTGGCGTTGGGCTGGGCCATGCCCACGCGCCGGGCGCCCGCGCTGAGGCTGCCCTCCTCCGCGACGGCCACAAACAGCTCCAGGGCGGCCAGGTCCGGCCAACGCATGTTCATATCAATATGATATGGCCTCATCCGCAATTGGCGGCTAGCCGCGCGCCCCGGGCCGCGAAACCATGGAGACATGACCAGCCAGGAACTCTCCTCCCGCGACCGAACCACCGCCCACGGCACGCCCCCGGCCCCAACGCCCCGGGCGCGGGCAGGGCGGCGGCTCGGCACCTTCCTGGCCGGCTGGGGTCCGGCGCGCTGGAGGCTGCTGGCGCCCGGCGTCGGGCTTTCCGCCGTGGCCGCGGCCACGGCCGTGGGCATCAGCACCCTGTGGCCGGGGGCCAGCACCCTCCTCGTGGCGATCGTGCTGGGCGTGCTGTTGCGGAACCTGGTCCGCCTGCCGGAGATGCTCGCCCCGGGGCTGGCCTACGCCGCCAAGACGCTGCTGCGCGCGGGGGTGGTCCTGCTGGGTTACCAGCTGCTGGTCAGCGACGTGCTCTCGCTCGGCGCGGGCATGATCCTGGTGGTCGTGTGCATTGTGGCGCTGGGCATTGCCGGCACCCTGCTGGCCGGAAGGCTGATGGGCGTCAGCCCCACCCAGCGCCTGCTCATCGCCTGCGGCTTTTCCATCTGCGGCGCCGCCGCGGTGGCCGCCGTCGACGGGGTCATCGAAACGCGGGAGCGCCGGGAGGTCATGACGGCCGTCGCGCTGGTGGTCATCTTTGGGACGCTGATGATCCCGGCCCTGCCGGCCGCCGCCGCCCTGCTGGGACTGGGCAGCCACCAGGCCGGGCTGTGGGCCGGCGGGTCCATCCACGAGGTGGCACAGGTGGTGGCGGCTGGCGGCACCATTGGCGGCGCGGCGCTGGGCGTGGCGGTGATCGTCAAGCTCGCCCGGGTGCTGATGCTGGCGCCCGTCATGGCCGCGGTCAGCCTGCGCCAGCGCCGCACCATGGAGCGCTCCAACACCTCCCGGAAGCCCCCCATCATGCCCCTGTTTGTGTTCTCCTTCATCCTCATGCTGGCGCTGCGCGCCTCCGGCTGGCTCCCGGCGGCGGCCCTCGGCTGGTCCACGACCGGGGAGGGCTTCCTGCTGGCTGCGGCCATGTTCGCCCTGGGCACCGGCGTGCACGTGAAGTCCCTGCTGGCGGTGGGGCTGAGGCCGTTTGCGCTGGCAGCCGTTTCCACCGTGTGGGTGGCCGGGCTGGCCCTGGCCGGAGTGCTCATCTTCGGCGGCCGGATGTGACAGCATGGTGGGACGACCACACCACAGGAAGGCACGTACCAATGACGCCGCACGCCACATCCACACCCCAGGATGCCACCTCCGGGCTCGCCAAGTACATCGACCACACGCTGCTCAGGCCTGAGGCTTCCGAGGCGGACATCCTGCGCCTGTGCAAGGAAGCGGCCGAGCACCACTTCAAGTCGGTCTGCGTGAACCCCGTCTGGGTCAGGACCGCCAACCGGGCCCTCCTGGGCACCGGCGTGCTGACCTGCGCCGTTGTCGGCTTCCCGCTCGGCGCCAACAACACCGACGTCAAGGTCTTTGAGGCCCGCGGCGCGACGATGGACGGGGCCGACGAGGTGGACATGGTCATCAACATCGCCGCCGCCCGCGCCCTCGACAGGGATTCCCTGGTCAGCGACATCTCCGCCGTGGCCGAGGTGGTGCACGGCGAGGAATCCATCCTCAAGGTGATCATTGAAACGTCCCTGCTCAGCGACGCCGAGAAGGTCCTGGCCTGCCAGGCGGCCGTCGAGGCGGGCGCCGACTTCGTCAAGACCTCCACCGGCTTCAACGGCGGCGGCGCCACGGCGGCCGACGTCGCCCTCATGCGCCAGACCGTGGGCCCGGACATCGGCGTGAAGGCTTCCGGCGGGGTGCGCACCCTGGAAAAGGCACAGGAAATGATCGCCGCCGGCGCCACACGCATCGGCACCAGTTCCGGCATCGCGATTGTCACCGGCGCCGCGGGCACGTCAGGCTACTAAAACGTACTAAGATCGGGGTAGATCAGAGCGCCGGGAACACCGGTGCAGCCACCCAGATCCCCGTTTTTGGGGTTAGGAGGACCCGTGTCCAGCAACGCCAAGTTCCGTTCCGAGAACAACCTGGTGCAGTCCATCATCCTGTTCATCGTTTTCTTTGGCCTGTTCCTGGGCGGCATATTTGCCATGTCCTTCTGGAGCCTGAACAGCCCCGAGCACGCGTTCATCCCCGGCGGCATCGCGTTCCTGTGCATCTTCCTGGCCCTGATGATCCCCATGACATTCATCGGCCGCTCGGACTCCGCCGGAGAGTAGCCGCTTCAACAGCCCGCAACGGTGGACGGAATCCCGTGATTTTCACGGTGTTTCCGGCCACAGTTGCGGGCGATTTGCTGTTTAACCGCTGGAGGCACGACGCCGGGATCGTCACCTTCCCCAGAGGTGCGGGGCGGGACGCCGGGACCCGGGCAGGGCGTTGTTTTCACGCCAGCCGTGGAGCCAGCCGGGCAATTCCAACGCGGCGGGCGGCTCCCCGAATTCCTCAATGATTCGTTCGTTGCTTACCGGGCCGTCGGGGGACAGCAGGCGCGTGGCGATGTAGGCCCGCGCGTGGATTTCACCCTCAGCCACCATGCATTGTTCAAAGTAGATGGCCTTCGCGTCCAGTCCGATGATCCTGGATTCGACCGTGTAGCGCTGCCACAGCTTCACCGACTTCCGGAACGCGATGGTCTCCGCGGCCACCACGGGGCTCCACTTCAGTTCCCGCATGCGCGTCCAGATGCCGCTGCGCTTCATGAGGTCAAAGCGGCCCAGGTCCATGAGCGAGAAGTACATGCCGTTGTTGACGTGCAGGGCCATGTCGACGTCCGTGGGCCACGCGCGGGTGTGCCAGGAGGAGGCGTCCCAGATGGACAGCGGGCTGCGGCGCCCGGAGCGCAGCAGGTGCAGGAGGGTTCGGATCAGCAGGTGCATGCCCTCATGTTACCCGTGAGTAACATAATCCCCCGTTGGCCCGTTCGAGACAACCCCCTCCGAAGACGGGGCGGGACGTGCCTATCCCCGACCTCGACGGGGCCCTATGCCGGCGCCGGAACGGGCTCGAAGATCGCCTCCAGGACCCCCTCGGCCCAGGTGAGGACCTCGGCGTCGGCCAGGTCCCGGCCGCCGATCCGCGCCGTCTTGGGCTTGGGAATCAGGACGGCGTTGAGCGCGGGCTTGACCATGGCGCCGGGGTACATGCGGTTCAGCCGCATGACCTTCGACTCGGGCAGCTCCGCCGGGGCGAACTTGATGAAATTGCCCTGCAGCGCCACGTCGGAGAGCCCGGCGGCGCGGGCATGAACCTTGAACCGGGCCACGGCAATCAGGTTCCCGGCGGCCGGCGGCAGTTCGCCATACCGGTCCACCAGCTCGGCCACCACTTCATCGATCCCGTCCAGGGACACGGCGGCGGCCAGCTTGCGGTAGGCCTCCAGGCGCAGCCGCTCCCCCGGCACGTAGTCGTGCGGCAGGTGGGCGTTGACGGGCAGCTCGATCTTCATCTCCGCGGCCCGCTGTTCGCCGTCGCCGCGGAACTCGGCCACGGCCTCGCCCACCAGGCGGATGTACAGGTCGAAGCCCACGCCCTGGATGTGTCCGGACTGCTCGCCGCCCAGGAGGTTGCCGGCGCCGCGGATCTCCAGGTCCTTCATGGCCAGGGCCATCCCGGCGCCGAGCTCGTTGTGGGCGGCCACGGCCTTGAGCCGCTCCAGCGCCACCTCGCCCAGCGGCTTGTCCGCCGGGTACAGGAAGTACGCGTAGGCGCGTTCCCGGCCGCGGCCCACGCGCCCGCGCAGCTGGTGCAGCTGGGAGAGCCCGTAGTTGTTGGCCTGCTCCACAATGAGCGTGTTGGCGTTGGAGATGTCCAGGCCGGTCTCGATGATGGTGGTGCACACCAGCACGTCGAAGCGCTTTTCCCAGAAGTCCACAATGATCTGCTCCAGCCGGGATTCGCTCATCTGCCCGTGGGCCACCGCCACGCGGGCGTCGGGGACCAGCTGCTGGATGTGCGCGGCCGTGCGGTCAATGGACTTGACCCGGTTGTGCACATAAAACACCTGGCCCTCGCGCATGAGCTCGCGGCGGATGGCGGCCGCCACCTGCTTGTCCGTGTACCCGCCAACGTAGGTCAGGACCGGGTGCCGCTCCTCCGGAGGGGTGGCCAGCGTGGAGGTTTCGCGGATGCCCGTCATGGACATCTCCAGCGTGCGCGGGATCGGGGTGGCGCTCATGGCCAGCACGTCCACGTTGGTGCGCATCTTCTTCAGTGCCTCCTTGTGCTCCACGCCGAAGCGCTGTTCTTCGTCCACAATGACCAGGCCCAGGTCCTTGAACCCGAAATCGGCGGACAGCAGCCGGTGCGTGCCAATCACCACGTCCACGGAGCCGGTGCGCACGCCGTCGATGATCTCCTTGGACTCCTTGGCCGTCTGGAACCGCGAGAGCGGCTCCACGCGGACCGGGAAGCCGGAGAAGCGTTCGTTGAAAGTCTCGTAGTGCTGCTGCGCCAGCAGCGTGGTGGGGACCAGGACCGCCACCTGCTTGCCGTCCTGCACGGCCTTGAACGCGGCGCGCACTGCAATTTCGGTCTTGCCGTAGCCCACGTCCCCGGAGATGAGCCGGTCCATGGGCACTTCCTTCTCCATGTCCGCCTTGACCTCGTTGATGGCCACCAGCTGGTCCGGCGTCTCCACATACGGGAATGCCTCCTCCAGCTCCGCCTGCCACGGCGTGTCGGGGCCGAAGGCGTGCCCGCGGCTGGCCATGCGCGCCGAGTACAGGCGGATCAGGTCGGCGGCGATCTCCTTGACTGCCTTGCGCGCCTTGGATTTGGTGGCCGCCCAGTCCGAGCCGCCCATCTTGGACAACGCCGGGGCGTCCCCGCCCACGTAGGCGGTCACCTGGTCCAGCTGGTCAGTGGGCACAAACAGCTTGTCCCCCGGAGCCCCCCGCTTGGACGGCGCATATTCCAGGACCAGGTATTCGCGCAGCCCCACTCCCCCGGTGGTTGAGCTTGTCGAAACCCCGGCAACCTTGCGCTGGATCAGCTCCACGAACCTGCCCACGCCGTGCTGTTCGTGCACCACGTAGTCGCCGGCGCGCAGCTGGAGGGGGTCCACGGCGTTCCTGCGCTTGGAGGGCAGCTTGCGCATGTCCCGGGTGGAGACGGCGGAGGCCCGGCCCAGCAGGTCGGCCTCCGTGAGCAGCCCCAGCTTGAGCGAGTCGAGCACAAAGCCGCGGCCCGTGTCCGCCGTGGTCACCTCGATGATGCCGGGCTCGGGCTCCCGGTCCAGAGAGTCCACGCGCGACGCCGGGATGTTGGCTTCGTGGAACAGCTCGGCCAGGCGCTGGGCGGGGCCGGGCCCCTCGGTGGCCACCACCACCCGCCACTGGTCCCGGACGCGGGAGCCGATGAACTCCATCATTTCCGCCACGTCCCCGCGGTAGCCGCGAGGCTCCCTGGCATGCAGGTTGATCACGTCCACGTCCGGCAGGAGCTCGTCGTCCTGGGCCAGGGAGCTGATGGACCACCAGCTGACGCCGTGCGCCAGGGCGGCCTCGCGGGTTTCGGTGAGGGACTTGAACGACGCCGCGGCCAGGTCGACCCCGTCGGGGACCGAGCCGTGCGAAGACAGGTCAAGCGGCGCGGTGCCGCCGTCGGACGCGGTGGACCAGGCGGCCTCGAGGAATTCCTCGTTGGTGGATTCAAGGTCGTGGGCGCGGGCCCGGACCTTTTCCGGCTCCAGCACCACGGCAACGGAGCCGGCCGGGAACAGCGACGTCAGGGGCACCATGCCGTCCACCAGCGCGGGCGCCAGCGACTCCATGCCCTCCACGGCGATGCCGCCGGCAATCTTTTCCAGCATGGCCGCCGCGGCGGGCATGCTGTCCTTGAGCTTCGCGGCGCGGCCCATGACGGTGGGCGTGATGAGGATTTCCCGGCACGGCGGGGCGTACAGCTCCGTGGGATGGGTGATGTCCCCCTTCACCGACGTCAGCGAGCGCTGGTCCGCCACGGAGAACCAGCGCATCGCCTCGACGTCGTCGCCGAAGAATTCGATGCGGAGGGGGTGGCTCTCGGTGGGCGGGAACACGTCCAGGATGCCGCCGCGGACGGCAAATTCGCCGCGGTGGGTGACCATGTCCACGCGCGCGTAGGCGGCCGCCGACAGCTTCTTGATGAGTTCGGTGAACGGCACCTCGTCGCCCACCTTGACCCGCACGGGCACCAGTTCGCCCAGGCCGGACACGATGGGCTGGACCACGGCGCGGATGG
Organism: Arthrobacter wenxiniae; assembly: GCF_013376105.1. Taxonomy (GTDB): domain Bacteria; phylum Actinomycetota; class Actinomycetes; order Actinomycetales; family Micrococcaceae; genus Specibacter; species Specibacter wenxiniae. Next base: position 71,363 of record NZ_JAAMFM010000005.1, read on the forward strand.
GTGCGACGACGACGCGAAGGTGCGCTCCGGCGTCGTACTCGGGGTGGGCCAGGCGGCGCAGGACGGCCAGGCGGCGGCCCACCGTGTCCGAGCGGGGCGACAGGCGCTCGTGCGGGAGGGTCTCCCAGCTGGGGAACTCGGCCACGGCGCCGTCCGGCAGGTAGGAGCGGAGCGCGGCCACGGTGTCCTCGGCCTCGCGTCCGGTGGCCGTCACGGCAAGCACGACGCCGGGTCCCCCGCCGAGTGCCTTGGCCGCGGCCAGCCCGTCGGCCACCTCGGCCAGCAGGACGGGGCGCATGCCGGAGGGCGCGCTGAACTGGAGGTCGGGGCTGCGCTCGGCATGGTCGGCCGCCGCGGAGGCGCGCACCCGGGCAAAGAGCGGATCCCCGGCGAGTGCGGTGCGCAGGCCATTGAGACTCATGGGCGTCATTTTCTCCTGGAAACGGTGCGTGGACGGGCGGGCGTCACTGTCGGGAGCAACACGAAAGCCCGGAATTCATAAGTGAAGGCCGGGAACTTCTCCAGCTTACCCCCGTCCCGGCGGGCCAAGGTAAGGTTGTGCCCGCACCCATTCCCATCCCTTCGGAGGAACCATGGCGCTTACCGCCTCGACCACCTTGTCCGCCACCGCACAGCGCGTCACCGACGTCTTTGCCGACGAGGAGTTCGTCAAACACGTGAGCTTCACAGTGGGCGGCGAGCTGAAGTCGTTCGAGATCAGCGGCCCCACGTCCGGTGCCTTCACCACCAAGACGGTGCGCACGCTGCCCACCACGCGCATGCCGGAGATCGCCCGGAAGGTGGTGGGCGCCTCGCTCACCGTCACCCAGGTGGAGGACTGGAGCGCACCCGCCGCCGACGGCTCCCGCAGCAACAACATCAAGCTGACCGTGGCCGGCGCCCCGCTGGATGTCGCCGCCGTGCAAAGGCTCACCGCTTCCGGCGCGTCCACGCTCGTGGAGCTCAGCGGCGAGGTGAAGTCGGCCATTCCCTTCCTGGGCGCCAAGATCGCCTCCGCCGCCGAACCCGTCATCGGCAAGGCCCTGAACCTGCAGGCAACGCTTGCCCAGGAATGGCTGAGCGAGCACCCGTAGCCGTCCTGTCCTGCGCCGCCGTGGATGCGGCCGCGGCACAGGACGCTGATCTGCGCGGTGCCCGCGCCGTCCCGGGTGGAGGACGGGACCGACGCCACTGGCCGCTGCGGTAAACTGATGGCAGGTGCGCCGGGAAGTCTGGTCGGCAATGACATTGCCGCACCCAAAAAGTTCCGAACCGCAAGATTGGGAACTTTTGCCCCCACCGAAAGGGCAGCCGCCCATGAACCTCCCGTCAGCGCGCCGCATCCTGGCCCGCGGCAGCTTCGCCGAACTGGCCCGCATCAACACCATCCTGCGGTCCGAAACCGTGGGGGGCGCCCTGCTGCTCGCCGCCACCGTCGCCGCCCTCATCTGGGCCAATTCACCGCTGGCCGACGGCTACTTTGCCCTCCGCGACTTCAAGGCCGGCCCCGCGGCCTGGCACCTGAACCTGGCCCTGGGCGGCTGGGCGTCCGACGGCCTCCTGGTGATCTTCTTCTTCGTGGCGGGCCTGGAACTCAAGCGCGAATTTGTGGCGGGCGACCTCCGCAGCCCGGCCCGCGCCGTCGTGCCCATCGCGGCCGCCGTGGGCGGGGTGCTCCTGCCGGCGCTGCTCTTCACCCTTGTGAACCTCACCCAGGGCCCGGCCGTCCTGAAGGGCTGGGCCATCCCCACGGCCACGGACATCGCCTTTGCCCTGGCGGTCCTGGCCGTCATCAGCACGCACCTGCCCAGCGCGCTGCGCACCTTCCTGCTGACCCTGGCCGTGGTGGACGACCTCATCGCCATCGCCATCATCGCCGTGTTCTACCCCGGCGAGCTGCACCTGCAGTTCCTGGCCCTCGCCGCCCTGCCGCTGCTGGCCTTCACCTGGCTGGTGCAAAGGCGCATCCGTTCCTGGTACCTGCTGCTCCCCCTGGCCCTTGCCACGTGGGCGCTGGTGCACAGCTCCGGCATCCATGCCACGGTGGCGGGCGTCCTGCTCGGCTTCGCCGTCCCGGTGGTCCGCTCGGCCAAGCGCGGGGGGCCGGGCGCCGGGCCGGGCCTCGCCGAGCACTTCGAGCACCGCTTCCGCCCGCTGTCCGCCGGCGTGGCGGTGCCATTGTTCGCGTTCTTTTCCGCCGGGGTGGCACTGGGCGGGGCGTCCGGGCTCAAGTCCGCCTTCACCGATTCCGTGGCCCTGGGCATTGTGGTGGCGCTGGTGGCCGGCAAGTTCGCGGGCGTCCTCGGCGCCACCTGGCTGGTCACCAAGACCACCCGGGCCAGGCTCGACGACGGACTGGCCTGGATCGACGTCGCCGGCCTTGCGCTGTTGGCCGGGGTGGGCTTCACTGTCTCCCTGCTGATCAGCGGGCTCAGCTACGGCGAGGACAGCCCGCACGACAGCCACGCCAAGGTGGCCATCCTGGCCGGCTCCGTCATTGCTGCGCTGTTGGCCTCCATTGTCCTGCGCAGCCGGAACCGGCACTACCGGCGCCTGGCTGAGCTTGAGGCCGTAGACGCCGACGGCGACGGCGTCCCGGATGTCTTCCCTGACGGCAACGGTGGCTGAGCCCTTGGCAACTTCGGCCTCCTGCCGGCACCTGGAACGGAACGGAATCTCGTCGATGGTTACCAATAAGTGATGTGGCAATTGTGCCAAAAGGGCTACGCTGGGAATATATGTCAGGGCCGACCGCGGGACGTGTGGATTGGACTGATGCTTCAATTGGGCACGAGAGACATGAGGCAACGATGAAGCCCCGCAATTGGGTCATTTTGGGATTGGGACTGGCAGTGTTAATCGTTGCTGCTGCACTAGTGGTCAACCTGATGCCGGCAAGTACATTGGCATCCAACACCAATGACCCCACCACGCGGGCGCCGGCATCAAGCGCGCCAGCCGCAGCGAGCCAGAAGGCATCAAGCGCGGCCAAAACCACGGCGTCCAGCCCGCCCGCCGGCAGCACGGCGTCACGTCCCGCCAAGTCATCGTCCGCACCAACAGCCAATCCCAAAGCGCCGGCATCAACTCCGGACCCAAAGAGGCCGCTTGAAGTTGCAGCTCCCGCGCAAACCCGTGCCAACATTTCATTGCCCCCTTCGAAGCCCCATGCAGCCCTGGTTTCCTCCCCCCTGCCCAAGGCCGCCAGCGCCACGGGGAAAATCGTCGCTGGATTCCCCTCCGCCGTCTTGCCGCTTGCACCAGGTAGCCACGTCTCCAGCAGCTCTGTCAGCCCGCAAGGCAAGACCCTGCAGGTAAGCCTTGTCGCCGCCACCACCACGGAGCCCCTCGCCGTCATGCAGTTTTACCAAACCCACCTCGCGGCCCTTGGCCTGAGCGCCGCGCAAGCACCGGCAAATGCCGGGTCCACCGCCATGTGGTTCACCCGCGGTGCGGACAAGATCACGATCACTGCCACAGCTGCCAAGGGTGGGGGCACCAAATACATTGTATTTGGCGTCCTCCACGCAGACAGCTAGCGGCCCATGTATCTCTCCTTTTCGGATCGCAGCGGCGGCAATACAGACGAGGCGGCGCCACCCGGAACACCCTTTAAAATATCCTCCGTCATAATCTCCTTGGGCATCGTGAGTCTGTTCACTGACATTTCCTCCGAGTCGGTGGGTGCGGTCCTCCCCGTCTACATCACTGGGGTACTAGGCCTGTCCATGGTGGCATACGGATTCCTTGACGGAATCAACCAGGGAATCAGTGCGATCGTCCGTATTGGGGCAGGTTGGACGGCCGACCGCTCAGACCGACACAAGCTCGTTGCCGTGCTCGGCTATGGATTGTCCATGGTGACGCGGGCATGGCTGCTGGTTGTAACAGGGTTTGGCGCGATCACGGCAGTAATTGCGGTAGACCGCATCGGAAAGGGCATCAGGACGGCCCCCCGGGATGCGATGATCAGCCAGGCCGCCCAACCCGAACACATGGCCAGGTCGTTTGGGGTGCACCGCATGCTCGACACGGTTGGAGCAACAGTGGGCCCGCTGCTGGCATTCTTGGTGCTGCTGCTCATTCCCACAGGATTCCACGTGGTCTTCGTCGTCTCCCTGGCCTGCGGGGTCATCGGATTCGCCGTGCTGGGCATTATGGTGCCTGGGAGGAAGCGGCGTGAAGCCCTGGCTGCCGGCCCATTGTCGGCGGGCATGGAAAAAGCTGCCCGTGCGGCGGGAGCGCGGATGCCATTCAGCTGGCGCGCGCTGAACACGTCCAGTATGCGCAGGCTTCTGCTCATCGCCGGACTCTTCGGCGTGATGACCATTGGGGACGGCTTTATTTACTTGGTCCTGCAGAGCCGTGCAGAGTTTGCCACGAAGTGGTTTCCGCTGCTGTATGTGGGAACCAATATGGCCTATTTGGCACTGGCCATCCCCCTCGGCCGGCTGGCGGACCGGTGGGGCAGGATGCGGGTGTTCATCGCCGGCCACGGCGCGCTGTTGGCAGCCTACTTGTGCGCGGCCCTGCCCGCCACAGGGGCTGCGGCGACGATGGTGTGCCTGCTCTTGTTGGGCATTTTTTACGCCGCCACGGATGGCGTCCTTGCTGCCCTGGCGGGACAGTTTTCGACCAGGGCTAGCCGCGCGAGTGGGATCGCCGCGGCGCAAACGGTGGTGGCCGTAACCCGGCTGGCGGCCTCGGTCGGGTTTGGGTCACTCTGGTTCTTATGGGGCCGGGAGACAGCCATACTTGCTGCCGCAGGTGCGCTGGCGGCCGCAATTCTGGGCGGCATCGTGGTGTGCCGTGGCATCGAGCCCTCGGCGGCCAGTGCATGAGTGCCAGAGTCCGATGGGCGTGGCTGAGTGCCATCACGGTCGTTGTCCTGGCCGGTGCCATAGGCTACGGCGTCTGGTCGTTTGTCCAGTATCAGCAACGACAGAACAGCCCCGTGTCCGTAGCCGTGTCCTCTAAAAACCTCAACCCTTCCGCCCCCCACATCGCGTTTAGGAACACCGCCGCCGGAGACGGTTATGGGCACGTGGCCACTGTCCCCCTGGCGAGCCCGCGTGGCGCCAGAACGGTAACATCCACGGTCTGCGACCGCGTCTATGCCGCTGGGGGAACACTTTCTTGCCTATCCACCAATCCCGGTATTGTGACTACCTTTGAAGCGGAGGTCTACGCCTCGGATGGAAAGGCATTGCGGTCATGGCCGCTGCCGGGCATCCCCAGCAGGACAAGGGTGTCCCCCGATGGCACCCTTGTCGCGTCAACGGCGTTTGTCACCGGCCATGCCTATGCGCCCGCCAGCTTCGCCACGGTCACCGTCATCAACAAAATCTCCGGCGGAGGTTACGGAAACCTCGAGGACTTCACCTTGATCGTGGGCGGAAGGAAGATCGCCCCAGTGGACAGGAACGTGTGGGGGGTAACGTTTGCCCCGGATGACAGGACGTTCTATGCCACGGCAGCTTCCGGTGACCGCACGTGGTTGGTGCGTGGGGACCTGAAGAAGCGCACGCTGACGTCCATTCATGAAACGGCCGAATGCCCGTCCCTGTCGCCGGACGGGACCCGCATCGCGTACAAAAAGAACATCACTCCCGGCCCTGTTCCCCACTGGAACATTGCCGTCCTGGATTTGTCCACCGGCAAGGAAACGGTCCTTGCCGAATCCCGCAGTGTGGACGATCAGGTCGAATGGCTGGACAACGACACTTTGCTCTATGGCCTGCCCCGTGCATCTGCCGTGGGCGATGACGATGTATGGTCCATCAAGGCCGCTGCGGGCGCTGCACCCCAGATGTTCATTGAGCACGCATGGTCCCCATCCGTGGTCCACTGATTGTTTGGTCGGTGTGTCGGGTTTTTTGAAGGTGTTCCGTTTGCTGGTGCCCGGGGCAGGTGGCAGAGGGTGATCTGAAGCCCGGTGTCGGCGGCCAAGGCTGGCAATCCGGCCTTGAACAGCCGGGCGCGGAGCCGTTGGAACCGTCTCCGTCCGTGGCGATCAGCAACCTGCCGCGCCCGGGTGGGCTGCGCCTCCTGTGGTGGTCCACCAGAAGCGAATGCGGTTCACGGCGGGCGCGGCGGGGTCGTGGCCGGTGCCCGCCGCAACCCATCCGGCGTTGGCGCCCCAACTGGGCGTTTCGGTCGGGTTGCCGGTTGCCTTCAAGGGTCCTCGTGTTGGTCTGCAGGCCGAAGCCGTCGGCTTGGACAGTTTCGCCACACTTTCCGCCCCCTCCCGGCGTCCCTGTCCGGTAAGCTCCGCGGCCAGTTTCGCCGTGGAGCGCGTCGTCCATCACAGCGGGGTTCCCGGTCCCCGCGCCGGGTCGAATCCACCAGCGCCAGCAAGGCCAGCGCCAGCAAGGCCAGGACCAGACCCGGGTCCTTCCCGGTCAGGGCCTTCCGGTCCACCCCGGGCTTGCGGACGCCCGGGAGCGTGGCGGTCGCGGCGTCCAGTTCATTCACGCCGTGCTGGACCCGCGAACGCCCGGCACCCGAGGCCCCGGCCACCGCGACAATCCCGCCATGGCCAAGCGAGCGGGCCCTGCCCCAAGCAGCAGGCCTGTGGCCCGTTCATGGGGATGGGTCAGGATCGTGGCAAACCTCGCGCGCAATAACTCGATAACTTCAGCAGGAATGGCCCGCACCGATATCCGACTCACCATGACAATTAGGCGTATTTATTTATGGGCGTGGCTGACCGCGCGGCCAGGGCGTCCGGGGTGGTCAGCTTCCGGCGGCGACCGTGAACACCAGGTCTACGAAGTAGTTGCTTGAGTTCCAGCTGTTCACTGGCATTCCGCCGCCGCTTGCGTACAGGTAGCGACCATTTGAAGCTCCCGCCACGGTCAGCGGACCCTTGACGAAGTCGCCGACAAAAAATGCGGAGGTGGAGGCGTAGGCTCCGTTGGGTGCGTAGTAGGAAACGGTATAGGTGCTTCCCGCCGCCAATGCCAGCGGGGTGGCCAAGGTGGCGCTTTGCCACCCGCCGGCAGTTTCGTTGCTGAACTGGACGGTGGCCAGGCGGACACCAGCACTGCTCCAAATGGAGCCCGTATGGACACCTGTGTTGCCAGGACCCTTGTAGAACCGGATTGCTGTCACAGTCCCGGCTGTTGAGGTCGTAAACGCGACACCCAACTCAATGGGAGCCGTATCCCCTGTATTGGATGGCGTTTGCGGCACCAGCGAACCGAACAGGGAGTAGCTGGTGGGAGTCTGCGACCCGTCGATGGTGGTGAAGGACCATGTTACGTCGGCGAGCGCAGCCCCTTGGGTGGAGACCAGGCCGCCAATAGTGACGTTGAATGTCGTAGCACCAGGCAGGTTCTGGGCCGGAGTAAATGTAATGGTTTTCCCGTCACTGGAGATGGCCGTGGTGCCCGTTATCGGCGTGGAGCCGCTCGTGACTGTCACCGAATAGCCCGCCTTCAACGCGCTGGAAAAGCTTGCAGAGACCGTGGACTGGACGGGCTGGTCAATAGACCCTGGTGCAGGCGACTGCGAGGAAATGGTCAACGGCGCGGCGGACGGTTGGAAAATGACGTCCACCAGATAGCTGGCCGCTGAAGAATTGCTCGGGAAGTTGGACGTATAGGAATACATGCCGTCCCCAGCTGGCACATGAAGGGGTCCGATGTCCGTATCTCCGCCGTAGGCTCCCGGGGTTGCAGAATATGTTCCGGTGGTGTTGGTGTATCCGGCAATGTACTCGGTCCCGGCAGTCACTGCCACCGGCGTTGAGAACGTTGCAGTTTGCCAACCCGTTGTCGACTCGTTCGTGAATGTCACCGTGGCCAACTGGGTTCCGTCGGTCTTGTACAGCGAACCAGTGTGTGTGCCGACGTTGCCCGGTCCCTTGTAGAATTTCACGCCGCTGATGGTTCCATTCGTGGCGGGGCTAAAGCGTACGCCCAGGGAAAGGGGGGTGCCGTCGGCAATTGACAGCACAGTTGGTGTCGAACTGTCTTGGTAAAGACTGCACGGGCAATTGCCGACCGTGGTGTCCGGGAGGACGGTTTTGAACGTCCAGCTATTCCCTGCGGTCAGGGATTCGCCCGTGGTCGCGGTCGCCGCCAGGGTCACGGAATAGCTCGTGGCGGTGGCCAGCGCCGCAGCAGGGGTAAACGTGGCGGTCCTGGTCGTCGCGTCATAGCCCGTCGATCCGGCAACGGTTGCTCCCGCTGCTGTCTTGACCACCATGCTGACGCTGCTTGCGTTGACGTTCTTGGAAAGAACCGCTTTGATGGGCGCGTTTAACGCGACACTGGTGGCGCCGTCCGGCGGTTGCTGGCTTGAAGCCGTCAGCGGGGTGGGTGCTGGTTGGAAGATGACATCGACCAGATAGCTGCTGGACGATGGATTGTTCGGGAAATTCGCGGTGTAGGAGTACATGGCCCCGTTGGCGGGAACGTGTAGCGGTCCCGTGGTGACGTCATTGCTGTAAGCGCCCGGGGTTGCCGGATATGTGCCAGTTGGATTGGTGTAGCCCGCCACGTACTCCGTGCCGGCAGTGACGGCTACGGGGGTGGAGAAGGCAGCACTTTGCCAGCCGCTGGTCGTCTCATTGCTAAACGTCACTGTTGCCAGTTGAGTCCCGTCGGATTTGTACAGCGTTCCCGCGTGCGGGCCGATGTTGCCGGGTCCCTTGTAAAACTTGATGCCGGTAATCGTGCCGTTGCTCGTTGGATTGAACTTGACACCTAGAGAGACGGACTTTCCGTCAGCAATGGACAGCACCGTGGGCACCGAGCTGTCCTGATAGAGACTGCAGGGGCAGTCCCCGGTTGCGGTGTCCGGCAGGACAGTTTTGAAACTCCAGGTTCCGCCCTGGCTGAGTGATATCCCGTTGGCATCAGTCGCCGCGATGGTGGCGGTGTAGTTCGTGCCCGTGTCCAACGCTGCCGAGGGGGTGAAGGTTGCCGTCCGTGTCGTAGGATCGTAGGCCTGCGTACCACTGACTGCAGCTCCTGCAGCCGTCTTTAGGGATATGTTTACCGAGGTGGATACAACGTCCTTGGACAGGACAGCACTCACCGGCGTACCTACAGCAACGCTCGATGCACCCCCGGCCGGCACCTGCCCTGTTGCCGACAGCGGTGAAGTGTCCGTGGTTTCGAAGATGGCATCCACGTAATAGTTGGACCCCTGGTAGCTGTCCGTGGGGAAGCTGCCGTTCGTGTTGTAGACCCCTGCCGGGGCCGCACCAAACCCTCCCGCGATTGACATCGGGGCGGCCGTGGTGCCCGCGTATGCCCAGTAGTAGGAGGCGTAGGAATAGTGGCCGTTGGGGGCGGTGTACGAGACCACGTACGTTTGCCCGGCCGTCACTTTGACGGGGGAAATGAATTTGGCGCTTTGCCAACCGCTGGCACTTTCGTTGGAAAATGTGACAGTCGCCAGTTGCTTCCCCGAGCTGTCCCACACTGTTCCCGTGTGCACCCCAGTGTTCGCAGCACTCTTATAGAATCTGACGCCTGACACGTACCCGGATTGGTTGGGGGTGAACCGAAGGCCAAGCACGGTGGCGCTTCCATCACCGGAGTCCACATTTGCCGGCACTTCGTCGCCCAAAACGCTGTAAGGTCCAGCGACCTGCACCGGCACGGAGGTTGGTGTCGATGGATAGTTGGCGCTGTCGTCAATTCCACGGGCGAGCACGGCCATGGCGCCGACCCCGTGCTGGATATAGCTGTAGGTCCAGCTTGAAGTTCCCTTGGCCGGATGCCAGCTTGCGCCAGCGTCCGTTGAAACTTCGACGCCGGCCACCACGCCGCCAACGTCGGACGCCGTGCCGGTGACAGTCACTTTGGCGCCGTTGGCGATGGTCGCGCCAGACGAAGGCGTACTCACTGTCACAACCGGCGGAGTTGTGTCGGTGCTGGCGGTCGCACGGGCCAGCGCCGGATCCAGCGTCACGGGTTGGGCCCCCATGTCCGCGAGCAGGTTCACTTCGGCCTGGCGCATGCGCGGGTCGGCGGGAGCCCCGTTTCCGTCGTGCGTCTGGTCCAGGCCCCAAGTCCACTGCACACTGCCTGCTGAAAAGATCAGCGCACCGCCGGCGTTCTTGTACAAGGTTATGTTGTGCGTGGTTGTTCCGGGAAGCACTACGTTGCCAAAATCCTGAAGGTACTGGTCTGTGGGTCCGACGGTCGTGGAAAGGCGGATCAGGCCCGCCGGTCGGAATCCGTTGTCCAGGTCCTCGTTTGACTCGTAGCCGATCGTATGGGGAGCCAAGGCCTGGGTGGTGCCCGGGGCCAGGGTCGACAGGCCCGTATTCCGCCACAACCTTGTCTTGCCTTCGGCAGCCGAAACCGTGACAGGAAGGTCCGTGTAGTTGGACATGTATATGGTTCCGCTCAACGCGTTCTCGGGCAGCCCCGCGCCGTTTGCCTGGGACGCGAACCGGGGATCGCGCCATGTCCCGGTCCACTCCGCGCTTGGGTCAATCTTTGCGTTCGACCAGGTTTCCTTGTAGGAGGTAATGGTCCGGTAGCTGGTGTTGTCAGTCGTGGACGCCTCATACCTGGTGTGCCAGTAGTCATCGTTGCCGGAGAGGAATTGCAGGTTCACGCCGGCATTTCCTGCGGCCGTGATGTTTGCCCGTTGGGCTGCCGACCAGTATTCGTCATGTCCGACGGACAGGAACACGTTGTGGTTCTTCAAGAGGGATCCATGGCGGTCTGAATCCACACCGGCAATGTAGGAGACGTCGTACCCGTTTTGCTCAAGGAATCTGACCATCGGGTATTCGTTGGCGAAGTAGAAATCTCGCCCATCATTGTCTCCGCGCGTGACGACGGGGCGGTTGTAGCTGATTTTAAATGCCCGGCCTATCGCCGCGCCCTGGTAGAAATCGGCTCCGCCATAAGTGTTGTATGCCTGCCACGTCGGATCAGAGGTTTGAAAGACGACATTTGAATGGCTGGCGTCATTGCGAACGATGAATGTGATCTGGCTCTTGTCGCCGTTGTCGGGGCGCGTCAGCAGTGCAATATAGACACCTGAAACAGCGGTCGTTGGCACAGCCCAGGAGGCAGAAAGGGCCCATGTACCACAGTCGTAGAGTTGAGTCGTGGCGTCAGTCAGGCACTGTGGCTGCGACTGCGGCAACGTGGCCGATGGCGTGACGGAAGCAATTTTTCGCGCTCCCAAACCCTGATAGTAGCCGGTGCGGTAGATGTCAATCGTGTAGGCCGCCGCCGTGGTCTTAATCTTGAAGCCGATCGTCTGGCCCACATTGACGCTGATATCCGTGGAGAATCCCTGGATGTCCGTATCGCCTGCGCCGGAAATATCCCATATGGACGGATCCGTCCCGGGCTTACTGTTCTCACAGGAGATGGGGTTGCTGCCAACACCGCATGGGTCGGCAGCGGCCGCACTCCCCACGGTACCCAACACCAAAGTTGCAGTCACCATGGCACACGAAGCAGCAAGCGCCAGACCAGACTTCACAATTCTGCGAAACCCTGGTGCTCCGCATCGAGATCCGTTCGCCTTGCCCGTCCTCGGCAACTTAAGCGGTGCTGCGCAAGGTCCTTCTTGCAAATGTTGCATGGCTTGACTTCCTTGCGAACGTGATCCTCTAGAAAATTGGCTAAACAGCATGGGAGCACCCTTGACGGGCGCGTCCCAATACGACGTTAGGCAGGCCAAATGGGAGACACAAGAGTGGAGTGCAAAAACACGTAGCCCGGGCAAAAAAGCGAGTACTCCCAGCAAACTATTCGGGCAGTGGAGCCACCGCAATTCTGGTACGCGACGCCCATGCCGTCCGCCACGAATGGAATTTCGGTGGGGAATCCATTCATGGCCTGCCGCTACACTGGCGGTGTGATCGATCTACGGCACAGGATGGCCACGCCGGTGGCTGTAATGTATTTTGCGGCCCTGGGCGCCATCGTGTTCTGGCCATCCCCCGTGGACAGGCCCATTGACGGTGCGCTCATGCATTTCATCGGGTGGCTGCACGGCCACGGACTGCCGCAATGGTTCATCGGCTACCGCAAGGTTGAGTTTGCCGCGAACATCCTGATGTTTGTCCCCTTTGGCGTCATCATCGCCGCGCGTCTGCGCCGCGGGTTTTGGTGGGTTGCCGTCATGGCGGCAGCCGTGCTTTCCGGCCTCATCGAGCTGGCGCAGGCACTGTTCCTCCCAGCGCGCCTCCCGGCCTGGAGCGACATTGCGGCCAACACCAGCGGGGCCCTCGTCGGCGCCGTGCTTCTCGTCATTTTTCGGTCCGCCGCCGCCAGCCGTCCCAGGCGCGCTCCGGCCCGGCCCTAAGGCCCGGTCGCCCGCCCCGACCGCAGGGGGCACGCCTCATCCTTGGGCGAACCATCTTCCGGTGGCAGCGGAGTTTGGAGAACGCCTAAACCGCCAGTCTGTACCCGACGCCGCGGACTGTCTTGATCCAGCGCGGCGAGCGCGGATCGTCGCCCAGCTTCCGGCGCAAGTTGGCCATGTGCACTTCGATCGTGCGCTCATCGGCGTCGCTGATGTAGCTGCCCACCCCATACTCCTCGCCGCGCAGCCGGCGCACCAGATCGCCCTTGGAGCGCACCAGCTTTCCGCTTTCCATCATGGCCAGCAGCAGGTCGAATTCGGTGCGGGTCAAGTCCAGTTCCGCCCCTTCGAACTCCACCGTGCGGGTGGCTCCGTTGAGTGAGAGCCCCTCGTGGACCAAGGTTGCCTGCCCGCCTGCGTCCTGTCCCGGGTCCGGAGGCACGGGCCCGGCCACCGTGTACACGGAGGGGCTGCCGAAAGCCGGCTTCTCCGCGGTGGCGGGCAAACCGCCGCCCGCGGGGCTGGAAGCCTGGGCGTTCCCGGAAGCCGAACCCGGCGCCGCCCCGCTTCCGCGCCGTGGACGGCGCATCAGGGCGCCAACGCGGGCCCGGAGCTCGCGGGGGCGGAACGGTTTGGTCAGGTAGTCGTCGGCGCCGGTCTCAAGTCCCAGCAGGGTGTCCAGTTCATCGTCCCTGGCGGTGAGCATGATGATGTAGCTGTCGCTGAACAGGCGGATGCGCCGGGCCACTTCAAAGCCGTCGATGTCGGGCAGTCCCAGGTCCAGGGTGACCACGGCTGGATTGTGCTCCCGCACGGCCTCCACGCCGGCCGCGCCGGTGTCCGCGGCGTGGACGTCAAAGCCCGACTGGTTCAGCACCACCTTGATAAGTTCACGAATGTCCCTGTCGTCCTCTATGACCACAGCGGTCCGCAGACTGTCCATTACAACCCCACTACCTTCAAGAGACCGCCCTGCGACAGGGCCTTGTTCAACCACGCAGGAATGCACGCATTTGAACAGTATGACATCATCGATGTCTATGGCTGGATCCCTGTGGGATCGTGACCAGGCCGCAACTCCCCGCAAGCGCCAGCGAATCACTTTAGTGCGTGGGTGCAGCACATTTCCCGGACGGACGTTCCTTGACTGAATCCAATGCAGACCGGCTGATTCGCCGGTATTTTTACGAGCGCACCTTGCGCGTCAAGGTCTTGCTCACGCAGGCGCCGCTGACCCTGACCGTCATTTTGCTGGTGGTGCATGGGGCGGCCATCTATCCGAAGATCTTCGCCGACCCGGTCTTCACCGCCGGCCTGTGGTTGCACGCTGCCGTTCTTGTCCTCTGCGTCCTGGTTCCTTGGGACAGGCTGCCCTCCCCCAGCGTCCTGGCCATTCCGTACCTGGATTTTGTCGCCATCGGGTTTACCCGCCAGGGCAGCCTGCAATACGCAACGTCGGCAGGATTGCTGATGCTGTTTCCGGTATTTTGGTTGGCGGCCTCAGGGCTGGCACGCAAGACGGCAGTTGTGACCAGCACTCTCGGCACCCTGCTGATCGTATGGCTGCCCATCCTGCTTGCCCCTGTCCCGGTGACCGGTGAACAGCTGGGCAAGCCGCTGCTGTTCCCCTTCATGATGATGGGATTCGCCCTCACCGTGGTGGCGCTGACATCGAGCATGGACAGCCAGCGCCAGCGCGTGCTGGCGAAGGACGCCCAGCTGCGCGCCTCATTGGAGGCCAGCCGCCAGCGCGAACAGCTGCTCGTCACCATCCTCGACACGGTGCCGGTGGGGCTGGTGGTGGTTGATGGCACTGGCCACGACCAACTGATGAACGCCACCCAACAGGGCGTGCACCGCCTGGCCGTGCCGGAGCACCTGACCGATCCGGAGGAAAAGGACCTCCTGATCTTTGCCCCGGACAAGGCAACCCCCCTGGACCCGGAGGCACGTCCCGTCCACCGCGCCGTCAAGGGCCATTCCTTTACCAATTACCGGGTGTGGATCGGCTCCGGGGAGAAGGCCCGGGCCTTCTCCACCACGGCCCGGACCATCAGGAATGGGTACGGCAGGTACGACGGCGCCGTCATCGCCTTCCACGACGATACGGAAATGATTGCCGCATTGGCAGCCAAGGACGACTTTGTTGCCAACGTTTCCCACGAATTCCGCACCCCGCTGACATCCATCCAGGGATATCTGGGCCTGGCGCTGGAGGAACCCGAGCTCCTTCCCGGGCGCGTCGTGAAGTACCTGGAAGTGGCTGAACGAAATGCCGAACGGCTGAGCCGGCTGGTCCATGACCTGCTCACCACCGATTCCATCACCGTGGAGAAGTCACTGACGGATGTGGCCGGCGTGGTGGCCGACAGCCTGTCGTCGGCGCGTCCGGCCGCGGACATCACCGGCGTGGAGCTGGTCAACGAGATGCCTTTGAGCCTGCCCGCCATGGTTGACGCCGTCCGGTTCGGACAGGTGCTGGACAACCTGGTGTCGAACGCCATCAAGTATTCGCCCGACGGCGGAACCGTCACGGTGCGCGCCTGGCCCGAAGGCGGTGACCTCGTGTGCGAAGTGCAGGACACCGGACTGGGCATGAACAGCGCCGAGCAGGCGGACGCGTTCAAGAAGTTCTTCCGTGCCGATCCGGCCCTGAATCGCTCCATCCCCGGCCTCGGCCTGGGACTGCTGATCACCAGGTCCATAGTGGCGAAGCATGGCGGGACCATTTCCGTTCGCAGCGAGCGCGACGTGGGCACCACCATGCGCATCGTGCTCCCCCACGGGGTACCCGACACTGGCGTGTTCAGCGCCGACGCGGCGCAGGGCACCCGTCAGTACAGGCCGGATCCCCAGTCGTAGTACTGGACGGTCTTGTAGACGGGGTCGCCCACGGTGGTGCCGTTTACGGGCTGGATCCGGAGGCTGTAGTTGGAATGGAACGGCGCGCCTTGTCCGCTTGCGGCCCGGGGAAACGTCACGGTGATTCCGCCGCCGCTCACGGTGGCCTCCATGCCGTAGCCCGACGTGGCGGACACCAGCGTGACCACATAGCTGGTGCCGGCGGACCCGGTCCAGCTGAGGGGAAGGGCGGCCGTGGTGGCACCCTTCACGAGTGCTTGGGCGCTGACAACGGGAATGGCCAGCGGAGACCTGCCGTCGGGACGGGCGTAGTAGCAGTTGTCTGCCGGCTCCGCGGAGTATTGGTAGGTCCGATAGATCGGGTCCCCGGCATCGGCCCCGTTCATGGGAAGGACCCTGAGGACATAGTGGCCGTAGGCGGCCGCCGTCCGCTGCAGCGTGAACGTCGCGGCGGGGGCGGTGACGGTGGCGGCTCCCGGATAGCTGTAGCCCTTGTCGTCATAGGACAGGGTGACCACATAGGAGGTGGCCCTGCCCGCCGCGGGCCACGTGAATTTGATGTCAGCGGCCTTGTCCGTTGGTTGGGCCGGAACCGGCTGGCAGGTGACCTGTTCAGGATCCAGCACGGTTGGCCGGACGGCCAACACGGGGTTGGCGGTCACCACGGTGCCGGCAGGCGGCGGCGCCGCCGGGGCGCCGGCGGTGATGGCGATGGTTGCCGTGGCGCTCTGCTGCCAGTTGGCCACGGCGGCAAGGGTCCCCGCGCCCACCAGCACGGTCGCCAGGAACACCACCACGGCGGCCCTGAAGCCCGGCAGCGGGCGCAGCCGCCCCGCCCCGGTCCGGCCAGCAACCGGGGGTGTCTGGTCTTTCATGAGTTGCGTCTCCTGGTGCGCAGCGCGGCGAAAAGGAGCAGGCCCGCGACGAACATCAGCAGCTGCGCCGGCCGCTGGTCGTTGCCCTCCACGTTACTGTGCGTGGCCCGTTCGGCTGATGGGCCGTCCTGAGGTTCGACGCCGGATGTCCCGGCCGCCGCCTGATGGGCCGCGGACCCTGGGGCGGGATCCTCGGCAATGATGCCGGCCGGCACGGCCTGCCGCACCGTGTTCCGGTCCGCCGGAGCGCCCGGCGCGGGGCAGGCCGCGGCAGTGGCCGGGCCGCCGGTTCCGCGCATGAGGAATACCAGCTGCACGCTTGCGCTGTCACGCCTCGTGGCGTTGCTTGCGGACGCGTCCATGCCGAGGGCCAGGTCCAGGCGCTTGGTCTCGCCGGGCGCCAGGCCCCAGCCCTGGAACACGCTCCGGCAGCTGCCGGGGGACGGCAGCGGCACGGTGGCTGAACCGTTGCCTCGAGAACCGGCCACCAGGTCCAGGGACTCGGTAAGGACGTCAATCCCACCCACGGACTTCACGGCGAGGGCGATTTCCGCCGGTTCCGTGCCGCCGTTGCGGACCCAGACGCTTCCAGGCCGCGACTCGCCGGGCACCATGCCTGAGAGGCTGCGAAAGATGACCGGCGCCTGCCCCCTGGTGAAATGCACGCCGTCGCTGCTCAACAGCATCTCCGGACCGTCCGTGGCGGAGGCGGGGGCCGCCACCAGCACGGCCAGCGCCGCCGCCAGCACCGCTCCGGCCGGCAGGACCGCGACCCGGTGCCGGGGGCCTCCCGGGCGCCCGGCCGGCCCGGGCGGTGTCATGAGGCCTGCCCGGATTCCTTCGTGACGCGCTTCCTTCCCCGGACTCCCTGCGCCATGCTGAACGCCCCAAAGCCGACGAGCCCAACGGCCGCAAGGGGCATGAGGGCCCCGCGGTTGGTTTGGCCCAGCTTGTTGGCCACGAGTCCGACATAGGGGACGGCGTAGAGCAGCTTGCCCCTGACTTGCTGGGCGTGGACCGGTGCGGCGTCGGCCAGCGAGTTGTTGTCGCCCTTGGTCGTGAAGACCCGCTCCCCGGACTCCGTGGTCCCCACGGACACGATGCGGTGGCTGATCACGGCAGGCTTCCCGGACTCGATTTGGTAGGTGATGATGTCTCCCACCCGCAGGCTGGCGAAGGAGGTTGGCTTGACCACCAGAAACGTTCCGGGGGCGTATTTGGGAGCCATGGAATTGGTCAGGACGGTGTACGTCTGGGAACCGGTCGCAAGCGGCGCCACCACCAGGACCAGGGCGGCCAGCGCGGCGGCAATGAACATCAGGAAGGCCGCCCCGCGCGCTGCCAGGCGCAACCAGCGCTCCGGCGCGGTAAGACTGGCGGCCCCGCCGGGATCGGCGGGTGTCTGGAGGGCGGTCATGGCGGTCCCTTTCTACTGCTGGGTGACGACGATGGGAAGCGTGATTGCGGCGGTGCTTCCCGCCAGGGCGGCGGGAGTGGCTGCGTTGAGGGCGACCTGGAAGCAGAACACCCCGGTGGCGCCCTTGGCGATGGTCATGGCGGGCAGGTCGGCGGGAGGCGCGGACGCGTAGAGCGCGGCACTGGAGCATTGGTCCAGCGCGGCCGCGGCCACGGCCTTGACGGTCAGGTAGCCGGCCAGTCCGCTGCCGGCGTCGGTCTTGCCGGGCGTGGAGCCGAGGGCGGCCTGGATGGTGAAGTCGCCGCCGGCGTTGGTGACGTTTCCCAAGCGGACCCCGGCGTAGGTGGCCTGTCCGGGGAGGACGGTGCCGGCCGGCGTCGTGGTCAGGGCTATCGCGGCGGCGGTGCCGTCGGGGAGCGTCATGTCGGTGGTGTTGTTCACCGAGGTGTCGGTCAGGCTGACCCTGAAGTCAGCGGCCTGGATGGTTCCGGCGTTGGCGCTGACGGCCGTGTTCCAGAGTGCGTAGCTGCCCTGGACGGCCAGGAGTCCCAGGAGCACCGCGGCCAGGACCAGGCCGGCCGCCTTCAACATGGGGGAACTTCGCATGACATCTCCGGAAGGGGTGGCGGTGTGCCTGCCATGGCCGGCACACCACCGGGGTCTTCGAACTGGTCCAGCCGCCCCCCTGCGGGGAACCGGCTGCCGCCGCTACGAGTTGTTCGCGGAGGCGGGCGCCTGCTGCACCAGCGCGTAGCCGATGTTGCCAAGGCTGTAGGAGGCGTTGGTGGCGGTGCGGCCCGTGGCCGAGGACTTGAACGTGAACGTGGTGGAGGCCTTGACCACGCCGGAATCGCTGGGCTTCAGGATGGCGTCCGGCAGGACCTGGGTGCCCTTGGTCAGCGTGGTGGCGCTGGCTGTGGCGGCGCCGCCGAACGCCGCGGATCCGGTCCCGTCGGCGCCGACGCCTGTGACGGTCAGTTTGGCGGTCATCAGGTCGCCGGTCAGGGTGACGTTGACGTCCTGCGTGTAGGTCAGGACGTCGCCGGGGACCACGCGGTAGGCGGAGATGTCGGCGATGGCGGTGCCGGCGGCGTTGGTCCACTTGCCGTTGCTGGCCACCAGGTTCAGGTCACCCGAGACCACGGAGCCCATGCTTGCGTTTTGTGCCTGGTTCCAGGTGGCGAGCGTTCCGCCACCGCCCACCAACAGGAGGACGCCCACACCGGTTGCGATTGCGCCTTTGCCCATCTTGTTCATTGTGAGACCCCTTGTTCAACTTGTTCAACTTCATTCCGCGGCAGGTGGTCCTGACGATGGGATCAACAATCCCGCACGCGGCTCAAGGAACCACAGTCAAAACCGGGAAGATACGCGGAAGAATGGCGCAAGACTTCCTCAAGTCTGAAGACCTTGGATTCAGCCCCAAGCTTCCCGCAGCGTATGGGAAATGAGGCCCGGATCCCCTCAGCCGGCCAGCCGGGGGAACTACAGTGGGACTCTGGCAACTGCACGCGACGGGAAGGGGAACGCACATGACACGGCGATGCCCCCCGTTGATGAGCCTTGGCCAGCTGCATGACCTTGAGGACTCCCTCGGGGGAGAGACCGAGGCATGCAAGGGTTTCGTCAGCAACTTCGTGGACATGTGGACGGGCCGGTTCCAAAGGCTGTCCACGGCCATTCGCACGGAAGACCTGGACGGCGCCATGGACGCGGCCCTGAGCCTGTGCGCCGCCAGCCACATGGTCGGGGCCAAGCGCCTGGAGCAGTGCGCCGAGGAGCTGATCGGCATGCTGCGCACCGGCTGCCTGCAGCAGGCCTCCATGGCGCTGCCGTCCATGGGGCGGTGCGGGAGGGAAACCGTCCACCGCCTCGTGGAGGATTACGTCATGCGCGCGTAAGCCGCACGGGCACGTCCACATGGTGGGGCAGGGCCAAGCCGGCAACCCCGGACGTGGACGCCGTGACGGTTTCCCGCTACGCCGTCTGCCTCAGCGCATCCTCCGCGGCGACCCATGCGAGCATGGCGCACTTGACCCTGGCCGGGAACTTGGAGACTCCCGAGAGGGCGGCGGCGTCCCCCAGGATTTCCTCGTCCGCCTGCATTTTTCCGCGGGAGCGCATCACCTCGCGGAAATTGTCGATCATCCCCTGCACCTCGCCGGCGCCCAGGCCCACCACCAGCTCGCTGAGGATGGAGGCCGAGGCCATGGAGATGGAGCAGCCGTCCCCCGCCCAGTGGATCCCGGAGACCGCCCTGTCGGCACCGCCGCCGGAGGTTTCCACCCGCAGCGTGATCTCGTCACCGCACACGGGGTTGAGCTGGTGGCACTGCCCCGTGCCGGCCGGCAGGTCCTCCCCCGCCAGCTGGTGGTTCGGCAGGTCCGCTCCCCGGCGGGCCTTCGCCTGTTCAAGAATGATCTGCTGGTACAGCGAATCCAATGCACTCATGGTGTCAGTCTCCCGTGATTCCAAAGTAGGGGCGCACCCCGGCCACGGCGGCAAGGAACGCATCCACCTCGGCGGTGGTGTTGTACAGGTAGGCGCTCGCGCGGGTGGAAGCGCTGAGGCCCAGCCGGCGGTGCAGCGGCTGCGCACAGTGGTGGCCCACGCGGACGGCGACCCCGGCAGCGTCAAGGAACTGTCCGACGTCGTGCGCGTGCACGCCGTCCACCTCAAAGGCGGCCAGGCCGGCCCGGGCCGTGCCGGCGGCGGGTCCCAGCACGCGGATGCCGGGGATGGCCTCCAGCCCAGCCACCATGCGCTGGCCAAGGGCCGCCTCCCAGGCGTGGATGCGGTCCATGCCGGTCTCGCTGAGGTAGTTGACGGCGGCGGCAAAGGCGGCTGCCTGCGAGATGGGCTGGGTGCCGGCCTCAAAACGCTGCGGCGAAGGCAGGTAAGCGGCGTGCTCCATGGTGACGGTGGTGATCATGGAGCCCCCGGTCAGGAACGGCGGCATGGCGTCGAGCAGCTCGGCGCGGCCGTAGACGGCGCCGATGCCTGTGGGGGCGAGCATCTTGTGGCCGGAGAACACGGCAAAGTCCACGTCCAGGGCCTTCACGTTCAGGCCCAGGTGGGGAGCGGACTGGCAGGCGTCGAGCACCACCAGGGCGCCGACGTCGTGCGCCATCCGAGCCAGCTCCACCACGGGGTTGATGACGCCGGTGACGTTGGAGACGTGGGTGAAGGAGAACACCTTGGTGCGGGAGGTGAACAGCGCGGCGGCGGCCTCCATGTCGAGCAGGCCGTCGTCCATGATGGGGATGAACTTCAGCGTGGCCCCCGTGCGCCGGCACAGTTCCTGCCACGGGACCAGGTTGGCGTGATGTTCCATCTCGGTCACCAGCACCTCGTCGCCGGGCCCCACGGCGAACTGCCGGGCTTCCGGCGTGACGTCGCCCGTGCTCGCGTTGCCAAAGGAGTAGGCGATCAGGTTCAGTCCCGCCGTGGCGTTTGCCGTCCAGACCAGCTCGTTGTCCGCCGCCCCGACAAAGGCGGCCACGGTGGAGCGGGCGTCCTCGAAGACATCGGTGGCCGCGACGGCGAGGGTGTGGGCGCCGCGGTGCACGGCGGAGTTGCGCTGCTCGTAGAACTCCTGCTCGGCCTCCATGACGCTGACGGGCTTTTGCGAGGTGGCGCCGGAGTCCAGGTACACGAGCGTGTTGCCGTTGACCTGTTGGTCAAGGATGGGGAAGTCGTTGCGGATGCGGCGCACTTCCACGTCCGTCAGCGGTCCGTCGTGGAAGTGGTCAGCGGAAGTCGAAACCAAAACGCATGCTCCTTAAGCGCAGTGCCTGGCCGGGACCGGCCGGGCAGCCGGATTGAAACAAAAAAGGCTGGGCCACAGGGGCGGCACCAAATAAGTCATATCCGACGCACTTAATTATCGCACCGATTGGGCGTCCGCCGGTCCGGGTGCCCGCTGGCTGACCCGCGGGCGAGCCGCGGGTCAGACCACGCGTCAGCCCAGGAGCTGCAGCAGGTAGGCGCCGTAGCCGCTTTTGACGAGTTTTTCGGCGCGTTGGCGGAGTTCGTCGTCGCTGAGGAAGCCCTGGCGCCAGGCCACTTCCTCCGGCGCCCCGATCTTCAGGCCCTGCCGGCTTTCCACGGTCCGCACAAAGGTGGAGGCGTCGTTGAGGTCGCTGAAGGTTCCGGTGTCCAGCCAGGCGGTGCCGCGGGGCAGCAGTTCGACGTGAAGGTCCCCGCGTTCGAGGTAGGCGCGGTTCACGTCGGTGATTTCCAGTTCCCCGCGGGGCGAGGGCCTGAGCTCCTTGGCGATGGCGATGACGTCGTTGTCGTAAAAGTACAGGCCGGGCACGGCGTAGTTGCTGCGGGGCTTGGCCGGTTTTTCCTCCAGCGAGACCACCTTGCCGGCGGCGTCGAAGTCGACCACGCCGTAGGCGGCGGGGTCCTTGACCCAGTAGCCGAAGATGGAGCCGCCGCTGAGGTATTCGTGCTTTTGCAGCTGGGTGCCCAGGCCGGGGCCGTAGAAGATGTTGTCGCCCAGCACCAGGGCCACTGTCTGATGGCCGATGTGCTCCTCGCCGAGGATGAAGGCCTGTGCCAGTCCGTCCGGGGAGGGCTGCTGCCTGTAGGTGAGGTTGACCCCGAACTGGGACCCGTCGCCCAGGAGGCGCTGGAACTGCCCGGCGTCGTGCGGGGTGGTGATGACCAGGATGTCGCGGATGCCCGCCAGGATCAGGGTGGAGAGCGGGTAGTAGATCATCGGCTTGTCATAGACGGGCACCAGCTGCTTGCTGATGCCCAGGGTGATCGGATGAAGCCGCGAGCCCGTGCCCCCGGCGAGAATAATTCCACGCATAGCTGCCGTCCTGCCCGTTCCGTGTCGAGCCCCGCTGTACCGCAGGCGGACCGGCGCTACGCTGGGGTCATGCAGAGAATCCTTGTCACCGGCGGGGCCGGGTTTATTGGGTCCAACTTTGTCCACTATGTCATGGAGCACACGGACTGTGCAGTGACCGTGCTGGACAAGTTGACGTATGCGGGGAACCGGGGGTCGCTGGCCGGGCTGGACGCGGGCCGGTTCTCGCTGGTGGTGGGTGACATTTGTGATGCGGCCCTGGTTGATTCACTGGTGGCGGGGGTGGACGCCGTGGTCCATTACGCGGCGGAGTCCCACAATGACAATTCCCTGGCGGACCCGTCACCGTTTGTGCAGACCAACCTGGTGGGGACGTTCACGCTGTTGGAGGCGGTGCGCCGGCACGGCACCCGCTTCCACCACATTTCCACCGACGAGGTCTACGGGGACCTGGCCCTGGATGAGCCGGAGCGGTTCACGGAGGCCACCGCGTACAACCCCTCGAGCCCGTATTCGGCCACGAAGGCCGGCTCGGACCTGCTGGTGCGGGCCTGGGTGCGTTCCTTCGGGATCAACGCGACCATCAGCAACTGCTCGAACAACTACGGCCCGTACCAGCACGTGGAGAAGTTCATCCCGCGCCAGATCACCAACGTCATTGACGGGATCCGGCCCCGGCTTTACGGGGCGGGGGTGAACGTGCGGGACTGGATCCACGCCGAGGACCACTCCTCGGCGGTGCTGGCGATCCTTCAGCGCGGCGCGGCCGGGGAAACGTACCTCATCGGGGCCGACGGGGAGCACAACAACCAGGATGTGATCCAACGGATCCTTACCGCCATGGGCCAGGACCCCGGCGCGTACGACCACGTCACGGACCGGCCCGGCCACGACCTGCGCTACGCGATCGACCCCACCCGGCTGCGCACCGAGCTGGGCTGGGCGCCGGCCTACGCCGACTTCGACGCCGGCCTGGCCGCGACCATCGCCTGGTACCGGGAGCACGAGGCCTGGTGGCGGCCGCAAAAGGCCGCCACCGAGGCCGGCTACGCCCGCCGCGGCGAACAGGTCCGGGTCCCCGCCTCCGCGGGGCCGGCCCCCTCGGGCCGGGAGGGCCGCCCGTGAGCCGGCATGCCGGCCCCGGACCGGCCACGGACGGGCCCGGGGCCGGCAGTCCCGCGCCCGGGGGCGGCGCCCCCGCCGCGGGGCCGGTGTTCGGCAAGGCCCTGGCCGCCCGGCCCACCCCGATTCCCGGCGTCCTGCTGTTTGACCTGCCCGTGCACGGGGACAGCCGGGGCTGGTTCAAGGAGAACTGGCAGCGGGAGAAGATGGCGGCCGCCGGGCTGCCGGATTTCGGGCCGGTGCAAAACAACATCTCCTTCAACGAAACGGCCGGCACCACCCGGGGCATCCATGCCGAGCCGTGGGACAAGTTCATCTCCGTCGCCACCGGGTCCGTGTTCGGCGCCTGGGTGGACCTGCGCGCCGGGGACTCCTTCGGGGCCGTGTTCACCGCCGTGATCGACCCCTCCACCGCCGTCTTCGTCCCGGCCGGGGTCGGCAACGCCTTCCAAACCCTGCAGGACAACACGGCCTACAGCTACCTCGTCAACGACCACTGGTCCCCCAAGGCCAAGTACACCTTCCTGAACCTGGCCGACGAGACCGTGAACATCCCCTGGCCCATCCCGCTGGAGGGCGCCGAGGTCTCCGCGAAGGACCGCGCCCACCCCCGCCTGTCCGGGGTGGACCCCGTGCACGGGAAACGCACCCTGGTCCTGGGCGCCAACGGCCAGCTCGGCCGCGCCCTGCAGGGGCTCTACCGCGGGGAGGCGGGCGTGGACTTCCTCACCCGCACCGAACTGGACCTCGCCGCCCCGGATCCCTTCGCCGGGATTGATTTCTCCCGCTATGACACCGTCATCAACGCCGCCGCGTACACCTCCGTGGACGCCGCCGAAACCCCCGCCGGGCGCGCCGCTGCCTGGGCCGTGAACGCCACCGCCGTCACCATGCTGGCTCGGGCCTGCACCGAACACCGCACCACCCTGGTCCAGCTCTCCAGCGACTACGTCTTCGACGGCACCGTAAAGGTCCACGGCGAGGACGAACCCCTCTCCCCCCTGGGCGTCTATGGCCAGTCCAAGGCCGCCGGGGACACCGCCGCGGCGACCACGCCGCGCCACTACCTCCTGCGCACCAGCTGGGTCATCGGCGAGGGCAGCAACTTCGTCAACACCATGGCCGCCCTCGCCGCCCGCGGCATCGAGCCCCAGGTCGTCAACGACCAGCACGGCCGGCTGACCTTCACCGAGGACCTCGCCGCCGCCATCCACCACCTCCTGACCACCGGCGCGCCCCACGGCACCTACAACGTCTCCAACACCGGCCCCGTCCAAACCTGGGCCGACATCGCCGCCGACACCTATGAACTCCTCGGCCACCCCCGCACCATGGTCACCGGCATCCCCGCCGCCCGATACTTCGCCGACAAACCCAATGCCGCGCCACGCCCCACCCACAGCACCCTCAACCTCAGCAAACTCCAAGACACCGGCTACACCCCGCCCCCCGCCCAGCAACGCCTCGCCCAGCACCTCAACGCACGGCGGGAACCGTGACGGGGGCCAAGGCCGCCGTCGTCGGCGGGGGGATCATCGGCACCGCCGTGGCGAGGGAGCTGCTGCTGGGCGGAACGGCGTCGGAAGTGACCTTGTTTGAGAAGGAGGCGGAGCTGTCCTTCCACCAGACGGGGCACAACAGCGGGGTGGTCCATGCCGGCCTCTACTACGAGCCCGGCGGCCTGAAGGCCACGCTTTGCCGACGGGGCGTGGGCCTGCTGCGGGATCTTGCGGCGCGGCGCGACGTCCCGTTTGAGGAATGCGGGAAGGTGGTGGTGGCACGGGACGCGGCGGAACTGGAGCGGCTGCGCGCCATCTTCAAGCGCGCCGTCGCCAACGGGGTCCCGGGCGTCCGGATGGTTGACGGCAGCGAGCTGGCCGACATAGAGCCGCACGCCGTGGGGGTCGCCGCCCTCCACTCCCCCACGACCGCCATCACCGACTACCGGGCCGTCACTGCGGCGCTGGCCAGCGAGTTCACCGAGGCCGGCGGGGTTGTCCGGCTCGGCAGCCGGGTCCAGGCATTGGCGGAGACCGGCACGGGGGTGCGCGTTGAACTGGACGCCGGGCTGGAGGACTTTGACCTTGTCATCAACTGCGCCGGGCTGCAGTCGGACCGGTTGGCAAAGAACTCAGGGGACGCCCGCGAGCCGCGGATTGTGCCGTTCTTCGGCGAGTACTTCCTGCTGCGGCCCGAACGGAGCGGGCTGGTCAACGGACTCATCTACCCGGTCCCCGATCCCCGCTACCCGTTTCTGGGCGTGCACCTGACCAGGCGAGTGGACGGGGCTGTCATGGTGGGTCCCAATGCCTTCCTGGCCGGCGGGCGTGAGGCCTACCGCGGCCTGCAGTTCTCCCCTTCCGACCTGGCCGAGGTGGCAGGCTTCCCCGGATTCTGGCGCTTCGCCGCCGGGAACGTGCCTGCCGCGGTCCGCGAGGTGCGCACCGTGCTGAGCAGGCGCGCCTTTGTTGGTGCGGCGAGGGCCTATGTGCCGGAGCTGGCCGTGGCCGACGTCGTTCCCGGCCACCGGGGCATCCGCGCCCAGGCGATGAACGCCGACGGCGGCCTGGTGGACGACTTTGTCATCACCGGCACCCGGCGGATCCTGCACGTGCGCAACGCCCCGTCCCCGGGGGCGACGTCGTCCATGGCGATTGCCGAACATGTGGTGCAGCAGGTGGCGGGGAGGCTGGCGGGATGATCGTTGCCTCGTTGCCCATCATGAGGCTAAATGCTCGATTGTTACTTCGGCGCATCCCCAGAATAGGTTGCGCCGCCCATTTCGCCCACCGTGAAGGTACCGTATGAGCATGAACCCGGGGAGCCATGGCAGGATATCGCTGAGTGGGATAGACGTGGACCTGCTTGAATTGAACGAGGCCGTTGCGACAATATCGTCGCGGGCCCGCGCGGCCTCCGGCACGCCCCTGGGCGTCGTGTCGGTCAATCTGGACCATGTCCATCATTTTGGTCCAGGCCAGCGCTGGCACGGGACGCTTGACGGCAAGGATTTTCTCTACCTGCTTGATGGCGCGCCCCTCGTCGCACAGACGGCTCGCAAAACCGGGCGGATCTGGCCGAGGCTGGCCGGCAGTGACATCATCAATCCCCTTTTGGACGATGCTGAGCGCCACGGTGTGCGGGTTGGCTTTCTCGGCGGCACTACAGAAACCCACGAGCAGCTCAAGGCGACACTGGCCCGGGCGCGACCCGATCTGGCGGTCTCCGGCTGGTGGGCCCCCGAGCGAAGTGCCATCTCTGATCCGGACAGGTCCATCGCTCTGGCCGAAGACATCAGGGCAGCGAATACCCAACTTTTGTTGGTGGGCCTGGGCAAGCCGCGTCAGGAACTGTGGATGGCCCGCTATGGACATCTGACCGGCGCCGGTGCACTGCTGGGATTCGGAGCGGCCGTCGACTTTCTTGCCGGGCGTGTGGCGAGGGCACCACAGTGGGTCAGCAAGCACGGCCTGGAATGGGCTTGGCGCCTGTCCAAGGAACCCGTCCGAATGGGCCGTCGCTATCTGGTGGATGGCCCAGTCGCCTATCTTGCCGTGCGCCGCGACCGGCCGGCCGTACGACCGGCCGCCCTCGAAACCGATTTGCCCTCGACGGTGCCGGACTTGAAAACTCCGCTGACCCCGGGGGTATTTAGCGGCCCGGACAAACACGTTGCCGTTACCGTCCTGGTCGTCACCTACAACAACGACCGCGACATCACCCGGCTGGTGTCCACTCTCAGAGCCGAAACGTACGATCAGACGATTCGCGTCGTCGTGGTCGACAACTCCCCGTCCAACGGCACCTTGATGGCGCTGGAGGCGCACAAAGACATCACCAGCCTCTCGACCGGAGGGAACCTCGGGTATGCCGGAGGCATCAACGTTGCCGCCACCAAGGCGGGAAGCACGGACACCCTGCTGATCCTTAACCCCGACTTGGCCGTCGAGCGCGGGGCAATCAAGACCATGCTGGCCCGGCTTTACGAGTCCAAGGCCTGCGCCGTCGTCCCCCGGCTGCAAGACGACGACGGAAGCACCTATCATTCACTGCGGCGCGAGCCGACATTGGGCCGACATCTAGGTGATGCGGCCTTCGGTTCACACGTGCCGTCCCGCCCGAGCTGGTTGTCGGAGACCGACGCTGACGCCGAAAGCTACCAGCATCCTCATCGGGTCGACTGGGCGACGGGAGCCGCCATCCTCGTCCGGGCAGACACAGCTGCATCGGTGGGCCCCTGGGACGAGAAGTATTTTCTGTACTCGGAAGAAACGGACTACTGTCGGCGTCTCCGACAACTCGGTGGCTCAATTTGGTTCGAACCCCAGGCAATCATGCGGCACTCCCGGGGCGGATCGGGGTCCTCCGCCAAGCTCACTGCGCTTTTGGAAGTCAACAAGGTGCGCTACGCGGCCCGGCACCACTCAAAACCCTATGCAATCGCGGTCCGTGCCATTAGGGCCGCTGGCGCGGTGGCCCGCATTTGGCAACCGGGGCAACGACGTGCGGCTGCGGCCCTAATGGGATTGGAAGATTGGAGCCTGTTGCCGCAGTGCGTTCCCGCCGCGTCAAGGCCTACAGCAACTGCAGACGGTTTTCCGTCAGGGAGCGTCATCATCCCCGCCCACGATGAAGCCTCTGTCATTGCCAGGACCCTGGCACCACTGGCAACCCTGGCCGCATCCGGCGTCCTGGAAGTAATCGTGGCATGCAACGGCTGCACGGATGCAACCGCGGAAATCGCCAGGTCCTTCCCCGGCGTCAAGGTCCTGGACCTCAGCGCACCTTCCAAAGTGGCCGCACTGAATGCAGCAGATGCTGCTGCCACCCGTTGGCCGCGCTTGTATTTGGATGCCGACATAGAAGTGACGGCGGAGGCCGTAGGCGAACTTTTCGATGCGATGGGAGTCACCGGCCCTCTCGCGGCCCGCCCGGAGTACCGGTACGAAACCACCGACGCTGACTTTTGGGTCCGGGCATACTATCGCGCTCGCAACCGGATCCCGCAGCTGCACAATCACCTATGGGGCGCGGGCGCCTACGCCCTCACCGAAGCGGGGCATGGGCGCTTTGACCAATTCCCCGCCGTTACCGGCGATGACGCGTTTGTCGACTCCCTCTTCTCAGCGGCCGAGAAGTCCGTAATTCCGACCACGCCGGCCGTGGTGCGCACGCCCACAACGGCGGGTTCCCTGCTACTGACCCTGAACCGCATCTACCGCGGAAACCGTGAACTGTCCGGGAATC
This sequence comes from Arthrobacter wenxiniae, assembly GCF_013376105.1. Taxonomy (GTDB): domain Bacteria; phylum Actinomycetota; class Actinomycetes; order Actinomycetales; family Micrococcaceae; genus Specibacter; species Specibacter wenxiniae. The sequence goes on from NZ_JAAMFM010000005.1 coordinate 100,002, forward strand.
TCAAGGCAGAATCTACTTTGCGTCCGTTGCTGGCCAGCGTCCGTGGACCTCGGAGCGGCGTTGATGCATTGGTTTACGGCAGCTTTGCCGTCATTGGAAAGCTGCGGAGCATGCAAGCATCACACGCCCTCAAAGGCTGGGAACGCGACAACAGCAGTCGCGTGTAGGAGCCTGCCAGTCGGCTGGAAAGTGGTGTCTCGACACCACCCAGCGCCGTTATGAAAACGCAATCATGTTACGATTTCATCTCGGGGAAGGTTTTGTAGGTCTCAGCTCATCACACACCCAGGAATGCCCCTATGCAAAATTACCGTCCGTTACATGGTCCGGCAAAGCCGGCAGTCCGACGAATGTCCGCCCTTCGACGGCCACTGGTGGCGATTGCCGGTGTCTCCACCCTGGCGTTGCTTCTTCCCGCCTTTGCGGTGGCTGCCACGATATCGGCACCTGCGCCGGCGTCGGCGAAGGCTTCGTCGGTCACCATCCTTTCGTCTGTGACTCCCAGAACCGTCACTGACCCCGACAGGGTCTCCGTTGAATTGGGAGCACGCTTCTCGAGCTCAGTCGACGGAAAAGTATCTGCAATTCGCTTCTACAAGGGACCGCAAAATACCGGCCCCCACCCGGTCACGCTCTGGAGCGGTGCCGGCAAGAAACTGTCCTCGGCGGTCATGGAGCCGTCAAAGGAATCCAAGAGCGGATGGCTGACCGTTTCCCTGTCTTCACCTGTGGCCATCAAGAAGGGCCAAAATTATGTGGCCTCCTATGTGGCCCCGCACGGCGCATACTCGGCGGACGAACAGGGACTCTCGAAAGCCAAGACCCACGGCCCCCTTACCATTCCGTCGGCCGGCGGCGTTTACGCGTACGGCAATGGCGGCAGGTTCCCGACGAACACCTACAAGAATTCCAACTACTACGTCGACGTAGTGTTCACTCCCGGCTCGGGGACGGCGACGCCCACCCCTGTCACCGCACCCAAACCGACGACCGCGCCCACGACGGCACCAACGACAGCGCCAACGACAGCGCCGACCGGGACGCCCTCGACGGCACCGACGACAGCGCCGACGACAGCACCGACGACAGCGCCCACCGGGACGCCCACGACGGCACCCGCAGGTGCATCGAGTGTGCCCGGGACCCTCAACCTTCCCAGAATTCCATGGGAAGGCGGTTCGGCATACTGGAAGCAGTTCCCCAAAGCCAATGCAGCCGGTTGGTCCGATCCGAGCTTCTTCCCGATTGTTGCTTGGTACGACGGCATGAGCACGAACGCCGAAGCCCAATATGACAAGAAGGTGGGCATCAACACCTATATTGGCATGGATGCGTCCACACCCTACAGCCTGTTCAAGGACAACAATCAATTCTGGATTGGCGGCAAGCTGAACAGCAGCTTCACCGATTCCAGCACAAACTGGGTTGGAAACTTTCTTGACGACGAGGTCGACGGTCGGTTCACCCCCGCTGAAGGCCGCAAGCACCTGCAGGCGCTTGTGGACGCAAGCAAAGGCAACGGCCGCTTCAACTACGCCAACTTCACCCAGATGGTCATGAGTGGCGACATGAACCAGGCTGATGCCCAGGCATATGTAAACAACTACACGGATGCCGTCTCTTTGGACATGTACTGGTACACAGTCCCGTTCTGCAGCTGGACCCCCTTCCGACAGAACTACATCACGCCGGTGACACAGGCCAACTGCCGAACTGCTTCAAGCTACGGCAAAACGATGGCGTCATTGCGCAAGCAAGATGCTGCTGATGGCAAATTGCAGTCCCCGTGGCAATTCGTCGAGTTGATGAACGGCGGCCCCGGCGGGGGTCCTTTCACGGCCAACGTCACGCCTGCGCAACTCAAGGGTTCCGTCATGGATTCCATCATTAATGAGGCACGCGGGCTGGTGTACTTCAACCAGAGTCTCTCCGGACCCTGCCAGTCGAGCAATATCATTCGCCAGTCGCAGGTCACACCGAGCTTCTGCGGAAATGCCCAGGTTGCCGCTGCCACCCAGGTGAACGCGCAGATCCGGGCGTTGGCGCCGGTATTGAACACCCAGTCCTACAAGTATTCGTTTGGGACGGGGCTTGACACCATGCTCAAGACCTATAATGGCGCTGCATACATATTCGCCATGGTGGACGGGAATTCTTCTCCTGGAGGCCGCACCTTCCAGCTTCCGGCGGACATCAAGGCATCGTCCGTCCAGGTAGTAGACGAGAACCGGACAATATCGGTTGATGCCAAGGGCAAATTCACGGATTCCTTCCCGAGTGAATCCAGTTACCACATTTATAAGATTGGGTAATTAGAATCTCAGCGGGCGGCCGTGGGGGGGTGATTGGTTGGTGGCCAAATCACCGCCCCACGGCCATCCGCATTTGACGTCTAGCCCGAGGCCTTGCTCCCTGGAACACGAACCTGCCGGCTGGAACGCCGCCCCTTATGGATGCGATGCAGTCGGGCCCTGGCATGGGCAGCAATCGTATCAAAGAGGAAGGCCGCCCCCACCGATAGTCCCAGCGCCAGCAGGCCGGCTCCGACTACGGCGTATTTGCCCCGTGCCGACAGGTAGGCAACTCCGACCGCATCGGGCTGAACTGTTATCTGGGATTTGGACCAGACACCTAGTTCCTTCTGATTCTCGATGGCGATGGCGGAGATACCTTTGGTAATTTCCTCCGCGGCGGCCATCACGTCGTCTCGATTTTGTTTGACAATTTCCACGGTGACGGTCGGACGGTTAAAATTGGTTTGCCATTGGCCGCCCGCATTGGGTAAATAAACTGCTTGCGCATCACGCAATCCGGTACCGTAAAGGGGCGCGCGAGTGGGCAGTATGGGCGCATTCGGATGTTCGGACACGTACATGCGCTCCACCAATGCCGCATATTTGACCACGGAAGAAGGCTCCGTTCGGAGCGGGTTGTGCTTTGTCGCACCGGCGGGAGCGACAAAATGCAAGTCAAATTCTGCGTAGTAGACACCCGGGACGGACCATGCCAAGACTGTCGCGGGAATGGCCAGCAATAAGACGACTGTTGCTACATACCACCTGCGTCGCATTATTGCTCCCGCACGCCGAACGCCGCGGCCGTCCCCGCCCGTGGTGCGCCCGGGCCCTTGGACCATTTCCTCTGGCGACTGCAGGTTCCAGTGCGCGCCGCAAAGTCCGATCGCAAGAAACAACATCCCGACGGCCTGCGGGAAGTGAAATGCGTCGAAAAACGCACAGAGCAAGGCGCCAGCCAGGACGGCTCCTGCCAGTGCCGGACCAAGTGCATCAAGCACGGGATCCGTCCCGTGACGGCGCCGAAATAGCGTTGTCACGATGGCTGTGAGCACGACCCCCAGAAAGGCGGCAAGCCCAATAATGCCGGTCTCGATCAACAGCCCTATGTATTGATTGTCAAAGATGCGGTAGGAAGGCCCGAGTGTACCTGCGCCCCTGCCGAACCAGGGTGAAATGGACAAATAGCTGCCCACGACTGCGTAGCTGTCGGTGCGTGATGCCACGGACGGATCCCCGCCGGAAAACATGCCCAAAAGAGTACCGGCGAGTCCCGGTACCAGAAAATACATGGCCACCAGGCCTAGCCCTCCAACCCACATCGCACGAATTCGAAACGACCGCTTCCATGTCGGGACGAGGAGGACCAGTGATGCCACGACGCCCAACAAGGCCGAGCGAGTCACGGAAACCAGGGCTGCCATGAGAATCGCCACCGCGGGGAACCAGCGCTTCAAGCGCATGAGCGCTCGGTCGCTGATTCCAAGGGTCAATGCCAAGGGGAGAATCATCGACAAGACTGCGGCATATTCCAGGGTATGGCGGGCTGTTGCCTCCGGACGGACAAAGCCGCCCCGGGTGTCAATTCCTTCGGCCCCTCCGGAAGAGAGGCCAGGAATGGGGACCATGTCGACAAAATTGTGCCCCGTCATGAACTGGGCAAATCCGAGCACTGCATAGCAGCCTCCCAGAAAAGCGATTCGTCGAAGGACCGCCAGGAAGCGTTCGCGATCGCGCAGCCCATCGACGCCAACCAGTACCACTCCTGCATATGAGGCCACACTGAGAAGTTGCATATTTGAAGCGTTTGAATCGACAAACGGCAACACTGACAACGTCGACACTACATAGCTGGCTAAAACGCTCAACACGAAGACATACAAAGCAATGCGGACCGGCTGGCTGCGGTGCAGCCCCGGAGTTCGGGGTGTGCGCAGGTGGTGCCACACCCACCACAACAGCATTCCAAGACCAAAGAGGGTTGATGGCGATCCCGCCGCGCCCAACGGACCAATCCCTCGGTCAGAGGGTATCACCAGAAGCAGGACAAGATAAGTTGTCAGCACCGAGGCAGCGTCAGGTCCCCGGAGCCTGGAAGCCGACCTGGCGGCTTCAGGCATCGGCTCAATGGACACCACTGATGGCGATGACCGGTTGCTCACGGACGAACGTCACCTGCGGGAATGCGCAGCTTTCTTGTCTGCAGCTCAGGCGTCACGTCAGGCGCGACCGTGACAGCATTGTCGGTCCTGGAATGATGACTGAGCAGGGCGGTAAATTCGCCGTCCACCCCCTTGGCGGTTCGTTGCGCACGTTTGCGCGACATCAGCCTGTCGAGCAGTCCCGTCAACAACAACGTTGCAGCGAGACCACCAACGCCGGCCATGACCGTCATTTGCAACTGCTTCTTGGCAACCTTTGTTGGTTCAGTGACTGCAGACAGTTGGAGCACGCTGATCATGGAAGCAGGAGGAACATTTTGGGCTACCTGTAATTGCTTGAGCGTAGCGGGTACAAGTGACTCGCCGGCGTTGAGCAGCGACATGGCAGCCTCCGGCGATCCCGCGGTGACCGTCATGGTCATAATGGGACCTGTAGTAGTGGCATCTGGCGCCACCGTTAGCTGCGAATGCGGATACTTCTCCAGTAGCGGCCCTGAAACTTCCGGTGATGCCACCTTGACCTGGAGCACTCCGAGCGCCTGTTCCAGGCCACCAAGGTAGAGATACGGATTGTCACCCACCGTAACTGCCACCTTTGGTGGTATCAATGTCATGCTTGCATCTGCTTCATAGGTTGGTGAGACCATGCCGAAAACGAAATACGTGCCCATACCAGTCAAAAGCAGACCAACAACGACAAAATACCATCGCCGCAGACAACTCGTTAACACGTCGCGAACTAGCATTCTTGAGCCCCTTCCTCTTTGTCGATGTGTTCTTTCTACACACGTGACCGTCCGGCCACAAGGACCTTGATCCGATCGAGACCTTTCTTTCCTCCTATCAGCAGAATCATTTTCTTTGCAATTGCCCGCGGCATTTCACGAGCGGCCCTTAAAGGTGCCCAAAATCCACGATCCACGATCAAACTGGCGGTCGTGGGGGTCGCAACACCGTCCAGCCCGCAGGGAAACAACCGAAGGTACTTTTCCGGACCCACCAAAGTGCCCTTGATCCGGTTGCTGACGTTGCCATTGTGAACAACCTGCAGCCAGCCGGGTTCTCCCCCGACTGGGCGAACGTCCATCGATCCGCCCAGCCGGTCGTGCCAATCGGACCAGCAGGTCACGGCGCCGGACCAGTTCTCACTGACTGAGGCAAATGCATTGTGCGGGTCATGACGCCGGTACAGGTTCATGCCCGAACGAATCAGCCCATTCGAGAGGTATATCGCGCAGCGGCCGCCCTCGCCCACTTGGGCCTGAAGGCGCTCGACGAAGTCATGCGCAACGGCATCGTCATTGTCCAAATTGGTGGTCAACAGGACATCGGTGTCGTCCCCTGCCACCTCCCGAATGTCGGACAGAAGGTCCGTCCGTGGGACCGAATCCCGGTAGATGGCGGCAAAGGTTCCGCTCATGGCCAACTCGGCGACACGGGCCTTGAGCCATGGCGGACTCTGCGTGTCAAAATACACAATCCAGTTGAATTCGCTTTTGGACTGCGCTTGGACACTTGGCAGGCAAAAGCGTTCAAACAGCTCCTGTCTTTCCCGCAGCCACCCGTCCTTCGCCCGCACCATGCTCTCCACACCGGGAGTAGGGAGGTTGAAACGGGTCAAGAGAACGTGCGTAAGACTTGGCGTCATATCTTCACCTTGTAAATGTGGTAGCTAAATTCATGGTCAAACCGGTCTGTGAAGTGTCCATCACTTTGCACGGGCAGTACGCGGCCCTCGTCCAGGACCTCAACCGTCTTCCCGCCGACACCCGGCGGCAGTTTAAAGGAACGGTCGCCAGGATTCGACGCACCGTCGAGCATTGCGAAAACATAGGTACTGCCGTTGTACACCTTGAGCATTGTGTCCAATCCCTCACCAAAGTTCCATTCGTACGATTGGGTGTTGATTACTGGCGCCAACGACCGAATCATTGTGTTGACGCGCTTGACTGCCTGGACTTGGGCGTCGCCGCAAAAACCTGGAACCACTTGGGCGTCTCGAAACACATTTCCGGACTTACAGGGGCCTGACAGGCTTTGGTTGAAATATACTATCCCCCGGGCCTCGTGGATGATCGAGCTGAATACGGCTCCCTGCAGCTGTTCCGGCGTTATGTAGGCACCGAAAGTATCGGGCCTGTCCGCTCCCGTCATGTTCTCCACGAAGGCCCAAAGCGGCGCCAGCTTGCCATCGGAGGCATCCCGTTGGCGCAGCGCCGTAATTGTTTTGCCATAGCTGGATGCTGTGCGGCAGTGGTCCGCGGCGATGGGTGAAATTAATACATTTCGGTACGGCAGCTGCGAGCATTGGGGAATTGTGTACCAGTATTTGTCCACCGATACAACATTGGCATAGTCGTTGACATACTGTTCGGAGTCCTTTGCGGGCAAGTCACCCTCAACGACCATGGAGGTGAAGTTCGCATAGGAAAAGAATCCGGGGGGAACCTTGGCAGCCAACGCCTGCAGATGGCTGCGGCCTTCAGCCGGGGGAAAGCGCCCGTCGACTTCGTCGTCGAGAAAATACCCGACCCAATTCGGCGTGGACGGGGTAAATGTAGCATTGAGCGGCCCCCCAATCCAGTACATGCCGGCTGCATCGAGCAACGCCGAATCGACTGTAGCGGGCATTCCAACATAAGTATTGATGCCCAGTGATTTGTCGAAGTCTGTTTCGCTGGCGTTGGATACGCTGTCATACCAGGCCACTATCGGGAAAAAGGACAGATTGGTCCATCCTGCCTTTTCTGCTTTGGCAAAGTTTCCCCAATAGGACGGGCCGCCTTCCCAAGGGATCCTAGGCAGGATCAAATCAGCACCGCCTGCCCCTGGATCCAGTCGAGAATCTTCCCTGGTGCCGCCGGCCAGAACATATACCGCCAAAATTGCGACGACCATGGCTGCCATACGCCATGGCCGCATCCTCAACGATGCCCGAGGTCCGGCGCCAATGCTCATCGTTGCGCCTCCTCGATGAGGGACAACAATTGGGTTGCCCGTGCGTCCCAGGAATGCCCGGCGGCAAAAATTTGTCGAGCGGTGTGGTCCTCCGCCTTGTGGCCGCCCTCCAAGGCTGTGCGCACCTTGGCCACGAAATCCGTGTTGCTCTGGGCCGTCATGATCAGCGAAGTATCCAGCCATCGGGTCGCCGGCAGATCGGTCGAAACCACCGGCAGCCCTACCGCAAGGTAGTCAAGTGTCTTCACCGGAAAACTGGCATGGTTGAACACATTGTCGGCATAGGGGGTCAACCCCACCGACATTTCCCGCATCCGGGGCCACAAGTCCCGTTCAGCGAGTTCTCCCAACCACGTGACATTTTTTGCAGCAAGGAATCGATTCAATCTTGCCCGCGCTTCGTGGGCACGGGCGGTCATCGGGCCGACGACCTCGATGGCAATGCCACTGTCCACCAGCTCATCAAGCAAGTCAAAATCGAGCCGCTCATTGAGCTGCCCAATGATGCCGGCTACTTTCCGAGGCTCGCGGCCGGCTCCTTCACCAACGGGAATCGCAGCACACCCATTGGGCAGTACCGAGACATTTCGCGCACCCAAGCCCGTCACAGCGGAGGCCAGCGGGGGTGAGACGGCCGAGACGACGTCGGCCCGGGAAATATTCCGTACGAGGGTGCCTTGCACCACTCGAAGGGACAAGCCCATCATGCCTGCACCCGCCGGCCAGTCGTCAGTGACATGCAGCGCCCGAATGCCGCCGCCGAGGGATGGAAACTCATCGCGCGGGGAAAGCACCAAAGTCGCAGTTGTACTGACCCCGAGGGAGCGAATTGCAGCGGCAATTGCCTTGGCCCGCAAGTGCGGAACCACCGTTCGCACGACTCGGCGGGTAAATCCAGGCGGAGCAGTAAATTGCAACCGCATGAGACCGGGACCAACTGAGTCGAGGCTGTGACCGCAAGGCATGCGTTTCTGCGGCGCATTCTTGGACATGCCATATGGCACAGGCGGGTCAACCCACAAAACGTGAACTTGTTGGGCCAGAGCTTCGGCAAGTCGATGATCCGTGCCGCGCGTGTTGGTCCACCGGCTTCCGGCAATCATGACCATGACAGTCGCCGCGTTCATGGCTTACGTCCGGACACAAGAGCGGCAGCAACAGGCCTTGCGTTGAAGTCATCCCGCGCCGGCCCGCCGCCCGCGCGCGGAACCACCCGAGCAAGCTTGTAGGCTGCAAAGCGCCGAAGTGATTCAACGGAGCGACCAAATCGAACACCGGCACCATCGCCCGGTATCATGGCCGCACAATAAAATTCTTCCAAACTCGCGGCAGCTCCGGCCAATGAGAATCTATTGCAGACGGTTTCGCGGGCAAACTGTCCCAAATTTTGCCGCAGTGAGACGCTTCCGTGCAAGGTGCGAAGATATCCAGCGAGCCGCTCCACAGCATCGCCCTTGCCAGGCCCGGAGCCATACCATCCCTGCCACATAAACTCCGATACCGTTTCCGGTGTCAAAAGCCGCCAATAGCCGTTTTCCCCCTGAACTACCAATGGTTTTTCAAAGGCCATGGCCCGTAATGCGGAACCGCCCATGCCCAATGAAACATCCGCCGTGGCATAGGCCGGTCGGGGGTCCGGCAATTCGCCGGTCAAGACAATGCGGCGGTGGCCCAACAAGTGGTTGATGTGTTCTGCGTTCCTACGGACTTCCGCTGCTGCCGGTCCGGCACCCACAACGACCAGTTGGACGGGGAATTCGGTGTTGAGGCGTTGGATGGCACCCATGGCAGCCAGTAATCCTTCAAGCTTCATCTCGTGGGCCAGCCGCGACACCACTGTCACCGTGAACACCGCGGGGTCCAACCCCCAGCGTTGACGGAACGCGGCCAAGCCGAGGTCAAGGCCAGGACCGTTGAGGATGGTGTCTACTGGTGGTTCCAGCAAGCCAACCCGTGTGCGGCCAAAGGCCTTCTCGTTGGCCAATATTTGCTCCGTGCCCACCAGCAGCGGCACGTTGGTGGGAATAAATGGTGCCACTGACATGGACAGCACAGTGGAGACCGCAACCGCACGGGACGGTGGCCTGCAGGCAAGTACGGCCTCCAGGGACGGAGGCCACTCGTAGCCGTGCACAACATCGATGCCCCGTGTTTTCACCAATCGGCGCAATGCGTTCACAACGCCTGGAGTCGGCCGTCGATGGACAGCCGGCGATTCAAGGAATTCCAAGCCAAGTTCGGAAACCTTCTCCACGAGGGGGCCCTGCTGACCGAATACCAACACCTCATGGCCGCGCCGCTGCAATGCTGCCGCCAATTCCACTGCATTGAGCTGGCTGCCGCCGATTCCCATGTCATGCGGATATGTCACGATCTTCATTTCACTGTCTCCTTGGTCCGTCCCCAGCTGCGGATGGCAAGGACATCGCCCCGCCGGGTGTAGACCAGTGCGGCCAACGCCAGACTTCCGAGGGCTGTTGCAGCCCCAACGGCCAACAGCGCTGAATCCATGCCCTGCGCAAAAATGAAGCTGAGCCATGCCACAGGCACCGAGATAAGGAGGGGAAGCCAAACCCTGGACGCGAAGTCGCCAATGGTGAATCCCCGCTTGATGAGCATGCGCAAGTAAATGGGGAGAACAACAAGGGCCGCGACGGCCACGGGCGCAGCGGCCAGACCGGCCAGCCCACCCCACGAAGCGCCAGCAATCAGCGCGGGGACAAGGACCACCAGCCACATGATCTGGACTTTGAAGATTGCTCCGGAAATGCCCAGCACCACTAGATAGTCGTAGACGAGTTCAAAGAAGATCCGGAAAGCAGCAAAAGCAGCCAGCCATGTCAATGCCACAGCGGCTGGTGCCCAGGCCATGCCGTATACAAATGTCACCAGGGGTACGGCAGCTCCGGCTATCACGGCAACGATGGGAAGGACAGCCGCCGCAACTACAGCGACAATCGACAGCATTGCCGCCCGCATGGCGGGAGGATCATGCTGGAGTTTGGCGAAAACCGGTGGCGCCACGCCGCGAAGCGGCTGCGAAAAGATGCTCGTGGGCCATCCTGCAAGGTTAAAGGCAAGAACATACAACCCCAAGACCACTGCCCCCAGCATTTTTCCTGCCACCATCTGGTCGGCGTAGCCCACGGCAAAGACGATGATGCTGGAGCCCGCCAAAGGAAGTCCGAAGCCAAGCAGGGGCCTCAGCTTCTGCGTGTTGAATCCAAACCTGACCGGCAACGGCGAGTATTTGACGAACAGTGCAGCCGCGACCAGGCTGGCGAAGACTCGTCCCATGGCCAGGCTCATCGCCCCCATTCCGGCGGCGACCAATACGACAGACACAATCGCACCGAGCCAAACATTCACCTGGTCGATGAACATGCGCCGCCCCTGAAGAAAGTCCCGCTGCATCAAGGCAGCAGGTGTTGCCACGGCGCCGTTGATAACAACACAGGAGGCGATTACACGGACTACACTTGTCGCCCCAGGGTCACCCATTGCGGCGCAAAATAGTGGTGCCATCGCATAGGCTCCGGCAAAAATCGCCAAGCTGCTCACGACCGAAATGGTGGTGACAGTTCCTGCAATTTCCTTCGGATCCGCTGGCCACCTGACGATGGCCAGGCTGACGCCAAGTTCGTTGAAACTCAAGATCGCAATCAATGCAACAAAGGCGATGGCATAGGTGCCGAATTGGGCCGGCCCCAGCATTCTCGCCAACAGTATTCCAATTCCAATGGTCCCAAAACGCGAGACAACTGTGTTGAGCAAGCTCAGCATGAATGCCCGCGACGCCGTGGGTGCTGCGGGGGTCTTGGAACGAAGAGGCGTAGCCACGAAGTTTCAGGCTCCTGCCACAGCATGCCGCAGTGAAGCAACAACCCGCTCCTGCTGCTCCGCGGTGACGTGCGGGAAGATGGGCAGCGTGAGGATGCGCCCGGCGGCGGTCTCCGCCACGGGGAAGTCTCCCATGCCGCGTCCCAGGTAGGAGAACGCCTTGGTCAGGTGGACCGGCGTCGGATAGTGGATGCCGGCGCCGATTCCGGACTTATGCATGGCCTCCAGCACCCTGTCCCGGCCGTCGACCTGGACCACGTACAGGTGCCACACGCTTTCTCCCTCCGGCATGGGCATGGGAAGCGTGATTCCCGGCACCCCGGCCAGCAGGTTCCCGTAGCGGGCCGCCGCCTCGCGGCGCAATCCGTTCCAGCGGGGCAGCCGCTTGAGCTTGGCGCTGAGCACCACCGCCTGGATGGCGTCCAGCCGCGAATTCATGCCCACCACGTCGTGCACGTACTTGGAGCTGCTGCCGTGCCCGCCCAGCATGCGCACCTGCTCGGCAATGTCGGGATCGTCGGTCGTGACGGCCCCGGCATCCCCTGCAGCGCCCAGGTTCTTCCCGGGATAGAAGCTGGTTGCCGCGGCGAGGCCGAACGACCCGGACACCTTGCCGTTTCGGTGTGCGCCCTGCGACTGGGCTGCGTCCTCAATGACCACGGCCCCGCAGGAGGAGCCAATTTCCAGGATCTGCGCCATCGGCGCCAGCTGGCCAAACAGGTGGACCGGCAGGATGGCCTGGGTCCTGGCTGTCACGGCCTCGGCCACCCTGTCCGGGTCGATCAGCAGATGCACCGGATCGACATCCACCAGCACGGGGACGGCGCCAATCCGTGCGACGGCCTCCGCCGTGGCCACGAACGTGTTGGCCGGCAGGATCACCTCTCCCCCGGGCCGCACGCCGCCGGCGCGCAGGGCGAGTTCCAGGGCGTCGGTGCCGTTGCCCACGCCGACGCAGTGTCGCGTCCCCGTGAAGCCGGCGTACGCAACCTCAAAGTGCCGCACGGCCGGACCGCCAATAAAGGAGGCGGACGTCAGGACGTCCTTGATCTCCACGCTGATGTCGTCATAAATCTCTGCCTGCTGGGCCTGCAGGTCAACCAGCGGAATCCATTCCATGTCAGTCCCCCTCTTTCCTGTCGATCGTCACGCGCTTTGCCGGTCCCGGCGGAATCATGGGGCGGGCCGGAATGCCCACCCAGGTTTCGCCGTCGGGCACGTCCTGGACGACGGCGGCCCCCATGCCTATGGTGGCCCCGGCACCAACGGTGCAGCGTTCCCGGACACTGGCATTCATGCCGATGTAGGCGCCACGGCCCACGCGGACGCCGCCGCCCAGGGAGACCCCCGCCGTCACCGTCGCAAAATCCGCCACCTGGTTGTCGTGGGTGAACGTCGCCTTCGGCATGGCGACCACGTGCGCACCGATCTCGACGCCGGCGGTCAGCACCACCTGGGCCAGCAGGATGCTCCCAAGGCCCACCGTCGAGTTGTCCGAGACCACCACGGTCCGGTCGATGACCCGGGCGTAGCGCTCAGCGCCAACGCCCAATTCGGCCAGCCGGTTCACTATTGCCTGACGGGCAACGCCCTTGCCGGCGCACACCACGAACTTCGCCTTGGGGAACGCCCCGGCGTCGTCAATCCTGCCCAGCACGCGCAGGCCGTCCACGGTGGCGCCCACCAGCGCCGGATCGTCGTCGAGAAACCCGATCACGGTGTAGCTCTCACCGGCGTAGACGGAGGCGAGGACTTCGCGGGCCAGGCCGCTGGCCGCCACAAGGATCAAGTCGGTCACGGAACCCTGCCCCCTTCCGCGGAACGGACAGCACGGATGACACGGCCCAGATCGTCCTCGTGCAACTGGTGGAAAACGGGAAGTATGAGCGTGTTGTCGGTGAGCCTCTCGGTCACCGACAGGTCGGCGCCGCCGGTATCCAGCCCGGTGTAGGCAGGCTGGCGGTGGGAGGCCATGATGCCCCGCCGGGCGGAGATGCCCACATCGGCCAGGTGCGCCAGGACGTCCTCGCGGCTCGCGCCAAATTCCGGGAGCACCTCCAGCCAGAACGACTGGAAGTTGCTGGTGCCATGGTCGGGATCATGCGAAAGCCTCAGCCCGGGAATGTCCCCGAGGCCCGCCGCGTAGCGTGCCACGATGGCGCGCCGCCGCCGCACCGCCTCGGCCAGCCGGCCCAGTTGCACCAGGCCCACGGCCGCCTGCATGTCCGTCATGCGGAAGTTGTAGCCGATTTCCAGGTATTCCTCCTGGGGGGCCAGCAGCGAGGAGTGCCGGTCTGCGGCGGACGCGCTCATGGCGTGTTCGCGCAGTTTCGACGCCCGTTCGGCCCAGTTGGCGTGGCATGTGGTGAGCATGCCGCCCTCGCCCGTGGTCAGGATCTTGCGCGGGTGGAACGACCATGCCGCCACCTCCGCGCCAGCGCCGACCGGCCGCCCCTTGTAGGTGGAGCCGGCTCCACATGCGGCATCCTCGATCACCACGATCCCCCGCGAGTCGCACAGGGAGCGGATGGGGTCCAGGTCCACGGGCATGCCGCCCTGGTCCACCACAATGACGGCGCGTGTGTTCTCAGTCAGGGCCGCCGCAATGGTTGCTGCACTGACGTTGCCTGTTTCCAGCTCAACGTCGGCGAAGATGGGCCGGGCACCCACATAAGTGGGCGCGTTGGCCGTGGCGATGAAGGAGAAGGAGGGGACGACGACGTCGTCCCCGGCCCGGATGCCTGCCACCACCAACGCGAGATGGAGTGCCGTGGTGCAATTGGATGTGGCCACCGCGTGGCTCGCGTGTTGGGCCATGGCAAAGGCGTCTTCAAAGCGTGCAACCCTCGGACCCTGTGCCACCCAGCCGGAAGCGATGACTTCGGCGACGGCCTCGGCCTCTTCCGTGCCCAGCCAGGGTTTCATGACGCTGATGCGCGATGCTGCCTCCGCTTCGATGTTCATCGCGCACCCGAGGCCACGGCCTCGCCGTTCCGTCCGGCAGCAATTTCCTCGCGCAACGGCCGCCACCAATCCACCAGCGCCCGCAACCCACCTTCCAGACCTGTCGTGGCGGCAAAGCCCAGGTCCCGCCGTGCCGCCGTGACATCGGCCAGCCGCCGCACGACGCCATTCACAGCGCGTTCCGGTCCGTGCTGGACGCCCAAGGGAGAATCCATGGCCCGCAGGAGCGCCTCCGCCAAGCCGAGGAGGCTGGTCTCCGTGCCGCTGGCGATATTGTAGACACCCTCGTTGACGTCGCTTCCGGCAGCCAGGATGTTCGCGCGTGCGATGTCCTCCGTGTACACAAAGTCCATGGTTTGCAGCCCGTCCCCGTAAATCAGCGGCGGCAGGCCGTCCGCAATGCGCTCCATCCAGCGGACCAGAACCTCCGTGTACAGGCCGTGCACGTCCATCCGGGGGCCGTACACGTTGAAGTAGCGGAGCAGGACGTAGTCCAGGCCGCTCATGGCCCTAAAGCTTCTCGCCATGCCTTCGTTGAAGGACTTGGCCGCACCGTAGAAGGTGTCGTTGTTGTGGTGGTGGTGGCGCTCCGTGGTGGGGAATTCCTCCGCCATCCCGTAGACGGAGGCACTGGAGGCGGCGATCACCTTCCCCACCCCGTGTTCGGCTGCGGCCTCAAGGACGGTGAAGGTCCCGTCCACCAGCACTTCCAGGGCCAGGCGGGGCTCCTCCGCGCACTGGGTGATGCGGATCGCCGCCTGGTGGAAGACGATGTCCTTGCCCCGCGTCAGGTCGTGGACGGCGTCGCGGTCGCGCAGGTCCGCCTCCACCAGGTCGACCCTGCCGGAGGCCAGCGCGCCCTCCAGGTTGGCCCTGCGCCCCCGCACCAGGTTGTCCAGGACATCCACGTGCGCAACCCCGGCGTCCAGCAGCTGGTCAACAATGGTGGAACCGATGGTTCCCGCCCCGCCCGTCACCAGCACGGAGGCCCCCTGCAGCTCGCTCATCGTATTCCCTCCAGTTGAACGTTGCCGTGTGCAACAAAACTTTGTTCGCCGTTGTCTGCCAGGCTGCGGCTGGCCGCCTCCAGGACGTTGAGCACGCGCAGGCCGGCTGCCCCGCTGGTCCGCGACGGGCGCCCCTCCCTGATGCTGGCGGCAAATTCCGCCACCATCAGCCCGAGCGCCTCCTTTTCCGGCAGGGCGGGCGACCAGGTGTCCCCCAGCCGGTAGGAAATGGCCTGGGCCGTGCGCTGGGCGGGGGTGGTGGAGACCTTCTCAAAATTGACGCCCCGGTCATAGACGCTCAGCCGCTGCTGCGGATTGAGGTCGTCCCACACCAGGGTCCGTTTCGAGCCGCCAATGACCATCCGGCGGATCTTGGTGGGGCTGAGCCAATTGACGTTGATGTGGGCCATGGCATTGTTGGGCAGGGCGAAGGTCAGGTGTCCCACGCACGACTTGCCGGTCCCGAGGGGGTCGGCCCCGTGGGCGGCCACGGTGTCCGGGCGCAGGCCGCCGGGCATGATGAAGTCGATGACGGAGAGGTCGTGCGGGGCCAGGTCCCAAAAGACGTCAACGTCCGGCTGGACGAGGCCCAGGTTGATCCGCACGGAGTCAATGAAGAGAATGTCACCCAATTCGCCATCGGCAACGAGTTGGCGGATCTTCAGCGCGGCCGGGGTGTAGCAATAGGTGTGGTCGGCCATGAGCGTCAGGCCGCGGTCGGCGGCAAGGTCCACCATCTGCAGGCCCAATTCGCGGCTGGCCGCCAGCGGCTTCTCCACCAGGACGTGCTTGCCGGCCTCCAGCGCCTGCAAGGCCACCACGTGGTGGGTGCGGGCAGGCGTGGCGATGGCGACGGCGTCGACCTCGGTGGAGTCGAGCAGTTCCGCGAGCCCGGGATAGACGGGGACGTCCCCCAGCGGGCCGGCGATCTTCTGTGCGCGGGCCAAGTCCATGTCCACAATGGCGGCGAGTTCCCAATCGGGTCCGGATTTGAAGTTCCGGGCCAGGTTCGGCCCCCAGTACCCTGCGCCGATGACGGCGGCCCTCAGGCGTGTTTGTGGCTGGCCCGGCTGTGGCAGGGAGTCTGGAGTTGAGACCATGACGATATCCATTTCTTTCGACGGTGAATTTCTGGAGGGGGCGGGCACCTAATAGGCGCCCTCCGGGGCATAGACCGCCTTGGCCGTGCGCCACAGGATGATGAAATCTCCTGTCAGCGACCAGTTCTCCACGTAGTAGAGGTCCAGCCGGACGGCCTCCTCCCACGGCAGGTCGGAGCGGCCGTTGATCTGCCACAGCCCCGTAATGCCCGGCTTGATCAGCAGGCGGCGGTGGGCGGGTGCCTGGTACTTTGCCACTTCGCGTGCCAAGGGAGGCCGCGGGCCCACCAGGCTCATGTGGCCCACCAGGACGTTCCAGAACTGGGGAAGCTCATCCAGGGAAAACCTGCGCATCCAGCGGCCGCACTTGGTCACGCGGGGATCGTTCGCCATCTTGAAGAGCACCCCGGCGGCCTCGTTGCTGCCGGCCAGGGCCTCGACCTTCGCCTCCGCGTCGACAATCATGGACCGGAACTTGAGCATTTTGAACGTTTCCCCGTTGCGGCCGATGCGTTCCTGGTGGAAGAGCGCCGGTCCGTGGCTGTCCAGCCGGACGATGGCGCCCAACACCAGCAGCACCGGGGCCAGCACCAGCAGCGCCATGAAGGACAGCATCACGTCCGCGGCCCGCTTGTAGACGTGCTTCCCGCCTGAATATTGGGGCATTTCCACGTGCATGAGCGGGAGTCCTTCCACTGGGCGGAAATGGACACGGGGCCCGGCCACATTCGTCAGGCTGGAGGCGAGGACCAGTTCGGTGGAGAGGTCCCCGAGCCGCCAGCCAAGCTCCTGAATGGTTTTTGGGCCGCCGGGCAGGTTGCCGGCCACAATGACGGCGTCGGCCCGTGCCTGCCGGACCACGCGGGCAATGTCCGCCATGTTGGACTGCACTGGCACCCGGTGCCAGGCAGGGTCAATCTCGGTGTCGAGGTCCAGCGAGGTCACGGCAACGCCGGCCACGCGGAAGCCCGTCGAGGGGTTCGCCTGAAGCTGGGAAATGACGTACTGCACGTCGTCCGTCGAGCCAAGGACCACGGCGTTGGAGAGGTAGTCGCCCGCGGCGCGCCTCGACGCAATCCACCGGCGCCACAGCCAGCGGTCCGCCAGCAACAGCACGATTCCGAGGGGCAGGGCCAGCGCGAAGAAGCCGCGGACAACGTCCAGCTGGAAGACGACCATAATGATGGCGAGCAGCCCGAAGGACCTGAGGGTTGAATGCGTGACGCGCTTGTATTCCGCCGCCCCGGCGCCGAGCACCTGGCGCTGCCGCGTCCGGAACAGGGCCAGATCCGCGTTCCACAGCACCATGATCAGCAGGCTGACGCCCACGTACTCATAGGGCGGCACCTGGTTGGCGACTCCCTCGCTGTCCAAGCCGAAACGGTTAAAATAGGCTGCGGCAACCGCCACCACCGTGACGGCCAGGTCGGTCAGGAACAGCCTGCGGGCGTACAGCACCGGCCATCCGGCTCGCGGTTTCCCGGACGGATCCGGGTCGCGCAGGGCATCCGCGTCCCAGGCGGTGTGCCTGGGGCGGCTGGCGGCGAGCGCCGCAGACTCTGGTTGCGGCGCCGGCGCGGGGCTGCCAACCGGGGGGCGGCTCCTGAGGTCGCTCACTGGATTCTCGCGGCCGTGGTGCTTGGCCCCGGCTGATTCAAGTGAGCGACGTCAAGGAGGGGAGCCGGCGACGGCTGGGGGAAAGCCTTGGTCTCAGAAGGCTTTTCCGCCGCCGGCTCCGAATGGGGAGCTTGATGAATTGCATCAAGCATAGTGGCCGACCGGGGCATGGACAAGATGGTCGATGCCCTTCGAGACCGGTAGGTGCCGAGCCAAGCCGAAGGCTGGGCCGGCGTTCCGAAGGGCTCGCTGTGAGCCGTCATGGAATGTACCGGCGCCCCGGATTGCGGCACCGCAGCACTCGGATCCAGAATGCCCGCGCCATTGAAGACCAATTGAGCCAACGACGACTGCAACCTGACCATGGTGAGACCTTCTTTGTGGGAGACCTTGAGTGCTGTCTCCAATTCAAGTCCAGCCGGGAAGGATGCACACGAGTGGTCGCTACTCGTATCTGGGAGCCCCGAACCAACAAGTAGCCAGGCACTACCTAGGTAGTACTCAGGCGGCGCCCGCCCCGCTCAGCCAGCTGCCGTGTTGGCCATGGCCTCCGGCAGGTCTTCCCTGCTTGAAATGCCCAGTTTCGCGTAGGCCCGGTACAGGTGCCCCTCAACGGTGCGTAGGGACAAAGTGAGTTCCGCGGCAATCTCACGGTCGCTGCGCCCTGCGGCGGCGAGGGTGGAGACCTGGCGTTCGCGGCGTGTCAGCAGCGCCGGCGGCTGCCGGACCGTCGGATCCTCCGCCTGAACTGACCGCAACGCTCCGGGGGCCCTCACACCCATGCCCTCCGCGACCTTTCGCAGGCTCGAGCGGGCCGCCCGGACCTGGCCCCGGGGACCGTTCTCCCGCAGCAGCGAGATTGACTTTTCAAGCGCCTGCTCGGCAAAGCCAAACAACCCCGCCGCTCCCAGCGACTCTCCGGCCGCGGCCAGGAGCTGGCCGTCCCCGCACTCCAGCGCCCGGGCATACTGGCACAGTGCGTGCGCCCACGTCCCCTCAACCGTGGCAGCCACCCGCCCCAGCCGGGGCACCACACTTTCGTCCCCCAGCTCCAGGGCGATGGCCAGTGCGTTCAGTTCCAGCGTGGTCGAGCGGTCGGCGAGCGCCGCGTCGGCGAGGGCCACCAGTTCGACGGGGGCGCCGGCGTCGTTCCCCAGCAAGTACCGGGCCCCGGCCAGATACGCGCGCTCGTGGGAGACCACCACGAACATGCCGGTGCCCTCAACATGGGCGTCCACCAATTGCCGTGCCAGCTCCGTGGTGCCCAGCCTGGCCGCGGCGTAGGCAGCCATGGCCGTGCAGAAGCCCAACAGCTGTTGGGGGTCGCTGATCCGGAGCGCGTCGATGCCGGCCAGCAGGATCTCCAGCGCGTCCGCAACCTTGCCGCCGCGCAGGAACGCCATGCCCCGCACCACGTTGGCGCCCCCGCCGAAGGAGAACACCACGGGGCCGGCGTCGAGTGAGAATTCCTCCAGCGTCCTGGCCGCACCCTGCCAGTCCCCGCAGCACATGGCCGCCGCCAGAAGCCGGAGCAGGATGGTCTCCGGCAGGAAAAACACGTCGTTCTCCTCGGAGTGCTCAATGGCGTATGCCTGGGCGGCCCGCTCCATCCCCTGCTGCGGGAAGCCCTGCGCAATCAAGCGCTCGGAGTCCATGGTCAGGGCCATGGTGCGGTTGAGCCGCATGGCCGCCTCGGACAGCCCGTCCGCGGATGTAAGCAGCGCCGTCAGGCCCGCCATTTCCGAGTAGCGGCCCTGGCGGGATAGCGCCATGAGTTCAACCAGCAGGGCCCCGGATTCGCTCAGCGCCTGGAGGGAATCGGCCTCTTCGGGACGCGACCGGGCCAACTCCGCCCCCCGGTCCCGCAGCGTGGCGGCGTCCGCCGCGAGGGACGCGACGGGCATGCCCAGGGCAGACCGCGTGGCAGCGCGCAGCAGGCTGCCAAACAACAGGTCCGGGAGGTTGCCGGCCTCTCCATGCCCCGCTTCCATGAGTGAGAGCGCGCCTTGGTAGTCGCCCAGGTTGTAGTGGGCCCGGGCCTTGACCATGGCCGCCCGCAGCCTGAATTCCCCGCCGTGGATCTGGTTGGCCAGGTCCAGGGCCGTGGCGGACTGGAACATCCTGCTGGCCAGGATCGCCGCTGAGAGCAGGCTTTCATCGGGGACCTCGGCCCCAATCTCCACCGCCCACAGGACGCGGCGCAGGAGGGCCTCCTTGTTGACCGGACCCCCCTCAAGGCGGCCAATGAGGCGTTCGTGCAGGAGGCGGCTCTGTGTCACGGGCACCATTTCCCGGATCACTTCCCCGTAGACGGGGTTGGCCAGGCTGAGCAGGCGCGATGGAGGCGTGCCGTAGTGGACCAGATGCCAGTCCAGCAGTTCCCGCACGCCGGCAGCGCCCACCACGTCCTGAATGATGGAATCGTCCACGGGCTCCGAGAGCGCGATGAGGTTCAGGGCCTCCAAGCCCTCGCGCGAGAGCCCCCGCAGCTGCCTGCGGACGGCCTCCTCCAGGTCATGTCCGTGGATGGACGCGTCGGGATCGCCCACCCAGACGCCCCCTCTTTTGGTCAGTAAGCCTTGTTCCTGCGCCTGCGCCAGGAGCAGGCGCAGGAACAGCGGATTTCCCCCGGAGGTGGACCAGTAGTGCCAGCCGGTGGCGGGCAGCACCGGTCCGCCCAGCATGGCCTCGCAAAAGGCGTGTGCCTGCGCCTGGTCCAGCGGGCGCAGCACAATGTTCTCCGCCATCCCGGCCATCCACAACGCGGGCAGCGGTTCGGGCAGGCGGTGCCGGCTTGAGTGGGACGCCACCAGGGTGGCCATGCCCGAGCGCACCAGGCTGACCACCAGTTCGGCGGAGGCGGGGTCCATGGAATGGGCATCGTCAATGATGATGATCGGCAGGTCCTCGCCGGACCGGCCGTCGGGCGCAAGCTCCGCCTGCAGCCGCCGCAGCTCGGCCAGGACGGCGCGGAGCATGGACATGCGGACGCTGGCCTCACCGGTGCTCACACCGGCGAGGTACGGGGTCATGACGCCGTAGGGGATTTTCGCCAGGGACTGCGAGCCGTGGATGGCCAGGACGGGGACATGCTCCCGGGCGGCCGCGGCCAGTTCACGCAGGATCGTGGAGGCACCCAGCCCGCTGTCGGACGTGAGGAACACTGCACGGCTGCCTTCGGTACGGATGGCGGAGACTATGTCCGCCAATTCGTTGCCGCGGCAGAACGGCGGCTCCAGCAGCGCCCGTTTACCGCCCGGCAGGCCGTCGGGTTCGGTCACAAATCCATCCCCTGCCCCAGTTCCGCCCGGGAGGTGATGCCCGTTTTCGCAAACACCTGGTAGAGGTGCCCCTCCACGGTGCGGATGGAAACGCCGATGCGCGAGGCAATCTCCCGGTTGGCCATGCCGCGGACCGCCAGCGCCGCGACCTGCCGTTCCCGCGTGGTCAGGGGAACGGCCGCGGCATGGGGTGCCACCGGGAACACGGGCACCTGTGGCACCAGCAGGTCCAGCCGCCGCTGCGCCTCGCGGGACAGGCGCATTTCGCCGGCATTGCGGGCCAGGTCCAGTGCAACGACGGCGCAGCGCGACTCCACCGCGGCCAGTTCGAGCGCATGGGCGCCTTCCGCTGCCTGCAGCGCCAGCGCGGCGCTGCCTTCCCGGTGGGCCCGTGCCAGCGCGACATTGACCGCCGCCATGGGTCCCTGCCGCTTGACCGAGGTTTCCTCCAGCAGCCGGTACTGTTCGCTGCTCCCGTGGGTGGTTGCCCCGAAAAGGTTCATGGACGCCGTGGTGAAGCGGCCCTTTGCGATGTCGATTTCCGCGCTGGCAACCAGGCGTGGCGCGGCGGAGGCGTCATCAAGCCAGCGCAGCGCCATCAACTGGAAGAACTCCGCCATGGACCGGTTGACCCACAGGGTGTAGGCCGTGACATCCCGGGCCTTGGCCAGGTACCGCCTCGCGTTCGGGACGTCGTGAATCTGGGCAAAGGCAAATGCCAGGGCGGAGTAGGCAAGTTCCAGGCTGTTGTAGGTGTCGCGGACCTCCAGCTGGGCCGCAGCGACCAGCAGCACATCCGCCGCGTCCGCACCCCGGCCCGCATATGTGTATGCCAACCCGAGTGCCAGCTCCATGACGCCGCCCCGGAACTGGGTCCGCCCGGAGGAAACCTCCACGGCGTCCTTCAGCAACTTCTCGGCGGCCCGCCACTGCCCGGTCCACGTCATCGACAGGACCCGCCCCTTCAGGTGCCATTCGCCCATCCGCAGCACCAGGTCGTGCTCGGCTGCCTCGGCGGTGATGGCCCGGGAAAGTGCGATGGCGTCCAGCTCGCGTCCCGTGGCGGCCCGGACCAGCGCCAGCAGGCTCGCGCAATTGAGCCGGTACTCACGGTCGTCGGGGTCCTTGCTGCCGGCGTCAAGTTCCCCTGCGACCTGGGCAAATTCCCCGCGGTGCACCTGGAACTCGAAGCGGGCCAGCTTCAGATACTTCTCGGCCCGGGCGGTCTGCCCGCCGCCGGCGCCGGCCTGCTGGATGCGCCATGCGACCTCGGCCAGCAGCTCCTCAATCCTCGAATAGCCCCCGGGCACCCACAAAAGGGCGCTGGTCAGGTCCATGGCCCAGGACGCGTAGGCCTCCGGCGGCAGCGCGGAAAGGACGTCCGGGGCAAGCGACTCGAGGGCGGCCACGGCCATGGTGTAGTTGGCCAGGATGAAGTAGGCCCGGCTGCGGATTTGGGCCGCCTGCACCTGCCGCGGATGCCCGCGGGGGATGTGGGCGCAGCAGGCCAGCGCCAGCTGGGGGTCGAAGAAGCGAACGGCCGCCCGGGCGGCAGCCAGTGCGGCCTTTGGCTTCATGACCATGCCAGCGTCGTTGACCCAGGCCGCGATCGTCAACAGCTGCTGCTGGTCCATGGCTGCCGGCTCCATCGCCAGCACCCCGGACATCTCCTGGAAGTGGCGCGCCTTCCCCTCGGCCGTGAGCCCGTCCCTGATGGTCTCCCCGAGATACGGTTCAACCAGGGAAACCTCGCTCTTCGGGCCCGGACTGATGGTCAGGAATCCCCGCTCCTCCAGCTCGGAAAGCGACTCCGGGCCCAAGGCGCGAATGGCCACCGGGAGGGGCGCCCGGCGCAGGAGCGCAAACTTCTCCAGCCCTGCCCGCACGGACTCCGGCTGGCGGGCCAGCCTGGATTCCACCAGGTCCGCCAGGATGTTTGCCGCCGTCTCGCGCTGGCGCCCCACCAGCACCCAGATGTCGCCGTGCCGGCGCAGGGCGCCGCTGTTGAGGTTCTCATTCACCAGGGCCTGCAGCACCAGGGGGTTGCCCGAGCTGGAGGTGTGAAACGCGCCGACCACCGACTCGGCCACGGTCCCGTCGAGTGCCCTGGCGAGCAGGGTGCGGACCTCGGCCCGGGTAAAGACGTCAATGCGTTCCGTGGCCACCAGCCCATCCTTGACCATCCAGACCAGGTCCTCGGGCAGCTCCGATGTGCTGCGCGCCATGACCAGCAGCTTGGCCGTGCCGCTGAGCACCAACTGCATCAGCACGCCCATGCTGGCCGTGTCAATGCCGGGCAGCTCGTCCAGGACAATGACGGCGGGCCGCCCGCCGGCGTCCTGGTTGACCAGGTCCACAATTTTTTGCAGGATTGCGGCCGGTGTTTCAGCCTGGTGGTCGCTGAGCCTGGCCATGAGGACGTTGAAGGCACCGTACGGGACCTCGGTGTCGGCGCCGGTGTCGGCGCCGGTGCCAAAAATGCGGACCACGTGCGTGCTGGCAAGCAGCCGGTGTTCGACCCGGCGCGCCAGGGTGGTCTTGCCCACCCCGCGGGGACCGATGATGGCTGCACCGTAGAGCTGGGGGTTCTTCAGGTGGGCCATGACGGCAGCAAGCGCTTCCTGCCGCACAAGTGAGGACCACCGGCGCCGTTCCTCGGCTCCCATGGCCCTTCGCTGAGACCGCAGCTCCCCCCCAGCTTCACGTTGAGGCGCAGCGTCTCCCCAAACGCTTGTCATGCTCAAACATCCCCTAGTTCACGGACAATGGACGCGGACCCCAATAATCCGCGCCGCCGTGATTAATGCCGAGTATAACAGCGTTGCCGGGCGTGTCGGAGGGGTAACGGCGCGTTCCCTTCACATCGATTCCTGCCGCGGCGCGGGAAACCCCTGCCGGGAATCAGGAATCGGTGCCGTGGAACTTTTGCTGCGCGGCCGCCAGTCCGCCGGTGATGAGGAGTTCCACGGCGTCCGCGGCGTTGCCGACCAGGAACGGCAGGTCCTTGTTTTCCGTGGCGGAGAAGTCCTTCAGCACGTGGCTGGCCGCGTCGGCCCGGCCGGGAGGGCGCCCCACGCCGGCCCGAACCCGGAAGTAGTCCTTGGTGCCGAGGGCCCTGGAAATGTCACGCAGGCCGTTGTGCCCGCCCTCGCTGCCGCCGCGTTTTAGCTTGACCGTGTCAAAGGGGATGTCGATTTCGTCGTGGACGGCGACCACATGGTCTGCCGGGACGTCGAAGAATTTGGCGAGTGCCGCCGTCGGGCCTCCGGCAAGGTTCATGAAGGTGCCGGGCTTGGCCAGGATTAGCTTGGGGCCTCCGATGCCCAGGCGGCCCTCGGCGACAAGGGCGCGCGCCTTGTGGGTCTTGAAGGTGGCGCCGAGGCGGGAGGCAAGTTCCTCCACCACCAGGTAGCCAATATTGTGCCGGTTGCGGCTGTAGCCGGGCCCGGGATTCCCGAGCCCGGCCACCAGCCAGGTGTTGCCCACTGTGTGGTGGTTACTCGGCTGCCGGGGCGGCTTCCGCGGCCGTCTCCTCGGCCTCGGCCACGGCGGCGGGCTCGGCGAGGTGCACGATCAGCAGCGACGGGTCGGTCAGCAGCTCAACGTTGGCCGGCAGGGTCAGGTCGCTGGCGAGGATGTGATGGCCGGCCTCGCGCCCGTTGATGTCGACCTCGACGTGGGCGGGCAGGTGCGTGGCGTCGGCGGAGAGGCTGACGGACATTTCCTCCTGGTTCACGACGACGGCCGGGGCCGGCTCGCCGACGAGGACGACGGGAACGTCAACAATGACCTTCTCGCCCTTCTTGACGGTCAGCAGGTCGATGTGCTCGACGATCTGCAGTACGGGGTCGCGCTGGACGTCCTTGACGAGGGCCAGGTGCTCCGCGCCGTCGACCGTGATGGTCAGCAGGGCGTTGGCGCCGCGGATGGCGCGGACGGTGGCACGCTCCGGCAGGACGATGTGCAGCGGCTCGGCGCCGTGCCCGTAGATGACGGCGGGGATCTGGGCTGCGCGGCGGATGCGGCGGGCAGCGCCCTTGCCGAATTCGCTGCGGACTTCACCGGTAAGGTTCAGGTCGGACATGAAAAAGCTCCTTCATTCTTGGATGTGGGCGTGGACTAAAAAGGCCGCACAATCCATCAAGGGTGAAGGAGCTGTGGGACCCAGTCGATCACGGACGCTTTGGGGGCGTCCCTCGCCAAGGTTTACCGTGCAAGTTTAGCAGACGCCACTTTGAATTCCGGACCGCTGGGGCTGCCCACGGTGCGCCACTTGGCAAGTGGCGCACCGTGGCGACCCAGCCGTGCACGGCTTCAAGGTGCAGGCTAGGCGTTGCCGTCGAAGAGGGACGTGACGGAGCCGTCCTCAAAGACTTCCTTGATGGCCCGCGCCAGCAGGGGTGCGATCGAGAGGACCGTCAGCGTCTCGAAGCGCTTCTTGGCCGGGATGGGCAGCGTGTTGGTGACAACCACTTCGCGGGCTCCGCAGTTGGCGAGCCGTTCGGAGGCCGGCTCGGAGAACACGGCGTGGGTGGCGGCGATGATGACGTCCTTGGCGCCCGCGTCCTTGAGCACGCGCACGGCGCCGGCGATGGTGCCGCCGGTGTCGATCATGTCATCGATGAGGACACAGGTGCGCCCCTCGACCTGGCCCACCACGGTCTTGGAGACGGCCTGGTTCGGCACGGTCAAGTCGCGCGACTTGTGCACGAACGCCAGGGGCGCCCCGCCCAGCCGCTCCGCCCACTGCTCAGCCACACGCACGCGTCCGGTGTCGGGCGAGACCACGGTGACGGCGTCGTCCCCCACAATCTTGCGGATGTGCCCGGCCAGCAGCGGGATCGCAAAGAGGTGGTCCACGGGGCCGTCGAAGAAGCCTTGGATCTGGGCGGTGTGCAGGTCAACGCTCATGATGCGGTCGGCGCCGGCGGTCTTGTAGAGGTCCGCGACCAGGCGGGCGGAAATCGGCTCGCGGCCGCGGCCCTTCTTGTCCTGGCGGGCGTACGGGTAGAAGGGGGCCACCACGGTGATGCGGCGGGCGGAGGCGCGCTTCATCGAGTCCACCATGATGAGCTGTTCCATGAGCCAGTTGTTCAGCGGGGCCGGGTGCGCCTGGATGATGAAGACTTCCTTGCCGCGCACGCTCTCCCCCGAGCGGACGTAGATCTCACCGTTGGCAAAGTCGTAGGCGGACATGGGCAGCAGCTCGGTCTCCAGGCAGCGCGCCACTTCCTCGGCCAGTTCGGGGTGGGCCCGTCCGGACGCCAGCACCAGTTTCTTGTCGCCGTTGTAGCTCAGTTCGCTCATGGATTCGCTTTCTTGCGGGGTGGGGTCTGGAACGGGGAGTGTCTAGTTGGACTTGGCGGCGGCCGCGGCGGAGATGCTGCCGGGCCGGTGCGCCGCGGTCCAGCCCTCGGCGTTGCGCTGCGGGGCCACGGTCAGCGTCAGCGCGCCGGCCGGGACGTCCTTGCGCACAATGGCGCCCGCCCCGGTGAAGGCGCCGTCCCCCACGGTCACCGGGGCCACGAAGACGGTGTGGGAGCCGGTGCGCACACCTGAGCCGATCACGGTGCGGTGCTTGTTCACGCCGTCGTAGTTGGCCGTGATGTTGCCGCAGCCAATGTTGGTGTCCTCGCCGATCTCGGCGTCGCCGGCGTAGCCGAGGTGGCTGAGCTTGGAGCCGCGGCCGATGGTGACGTTCTTGGTCTCGTAGAAGGCGCCGATCTTGCCGTCCGCACCCAGCACCGTGCCGGGGCGCAGGTACGTGAAGGGGCCCACGTGGGCACCCGCCCCGATGACGGCCCCAGAGCCGTGCGTCCGCGTGACTTCGGCCTTTTCGCCGATCTGGACGTCGGTCAGCGTCGAGTCGGGACCGACGACGGCGTCCCTGGCCACTGTCGTTTTCCCGTGCAGCTGGGTGCCGGGCAGGAGGGTGACGTCCTCGTCGAGTACCACGGTCGAGTCGATCCATGTGGTGGCGGGGTCGATGACGGTGACGCCGCGGCGCATCCACGATTCGACGGTGCGGCGGTTGTGCTCGGCGCCCAGCGTGGCGAGCTGGACGCGGTCGTTGGCGCCTTCCACCTGCCACCGGTCGGTGGTGGCGACGGCGGCGACCCGTCCGCCGTCGTGCCTGGCCAGGCCGAGCACGTCGGTGAGGTACATCTCGCCCTGGGTGTTGTCCGTGGTGACTTTTTTCAGCGCTTCCCGGAGCACCTTGGCGTCGAAGGCGTAGATGCCGGAGTTGATTTCGCCGATTTCACGCTCATCGTCGCTCGCATCCTTGTGTTCGCGGATGCCCAGGACGGTGCCGTCCGCGTCGTGGCGGAGGATGCGCCCGTAGCCGGTGGCGTCGTCAAGGACCGCGGTGAGGACCGTGACGGCGTTGTTGTCTGTTTGGTGCGTGGCCGTGAGTTCCTCCAGGAGCCCCGTGGTCAGCAGCGGGACGTCGCCATAGGTGACCACAACGGTGCCCTCGACCTCCCCCTCCGCGTCAAGGGCCGCGAGTGCTGCCTGGACGGCGCGGCCGGTGCCCGGGATTTCGTCCTGGTCCACAATCAGGGCCGTGCCGTCCAATTCCGCGATGTGCGCGGCGACCTGGTCGCGTTCAAAGCGGACCACCACGGCCAGCCGTTCGGGGTTCAGCCCGCGTGCCGCGGCCAGTGCGTGGCCAACCATGGAGATGCCGCCAATGGGGTGCAAAATCTTGGGTAAGCGAGACTTCATCCGGGTACCGGCGCCGGCTGCCAGCACGATCACGGCGGCGGGATTGAACGAATTGGTGTCTTGGGGGCTCACTAAGTGGCACTCCTGCCCGGACAGAGGTCCGTGAAGAAAACATACGCAATTGGAAACAATCCCATGTTACCCGTTCGCGGCCGGTGGGTGTTCATGGAAGGTGCCTGGCGGGGGTGTTCCGCCCATAGGATTCGAACCTATACTCCACAGCTCCAAAGGCTGGGGTGCTGCCATTACACCAGGGCGGAATGTGCACTGCTGCCCTTGGGGCGCAACCCACGAGAATATAGTGTGCCATGGCGGGCGCCGCTTTCGCGACTTGGGAACCACATTGAACTGGCGCGCCGTAGGCTGCCAACACGGCTCCACTTTAGAAGTGGAGCCGTGCACGCCATCAACGGCGCCTGTTTTCCAGGGCGCGGAGCGCGTTCCGGACCAGCTCCACCATGGCGTCGGGGTGATACATGGCGTCGCTGGCCTTGATGTGCAGGGTTGGCACGTCCTGGATGGTCAGGACATTGAGCCTGCGCAGGTCCTCGGCCCAGGCCAATGCGGAGTTGTGGTGCTTTTCACCATCCGTTTCAACACCCAGAATGCCCTCAACCAGCAAGTCCAGGTGCCCCATTCCACGGACCGCGGCCTGCCCCTGCACATTGAAGCCGGCCTCGCGGAGAAAGTATCGCCCGCACGTCTCAGCGATGGACTGGGATTGGGGGTCGACCTTGTCCAGGATGCGCCGCATGGCGGCATCCCTGCGCTTGTCGAAAACGCGCCGCAATTGGGACATGGTGCACTTCTTCTTCACCAGGGCCGACTCCACCACGCACAGCGCTTCCACTTCGGTCCCGCACTGGACGCAGTGCCGCAGCACATCCCACAGTGTGAGCCTGCCCTTGAACCGGTGCACCTTGCACCCGGGCACCGGCCGCCCGTGAATCACCGCCACATGCGGAATCCGCGGCGTGTTCAAGACCCAGAGGCCCATCTTTTCCGCCCTGCTGAAGCAGCCAAGTTGGGCCTGATTCGTCGCCAGCAGGACGTCAAAGGCGGCGGCGTCCGGCAGGCCGTAGACGGACCTGGCCAGGCGGCGAACCCGTCCCTCCGCGACGGCCCTTTGAAGGTCCCAGTCGGTCAAACCCCGCTTGATCAGGTCCGGGCGCCGGGCAGTGGTTGATCCCATGGCCGCAATGACGGCTTCCACAGGCTTTCTGCTGGTGAGAGTGTCCATGGTCCCAGCTTGCGGCGAAACCCACGACGCCGGCAGCCTTGTCACCGCCGAATGTGGACAAGTCCGTGATCGCAGCGCCTGTGGAGGGACCCATGCCACCTTGGACGGGAGCCCCATTGCTGCCCTGCAACGCTCCACTTCAAAAGTGGAGCTCCGTTGGGGGCCAGCGGCGCTCACCTGTCCAAGTGCTACTCGAGCACTTCAGAGGCCTCGAGCCACTCCCTTTCCAGCGACTCCTTCTCCCCCGCCAGCTCGGCGAGCTTCGCGTTCAGTTCGTCCAGGGCGTCGTAGTCGCCTACCTTGGCCGCCATCTGGGAGTGCACCTTGGCCTCCGCGGCGGCGAGCTTGGACAGCTGGCGCTCCACGCGGTTCAGGTTCTTGCGGGCATCGCGCTTCTCGGCCTCGGACGGCCCGGAGGCGCGAGTGGCAGCGGCCGGCTTGGAGGCGGCTGACAGTGCCTCCCCGCGCAGTTCCAGGTATTGGTCCACTCCCCCGGGCAGCCCGCGCAGCTTGCCGTCGCCGAGCATCGCCATCTGGTGGTCGGTGACGCGTTCGAGCAGGTAGCGGTCGTGCGAGACCACCACCAGCGTGCCCGGCCAGCCGTCCAGCACGTCCTCGACGGCCGCCAGCGTATCGGTGTCCAGGTCGTTCGTGGGCTCGTCGAGCATGAGCACGTTCGGCTCCCCCACCAGCAGGCGCAGCAGTTGCAGGCGCCGCCGCTCGCCGCCGGACAGGTCCCGCACCGGCGTCCACTGCTTGTCCTTCGTGAAGCCAAGCTGCTCCACCAGCTGCCCCGCCGTCATGTCCTTGCCGCCCACCTCAAAGGAACGCTTCTCCCGCTCAATGACCTCCAGGACGCGCAGGTCCAGGACGTCGTCGAGCTCGCGCACCTCCTGCGTCAGCACCGCCGTCTGCACGGTCTTGCCGCGCTTGAGCCGCCCGGACGACGGCGGGACCTCGCCGTTGAGCAGGCGCAGCAGGGTGGTCTTGCCCGCGCCGTTCACGCCGACCAGCCCCAGCCGTTCCCCGGGCGCCAGCCGCAGCGTGATGTTCTTGAAGATCTCCTTTTCCCCGTACGACAGGGATACGTTCTCCAGGTCCAGGACGTCCTTGCCCTGCCGGGCGGTGGCCATGCGGGAGAGCGCCACGGTGTCGCGGGGTTCGGGGACGTCGGCAATGAGGTCGTTGGCGGCCTCGATGCGGAACTTCGGCTTGGCCGTCCGGGCCGGGGCTCCACGGCGCAGCCACGCGAGCTCCTTCTTGACCAGCTGAACACGCTTGGATTCAATGACGGAGTTCATGCGGTCACGTTCGGCGCGGGCCAGCACGTACGCGGCATATCCGCCGTCGAAGGGGTCAATGATGCCGTCGTGCACTTCCCAGGTGCGGGTGCAGACCTCGTCAAGGAACCAGCGGTCGTGCGTGACCACCACAAAGGCGCCCTCGTTGGTCCGCCAGCGCTCCCTGAGGTGCTTGGCCAGCCACGCCACGCCCTCCACGTCGAGGTGGTTGGTGGGCTCGTCCAGCATGATGACGTCGTCGTCGCCGATGAGCAGCTTCGCGAGGGCCACCCGCCGCTTCTGCCCGCCCGAGAGAGAGTGGATGTTGGCGTGCCAGTCCACTTCACCCACCAGGGCACCCATGATCTCGCGGATTTTCCGGTTGGACGCCCACTCGTGGTCCGCGGCCTCGCCCACAATCGCGAAACCCACGGTGCTCTCGCCGTCGAGCACGTCCGACTGGTCCAGGTACCCCACGTGCACGCCGGCGCGGACGGTCACGCGCCCCGAGTCGGCGCTCTGCCGTCCGGCCAGCAGGCGCATGAGCGTGGATTTGCCGTCGCCGTTGCGGCCCACAATGCCGATGCGGTCGCCCTCTTCAAGACCCACCGTGACACCGTCCAGGACCGTGCGGGTGGCAAAGGCGATGCTGAGATTTTCTCCACCGAGGAGATGTGCCACGTCAAACCACTTTCATTGAGGAAATCATGCGTTAAAAATTCGTTGCGCGCCGTGCACGGGACCCTCCACGGCCTGCGCGTCCAGGCCGTCGCCGGCCAGCTGGGCCACAAGGTCCAGCGCGTGTGCCCGGTCCCTGGCAAGCATGGCCACCGTAGGTCCCGAGCCCGAGACCAGGGAGGCCAGGGCACCCAGCCGGGGTCCGGCGTCGAGCACCTCCTGCAGCCCGGGAGCCAGGTGCACGGCGGCTGCCTGCAGGTCGTTGGCCAGGCAGGGCGCCAGCAGTTCGGGGTCCGCCGCGCGCAGGGCCGCGAGGAGGGCCGGGTCCACCTGCTCGGGCTCGGCCGGCACGGCGCCGTCGCGCAGGGTGTCCAGCGTGCCGTAGACCGCGGGCGTGGACAGCCCGAAACCCGATTCGACCAGGACCCAGTGCAGCGGCTGCGGGGCCAGGGCGGAGGTGAGCCGGTCCCCCACCCCCAGCCCGACGGCGGCGCCACCGAGCAGTGCGAACGGCACGTCCGCGCCGAGCTCCGCCGCGAGGTGGGAGAGCTCCTCCTTGGACAGGCCGGTGTGCCAGAGGGCGTCGCAGGCCACGAGCGCCGCCGCGGCGTCCGCGGACCCGCCGCCCATGCCGCCGGCGATGGGCACGCGCTTGGTGATCTCCAGGTGCACGCCGCTGGCGGCCTCGCTGACGTCGGCCACGAGCAGGGCGGCCCGGACGGCCAGGTTGGCGGCGTCCAGCGGGATGCCGGCCAGCAGCTCCGGGGCCACGGTGCTGCGCGGGTCGATGCTTACGGTGACGTCGGTGGCGGGCGTGCCGGGCTTGGCCGTGGCCTGGACTTCCTCATAGAGGGAAACAGCCAGGTAGGTGCTTGCCACATGGTGGTACCCGGTGTCCAGCAGCGGGCCCACGCGCAGGGAGGCATTGATCTTGCCGGGGGCCTGGACGCGGACGTGCTTGGGCCGGCCCGTCCAGTCGTACTCGGCGCCCGGGGAGTCCGCGAAAAAGTCCGCCGGGGTGTTATCGCGGGGGTTCAGTGGTTCCATGGCGCAGTCTCAGGCCGCCATCGGGAGCTTGGCTTCGGCGATGCGGGCAAAGGCGGCCACGTCGATCACTTCGCCGCGGGCGGTCGGATCGACGCCGGCCAGCCGCAGGCAGCGTTCGGCCTCCGCCGCGCCGCCGGCCCAGCCGGCGAGCGCGGCCCGCAGGGTTTTCCGCCGCTGGGCGAAGGCGGCGTCGATCACGGCGAAGACCTGCTGACGGGACGCCCTGGTCACGGGTGGCTCGCGGCGGGTGAATTCCACCAGTCCCGAGGAAATCTTCGGCGCCGGCCAAAACACGTTCATGCCAATCACGCCGGCCTTGCGCATCTGCGAGTACCAGGCGCCCTTGACCGACGGCACCCCGTACGTCTTGGACCCGGGCCCGGCCACCATGCGGTCCGCCACCTCGTCCTGGACCATGACCAGACCGTGGTCCAGCGACGGGAAATGCTCCAGCAGGTGCAGCACCACGGGCACGGCCACGTTGTACGGCAGGTTGGCCACCAGCGCCGTGGGCTGCGCGGGCAGCTCGGTAACGCGCATGGCGTCCGCAAGCACGACGTCGAGATTGCCCGCCTTCCCCGGGCGGAACGCGGCAACGGTTGACGGCAGCTTGGCGGCCAGGACGGGATCGATCTCCACGGCCACCACGCGCGCGGCGGCGTCCAGCAGGCCGAGCGTCAAGGAGCCCAGGCCGGGGCCCACCTCCAGCACGGTTTCCCGCGGGTCCACCTTGGCCGCGGCCACAATCCGGCGGATGGTGTTGCCGTCGATCACAAAGTTCTGGCCCAGCGTCTTGGTGGGGCGGACGCCAATCTCCTCCGCGAGGCGGCGGATCTCGGTGGCGCCGAGGAGCGGCTGGGTCGCGGGGCTGGGCTGGGTCGAGGTCACTGGACAATCGTATCCGCTCGGAGCGATCGGGCTCGCGGCGGGCCTGCCGGCAGTGCGAGCGTTTGGCGACCTGGCCGGCGGATTCCGCGCCGGATGTACGGTCCCGGCGGGACAGCTCGCGGCCACATCGCCAGAGCTGTCCAAAAAGGCGGGCCCGGCGCCGGACAAGGCGCCGGACAAGGCGCCGGACAAGGGGCCGGATCTGCGCAATCGGCGCTTCCGGGGCGGGTGCCAAGCCGCCGAGGCCGTACAGCGCCGCACAACAGGGCGTTTGGGCATCCCCAGCGAACCGGGCCAGGCTCATGGCACGGTTAAGTGCAACGCTCCCCGCGGCTTCGTCGGCCGCGGGGAGCGTTTTCAGGGATTCGGCGGGCCCACCGGTTTCGACAAGCCCAACCACCGGGGATTAGCCGGCGGCGCCTGCACAGCCCCAGGGGCTCAGGCCGCGCTGGGCGTAGACCTTGTTGGCGATGGCGATCTGCTGGGCCTTGGTGGCCAGGCTGGCATTGGGCGCGTAGGCCCCGCCGCCGTTGCCGATCCAGGTCTGGATGTCGAACTGCAGGCCGCCGTAGTAGCCGTTGCCGGTGTTGATGGACCAGTTGCCGCCGGACTCGCACTGTGCAATGGCATCCCACATGGCCTCGTTGGACATGGCCGGGGCCTTCGCGCCGGTGGCGCCTGCCTTGGCGGCCGGGGTGGCCGCGGGACGGGCCTTGGAGCCCACAACGACCTGGGCGTCGACGGGTGCCGTGAGGACCCTGGTGCCGTCCAGGCTGCGGCTGACGACGTGGCCGTCGATGGAGACGGTGCGGAACACTGTCTCGAGCGTGCCCGCCACGCCGGCGCGGATGGTCTTGGTCTGGTCCTTGAACATTGACGGGTCAACGCTCTGGCTGGTCTTGAACGCCAGCGGGGACTTCTCGGAGACGGTGCCGGACTTGTTGACGCGGGACACCTTGACCACCATGTTGGCGACGACGTCGGACACGGCGGGGACGGAAACCAGGTCCGCCGCGCCAACCTTGACGCCGGACTCCGCCAGGACGTCGGCGACGGTCGCGGCCGTGGTGGTCTTCACGTCCTTCCGGCCGTCGGCGATGACCGTGACCGCCTTCGGGGTGATGATGCTGATGTCGCTGGCGCTGGCCAAAAGGGTGTCTGCCGGCGCCGAAACACGGGCGTTGGCCGCGATGCCCAGCTGGCTGATCAGGCCCTGGATCTTGTTCGAGGTGGTGGTGACGGTGCGCTCGGTGCCGTCCAGGTTGACCTTGACGTCCTTGGCCTTGTCAACGGTGATGGCCATGCCGTTTTCCACACTGGTGTCCAGTGCGGGGCTGACGCGGTCGTCGGGACCAACCGGGACGTGGGCCTTGTTCAGGACCTCGGCCACGGATCCGCCAAATGTGGAAACTGAACTTGCCGTGCCGTCAACCGTGAGGCTGATCGACTTGTTGGCGCCGGTGAAGGTCATGAGCCCGGCCACGAGGGCGATGAGGACTGCAGCCTGCCCGGCAATTTTCAGATAGTTCAATTTGCCGTCAGTGGCGAAGAGGTTGGTCACTTGTTCCCGTAACTACTAGAGCACCCGGGCACGGGGAGTGGCGGAGCAATTTTGCACGGTCCTGCCCCAAGGCAAAATCACTGCAAAAATGTCCGTCGCGAACGGCTGCGGCAGGGCCCAATTGAACGGTGGATCCCGCCGCGTTTCATCCGTAGGCCTTCCCCGACCCCGGCTAATAGTCACCCAGCGTAACCCAATCGTTACCAATAAGCCAAGGATTGATAACGAAGGCAACCCCCCTTCAGGCGGTCCAGGAGCCGTAGACCGCCTCCGTGTTGGCCCGCAAAAGCTCCCCCAGGGCGTCCAGTCCGCGCCCCGTCAGTTGTGCCATGCTTTGCACCGTGTACGGCAGCATATAGCTGGCGTTCGGGCGTCCGCGGTGCGGGTGCGGCGTCAAAAACGGCGCATCGGTTTCGACCATCAGCAGCGCCGGGTCCGCCACGGCGAGCGCCTCCCGCAAACTTTTTGCATTTTTAAAAGTGAGGGTGCCCGAAAACGACATGTACCAGCCGTTTTCGTTACAGATCCGTGCCAGTGCCGCATCGCCGGAGAAGCAGTGGAAAACCACGCACGACGGCGGCCCCTCCTCCCGCAGGACGTCCACCACATCGCCGTGGGCGTCCCGGTCGTGGATCTGCAGCGCGAGCCCCCGCCTTTTGGCTATGTCGATGTGGCGCCGGAAGGAGTATTTCTGGTCCGCGATGCCGTCCGGGCCGGTGCGGAAGTAGTCCAGTCCCGTCTCGCCGATGGCCCGGATGCGCGGGTGGGCGGCCAGCGCGTCAATTTCCGCCAGCGCGTCGTCAAGCCCCCCGGAGCCGGCAAGCGGCGGGGCGTCGTTGGGGTGGATGGCCACGGCACCCAGGACGCGCGGGTCCAGGTCCACCGCCTCCGCCGTAAAGCGCGACGACTCCAGGTCGCAGCCCACCTGCACGGCGCCGGCTATGCCCACCGCCTCCGCGGCGTCGAGGGCGTCCCTGAGGGCAACCGGCGAGTCGCCAAAGTCAAAGTGCGTGTGGTTGTCGTACACGGGCACCGGGAGCGGGGCCGGGGCGGGCGCGAACCCCGGGCGCCGCGTTCCGGCGCCGGGCGTTCCGGCGTCGGGCTTGGGGCCGGCCTCCGGTGATTCGTCGCGGCGGTAGGGGCGGGGCACGTCAAGGGAGCACATGTTTGCCAATTTTACCTTTGTTTATCCGGGCTCCACCGGACACTTTCGGGCCAAACCGTCGGATACTAGTAGCGTGGGTCACAAAAAGACCCGCCTTGGCCCTGGGGACCAAAGAGGCCACCGGGGACTGACGCTGGTCGAACAGAGGTGAAAGGTTGGGCATGCACCCGCGCGAGACGCTTACGGCGGCATCAAATTCCGGCCCGGGCACGGCCGGGGGGCCCGACACGGTCCACCAGGCACCCCAGCAGGCCGCACACGAGACGCCCCGGCGGGAGCCCCTGCCGAGCCCCAACGGCCGGCACCCGGAGCGGCCCAGCGCCCCGCCGCGGCAGCAGCCCATGGACGCCGAACGGTTCGCCGGCCTCAGCCGGGACATCATGGCCGCCATGAACACCGTGATCGACGGCAAGGAAGAAGCCGTGGCGCTGTCGCTGACGGTGCTCCTGGCCCGCGGCCACCTGCTGCTGGAGGACGTGCCCGGCGTGGGCAAGACCCTGCTCGCCAAGACCCTTGCGAGGACGCTGGACTGCACCGTCAGCCGCATCCAGTTCACCCCGGACCTGCTCCCCAGCGACATCACTGGTGTCTCCATCTACAACCAGTCCGCGCAGAGCTTTGAGTTCCGCCCCGGCGCCATTTTCGCCAACCTGGTCATCGGCGACGAGATCAACCGCGCGTCCGCCAAGACCCAGTCGGCGCTGCTGGAATCCATGGAGGAACACCAGGTCACGGTGGACGGGACGTCCTACGGGCTGGCGGAGCCGTTCATGGTCATCGCCACGCAAAACCCCATCGAGATGGAGGGCACGTACCCGCTGCCGGAGGCGCAGCGGGACCGCTTCATGGCCCGCATTTCCATGGGCTACCCGGATACGACGGCGGAACTCGCCATGCTGGAAACGCACCAGTCCGTGAACCCGCTCGATGCGGTGCGCGCGGTGGCGACCACGGCGGACGTGGCGGCCATGCTGGAGGTGGTGGCGGCCACGCACGTCTCGGGCGCGGTCAAGGAATACACGGTGGCGCTGGGCCAGGCCACGCGCAGCAGCGGGCAGTTGCGGCTCGGGGCCAGCCCGCGGGCCCTGCTGCAGCTGCTGCGCGCGGCCAAGGCGTCGGCGGCGCTGGCCGGGCGCCGCTTTGTCCTCCCCGACGACATCCGCAACCTGGCCGAACCCGTCCTGGCGCACCGCCTGATCGTGGAGCGCAAGGCCGCGAGCATGGGCACCACCGCGGCGGACGTCATCGCCGACGCCCTGGCCCGGCTCCCCGTCCCCGCACAGCCGCAGGCCGCCCAGCCCGGCAGGAGGTAGGTGCGTCACCGTGATGAGCTGGATTCCGGAGAAGGTCTTCCGGCCCCGCGGCTGGATGATGATGGCAGCCGGCCTGCTCGCCCTGCTCCTCGCCCAGCTGCTGGGCCGCCGCGACCTGCTGGTGGCGGCCGTGTTCCTGCTGGCCCTGCCGCCGCTCGCCAGCGCGGGCCTGCACCTGCTGGCCCCGGGCTTCACCGTCAAGCGGCGCTTCTCCCCCGCCTTTGTGGAGGCGGGCACGACGGCGGCCGTCACCGTGGACGTGCACGGCACCACCCCCGGGGGCGCCAGCGCCCGCATCACCGAGCAGCTGCCCCCACACCTCATTGACGTCCCGCACTTTGACTACCCGAACCCGGTCACCCCGCGCAGCCTGCTCAGCCGCTACCACTACACCCTGCGCCCGAGCCGGCGCGGCGTCTTCACCATCGGCCCGCTCACGGCCAAGTTCGCCGACCCCTTCGACGTCGCCCTGCTGACCCGCGAACTCGACAAGGGCGAGCCGCTCACGGTGGCGCCGGCCGCCGTCGTGCTTCCGGAAATCTCGCTCACGGGCGGGCGCGGGCAGGACGGCTCGCGCATGACGCGCCAGCAGGCCAACCCCAGCGACGACGACGTCATGACCCGCGAATACCGGCACGGGGACCCGCTGCGGCGCGTCCACTGGCCCGCCACGGCACGGCAGGGCAAGCTCATGGTCCGCGCCGAGGAATCCGTGACCACCCCGGAGGCGGCCCTGGTGCTGGACCAGCGCACGTGGGCGTACGGCGGGGCGGCGAAAATGCCGCGCAGGGCGGACACCCTGGCCACCACGCCGGCGTTCGAGTGGGCGGTGACGGCGGCGGTCTCCATCGCCGCGCACCTGCTCGAGAGGTCGTACGTGCTGCGGGTGCTGGACGACCAGGGCCACCCGGGTTTCCATTCCTCGCGCTCCGCCGCCGAGCCGGGCCGGGAGGACTTTGCCGGCCAGTCCGGCGCGCTGGCCGTGGCGCAGTCGCTTGCGGCGCTGGAGCTGGCGGCGCCGTCCCGCGCCGACGCGGCCACGCCGCTGGCCGACGTCCTGGCCGACCGGCTGATCCAGACCCGCCGGCGCGGCCCGGTCATCGCCGTCACGGGGCTGCTGACCGACGCCGACGCCATGATCCTGGCCGCGGCCATCGAGGCGGCCGAGGGCGCCTACGCCTTCATGGTCTGCCCCGACCCCGCGCACGCGGCGGGGCCGCTGAACATCCTGCGCCGGGCCGGCTGGCAGGCCCTGGCCGTGGCGCCGCACACCGCGCTGCTGCAGGCCTGGATGGACGTTGACACGCCCCTGGCGCTGCCCGCCCCGACCACCGGCAGCCTGCACCATGTGCCCGCGGCGGCCCCGGGGGGACGGCCATGACCGGGACCATCGCCGGGACCCGGCCGCCCTACGGAACGCACGACGGCGGCGGGCCGGGGCCCGGGGCGGGCGGCGGCCCCGAACGTGGCTGGCGGGCCGGCATGCGCCGGTACCTGGGCCGGCCCGAGACCGGCCCGGCCCGGTGGGTGCTTGCCGCGGCGGTGCTGGGCGCCGTCATGGGCGCGTCGCTGGGCTTCCGCAACGTCATGCTGGACTACAGCTGGATGCCCAAGGCCTTCCTGGTCGCGGCCATGACCGTGCTGCTGCCGGCCCTGGCCCGCCGCTGGCCGCGCCTTGCCGCCTTTGCCCCGCTGGCCGCGCTGACGGGCTGGTTCGTGGGGCTGACCCTGGCCTTCTTCGCCGGCACGGCGTACCTGGGCCTGATCCCGTCGGAGCGGACCGTGGACGCGGCAGTCAACCTGGCCACGGAGGCGTCGGCCACCATCATGGTGAACAACACGCCCGTGCCCGTGGACACCGGGCTGGTCTTTGTCATTTGTGCCGGCGTGGGCTTCGCCGCGCTGCTGGTGGACACCCTGGCCGTCACGGTGTCCATGCCGGCGTCCAGTGCGATCGGCCTGGTCCTGCTGCTGCTGCCGGCGTCGCTGACCACGCAGGACGGAATCGGCGCCGCGGGCTTCATCGGCGCCGGGGCGGGCTACCTGCTGCTGCTCGGCTGCTGCCGGTGGTACGCCCCCGACGGCAGGCTCCGCCCCGCCGCCAACCGGGCGCGCAGCGGGACCCTCGCCCGGGCAACCGTGCTGGGGACCGCCGTCGTGCTGGTGGCCGCCGTGCTGCCGGTGGCCATCCCGGGCTTCGACAACGGGGCCTTCCCGCAGGGCTCGCGCCTGGGTTCGCCGGGGAACGTGGCCGGCCTCGACCCGATGATCTCGCTCGGCAACGACCTCAGGACGCAGTCCGGCGCGGTCAACCTGACGTACCTGAGCAGCTCGGACACGCCGCTGTACCTGCGCATGAGCACGCTTGAGGACTTTTCCGGGAGGGTGTGGAAGCCGTCGCCCGTCCCCAAGAACCTGACCGGCGACCTCAGCGGGCTGGCGCCGGCGCTGGGCCCCAACCCGGCAGTGCCCGAGGTGAAGACCACCACCTGGGTCGACGTGGTGAACCTGGCCAGCACCTGGCTGCCCGCGCCGCTGGGGGTGACCGGCGTGGTTGACCTGCGCGGGCTGTGGACCTGGAACGCCTCCACGCAGACCATCAACGCCGACGCCGGAACCAGCACCCGGGAGCAGTCGTACATGGTCACCAGCCAGATGCCCGCGCTCACGCCGGAACTGCTCGAGGCGGCCACGCAAAGGCCCGACCCCGCCCTGGATCCGGTGTACACCGCGCTGCCCAGAAACGTCCCGTCGATCATCAAGAACACCGCCGAGGACATCACGAAGGGCAAGGCCACCCCCTACGACCGCGCCCTGGCCATCCAGGACTACCTGCGCTCCCCCATCTTCACCTACAGCGAGAAAACACCTGTCGAGAAGGGCTACGACGGGGCCGGCATGAACGTGCTGGCCAAGTTCCTGGAGGTCAAGGCCGGCTACTGCGTGCATTTCTCCGCGACCATGGCCGTCATGGCCCGCGAGCTGGGCATCCCGTCGCGGATTGCCGTGGGGTATGCGCCCGGGGAGCGGACCACGGAAACCGCGCTGGTGGACGGGCAGCAGCTGGCGGGCTACCAGGTGTCCGGCCGCGACGCCCACGCCTGGCCGGAGCTGTACTTTGAGGGCCTGGGCTGGGTGCCGTTTGAGCCCACCCCCTCCCGCGGCGCCGTGCCGGCCTACGCCCGCGACAACGTCTCCGGCGCCTCCAATGCCGGCCCCAACGACTTCCTCAACGGCGCCAATGCCAAGCAAACGGCCACTGCCGCGCCGTCCGCCACTGCCGCGCCTTCGGCCAGCGCCGCCGCTGCCGCCGTGGCGCCGACCCCTCCCCCGGCCCGGATCAGCGCGTCGCTGGTCGGCGTGCTGCTGGTGCTGCTGGCCCTTGCCTCCCCCGCATTCTC
Organism: Arthrobacter wenxiniae; assembly: GCF_013376105.1. Taxonomy (GTDB): domain Bacteria; phylum Actinomycetota; class Actinomycetes; order Actinomycetales; family Micrococcaceae; genus Specibacter; species Specibacter wenxiniae. The sequence continues at coordinate 140,524 of NZ_JAAMFM010000005.1, forward strand.
GCGCATCCAGGTACGACGCCGGCGCCTGTCCCTGGTGCGCGGTGCCGGGCCGGGCCGCTGGCGCGTTCGGGAACGGCTGCGGCGTCTACGTGGCCGGGGTGTGGCCGCCAGCGGGGCGGTGGCTGTGGCGCCCGATCCCCGGGATGCGCCCGAGCTGTTGGCGTGGCGTGAATTCATTGCTTCGGCGGTGGACTACGGCTACCGGTACGACCCCTCGCTGACGCCGTCGCAGCAGGCGGCGGGCATTGCCGGGCTCGCCGGGTTTGAAAGTTCGGGTGCTGCCGGCGCCGCGGCTTCCGCTGCGCGTCCTGCGGACGTGGCCGGTGCCCCCGCGGGCACCACCCGGACCGCGGTGCGGACGGCTCCGGACCTGCTGCGCGACGCCTATGAAAGCGCGGTCTACGGCCCGCCCCGGGAGGAAGCCGCTGGCGGCCGGGACGATCTCGCCGACGCCGTCGAAGCCGTCGTTGCCCGGTTCAAGGGCCGGGCCGACACCTTGGCCCGCGTCCGCGCCGTCCTGCTCCCGCAGTCCCTGTTCCGGCGCACGCGCTGACCGCCGGCGCATGCGCTGACCGCCGGCGGTACCGGACAACGCGTGCGGTTTGGACTGGCCGTGGTCGTTGAAGCTGGTGTTGCACAGGCCTTCTGGTGCCTGACTCCAGTGGCATCGACGTCGTCGCAGGCCGTCAAGCCCGGGCGGGGCGGCGGTCAGGCGGTGTGCGGGTTCGGGAAGCCGATGTACTGCGTGTACTGGTATTCCTCGATGCCCTCCAGGCTGCCTTCGCGGCCCAGACCGGACTGCTTGACGCCGCCGAACGGCGCCGCGGCGTTGGAGATGACGCCGGCGTTCAGGCCCATCATGCCGGTCTCGATCCGGTTCGCCATGCGCAGGCCGCGGGCATAGTCCTTGGTGAAGACATACGCCACGAGCCCGTATTCGGTGTCGTTGGCCAGGGCCACCGCCTCGTCCTCGTTCTTGAACGTGACGATGGGTGCCACGGGGCCGAAGATCTCCTCACTCAGGATGCGGGCCCCGGGCTCCACGCCCTGCAGCACGGTGGGCTGGTAAAAGTAGCCGGCCCCGGCCACGGGCGCCCCGCCCACCACCGCGCGGGCGCCGTCGGCCACGGCATCGGTCACGAGGGAGTGGACCTTGTCGCGGCTCTTGGCGTCGATGAGCGGCCCCACCTTGGTTTCCGGGGCGGTGCCGCGCCCAACGGCCGCGGCGCCCATCTTCGCGGCGAACTTGGCGGCGAATTCCTCGGCCACGGAATCGTGCACCAGGAAGCGGTTGGCTGCTGTGCAGGCCTCGCCCATGTTGCGCATTTTCGCGGCCATGGCGCCGTCCACCGCGGCGTCGAGGTCGGCGTCGTCGAACACCAGGAACGGGGCGTTGCCGCCGAGCTCCATCGAGGTGCGCAGCACGGTGTTGGAGGCGTCGGCGAGCAGGCGCCGGCCCACGGGGGTGGAACCGGTGAAGGAGAGCTTGCGCAGGCGGGGGTCCTGGATCAGCGGCCCGGTCACGGCGCCGGCGGTCGACGTCGCGATGACGTTGAGCACCCCGGCCGGCAGTCCGGCGTCGAGCAGGACCTGCGCGAAGAGCTGGCTGGTCAGCGGCGTGAGGTTGGCTGGCTTGAGCACCATGGTGCAGCCGGCGGCGATGGCGGGGGCGATCTTGCGGGTGGCCATGGCGAGCGGGAAGTTCCAGGGCGTGATCAACAGGCACGGGCCCACGGGCTTTTTCTGGACCAGGATCTGGGCGGTGCCTTCGGGGTTGCCCGAGTAGCGGCCGAACGACCGCACGGCCTCCTCGGAGAACCAGCGCAGGAATTCGGCGCCGTACTTGACCTCGCCCAGGGATTCGGCCAGCGGCTTGCCCATTTCCAGGGTCATCAGGAGCGCGAAGTCGTCGGCGCGGGCCATGACCATGTCAAACGCACGGCGCAGGATCTCGGCGCGTTCGCGGGGCGCCGTGGCTGCCCACGCGTCCTGCGCCGCGACGGCGGCATCGAGCGCGGCGGCCCCGTCCGCCGCGCCGGCGTCGGCCAGCGTCAGCAGGACCTTGCCCGTCGACGGGTCTTCGACGTCGAATGTCTTGCCCGACGCGGCCGGGCGCCAATGGCCATCGATCAGCAGCCCGGTGGGGACGCCTGCCAGCAGGGCGCTTTCGCGTTCGGTCAGTTCGGTGGCGGCGGTCACGGTCATGATGACTCCTTCGTCTGTGGGCAGGCCCCGGCCTGGTGCGCGGGGAAGCAGCGTGCTGCTATAGCGTTCACGGTAGTTCTCCTGCGCCAGCAGTGTCTACTCATGTGCGCACTACGGAGCGCGCCGCGACTGTGCATTTGTCCAACAGCGGGGGGCTCGAACACAGGAGCACGGCTCAAAGTCCTTGAACTGGAGCGCCATTGGGTCCCACTGGTGCGCCACTCTTCAAGTGGAGCACCATTGGCGGCGTATCGTGCTCCGTTTCAAAGTGGCCGGAGTCCTCATCCTCGCGCTGCCAGAACGGCGCTGTACAGCTCGCGCTTGCTGACGTGGACGTCGTGGGCGATGACCGCCACGGCCTCCTTCATGCGCATGCCCTGGCGCATGAGTTCGTTCACGGCGGCCACGTGGTCCTCGGGCGTGCCATGGTCCGCGGCGGGGGACCCGGCCACCACGATGGCGATCTCGCCGCGGATCTCGGCAGCTTCCGCCCATTCCAGCAGGCCGGAGAGCGGCTTGCGGATCACTTCCTCGTACGTCTTGGTCAGTTCGCGGCACACGGCCGCCGGGCGGGCCGGCCCAAACGCCGTGTGCAGCGCCCGCAGCATGGCCTCCAGCCGGTGTGGGGCCTCAAAGAACACCATGGTGCGAGGTTCCACGGCCAGGTCATGCAGCCGCGAGGCCCGCTCCCCGGACTTGCGCGGCAGGAACCCCTCAAAGCAGAAGCGGTCCGTGGGAAGGCCGGACAGCGCCAGCGCGGTGAGAACCGCGGACGGTCCGGGGGCCGCGGTGACCCGCACGCCGGCGGCGGCGGCGGCTTCCACCAGCCGGAAGCCGGGGTCGGACACGGAGGGCATGCCGGCGTCGGTCACCATGAGCAGCACCTTGCCCGCCTGCACCTGGGCCAACAGCTCGGGCGTCTTGGCGGCCTCGTTGTGCTCGTGGTAGCTGACAATCCGCCCTGAAACGGTGACGTCCAGCGACGTGACGAGGCGGTGCAGCCGCCGCGTGTCCTCGGCGGCCACGATGTCCGCGTTCCCGAGCCAGGAGACCAGCCGGGCGGACGCGTCGCCCATGTTCCCGATGGGTGTGGCCGCCAGGACTATGAACCCCTCCCCCGCTCCCGCCGCGGGGGCCAGCGACGCGTCGAGGGCCGCCTCAAAGCCCGCATCGGCTCCTGCGTCGGTGCCGGCGGTTTCCAGGTCCAGGTCATCTTCCATGACACCAGCGTAGTTGGCCCGGGCAACGGCCACGCACTTCGGTAGCATGGGCAGGGTGCACACCAATGCTGCGGAATCCGCCGTTCCCACCCCGGACCTCCCCGCAGCAGCGCCGGCCCTGCGGGCGCCGGCGGAAAGCCACTGGCTCATGGACCCCGTCCACGCATTCACCCGGTCGTCCCTGCTCCTGCGGCTGCTCGGCGTCCGCGCCAGCTTCGGCCAGACGCCGGCGAGCCTGCGCCTCTGGTTCTGGCTGGCCCCGGCGCTGGCGGCGGTCATCGGCGGCATCCTGCGCTTCGTCCGCCTAGGCCAGCCGAATTCCCTGGTTTTTGACGAGACCTATTACATCAAGGATGCGTACAGCTACCTGCAAAGCGGCTACGAGCGCAACTGGGCGGAGAAGGCGAACGACCTCTTTACCAAGGGCGATTTCAGCGGCCTTCAAAGCACGCCGGAATACGTGGTGCATCCCCCCGTGGGGAAATGGATGATCGCCTTCGGCATGTGGCTTTTCGGTCCGGACAGCACGTTCGGGTGGCGGTTCTCGGCGGCACTGGTCGGCACGCTGTCCGTGTTCCTGCTCGCCCTGATCGCGCAGAAGATGTTCCGCTCCACCATCCTGGGCGCCGTGGCGGGGCTCCTGTTCGCCGTGGACGGGCACGCCATTGTGCAGTCGCGCACGTCCCTGCTGGACATCTTTGTCATGTTCTGGGCCCTCGTGGCGTTTGGCGCGCTGCTGTTGGACCGGGATGACGGACGACGCCGGCTGGCGGCCCGCCTGTCCCGCCTCACCTCCCCCGGTGGCCGGGTCCCGGCGAAGCACCTGCTCTTTGGGCCGTGGCTGGGCATGAGGTGGTGGCGGCTCGCGGCCGGCGTTGCGCTGGGCCTGTGCACCGGCACCAAGTGGTCCGGGCTGTTCTTCCTGGCGGCCTTTGGCTTGATGGGCGTGATGTGGGACATGAGTGCCCGGCGCATCGCCGGCATCCGGTATTGGATCACCGGTGCCATACTGAAGGACGGCATCCTCGCGTTTGTCAGCGTGGTGCCCGTTGCCGCCCTCACATACCTGGCCACGTGGACGGGCTGGTTCCTCTCCACGAACGCGTACGACCGCAACTGGGCCGCAGCCAACCCGAGCCAAGGGTGGGGGTGGGTCCCGGCGTCGCTCAGGTCCCTGTGGCACTACCACCTGACGGCCTACAACTTCCACATCGGGCTTGAATCCGACCACCCGTACAAGGCGAACGCGTGGTCGTGGCTCGTCATGGGCCGGCCCACGTCCTTCTACGCCCAGTATCCGCTCAAGGGCGAGTCCGGCTGCACGGCGGACAAGTGCGCCGCCATGGTGACCAGCCTGGGCAACCCGCTGATCTGGTGGGGCGGCTCCCTGGCGCTGCTGTTCCTGATCGGTGTCTGGGCCGCCCGGCGGGACTGGCGTGCCGGGGCCATCCTGGCCGGTTTTGCCGCCGGCTACGTGCCGTGGCTGCTGTACCCGGAGCGGACCATCTTCTTTTTCTACGCAATCGCGTACGAGCCCTACATGATCCTGGCCGTGACCATGGTGCTGGGCATGGTCCTGGGCAGGGCGTCCGCTCCCCCCTGGCGCAGGCAGCAGGGCGCCCTCTTCGCCGGCATCTTCATTGTGCTCGCGGTGGGCCTGAGCGCCTACTTCTACCCCCTGTGGTCCGCCGAGGTGATCCCGTTCGACTACTGGCGCCAGCACATGTGGATGCCGAGCTGGATCTAAGGTCGGTGCCCGGCGAGCGGACTCGGGCGGAAAATACCGCCGCTCCCGCAAATAGTCACCGATGTGGCGGCGGCAAAATGCGGGAGCGGCGGCATTTCCTGGGCTGGGCGGCGGTTACTGGGCGGCGGCGCGGCGGCCGGGGCGCTTGGCGCGGGCCACGGCCTGGCGGCGGTCCTTGGTGGGCCAGGTGAATGCCAGCGTCAGCGAGGAAACCACCAGCACGAACGCGCCAATGAAGATGCCGGCATCCGACCAGAATTGGCTCGGGAAGAGCCGGATCAAGGTGTCGTCCGTGTAGAACGTCCAGGTGCCATTCGCGAAGAAGATCTTGTGGAAGTCGGTGAAGAACGTCTCCCAGCCCATGACGGCCAGGACGCCCAACCCAATGATCAGCACCAGGGTGGCGATGGAGCCGGCAAACAGTCCGCGACGGACCCCGCCCGTACTGCGGCGGGACAGGTAGATGATGCCAATGACCATGACGATGGCCAGCACCAGGCCCAGCAGGAAGGCCAGGTCGATCAGCGACTTCACATCAGCCATGTGCGCCACTTCGCGGTCCAGGAACAGCGGCTTGCCCTCCGTGTTGACAAGGCCGCCCAGGTAGCGCCGTCCGGCAAAGTTCAGCAGGTAGTCCACGGTGTAGGAGCCGTAGGTGAGGCGGTCGTCCGTGGAGAACCCGAACGAATCCGCCGGGAAGCCGGGACGGTGGTACTCGATCCAAAGGAAGGCGTTGGTGGTGACCAGCCGGATGGCCAGCACCAGCAGCACCACCGGGTAAAACACGGCCATCAGCACCTGGAACACGCGCGGCAGCACGGGCTTGGTGTTGGCGGCCTGTTCACGGGCGGCCAGGCGGCGGTCCACCTCCTCCTGCGGCGGCCGGACCTGCAGCATGGTGGTGGGCGATTCTTCCACGAAGACATCCCGCTCCGCATCGGGGGCGGGCGCGGAATTGGCAACGGGTCCGGTGTTGGCCGCAGGAGCCGGGCTCCCGGCGGCCGCAGGAGCCGTTCGTCCGGCCGCGGCCGCGGCGCCGGCGGAGTCCATGGAAGGCTCTGCAGGGACAGCAGACCCGGACTTGGCCGCAGCGTGAGGCTCTGAAGCCAGCTTCGGCATCCGGGTGGCCGGGCGCATGGGCTCGGGCGCGCCGCTGGCAGGCATGTCGATCTTGATCTTGCTGCCGGCGGGCTTCGCGGGGGCGGCTGAAGAAGCAGTGGCACCCGGGGAAGCAGGCCCAGCGGCGGCGGCGCTGTCGGCCACCGGGAAATCGGCGCCCGGCGCAGCGCCGGCGGCCCCCGCGGCAGCGGGCCTGGCCGGAGGTTCGGCGCCCGGGAGGGCAGCGGTGGCGGGCGTTGCTGAGGCGGTGGGCACTTCGCGTGCTTTAGGGTGCTCGTTCTCTGTCACACCCGCAAGGATACCCACCGATGCTGTCCGGGAGCTGGTGCCACCCCGGGGCGACGCCAAACTAACACCGCGCTCCCCGGCGGGGTTCAGCCAGAAGGGGCGGCAGCCCCGGCGTCGTCCGCGGCAAGGTCGCCGCGCTCCCGGGCCAGCCACGCGCGCCGGCCCAGCATCAGGGTGTAGCTCCAATAGGCGGCCAGGACCAGGGCGCCGATGGTGATCTTGGCCCAGACGGGCAGCGGGCTGGGCGTGACATAGGCCTCCACGAGCCCCGAGATGAACAGGACAAAGACCAGGCCGACGGCGGTGGTCACCAGGGAGCGGCCCTCCCGGGCCAGGGAGTCGAGCCGGCTGCGGGGCCCGGGGCTCACCCAGGCCCAGAAGATGCGCAGGCCGGCGGCGGAGGCGATGAAGACGCTGGTCAGTTCCATGAGCCCGTGCGGGAGGATGTAGCTGAAGAAGGTGTCGCCGCGGCCGTAGGCAAACATCACACCGGCGGTCATGCCCACGTTTTGGGCGTTCATGAACAGTGAGTACGGCACAAACACGCCCGTGATGCCCAGGGCCACGCATTGGGCGGCGATCCAGGCGTTATTGGTCCACACTGAGCCAGCGAAGGAGGCCGCGGGGTTGTCGGAGTAGTAGTTGACGAAGTCGTGGTTGACCAGCTGCTGAAGGCGGGCGTCGGAGCCCAGGGCCGCGAGCACGGCGGGGCTGCCGGCCGCCCACGCGGCGAAGAGCGCGCCGATGACGGTGAAGACGACGCCGACAATGACTGTCAGCCACCGCAGCCGGTAGAACGCGGCAGGCAGGGAAATGGCGAAGAAGCGGGCCACGTCCACGAACACGTTTGACCGGGCGCCGGTGAAGCGGGTGCGGGCGTTGGCCAGGATGGCGGACAGTGACGCGGAGAGCGCGGACTCGGCCTCGACGGAGCGGATCAGGGACAGCTGGGCGGAGGTGCTTTGGTACAGCTCCAGGAGCTCGTCCGCCTCGTGACCTGTGAGCCGGCGCTTGCGGGCAAGCGAATTCAGCCGTTCCCACTGCCGGCGGTGCACTGCGGTAAACGCGTCCAGGTCCACGCAGCCAGCCTACCGGCCACGGCGCTTACGGGGCGGCCTTACTAGACTGGTTTCATGTCCGCGATCATCACCGGCGAGGCCGTTGTCCTGGAGCTCCGCCCGGCGTCCTTTGCCGCCCGGTCGCTGGGGTCCGCCATCGACGTCCTGGTGACCATTGCGCTGATCATCGGCGCCATGTTTGTCATGGGCGCCGTGCCGGACCTCCTGGACGGGGCCGCGGCCCGCACTGTCATCCTGGTGACGCTGGTGGGGATTGTGGTGGCGCTGCCCATCGCCGTGGAGACCCTGACGCGCGGCAAGTCCGTGGGCAAGCTGGTCATGGGGCTGCGGATAGTGCGCGACGACGGAGGCTCCATCCGCTTCCGGCAGGCCTTGGTCCGTGGCCTCCTGGCGGTGTTTGAGATTTACCTGTCCCTGGGCTCCGTGGCGTTTTTGGTGTGCCTCTTCAACGGCAAGTCGAAGCGGCTGGGCGACATGATGGCCGGCACGTATGCCATCAGGGACCGCGCCCCCTCCGCCGGGCCGCTGCAGGTCCACACCGTCCCGGCCTTGGAGTCCTGGGCATCGCTGGCCGACATCGGCCGGCTGCCGGATCCGCTGGCCCGGCGGATATCCGTCTACCTGCGCCAGGGCGCGCGGATGGCGGCCACTTCGCGTGCTTCGATGGGTGTTGCGCTGGCGGAGGAGGCCGCCGCCTTTGTGGCGCCGCTGCCGCCGGCCGGCACTCCCGCGGAGGTTTTCCTGGCGGCCTTGATGTCCGAGCGCCGCAGCCGCGAATTCGCCCGGCTTTCCGCCGCGGAAGAGCAGGCTGCGCACCTGCGGGCACGCCTTGAGGGCCATGGGGTGGGAAGCAAGTAGTCCTGCCGAGTACTCGGAATCCGGGTGCGCTTGGGTGGCGGGCTTGGGTGTTCGTTGGGTTCTCGGGGTTTTTTTCTTGTTGGGGTTCCTTTTTTAAACCTTGATCTCATGTGCCCTGAATCTGGCAGCCACCATGATTTCGCCAAGAACACGGCCATGCCCTCCGGCTGGTTGCCGGCATACGGGCGGGATGGACTCCTGAGGCACTCGATAAGGACCATTGAGCCCACCCACTGCTTCAAGCTGGCGGGCTCCGATGGAAGGACGCACTTCCGACTTGCGCCGGATTGCGAGGAAAGAGAATCCAAATCGCTGGGCGGGTTGTTTTGGCCAAACTAATTTCACGATATTTTTTGATTTACCGTTTGATAACTTTGATTAATACCTTCATTTTTCCCCAATTTTTCCCCAATTCGCAGGCGATATTCGCAAGGATTGGTGTACCGCTGATAAAGTTAGACGAATAACGTATGGCTTGGCAATCGATGGATCAGGAGATGAACATGGCACTGACCGTGGTGGTGGGTGATGATGAGGGGGCTCCGATCAATCCCGTCGAAGAACTGGCCGGCGAATTGCGGCGTCTCATCATTTGCGGGGAACAGTTCAGGAACCTTCGTGCGAAGGAACTCCAGGTGGGGTCCAGCGACCTTGTGGCACTGGGGCATCTCCATAACGGCGGTCCCATGGCGCCTAAAGAATTATCGGCGCTGATGGGCGTCTCCTCGGGTACCATGACAGCTTTGCTGGATCGGGGGGAAAAGGCCGGTTTGCTCAGGCGCGAACGAAACCCGGAGGACCGGCGTGGACTTCTCATCCATCTCACCCCTGCCGGGCTGCAGTCGGTCCAGTGGGTCTACGAGCAGTTCGATGCCGTGGTTTGTCAGACTCTCATCAATGTTCCGGCGCCCAGTGTCGATGTACTCCGTTCCCTCCTGGAACAGCTCAACGAGACACTGAGCTGCGTTGCCGACGATGACTATAACGCTTCTGCGGGTCTACAACAGCCGTTGCAGCTGCACGAGGCTTAGCCCCACTGCCGTTCGGTTGAGGTGTGGCGTTTGGTGTCAGGTCGGCGTGTCTTGGGGGGAATTGGGTGTGGCTCCTGTTCGGGTAGTTCGGTCCGCCAGGACTGATCTACCCGAACGGGAGCCACCAGGCGTGATTCTGCCATCAATCACGATTCGGGGGTCTTTGCGCCCGGGCATTTGGGCGAGTTGACGTGTGTGGTCCCGTTCGCCGATCAGGGCTGGAAGCGGGTCCACTCCCGCCGGGTTGCCGGAGCCGGTGAAGCCCTTCGGCAGCGACATTGCGTGAGGCGATGCGCCGTTGCGCGAACTGTTCACCCTCGTCAAGGGGCCCGCGGGGGCCGGAGCGCACCAGGTGACACGGCTTGCCGGAAGGCTGGTCGCGGCCATTGACGGCACGCAGTTGGCCGAAGCCGGCACTGAAGCGGCCCAGGTCCGGTTCCTCAAAACACACCAGGCCGAACGGTGTGCCGGGGTATCCGATGATCCGGACGGTAGCCATCCTCACGGCCGGTACCCGCTCGATCCTTGATGCAGCGTTCGGTGCCGATTGCGTTCGGTGCCGATGCGGTGGGTGAGCTGAGCTACGCCCATCAAGCCATCTCGTGCCTGTGCGATGGCATGGTGCTGCTCGGCGACCGGAACTTTGCCACCCACAAATTCTTCGCAAGAGTCGCCGCCACGGGATCTGATTTCCTGATCCGAGCCAAGACAGGCAGGGCTGCCGGTGCGGGGCATGGACGCGGCAGTGCATGGACGCCGCAGTGACCGTCACGACCGAGAAGGGAACCCGCACCAGCCCATCGCGCAACGGAACTTCACGGACCCGGACGCGCGGATCATGAAGACCGCGGACGGTTCCAACCACCACGCCTGCACCGGCCAGGGCGTCGTTGATGCCGACCACCAGGTCATCAACGCCACCGAGCTGAACAATGTTGCCATCGACATCCAGCAACTCGAACCGATAATCAAGCGCGCCATGGACACGGTCGGGGGGACGCCCAAGACCTGGAGCGCCGATGCCGGGTTCTGCCCGGCAGCCAACCTCGAACACGTCAAGGACGTGGAAGCGGAGCATGCGACGGAGTTCTTCATCTCCGCCCGCCGCATGAAACACACCGCCCCTATCCCTGACTCCCCGCGGGGCCGGATCCCGGCCAACGCCACCCCGGGCGAGCGCATGGCCCGGAAACTGAGAACCAAAAAGGGCAAGAAGATTTACGTCCGGCGCAAGGCCTCAAACTCCACACCTACCGCACCCACCAGGCCACCTGAGAGAGAAAGGAACCAGAAAAAGCAGCCACCACAGCCTCTGCAGCGCCCGTCAGGTGCCGCCGGGAGAGGCCAAGGCACCACAACGACATCCACGGACCCACAAACCGGCGCCGGCCCGGCCCGGAACTGACGAATTCCGTCACGACACGACGTCGAACCTCAAACCACTACCGGCACACGCACCCAGGCGCGGGTGCTCCGGGAACTTCGATGGAGGAACTGGCAACGATCAACGTGGCCGCAGGCGGGCACCCTTCGTGGCCATAAGGCGCATGATCGCCGCAATCCCCTTGGCCGCCCGTCGGTAATTTCTTGTGGCCGCAAACAGAGCTTTTCAAAAAAATTTAGTGGCTTCAAATATTGGTGCAACAAAGGCCCTTTCCGCGGAATCCACACGGAAACCGGGGAAAGAACCAACGTAATTTCCGAGTGGAACACAGCACTTTCCCTGGCCTCCCCCACTCCTGAAGGGCTGCCCTTGGGCTCCTGTCCGTTGGCATGCTTGGATACGCACGGCCAAGCCTGCCGCCCTGAACGGCCGCCGGTCCACGCGTGTTCCTATCTGGGTGGATTAAGGGTACTTGAGGCAGGGGCCGCGGGATGAGGTCCCTGCCCCTTGGCAACGCCCGTGTGCGGCCTGCAGTCGAAAAGGACGTAAGTGCCGGCTGCGGGGCGTTCCGGGCCGTTTCGCGGAGGCATATATTGGCTTTCGGGGACCGTGCTGCAATTCGCCCCGACCCAGGCACGGATGCCGTTCACGTTGCCGGACCGTGAATCGACCTGCCGGGAGCCAGCCGTCAGCAGGAGAAATCGCAAGGACCCCGCCGCGACCAGTCGGGCGATTTGCTGCGGGTTAACGTTTGGTGCCGTGGATGAGTAGCCGCCCACTGTCAGGAGGCGGTTTCCTCCTTCCATAATGAGGGGTGCGCTGGTGCGCCAGGAATCTGTGGCCAGAATGAAGCCGCCAGGAACGTGTGTGTTGAGCCTGGCAAAGCGGTACATGTCGGATCCCGCCGCCGCGAGGTCCAGTATCCTTCGGTCGGAGTTCAGGCCCGGACCATAGATCCCGGGGTGGAGGGGGTCGATCGATGCCTGGTCGAGTGTCGCCGGTCGGGGCCCGGCGTAGGCATCGTTCGCGCTGCCATTGAAGCTGGGATCAAGGGTGGACAGCGACCAGAGCACTGGGCCTGCCAGAACCACGCCAACGGCGAACACGGCCAATACCTCCAAGGTGTGCCCGCGGCCGAGCGTCGCCGTGCGGTTGGCTCCGACAAAAGAGAACAGGCTACTGCCGAAGCCAGCCGCTCCAATGACGGGCAGCAGCCACGGAGCAAGGCCCCAGTCTCCTGAAGACTCGATGATTGCGATGGTCCAGAGCGTCTGGATCAGCAAGTACAGGGACAGGGCGTACCTGGCTCTGCTGCCCGGCAACACCAAACTCCTCCATAGCAGTCCGCCACCAATGGCGGCCAGCGCAGCGATCGGCAGTGCGAGGCTGGCCAGATACACGGGGTGAGGTATGGCGGTGACACCCATGAGCGTCCCCTCCGTCAGCAGCAGGCCCGCACTCACCAGCAGCCCGGACTTCAACTTTCGGGCCGCAGGAACGGGAAGAAGGTTCCGGCGCAGGTAAAGGACGCCCAGAACCAGGCCCGCCAGCGCCAGCGGGTACAGCCATCCGATCTGGGTGGAATAGTACGGAAGGAACAGCTTAAGCGGACTGTGAACCAGCCACCCCTGTCCAGGACCGACATCCCCTGCGCCTCCCACTTCCTTCCCGTCAGCACCCGGCGCCAGAGCCCCCGGGACAAGGCCGGGAAGGTAGCGGTTCAGTCCATTGAACCCAAAGACCATGGAGTAGATGTTGTTATCCACGGTGCCGTCGATGAAGGGCCTGCCGGGTGCGGGCACGAGCGCGATGGCGCTCATCCAGGACAGTGAAACGGCCACAGTCAGCACGGCAGCAGCACACAGATCCCGAACCTTCCTGAGCATTGTGTGCCTCTGCAGGATCATATAGACGACGGCCAGGGAAGGAAGAATCAGCCAGGCCTGCATCATTTTGGCCTGAAATCCCAGACCCACCGCCACCGCACTGAGGAAGAGATAGCCGGTGCGGCCGGTATCCAGCGACTTCTGCCAGGCCAGCACGGCCAGCGTCGTGCACAGGGTAAGCATCGCGTCCTCCATTGGGTGGGAGAACATGGACACCAGAAGTGGAGTGGTGGCCATCACGGCAGCACCGAACACGCCGGCCCGAAACCCGGCCCAGCGGCGGATCACCGCGTAGGCGGCCAGGATGGTGGCCTGTCCCTCCAACGCCTGGGGAAGGCCCAGGGCCCAGGGGTTAAAGCCCAAGGCCCGTACCGCAAGTGCCTGGGGCACCAGGAACCCCGCAAGTTTATCCAAGGTGATTGTGGCCGAGGGGTCGAAGGCGCCGAAGAAAAAGGCCCGCCAGTTCCCGGACATGCTCCGGGCAGCTGAGGCGTAGTAGTCGGAATAGCCGCCAAACCCAATGTCATACGCGAAAATCACACCTGATCCGCCCATGATCAGAGCCAGACATACGTAGACCCACCACGGGGCAGCGACCCGGGCCCCGGACAGTCCCGGCAGGAAGGCGCCCCTGAAACTGTCAACACCGCGTGAAGCTCGAGCAAGTCGCCAGCCAAGCAAAGCACACCTCCGTCCATCAATATGTCCGCAACAAAGAAGTCCCCTCCACAATCTCCCCGCCCCGCCTATCCCCGAAGATGGAACATGGAAGTGAAGAGGAAGGAAAATAAAAACACAAATATTCATGTAACTCGGTATTCAACTTGATCGTTTCCCGTGTTACATTTGTCACAGAGTACCAGCGCTGGGCTGCTACTCTTCACTTTTACTCTTCACTTTTCAGGAGCAACCCCCATGGTCTCGATCTTTGCCACCCTCCACACCCTTGGCTTCAACCTGCAGCAGCGCCTGCGCCGCGGGGAAACCGGAGCGACCGCCGTTGAGTATGCCCTGCTCGTCGGCCTGATCGCCGTCGTCCTCGTCGCCGGCATCACCCTCTTCGGCCCTGCCCTGAGCACCTTCTTCGGCGGACTCGCGGCCAAAACCTTCAACGCACCTGCCTGACAGAATTGCCGGTTCCGGGGTGAATCGTCTCTGGAATGTCGATCCGGTGCGGGGCGCCGCCGCGCCCCGCACCAGGTTGCGGGTGGCCTTGGACCGCCTGTGCAAGTCGGAGAAGGGCGCGGCGGCGGTGGAGTTCGCCCTCGTCGTTCCCGTCCTGTTGCTGCTGTTGTTCGGCATCATCGAATTCGGACGCGTTTACAATACGCAGATCGAACTAACCGGAGCCGCCCGTGAAGGCGCCCGGGTGATGGCAATCCAAAACAATTCCACGGCAGCCAAGGCAGCAGCCCGTGCCGGGGCTCCGTCGCTGAATCCTGCCCTGACGGATGCGCAGATCTCGGTGCTGACGAATGGGGCGGATCCGTCCTCCTGCCTTAACACAATCGGGACGCCGAACCTGACTGTCACGGTCACGGCCACCTATCCGCTGACGTTCCTCACGGGAATGTTCGGCAACAGCATCACCATCACGGGAAAGAGCGCAATGCAATGCGGAGGATAAGAACACTTCTTCGCCGCCGTCTGCGCCAAGAGCGTGGTGCCGTGGCCATCATTACGGCCCTGTCCATGGTCGTTCTGCTTGGCTGCGCCGCAATGGTCATCGATGCCGGCAGCATCTACTTCGAACGCACCCAACTCCAAACCGGCGCCGACGCCGCAGCCCTGGCCATAGCCCAAAACTGTGCCGCCGGGAACTGCGGAGATCCGAACGCCACCGCGACTGCCCTGGCGGGCCAGAACAACCACACCAGCAGCGCCAGTGGCACCGCTACCCTTGACCTGGCCGCCAACACCGTCACCGTGAACACCGGCACGCTGACCGCGGCTGGGCAGCACGTCCTGACCAACACGTTCGGCGCCATTCTCGGGATTCCTACGAGCACCGTCACGGCCCGGGCCACGGCGAGCTGGGGCAGCCCCGCGGCGGCCACCGTGTTTCCCTTCACCACCCCGCGCTGCATTTATGACCAGACGCCGCCAGGGCAGGTGTTATGGATCACGACTACCAGTTCGTGTACGGATGCCTCCGGAAACGTCGTCCCGGGCGGATTCGGATGGCTCGATCAGAGCAGTCCCTGTGCGGCCGTGGTAGACCTCACCGCCGAGGTGGGCAGCCAGCCCGGTAAAAGCGGGCCCCCCTGTAACATGTCCACGATCGTCAATACGACGATCCTGATTCCCGTCTACGCGGTTGCATCAGGGCAGGGGACGAACGCTACATACTCCATCTCTGGCTTCGCCGCCTTCCATGTCACCGACTGGAGCTGGCCCGGAAGTTACACCCAATCCCCCTCGGCTGCCTGCGACAAATGTACGGGCATCAGGGGCTACTTTAGCCAACTCGTCACCCTTGACAGTGCCCGGCACTGGTCTGTGACCCGGCTCGGCGGGCCCGCCCTAAATGCCTCTTTTGTTTCCCTCAGCCAGTAGGAGCTTCTTTTTCGTGAAAGTCCGGATCTTGGCCGCCGTGGCTGCCGTCCTGTTGGCTGTCATTGGGGTGGCAGTGCTGACAAATTATGTCGCCAACGCGGACCAGCGCGCCCTCAAGGGCGCCCAGGCCGTGCAGGTCTATATTGTCCGCTCCCGCATTCCGGCCGGCACCGCCGCAGATAAGCTGCCCCAGCTCGTCGCCGAACAGGCACTGCCAGCCAACGCCGTCGCCCTCGGTGCCATCAGCAACCTGTCCCAACTGGCCGGAAGGGTACCCTCGACAGACCTTCTCCCAGGTGAACAGTTGCTCAACAGCCGATTCGTCAACCCGGACTCACTCAAGGACAAGAACGCAGGCCAAGTCCCCCTGCCGGACGGGATGCAGGAAGTGACCATCCAGCTTGAACCCCAACGGGTGGTCGGAGGCCAGCTCGCGCCCGGTGACACCGTCGGTGTCCTTTTTTCCTTTGGCCAAGGCCCGGCTGGGGGTCCGGTTGGGCCCGTCACCCATATGGAAATGCAGAAAGTCCTCGTCTTGACAGTCCAGGGTGTCCCGGCGGCCAATGCCCCGTCCACCGGAAACGGGCAGGCCGGCTCCGTGCCTGCCGTCCCTGCAGGCACGGTCCTGGTCACCCTGGCCCGGACCGCACCCGATGTGGAGAAAATCGTCTACGCAGCCGAAAACGGCAAGATCTGGCTCAGCCGGGAACCATCAACAGCCTCGGAAAACGGAGCCCGGGTATTGAACCGGGACGGCGTCTTCAAATGAGCAGGTATCTGCTGATCACCTCTGACACCGGCTTCGCCCGGCGCCTGGACGCTGCTGCGACAGGCGAACTCGCCGGTGAGATTCACCACTGGAATGACCCTGTTTTCCCCCGACAACCCGAAGTCCTCTTCGCCGGCCAACGCAACACCAGCCGTCCCGAAGTTGTCATTCTGGGCCCCGGCACTGCCATGGAGGAATCCCTGTCCCTGGCCTCAGCCCTGGACCACTCCCACCCCGAGGTCAGCGTCCTGCTGGTCCATCCCGGCGGAGCGGACATCGTGCTGGCCGCCATGCGCGCCGGTATCCGTGATGTCCTTGACCCGGGCGCCGAGGCCACCGATGTCACAGCGCTGCTGCATCGGGCCGTCCGTTCGGCCGCGGACCGGCGTTCGGCCTTTACCGCCTTGCCAGGTACCGCCGATCCGGGCGTGAAGGGCCGGGTTATTTCGGTCCTTTCCCCCAAGGGCGGTGCCGGCAAGACCACTGTGGCCACAAACCTTGCCGTCGGGCTGGCGGCTTCCGCCCCGCATGCGACCGTCCTGGTTGACCTCGACCTTCAATTCGGGGACGTCGCCAATGCGATGCAGATCGCGCCCGAGCAGTCAGTGGCAGAGGCCGTGAGCGGGGCCGCAACCCAGGACACCATGGTCCTCAAGTCGTACCTGAGCCCCCACCCGACGGGTGTTTATGTCCTGTGCGCCCCGGATTCCCCTGCCGCTGAGGCGCAGATAACGGCCGCCAACATCGGCCACCTTCTTGACCAGCTTGCCAGCCAGTACAGTTACGTTGTCATCGATACCGGCGCCGGACTCTCCGACCACACCCTGGCCGCCTTGGACAAATCCACCGACTACGTCTTTGTCGCCGGCATGGACGTGCCCAGTATCCGCGGCCTGCGCAGGGAACTGGACGTTCTCAAGGAACTCGGGATGGTTCCTCCCAGCCGGCACGTCGTCCTTAACGGTGCCGATCCCCGGGACGGGCTGTCCATGCCCGACGTCGAAACGACCCTGGGCCACAAAGCCGACATAGTCATCCCTTTCAGCCGTGCCGCCCGGCTGGCCACCAACCAGGGCACACCACTGCTTCAAGGCACCCCGAAGGACCGGGCAACCAAGGAACTGCGTCGGCTGGTTGAACGTTTCATCCCGGCACCCGCACCGAAACGCAAACGCCTGAGCAAAGCCCGACACAGAAGGGGAATGCCATGAATCTCGCCGAACGCCTGGCCGCCGCCCACGGCACCGCACCCGCCCCGCCCGGCCAGCCCCCGCAGGAACCACAAACACTGGGCCCACCCCCTTCCGAGAGGGCAGTCCCCCCTCCTCCCGCGGACGGTCCTGCCCCTGCGTCCCGGTCAAAGATGAATGCACCGGTTCTCTCTGAACCCCACGACGCCCTGGCGAAACTCAAACAACGCGCCGGTGAAGAGCTTTTTGAACGGATGGGCGCCCGTCTCCTCGATGCCTCCCTGACCGAGGAATCCCTGTACGAAATGGTCCATGAGGAACTGGTCCGGGTGGTCGACGCGGAAGCGATCCTGCTAAGCAGGGACGAACGCAAACGCCTGATCAAGGAAGTGACCGACGATGTCATCGGTTACGGCCCCCTGCAACCCCTACTCGACGACGACGACGTCACCGAAATCATGGTCAACGGACACCAACGCATCTATGCCGAGCACCACGGCAAACTGACCCTGACCGGTGTCCGGTTTGCCTCCGAGGCGCATCTTCGCCGGGTGATTGAAAGGATCGTCTCCAAGGTGGGGCGCCGGATCGATGAGTCGTCACCATTGGTGGACGCTCGGCTCTCCGACGGCTCACGGGTGAACGCGGTCATCCCGCCGCTGGCCGTGCACGGATCCTCACTGACCATCCGTAAGTTCGCCACCGATCCGTTCCAGGTCAACGATCTGATCGATTTCGGTACCCTCTCCCCCGAAATGGCCGAACTGCTCGACGCCTGCGTCAAAGGCCGGCTGAACATCATTGTTTCTGGTGGCACCGGCACCGGGAAGACCACGCTTCTGAACGTGCTCTCCTCCTTCATCCCCGCAGACGAGCGCATCGTCACCATCGAAGACGCCGTGGAGCTGCAACTACAGCAGGACCACGTCGTCACCCTGGAAAGCCGCCCGAGCAACATTGAAGGCAAGGGCGAGATCACCATCCGGGACCTGGTCCGCAACTCCCTGCGAATGCGGCCGGATAGGATCGTGGTCGGAGAGTGCCGCGGAGGGGAAAGCCTGGACATGCTCCAGGCCATGAACACCGGCCACGACGGATCCCTGTCCACCGTGCACGCCAACTCGCCGAGGGACGCCATTTCCCGGCTGGAGACCCTCGTGCTGATGGCCGGGATGGACCTGCCGCTGCGCGCGGTGCGGGAACAGATTGCCTCCGCCGTGGACGTGATCGTCCAGCTAACCCGGCTGCGCGACGGCACGCGTCGGGTCACCCATGTCACCGAGGTCCAGGGCATGGAGGGAGAGATCGTGACCCTGCAGGATACGTTTGTGTTCGACTACAGCGCCGGACTGGACCACAACGGCCGGTTCTTGGGCAAACCCATACCCACCGGGGTGCGTCCGCGCTTCACCGACCGCTTTGAGGAACTCGGCATCGAACTCTCGCCCCAAGTATTTGGCGGCGCGGCTTCCACTCCGGGTCGGTGGTGAGAGGGATGCTTGGTGCAGGCACCACCAGCACGGATTTCCTTCCCCTGGAGGGCCAGGGCGTCACCGCGACGGGCCCGGCCGCGGATTCCCCGATCCTGCTAATCCTCGGGCTGCTGCTGTGCTGCGCCGCGCTGGCCGCCGTTTACCTGGCCATTTTTCCGCCATGTGCGAAAATCTCCCTCCAGCGGACGGTTTCCCCCTCGCAACAGCCCTCCGTTCTGGCCGGGTTCACCGCTACTGCCACGCGGGTCATTGAAAACCTACTGACCCAGATCCGTGGGGCACCTGCCCTCTCAGCCGCGTTGGAAGCCGCCGGACTCCGGTTAAAGCCAGCCGAGTTCATCATTATCGTGGCCTCGTCCACCGTTGTCGTTGCAGGGGTCCTCCTCCCCATCGGCGGGCCGCTGACGGCGCTGTTCATCGTCGCGACAGGGGGCTTCGGCGCAAAATTTCTCCTCGGCTACCTTGCCGGGCGCCGACGTGCCTCTTTCAACGACCAGCTCGACGACTCCCTTCAACTCATGGCCAGCGGCCTTCGGGCCGGGCACAGCCTGTTGCGCGCCATTGATGCGCTGTCCGCTGAAGCGGAAACCCCGACGTCGGAGGAATTCGCCCGTATCATCAATGAAACCCGCCTCGGCCGTGACGTGGGCCAAGCCCTGGACGCCACGGCCGAACGCATGAAGAGCGAAGACTTCCTCTGGGTGGCCCAGGCCATTGCCATCCACCGGGAGGTCGGAGGGAACCTCGCCGAAGTCCTCGACCAGGTCGGCCAAACCATCCGTGAACGCAACCAGATCCGGCGCCAGATCCAAACGCTCAGCGCCGAGGGCCGCATCTCGGCCCTCGTTTTGATGATCCTGCCCTTCGGACTCGGCGGCATCCTTGTCCTGATCACCCCCGGCTACCTCACCCCCCTCTTCGACGGGCCCATCGGCTACGCCATGGTCGCAACGGCTGCCATCCTTCTGGTCGCCGGCGGGCTTTGGCTGCGCAAAGTGATCAGTTTCAAATTCTGACCGGAGAATGAACCCATGTCCCTGACCATCGTCCTGGCCATCGTGGCCACCGCCCTGGCACTACCCGTCCTGGGCTGGTCAATCCTCTCCCCCAGGTTCTACCGTGACCCTGCAGCCCATCGGAACCTTTCCCGGGGACTCCTGCCATCCCCGGCAACGGTAGAAACTGACCGGGGACATCCCTTCGCCGATCTGGCCAGACGATTTACTCCCGGCAGTTTCATCGCCCGGCTGGACAGGCTCCTCGTTCGTGCGGGAAGACCCCCGGCATGGCCCATGAAGAAGGTCCTCTCCACGAAATTCCTCCTCGCCGTGGCAGCCGCCTGCCTCGGTATCCTCTACGCGGCGGGCTCCGCTGGGGCGGGCCGTTACCTGTTGGCCGCCGCCGCCATCACGCTCTGCTACTTCGTGCCGGACCTGCTTCTCTACAGCCAAGGTACAGAGCGGCAGGCCGCGATCGCCAAAGGCCTTGCGGACACACTGGATCAAATGACGATCGCTGTTGAAGCCGGGTTGGGATTTGAAGCGGCCATGTCCAGAGCCGCCTACAACGGCAAAGGCCCCTTGGCCGAGGAACTCGTCCGGACCCTCCAAGACATGCAGGTTGGCCGGTCCCGCCGGGAAGCCTACACCGACCTCGCCGCACGGACCAGCGTCACCGACCTGCGCCGCTTTGTGCGGTCCATCATCCAAGCCGACATGTACGGCATCTCCATTTCCGGAGTACTACGCACCCAAGCCGCAGAAATGCGGCTCAAGCGCCGACAACGCGCCGAAGAAAAAGCCATGCAGATCCCCGTCAAGGTTCTCTTCCCCCTCATGTTCTGCATCCTGCCAGTCCTCTTCATCGTCATGCTCGGCCCGGCGGCCATCGGCGTCATCAACACCTTCGTCAAATGAACACCGCCACAACAGCTTGGACTACCGCCCCACCCTGGATCCTCCTGCCCACCAAATTGGCCGGACGGGGCATCGGCATCTGGATCCGTCAACCAGTCAAAGACTAAAACCTGACCCGCACTCCATGAACCGCTGACCGCGCTCGTATTCGCCCTGCTTCCCTGGCGCCTTGGATTCACCCCACAACTGCTGGCCTACCTGTTATGCGCAGCAATCGACGTCCCCCTGGCAGCCTTCGACCTTCACCACCGTCTCCTGCCCAACCCACTAGTCGCCCCCGGACCCGGGACCACCGCGTCCTTACTCATCGGCGCCTGCACCCTGGGTACCGGATGGGATCCCCTGCTGCGGGCCGCCCGTGGCACCCTGGCGCTGTCTAGCGCTTATCTGGCCCTGGCCATCATCAGCCCCCAGAAAACTTGACGAATGCCCCGGTTGCCGGCGCGAGTGTGACAGTCGGCAAAATCGCTGATGGTTGGGATGGCGAACCAGCGGAGCGCTGAGGGAGTGCCCACGGTTCCATGACCAAACAGCTACATGTTGACAGGGAGCAGAACACCTTGTTTGCAGAGGCCCATGACCCTTCCGGTTTCTCAAGCATCCTGCCCCCATTGGGTTGAACGACACATCGTCGCCGTCATGCCCGGATAAACGCAAGCGGACTGAAAGTTTTAGCCGGCGGAGTTTGACTTTTCGACCCCCGGCGATTACATGACTGGAGGGCCGGGGCTCCCGCCCGGTCGCGGCCCGCAAGGCGATCATCTTCGAGACCGACGGCCAGCCCAATGAACAGAACATCACGGGAATCACGTCGATTGACACACTGGGCGGCATCGGAAGCACCGATGGGGCGGTGGCGTGCAACAAGCTGCTGCAGGTCGCCGACAGTGCCAAGGCCCAGCACGTGCTGATCGTGACGGTCGCGTTTGGGGACGCGACCACCGCCACCTGCGCCGCCGAGGGAGCGGAGCTTGGTCCGATCTTCGTTTCCGCCGTCAACGCCATCAGCCCCAACCAGCACCTGCTGCGGATCCCGGACTGAGCGCCTTCAGCCCACGAGCATGGCGAGCGCGCCGGCGAGCATGAACGGCCCGAACGGGATCTGTGTCTTGCCGGTGCCGCGGCGCAGGATCATGAGCGCAAGCCCCCACAGTGCCCCCAAGAGGAACGCCAGCACAGTCCCCCACAGCACCGCGCCCCAGCTGACAAAGCCCAGGTACAGGCCGAGCACAAAGGCCAGCTTCACGTCTCCGTAACCCATCCCGGCCGGGTACACCAACCTGAGAACCACGTAGGCGGCCCAGAGCACCACACCCCCCAGGACGGTGCGGAAGGCGGCCCCGGCGTCATGCATGAAAAGGCTGGCCAACAGCAGGAGCACCCCGGCAATGGCGGCGGAGGGGAACACGATCCGGTTGGGCAGCAGCTGGTGCCTGATGTCGATGACGGTTAGCCGCCAGGCCATCACCAGGTAGTGGAGGCCGGCAATCAGCACCAGCCAGAAGGCGAGCGGCGCGGTCCCCCAGAGGACGCGCAGAACAGTGATCATAAGCCCGATGTTACGGCACCGGATCCGAGGTGCGGCGGAGGGCTACTTGTTGGCGTACCGGGCGAACGGGATATTCCAGTCTCCGAAGCCGTCCGTGGGCGCGATGGTGTTGGTGGGGTGGCCCGTGCCTACCGTGTGGACGAGGTCGCCGGGCCTCATGTTGTTGAACACCCAGGAGGCGCCCTCGCGGTCCAGGCCGATGCAGCCGTGGGAGAGGTTGACCTTGCCCAGGTACGGGATGGCGACGGGCGCGGCCAGGTGGATGAAGATTCCGCTGTTGGCCAGGCGCGTGGCGTATTCGACCTTGAGCTTGCCGTAGTAGGCGGGGTCCCCGGGCTTGAGGCCGATGGTGGCGGCGTCAAACGTGGCGAAGCGCTGCTTGTCCGCCGTGAGGACCAGGAAGCCGGCTGCGGAGGGGAAGCGCTCGTCGCCCATGGAGGCCAGGAACGTCCGGGCCAGTTTGTCGTTGATGAAGATGTGGACGACCTTGGCCGAGGCGTCTGCCTCCATGACGACCTTGTCGCCGATGTTGATGGTGTTGGTCTTGTTGAAGTTGCCGATTTGGCCGTTGCCGTAGTCGACGCCGAACAGCTTGATGTCAACCTTCAGCGCGGTGTTGGCCGGCCAGTAGCTCGCGGCGCGGTAGCGGGCCATGGTGTCCGAGTACCAGTGGAACGCGCCCTTTTGCCCGGTGGCGGAGGTGATCCTGATGGCCTTCTCGACGGCGTCCTTGTTGGCCACCGGTTCGCTGAAGTGGAATTCGAGCGGCTGGGCCACGCCCACGGTGGAGCCGTTGGCCGGGTACATCCACATGTCGGCCTCATTGGCGGCCGGGACCGTGGAGAAGGTGCTTGCCTGGGTTTCCAGGGTGCCGTTGTCATCCATGGTGGTGACGCTGAACGTGTAGTCGGTGTTGAAGGCCAGCGCGGAGCCGGAGACCCACTTGCGGCCGCCGTCCGAAAGTTCACCGTCCGTGGTGGCGCCGGTTTCGGTTTCCTTCAGGATGGCGCTGTGGATTGTCCCGGCCTGGACCTGGGCCACGACCGGCACGGCCGGGTTGTAGCTCACCGTGCCCTGCTTGGGCTCGAGGGCAAGTTCCACGGGCGTGGCGGGAGGCGTGGTGGGGGCTGCCACCGTGGGTACTGTGGCGCTGGCAGGGTTCTCCGGGAGCCAGGACGTGGCGGTGGCCGCACCGACGCCGCCCGCTCCGATGGCCAGGACAAATGCGGCGACGCCTGCAATCTTCCAGCCTCTGCGCGGCTTCCGGACGGATCCCAACTCCGGCATGCATTCCCCCCCAAATCGGTGGACTAACTCCACTGTGGCAGCACGTGACGTTACACGGCCAATGAGCAATTTTACGGCACGGGGCCGCTGCCGGCGGTTAGGCGGGGCGTTTTGGGGGTTGCGATTGCGTAACCACTGGGACTCAGTGGTCACTCGACCAAGGCAATCCCATGGTCGGTGAACCAGTCAGTTGGCAGCCTCGTCTCAACATTCAGGTTGTCCATGAACGCGCCGGGCTTCTGCCTGACCTGCACCTGCGGCTTTGGCAAGCACACCGTTTTGTTTCGGCGAGAGTGGGCCCTTGATACCCTCCGCCCGTGCAGCGCGGGAATTGTTAGGCAAAGCAGCCATGGTCATCGCCCCTTGTCGCTTTCTCCTCCACGGTACCCCGGTGTGCCATGATGAGATTGGTGCCCTTGTATGATGCCAAATTCAGTAAAGCGCCTCAAGCAAGTCTTCCTCCGTCACCGGCCATTGGATCTCGGCGGCCCGGCGCACGGCGTCGTCAACGACCACCCGGAGGGCTGCGGATTCCGTCACCAGTCCGGGCTTGACAACCATCCGGTCAGCGGCGCCGTCGTCCGTCAGGACACCAACGCGCAACAGGAGGCCGAGGGTCAGCCGGACGGTTTCGGCGGGCACGGCGGGAAGTGCGTCGGCCACGAAGTCAATGAACTCCGCCAGGCCGTAGGGCCGGGGCACGGCCAGGACCACCCGGAGGACGTCCGACAGGACAAGCGGGCCCGGGTAGAGAACGGCGGGCATCCTCTGGCCCAGCACCATGCGAACGAGTTCCGGCGATTTTAGGTCCCGGTCCATGAGGTGCGGCAGAGCGTCGCTGTAGTCCAGGTGATCCACGTGGACCACGGCCAGGGACTTGTCTTCAAAACGCACCACGTGGTAGGCCGTGCCTGAAAGTGCATACTGGAGCACCATGTAGAGCCGCGGGAATCCGGAATCCGCGGACGAATAACTTGGAATGGAGTTCCTGAGCTGCGCTCCAATCTGTGGCAGGCCCACACCACGGGATTCGTGATCCCTGACGGCGAGGCCGAGGTCGCCGTCAGTGAACAATCCACGGACGGCAGCCATGTACTCGTCCCGCGTTTTGATTGCGCGGATCAATGCCGGCGGCTTCGACTTCGATCCATCGGACTTGGGCGCCACAGGCCGGTAGACCGTGAGGCCGCACTGCTTCTCCACAAAACCGGCAAGGTTCCTGGACCCGTACTTCGAGTAGTCCACCAAAGGCCACTTGCTGCGCAATACTGAGCCGAGCGCCGCCGCATTCACCTGCCCGTCAATGAGAACCTGGGAATCCTTCTTGCACAGCTCAATGATGGCGGCCCGGAGGACCGGCGCTGCCGGACTTCCGTTCTCGGATTTAGGCCTTGTCACGATGGACGGCGGGACGACGCTGGTTTCGGGCTCGGTCGCGGAACCGAAGGACTCCGTGGAAACTGCGGCCAGCACGCCGGAGACATCTATCTGGTGATACTCGTCCGCCACCGACTTGAGCAGGGGGTTGACGTCGCCGGCGTTGGCGTCGTTGGTGGACACGACGATTGCGTACTTGTTCAGGTAGTGGAGGCGCCGGATCAGGGGCACGAACCCGCCGTCGCCGCTGACAATGACGAAGACTTCAACCCACGGGGAATCGTGGGCCACTTCAAGGACGTCCACGCACAGTTCAATGTCCGCCGCATTCTTGACGTTCTTGTTGAAGGAAAAGATCTGGACCGGCTCGACGCCGTACTCCAGCATCTCCCGCTGGTAAACCGCCATGTCGGAGCGGCCCCAGTTTGCATAGGCCCGGACGGTGGCGGTTTGCTGACCGATGCCGCTTGAGCGGACGATCTGCTCGATGCCGCGCACCACCTTGCCGATCTGGACGCCGGCAACGTTGCCCGCGTAGCCGCCGAAGAGGTTCTCCATGTCCAAAAAGATGGCCAAATTCCTCCGTGGAGGTGTGCCTTCACCCATGATGCCCCGCCTGTCCCCAATCAATGACCACATTGTCTACTTGCCAGCGTATATGGCTGGACGGGGCCACAGACGGGGCCACAGACGGAGTCACGGGCGGGGAGTTGATGCGCACGGCCCGCGGGGGGCGGGACGGGCGTACGCACGGGCTCGACGCCAGGGCCCACCAAGGTTGTTTTCGAAGAAAACGGATAAAACGCAAAAAACGAACGTGCTGGAACTGAGAATCCAATGACCAGCAACACCGCAACCACAGAAACATTCGTCGACCCAGATGCGCCGGGAACGGGAAGGGTCTACGACTTCATCCAAGCCCGCGCCGGAAAGATTCCGGCGGAGGTGGTGTGCAACGAAGAAATCAAGCGGGTGGACCGCGGCGATGACCAGGACGTGGCTCGAGAAAGGGCTCGCCACCTTGCCGGACAAATGCGCCAATACTCCGCCGACTCGAGTGTCCACACCTGGCAGGGGCTTGAGGGGTCGTTTGGTCTGCCTGGTCCCAATGACGGACATGTGCCGGCAGCAGCCGTCGCGGCCGGCCGGCAGCCCTCTCACCCAAAACCCCCCGACCCCTCCGGCACCAGCACCTGGACCGCCGCGGGCGCGATCCCCACCGTCACCGGCAGCTCGGCCACCCGCTCGCCGTCCGCATAAACGCTCAGGGACTTGTTGGCGCTGATCACCACCGCCGAGCCCCGCGAGAACCTGACGTTTGCCTGGCCCAGGTGCGCACCCCGGTACGACCTCAGGAACACGGCCACCACTGCCAGGATCGACGCCCGGCCCAGCGAGACCACGTCCAGCAGGCCGTCGTCGGCCTTCGCCGCCGGGCAGATCCGCAACCCTCCCCCGTACTGGCCCACGTTCCCCACCGCCACAAACCAGCCCGGAAACGTGGTCTCGAGGCCGTCGACGGAAACCGTGAACGTCACATCCTTCCACTCCCTGAACGCCTTCAGGCCGCCGTACAGGTACACAAACGGCCCCAGGTTCAGCCGCGCGCCGTTGCCGTATTCGTTGGCCAGCCCGTCGAACCCCGCATTGGCAACACCAAAATACGGGCACCCGTTGACCAGCCCCAGGTCGAGCTCGCGCACCACGAGCCGGCCCATGCCCCGCACCGCCTTGACGGGGTCCCGCGGCAGTCCCAGCCGCCGCACCGTGTCGTTCCCCCTCCCGCCCGCCAGGGGAAGCACGACGGCGCCCGACTCCCGCGCCCCTCCTGCCGCGGCCCCGAGGGACCCGTCCCCGCCGAGGACGGCCACCAGGCTACCCGGGGCTGCCGCGCGGGCCCTTGCCGTGGCGTCCGCCAGGGACTCCGTGATGCACACAGTGGGCACAAACCCCGCGGCCCGCAGCGCGTCCGCGGTCCGGGGCAGCAGCCGCAGCGCCCGCCCGCGACCCGACGCCGGGTTGACCAGCAGCAGCGCCTCCCCGCCCGACGGGACCACGCCAATCTCCGCGCTCACTCCGCGGCCCCATCGCCGAGAGTGCCTGCGAGCGCCAGGATTTCCGCGGCCCGCCCGCGTGCCTTGGCCGCGTCGGCGGGCACAAACGCGAGCCGGGTGCGCCGCTCCAGGAGGTCCTCCACCGACACCGCACCCTCGGCACGGACCGCGAACAGCAGCTCGGCGCCCGTGATCCCGGTCCCGTTGAACAGGGGCTCCGCCAGGAGCGGGTCCAGCCGGCCAAGGGCCACCACGTCCGCGGCCTCCGTGCCGTACTTCGCCACCAGCCGGGCTGGCGCGCCAACGGCGTCGAGCTCCCGGGCGGATCCGGCACCCACCAGCGGCAGGACCTTGGTGCGGCACGGGGCGTCCACCCCGAGCCGCGCCGCCGCGGCGTCCACGGCGTCCTGGGCCATCCGCCGGTAGGTGGTCAGCTTCCCGCCCACCACCGTGATGGGCGCCCCGGGCACGTCGCGGACCAGGTGCCGGCGGGAGATGTCGGCGGTGCCCTCGGGGCGGCCGGGCCCGCTGCCGTGCGCGGCCTCCACCAGGGGCCGCAGCCCGGCAAAGGTGCCCACCACGTCGTCGCGCGCCAAGGGCACGGCAAGGGCGGCGTTGACAGTGTCCAGGAGGAAGCCGACGTCGCGCTCGGGAACCGCGGGATGGTGGCCGTCCGCGCCGTGGTCCTCCTCGTCCGTCAACCCGATGTACACGAGTCCGCCGGGCTGCGGCAGCACAAAGACGTAGCGGCCAAAGTGCCCGGGCACGGCAACGGTGTGCGCGGCATGGGGGTTGCCGAGCCGTTCCGCGCGGACCACCAGGTGCGTGCCCCGGCTGGGGATGACCGCCAGCTGCGGCTCGAAGTCGGCGGCCCACACGCCCGCCGCGTTCACCACCACCCGGGCGTCCACCGTGACGGGGGTGCCGGTGCGGGTGTCCACGGCCTCCACGGCGGTGGCCGTCAGGGCGCGGGCCTTCACATCCCGCAGCACGTGGGCGCCCCGGCCGGCGGCGGTCCGCAGCACGCCCAGCACCAGCCGGCAGTCGTCCACCGCCTGCCCGTCCCAGTACAGGATCCCGCGGCGCACCGCCTCCGCGTCGAGGGCAGGCACCAGCGCGGCCACCGCCTGCCTGGTGAGCAGCTGCGGACGCGGCAGCACCCGGCCGCCCAGCCCGGAGAGCCGGCGCAGCACGTCGTAGAGGACGGCGCCGAACCCCTCCGCCGCCGCCTCCCGGGCCGGGGCGCCGCGGATCACCGGAATGACGAACCCCAGCGGGCGGACCAGGTGCGGGGCGATCCGCGCCATCAGCCAGCGCCGCTCCACCGCCGACTCCCAGGCAACCCCGAAGTCCAGCCCGGCCAGGTAGCGCAGCCCGCCGTGGATGAGCTTGGAACTGTAGCCGCTGGTCCCGGAGGCAAAGTCGGCGCCCTCCACGAGCGCCACGCTCAGCCCCCGGCTCACGGCGTCCAGGGCCACGCCGGCGCCCGTGATGCCGCCGCCCACCACGGCCACGTCCACGGTGTGCGCGGCCAGGTGTTCCAGCGAGCGCCGGCGGGTGGCGTCATTGATCCACGTGGGGTTGGCCATGCTCAGTTCCCCCTGGCCCGGGCGGCGCCGTCCGCCATGGCGTCCGACGGCGTGAGGTACCGTTCCAGCATCTTCCCCAGTTCCGCGAGGGCGCCCTCGAACGCACCCGTCTTGCGCAGGACCCGGCAGGAGAGCGCCACCCCCTGGACCGCCAGCAGCAGCGCGGTGGCGGTGCCGTCCGAGACCTCGATGCTGCCGTCGCCGGCGCCGGCGCCGAGCAGTGCGTGCAGCCGCTCCAGGATGAGCTGCTGGCTCGCGCCGAAGCGGTCGGTGACATACGGGATCAGGAATTCGGGGTCCCGCTCGGCAATGGACGCGATCAGCTCCGAAGTGGCGAACACCCGCACGCTCTCCACCGCGAAGCGCACCAGCTGCTCGCGCCCGGTGCCCGCGGCGGCGGTGCTGCCCGCGGCGGCGGTGCCCGCGGGCCCGGCGGCGGTGCCCGCCCCCGCTTCCCCGGCGTAGCGGCGGAACTCCTCGGTGAGCGCCGCCAGCACCGCGTTTTCCACCGAGCCCATCCGGCGGTAGAACGTCATGCGGGAGACGCCGGCCCGCTCGGCAATGTCATTGGCCGTGGTGCGCCGGACGCCGTGGACCACCACCGCGTCCCTCGTGGCCGCCAGCAGCCTTTCGTCGGCGGGCATGCTGGTACGTTGTGACTTCATGTGTCACACTGTATCCCATGGTGACCCACCTCACAGAAGAAATTTCCCGGTCCGTCTGGTACGGCTGGGGAGACCCGGCCCGGGCCCGGCCCCTGAACGCCGGTGCCCTCGAGTTCCTGCGCCGCACGCTCAGGCTGACGGACGTGTCGGCGGCCCACCCGCCCGTGGCCCTCGCGGCCGTCCGGGTGGGCCCCTGCGCGCTGGGCGAGGAGGTCCTCGCGGAACTCCGCGCCATCACCGGTCCCGAGCACGTCTCCACCGGCGCCACGGAGCGCATCCTCCACGCCGGCGGCAAGAGCACCCCGGACCTGCTGCGCCGCCGCAGCGGGGACGCACTCGGCGCCCCGGACGCCGTCGTCCTCCCCGGCGGCAGCGGGGAGGTGGGCGAGGTCCTGGCCCTGTGCGCCCGGCGGAAGCTGGCGGTGGTGCCGTTTGGCGGCGGCACCTCCGTGGTGGGCGGGGTCGAGGCGCTGCGCGGACCGTTCGCCGGCGTGGTCACCCTGGACCTCCGGCGCCTGGACCGGCTGCTGCACGTGGACCCGCTCTCGCGCACCGCCACCTTCGAGGCCGGCATCCGGGGCCCGGCCATCGAGGCGGCGCTGGCGCCGCACGGCTTCACGCTGGGACACTTTCCGCAAAGCCACCAGGAGGCGACGCTGGGAGGCTACGTGGCCACCCGCTCCGCCGGCCAGGCGTCCACGGGCTATGGCCGCTCCGACCAGCTCGTCAAGGCCGTGCACCTCGAGACCCCCGCGGGCCCGTTCGACGCCGGGTCGCTGGCACCCGGCTCGGCCGCCGGGCCGCGGCTGCTGGACGCCGTCGTCGGCAGCGAAGGCACGCTCGGCGTGATCACCCGCGCCACCGTCAAGGTCTCGCCCGCGCCGGCGGACAGGGTGTACGGCGCCTGGTCCTTCCCCACCTTCGAGGCGGGGGCGCAGGCCCTGCGGCGGCTGCGGCACGACGGCGCCCGGGGCGACCTGCCGCATGTCTGCCGGCTGAGCGACACGGATGAAACGGCGTCGACCTTCAAGCTGGGCGGCTGGAAGACCCGCACGCTCTCACGGTACCTCCGGGGCCGGGGCCAAACGACCCCGGCGCTGGCGCTGTTTGTCTGGGAAGGCGGCAGGCGGGAGGCACGGGCCCGCAGGCGGCGCGGCGCGCGGATCCTGCGGCGGGCCGGCGGCATCCCGCTGGGGCCGCTGCCCGGGAAGTCCTGGGAGCACGGGCGGTTCAGCGGTCCCTACCGGCGCGACGAGCTGCTGACCCGCGGCGTCTACGTCGAGACGCTGGAAACGGCAGCCACGTGGGGCCGCCTCGAGGAGACGTACGCGAGCGTGCGCGGCGCCATCCTCGGCGCGCTGCAGGCAAACGGCGGCGCGGCATACGTCCAGACGCACGTCTCGCACGTCTACTCCGACGGCGCCTCCCTGTACTTCACCTTTCTCGCCGGGCTCGAGAAGGACGGGCTGGCGCAAAATGCCCGCGTCAAGGCGGCGGCCTCCTCGGCGATTGTCGAGGCAGGGGCCACCATCACCCACCACCACGCCGTGGGCCTGGACCACGCGCCGTACCTGGCCGCGGAAATTGGGGAGCTGGGCGTCCGGGTGCTGCGCAGCATCAAGGACACGCTGGACCCCGGGGGCATCATGAACCCGGGCAAGCTCATCCCGCCGGAGACGCCAGGCGCCGCCGGGGCGCCGATCCCGGCCGCACCGCCAAGTACCATCACAACGCGGGACACCGCTGACACGGAGGACACACCATGACCATTGCATCCCTCACCGGCACCACCGTCCTGATCACGGGCGCCGCCATGGGCATGGGCAGGATGTACGCCCATCTGGCTGTGGAGGACCACGCCGCCCATGTGGTGCTCTGGGACATCAACGGCGAACTGCTGGAGCAGGCCGCCGCGGAGCTGGAAGGCCGCGGCCCGGAAATCCACCGCCATGTGGTGGACGTCGGCAGCCTGGCGGCGATCGAGGCGGCGGCGGAGAGGGTGCGCGCCGACGTCGGCACGCCGGACATCCTCATCAACAACGCGGGAATTGTCCGCGGCAAGTACTTCTGGGAGCACGAGCAACGCGCCGACATTGCCGCCACCATGGCCATCAACTCCCTCGCCCCGATGCACATCACCCGCGAGTTCCTGCCGGGCATGATCGCCGGCGGGCGCACGTCCCGGATCGTCAACGTGGCCTCGGCCGCCGGGCTGCTCGCCAACCCGCGCATGAGCGTGTACTCCTCCTCCAAGTGGGCAGTGATCGGCTGGAGCGACTCCCTGCGGCTGGAGCTGGCACAGGCGGGCCACCGCCACATCAAGGTGACCACGTTCTGCCCCTCCTACATCAGGACCGGCATGTTCGAGGGCGCGCGCGGGCCGCTGCTGACGCCGCTGCTGGACCCCGGACTTGTGACAAGGCGCGTCTGGCAGGCCATGAAGGAGGGCACGCCGATCCTCATGATGCCGTGGACCGTCAAGCTCAGCACAGCCCTGCGCGGGATCCTGCCCGTCGGCGCCTGGGATGTGGTGGCCGGGCGCGTGTTTGGCGTCTACAAGTCCATGGAGCACTTCACCGGGCGGAAGTAGCGCCCCGCAGGTAGTCCAGCTGCGCCTGCACCGAAAGCTGCGCGGCGCCCTGCAGATTCGCCGGGACATCCCCGTACACCACGGCCGCCACGGCCCCGGCGGAGGGCTCCCCACCCAAATGTTCGACGGCGGCCCTCACCTGGGCGAGCCTCTCCCGCCTGTGTGCCTGGTAGGCGGCGGCGATGGCGGCCAGGTCCGGCAGGACGGGCCCATGGCCCGGCAGCACGGCGACGGGCCGGCCGCCGGCGGTGCCGCCCAGGACACCGCCGCCCAGCACGTGCAGCGTTTCAAGGGAGTCCAGGTAGTCGGCCAGCCGCCCGTCCGGGTAGTCAAGGACGGTGCTTCCCTGGCCCAGCACGGTGTCGCCGGTGAGCACCTGGGAGGTGCCGCCGTCGTGCTTCAGGTCGAGGTCCAACAGGGCGAAACAGACGGAGTCCGAGGTGTGGCCGGGAGTGGCCAGCACCTCGATTTCCACGCCGGCGGCGCGAATGAGCTCGCCGCCGCGCAGGGGTGCGCCGCCGTGGCAAAAGTCCGGGTGGGCGGCGCGGACCGGGGCACCGGTCAGCTCGCGGAGCCGGGCGCTGCCCTCCGTGTGGTCGGCGTGCCGGTGCGTGACGAGAATGAGCTCCACGGTGCCGGCCGCGGCCAGCGCCTCCAGGTGCGCCTCGATCAGCGGGCCCGGATCAACCACCACCACGGGGGCGGGGGAGGCGCTGCCAAAAAAGGCACTCAGCACGTAGCTGTTGGTGCCGTCCAGCGTCATGGGGCCCGGGTTGGCCGCGCGCAGCGTGCGGCTGAGCGGGCCTGTCCGCTGCCAGTCCGCCACGGCTCAGTACCGGTAGTGGCCGGGCTTGTACGGGCCCGCCGGGTCCAGGTCCAGATACGCGGCCTGCTCCGCGGTGAGCTCGGTCAGCTCCACGCCCAGGGCGGCCAGGTGCAGCCGGGCCACCTTCTCGTCGAGAATCTTCGGCAGCACGTAGACGTCCTTGCCGTATTCGCCGCTGCCTGTCTTTGCTGTCCCGGCCTTGGTGAAGATCTCGACCTGGGCGATGACCTGGTTGGTGAAGGAGTTGGACATGACGAACGACGGGTGGCCCGTGGCGTTGCCCAGGTTCAGCAGGCGGCCCTCGGAGAGCACGATGATGGAGCGCTCCGTGTCCGTTCCCTTAGCAAAGACCCACTCGTGGACCTGCGGCTTGATCTCCACTTTTTCGACGCCGTCGATCTTGGCCAGGCCGGCCATGTCGATCTCGTTGTCGAAGTGGCCCACGTTGCCCACGATCGCCTTGTTCTTCATCTTCAGCATGTCCGCGGCCGAGATGATGCCCAGGCCGCCGGTGGTGGTGATGAAGATGTCGCCCTGGCTGATGACAGACTCCAGCCGGGCCACCTGGTAGCCGTCCATGGCGGCCTGGAGCGCGCAGATCGGGTCAATCTCGGTGACGATGACGCGCGAGCCCTGTCCGCGCAGGGCTTCGGCCGCGCCCTTGCCGACGTCGCCGTAGCCGCAGACCACGGCCACCTTGCCGCCGAGGAGCACGTCCGTGGCGCGCATCAGCCCGTCCGGGAGGGAGTGGCGGATGCCGTACTTGTTGTCGAACTTGGACTTCGTGACCGAGTCGTTGACGTTGATGGCCGGAAACAGCAGCTTGCCCTCGGCGGCCAGCTGGTAGAGGCGGTGCACGCCGGTGGTGGTTTCCTCGGTGACGCCGTGGATCTGCGCGGCGATGCGCGTCCACTTCTGCTTGTCCTGCTTGAGGGACTCCCGGAGGACGGCCAGGAAGACGGCGCCTTCCTCGGACTCCGCGTCCGTGGTGTCCGGGACCGCCCCGGCGGCCTCGAATTCGGCGCCCTTGTGGACCAGCATGGTGGCGTCGCCGCCGTCGTCCAGGATCATGTTGGCGCCCTTGCCGGGATCCTCAGCCGCGCCGGGCCAGGTGAGGATCTGCTGCGCCGTCCACCAGTAGTCCTCGAGGGACTCGCCCTTCCATGCGAAGACGGGCACGCCCTGCGGGTTCTCCGGCGTCCCGCTGCCCACCACGACGGCCGCGGCGGCCTCGTCCTGCGTGGAGAAGATGTTGCACGAGGCCCAGCGGACTTCGGCGCCCAGGGCCGTCAGCGTTTCGATCAGCACGGCCGTCTGGACCGTCATGTGCAGGGAGCCGGCAATGCGGGCGCCCGCCAGCGGCTGGCTGTCCCTGTATTCCTCGCGCAGGCTCATCAGGCCGGGCATCTCAAATTCGGCCAGGCGGATCTGGTGCCGGCCGGCGGCGGCCAGGCTGATGTCCGCGACCTTGTAGTCTGCCGGGCTGAGGGTGGTGGCTGTGCTGCTCATGGGCGGGTCCTTTGCTGTGCGCGGGGTTGTCGGGAGGTGCGGGGGTCAGGGGGCCAGCTGCTCGGGGCGCAGCAGCAGGGCGATGCCCCCGTCGATGGCGTAGCGCAGCGGCACGCCGTCCGGGCCCGGCGCCGTGGTGCGCAGTTCGTTGCCCTCCTGCACCAGGGTGGAGCCGGTCACCGGGCAGCGCAGCACGCTCAGCAGTTCATCGCTCATTCTCGCCATGGGATTCCGTTCTTCTCGGGTGGCCCGTGCCTTGGTTTCCCTGCAGGGGCCTTGGCTGACCAGTCTAGTCAGGATGGCTGCGCCGCGCCCGCCGGTGTGGCGGCGCATTGCGGTCGCTACAGTCGCTCGGTTGCAATCGGGGCACTTTTAGCCAACCCTCCCGCCCAATTGCGCGGGAGCGTTCGCAAAAACACCCCCGGTTGCAACCGGGCGTTCGCAAAAACACCCCGGGTCAGTCGCGCAGGATGTGCAGGTGGCCGCGGCGACCGGCGCCCGGCGTGCCGGCCTGGACACTGCGCGGGGTGGCGCGTGGCCTCTCCAGCGTGGGGCGGGCCTCGCGCTGGGGGGCGGGTCCGGCGTCGTACGGGTCAGCATTGGCGGCCTCGCGCACGGCGTCGGCGAGGGCCAGGAGGTCGTCGGGCCCGGGCGGCGGGGGCGAGTCCGAGCGCGCGAGCCGGATGACGTCCCAGCCGCGGGGCACGGTCAGGCGGGCCGAGTGCTTGGAACAGAGGTCGTAGCAGTGCGGCTCGGCGAACGTGGCCAGCGGGCCGAGGACGGCGGTGGAGTCGGCGTAGACGTACGTCAAGGTGGCCACGGCCGGCTCGCGGCAGGCTGATCGGGTGCATTGACGAAGGGTTCCCACGATTCCCAAGATTACCCGTGTTTGGCCAAATTTCCCGCCACGGCGCACCTGGCCGGCGTGAACTAGAGTGAAATCATGCAGTCCAATGCTTCGGATCCAGGTTTTCGCGTCACCTTCGATGGCGGACCCGCCTCCCCCGCGCGTCCCTTCGCCCGGCGCCGGCGCAACCGCCACGACCGGGGGCTGCGCGGGCCGCTCCTGCTGCCCGGGCTCCCGGGTGCCCGCACGCGCAGCGAAAAGTTCGAGGACCTGGTGGTGGATTCCGCCGAGCGCCTCCGCGAACTGTGGAGCGCGCAGCTGGCCGATGTGGAATACCTCGTGGAGGAGGTGCCTGACAGGCTGGAGGCGCTCATTGCCTCCGGCGCGCAGGCCCCGCTGGGCAAATTCACGCCCGCCCCGGAGTCGGGCCATCCCCTGATCGTGATTTACCGGCACCCGGTGGAGGCCCTGTGCGACGCCCCCTGGCAGGTGCGCGATCTGGTCCACGAGGTCCTGATCGAGCAGGTGGCAGGGCTGCTGAACATCGACCCGGACACGGTGGACCCCATGTTCGGCCGCTTCCGGCACGGCGGCAGCTGAACCGCACCCCGGCCTGTCCCCCGCGCCCCGTCAGTACCCGGTGGTGATTTCCAGGCTGTGCAATTCCTCCCCGGTGCCGGCAAAGGGCAGCACCGCGATGTCCGCCGAGCCCTTGCTGCCCAGCAACTGCGTGCCGTAGGCCGGTTCCCCGGAGGCGGACACCAGCGCAGCCGCGGCGTCCTTGCCCAGCAGTGCGGCAGGATCCACCACGGTCGTGACCCCGGCCTTCAGCTCCACCGTCTTGGCCGCACCCAGCACGCCCGTGGCGGACACCGGCACCAGCGTCACGGTGGCGGCACCTTCCGGCGCGGTGAACGCGAAGCTGGAATCCACTCCCCCGGGCAGCGTCGCCAGGTGGTTCACGCCCAGCCGGCCGCCCGAGGGGGCGACGGCGAGGTCCACGGCCTTCCCGGCCTTCGTTGAATTGACCAGGCGGACCCCGGCCACCACGGCGGAATCGGACTTCACGCTGAGGGTGTAGGTGCCCTGGGGCAGCCCGGACAGCGGCAGCGTGCTGACCTTGCCGGCGGCGGCGGTGAAAACCCCGCCGTCGGGAAGGGCGGCCTGGCCCGACGGGCCGTAGGCCTTCACCTCCACGACGGCGTCGCTGGCGCCGGGAACCGTCACCTGCAGCGCCGTGGTGGCGTCTTCGTAGCCGGCCTGTGCGGCGACCTTCGCGGCGGCGGCCGGGTCCTGGACCCGCACGCCGGCAATGACGGTGCCGGCGGCCGGACCCTCGGACGGCTGCAGGAAGTCCACGCCTCCGGGTGTGAGGCCGCGCAGCACGGACTGCTGGATGAAGCCGGTGACGGCGCCTCCCGTGCTCCTGACATGCACCGTCAGCTGCCCCTGGTCGGGCGCCAGCCCGGACAGCACCACGGCGTGCGACGCCCCGGGCGCCAGCACCAGCGCCTTGCCGCCGGGCGCCTGGATGGGCCCGGCCGCACCAAACAGCTCCAGGGAGACGGTGGCCGGGCTCTTGGTCGAATTGGCCAGCGTCAGCACGGCCGTGCGGCCCACGGTGGTGCTGGCGCCGGCCAGCCAAAAGTCGTTCGACGGCGTCTGGCACGTCGCCGCCGCCAGCCCCTGGAGGTCGCCGTCACCCGCCGCCACCACCACGGAACCGGCGCTGCGCGCGCTCTCCCCGCCAAGCGGCAATGCCTGCAGGACCGACGCCGTGCCCACGTTCCTGCCACTGACGACGGCGGCCCTCGCCTTGGCCTCGCCTGTCAGGGGCGCCAGGGTGGCCGGGGCCCCTGCGGAGGCCGTTGGCGCGTTCTTCGGTGCCTGCGAGATGGTGAACAAGGGACCGGAATTGGCGCCCAGGCCGTAGACCGAGGCGCCCGGCAGGACGCCGTCGGCGTTGCTCAGCGCGAGGGCGTTGAGCATCGTGGTGGTCGAGGAGGAGTTCGGCGAAAATTCCGGGTCGGTGCCGGCGGCCGAGCCCGTGAGCAGCTGCGCCGGCCCGGGGCAGTTGGCCAAGGTG
Source organism: Arthrobacter wenxiniae (assembly GCF_013376105.1). Classification (GTDB taxonomy): domain Bacteria; phylum Actinomycetota; class Actinomycetes; order Actinomycetales; family Micrococcaceae; genus Specibacter; species Specibacter wenxiniae. The sequence goes on from NZ_JAAMFM010000005.1 coordinate 177,644, forward strand.
ACGCCGACCGGCAGCACCTGGGCACGGGGGGTCACCTGGGCCGTGGCATTCAGGCCGGGAAGGGCTGTGCCGGCGGCCACGGCCACCACGGCCAGGGCCGCCGTCGTCGAGCCGGCCAAAACTGCCGGCCAGCGGCGTGGGCGGGCACGGGCCATGCGGCGCGGCGCCCGTGCCGGCTTCGCCGCGGCGGACGGCCCGGCAGCCTTGCCCGGCTTTCCAGCCTTGGCGCCCTTCTCCGCCTTCGCCGCGCCGGCCGGATCTGCGGGCGCGTTCCGCGAAGCCTCCCCCGATGGTGCGGAAGCCTTTTCAGCCTTCTTCTTCTGGTCCTCAGACACCTCTACCTACCTTGTGCAATGACGCCTCGTCCCGATATGCGCCGGCCCAGCCCCGCCGTGCCCGGACCGGGACGGCCAGCAGCACGGTCAGCCCCAGCAGCACGATCTGCGCCAGGCCCATGAGTCCGTCCCAGGGTTCCACATAGCGGATTTCAAGTCTTCCGGCGGCCGCGGGCAGTTCAAACGCCTGCGACCAGCCGTCCTTCACGGCCGTGAGCTCCTTGCCGTTGAGCCGGGCGTGCCAGCCGGGATCGTACCGTTCGGCCAGGACCACGCGGCGGCCGGCGTCCCCGGCGGGCACGGCCGTGTCGACGCCCGTGCCGTGGGAGGGCACCGGGGCCACGGCGTCGCCCTTGGCGTTGACCAGCCGGACACGGTTCACCACATCCGTGGCCCCGCTCTTCTGGTAGGTGGGCTGGACACGCCACAGCCAGCCGGAGTCGGTGGGGCCCACGGTGTCCAGGCCGGGCACGGCGTCCAGTTCACCGGCCACCAGTTCCGCGGCAGTGTCACCCTTTTGCAGCACCACAAAGCCCACGCCGAGCTGGAGGAACTCGGGCCGCGGGTCCACGCCCGACTTCGCCATCAGGGCGGCCACGGTCTCGCGCAGCATGGCCGCGGCCGCGTCCGGAGCCCGGACGGCCTCGGCCCCGGGCGCACCCGTGATGTCCGCGGCCGAGGCAATGGTGGACATGGCGTCCAGCGTGGTGCCCGCGCCCTGCATCAGGGTGGCCTGCACGCCGCCGCCGGGGAGCACGCGCAGCACCACGGTCCGGCTTGCCTCGGGGCCGGTGCCACGGTCCGCCGCCGTGGCGGGAAGGGTCCCGGCGTCCGACGGTGCCACGAGCGACGCCCCCGCCAGGCCCGCCGCATGGCCCCGCAGGCTGTCCACCGTCCACAGGCCCAGGCTGGCCACGGGTGCGGCCACGAGGAAAATGGACAGCACGACGGCGGTGGCCCGGCTTCCGCCCTTGGGCCGCCCCGCGCTGCCGGAGGGGCCGTACGCGCGGTGGTACACGGCGTCGAACCCCAGGAGCGCGGCGCCCAAGAGGGCAAACAGGGCCACGGAGACGGCGGGGCCGTTGAAGGGGGTGGCCAGCGTCGTTCCGTCGAGGGAGACGGCCAGCAGCTTGGAGCCATAGGCAACGGCCAGGGCCAGCAGCGCCACGAGCCACAGGGTGCGCACGGTGCCGGAGCGGCGCAGCGGCGCAAACAGGGCCAGGAACGCCGCCACCACCACGGGCCCGCCCACCAGCAGCACTGCCGCCCATGTCCAGGCCGCGCCGCCGGCCGGCAGGTCCGGCATGGGCGCCACCGCATTGGGGAAGCCGAGCAGCTGCTGCCACAGCGGGCCCGGGTGGCCGGCCAGGGGCACGCCGGGATCGCCCAGCAGCGCGCGCGGATTGGCCCGGGCGGACCAGGCAAAGGGCAGGTACAGGGCAACGGAGGGCACCAGCGACCACCACATGGTCCTGCCGCGCCGGCCCAGGAAGATCGTGGCGAGCAGCACCGCAACAACTGCCAGCGGGAACAGGGTGGGCGCGGCGGCGGTGACCGCGGCCAGGGCCAGGCCGGCGGCCGCGGCGGCCGTCCACGAAGGGTTGTGGTCCACGCCGGGCCGCCCCAGCTTGAAGGTGGGCCGCGGGAGCTTGGGGGTGGACCGCGGCGAGGCGGCCGTTGCGCCACGCCCGGCCTCCGGCGGAAGGCCTGTCGGCGCGTGCGCCGTCACCGCACCGCCGGCGGCCCGGACCAGGCCGAGCACCACCAGTGGGATCAGCACGTGGGCCAGGAGGGCGCCCACGCGGCCCTCGCCCAGCGCTGTCTGGAGCACCGGGGCGCCGGCCCAGACCAGGCCTGCCACGAGGCGCGGCCAGCGGTTGCGGGAGAATGCGCCGGCGGCAAGCCAGCCGGTGAATGCCGACAGCGGGATGGCCAGGACCACCAGCCAGAGCACGGCCGCGGAGGCGTTCCCGAACCCCGCAGCGCCGAGCAGCCACAGGACAAAGTTGAAGGGGTCCCCGCGGCCGGGCAGGCCCGATCCCAGCGAGACCCACCAGTCCGTGGCGTGCTGCCACACGCTGCCCAGCTGCGCGGAGACGGGCAGCAGTCCGCCGCCGGTCAGGGCGGAGGCGCCCAGGAAGCGGCCGAACACCACGAGCGAGAGGACGGCCAGGAGCACCACCAGGCCCAGGGCGCTGACAAGGGGTGCGGTGCGGCTGGCGGCCAGGGGCGTGACCGCCTCATGGTGGATGTCGCCGGTGGGCTCGAGGATGGACGGTCCCGACTGCGAAGGATCGGCCGGATCCTCGTCCGGTCCCACGGCCTCGCGCAGCGACTTGAGCTGGTTGCGGGCCTCCGCCGGCGTGGCCAGCAGCCCCTTGTGCGCGGACCGGGACTGGACCCTGCTGCCTGCCAGGGCGCGGCGGCCGCGGGCCAGGGCCACCGGGCGGAACAGGCCGGCAAAGGTGGCGCCGAACATCTGCACGGTGTGGCCCGGCGCCTTCAGCAGGAAGCCGGCAAAGAGCCAGTAGACGGCGGACAGCGCGGTGCCGCCGGCCAGCAGCGGCAGCTCCCACAGCGGGGCGTGCTTGAGCCTGGTGTAGATGGCGGCCCGGCGGGCGGCGGTGGGAGACCCCAGCGGGTTGGCCCGGTCCACCACGTGGAAGATCCTGGCGGCGGGAACCACCAGCACACGGTGCCCGGCCAGGCGGACGCGGGCGCAAAAATCGATGTCGTCGCCGGGGCCGGGGAGGGCAGGGTCAAAGCCGCCCAGTTTGTCCCACACGTCCCGGCGCACCAGCATGCCGGCGGCGTTGACGGCGAAGAAGTCCGAGCGGCCGTCGTGCTGGCCCTGGTCCAGTTCATCGAGGTTGACGAGGGCAAAGCGGTCAAAGAACCTGCTGGCCTTCAGCCCCACGTCCACGAGCTTGCGCGGCTGGTCCCAGTCGAGCTGCTTGCAGCCGGCAACCATGGCGGTGGTGGAGCGCTCGACGGCGTCGAGCAGGCGTTCCAGCGCGTCCGGGGCCGGGGCGGCGTCATCCTGCAGCAGCCAAATCCATTCGTGCGCCGACGCCGTCGACGGGCCGGCGTCCCGGGTGCCGGCGTCGGGGACAGGTGCCGCGGGGCCGGGCACGGTGCTGGGGGACGTGCCCTCGGAGGGGGCACCGGCGTCGTGCGCGGGGGAAGACTGGCTGGGCGATCCGGCGCCCACGGCGGCGGGCACCCGGGGGTGGGACCGGGGGTGGGTCTTTTGGTAGTCGAGCACCGCCTTGACGGCGGCGCCGTACCCTCCGCGCCGGCCGTCGAAGTTGATGACGTTGCGCTCGCCCAGTTCCTTGCGCAGCAGCTCGCCGGAATTATCCGTGGAGCCAACGTCGGCGGCAAGGATGGCGGTGGCCTGGCGGGTTTGGGCCGCCAGGGCACTTAAGACCGTGGGGAGGTAGGCACCGCCGTTGTGGGCGACCAGAACGGCTGTGACTTTTACTGCTTCAAGAATTAGACCGCTCGCTTCCGCAGCCGCCGGCGTTCACGCTCGGACAGGCCGCCCCAGATTCCAAACCGCTCGTCATTGGCGAGAGCGTACTCCAGACACTGTGCCTTGACGTTGCAGGCGCCGCACACCTTCTTGGCGTCGCGGGTGGAACCACCCTTTTCCGGGAAAAATGCCTCCGGATCCGTCTGTGCGCACAAAGCGTCCGTCTGCCAGCCTAGTTCACCCTCGTCGCTGAAGTCGTCAAGGCCGGGCCGGAACCCGATCCACACGGGCACCGCACCGCCGTGGACCTCCGGCGCACGGGTGCCGGTTTCAGCGCCGCCTTCACGTTCGTGTCCGCTCAAGAAGGCGGTGGCCGCATCCTCCAGGGAGTTGCGGCTGGCCTGCTCGTGGTTTGCTGCAGCCTCAGGGTCCGCCGGGTCCACAAACCAGTCGGACGGCACCCCTTTCAGCCGGTACTGCGCCGCGGCCTGCACCTGCACAGACCCACGGTTGTTCTGTACACTCAGCTGCGCTTGCCCCATGATCGTCCTCCTGAATGTTGCCGTCCTGGCGTCCGCGGCCGGAGCGTCCGCATAATGCGGACCTTCCCCCTTCGGCGGCGGCTCGTGCGTCTAATTACATCGGTGTAAGTCACCATTCGTCAAGCGGGCGGGCGATCATATCCAGTTACTTGTACGTACCGGCTGCGCGCCACGCCCGGAAATTTCATGCCAAGGGGCGCATGCCTTCGCCGATTCCGGCCGCGCGGCTGGGAGGATCCTGAGAATTCCCGCGGGATTTGGCGCATTTCCGCCTGACGGACATGACGCGCGTGTGACGCATTTCACGTGCGGATTTGCTATTTGTACAATCGAGGGAATTATTGGTACCGGCTCGTCTGCGCGTGGGTTCGCAGCCTCTGGGCCGGTCTGCCGCGGACAGCGCTGTTCCACCGCCGGACAACGCAATGTGCCCCGGCATGGTGTTCGTGGACATGCCGTTTGGGCCCTGGTCCCGGCTGCGGGGGCGGGTCCCGTTGGGTGAGGACGGGGCGGAGCTCCGCGGACGCTGACCGCTGCACCGCGCCGGGCGCATGGGGGGAATCGGCGTCCGGCGTGGAAAGATCGGTCTCATGCCCCATGTCTCCAGTACGGTTCCCCAGCTTCTCGACGCCCTGCGGACCCTCAACCCGACCGCCCCCCGCCTGACCTGGTACGGGCCCGACTCCGAACGCGTGGAACTCTCCGGGCGCGTGCTGGAGAACTGGGCGGCCAAGACCGCCAACTTCCTGGCCGACGAGCTCGACGCCGAACCCGGCACGGTGGTTGCCCTGGACGTTCCGGTGCACTGGCGTTCCCTGGTGTGGCTGCTCGCCATCTGGGCCGTGGGCGCCACGGCTGTTGCGGGGGGCCTTCCCGCCGCGTCCGAGGCGTGGGACCGGGCCGACATTGTGGCCACGACCGAACCCGCCGCGGCTGCCGGGCGCCTGGCAGGAATGCGGACGGGGGGCACCGGGCGCAACCCGGTGCTGGTGGCCGTGGCCCTGCCCGCGCTGGCCATGCGTTGGATGGGCGCGCTGCCGGACGGCGCGGTGGACTATTCCGGCGAGGTCAGGTCCCACGCCGACGTGTTCCACGCCAACGACGAACCGCCGGCGGACGGCACCGCCTGGGAAACCTCCGGGGGCAAGGCCACGTTCGCCGGGCTGCTGGCACCCGCGGCCGGTGCCGGGACGGGTGGCGGGCAACCCGCGGGGCCGGCCCAAGGCGGGCCAACAGGTGGCGGCGCCAACGCAACGGGACCACAGCGGGTGCTGCTGGAAGCGCGGGACGGGTGGGACGGCGTCGTACGTGCCGCCCTGCAGGCGTGGGCAGCCGGCGGGTCCGTTGTCCTGTTGGACCCGTCCGTGGAGGCAACGGACCGGATGCGATCCACGGAAAACGTCACGCGCGGATAGGACGCCGCGAAATGCCGTCCCACCCACGGGCGGCGGCGCGGCGGGGACGTCAGTGCTTGGGGTCGGACTCGAGGAGCTTGCGGTCGTGCTCGAAGCCGGGCTCGGTGTCCAGCTCCTCGGTGAACACCCAGAAGCGGTAGGCGAAGAAGCGGAAGATGGTGCCCAGGACCAGGCCCACCACGGAGCCGGCAATGAAGTCGGCGGTCTTGGATTCGAAGCCCAGGACCCAGTGCGACACATAGACGCAGGCGCCGGCGATGATGATGCCGATGCCGTTCATGATGATGAACATGGTCACTTCGCGCAGGATGTTGGCCTGGCGGCGGTGCCGGAACGTCCAGTACCTGTTGGCAACCCAGGAGAACAGGGTGGCCACGACGGCGGAAATGATCTTCGCCTTGGTGGGATGCCCCGACATGGACCCGTTGAGCAGCCACAGGTAGATGCCGGAGTCTATGACAAAGGCCACCCCGCCCACGACGCCAAATTTGGCCACTTCACGCCAAAACAGGCCGATAAGCCCCTTGATGCGTGCCGTGATTGCCTTGAACATGGTCCTCCGTGAAGCCTGTGGCGCACGAGGTTTGGCGCCAAAACCCGGGGGGATCGCCCCCCGGCACCTTACAATTCTACGGCGCGCCCGGACCCCGGCAGTGCGAAAACCGTTCCGGAAAAGCTGGCAGATTGCCGGGAACGCACCCCGGCAGGAGCGTCAAGGCGGGAATCGCCGCGCTCTTTCGGTACTCTGGGGACTGTGACTTTTCCTGTAATCGGCGTCGTGGGCGGCGGCCAGCTGGCGCGCATGATGGCCCCGGCGGCCGTAGCCCTTGGTTTTCATTTGCATGTCCTGGCCGAAGCGCCGGACGTGTCCGCCGTGGACGCCGTGGCCAACGCGCCGGTGGGAGACTACCGCGACCTGCAGACCCTGCGGGAGTTTGCCCGCGGCGTGGACGTGCTGACGTTCGACCACGAACACGTCCCCGGCGAACACCTGCAGGCGTTGATCGCCGAAGGCGTGAACGTCCAGCCCCGCCCGGACGCGCTGATCAACGCCCAGGACAAGCTCGTGATGCGCGCGGCCATCGAGCGGCTGGGCCTGCCCAACCCGGCCTGGGCCGCCGTCGCGTCCGTTGCGGACATCACGGCCTTCGGCGACGCCACCGGCTGGCCCGTGGTGCTGAAGATGCCGCGCGGCGGGTACGACGGCAAGGGGGTGGCCTTCCTGCGCAATGCCGGCGACGCCGCAGAGTTTGCCGGCAGCTGGTTTGAGGCCATGACCCCCCTGCTCGTGGAAGAGGCCGTCGACTTCTCCCGCGAACTCTCAGCCCTGGTGGCCCGCACGCCGTCGGGCGCGGCGAAGGCCTGGCCGGTGGCGGAATCCCGGCAGGTCGCCGGTGTGTGCGACGAGGTCATCGCCCCGGCCCCCGGTCTGCCGCCGGAAGTGGAGGCCGCCGCCGAGGCCGCCGCGCTGAAGATCGCCGCTGAGCTGGGCGTCACCGGCGTCATGGCCGCCGAGCTCTTTGAAACCCCCGGTCGCGGCCCCGGCTACCTCATCAACGAACTCGCGATGCGCCCGCACAACACGGGCCACTGGACCATGGACGGCGCCGTGACGGGGCAGTTTGAGCAGCACCTGCGCGCCGTCCTGGACCTGCCGCTGGGTGCCACGGGCGCCCTTGGCGACGTCGTGGTCATGAAGAACTTCCTCGGCGGCGCCAACCAGGACCCGTTCAGCGCCTACCACAAGGCACTAGCCGCCGAGCCCACGGTCAAGGTGCACAGCTATGGCAAGTCGGTGCGCCCGGGCCGCAAGATCGGCCACGTCAACGTGATCGGTTCCAGGGGCGACGACGTCGCGGCCGTCCGTGCCCGCGCCGCCACCGTGGCAAACATCATCCGCGACGGACAGTAAGGACCCGCACCGCCATGACCACTGCACGCACGCCCCTGGTGGGCCTTGTGATGGGCTCGGATTCCGACTGGCCCGTCATGGAAGCCGCCGCCGCGGCCCTGTCCGAGTTCGGCATCCCGTTTGAGACCGACGTGGTCTCCGCCCACCGCATGCCCGCGGAAATGATCGCCTACGGCCAAGGCGCGGCCGCGCGCGGCATCCGCGTCATCATCGCCGGGGCCGGCGGCGCCGCCCACCTGCCCGGCATGCTGGCCTCCGTCACCACCCTGCCCGTGGTGGGCGTGCCCGTGCCGCTGAAGACACTCGACGGCATGGACTCGCTCCTGTCGATCGTGCAGATGCCCGCCGGCGTCCCGGTGGCCACGGTGTCCATCGGCGGCGCCCGCAATGCCGGCCTCCTGGCCGTGCGCATGCTGGCCTCCGGCACGGACGCGCCGGCCGTTGAACTGGCCGGCAAGCTGGCCGCGTTTGCGCAGGAACTCAACAGCCAGGCGTCCGCCAAGGGCGCCGCACTCCGCGCGAAGGCCGGCGCCAACTACCCCCTGGCCGTCATGCCGGAACAAGGCCAAGGGAACATATGAGCTTCAGCAGCCCCAAGGTGTCCCGCGCCTCCAACAAGCCACCGGTGCTGACCGACCCCGTCCGCTACCCGGAATCGGCTCCGGCGCCCATGCGCTCCAAGCGTGCCTGGCTGCTGCTGGCGCTGACCCTCCTTGTGCCCGGGAGCGCCCAGGTCGTGGCGGGGAACAAGCGCCTGGGGCGTCTGGCCCTGCGCTGCACACTGGTGGCATGGGCACTGGTGATTGCCGCCGTCGTGCTTGCGCTGCTGAACCGCGAGGCGCTGCTGAACCTCTTCACGAACCCGCTGACGTCCCTGGCCCTGGTGGTGCTGCTTGCCGCCGCCGCCGCGGGGTGGGCCATCATGTTCATGAACACGCTGGCCATCATCCGGCCCTCCCTCCTGGCGCCGGGCATGCGCGGCCTGGTGGCGGCGGCGCTGGTGGTGCTCATGGTGGCCACGAGCGGCACCCTGGGCTACGGGGCGTACCTGCTGAACACGGGCCGCAATGCCATTGGCAGCATTTTCGCGTCGGGGCCGGATATGAAACCGGTGGACGGCCGCTACAACTTCCTGGTCATGGGCGGCGACGCCGGCGCCCAGCGGATCGGACGGCGCCCGGACTCGATCATTGTGGTCAGCGTGGACGCCAAGACCGGCCAGGCGGCCACCATCAGCATCCCGCGCAACCTGCAAAACGCCCGGTTCTCGCCGGGGTCCCCGCTGTGGAAGGCATACCCGGACGGCTACAACTGCGGCGACAACTGCATCATCAATTTCCTGTACACGGATGTCACCGAAAACCACAAGGACCTCTACCCGCACGCCGCGGACCCCGGCGCGGAGGCCATGATGGACGCGGCCGGCGGCGTCCTGGGCCTGCAGATCCAGGGCTACGTGCTGGTGGACATGGCCGGCTTCTCAAAGCTGATCGACGCCCTGGGCGGGGTCAAGATCAACGCGGGCGGCTGGGTGCCGCTCACCGGCGCCGACATTCCCGGCACCACGGCGCACGAGCCCCCGACCGGCTGGATCCATCCCGGCGTGCAGACGCTCGACGGCTACCACGCCCTGTGGTACGCCCGCTCCCGGCAATGGGTGCTGGAATACTCCCGCAGCCAGCGCCAGCAGTGCATCCAGCAGGCACTGCTCAAGCAAATGGACCCGGCCACGGTGCTCACCAAGTTCAATGCCATCGCCGACGCCGGCACCAAGGTCATCGAGTCCGACCTGCCGGCCCAGCAGCTGGGCAGCTTCGTCTCGCTGGCGCTGAAGGCCAAGAGCCACGACCTCAAGCGCCTCACGATTGGCCCCCCGGACTTCCCGGTCGAGTTCTCCACCTACCCCAACTTCGGCCAGATCCACAAGCGGGTCCAGGACCTGCTCAACCCCCCTGCGCCGAAGCCGGCCGCACCGGCGCCGAAGAAGTCCGGCACGTCCGCCGGACCCGCCGCGCCGGCACCGGCCACGACCACCCCGCCCCCGGCCGCTCCGGCGGCTCCGTCCGCTCCGGCGGCTCCGTCCGCTCCGGCCGTCACCCAGCAATACCTGCAGCAGCTGGCCATCAACGGCAACGATGAAATGCTGACCATGCTGCTCGCCAACAACGGCACCTGCTCACCGGGGTAGGCGCAATGTCCCGCCCGGCCCGCCACCTTCAGGAGAGAACACATGTTTGCGCTGACCAATGTCCTTCGCGACTACCCGTGGGGGTCCGCCACGGCCATCGCGGACCTGCTGGGCACCAGCCCCAGCGGCGGCCCCGAGGCCGAACTGTGGCTGGGGGCGCACCCGGACTCCCCGTCCATTGCCCACACCCCTGAGGGCCCCGTTGCGCTCGATGCGCTCATTGCCGCGCACCCGGACACCATGCTGGGGGACGACGCCGTTGCCACCTTTGGCGTGCGGCTCCCGTTCCTGGCCAAGCTGCTTGCCGCCAACCAGGCCCTGTCCCTGCAGGTGCACCCCACCCTGGAGCGCGCCCGCCAGCGCTTTGCCGATGAGGAAGCGGCCGGCGTGGCCCGGGACGCCGCGGCACGCAACTACAAGGACGACAACCACAAGCCCGAGATGCTCTTCGCCCTGACCCCCTTCGAGGCACTGTGCGGCTTCCGGCACCGCGGCGAGGCCGCGGAGCTGTTCCGGGCGGTGGCGGACTCGATCACGGCAGCCGGCGCCGGGGTACCCGAACTGCTGAAGGTGGTGGCCTCGGCGCTGGCCGCGGACATGGCCGAGCCCATGGCGATCCGCAGTGCCTTCGAGGCGCTGATTGGCGGCGGTGAGGCGTCGGCCGAACTGGTGGACCTCGCGGCGTCGTCGCTTGCCCGGCAGGACGCGGACGGCACGCTGGACGCGGCGCTGCGGACCGTCGTCGAACTTTCCCTGCAGTTCCCTGGCGATCCCGGCGTGCTGATTTCGCTGCTGCTGAACCGGGTGTCGCTGGTGCCGGGGCAGGCCATCTACCTGCGGGAAGGCAACATCCACGCGTACCTGTCGGGGCTCGGTGTGGAGGTCATGGCGTCCTCGGACAACGTGCTGCGCGGCGGGCTGACCGGCAAGCACGTGGATGTGCCCGAGCTGCTGGCGACAGTGGATTTCAGTTGCACGGACGTGCCGTTCGTGCCCACCCGGACCACGGAACTCGGCCAGCAGCTGTGGGAGCCGCCGGTCACCGAATTTGTGCTGCAGCGGGTGGAGCTGGCGCCCGACGGCGGGCCGGTGCCGCTGCTGCAGAACGGGCCGCTGGTGGTGCTGGCCGTGGCCGGCGCCGTGCTGCTGGATTCCCCGCGTGGCGACATGGTCCTCCCCCGGGGCGGTTCGGTGTTTGTGCCCGCCGCCGAAAATCCGGTCATGGTCCACCCGCATGTTTCCGCTGCCGGGCAGCCGTCGGTGGTTTTCGCCGTGACGGTGGCAGGGTAGCCCCCGCCCTCCAGGGCAGGCAGCCTGGATCGGCCGGCAGGGCCCTCCCATCCGCCCATTCCTGGTGCGGCTGAATCGGTGGTGCAGATAATGCGGTAACCGAAATCGATGCCGCCTCCGTGACGCGTCAGGGGTTCCAACCCTGCCGCGCGAGTGCCTGCCGGAACCTCTCAACCACCCGGTTGTCGCCGCGTTGCAGGCCTTTGGTGAACACCTTGACCTGCAGCCAGCCGTGGTCCGCCGGAGCAACCAGCTCGTCCAGATTGAGGATCCCGGCAAGGTCCAGCATGGGTCTGGCCGGCGTGGTGACGGGAACTCCGTCGACGAGAATGACTTCTTCGGAACCCAGTTCCCGCTTGTCCCCGATGGCTCCCTTGCGGCGTGGAATCACTGTTCCAGCGGGCCTTTCCAGGTGGGTCAGCCCTGGCTCCTCATGACCATATGGCATCGGGAGCCCGTGCCGGATGGCGGCGGTGGTGTGGGAAACGTGGCATTCGACGCCGAGCTCCACGTACGGCCGGACCCGGTCCAAAGGCGGCTGGGAATTCCCGCGCGGGACCCGGCGCGCACCTTCACGAGTGGTGAAGGAACGCGTGGCCAAATGTTGTGGCAATTCCGGGCGGCATCCCATGCCCCACATTCCTCGCCGGCTGCCAAAATCCTGCCCAGAGTTGTCCACAGCCCGGTTCCAGCCTCCCGAGCCGGAAATCGGCGGTGCACCTGATGCGGCCACCACAATTCGGCGGTGCGGAGAAGGCGGGCCGGCCGCCGGTCAGCCCGCGTTATCCGCACCATCAACACCGGGCCCGCGCGTCAAGGGGCCCCGCCTACCGCTTGAGCAGCCCGCGGGCCTTCCGTACGGCCCGGCGGCCCAGCGGCAGCGCCTTTGCGAACACGGGGTACAGCGGCGAGAGCCCCTTGTCCCACGTGCCGGCGAGCATGTCCTCATGGTCCGCGAAGCCGAACTTGAACTTGGAGACGCCGTCGTTGAGCAGGCCGTTGAAGTCGTAGCGGACGATCCCGCGGGCTTTCATCTCCTGGATGGCCAGCCACTTCAACGAGAAATTGGCCCGCAGCCCGCTGCCCGCGTCGGTCATGCCGCCATAGAGCTCAAACGCGGTGGCGTCGCTGGCTGCCAGCCACAGGAAGGAAACCACCGTGCCGCCGTCGAATGCGGCATAGACCGGTGACCCCTGCCCGAGGTTGTTGAAAATGTCCAGGTAGTAGCCGTCCGCGTGGATGCCGAAGCCGGCACGCCGGGCAGTTTCCTTGTACACGGCCAGGCACTGCGGCAGCTCGGCGGCGGTGACGGCCCGGTATTCCAGCGCCTCGCGCCCCGACTTGCGGATATATTGCCGGGTCTTCTTGGACATCGCGGCCAGAAGCTCGTCTTCGCTGCGGTTCAGGTCCAGGATCAGCGTGCGGGGGATGAGGATGGTGCTTTCGCTGCGCCGCCAGCCCGCCGCGGGCAGCGTCGCCGAGGGCACGGCCGCCGCGTCCCAGTCAGGTTCGATGCTCAGGGCCACGGACCTGTGCACGTCCTTCACATGACGCACGACGACGTCCAGCACCTCGATCTCCCGGCCCGCCGCGGCCTGTGGTCCCCTGGCCAGGTACGCGAGCGCCCGGAAGGGGAAGGGCAGCCTCCGCAGCAGGATTTGGGCCGAGCCGACCAGCTCCCCGGCGGCGTCCCTGACCAACACGCGGTCGACGCTCCAGTTGTGCGCGGCCTTGGTTTCACCCCAGCCCCACAGCTGCATGGGGTGGCCCTGCTGGGCGTTTACGGCGGAATCCCACTGTTCGCGGACATGGCAAGGCACAGCACTCAAAGTCATGCTTCAACCCTACCGGCTGGCAGGTGCCGGCCCGGATCAGGCGTTGGCGCGACTGAGCGCCGGTCAGCTCCGGCGGGCGTAGGTCTCCCACTTGTGCGCCTGGTGCTCGCCCTCGACGAAGCGGACGGTGCCTGACTTGGAGCGCATGACGATCGACTGGGTCAGCACGCGGCCCTTGTCGTAGCGCACGCCCTTGAGCAGGTCGCCGTCGGTGATGCCGGTGGCGGCGAAGTAGCAGTTGTCGCTCGTGACGAGGTCGTTCGTGGACAGCACGCGGTCCAGGTCGTGGCCGGCGTCGAGCGCCTTTTGCTTCTCGTCGTCGTCGGTCGGCCAAAGGCGGCCCTGGATGACGCCGCCCAGGGTCTTGATGGCACACGCGGCGACGATTCCTTCGGGCGTGCCGCCGATCCCCATGAGCGCGTCCACCCCGGTGCCGGCGCGGGCGGCCGCAATGGCGCCGGCCACGTCGCCGTCGAGGATGATCTTGGTGCGGGCGCCGGCGTCGCGGATTTCCTGGATCAGCGCCTGGTGGCGGTCGCGGTCAAGGACCATGACGGTGAGCTGGTTGACCTTGACGCCCTTGGCCTTGGCGATCAGGTGCAGGTTTTGCTTGACGGGCAGGCGCAGGTCCACCATGTCCGCGGCCTCGGGACCCGTGACCAGCTTCTCCATGTAGAACACGGCGGAGGGGTCAAACATGGTGCCGCGTTCCGCCACCGCGAGCACGGCCAGGGCGTTGTTGATGCCCATGGCCGTCAGGCGCGTGCCGTCAATGGGGTCCACGGCGACGTCGCACTCGGGGCCGGAGCCGTCGCCCACCACCTCGCCGTTGAACAGCATGGGGGCCTCGTCCTTTTCGCCCTCACCGATGACCACGACGCCGTTGAAGTGGACGGTGGAAAGCAGCGAACGCATGGCGTCGACGGCGGCACCGTCGGCCAGGTTCTTTTCGCCGAAGCCAACCCAGTGGCCGCCGGCAATGGCCGCGGCTTCGGTGACCCGGACCAGTTCCAGGGCCAGGTTGCGGTCCGGCTCGTCGTCGCCGACGGCCAGGGAGCGGGACAGCTGGGAAAAGTCTAGTTGTGATGCTTTTTGAGCCACGTAAAACCCTCATTTTCAAAAGTGGGAACAGGGTCACCGCGTGCGACGGTGCACGCCCCTCCCGTATGGACACCCACTCCCTCAATCATAGGTGCACTGCCGGCGGGCGCGTCCTCTGTAACACCGCATTACCTGGCGGCGGCATGAACGTGAGCTGTGCCACGGCACGGTCCCCGGCATTTGCGGGACAAATCTCTGGGACAATGGGGGACGTGAGTGAATCCCCCCAGAACACCCCGGTCAAGCCCGTCATTGCCGCTGCGGCGGCCAAGCGGGCCAACGCCTCCATGGTGGGCATGCTGCTCGCCGTGCTCTCCACCCTGGCCATTGTGCTGACCATCGTGTGGCTCAACCCGCAGCGCGACGCCGGGGCCTACCGCCAGACGGTGGATGTTGCCGGCATCGCCGCCAACGCCGCGGACACGGCAGGCTTTGTGCCGGCGGCGCCGAAGCTGCCAGCCGGCTGGTACGCGAACTACGCCCGCTGGAATTCCGCCGGCGCGGACGGCGTGGCCTTCTGGGACGTCGGCTTTGTGACCTCCGCGAACACCTTCATCGCCCTGCGCCAGTCCGCGGACGCCAATCCGAGCTGGGTTGCCGCCCAGGCGGAGGACGCGCCCGTGACGGGGACACGAACGATTGCGGGGCACACCTGGGAGCTGCGGGACAAGCCCAAGGGTGACCGCAGCCTGGTGCTCAAGGACGGCAAGACCACGATTGTCCTGACCGGCGCGGCAGAGTTCAAGGAATTCGACACCCTGGCCGCCGCAGCCACGCGCGCGCAGGCCGTCCCATCCACCACTGCAGCAAAGGGCGCTAAATAATGACTGGCGGCGAAGACGGCAACATCAACGCAATTTCCACCCCGCATACCCCGGCGGAAGCGTGGAAGACCCTCATGGACGGCAACCGCCGCTTCGTGGGGAGCAGCTCCTCCCACCCCAACCAGGATGCCGCCCGCCGCACGTCCCTGATGTCCACCCAGCACCCCTTCGTCATGATCTTTGGCTGCTCGGACTCGCGCCTGGCCGCGGAAATCATCTTTGACCTGGGCCTCGGCGACGCGTTCGTGGTCCGCACCGCCGGGCATGTCATTGACAACACCGCGCTCGGCTCGCTCGAGTACGGCGTGGAATACCTGGGCGTTCCGTTGATCGTGGTCCTCGGGCACGACAGCTGTGGCGCCGTGACTGCCACCAAGGCCGCCGTGGAAACCGGGAGCATGCCCGCCGGCTTCATCCGCGACCTCGTCGAGCGGATCACCCCGTCCGTGCTGACGTCCCTGCGCAAGGACAAGGACAGCGGCATCGGCGAGATGGTCGAGGAACACGTCAAGCAGACTGCCGCCCGCCTGGTGGAGAATTCCCCCATCATCGCCGGCGCGGTCGCCCGCCAAAAAACCGCCGTCGTCGGCCTGACCTACCGCCTCAACGACGGCAGCGCCGACCTCGTCTACAGCAACGGCCACATCGGCCTTTAGGCCCCCCAGCGCAGAGATGGACGACGGCGGCCCCTTAGGGTCCGGCGTCGTCCATCCCTTAACGCCGTGGGAAGGTTTTTGGGAGCGCAGGCGGCGGCGATATGGTGGAAGCATGACTGACACTGCCGCGGCCACCGCACAAGAGTTCCGCATTGAACACGACACGATGGGCGAGGTCCGGGTCCCGGTCAACGCCCTCTACAAGGCCCAGACGCAGCGCGCCGTCGAGAACTTCCCGATCTCGGGCAAGACGCTGGAGCGGGCGCACATCGAGGCGCTGGCCCGGATCAAGAAGGCCGCCGCGCGGGCCAATGAGGACCTGGGTGTGATCGACGCGGACCTCGCGGACGCGATCGCCGATGCCGCTGACCGCGTTGCCGCCGGTGAATTTGACGGGCATTTCCCCATCGACGTCTTCCAGACCGGCTCGGGGACGTCCTCCAACATGAACATGAACGAGGTCCTGGCCGAGCTGGCCACGCGCGCGCTGGCGGCCAGCGGCAGCGACAAGGTGGTCCACCCGAACGACCACGTCAACGCCTCCCAGTCATCCAACGACGTCTTCCCCACCTCCGTGCACGTCGCGGCCACGAATGCGCTCCTGAACAACCTCATCCCGGCGCTGACCTACCTGGCCGCGTCGCTGTCCCGCAAGGCGGAGGAATTCAAGGATGTCGTCAAGTCGGGCCGCACGCACCTCATGGACGCCACCCCCGTCACACTGGGCCAGGAGTTCGGCGGCTACGAGGCACAGGTCCGCTACGGCATCGAGCGGATCGAGGCCTCGCTGCCCCGCGTCGCCGAGGTCCCGCTGGGCGGCACCGCCGTCGGCACCGGCATCAACACCCCGGCCGGCTTCCCGCAGCGCGTGATCAAGCTCCTCGCCGAGGACACGGCGCTGCCCATCACCGAGGCCCGCAACCACTTCGAGGCGCAGGCCAACCGCGACGGCCTCATCGAGGCGTCCGGCCAGCTGCGCACCATCGCCTACTCGATCATGAAGATCGCCAACGACCTGCGCTGGCTCGGCTCCGGCCCCAACACCGGCCTGGGCGAAATCGCCATCCCCGACCTGCAGCCCGGCTCCTCGATCATGCCCGGCAAGGTCAACCCCGTCATCTGCGAGGCCGCGATCATGGTGGCCGCCCAGGTCATCGGCAACGACACCACCATCGCCCTTTCCTCCACCAACGGCGCCTTCGAGCTGAACGTGGGCATCCCGGTCATGGCCGCGAACCTGCTCGAGTCGATCCGCCTGCTCACCAACACCTCCCGTGTCATGGCGGACAAGATGGTGGACGGGATCACGGCCAACGTCGAGCGCGCCCGCTTCCTGGCCGAGGCGTCCCCGTCCATCGTGACGCCGCTGAACAAGTACATCGGCTACGAGAACGCCGCCAAGATCGCCAAGCACGCCATCAAGGAGGGCCAGACCATCCGGGAAGCCGTCCTGGCGCTGGGCTTCGTGGACCGCGGCGAACTGACCATGGAGCAGCTCGATTCCGGCCTGGACGTGATGGCCATGACCCGCGCCCCGCAGTAGCCCCCCGTTGGGGATGATGACGCCGCTGAGGGACGAAGCGGCGTCATCATCCCCAACCCCAGCGTCCCGGCACGACGGCGGCGGGTGACCTTCCACACGGAGGGTCACCCGCCGCCGTCGTCCGTCCCGTCCGGGACGTCCGGGGCGTCGTCATCTCCAACCGGGTGGGGAACGTCACTTCCCCTGAACTTTGCACTTTTGGATAAATAGTGCAAACTTTTACTTTGTGACTGAAAGTGCAAATAAAGGTTCCGCGCCGGGGCCGGGGCTGCGGGCACGCAAGCGGGAGGCAACCCGGTCCGCCATCACGTCGGCGGCCCGGCGTTTCACGGCGGACCACGGGCTCAGCGGATTCACCATTGAGCAACTGTGCGAGGACGTCGGCATCTCCCGCCGGACGTTCTTCAATTACTTCCCGTCGAAGGAAGACGCCATCGTGGGGCACCTGCTGGACGAGTTCCCGGCGGAGGCGCTGGCCGCGTTCGCTGCCGGGGGCAGCACGGAAGCCGGCGCGGAGCGCGGGCCGCACGGCTTGACCACCACGCTGCTGCGCGACCTGTTTGCGCTGACAGTGGCGATGGCGGACCAAATGGACTTCACGAGGGAAAACGTCCGGGCGCTGATCGAGGTCATGAAGGTGGAACCCCAGCTCATGATCAAGATGATGGGCAGCGCAGAAGCCCGCGAGCACGAGTTCGCAGACATCATCGCCCAGCGTGAAGGCCTCGACCCGGACGATCCCGCGGCCCTCCTGGTGGCCAGCCTCTTCGGGACCCTGTCCCGGCGGGCCAGCCAAAGGTTCTTCTCCGAGGAGAATACCCTGCGCTACCCCGACATCCTGGCCGGCCACCTGGCCCAGGCCCGGCAATTCTTCGTTTTTTCTGCTCTGACCTTTGAAGGGACCAGATGAGTACCGCCATCAAGGCAGGGCAGCCGCTCCTGTTGACCCAAAAGAGGATCTGGATCATCTTCTCCGCACTCATCGCGGGAATGCTGCTCTCCAGCCTCGACCAGACCATTGTCTCCACCGCCATGCCCACCATTGTGGGCAAGCTGGGCGGGGTGGAGCACCAGACGTGGATCACCACGGCCTACCTGCTGGCAACCACCATCGTGATGCCCATCTATGGCAAGTTCGGTGACATCCTGGGCCGCCGGAAGCTGTTCCTGCTGGCCATTGCCATCTTTACCCTGGCCTCCGTTGGCTGCGCCTTGGCCACGGGCTTCTGGGGCTTCGTGATCTTCCGCGCCATCCAGGGACTGGGCGGCGGCGGGCTGATGATCCTCTCGCAGGCCATCATCGCGGACATTGTCCCCGCCAACGAGCGCGGCAAGTACATGGGCCCGCTGGGCGCCATCTTCGGCCTGGCCGCCGTGGCCGGCCCCCTGCTGGGCGGCTACTTCGTGGACCACCTGACGTGGGAGTGGTGCTTCTACATCAACATCCCCGTGGGCATCACCGCCTTCGTGATCGCGTTCTTCACGCTGACCCTGCCCAACAAGAAGGCCGGGAAGAGGATTGACTACATGGGGGTGGCGTTCCTGTCCGTCGCCACCACCTGCCTGATCTTCTTCACCGACTTTGGTGGCAAGGCCGGCGGCTGGACCTCCATGGTGACCTGGGGCTGGGGCGCCGGCCTGCTGGCCGCCGTGGCGCTGTTCGTCTTCACGGAGGCCCGCGCCCAGGACCCGATCATCCCGCTGTCCCTGTTCAAGAACCCGATCTTCCTCAATTCAACGGCCATCGGCTTTGTCCTGGGCATGGGCATGTTCGCCGCCCTGGCGTTTGTGCCGACGTTCCTGCAGATGTCCTCGGGCACCTCCGCCGCGGAGTCCGGCCTGCTGATGCTGCCCATGATGGCCGGCCTGATGGGCACCTCCATCTGGTCCGGGATCCGCATGACCAAGACCGGCAAGTACAAGATGTTCCCGATTGCCGGTTCCGGGCTGACCATCATCACCATGTGGTGGATGACCACGCTGTCCGCCAGCACCCCGATCTGGGTCATCTGCGCCCAGCTGTTCGTGTTTGGCGCCGGGCTGGGCCTGATCATGCAGATCGTTGTCATCGTGGTGCAGAACTCCGTCCCCGCCGCGCAGCTGGGCACCGCCACCAGCACGAACAACTACTTCCGCGAGGTGGGCTCCGCCCTGGGCGTGGCCGTGTTCGGCGCCATGTTCACCACCCGGCTCTCCAGTTCCCTGACGGAGCTCTTCACGAAGGCCGGCGCCTCCCCCGAGCAGGCCGGCAGGTCGATGTCCACCCTGGACCCGCAGGCCATGGCGCAGCTGCCGCCGGCCGTCAAGGAGGGCATCATCAACGCGTACGCCAACGCCCTGGCGCCCGTGTTCTGGTACCTGATCCCGTTCATGGTCATTGCCCTGGTGCTGGCCCTGACCATGAAGGTCATCCCGCTCTCCGGCACCGCGGGCATGGTGGCCCGCGGCGAGGCGATCGGCGGCGAGTACGCGGTCCGCCTGGAGGCAGAGCGCGCCGCCGGCACGGCCCGCGCGGCAGCCGCGGGCGCGGAGTCCCCCGCAGTCGAAGCCGTTGGCACGGACACCCTGGTGATCACCGGGGACCTCGCCAAGGAAACCCCGGACAAACCGTAGGGCTGCGCTGAAAGGGCTCCTGCGGTGGGTGGATTGTCGCTTCACCTGGACGGCGCGGGGTTTCCCTTGACGGCCACGGGCCAGGCCCCAAGCGCCGGCGCCGCTGCCCTCACGGCGTCGACGAGGACCTGCGCGGCCCCGGCTGCGGCGGCGCGTGGACCCCGGCGGGGCCCGGTGTCAGCGCTGGAAGTGGGGCTCGCCGTCGAACGCCAGGGCACGCTGGATGCAGGCGAGGTGGCCGGGACGCAGGGGCGGCAGGTCGGAGACCTCGAACCAGCCCACGGCGAGCGATTCATCGTCGTTGACGCGGGCGGTGCCGCTGACGTGGCGGGCGATGAATTCAATGTTCAGGAAGTCGCAGACGTCGCCGTTTGGAAAGGTCACGGGGCCGACCGCCGCGATGCCCAGCAGATGCTCGATCTCGACGACGACCGCGGTTTCCTCGAAGATTTCGCGGACCATGCCGGGGCCCGGCTCCTCACCGGGTTCCAGGATGCCGGTGATCAGCGCCCAGCCGCCGGTGTCGGAGCGCTCCCCCAGCAGCACACGGCCGCCGGCGTCAAACACCACGGCGCGCACGCCGGGCAGCCAGAGCGGGTCGTGGCCGATCTTCTTGCGGAGGTTGACGATGAATTCCGGTGAGCCCATGCGTCCAGCCTATCCGGGTTGGATGCCGCACTTTGGGTCTGCGCGGCCAGGGAAACCAGGGCACGCCACGGCGCCCCTTTGTGGTGGTTGCACGGTCCCATGCGGGAAAGCGAAGCCGGCAGCAGGACTGCCGGCACCAGGGGGCTCCGCAGGTGCACGGGCTGGGCGGCAATGCGGGCGCGTGCCATGGCGGCAGGGCCGGTCCCGAAGTACGCGGCAGTGCCGCGGTGCCCCGGCTCAGCCGGGGAGCAGCAGCAGGGTGGCCAGGGCGCCGGCCAGCATGGACGGGCCGAAGGGAATGTGCGACTTGGCCGTGCCCCGGCGCGCCGCGATCAGGGCCACGCCCCACAGCCCGCCGGCCACAAACCCCGCCGCGGCGCCGAGCAGCACGTGGTTCCAGCCGAGAAAGCCCAAATACATCCCCAGCACCCCGGCCAGCTTGACGTCGCCAAAGCCCATGCCCGCCGGGTAGACGGCCCAGAGGACCCAGTACAGGGCACCCAGCGCCAGCAGCCCCGCCAGGGCGCGCCACAAGTGGACGGGCTGGCCGGCCAGCAGCGCCACCGAGCACAGCAGGATCCCTGCCACGGGGTAGGCCGGCAGAACCAGCCTGTCCGGCAGCGTGTGGGTGCGGATGTCAACGATGCTCAGCTGGACGGCGAGGAACAGGAGGTAGAGGCACGCCGCCGCGGCGCAGGCAGCCGCCAGCGGCTGGGATGCCTCCCACAGGTCCAGCAGCCGGGTCACCATAGCCGTGATGCTACGCCATGGATGCCCCCGCCGGGGCCCGGTTTCGCGCTCCCGGCGTAAGCTGTGGATATGACCGGCCTGCCCATGACCCCCGAGACCTTCCGGCACTTGTGCCGGTCCTCGCCGTGGCGCTGGCAGAGCCTGAGGTTTGAACTCCACCGCCGTGAGTCCGCCGCCGTCCGCGAGGGGCGCGCTCCGGCCGGGACCCCGGCGTCGGACACGGACGTGGCCGCCATGAAGTGCTGGGTGCGGCGCCCCGGGGCACTGCGGGTGGAGACCCTGGACGGCAGGCTGCTGGCCAGCACCACCAGGATCAACGAGTCCAAGGATTCGCTGTTCATCAGCGGCAACCGCAAGCCGTGGCTGCTGCGGCCCAGCCTGGTCAACCCCGTGAAGGACGCCGACGGCTACGTGGTGCGCCGCCCGGAAGCGCTGTACGGCGAACCCGCCTACGGCTCGGGACGCTTTGCCGCCGCGCTGGACCCCGTTGAACTGGCCGGCGAGCGCCCGGTGCCGTTGGAGAAGCCCTTTGCCAATGTGGCCGAGGTTTCCGACATTGCCATGGTGGAGCACCACGGCCGGCCCGCGGTGGACGCGATCCTCACCGCCAACGCCTCCTACGCCGCGCTGTTCCCCACCGCTCCCCTGCTGTACCCGGGGCGGACGGCGGTGCGGATCGACCTGGAGACGGCCGTGTGCGTTGCGAGCCAGTCGCTCGACGGCGACACCGCCGGGGCGGGGCACGCCCTGGTGCTGCTGGGCATCGATGAATACATGCTGGACGACCTCTTCGAGGAGGTCAGCATGGGCCTGACGGACGTGCGGGCCCACATCCCGTGGGACCTTCCGGGGTCGTAGCCCAACCCGGCCCCGGGCATGTCGCCCCCATCGGCCCGTTCGCGGGCGCTGCACGCCCCGGCGTCGCTCGTCGCCCTTCCGGTCAGATGGACTGGCGGTAGCCGAAGAACTCGTGGTCCTCGTTGTAGCCGCCGAAGCCGCTGCCGAGCCCGGAAAAGTCC
Source organism: Arthrobacter wenxiniae (assembly GCF_013376105.1). Classification (GTDB taxonomy): domain Bacteria; phylum Actinomycetota; class Actinomycetes; order Actinomycetales; family Micrococcaceae; genus Specibacter; species Specibacter wenxiniae. Next base: position 199,790 of record NZ_JAAMFM010000005.1, read on the forward strand.
TCAACGAACTCGATGCCCTTCACCCACTTGACCATCTTGAATCCCAATTGGGTTTCATTGCGGAGCCGCAGCGGTGCGCCGTGGCCGAAGGAGAGTGCCCCGCCGTTCATGTCATAGGCCAGCATGGTGAGCTTGTACTTCATTTGCCCGATGTCGTGGGCGTCATAGTAGACGCCCTGGTCCGGCCCGTCGCCGAAGGAGTAGAACACCACCCATTTGGCGGCGGGCAGGGGACGGGCCAGGTCGAGGATGGCCTGCATCGACACCCCGCCCCACTTGGCCACCCCCGACCAGCCCTGGATGCAAAAGTGCTGGGTGATTTGTTCATGGTAGGGCATGGCGCGCAGCTGCGAGAGGCTGAGATCAACGGGGTTTTCAACAAGGCCGTTGATGCGCAGCCGGTAGTCGACAAATTTGCCCGCCTCCAGCGCCTTGTATTCGGCCGAGTCCGGGTACTGGCCGTTGTGCCACAGGTACGGCGAAATGTCCGCTTCCGTGTACTCGCCGGGCTTCGCGTCGATGTGTTCAAACAGACGCTGCGCCGGTCCAATCAAGGCGTACCCGATCCGCTGGACCACCCGGGGGTGGCGGATGGTGAACGGCGTGGCCGCAACCCAGCCCGCCACGACCACCACCATCGAGGCCGAGAAGATCCAAAAGCCGATCCAGGTGCCATCGTCCCGGCCGGCATACATGTGGTTCAGGTTTTGCAGGGCACCGGTGGTGGCCACCAGCGCCACGTGGATGACGATGAACACCAGGAACCAGACCAGGACAAGAAAGTGGATTGACCGGGCAGTCTGGATGCTCAGGACCTTGCTGACCCGGCGGAACCGCGTGGACAGCGCCGGCGACATTCCCAGCCCCGTGACCAGCGCCAGCGGGGCAGCAATGAAGATCGTGATGAAATAGGCGATCAGCTGCAAGCTGTTGTAGTTCGTCCACCCGGTCTCCACCGGCCACTGGAGGGACAGGTACTGTATCGCCACCGACACGGCATTGGGGACAACGTCCCAGTGCAGGGGAACCACCCGCATCCACTGTCCGGTCGCGAACAGCAGCACATAAAAGATGAGGCCGTTGAGCAGCCACAGCGTGTCCACGCCCAGGTGCCACCACCGGGCCAGGCCGATGGAGTGCCGCATTCCGGGCAATCCCACTTGGTGCGGAAGGCTGATGGAATCCTTTTTCGCCGTCCACAGCGGCTCGGGCGGCACGGGCCTTTGGACGCGAAACCACTCCCTGCCGGGCGTGCTGTGCCTGGTCCAGTACAGGCGCGGGTGGTCGGTGAGGATTTGCGCGCCGGAGCGGATGATGAAGATGAGGAAGAACATGTTCAGGAAGTGCTGCCAGCCAATCCAGGCCGGGAAGCCCGACGGCGCGGCGACCGGCAGCGCGGACGTGCCGGGATACTGTGCCATGAAGTGTTCGACGGCGGGAAGCCCGCGGATGCCCTTGGCCACGGCGACGGCGGCGAGCAGCAGCACAAAGCCAAGGGGCAGCAGCCAGAGGAGGTTGAACCACCGGTTGGTTCCGACGCGCACCCGCGGGGCCACGCCGCGGTCTTGCGGCAGGGACCCGGCGAAGGTGGCCGGGTCAATGGTGTTTTCGCCGTGGACAAGCTGGTTCCGGAACCCCTCCTCCCGGCCGGGGGTGCCGGCGGAAGCCGGTCCGTCCGGGAGATTCTCCGGCGTCGAGGGGTCAGGTGGGGGCATGGTCACAACGTAACACCGAAACCGGCAAACTGACATGGCCCCCGGCCCCGCACCCACCGCCGGGCGCCCCCGGCCCCGGGGGGGCGGCGGCGGGGG
>NZ_JAAMFM010000050.1 GCF_013376105.1 Arthrobacter wenxiniae
TCCGGGGCGGACGTGCGGAAACGGCGGCAGGAACCGGCCGTTCCGGAGGTCAGCTGGCCGGCATGGTGTCCAGCGTGACGTCCTTTTGCAGCGTCTTGCCGTTCCGGATGAGGCTCACCTTGACGGTGGCCCCGCCGGCCTGCTCACGGACCGCGGCGGTCAGCGAGGACGCGTCGCTGATGGTGCGGTCGCCGAACTTGGTGATCACGTCGCCCTTTTGCAGGCCCGCCTTGGCTGCCGCGCTGCCCGGGGTCACGCTGGCCACGGTGGCCCCGGCGGAAAACTGGCTGTCCTGGCCGAGGGCGGAGGTGCCGCTGACGGCGACGCCCAGCTGGCCGTGCGTGGCCTTGCCATTGGCAATGATCTCATGGGCAATGCGCTTGGCGTTGTCGATGGGGATGGAGAAGCCCACGCCGATGTTGCCGCTCTGGCTCGTGGAGCTGGACGAGCTGCCGGTGGATGCGATGGCCACGTTGACGCCCACGATCTGCCCGTTCGTGTTGACCAGCGCGCCGCCGGAGTTGCCGGGGTTGATCGCCGCGTCGGTCTGGATCACGTTGAGGTTGACCGTCCCCGTGGCCGTGGTGGTGCCCTGTCCGCCGCCGGGAGGGGAGAATTGGAATCCTCCGTTGCCGCCGCCGCCCTGGCCCTGCGACCCGTCGCCGGGCGTGGCCGGGACGGCCGAGGACGCCACCTGGATGGTCCGGTTCAGCGTGGAGACAATGCCGTCGGTGACGGTGCCGTTCAGGCCCAGGGGCGAGCCGATGGCAATGACGGTGTCGCCAACGTTCATCTTGTTCGAATCGCCCAGCGTGGCCGGGACCAGGTTCGGTGCGTTGATCTTGACCACGGCCAGGTCGGAGAGGGGGTCGGTGCCCACCACGGTCGCCGCGTAGACCTTGCCGTCGCTGGTCTGCACCTGGATGGTGGCGTGCGCCGCGGCGCCGTCGAGGGTCACCACGTGCGTGTTGGTCAGGATGTGCCCGGCGGTGTCCAGGACAATCCCGGAGCCGGTCCCGCCGGAGCTGCCGCTGGTGGCGGAGATGGTCACCACGGACGGCATGGCCTTGGCCGCGGCGGCCGTCACGGCGTTGACGGAGTTGGTGTTGTTGACCACCAGCGGGGCCGCCTGCTGGTTCGACGACGCGGTCACGCCCGAATTCTGCGAGCCGATCAGGAACGACGTCCCGGCCGCGGCGCCGCCGCCGATCAGGGCAGCGGCGATGACGCTGGCCGCAAACAGGCCCATGCCCACTTTCCGGCGCGGCTTCGAGGGGACCTTCACGGCCGGGGACAGCGTGTGTGGGTACGCGTTCGACGCCGGGTACCCGGGCCCCGCATGCGTGCCGGGGTTTGCTTGGTGTTCCGTGTGTTCCGTGGGGCCACCCGCCGCGCCGTGGGCCGGCTGGCCCTGCGGCGCGTGCCAGCCGTAGCCGGGTGCCGGCTGCGACCCCGCTGACGGTGAGGCGGCCGGGGGCCGCGGCGTCGGGGACTGTGGGGCCTGCCAGTGGGGCGCCGTGTCCGCCGGGGGCTGCCGGATCGGCATGGTCGGCTGTCTGCCACCCTGGCCACCGGGTGCGGGGAGCGGGGCAATGGGCTCGGTCGCGTCGCTGCCGGCCTCGTGGGCGCCGTTGGTGCCCGGGTAGGGAGGCCGGCTGCCGGGAGCCGGCGCCGGGGCGTCGAATGCGGGCGTCGCGGCGGATTCTTCCCGCGGTGTTCCTTCCGGGACGTCTTCGTTGCGGTTGCCTGCCCCGCCAATGTTCTCACTCATGAGCTTTTCCCTTCATTCAACAAATCCTGTGATGACCTTTGATTGATATCCATTTTGGCCTGCAGGACTGGTGCCTTTACGAACGTTCACTGGAAGGTAGCTGTGAAGAACTCCCAGCCTCCATTATGTCGCGGACCACCGGCTGGGACATCTCCGGGGCCGCCCCTGAGGCAGGCTCGCCGCACAGGCAGGCGTGGACGCTGCGGAAATTTCCGACCTAGAATCAAGGAGGCGCACAAGCGATGCTCCTGCATGTCCAGCACTCCTAAAGGTGAGCGATGTTCTCAAGGTACAAGCCGATGTCCCAACTCCTCGCGGTGCTGGGATTCGCCGCCTTCATGGTTTTCCCCGCAGGAATGGCGCAGGCCGGGGCCCAGGCGGCGGGCAGCGTCCAGGCGGCGGGCAGCGTCCAGGCGGGCGCGTCCCGGGCGGGCAGCGTCCGGGCCGAACCGCCCGTGACCATACCTGCCGGCAGCTACATTGTGGACAATGCCAACGTGCTCGGGGGCAAAAAGGCCGATGTCCAGGCGGCCATTGACAAGCTCTCCAAGGACCACGGCCTGACCTTCTTTGTGGTGTATGTCGATTCCTTCGACGGGATGACCGGCCAGGCCTGGGGAACCCAAGTGGCCAACTCCAAGCAGCTGGGGGCCAACGACGCCCTGCTGGTGGTTGCCGTCAAGGACAAGAAATACGCACTCCTGGCCGACACCAGCGTGATCCCGGCCGCCAAGAACCAGAACATCCAGGCAAAGGCGATCAAGCCGCAACTGTCCTCCGGCAACTGGGCCCAGGCCGCCATCGACGGCGCCGCAGCTCTTGGGGATGCGGCCGGCGGCGGCGCCGGCAACGTGCCCAACCCCACGGGCGGGTACGTGGCGCTGGGAGTGGGCGGCGTCGTCGTGCTTGGCGGAGCGGGAACGGCCCTCGCCATCCGCAACCGGCGCAGGAAAGCCGCGGCCGAGGCCACGGCCAAGGGCTACGGCCCCGACGGCAAGGCACTGGATCCGAACGCCGGGAAGACCATTGCCGAGCTGCGCTCCAAGGCCGGCTCGCTGCTGATTGCCGCGGACGACGCGATCAAGAACAGCGAACATGACATCGGCTTTGCCCAGGCGTCGTACGGCGACGACGCCGTCAAGCCATACCTGGCCGCCCTTGACCAGGCCAAGGCCCACCTGACGGAGTCCTTCAAGCTGCAGCAGCAGCTGGACGACGAAATCCCGGACACCATCGACGAGCAGCGCCAGTGGCTGGGCGAGATCATCAAGCGCAGCGAAGAAGCCAATGCGGCGCTGGACGCGGAAAAGAAGTCATTCGACGAGCTCCGCGAGCTCGAGCGCACGGCCCCGCAGGTGCTGGCCAAGGTCCGGTCGGATGCGGCGCAGTCCGGCTCCGCCGTCGCCTCCTCCGAGCAGGCCCTGGCCGCCCTTGACGGCAAGTACGCCGCATCAGCCCTGGCCGCCGTGCGCGACAACGTCAAGCAGGCCGCCGAGAGGCTGGCCTTTGTGGGAACGGCGGCGGACGACGCCGACGCGAAGCTGGGCGCGGGCGACACCGCAAACGCCGCGCTCTCGGTCAAGGCTGCCGAGGAGGCGCTGCTGCAGTGCAATGTCCTGCTGGAAGCCATCGGCAAGACCGAGAAGTCCATCAACGACGCCGCCACGACGCTCGGGACGGCACTGCCGGAGGCCCTGACAGACCTTGAACGCGCCAAGTCCATGGTTGCCTCACCCCAGTTTTCCCGGTTCGCGCCCACCGTGTCGGCCGCGGAGGCCGTCCTCAACGACGCCAAGGCGCAGGGCGCGGGCGGCAAGACCGATCCCGTGGCCCTGCTGGCCGCCGTGCAGGGCGCCCACAGCCAGCTTGACGAATTGCTCGACGGCATCCGTGACCAGCAGCAGCAGGCGCTGCGCGCGCAGGCCTCCCTGCAACAGGCCATGGCCGGCGCGCAGGCCCACATCTCCGCCGCCGAGGACTTCATCGCGGCCCGCCGCGGCGGGGTCGGCAGCGAAGCCCGGACCCGGCTGTCGGAGGCCCGGCGGAACTTGGACTACGCCATGGCAATTGCCGACAAGGACCCGGCCAACTCGCTCACCTACGCCCAGCAGGCCCAGTCCCTGGCCAGGCAGGCCATCCAGTACGCCCAGCAGGATGTGGACAGGTTTGATGGCGGAGGTTTCGGCGGCGGTTACGGAGGACGCGGCGGTTCCGGGATGAACGGCGTTGGCGGGGCGATCCTGGGCGGCATCATCGGCGGCCTGCTCGGCGGAGGGGGCGGCTTCGGTGGTGGCGGCGGCTTCGGTGGCGGAGGGGGCGGCGGCTTCGGTGGTGGCGGCGGCGGGGGCGGATTTGGCGGCGGCGGCGGCAACTTCTAGCGTTCTGCCGTGCGCTCCTGCCAAGTTCCCCCGCCACGGCCGTGCACTGGGCGCGGCAGGCACCTAGACTCGAAAGAGACGTTCCCACCAGTTCCAATGACCAGGCACTACGAGACAAGCACGGATGATGTTCAACAGTAAAAATAAGGGGAAAAGAATGGCAAAGCAGTCAATTTTCGGCCGGATTGCACAGTTGGCAAAGGCCAACATCAATTCGCTGCTGGACTCGGCCGAGGATCCGGAAAAGATGCTCGACCAGATGGTGCGCGACTACAAGGCGAACATCACCGAGGCCGAGACTGCGGTGGCCCAGACCATCGGCAACCTGCGCATGCTTGAGGACGACTACAACGAGGACATCAAGGCGTCACAGCAGTGGGGCTCGAAGGCTCTGGCCGCCAGCCGCAAGGCCGACGAGTACCGCGCGGCGGGCAACGCCTCTGACGCGCAGAAGTTTGACAACCTCGCCAAGATCGCGCTGCAGCGACAGATTTCCTCCGAAAATGAGGCCAAGGCGTCGGCTCCCAACATTGCCGCCCAGAGGGACGTGGTGGAGAAGCTCAAGACGGGCCTGCAACAGATGCAGGGCAAGCTCGGAGAGCTCGCCAGCAAGCGCAATGAACTCGTCGCCCGTTCCAAGACTGCCGAGGCGCAGACCCAGGTGCACGACGCCCTCAAGAGCATCGACATCATGGACCCCACGAGCGAGGTCAGCCGCTTCGAGGAAAAGATCCGCCGCGAAGAGGCGCTGGTGCGGGGCCAGAACGAGCTTGCCTCCTCCAGCCTTGACGCGCAGTTCAACAGCCTGGAGGACCTGGGCGAGCAGGCCGAGGTGGAGGCCCGCCTGGCGGCGCTCAAGTCCGGTGGCGCGCCTGCCGCACAGCCGGCCATCGCCCCGGCAGCGGACACAGTCGACGAAGCGGACTTCGACAAGCTCTGAGCACTGCTGGCAAGCCCGCACCGGGTCGGCCGCACCTGTGGGCCCGGCGCGGGGAATTCTTTCCCAGCCGCGTTGGCCGTTCCTACATTTGCGTAAACGCCGCCACCGCGGGGTCCGCCCCGATCCGTTGGCCGGATTCCAGTGCGGAAATCCGCTCGAGTTCTTCCGGTGCGAGCGAGAGGGATGCGGCGGCGAGGTTTTCACGGATGCGAGCCGGGGTTGCCGACTTTGGAATGACGATGTTTCCGATCCCCAAGTGCCAGGCAAGCACGACCTGTGCCGGCGTCACGGAGTACTTGGCCGCCAGCTCTGTCACCACCGGGCTGTCCAGGTCCCGGCCCTGGCCCAGCGGGCTGTAGGCCTCGACGGCGATGCCGTGGCTGCGCGACTTGTCGGCAAGTGCCGCCTGATGGAACGTCGGGTGCGCCTCGATCTGGTTGACGGCAGGGACCACGGACGCTCCGGCCAGCAGCGTGTCCAGGTGGCCGGAGAGGAAGTTGGAGACGCCGATGGCGCGGACCAGCCCCTGCGAATACAGTGCCTCAAGTTCCTTCCAGGCCTGCGTGTACAACCCCTGCGACGGCACGGGCCAGTGGATGAGGTAGAGGTCAATGACGTCGAGGCCCAGGGCTTTGCGGCTGGCCTCAAAGGCGGCCCGGGGGCTGCCTTGCTCGCCGTTGCGCAGCTTGGTGGTGACGAAGATTTCCTCGCGCGGGATGGCGGATTCGGCCAGTGCCGCCCCGACGCCGGCCTCGTTGCGGTAGGCCGCGGCCGTGTCAATGTGCCGGTAGCCCGCCGCCAGCGCCTCCCCCACGGCGACGCGGGTGTCCTCCGGCGGGATCTGGAAGACCCCAAAGCCGAGCTGCGGAATGCGCACGCCATTGTTCAGCGCCAGCATCGGAACGGCGGTCGCCTGGGAGGTTGATTCACTCATGTCCAACTCTTTCCTTTCATGCCACCCGCCAAGAAGGCGGTTTCCCCCAGCCTAGGCCAGCACCCGCCCGGAAGCACCCGCCAAGCAGGTGCGGGCCCATCCTAGGTCCCGCAGTCCTACCCGGACCGTGGATTGAAACGTTGCACCGGGGCACAATGGTGGCATGGGTCAAAGCGTTGAATTCGGCAAGTTCCTCTCGGCCATGCGTGCCCGGCTCCAGCCGGACCCGGAGACCACGCACACCACCCGGCGCGTGCCGGGGCTCCGCCGGGAGGAGGTGGCCCGGCTGGCGGACGTCTCCACCGACTACTACACGCGCCTGGAGCAGGGCCGGAACATCCACCCGTCCCGCTCCGTGCTGCACTCGGTGGGCCGGGCGCTGCAGTTGAACGAGGCCGAGTCCGCCCACATGTTCGACCTTCTGGAACACTGCGGCGGGCAGCCCACGGACCCGCCTGCCGCCCAGCGCGTGCGCGCGTCGATGCGGCAGCTGCTCGAGGCGGTGGGCGACGTGCCCGCCGTCGTGCTGGGCCGGAGGACGGACGTGCTGGCGGCGAACCGCATGGCGCGCCTGCTGCTTGCGGACTTTGCCGCGATGCCCCGCGAACAGCGCAACTTCACGCGCTGGATCATGCTGGACCCCGGCGCCAGGGTGCTGTTCCGGGACTGGCACGGTGCGGCCGCGGATTCCGTGGCGGAGCTGAGGGCCGACGTCGGCAAGCACCCGGGCGACCCCGCCACCACCGCGCTGGTGGGCGAACTGGCCGTCAACAGCGAGGACTTCCGGCAGTGGTGGGCGCGGCACCGGGTGGCCCGGAAGTCGTCGGGGACGCTCAAGCTCCGCCACGCGCTGGTGGGCGAGCTGGAGCTCGACTTTGAGCACCTGCTCCTGCCGGACGACCCCGACCAGAGCCTGCGCCTGTACACGGCGCGGAACGGCTCGCCTTCCCTGGACGCCCTCAAGCTCCTCTCCACCTGGTCGCAGCCGCCGGGCCCTGCGCACCTCGCCAACTCCCCCGAAGGAAGCACCCGGGAATGAAATACGCGCATCTGGGCCGCAGCGGCCTGTCCGTCTCCCGCCTCTGTCTGGGCACCATGAACTTTGGCCCGCACACGGAGGAGGCCGACGCCCACCTGATCATGGACCAGGCCCATGAGGCCGGGCTGAACTTCTTCGACACGGCCAACGTGTACGGGGGCGCCGGGCACCGCGGCTGGACCGAGGAAATCGTGGGCCGCTGGATCGCGAAGGGCGGCGGTCGGCGGGAGCGGACCGTGCTGGCCACGAAGGTGTACGGCGCCATGGGCGAGTGGCCCAACGACGGCAAGCTGTCCGCCCGCAACATCCGCCTGGCCCTGGACGCGAGCCTGAAGCGGCTGCAGACGGACCACGTGGACCTGTACCAGTTCCACCACGTGGACCGGGACACGCCGTGGGACGAAATCTGGCAGGCCGTCGACACGGCGGTCCAGCAGGGCAAGGTCATCTACGCGGGCAGCTCCAATTTTGCGGGCTGGCACATCGCGGCCGCCCAGGAGGCCGCGGCCCGGCGCCCCTTCACGGGCCTGGTCAGCGAGCAGTCACTCTACAACCTTATGGAGCGCAGCATTGAGCGGGAGGCCATCCCGGCCGCGCAGCACTACGGACTGGGGATCCTGCCGTGGTCTCCCCTGCACGGCGGCCTGCTGGGCGGGGTCCTGGCCAAGGAAAACGAGGGCGTGCGCCGATCCGAGGGCCGCGCCGCCAAGGCCCTGGAGGCGCACCGCGACGCCATTGCTGCTTTCGAGGGATTTGCCGCGGAGCTGGGCCACGCGCCCGGCGACGTAGCGCTGGCCTGGCTGCTCCACCAGCCGGCCGTGACGGCGCCCATCATCGGCCCGCGGACCCCCGCGCAGCTCGGCGCCGGGCTGCGGTCCCTGGAGGTTTCCCTGGACGACGCGGCCCTGGCCCGCCTGGATGCGATCTTCCCCGGACCACGGACCGCGCCGGAGGACTACGCCTGGTGAGCGGTTTCAACCACCAGCTCCGGTGGTCGAGACCGTCGAGACCCGGTGGTCGAGCAGCGCCGAACGACCGGTGCCGAACGACGTCGAACATCTGGTGGCGGAGGGGCGCGACCCTGCTGCCGTCCGGCAGGTGCTGCGCAACCCGTTCTGGCAGTGCTCGCCGGACAAGATCGCCTGCGCGGACATTTTCACCGCCGCATACCGTCAGGACGACTTTCCCGTCACGGTGGCCCGGCCCTCCCACACCTGCGATCCCACCAGGTTGCCCCTGCTCTTTGGCTGGACGGACGTCCACCGCATGCGGACCGGGCCGCCGGGCGGCAAGTCCCACTCCGTCATCGTCGACAACTCCAAGATCAAACGGTTCGTGCCGGACTTTGGCGCCCGCAGCCCGTATTCGGCGGGTGCCCGGCAGATCATGGCGTGGCACAACGACCATCCCGGGGCCAGCCCCGGGCGCCAGCCCCGGGGCCTCGACAACGTCCTGTGCCCGCGAGGAACGAGCGGACGTCATGATCTCGAACCGCAACGGCTGGCCTGCAGCAGCTGCGGTTCAATCACCATACAATTTCCGCTTTTGAGGATATAGACTCGTGAAATGGCACTTATCCGCGTTTCCGAGGCCGCCCGGTTCCTTGGCGTCAGTGACGACACCGTGCGGCGCTGGCTGGACAACGGCACCCTCCACGGCCAAAAGGACAAGCAGGGCCGGATGGTCATAGACGGCGTGGAACTGGCCGCCGCGGCCAAGTCGGCGTCCCAGCTGCCGGAGGACCCCACCGGCGTCGGCAGCTCCGCCCGCAACAGGTTCGTCGGACTGGTCACCAACGTGACGATGGACAAGGTCATGGCCCAGGTGGAGCTGCAGTGCGGGCCGTTCCGGGTGGTGTCCCTCATGAGCAGCGAGGCCGTCCGCGACCTCGGCCTGGAGCCCGGCTCCGTGGCCACCGCCGTCGTCAAGTCCACGAATGTGATCATCGAGATTCCGCAAGGGGCCAAGGCATGAGAAAACTGTTCCGCCTTCCTGCCGCCGCCGCGGCCGCCCTCCTCCTCGCAGCGTCGCTGGCGGCGTGTTCCGGGGGCGCCGCGGGCGCCGGCACCACCGCTGCCCCCGGAGGCACGCGGGCACTCTCAGGAACCCTCAACGTCTTCGCCGCCGCATCGCTGAAGCAGACCTTCACCCAGCTGGCCGCGACGTTCGAGAAGGACCACCCCGGCACCAAGGTGTCGCTTGACTTTGACGGCTCCTCCACCCTCGTCAGCCAAATCACGCAGGGGGCCCCTGCCGACGTCTTCGCGTCGGCGGACCAGGCCAACATGGCCAAACTGGAAAAGGCCAAGATGGCGGAGGGCACGCCGGCCGTGTTCGCCACGAACGTGCTGACCATCGTGGTGCCGCCCGGCAACCCGGCCAACATCGCCACCTTCGCCGACCTTGCCAAGCCGGGCGTGAAAGTGGTGGTCTGCGCCGCGCAGGTCCCCTGTGGGGCTGCCGCAAAGAGCAATGAGGCGAGGGCCGGCGTCGTCGTCAAGCCGGTGAGCGAGGAGCTCAATGTCACCAGCGTGCTCGGCAAGGTCACCTCGGGTGAGGCCGACGCCGGCCTGGTCTACGTCACGGACGCCACCACGGCCGGGGACAAGGTCAAGGCCGTGCCGCTCAAGCTGGCCAGCCCCGCCGTCAACAAGTACCCGATCGCCGCCGTCTCCACCTCGAAGAACCAGGCACTGGCAGCGGCCTTCATCGCCCTGGTCACCGGCCCCGGCGGCCGGAAGGTCCTCGGGAGTGCCGGATTTGGGGCCCCGTAACCGGCCCGGCGGCTACCATGCGGTGCCGCGCTGGGTGTACCTGCTCGCCGCGGCGGGGGCGCTGTTCATCCTGGTGCCGCTGCTGGGCATGGTGGCCAAGGTCAACTGGGCCCAGTTCATCCCCCTCATCACCTCGGAATCGTCGCTTGACGCACTGCTGCTGAGCCTGAAGACGGCGGCCGCCAGCACGGCCCTGTGCATCATCTTCGGCGTCCCGCTGGCGCTGGTGCTGGCCAGGGCACAGTTCGCCGGGCAGCGGATCCTGCGTGCGCTGATCCTGCTGCCGCTGGTGGTGCCGCCGGTGGTGGGCGGCCTGGCGCTGCTCTACACCTTTGGCCGCGAGGGCCTGTTGGGCAAGTCGCTGAACGTCCTGGGGATCGACATCGCGTTTTCCACCACCGCCGTGGTCATGGCGCAGGCGTTCGTGGCGCTGCCGTTCCTGGTCCTGAGCCTGGAGGGGACCCTGCGCACAGCCGGGCAACGGTACGAGGCCGTGGCGGCGACCCTCGGCGCGCGTCCGTCCACGGTGCTGCGCCGGATCACGGTGCCGCTGGTCCTGCCGGGACTGCTCTCCGGCGCCGTGCTGTCCTTCGCCCGCAGCCTGGGTGAATTCGGCGCCACGCTCACCTTTGCCGGCAGCCTGCAGGGCGTCACCCGCACCCTGCCCCTGGAGATCTACCTGCAGCGCGAAACGGACCCCGACGCCGCCGTGGCCCTCTCCTTCCTGCTCATCGCCGTGGCGGTGGTGGTGGTTGCGCTGACGTACCGGGCGCCGCGGCAGCCAAAGCCCGCCGTCGATGCCGCCGAAACGGCTGTGCCATGACGCTCGAGCTAAGTGCTGTGATCGCCGAGCGCCACCTGGACGTCGCGTTGACCGTCGGCGGGTCCGAGACCGTTGCGGTCATGGGCCCCAACGGCGCCGGCAAGTCCACCTTGGTGCAGGTCCTGGCCGGCCTCCTGCGGCCCGACGCCGGCCACGCCACCCTGGGCGACCGGACCCTCTTCCGCACCGGGAGCCCCGGGAGCCCCAGGGAGTGGCTGCCGCCGCATGCCCGCGGCGTCGGGGTGCTGGCCCAGGACGCGCTGCTGTTCCCGCACCTGAGCGTGCTGGACAACGTCGCCTTCGGCCCGCGCAGCCAGGGGCGGGGCCGGGCCGGGGCCGACGCCGCCGCGCGGCGCTGGCTCGGCGAGGTCGACGCCGTCGAACTCGCGGGGCGCAAGCCGGGGCAGCTCTCCGGAGGGCAGGCCCAGCGCGTGGCCCTGGCACGGGCGCTCGCCACCGACCCCGAACTTCTCCTGCTCGACGAACCCATGGCCGCCCTGGACATCAACAGCGCACCGTTCCTGCGGAGCCTCCTCAAGCGCGTGCTGGCCGGCCGGCGCGCCGTCATCGTCACCCACCACGTCCTGGACGCCCTCATGCTCGCGGACCGGATCGTGGTGATGGACCGCGGACGCGTCGTGGAGGAAGGGCCCACCGCCGCCATCCTGGCCCACCCGCGCAGCCCGTTCGCCGCCTCCCTGGCCGGGCTCAATGTCCTGGCCGGGTCCCTGGCCGGTGCCGGCGTCCGGACGTCCGACGCCGGGCTGGTGGCCGGCCGCCTCACCGGCGCCTTTGCGGGGGCGGCCGCGGCGGCGGGGACCGGTAGTCCGGCGGCGGGGACCGGTAGTCCGGCGGCGGGGACCGGTAGTCCGGCGGCGGGGCCGGAGGGTTTGGCGGCCTTCCCGCCGTCGGCCGTGTCCGTGTTTTTGGCGCCCCCGCAGGGCAGCCCGCGCAACTGCTTCCCGGTGACGGTGACAGAGCTGGAGCCGCACGGCGACCACATCCGGATCCGGGCCGGGCGGCTGGCGGCGGACATCTCCCCCGCCGCGACGGCCGAACTGCGGCTGCAACCGGGGTCGCGGGTGTTCTTTGTGGTCAAGGCCGCCGAGGTCGCCATCTACCCGGCCTAACACGGCGGGGATGCCGGGCG
>NZ_JAAMFM010000051.1 GCF_013376105.1 Arthrobacter wenxiniae
GGGATGCTCAGCCATTCATCAGCCAGCGCATGCAGACCCGCATTCTCCGCCAGGCGCATCACCGGAACCAGGCCCGTGGGAGACACAAGATTTTCCTCATCAAAAGAAACTGACAAGGCCGCTACGGTATGGGAAACTTTCATCTACGAGATGTCCTTCGTTTTCGTGAAAACTGTTCTGTGGTAAGTCCAATTTTCCCCTAACGACGGGCATTTCGAGTTTAAAACGCCGCAGCAACACCAAACTTCTTCGGTGGATCAAGGCTAAGCCGCCCGCTGGCTGAAATTGCTGCGGGGCCGCGCACAGCGTCCCCAACATGGCTGAATGGCCACCAGGGGAGCTTCCGGATGGAGGCTCCCCTGTTTGCCGTCCTGTTCCGCGCGGCCGCCGGAACGCGCGGCCTGGCGGAACGCGCGGCCGGCGTCGTGCGCGGAAGGGCGGTTAAACGCCAAGCGGCGCCCACCAAGGCAGGCGCCGCCGGCAAGGAAAGCTAGGCGTCTTCGGCCAGCAGCAGGTCGCGGCCCACGGTTTCCGGGGTGAAGAAGGTGGTGGCGAAGGAAATCCCCGCCAGCACCAGCGAGTAGCCGGCCAGCACCATCCAGGACTGGTGGGTGACGGCCAGCAGCAGGCCGCCCACGAACGGGGCGATGCCGCCGGCAAACACGGCCGAGATTTCCCGGCTCATGGCCACGCCGGTGAAGCGGTGGGTGGAGCCGAACAGCTCGGGCAGCAGGGCGCACTGCGGGCCAAGCATGGACTGCACGCCGAGCGCAATGCCGATGCTCATGACAATCCAGACCAGGGTCACGTTGCCCAGGGAGATCAGGTAGAACGCCGGGAAGGCGAAGAGCAGCTGGAAAAGTGCACCGTAGCGGTAGACCTTGACGCGGCCGACGCGGTCCGAGAGGGCACCGAAGGCGACCACCATGATGGCGGAGAACCCTGCGGCGATCAGCAGCCCGATGGGGCCGATGAACTTGTCACCTTCAAACACGCCACCCTTGGCCGCCATGAAGCCAACCAAAAGCGTTGAGTAGATGGTGGAGTTGCCGTTCTCGCCCATCCGAAGGCCCATGCCGATCAGCACGTTCTTCTTGGAGGAGCGCCACAGCACGCCCACCGGGTTCTTGGTGACACTCTTGTGCTTCTCCAGCTCCTGGAAGACGGGGGTTTCCTTCAGCTTCAGGCGGATGTAGATGGCAATGGCGATGAGGATGATGCTGGCCAGGAACGGCACGCGCCACAACCAGCCGGTGAGTACTTCCGGATGGGCCAGGCCCATGAGGGCGAAGGTGCCGGCGCCCAGCAGCGTGCCCACCTGGATGCCCACAAACGGCAGTGCCGCGAAGAAGCCGCGGCGCTTGCGCGGGGCCACCTCGGAGATCAGGGTCGTGGCGCCCGCCTGTTCGGCTCCGGCTCCCAGCCCCTGGATGATGCGCAGGACCACGAGCAGCACGGCGCCCAGCATGCCGGCCTGCGCGTGCGTGGGCAGCAGCCCAATGCAGAACGACGCCGTCCCCATCAGTCCGATGGTCAGCAGCAGCACCTGCTTGCGGCCGAAGCGGTCCCCGATGTAGCCAAAGATCAGGCCGCCGAAGGGGCGGGCGGCGAAGCCGACGCCGTAGGTGGCAAAGGAGGCGATCAGGGCGCCGGAGGGGCCCAGCGGGGAAAAGAACAGCGGGCCGAAGATCAGGGCGGTGGCCAGGCCGTAAATGTAGAAGTCGTAATATTCCAGGGCCGAGCCCACGGAGCTGGCGAGCGTGGCCCGGCGGAGCTGCTGCGGGTCGACGGGGACGATGTCCCGCTCCGTGGCGGCGGACAGGCCCGCTGAAGGTAATGGCTGTGTAGTCACTGGTTCTCCCTTGAAACATCCCGAACCATCGTTGGTCCCGGAAATGCGACGCTGACCATGAGGTCGATCACTATGTTGAACAGCGTACATCATAGTGAACGAGTCGCCTAGGGCAATTTGTCAGCCGCGCCGCTACCCCATGGGGTTGCCGAGCGTCCGCACCAGCTCCCGCAGCTCTCCGACCATGCGGTCGCGCTGGCCATCCGAGAAGGTGGCCTTCAGCGCCGTCACGGAAACGCCCAGGCTCGGACCGTGCGCCCCGCGCGTGGGCACAGCCATGCCAAGGCACACCACGCCCAGCGTGGATTCCTCGTCCTCGAAGGCGTACCCCTGCGTCCGGATCTGGATGATTTCATCCTTCAGCGCCCGTCCCGTCTTCAGGGACTTGGGCGTCATGACCGGCAGCTTCAGCTTGTCCGGGAAGAGCTGCTCCAGGTCATGGTCGTGCAGCCGGGCAACCAGCGCCTTACCGACAGCACAGACCGAGACCGGCATCTTGTCGCCGATGTTGGACGTGAGCCGGACGGCCGGGTGCCCTTCATAGCGGGCCAGGTAGATGATGTTTTCGCCGTCCAGCATGGCGATGCGCACCGTCTCGCCCTTGAGTGTGGGCGCCTGCTCGCAAAAGCGGTAGAACTCGCGGACCTCGTCGCGGCGGCTCAGGTACGCGGCGCCTAGTTCCACCAGCTTCACGCCCAGGGCATAGTCGGCGCCGAGCCGGGTGATCAGCTCCGTGTCCTCGAGGGCCTGCAGGAGATTGGAGGTGGACGACTTTGGAATGCCCAGTTCCCGGGCCAGGTCGCTGAGCGTCAGCCGGCCGGAATCGGACGCCGCCAGGGCATCGAGAACCGCCGCCGCCCTCGTGACCGCCGGGGCGGGCGAGGAGTGGCCGCGGGCGTCACTGGCCCGCTTCGTGGCCTGAATTTCCGTCATGCGATTCCTAACCACCGTAAGGGACCGGGCCCTCAGCCTGCGTCCCGATGCGTACAGCAACGATGCGTACAGCAACGACGAGTCGTCCACTGCAATGAACACTTACCATCATACTGTCCACCTCAAGAGGTAGAACGTCCGGTGTTGTGCGGAGGCGCCAATGGTTGTATATTCGATGTCAGGCCTTCCACTGTGGCGTCCCCCAATAGCCACAGTGGAAGGTCGCTCACCTTAAGTCGAGGCGACGGCCCGCAACGCCCAAATCGCCCGCATATGACTGCCGCTGGCGCCCCAATTTGCATCGGCAGCCGGCAGCCGTTATATTTTTGTTACTGGCTCCTCTCCACAGCGTCCCCCAATAGCTGTGGCGAGGAGCCTTTCAGTTTAAGCGCGGCCTGCCCAATCAGTGCGTCCTTCCGCGCCTCAGGCGGCGGGCCTCAGGCGGCGCGCCTCAGGCGCCAGCCGCCTCCCGTGGGATCGCGTTCCAGGTCCATGGTGGCCAGGTCGCTGCGCGGATTGCGCCCCAGCCTTGCCTGCACCCGCCACACCTCCACGTCGATGCGGCCCTGCCCCCGGGGCATGCGCCGCTGCAGCTCCCACCAGTTGGTCCTCTCGAACCAGCGCAAGGCCCCCTCCGCCACCACCCACTCGCGCCCGGCCCGCTCCACCACGACGGGCTCGCCGGACGGTGCAGTGCGGACCAGGACATGCTCACTTGTTGACTCCATGCCCGCAACGTTACGGACGGGGACTGACATCCGAGCCTCTGCCCGCACGGGCCAACATTGGCGGCCGTGCCGGACCATCCATTGCCAGCCCCGAACCGAGGCGGTAGTGTCGAATCTGTTGGTTTCTTGGGCTGGGGCAAGACTAGAGGGATTCCCGTTCGGGACGTCCCGGAGAATAAGGGCCAACAGACCCAGGGTCCCGTCATCGCAGCAATGCGCTGACGGGACCCTTCCCTTTCCGGCCCGTCCGCCCGCCGCCGTGTCTCGCCGTGGAGGTCCCCACCCTCCAAGCCACGACACCCCAACGGTACGGCGCCTCCCAAGGCACGACGCGGGACCGGCGCGGAGCGCTTCCCCCGCCCCTTTGCGCGTCGCGCCGTCGCGGCGCCGTTTGGGCGCGGTTTGGACCGGCGCCGCCTCGGTCCATGCCTGCGGCTGTCAGCGTTCATGCGACATCTTTCGGGCGGGCTCGCAGCTTGATGCCATAGTCTCTTGCCACGATGGAAGAAAGAGGATCGGACATGGGGTTTACCTTGCCCTTGGCGGCGCGGACGGGCGACAAACTCTGGGACCTGGAGCTGTTCGCCCAGGAACTGACGCATCTGGGCGAAGCCGGCGGCGGGCGGCCGCCCGCGGACCTCTCGCACACGGCGGGCGTCATCGGCAACGAGATACTGGACATACTCAGGGGCAGGCAACGCTCCGGCCGGCTCGATTTTGGCCCGGCCGCCCCCGCGGACTGACGGCACCATGGATTGAGGGGACCACACCCGGGCGGCGCTGAAAAACCCCGCCCATCCGGGCCTTTCGGCCGCGGATGGGCGGGGTTTTTGGGGGTGGGTCCTACCGGGATCGAACCGATGACATCCACGGTGTAAACGTGGCGCTCTACCAGCTGAGCTAAAGACCCATTTCACTGTCCAAACGAACGGGTTGAGCACCCGTTGCCCCGGCCAACGAGAGACTACTGTACCCGATCGCCCGCCCCGGGCGCCACTTCCTGATCCAACCGCCGCCGCAGGTACCCCAGGGATTCGCTGACGCCCGCCTCCAGCTTCACGTCCGCCAGGCCGTCGCCCCGCGTGGCGCCGCGATTGATGATCATCACCGGCTTGCCGTCCCTGGCCGCCTTGCGCACGAACCGCAGCCCGCTCATGACGGTCAGCGAGGAACCGGCCACCAGGAGCGACGTGGCGGAGTCGACCATCGCGTAGGCCCGCTCCACCCGCTGCTTGGGCACGTTTTCGCCGAAGAACACGAAGTCGGGCTTGAGCATGCCACCGCACAGCGGGCAGCGGGCCACCCGAAAGCCGCCAATCAGCTGCTCGTGGTCCAGTTCGGCGTCCGCGTCCGGCCCCGCCGCCGCTCCCCCGGCGGCCGCCACAGCATCCAGAAAGCCGGGGTTGAGCTCGGCCAGGACGACGGCGATGAAGGCGCGCGTGTACACCTCGCCGCACTGCAGGCACACCACCGCGTCAAAGCGTCCGTGCAGGTCCACCACGTTGACGGCCCCCGCGTCCTCGTGCAGCCGGTCGACGTTTTGGGTCACGACGCCGGTCAGGTGGCCGGCCGACTCCATGGCCGCCACGGCGCGGTGGCCCGCGTTCGGAACGGCATGGTGCATGGTGGCCCAGCCGATGTGGTTGCGCGCCCAGTAGCGCCGGCGCAGGGGTTCCGAACCCACAAATTCCTGGTACGTCAGGGGCTGTCGCGGGGCGGCACCCGGGCCGCGGTAGTCGGGTATGCCCGAATCCGTGCTCAGGCCTGCACCGGTAAGGAGGGAAAACCTGCCGGCGGACAGCACCGGAACCATCTCGTCCAGGGCGGCCCGGACGTCCGTGTCAAGCATGCCGCCACCCTGCGAGGCCGCGCCGTCCGACGCGGCGGCGTCGGCGTGTGCGGCTGGCCCGGCCGACGCGGCGGCACCCGCGCGTGCGCCCAGCCCGTTCTGCGCGAACCGGTTCTGCGTGAGCCCGGTCAGCCCGATGCCGGGCCGGACGGGATCGTCGCGCCCGGCGTCCATGGCTACAGGGCCGCCAGCGCCTGGCGGTACCGTTCCAGCGGGCGGGCCTGTCCGGAGGCCGTGCTGAACGCGTCCCGGACCGTGCCGGCGGCATCGATCACGATGGTGGTGCGGCGGGCCATGCCGCGTTCGGGGTCGAAGGCGCCGTAGGAATGGGCCACCTGCCCGTGCGGCCAAAAGTCAGCCAGCAGGTCAAAGTCGTAGCCTTCGGCGGCGGCGTAGGCCCGCAGGGTGTATTTGCTGTCCACCGACACGGCCAGCAGCCGCACGTCCGCAGCGGCAAACTCGGCGAAGTTGTCGCGCAGCTCGCACAGCTCCCCGGTGCAGATGCGGGAGAAGGCAAAGGGATAAAACACCACTGCCACGGGCGATCCGCGCAGCCCGGAAAGGGTCACCGGCTCGCCAAACTGGTTTGGCAGGGAAAAGTCGGGCGCCGTGTCCCCGGCGCGAACGCCCCGGCGGGTGCCGGCGTCGTCCATTACTGGCGCTTGCGCGGAACCAGACGGGTGGCGGCCCAGTCCGTGGACACTCCGGCGGTGGTGGTCACGTGCAGCCCGGCCGTGGGCGCCGCCTCCTGGATTTCCGCCGGCGGCACATAGCCGTCCCGGCCCGACTTGGGCGAGAGGATCCACACGACGCCGCCCTCGTCGAGGGTGGTCAATGAATCGACCAGGGCGTCGACGAGGTCCCCGTCGTCCTGCCGCCACCACATGATGACCGCATCAGCCACGTCGTGGTCGTCCTCGTCAAGCATCTGCGAACCAATGAGTTCCTCAATGCTGTCCCGTAGGTCAAGGTCAACGTCGTCGTCATATCCGAGTTCCTGGATGAGATCCCCATCCTTGAACCCCAATTTGCCTGCCACCTTGGCTACAGTGCCGGCGTCGGCCTCGCTCACGTGATTCCTCCTGCGTTCAACGCTTCCGCGCTGGATTAAAAGTTGTACATGAACCAGTCTAGGGGCTGCGTCCATTTTGCCTCTACTCCTGGGTGCGATTCGGGGAGGCGGTGCCGGCTCCGCTGCCCGCGGCGCACCGAAGCGGGTGTGATTTGCGTTACCCCGGATCCGGCGCGCGCCCCATGCGGCGGGCCTTTCGCGGCATGCCGCCAAGGTGGGCGTACGACGCCGGTCCCCGCCGTTCCGCTTCATCCCGCGCCCCCAGCTACGCACAAGCGGGAACCGCGGTCTAGAGTGTTGGTAAACGCCCAGTGCCACCGCAATGGGCACCCCCACACTGCTTTTAAGAGAGGTTGGACGTGGCTGCAG
>NZ_JAAMFM010000052.1 GCF_013376105.1 Arthrobacter wenxiniae
GCCGGCGCCAATGCCGGGAATCCCGCCGGCGCGGGCACCGGCATCCGGCGGGGCATCCGGTGGGGCATCCGCCACGGCGGATGCCCCACCGGACGCGGCACGGGCCGCGTCCGCACATTCGGCCGCAGCAGGGACCGCAGCCTCGGCCGCGGCTCCGGTAGCTGCGGTGACCGCGGCGGCTCCGGCGGCTGCAGTGACCGCGGCGGCTCCGGCGGCTGCGGTGACCGCGGCGGCTCCGGCGGCTGCGGTGAGCGCCGCGGCCAGGGCGAGGAGCTGGTGAACGTGTTCACCAGCGGCCCCTGTCCCCGTGTGGGTTCCGGACCTGCCCGGCACCCCCGCCATTGCTTCCATGGACACAACATTACCGACAGGCACTGACACTATTAGAAAATAGATTCGAAACTGGAACAACTTCCCACGCAGCACCCCCTGTGGAGGCATCAACCCCCACAAATTGGGACAGCAACCACTGGACGAGACCAGGATCGCGACAAGCCCCCGGTCTCGTCGGGTCGACCACCGAGGGACGCTGCTGTGCCTCCTGCTAACGTGGAATCATGGCCCCGCCCCTCGACATCCTTGAGCTCCTGCAGCATCCAGCAACGGAGGTGGCCCCCTACCTTCTGGGCGCACTGGTGAGGCACGAAAGCCCGGAAGGCCCCGTCGTCGTACGGCTGACGGAGGTCGAGGCTTATCTGGGCCCGGAGGACTCCCCGGACCCGGATCCCGGGGCCCACAGCTACCGCGGCAAGACAAACCGCAATGCGGTCATGTTCGGCCCGCCGGGTCACCTCTACGTCTACTTCACCTATGGAATGCATTTTTGTGCCAACCTGGTCTGCCGGCCGGAGGGGACGTCGTCGGGGTGCCTGATGCGTGCCGGTGAGATAGTCGAGGGCCTGGAGCTGGCCCGGTCGCGCCGGCCCACCGCACGGCACGACTATGAGCTGGCGCAGGGCCCCGCCAGGCTCACCAAGGCCATGGGCTTCAACGGGGGGCATAATGGCATTCCGGCGCTCGGCGGGGAGGTCACAGTCACGCTGCCGGACCAATGTGAAACGCGCGTCGTGACGGGCCCCCGCGTGGGCATCAGCGGCCCCGGGGGGACCATTGACTACCCGTGGCGGTTCTGGATTGGAGGGGACCCCACAGTGTCAAGGTTCAAGCCGGGAGTGGTGCGTGCTCCGCGTCGTCGCGCACCAACTGTTCCGAATACTCGATGAGTTCGGTGACTTCGGGCAGCAGGTCAGCAGGGGTGAGGCGGTGCACCAGACCGGCCCGGGAGTGCGGCCACTCGTGCTCCAGGATCGAGTAGATGGCACAGTCCACCCGGGAGCCGTCGTGGCCGCGGCGGTAGCCGCGCAGCACGCCGTCCAGTGACGCGCCCAGCTTCAGGATGGCGGCGGCGCTGCGGACATTGCGGACGTCGCAGCGCAGCGTCACCCGGTGCACCAGCAATTCCTCAAACGCGAAGGACAGCAGGGCCAGCTTGGAGGCGGCGTTAACGTTGCGGCCCCAGTAGTTCCGGCCAAAAAATGTCATGCCAAGCTCAACTCGTGACTGGTCCGGGACGAAGTCGTACAAGCTGGTGGTTCCGGCAACGGTGCCGGTGGCCTCATCAATGACTGCAAACGCAATCATGGCCGGATCCGTGATGCGAGCGGCAAAGATTTTTTCCAGGGCGCGCCGGGAGGTGGGACGCGCGGAAGCCATCCCTGCCCACATGTCGGCATCGACAAAAGGGAACAGATCTGCCGCATGGCGACGGCGCAGCGGCACAAGCCGGACACCGTGCCCGGGAAGCGAAATGTTGTGTTGCACGGAAATATATAAGCACCTTTTTTACCTCCCGAAAACCACCCGATCCGGAGCCTGTGGCGTGGAAGGGTGAAAGGGACCCCCGGCACCGCGTCCAAGCCAGTTCAACGCCCCCTCCAAACCCCTGAGAATCCGCCAGTTTCAGCGGTTGTTGAGGCCCTGTGCGCTTCCTTCGCCGACTACCCGAAGACGGGCATTGTTTTCAAAGAATTAACCCCTGTTTTTGCCGACGGCGCGGCACTGCGCCAGATGGTGGATTCCGTTGTGTCCGCCTATGCTGGAAAGCTTCCGCGCCCCGTGTCCGCCGAGGCCTACGCCTTGGAGTATGGGCGCGCCACCTTGGAGCTCCACCGGGACGACATCACATCTGGCACGCGTGTGTTAATTCTCGACGACGTCCTGGCCACGGGAGGCACCCCCGGTGCCGCCGCGGTCCTGTTGGAGCGCGCCGGGGCAGTGGTGGCCGGCGTCGGCGTTGTCCTGGAAATTGACGAATTGCCGGGGCGGAACAATCGCCCCGGCCGCGAGGTTGTGTCGCTGCCGCACGCGTAGCAGCCTGTCGGTGGACGCCGGTACCCCTTGCCGCCGTGCCGGGTATAGAATAGACGGTCCGCCTTTTGGAAGCCCGCCTTAGGTAACAGGAGCATTTTGCATGTATGACGCCGAGCTGGCCCGTGAACGCACTTACGTTGATGGCCTGTATGCCCGACTGGACGAACTTCGCGCCGAAAAAATTGAGCAGCTTGGCGAGGTGCGCCGGACCAAGTCCATGGGCACGCACCAAAACCGTTCCGAGCGCGACGCTTTCGCCACGTTGTATGAAACGCGCCTGGCCCAGCTCAACGCCGTCGACGACAAGCTCGTCTTTGGCCGCCTGGACCTGGACGGCGGCGAGCAGCGCTACATCGGGCGGATCGGCCTCTCCACGGAAGACTTGCGCCAACTGATGGTGGACTGGCGGGCCCCGGAGGCCGGCACGTTCTACCAGGCCACCGCCTTTGAGCGGCTGGGGGTGCGCCGCCGCCGGCACCTGATTCTTCAAGGGCGCAACGTCAAGTCCATCGAGGACGACGTTCTGGACCACACCATGCTGGTGGACGGCGAACACCTGCAGGGGGAGGGTGCGCTGCTGGCTGCCCTGAACTCGAAGCGCACCGGCCGCATGAGCGACATCGTGGGCACCATCCAGGCCGAACAGGACCGCATCATCCGTTCACCGCTGAGCGGGGCGCTTGTGGTTCAGGGCGGCCCCGGCACCGGAAAGACAGCAGTGGCCCTGCACCGCGCCGCCTACCTGCTGTACACGCACCGCGAGCGGCTCGCCGCCGCCGGCGTGCTGCTGGTGGGCCCCTCCAGCGCGTTCATGAAGTACATTGAGCGCGTATTGCCGTCCCTGGGCGAGACCGGCGTGGTCATGGCCAGCGTCGGTCACCTGCTGCCGGGTGTCAACGCCACGGCCGTCGAATCGCCGGAGGTGGCACGCCTCAAGGGCCGGATCGACATGGCGCAGGTCATGGCGAACGCCGTTGCCAACCGGCAGAGGCTGCCGCGGGGCGACGCCAGGCTCGACGTCGAGGGCACCCGCCTGGTGCTGACTGCACGCCAGGTGCGCCGCGCCCGGGACAAGGCCCGTGCCACCGGCAAGCCGCATAACGAAGCCCGCCTGACGTTTGTCAAGATCCTGCTGCGCGAGCTGACGGACCAGCTGCGCGAGCACATCGAGGCCAGCGGTGCGGGCAACACGGCCGACAGGTCCTACCTCGCCGAGGATGTCCGTTCCGCAAGGGAGGTGCGCATCATGCTCAACCTGTGCTGGATGCCGATGAGCGCCCAAAAACTGGTCCGGGAGCTGTTCAGCAAGCCGGAGATCCTCAGGGCCGTGGCTCCCAACTTCACCGAGGCGGAGCGCGCGCTGCTTTTGCGCCCGGCGAATGCCCCGTGGACCGAGTCGGACGTGCCGTTGTTGGACGAGGCCGCCGAACTCCTGGGCGAGCTTGACGCCACGGGCGGCCGGGCTGAAGCCGCCCATGACGCGCAACGGCGGCGTGACCTCGCCAATGCCGAGAAGGCCATCTCCAACATGAACCAGCAGCTGGAGGACTCGGGCGTGGACGGCATGCTCACCGCCGAACAGTTGGCAGACTACAACGTTGTCGAGGGCGAGCACCTGACGAACGCGGAAAGGGCCTTGAGCGACAGGACCTGGGCGTACGGCCACGTGGTGGTTGATGAGGCGCAGGAGCTCTCGCCCATGCAGTGGCGCCTGCTGGTGCGGCGCTGCCCAGTGAAGTCCTTCACGATCGTGGGCGACATCGCACAAACCAGTTCCGCCGCCGGCGCCGATTCGTGGCGCCAGGCGCTGTCACCGTTCATGGGGGAGCGGTGGACCATGGAGGAACTGACCGTCAACTACCGCACCCCCACACAGATCGCCGAAGCGGCCGTGCGGATGGCCAATGCAGCGGGCCAGGTGGTCTCCGCCCCCAAGGCAGTGCGCGACGGCGAGTGGGGGCCGATTGTTGACCTCGTTGCCCCGGGCGGGCTGGTCGACCGGGTGGTGGCTGTCATGGAGGAGGAGACGGCGGCGGTGGGCGGGGGACTGGTGGCCGTCATTGCCCCGCCCGCGCTCGTGGCGGAGACTGCGGCCGCGTTGCGCACGGTCTACGGCCGCCGGGTGGGCCACGGCGCCGGTTCCGTGGAACAGGACATTGTGGTGATCGACCCGCACGAGGCCAAGGGGCTGGAATTTGACGGCGTGGTCATTGTGGAGCCCGCGGCCCTGCTCGCAGGTGCCGGGGGCCGCGTCGGCGACCTGTACGTTGCCATGACCCGCCCCACGCAGCGACTGCGACTGATCGCCTCCGAACCTTTGCCCGAGGGAATAGAAGCGTAAGGCGGCGGACGCGCGAATCGAAAGAACCGGCGTCGTGCTGGTAATTTTGTGTTGTGTCTTTGCAAACTGAACTCCGCGCCCCAGAGAACGATCCCAGCTTCGCCAATGTGTGGCAGGAGCTCAAGTGGCGGGGCCTGGTCCAGGTCTCCACGGACGAGGCCGCGCTCGAGGAACTGCTCGCGGGCGAGCCCATCACGTACTACTGCGGATTCGACCCCACCGCGCCCAGCCTGCACCTGGGCAACCTGGTGCAGCTGCTGACCATGCGCCGCCTGCAGCTGGCCGGCCACAAGCCGCTGGGCCTGGTGGGCGGTTCCACCGGACTGGTGGGGGACCCGCGCCCGACGGCGGAGCGCACCATGAATTCCAAGGAGACGGTTTCCGAGTGGGTTGGCTACCTGCAGGGCCAGGTGCAGCGCTTCCTGTCGTTTGAGGGCGACAATGCCGCCCGCATGGTCAACAACCTGGATTGGACGGCGCCCATGAGCGCCATCGACTTCCTGCGCGACATTGGCAAGTACTTCCGGGTCGGCACCATGATCAAGAAGGACATTGTGGCCTCCCGCCTGAATTCGGACGAGGGCATCAGCTACGCCGAATTCAGCTACCAGATCCTGCAGGGCATGGACTACCTGGAGCTGTACCGCCAGTACGGCTGCGTCCTGCAGCAGGGCGGCTCCGACCAATGGGGAAACCTGACCAGCGGCACGGACCTGATCCGCAAGGTGGAAGGCGCTTCCGTGCATGCCCTGGGCACGCCGCTGATCACCAACTCCGACGGCACCAAGTTCGGCAAGAGTGAGGGCAACGCGATCTGGCTCGACGCACACATGTGCAGTCCGTTCGACATGTACCAGTTCTGGTTGAACACCTCCGACGCCGACGTGGCAGACCGCCTGAAGGTGTTCACGTTCCTCACCCGCGAGGAAATTGCGGAACTGGAGGGTTCCGTCTCCGAGCGGCCGCATCTTCGCGAGGCCCAGCGGACACTGGCCTTCCAGGTCACGTCACTGGTGCACGGCGTCGACGCGACGGTGAAGGTCATTGCCGCCTCGGCAGCACTGTTCGGGCAGGGCAGCCTGGCGGAACTGGACGAAGCGACGCTGGCATCAGCGACCCGTGAGCTCCCGCGATCCTCAGCGCCGGCTGCTGGACTCTCAATTGTTGACCTGCTGGTCGCTTCCGGGCTGTCCAACAGCAACTCCGCGGCTCGCCGCACAGTGGGGGAGGGCGGCGCGTACGTGAACAATGCCAAGATCACCGATCCCGATGCCGTGCTGGGTACGGCGGATGCACTGCACGGCAAGTACCTGCTGGTGCGGCGCGGAAAGCGCACGCTCTCCATGGTGGAACTCGGCAGCTAAGCGACCGGAGAGGTACGGGCTGGTGCCGGCCCTTCGATGTGCCTCTCCTTCACTTCGCCTACGGAAATGCCGGCCCAGCCGCCTCGGTACCTGGATTGGGCGCGTGGCTTGGCCGATTTGCGTTGGGGGTGGGTGGCTGTGTAATGTTTCCTCTGTCGCCTGCACAAGGTTGAGTCGCTTCGTGAGAAGTGTGGACTCCCATCTTGCAGGAAACTAAGCCAAACATATCCTTTACATGGGTGTTTCCGCGTTTTCTAATGTGGAGTATTCATTGGATATTAGTGGTTTATGGAATTCATGGAGTGACGAGCCACACAGGATGTGGATTGGACAAAGTGAATTCCGATGAAATAACATTGAAACATCACGTCGACGAAAACATGTTGTGAAAACAACTTGGATTACTCGAATGTAT
>NZ_JAAMFM010000053.1 GCF_013376105.1 Arthrobacter wenxiniae
GGTGGTGGGGTTAAATGTGGGGAGGCCCCGCCACGTGTGTGGTGGGGCCTCTACCCTTTTGGTGTTGTCCGGCGGTGTCCTACTCTCCCACATCCTCACGAATGCAGTACCATCGGCGCTGTGGGTCTTAGCTTCCGGGTTCGGAATGGGACCGGGCGTTTCCCCCACGCTGTGACCACCGTAACTTTATTCCCGGCCCGTGAATGGGTGGGTGGCTTGTTGGGTGTTCTTGTTGGAACAACAGTATTTAGTTTACACCACGGCGGCGGGTGGATTGTTGACCCTGGCGGGTGAATGATCCGGTGACTGTCGTGGTGTCTTTTTTTGGTTTCCTGACCAGTCAAACCGGGCGGGTTTGTTGGTTGGGAACCACATAGTGAACGCGAGCATGCTTGGTGTATCGGTACAGTCCGTGTGATGAATGGCTTTTGAGGGCCCGTTCATGGAGGTCTGTGGTGATACGTTGTGTAGTTTAAGTTGTCGGCCTATTAGTACCGGTCGGCTTCACGAGTCTTTCGTCCTCGCTTCCACGTCCGGCCTATCAACCCAGTGGTCTGCTGGGGGCCTCTCACACGCTAGGTGCCTGGAAATCTCATCTTGAAGCGGGCTTCCCGCTTAGATGCTTTCAGCGGTTATCCCATCCGAACGTAGCCAATCAGCGATGCACTTGGCAGTACAACTGACACACCAGAGGTTCGTCCGTCCCGGTCCTCTCGTACTAAGGACAGCCCTTCTCAAATTTCCTGCGCGCGCAGCGGATAGGGACCGAACTGTCTCACGACGTTCTAAACCCAGCTCGCGTACCGCTTTAATGGGCGAACAGCCCAACCCTTGGGACCTACTCCAGCCCCAGGATGCGACGAGCCGACATCGAGGTGCCAAACCATGCCGTCGATATGGACTCTTGGGCAAGATCAGCCTGTTATCCCCGAGGTACCTTTTATCCGTTGAGCGACGGCCATTCCACAATGTGCCGCCGGATCACTAGTCCCGACTTTCGTCCCTGCTCGACATGTCTGTCTCACAGTCAAGCTCCCTTGTGCACTTACACTCGCCACCTGATTGCCAACCAGGCTGAGGGAACCTTTGGGCGCCTCCGTTACTCTTTAGGAGGCAACCGCCCCAGTTAAACTACCCATCAGGCACTGTCCCTGACCCGGATTACGGGCCGAAGTTAGATGTCCAAAGTGACCAGAGTGGTATTTCAACGATGACTCCACCCCCACTGGCGTGAAGGTTTCACAGTCTCCCACCTATCCTACACAAGCCACTCCGAACACCAATACCAAACTATAGTAAAGGTCTCGGGGTCTTTCCGTCCTGCTGCGCGTAACGAGCATCTTTACTCGTACTGCAATTTCGCCGAGTTTATGGTTGAGACAGCGGGGAAGTCGTTACTCCATTCGTGCAGGTCGGAACTTACCCGACAAGGAATTTCGCTACCTTAGGATGGTTATAGTTACCACCGCCGTTTACTGGGGCTTAAATTCTCAGCTTCGCCCACAAGTGGGCTAACCGGTCCTCTTAACCTTCCAGCACCGGGCAGGAGTCAGTCCGTATACATCGTCTTGCGACTTCGCACGGACCTGTGTTTTTAGTAAACAGTCGCTTCCCCCTGGTCTCTGCGGCCCACACCCGCTCACGGACAGCCAGTGTCCTTCACGGGGCAGGCCCCCCTTCTCCCGAAGTTACGGGGGCATTTTGCCGAGTTCCTTAACCATAATTCTCTCGATCGCCTTGGTATTCTCTACCTGATCACCTGTGTCGGTTTGGGGTACGGGCGGCCCGGACCTCGCGTCGATGCTTTTCTAGGCAGCATAGGATCACCGAATTCCCCCCAACGGGGGGTCCCATCAGATCTCAGGTGCGTCATCAAAGACACAGCGACGGATTTGCCTATCGCTGACCCTACATCCTTAGACCGGGACAACCATCGCCCGGCTCGGCTACCTTCCTGCGTCACACCTGTTAATACGCTTGCCTCCCCGGTTCAGTTCCCGCGCTCCCCCTTCTCCCTGGCCCGAAGGCACGCAAAGAAAGGATCGGGCGGTTAGTATCACCGGCTCAACATGGGCGGTCCTTCACCGGTACGGGAATATCAACCCGTTGTCCATCGACTACGCCTGTCGGCCTCGCCTTAGGTCCCGACTTACCCAGGGCAGATTAGCTTGACCCTGGAACCCTTGATCATTCGGCGGACGGGTTTCTCACCCGTCTTTCGCTACTCATGCCTGCATTCTCACTCGTGTGGGCTCCACCGCTAGTTCACACTGCGGCTTCACTGCCCACACGACGCTCCCCTACCACTCCAAACCCCTGAACCGGCATACACCGGCTAGGGCACGTGTTTGAAATCCACAACTTCGGCGGTGTACTTGAGCCCCGCTACATTGTCGGCGCGGAACCACTTGACCAGTGAGCTATTACGCACTCTTTTAAGGATGGCTGCTTCTAAGCCAACCTCCTGGTTGTCTAAGCAATCCCACATCCTTTCCCACTTAGCACACGCTTAGGGGCCTTAGTTGGTGGTCTGGGCTGTTTCCCTCTCGACTATGAAGCTTATCCCCCACAGTCTCACTGCCACGCTCTCACTTGCCGGCATTCGGAGTTTGGCTGACGTCAGTAACCTTGTAGGGCCCATTAGCCATCCAGTCGCTCTACCTCCGGCAAGAAACACGCAACGCTGCACCTAAATGCATTTCGGGGAGAACCAGCTATCACGAAGTTTGATTGGCCTTTCACCCCTACCCACAGCTCATCCCCTCCATTTTCAACTGAAGTGGGTTCGGTCCTCCACGCGCTCTTACACACGCTTCAACCTGGCCATGGGTAGATCACTTCGCTTCGGGTCTAGATCACGCCACTGCAACGCCCTGTTCAGACTCGCTTTCGCTACGGCTTCCCCACACGGGTTAACCTCGCGACGTAACACTAACTCGCAGGCTCATTCTTCAAAAGGCACGCCATCACCACAACAACCACACCCCCAAAAGGGTGCGCGGCGGCTCTGACGGATTGTAAGCACACGGTTTCAGGTACTATTTCACTCCCCTCCCGGGGTACTTTTCACCTTTCCCTCACGGTACTTGTCCGCTATCGGTCATTAGGTAGTATTTAGGCTTATCAGGTGGTCCTGACAGATTCACACGGGATTTCTCGGGCCCCGTGCTACTTGGGACATCCACCCAGGGGCGTGCCATGCATTTCAGTTACGGGACTCTCACCCTCTACGGCAGACCGTTCAAAGCCCTTCACCTATGCACGCATCAAACCCCCTCCAGGCCGGCAGACCCGAAACGGCAAACTCCCACAACCCCGACCATGCAACGCCCGCCGGCTATCACACATGGCACGGTTTAGCCTCTTCCGCGTTCGCTCGCCACTACTAACGGAATCACTGTTGTTTTCTCTTCCTGTGGGTACTGAGATGTTTCACTTCCCCACGTTCCCCCCACACGCCCTATATATTCAAGCGCGGGTCACCACCCAACCTTACGGCCGGTGGCGGGGTTTCCCCATTCGGACACCCTCGGATCAAAGTTCGGTTATCAACTCCCCGAGGCTTATCGCAGATTCCTACGTCCTTCTTCGGCTCCTAATGCCAAGGCATCCACCGTGTGCCCTTAAAAACTTGACTACACAAACAGCCAAAAAACACTTACACATCGAGAGAACCACGAAAACCAACACCACCACACCCCCAAAAAAGGGGCGCAACAGCATCAGATCCAGGTTCAATTATCTCAAAGAAATTGCTTCTTTATAAAGATGCTCGCGTTCACTATGTAGTTCTCAAACAACAACCCCACCACACACACCCCACCCACCCAACACACACACAAAGTGCGTGTGCCACACGGTGACCGGAACGTCATGCGCAGGAACACCGGAAACAAACCAACACCCCCACCCGCCCCCACAAGGGGGATGGAACGGGGAACGTTGTTGTCCCAGGACCCAACAGTGTGCCAAACACCACCCACCACCACAAAACAACCCCTAACGAACCCTTCCACACAACCCCCAAAGGGCGTTGCTGTACTCAGTTCCGATCGCCCCGTGCCGGCAGGCACCTGCTTCATTGATATTCCACCCTTGAGCAACCCACCCGGAAACGAATGTCCCGGCAGCAGGCCTTTACTCCTCGCACCACCAACACAACCCATGCAGGTCATCCCGTGGCGCTTGGCGCTCCTTAGAAAGGAGGTGATCCAGCCGCACCTTCCGGTACGGCTACCTTGTTACGACTTAGTCCCAATCGCCGGTCCCACCTTCGACCACTCCCTCCCCTTACGGGGTTGGGCCATGGGCTTCGGGTGTTACCAACTTTCGTGACTTGACGGGCGGTGTGTACAAGGCCCGGGAACGTATTCACCGCAGCGTTGCTGATCTGCGATTACTAGCGACTCCGACTTCATGGGGTCGAGTTGCAGACCCCAATCCGAACTGAGACCGGCTTTTTGGGATTAGCTCCACCTCACAGTATCGCAACCCATTGTACCGGCCATTGTAGCATGCGTGAAGCCCAAGACATAAGGGGCATGATGATTTGACGTCGTCCCCACCTTCCTCCGAGTTGACCCCGGCAGTCTCCCATGAGTCCCCGGCATAACCCGCTGGCAACATAGAACGAGGGTTGCGCTCGTTGCGGGACTTAACCCAACATCTCACGACACGAGCTGACGACAACCATGCACCACCTGTGAACCGGCCGCAAGCGGGGCACCCGTTTCCGGGCGTTTCCAGTCCATGTCAAGCCTTGGTAAGGTTCTTCGCGTTGCATCGAATTAATCCGCATGCTCCGCCGCTTGTGCGGGCCCCCGTCAATTCCTTTGAGTTTTAGCCTTGCGGCCGTACTCCCCAGGCGGGGCACTTAATGCGTTAGCTACGGCGCGGAAAACGTGGAATGTCCCCCACACCTAGTGCCCAACGTTTACGGCATGGACTACCAGGGTATCTAATCCTGTTCGCTCCCCATGCTTTCGCTCCTCAGCGTCAGTTAATGCCCAGAGACCTGCCTTCGCCATCGGTGTTCCTCCTGATATCTGCGCATTTCACCGCTACACCAGGAATTCCAGTCTCCCCTACATCACTCTAGTCTGCCCGTACCCACCGCAGATCCGGGGTTGAGCCCCGGACTTTCACGGCAGACGCGACAAACCGCCTACGAGCTCTTTACGCCCAATAATTCCGGATAACGCTTGCGCCCTACGTATTACCGCGGCTGCTGGCACGTAGTTAGCCGGCGCTTCTTCTGCAGGTACCCTCAACCAGGCAAAACCCGGCCTTGTTCCCTACTGAAAGAGGTTTACAACCCGAAGGCCGTCATCCCTCACGCGGCGTCGCTGCATCAGGCTTGCGCCCATTGTGCAATATTCCCCACTGCTGCCTCCCGTAGGAGTCTGGGCCGTGTCTCAGTCCCAGTGTGGCCGGTCACCCTCTCAGGCCGGCTACCCGTCGTCGCCTTGGTAGGCCATTACCCCACCAACAAGCTGATAGGCCGCGAGTCCATCCAAAACCACAAAAGCTTTCAACACCCCACCATGCGGCAGAACGTCAATATCCGGTATTAGACCCAGTTTCCCAGGCTTATCCCAGAGTTAAGGGCAGGTTACTCACGTGTTACTCACCCGTTCGCCACTAATCCCCCCAGCAAGCTGGAGATCATCGTTCGACTTGCATGTGTTAAGCACGCCGCCAGCGTTCATCCTGAGCCAGGATCAAACTCTCCGTTAAAAAACATCCAACAGACACACACCAACACACCGGAAAAAGACATGAAGGCATGCACTAAATTCGAAACCAGCTAAACAGCCGGCCGTCACCACAGGGGCGGCAACAACCAACCAAATAACCAATCCATCAAACAATAAATTGGTATCAATAAAACTTGGCACACTATTGAGTTCTCAAACAACAA
>NZ_JAAMFM010000054.1 GCF_013376105.1 Arthrobacter wenxiniae
AAGACCTCCATCCAGGCCCTGGACCGCACCCAGCCGTCCCTGCCCATGGTCAAGGGCCGCGGGGAGACAATGACGCACGACTACAAGCGCAACGGGACCACCACCCTCTTCGCCGCCCTGGAGGTCGCCACGGGCAAGGTCATCGGAACGTGCGTGCCCAAGCACCGCCACGACGAATTCCTGGCCTTCCTGAAGACCATTGAAAAGGAAGTCCCGAAGGGCCTGGAGATCCACCTGATCATCGACAACTACGCCACCCACAAGCACGCCAACGTCAAGGCCTGGCTGGGGAAGCATCCGCGGTTCCACCTGCACTTCACACCGACGTCCTCGTCCTGGCTGAACCTGGTCGAACGCTGGTTCCGCGACCTGACAGAGAAGGCCCTGCGCCGCGGAGTCTTCCAATCCGTGCCGGACCTGATCGAAAAAATCGAGGACTACATCCGCGCCAACAACGACAACCCGAAGCCGCTGATCTGGACCGCAACCGCCGAATCCATCCTCGAAAAAGTCAACCGCGGCCGCGTCGCACTTCAAGCCACCAAACAAAACTGAGACACCACACTAGGTGCTCACTCCGGGCCGGTTTTGAGCAACTAAGGCGTCACAGATGGGGCCGTCGCGAGCGTGACCTGCACGGTGCCGGCGGGACCGGCGGCGGCGGGCTGCCATCCGGCGTTGGTGCCGGTTTTCTGGTTGGTGTCGCCGCGGGTCCACTGGCGGCCGTTGTAGCCAACCTGGGTGATGCCAAGCTGGTGGGCATTCGCCACGGCCCACTGTGCCACGGCCCAGCCCGTCCTGTCGGTGACCTCCAGCAGCAGGGAGGAGGGCCCGCCGTCGGCCGCGGGGGCCGCCGCGACGGGTCCAAACACCGCGTTCAGGGCCTGTTCCACCGCCGTCGGCGTGCCTCCGGCCGTTGCCGGCGGGAGCGTGCAGCTCAACGCACCCTGCGAATGGCCCGTCAAGGCGGAGGCAAACGCGCGGGAGAGGTCCTCATGCTGGGCATACGCGTGGGGGGAGGCGGAACGCTGGACGATCTGGGCGGCGTCGTTCAGGGGCATGTCCACGTAGCCCGACACCTTCTCCAGCGCGTTGTAGAAGGCTGTGGCGGAGTACACCGGGTCCATGATCTGGGCGGCGGTGCCCCAGTCCTGCGACGGCCGCTGCTGGAACAGCCCCACCGAGTCCAGGTCCCCGTAGTCGATGTTGCGCAGCTTGGATTCCTGCAGGGCCGTGGCCAGGGCGATCGACGCGGCCCTGGCCGGCATGCCGCGCCGGACGGACAGGGCGCTGATGAGCGACGCGCTTTCCGTCTGGTCCACGGCCAGGGAATACGACTTGCCGTCCACGGTGGCCGTGCAGCCAATGGCCAGCGGCGGGGCAAACGCGTCACGCAGGTAGTTGGCCACCCAGAAGCCGCCGGCCACGAGGAGCGAGGCCGCCAGGGCGGTCACCGCCAGCCAGGCCACGAAGGCACGGCCGCGCCTACGGCTCACGGCCGCGCCCCGGGCCGGTGAAGGAGGTGCAAGCGTCCCTAGTTGCTGTGCAGCGAGTCGTTGAGCTCCACGGTGGACCCCTTGCGGGGGAGGACCTCAACCTCGCCGGAGCTGGAGTTGCGGCGGAAGAGCAGGTTGGGGGTGCCGGAGAGTTCGCTGGCCTTGACGATGATGGTGGTGTCCTCGCCGTCGTCGTTCTTGGGCCGCAGGACCCGCACCCGGGTGCCGGCGGTGACGTAGAGGCCGGCCTCGACCACGGAGTCGTCGCCGATGCTGATGCCCACGCCGGAGTTGGCCCCGAGCAGCACCCGCTCACCGAGGGAGATGCGCTCCTTGCCGCCGCCGGAGAGCATGCCCATGATGGACGCGCCGCCGCCGACGTCGGTGCCGTCGCCCACCACCACGCCGGCGGAAATGCGCCCTTCGACCATGGCGGTGCCCAAGGTGCCGGCGTTGAAGTTCACAAAGCCCTCGTGCATCACGGTGGTGCCTTCGGCCAGGTGGGCGCCCAGGCGGACGCGGTCGGCGTCGGCGATGCGCACTCCGGGGGGGAGGACGTAGTCCACCATGCGCGGGAACTTGTCGACGGAATACACTGTCACCACGCCGCGGCGGCGCAGGCGGGCGCGGGTCAGCTCAAAGCCGTCCACCGGGGCGGGCCCGAAGTTGGTCCACACCACGTTGTTGAGCTTGCCGAAGATGCCATCCAGGTTGATGGTGTTGGGCGCGACCAGGCGGTGGGAGAGCAGGTGCAGGCGCAGGTAGGCGTCAACGGCATCGGCCGGGGGCTCGTCCAGGTCGATCTGGGCGAACACGACGGTCGGGGTGACGCCCCGGTCGTCGTCCCGCCCGGGCACGGCCAGCGAGGTCAGCTCGGGGCCGGCCTCGCGGGCGGCCCCCAGGGCGTTGACTGAGGCGCCAAGTTCCGGGCTTGGGAACCAGACATCGAGGACAGATTCGTCGTCGGCGATGGAAGCCAGGCCGAATCCGTGGGCAGTGCGGTCTGCGGGGGTTGCTGGGTTCTGCGTCATGCATGAAGTCTATCGACCCGGTGCGCGCGCTCGAAACTGGCTCCCGCACGGCCGCGGCGGCCGACCCCGCAACCGCGCCCGGTAAACTTGGGCGGTGACTTACAACGACACCACACCTCCCGCTCCCCTCCACGCCGCACCGGCCACCCGGCTCGACCTGGCGGGCGATGTGGCCGAGCTGGCGGCCGCGCTGATGGACATTGAAAGCGTCTCCGGCAACGAGGCCGCGCTCGCCGACGCCGTGGAGGCCGCCCTGCGCGCCCTGCCGCACCTTGACGTGACCCGCAACGGCGACGCCGTGGTGGCCCGGACCGCTCTGGGCCGGGCCGAGCGAGTCATCCTGGCCGGACACATTGACACGGTCCCCCTGCCCACGGTGCCGGGATCCCGCGGCACGGTGCCGAGCTCCTGGGACGGCGAGGTGCTGTACGGCCGCGGCGCCACGGACATGAAGGGCGGCGTTGCCGTGCAACTGGCCATTGCCGCCACCGTGACGGAGCCCTGCAAGGACATCACGTTCATCTTTTACGACCACGAGGAAGTGGCGGCATCCAAGAGCGGCCTGGGGCGGCTGGTGCGCGAGCACCGGGAACTGCTCGACGCCACCTTCGGCATCCTGCTCGAACCCACCAATGGCACCGTGGAGGGCGGCTGCAACGGAACCATCCGCCTTGAGGCGACCACGCACGGCCTGGCCGCGCACTCGGCACGCGCCTGGATGGGGGAGAACGCCATCCACGCCGCCGCGCCCATCCTGGCCCGGCTCGCTGCCTACCAGCCTGCCACCGTCACCGTGGACGGCCTGGACTACCGGGAGTCCATGAACGTGGTCAGGATCCACGGTGGCACGGCCGGAAATGTGATCCCGGATGCCTGCGTGGTGGAAATCAACTACCGGTTCGCGCCGGACAAGTCGCCGGCACAGGCCGAGGCGCACGTGCGGGAGCTGTTGTCCGGCTTTGAGCTGGTCTGCACGGACTCGTCCGCCGGGGCCCGGCCGGGACTCAACTCGCCGGCCGCGGCGTCGTTCGTGGCGGCCGTGGGCCGCGAACCGCTGCCCAAGTACGGCTGGACCGATGTGGCCCGGCTGGGCGAGATCGGCATCCCGGCCGTGAACTTTGGCCCGGGCGACCCCCTCCTGGCCCACAGCGACAATGAGCACGTGGCGGCCGACGACATCCGCGCCTGCCTCGCCGCCCTCAGCCGCTGGCTGGGATAGCCGGGCTGAAACGCGTAAAGTGGCGGAGCCGGTGTTTTTTGTAGTCCGGCGTAAAGGAGACGCCAAAGGCCGCCCGCGGCCGACGCGTCGGATAGCCGGACGGAAGAACACCGGGCCGCCGCGCCTCCGCCGGGGTCAGCCGGCCACGCCAACCCTGGTCCTGACGACCTTGACGCGGCTGGACATCTTCGATTCCACGAGCTTGGCGATCCCGGAGAGGATCAGGCACAGGCCCACGTAGATGACTGCGGTGACCATGAGCGCCGGCACCACGGGGGAGCCGTACTGGCCCTGGGAACCCAGGAAGTTCGCGTAGTAGAGGACCTCGTTGTACGTGATCAGGAAGCCCAGCGCGGTGTCCTTGAGGATGACCACCAGCTGCGAGATGATCACGGGCAGCATGGAGCGTACCGCCTGCGGCAGCAGGATGATCCGCTGCACCTGGCCCTTGGACAGGCCGACGGCGAGGCCGGCCTCCCGCTGCCCCTTGGGCAGCGACTCGATGCCGGCCCGGAACACTTCGGCCAGGACCGAGCCGTTGTACAGGATCAAGCCCGTCACGACGGCGATGAACGGCGTGATGCCCTTCACGCCCGCGGAGGGCAGGCCGTAGTACATGATCATCATCAGGATCAGCAGCGGCACGGCGCGGAACAGCTCGGTGAACCAGTAGCACGGCACCCGGACCCAGCGGGAGTCCGCGAGGCGGCCGAAGGCGAGCAGGATGCCCAGGACCAGGCTGCCGACGGCGGCCACGGCGAAGGCCTTCAGCGTGGCACCGATGACCGTCAGGAACATTTGCTGGACACGCGGGAAGGTGAAGATTTCCCACTTCTTGGCCGTGAACTGGCCGGATTCATTGAACCTGAAGAGAATGAAGGCAATGATGCCGACCACCACAATGACGGTGGCAACGTTCAGGTAGACATTGCGGGTGCGTGCCTTGGGGCCGGGAACGTCAAAAAGTACTGAACTCATCGGGCCACCCTCCACTTCTTCTCGAGGTAGCGTTGCAGCGGCGTCAGGATGCCAAGGACCAGCACCACAAAGATCACGGCCACCCACAGCAGGCCCGGCAGCAGCGGCTCGCCGCGTTCGCTGAGGTAGGCGCGGATGGCACCGGCCTCGAACACGGAAAAGCCGGCGGCAACCGTGGTGTTCTTCAGCAGGGCAATGAACACGCTGAACAGCGGCGGCAGCACCGAGCGGAACGCCTGCGGCAGCACGATCAAGGTCAGGGTCTGCATGAACGGCAGGCCGATGGCGCGGGCGGCCTCGGACTGGCCCACCGCAACGGTGTTGATGCCGGAGCGGATGGCCTCGGAAACGTAGGTTGCCGTGTAGAGCGAGAGTCCGACGATGGCCGCATTCATGAAGCCGATTTCCGGCAGGCCCAGCTTGGGGTAACCGAGGGCAAAGAAGGCCAGGATCAGGGTCAGCGGCGTGTTGCGGACGGCGTTGACGTAAAGTGTTCCGGCCGCGCGCATGGCGGGGGCGGGGGACACCCGCATGCCGGCGACGACGGTGCCCAGGATCAGGGCGAAGAACGCGGAGATGACAAACAAGATGCCGGTGTTCTTGAAGCCGGTGACGAAGAGCCCGCTGTTGTCAATGAGTACATTCACAGTGCAGTGTCACTTTCAGTGATGTCGAGAGGACGAAACCGCAAGGTGGCGTGGCCGCCCCCCCCGCCCGCCCCCCCCC
>NZ_JAAMFM010000055.1 GCF_013376105.1 Arthrobacter wenxiniae
AGTCTGGCCCTGGACTCCCACTGTGCACGATGCGCGGCCATATAGCGGTATGCGTCAATCCACGCGCCGCCTTTGTACCATCGACTATCAAGATCTTGGCTCACCTCTCTGGCGTCGGTCCCAACATCAGATGGTCGGTGATACCGATTTCTCTCCTGCGACGGACACGTCGTATCGGTGTACGGTCGAGTTCATTGAATGTTAGGGACGGCCGGAATTTTCATAAACGAGCGAACAGCTGATCTGACTCCAAAAGACTCTCACCGCCACTTGCTGCCACCATCATGTCAAAGTGAGCCCCATGGCGCTGAATATCGAAATACTGTTTGAACAACCTGAGAAAGTCTTTAGTGCGCCCGACGTCGATGGTCTGGTCTATGTCGTCCGCAATGGTGTGCGATCCCGAGTTGGCCCAGATATGAAATTGGGAGACTATTCTCTCGTCGGTCGGCGATACGTCTTTGAGCCGATCAAAATCCTTTACGTTTCCTATCGTCTTGAAGTACCCTTCGAGGATTCGTCTAACGATGTTGAATACGCCAACCCGTACCAAATCTGACTCGTCTTCGGTTCGCGCAGCTTCGACAACTGAATGCCAGAGTAGGGCGTAGCTGCCACGGATCTTGGATTCATTTTTGTCGTCACGGACTGTGGTAAACCCGCTCAGATCCTTCACAAGCCTGAAATAGCGGCGTTCTTGCGAGTTTCGATCTGAAGTGTAGGCCGCCTCATGATGAAATTGTGTGTTGTGCGTTAATACTATTAGCTGGCGGAGGTTGGTGGTTCCCTTTGTTGCAAGCTTCGCGGCGTCGCGGATGTATGCGGCTATCATGAAAAGGGCGTCACTGTCTAGGCTAGAGATCGGATCGTCGATGACTGCGACAACATCTTCAGGTACACCGCTGGCCACTTCGCTACCAAAGAGTGATTCCCAAAAGTAGGCGAAGCAGATGAAGGACTTCTCACCTTCGGACAGAGAATCAAATGCTGGGGTGTCATCTTCACGAACTATTCGATAGCCACCGCTGGATTCACCGGCGCTGCTTAGGCGGAAGCGGTGGAACCCCATCGCTGTGAGCAGCTTGTTGATCTTATCGGCGACATCGCTCGTGTTAGAAATAGATTTCTGAAGGTTCTCTATTTTCGAATTTGCTAGACTGTCCTGTCCCTCGCTTTCCGTGATTTTGGTCCGCAGCCCGGTGATGACCTTTTGCTTTCTTAACTCAAATCCGTTGAACTTTTTCATCTCGATACTAACGGCGGTACCGGACAGGAACGCAACCCATCCGTCGCTGACGAGTTTGCCGCGCTCAACACCGGCATTTTCAACGATCTGTTTATGTTGCTCGATCTTTTCATTCTCATCATCAACGAGCTGCGCAAGTTCAGATACAACCGAATCGACATCAGAAACTGCGATCGGCTGTGTCGGGTGTGCACTTCTCTCGTGAAGTTGAGAGATGAGGAGCTTCGCCGCGTCGCGAACACGCGAGATCGCAGGGTTGAAGTCCTCTTCGGCGATTTCTGCGTCCCCGGTCAACGCAATTTCTAATGCGGAGATCTCACCTTCGAGCTTTGCGGCATTAGCATTTACAATGCTTTCAATCCTGATCGAACGTTGAAGTGCGGCATCGAACCCGCCCTCGAAATACTGAGCTAGGTCATGCTCGAGATTTGCAGGTACTTGGTTCTGACAAAACGGGCACCTTCCTCGCGCTTCATCTACGTAGTCTCGACCCTTACTAACCCAGTCTTCATTATTTAGATGCTGGATGAATTCTGCGAAGTTTCCGCCTTGACCGTGCGAGCTCTTGCTGGCAACCTCGGCGACATCGTCCGCTGATATCAAACTGACCGTCGTAATGCTGGGCAGCCTCACACGTACTTTTTTGCCACTGCTCAAGCTTCGGGCGCGTGTCTTGATCGGCTCCCAGTCAACATCTGAGTTCAAGGATTGTATCTCGCCGAAACGTTTGCGCGCCTCGTCAAAGAACTTGTCTTGACTGTTTCGATATCCCTCGAAAACTATAGGAATTACGGATTCGTCAATATCTTTGTGAGCACTGAAGATCGATTTGCGAGCCGCAACTCGGTTGCTTTCTATCTCTCCAAGCAGGCCATTCGCGGTGTTCTCGTCGGGGCCCGAACCAATCTCTTTGTTCCATTTATCGCGTTCGCTGGTGCGATCTCTGATTTCGCTCTTCAGGGTGTCGATTTGGTCGTTGATCGTCTTTGAAGTGTCTCCCATGGTGAATATGCCATTCACATGCTCGGTGAGGACTCGTGATCGGTAAGCCTCGTTGAATACTCGAATCGGAAGATTCGTAGGTGCGACATCCCAATTCGTTCTTTGGGCCGCATCGCTGGGCTGTCGGGCCAACATGCTTGAGATTGTGGATTTGCCTGCGCCATTCGGCGCAAAAATGAAGTTGACCTTCTTGAGTTCACGGAGCTGTAGTGGCTGCTCTCCGAAGCAGTAGTCGGCCTGGACGGTGATTGATTCAATTTCCACGATTCCCCCCATTGATATTCTTGGCGCTTCGGTCGATATTGCAACGGGACGGTAGCTAGCTAGGCAGCGCCGACCCTTTACAGGAGACTATCTGGTCGGGTACGTCACACGGGATTGTGTCTGGATTCTTCGGCACGTTGGGGTGCAAGGCTTAGTGGGGCGAAGTTCGAGTATGGGGAGTGGCCTGTGGATTATTGGAGGCGCAGGCGCGGTGCTCACCAGTCAGCTGCGTCGGACCAAGTCAGGTAGATTCCTGATATGAGCATTTCTACGCCAAACCAACACTCAGGGCCTATGGCTGGCCATGTGCGAAAGGGCCGCGTGTTCAAAACCCCGCTCGCATCGACTGGGATGCTGGCTGTGGGGAACTGGATCAAGGACGATTTCCCGGATCTCCTCTGGCCAGCACTCGTAATGGCTGAGCAGGGAGATGACAGTTTTCGGCAGTTCGTGAAGTGGCAGAAAGCTGTGCAGGAGGGTCTCTCTCACCATGGAGAGGTCCGGTGGGTCGCCGAGATGTTGGATGGACGGCTGTCGCACTTGGCCGCACTAGCCGTCAGGTTCCCCGATGCATTCGAGATCGCCGTCGAAGAGGCTAATCGACATGGCCTGCTTTCTGGAGGCGTCCGCAGCGCGCTGGCCTCGTACCCCTATCTCCCAGCACCGTGGCTTGTCGGTGACATCGAGGTCGCACCACCGAAGGAATCGGACTTGGAACTGATTCACGATGCGCTGCTTTCAGTCCTGCGGGACGGTCATCGTGAGGCGCTCCTGAAGTGCTTCCGGACATGGAGTGCGGTCCATGCGGGAACTTTCAGCGCTGACGCTCGAACGGTCGAGCTTCTAAAAGATTACCCGGGCGACTTGGCCAACCGAGGGGCATCAGATTCCCTAGTGCGTGCTTCCTGGGGTGCACACAAAGCGATACTGCAAGTCGATGATCCGAACCACTTCGATGAAGCGACCAAGTGGGCACGTGTGTTCTGGGGAGCGAACTCTATGACATCCGGGTGTATTCGAAAGGGGGACGTCGACAGTCCCGACGACGGCCCCACGGAATCGCCCGGCGGCGAACCGGACGGGCAAGCTGCATCAGCCGTCCGCTCCGATCAAACTGTGCCGACTTCCATGCCCGCGGGCGGCGAGAATCTGCGCGGGTTCACGATGGATGTTATGAGCAGCTTCGTCGAGGCGCTGGAGACCGCCCCGGCCCACCTGTATGAGAACGAACGGCAGGAAGTCATTTCCGGGCTTGTGTCCCGGGCAGGGCGTGATGTCATAGCGGTGCTAGGGGCTCCCGATCTCTGGTGCATGGAACATGGTGCGCATATCGGGCGCATGTTGGTGGAGACAAAGATCTACCTCCACTGGATGGCACGGCAGGATCCGGCCATCTATAGACAGTTCCAAGAATATGGAGCAGGGAAGGCGAAGCTCTACGCACGCATCTCAGATGAGTTGCCTGACGATGCGCGAACCGAGGGCTTTCGAGAGAGCATTGACGAGCTTCAGCGCCTCAGCCGCAATCACGACGTGCTCGATCACAGGACAGTTGATACTCGCGACACCTTTGCTGAGGGCAAGTCGATTCGTGCGATGGCAGACGAAGCCGGCCTGTTGGATTTCTACCGACAGGCATACTCCCTCGCTAGCGGGGTAGCGCACTCGGAATGGTGGTCAGTCGAAACGCACGCGATGGAGCCTTGCCTGAATGTTCTCCACGGAATGCACCTCATTCCTAGCCTGTCTCTGAACCCGGGTGGCAACGTTGAGCTAGCTACTTCTTGGGTTGAGCAGTTCTACTCGCTCGTGCGCACGGGACTGGGCATCCTCGGAACTGACGAGGACACAGTAATGGCAGCTTTTGCTTGGGTAAATGCGGACGACGATTCCTCAGCGCCCTCTGACGGTGCAGGTCCGGCATCGTGAGGTTGCTCGGCACTGGAACGCGGTGAGGTTCTGCAGCGACGTCCATACAATACTTGGCAAATGTCCGCGGTTTTTTGAATCCGGGCCATTTGTATATCTAGGATGTCGGGTAGGTCGACAGACTGCCTGAATGCGAGATCAAGATCAGGAAGACCCGACTGATCAGCCGCCGTCATCAAGGTCATCACGTCCTGAACAGCCCAAT
>NZ_JAAMFM010000056.1 GCF_013376105.1 Arthrobacter wenxiniae
GATTATCCGGAGGATTCTGTTATCCCGAGTGTCGGCCGGCATCCCTGTGGAGAGACGGGTATTGAGGGACCATATTCGGGATAACAATCTGGGATTACGCTGACTCACCCCTGTTCGTTTTCACATGGAGGTGAGGAAGAAGTGAAGATCCCCATTGGTGAGCTGATCGCGAAGTCCGATACCGAGATGATAAGGCTCAATCAGGCGCCGTCAACGTTGATGCAGTATCGGCGCGCGTGGCACCGCTTCGAGGTGTTCTGCTCCGAAGAAGGAATCACGGAGTTCACTGACGAAGCCTTGGCATCCTACTTGAAGTTCCTGGCCACGGAACGAGGCGAGGGCAGGTTCAAGGAGTGGAAATACAAGGTCCTGCACAAGTCGGCCCTGGTGCTGTCAGAGGTCAACCAAACTGGCACGTATCAGTGGAAGATCTCAAAGAACGCCGCTCCGAACGATGCACTTAATGACGTGTTTCACCCGGTCCAGGAGCACTTTGAGGCGTGGCTGACCCACCAATGTCTGGCCCAGGATACACAGGACCTGTATGCAACCGTTGGCCGTCGGGCGCTGGCATCGTGGCAGGGTCGAGGGATCACGGACTTGGGGGCGTTGACTGGTTCAGACGTGGCTTCCGCTTTGGTTTCACTGGCAGAAAGCTACCAGCCCGGCAGCATGAGGACGGTGCTCTCCGCCGTTCGGGTGTTGTGTCGATTTCTCGAAGAAGCCGGAGGTTGTTCGGGTCTCTCCAGGGCAGTTCCGCGGATCGTTTCACGGCGGGTGAAACATGTTTCCGTGCTGCCCGCTGAGATGGTCGAGATGCTGACGAACGCGCCCGTCCCGGGGAAGGCCACCGGAAGACGTGACCGTGCCATGCTGCTGCTGGGCGCACGCACCGGGTTGCGCCCCGTCGACATCGTTGCCCTGCGCCTGAAGGATATCGACTGGCGGCAAGGACAAATCACCCTGGCACAACACAAGACCGATGCGGTATTGATCCTGCCGCTTTTGGCTGATGTCGGCGAGGCCATCGTCGACTACCTGCTGCATGACAGGCCTGCCGGGGTGAACGATGAGCATGTGTTCCTTCGTGCAAAAGCCCCGTATGTTGGCCTTTCGCCTTCAGGCAGCGCGTATGAGGTGTCGGCCCGTGCCTTTGTCCGGGCAGGAATCGGTTCACAGCCCGATATGGGCCACGGTTTTCGGGTGTTGAGAGCCTCCTTGGCGACCAGAATGCTGGAAGGCGATACGCCGCTGCCGGTGATCTCCGGAGCGCTCGGTCACCGGGACATTTCCGCGGCCAAGCACTATCTCACCGCCGACGAGGAACACATGCGGGCATGCTGTCTTGACTTCGCAGGGATCGAGCCGAGACGGGCATTGTCATGAATCGGTTTGTCAGCGGTCTGGCTCCTCAGATCCGGGGTCTGCTGGAGCTCAAGCATGCGATGGGGCTGCCGTATGAGTCCTCGGAACGTCATTTGTCGGCCTTCGACACGATGT
The DNA here is from genome assembly GCF_013376105.1 of Arthrobacter wenxiniae. GTDB lineage: Bacteria > Actinomycetota > Actinomycetes > Actinomycetales > Micrococcaceae > Specibacter > Specibacter wenxiniae. Next base: position 1,501 of record NZ_JAAMFM010000056.1, read on the forward strand.
GTGCCCGGCGATACCCGGGACAGACGATTCTCTCCCGGGAGATGGCCATGGACTGGGCCCTGCAACGACCCGGTGAGCACGTCAACGGCCAGATCAGGCGGATCACCCCGATCAGGCAGCTCGCCAAACACATGGCTTCATTGGGGGCCGATGCCTATGTCATCCCGACAGGCATCCCCGGGCGGCACATTCATTACCGTCCGCATATTTTCTCCCACCAAGAGTTGCGTGCACTTTTTGATGCCGCTGACACGATCCAGATGTCGCCTTATGGTGGCCAGCGACAGCTGATCATTCCGGTGATGTTCCGGATGATCTACTGCCTGGGCCTGCGTCCGGGCGAGGCGAGGAAGCTTCACCGCAATGATGTCGACCTGGCCCACGGTTCGGTGCTGATCCGTGAGTCAAAGGGCCACAAGGACCGGATGGTGTTCATGTCACCGGACCTGCACGCGTATTGCCGCCGATATGACGCCGCGATCGACTCCTACCATCCGGACCGGATACCGTTCTTCCCCAACCATCATGGTGATTTCTACAGCCAGAGCACCCCAGACTATTGGTTCCATGAGCTTCTGGATGCCGCCGACCCGTTCATCGTGGCGAGTCCCGGTTCGCCTCCGCGGCCCTATGACCTGCGGCATGTGCATGTGATCGAAGTGATCAACCGGTGGGTGCGCGCCGGCAGGAACCCGGAAGTGTTGGTCGCCTATTTGAGCCTGCATCTGGGGCACAGCGACACGGAGGACACCTGGTACTACTTCCATTTGGCCGCCGATTTCCACCCCGAGCTGCGCGGCATCGCGAACACAAACATTGAAGCCAGGTTCCCGGAGGCACACCATGAAATCCGATGAATTCTTCACCCTGGTCCGGAGCTGGCTGACCAGCTACCTGCCCCGATCACGCAGACTCAGCCCACACACGATCCGTTCCTACAAGACCGCCTTGAACGCCCTTTTGGTGTTTCTTGGCGAAACCCGGCATATGAAACTGGAGCAGATCGGTTTCGAGGAGATCACCTACAGCAGCATGTCCGGATTCATCTCGTGGCTCATGGATGTCCGGCACCTGAGTGCCTCCACAGCGAACCAGCGGCTGGCTGCCATCAAGTCTTTTCTGTCGTATTGCGCCGGGGAGGAGCCGGCACTTGTCGCGGTCTGGTTGGACGTCAAAAGGGTCCGCCCGGCCCGGACACCGGAGCATGCGCCGGATGCGTTGAGCATGGCCGCCGTTGATGCGCTGATTCGCGCACCGGGGCAACAAACCAGGCACGGGCTACGTGACACCACGATGATCCTGCTGCTCTTCGACGCCGCCGCGCGCATCCAGGAAGTTCTTGACCTGACACTGGCGGACGTGAACACCACGCCGGGAAGCGGGCAGGTAATACTCACAGGCAAAGGACGAAAGACACGCACACTGCCCATCATGGACAAAACCGGACGCCACCTGGATCAGTATCTGGAACTATTCCACCCCGGCACCCGTGTCCCGGGAGCACTGTTCTTCTACACGGTTCGGTCCGGCCGTCACCAGCCGATGAGCCAGGACAACGTCTCCTACCTGCTCAACAAGCATGCGGCCACCGCACGGGAGAACTGTCCGGAGATTCCCGAGCGAATCCATGCCCATCAGCTGCGGCACGCGCGTGCGATGCAGATGCTCCGTGCCGGCGTGCCCCTGCCCCACATCAAGGAATTCCTAGGGCATGCAAACATCTCCACGACTGAAATCTACGCCTCGGCAGACAACCAAATGGTCCGAGAGGCCATCCAGAAAGCCGCCAGCAGCGCTCCCGACCTCGCCCGGATCTGGAAAGGACCCGATGATCTGATCCTCCGACTCGCCGGGCTCAAATAGTTATCCCGAGGAATACGCACCCTCGTCCGCACCCGGACGGGCATGGCAGGCACAACTCGGGATAACAGAATCCTCCGGATAATCCGTG
>NZ_JAAMFM010000057.1 GCF_013376105.1 Arthrobacter wenxiniae
GCCTGCCGGGATGCGGGTCATCGTTCGTAAGGAAATCCCCCACGTGGGGGCGCAGCTGCGGATCACTGACATTGACGGGAACCGGTACACAGCGATCGCCACGAACCAGGCGAAGGGGCAACTCGCTGACCTGGAAGTACGCCACCGGCTCCGAGCCAGGTGTGAAGACCGGATCCGCAATGCCAAAGACACCGGATTGGCGAACCTGCCCCTGCAAGCCTTCGCCGGCAACGAACTCTGGTGCCATCTGGTCATGCTCGCCTCCGAGATCATGGCCTGGACCCAAATGATCGCGTTCACCGGCACGAAGGCCAGGCGCTGGGAACCAAAGAAACTCCGGGCCCGGCTGTTTGAAATCGGCGGGAAAATCGCCGCCCACGCCCGGCAAACCACCTTGCATCTGGCCTCGACCGCACCGGATGTGCAACTGCTGCTCAAAGGATTGAAGCAGATCGCCGCGCTGAGCCCACCATAGCCAGCACCACCACCCGCCCGCACTCAAACAGAAGCAAAACCAGCACCACCGTGACCGGCGTGGAACCCGTCACCAACAACCGCCCCATGCTCAGCGGCCACAATGTCACACCCAAATGCCAAAATAGAAGCCATCAGGCAGACAGTCAGCCCTGATCCACCAGAAACCCCGCCTCATGAAATTTCGAGGCTAGGGCGCCAATGGCATTGATGCTCCGGAATTCCATCGACTCACACCAAACAAAGAGGTAGCGTAATAGAATCGGCCAGCAGCTGGACATTCAGTGGTGATGGCGCTGGCAATACCGAAAGCTCGGACCCCTCCCGTAGCGCCAGCGTAGATTGATCCTCCCGAATCACCGTAATACCACCCATCACAATCGTATGAACCGTCATTATTTTGATCTGATTTCATTCTGATGAGACTACATGTTGTTACACCGTCATATGGCTCGCACCATCCGGTTTGAAAAACTTTGTATCGGCAAATCTGACCCGTTCTGGCTCCAGACGAACACATTCCAGAATTGACCGATGGGTAGTAGAAAGAGGCATCCACAACTGACAGAAAAGTGCTGGATCCAACAGGACCATTATAGACATATGGGTTGTAACCCGATCCTTTCAAAAGTGACCAATCTCCATATGTATTTTGCGTGCCGATCCAAGTAGTTGTGTACAGACTGCCAAAATATAAAGATGAGCTGACGCCGCCAACGGAGTAAGCATTAACGTAATTGGTTGCGGAACCGGGGCGGCAATGCCCAGCGGTTAGTCCATACGTAACGTTGTTGACCTTGACGGGGAAACCCAATGAGCAATAGCCGCTAGCTACTGATCCAGCGGCGTCGTACCATTTGTAGCCTGAGCCACCGAAGTGAGGGCTTATGTCATTATTCGCAGTAGTTGCCGAGGTTTCACCGGCACTTTCTTGGAACATGACAGCGCTACCATATTGTTGAGTTAATTTGATCGCAATGGGATTATTAGTCAGATCCAGTCCGCTGGCATCTCGCGGCACCTCTACCAGGACTGCATCCTGTGAGGCATCAACTCCGACACCCGAGACACCGCTGCCTCCGGTCATATATTCATCGACAATAGATGATCTGATCTTGTCTAAATCATTCCAAGTGTACCTAGCAGGTATGATTGTAATAAAGCTTGAAGTGGGGTCCAGTTTTCCTACCAAAGCTTTGAGCGCATCAGCCGCTGGGTCGTTTTGGTCGACGACACCAACAGTCAAACCACTTGAATCTGTTGAAATGTATGTGCCCGAAAACACGCTAGGATACTGCGAGACGTAACTGTTGACTTTGGCATCCATCTCAATCAGTTCCGGGCTCTCTTGCCCGACGAGAACTGGTTCCACATAGATTCGAACCGGAGAGCCACTGGTATTCGACTGTTGGGATGCCATCGAGGCGCTTATGCTTGCCGCACACAGTAAGAGTGCCGAGGCAAGCGCTAAAAGTGCTGATCTCTTTTTCACCGTATTGACCTTCTTATGTAAGGACTATTAGGTTAATTTATCGGAATTGCGACGCAGCGTGACTATCCACCACTTGTGTCAGCGCCGACAGACTGAAAAACAACATTTTTGGAAAAGTTATTAATTTCGATGACGAGAGGCATCCTATTGAGATCGGGATCCCCCTTTACGTATCGAATTTTAACAACGACCGCGTTATATTCTGGACTAAATAGGATTGAAGTAATCTTTTTACTGTCGGCTTCGAAGAATCGATCCTTCAATCGCTCTTGAAGATCCTCAAGGAATTTTATCGACTTTCCCTCCCCGGCAAGCACTATGGTCTTGCCTTCAGGGTCGAGTTTTCTCCTTAAAGCGACAAACTCTGCCGACTCCCAAGTTTTGTCATGAGTCACCCAAATCCGAATTGTTCTCGAATCATATGGAGGTATAAACGATCCACCAAATTCGTCTGGATGTAAGTTAACGTATGAATTAATGAGTTCGTATTTTTTCTTTATGTCTGGCGTAGGCGTTTCGATGATGTAAGCTGGAGTTATTATTCGTATTTCATTTATACTAGATGTGGTTGTTTTCGGATTTTCACTGAGAGGGGATACCGTTGGTCCGGGGCTTACGTCGTGTGCGGAACAACCGCAAAGTGAGAGCGTTAAGGAAATAGTTGCTGCTGCAATGCAGCGAGCCACGCCGTTCATAAATCTCCCTTCGCCACCGGTTCGATCGAGCCATTACTTCCAACCCGCAAGTCGAGCTATGATTTCATTGTTGATGAAAGTGTTGGCTCTTCCACTCGATAAGTCAACAGTTTGGCGATATTCAGTAGTTTCGTTGTTATTTTGTGACCCGTTTTGCATGTTTAAACCCCATGATCCAGGTGTCATCATGACGAGTGTTTCTGCGCTTACCCTCATTCTTTCATGAAGCGGGATACGTGATGGATAGGGAAGGCCAGCAACCTGACATTTCTTGTAGGGGCGGCTGGCTGTGACTTGGTGTCCGCTGTCCTAGTGGGGCTTGCTGGTTACAGGTTCCACGCCGGTCTCGGCGTTGCCGGTGGGATTAGAAAAAGCGCCGGACGGGCCCAACGAAGCATCTGTGGCTGTCACCTCGCTTCTAGAACGTTCCGCCTACGGACAGACTCTGACCAGATCCAATTGACAAGCCACAGGCCGGTGGATACCCAGGGCGACTGCAAAGTCTTTTCTGTGTGGCCAGCGTCTTAATA
>NZ_JAAMFM010000058.1 GCF_013376105.1 Arthrobacter wenxiniae
GTCAACAGCAACTTTAAACTGACCGGTGGCGGCATGTTGGTTTGCCCGGTGGCGGCAAGGGGTTGACCGCTGGCGGCAGGTATTTTTGGACAGGGTCAGGCGCCCGGGCGGGCCGGGGTGGTGGGCGCCTGACCGTCGTGTGGATTTAGTTCATGGGCCGGGTTCCTTTCCCGTTTTGGGCTTGCATGAGCCGGACTGACTCGCCGCTGGTTTGGCACAGGTGTGCGTGGTGGAGGAGCCGGTCCACGGTGGCGGTGGCTATGGATTTGGGCATGAGCTCGTCGAAACCGGAGGGGTGGATGTTGGAGCTGATGGCCAGGGAGCGTTTTTCGTAGGAGGCCTCCACGACCCGGTAGAAGCCCTCGGCGGCGTCGGCGGAGACGGGCAGGAGGCCGATGTCGTCGATGCAGATCAAATCCACGCTGGTGGCGCGGGTGATGGCCTTGTTGACGCTGTCGTCGATGCGGTGGCGGCGCACGAGCGCGCCGAGGTCCTCCATGCTCAGCCAGGACACGGACATGCCCTCGTTGATGGCCTGCTGGCCCAGGGCCTCCAGCAGCAGGGTTTTGCCGGTGCCGGAGGGGCCGCACGCGATGAGGTTCTCCCGGCGCCGCACCCATTCCAGGGTCCGCAGGAACGAGGTCGTCGCCGCCGGCAGGGTCGAGAGCGCCTCGTCCCAGATGTCGAAGGTTTTCCCGGTGGGGAATCCGGCGCGTTTGCGCCGGGTGGCGAGCATGGACCGGTTCCGGCCTGTTGCTTCGGCCTCGAGGAGCACGCGGACGACTTCGGTGGGATCCCAGCGCTGGGCCTTGGCGGTGGCGAGGACGTCGGCGACGACGGCGCGGGCGTGCGGCATGCGGGTGGTGCGCATCAGTGCGATGACATGTTCCACCCCTTGGTCGGCCCGCGGGGCGGGGGTGAGGGTGGTGGCGGTCATTCGGCGGCTCCTTCAAGGTCGGTGTCATCGCTGGTGCCCGGCTCCGCGGTGGTGCCAAAGCCGGACCAGGCGCTGGTGCCCTGGCTCAGCCACCGGCCCGGGTCGGTGACGGTGTGGGTCGCGCCGATGGTGCTGGGGGGTTCGCCGGTGGCGGTGTTGGTGATGATGGAGACCAGGTCCTCGTGGGTGAAGCGCTGGTGCACGGCGGCGGCTCCCAGGCCCTGGTCGACGACATCGTTGCCCATCACCTTGGCCAGGGTGGCGGCGCGTTCCATTTTGTGGCGGATCTTGTTGGTCCCGGCCGCGGCGGCCTCCTTGAGCCAGAGCGCCGCACCCGCGCCGAGGGCCAGGAACTCTGCCTCTGCCCTGTTCGTGGGCCGGATGACCCTTTCCAGGGCCCCGGCCGGGGCTGGCGGGAAGTGGTCGTCGTTGATCGCCGGGGTGCCGGGGCGGGTGCGGGCGTGCCGGGCGACCTCGACCGGGCCGGCGGGCCCGACGTGGACGATGACGACCTCGTCCTCGGTGCCGCGGACCCAGACCCGGTCGCCCATGAGGGTGTGCGGGACGGAGTAGCGGGAGTGTTCGTAGGTGACCATGGGCGTGTTCGGCGGGACCTGGCGGGCATGGCCGAAACTGGCCGTCACCGGCACCGCCGGGACGGGGTGCAGGCGGGGCTGTTCATGGAGGCGGAGCATGTCCTTGGGAATTTCCAGGGTCGCCCGGTGCACCGAGGAATTCACGTCCTCCATGAACGCCTCACACGCCGCTTCCAGCTCGGCGAAGGAAGCGTACTCGGGCAGCAGGTTGGTGTCCTTCGGGACGAGGTCGGCCTTGGCGATCTTGACCGCGTTTTCCACCCCGCCCTTCGAGGCAGGGTCCGCTGGCATGCAGGTCTGGATTGACGTGGAGTAGTGGCGGGCGAACGCGACGATTTGCGGGTTGCGGACCGGGATCCCGGCGATGTGCTCGATGGTGACGGTCTTTTCGTTGTCGGTGAGCACGTGGGTCGTGACGCCCCCGATGAGCCGGAACGTCCGATCCAGGGCGGCGAACACGCTGGGCATGGTCTTATCGCGCAAGGCGATGACGATCCGGAAGCGGGAGAACGCCAGCCAGGCCACGAACAAGACGGTCTTGACACCGTCCACGACGGGGCCGTCCCCGTAATCATATTCGACCCATAGGCCCGGCTCCGGGGACCAGGGACGGTGCACGCGCACGTTCTGCGCCCGGTATTTCGCCTTCAACTCCGCCACGGTGGTCCGGGTCGTGCGCTCACAGCCGGTGAACCCCAGGGCGAGGAGCTTTTCGTGGACCACGTCGGCGCGGATCTTCCCGCGGGACTGGTCGACCCAGGAAATCATCTGTCCCAGGTACGGGTCGGTGAGCCGCCCGCGCTGGCGGGCCACCGGCGCCGCGGCGCCCCCGTCGCGGGCCTTCACATACGACCGGACCGTGTTGTGCGAGACGCCGCAGATCTTCGCGGCGTCCCGGTACGACCGGGTTAAATCATAAGCAGCTAAAATTTCCATGAACTCTCCTGGAGACTTCACAACGAGCCCCTTCCTTCCCGCAATGCAGGTGAATGATCAACGATTGGCATCGCCATCTTCACCCGGAAGGAAGGGGCTCTCCCCGTAACGACACGAGGGAATGGACAAGGGAATCCCGGCACACCCCGCCGCCGGCCGGCGGCGGAGAAATGGTCAAAAATACCTGCCGCCAGCGGTCAAAACCACTGCCGCGAACGGTCAATCAAATTTTCCGTCTCCGGTCAGTTTAGAGTTGCCGCTAACA
>NZ_JAAMFM010000059.1 GCF_013376105.1 Arthrobacter wenxiniae
TGCTGGGCGAGCATTTGCAGGGCGCGGACGACGATGCTGTGGGAGTCGATCTTGAAGAACCTTCGGGCGGCGGCGCGGGTGTCGGAGAAGCCGAAGCCGTCGGCGCCCAGGGTCGCGAAGTCGTTGGGCAGGAACTGGCGGACCTGGTCCGGGACGGCCTTCATGTAGTCGGTCACGGCGATGACGGGGCCTTGGGCGCCGGCCATTTTCGCGGTGATGTAGGGGGTGCGGGGTTCTTCGTCGGGGTGGAGGAAGGCGTGTTCCTCGGCGGCGAGTCCGTCGCGGCGCAGTTCGGTCCAGGACGTCACGGACCACACGTCGGCCGCGACGCCCCACTCGGCGGCGAGGATTTCCGCCGCTTCCAGGGCCCAGGGCACGGCGACGCCGGAGGCGAGCAGTTGGGTGCGGGGCCCGTTGTGGTCGGCGGTCTTGAGCTTGTGGATGCCGCGGGTGATGCCCTCGACGTCCATCTCGTCCGGGGCCTTGGGCTGGAGGATGGGTTCGTTGTAGACGGTGAGGTAGTACATGACGTTGGGATCGGTGGAACCGGGCCCGTACATGCGCTCGAGCCCGGCCTTGACGATGGCCCCGATTTCGTAGCCGTAGGCCGGGTCGTAGCTGATCACGGCGGTGTTGGTGGAGGCCAGGATGGGGGAGTGCCCGTCGGCGTGCTGGAGGCCTTCCCCGGTCAGGGTGGTCCGTCCGGCGGTCGCGCCGATGATGAAGCCGCGGGTCATCTGGTCCCCGGCGGCCCAGAACTGGTCCCCGGTGCGTTGGAAGCCGAACATGGAGTAGAAGACGTAGATCGGGATCAGCGGTTCCCCGTGGGTGGCGTACGCGGTCCCGGCGGCGGTGAACGCGGCCACGGAGCCGGCCTCGTTGATGCCGGCGTGCACGATCTGCCCGGACACCGATTCCTTGTAGGCCAACACCAGGTCCCGGTCCACGGAGAGGTAGTTTTGGCCGTTGGGGTTGTAGATCTTCGCGGTCGGGAAGAACGCGTCGATGCCGAAGGTCCTTGCCTCGTCCGGGATGATCGGCACGATCCGGTGCCCGATGCCCTTGTCGCGCATGAGGTCCTTCAGCAGGCGCACGAACGCCATGGTCGTGGCGGCGTGCTGCTTGCCCGAGCCGCGGTTGGCGACCTCGTAGGTCTTCTCCCCGGGCAGTTCCACCGCGGTGTGCCCGGCGCGCCGTTCGGGCAGGAACCCGCCCAGGGCGGCGCGGCGTTCCATGAGGTACTTGATTTCCGGGGCGTCCGGGCCGGGGTGGTAGTACGGGGGCCGGTACGGGTCCGCTTCCAGGACCTCGTCGCTGATGGGCAGGCGCAGGTGGGTGCGGAAGTCCTTCAGGTCCTGCAGGGTCAGCTTTTTCATCTGGTGCGTGGAGTTGCGGGCCTCGAAGTGCGTGCCCAGCCCGTAGCCCTTGACCGTGTGGGCCAGGATCACTGTCGGCTTGCCCCGGAACTCCACCGCGGACTGGTAGGCGGCGTAGACCTTGTGGTAGTCGTGCCCGCCGCGCTTGAGGTTCCAGACCTCGTCATCGGAGAGGTGCGCGGCGAGTTCCTTCGTCGCGGGGGTCTGGCCGAAGAAGTGCTCGCGGACGAACCCGCCGGACTCGGCCTTGTACGTCTGGTAGTCCCCGTCCAGGGTCTCGTTCATGACCTTCACCAGGGAGTGGTCCGTGTCGCGGGCCAGCAGCTCGTCCCATTCCCGGCCCCACAGGACCTTGATGACGTTCCAGCCCGCGCCGCGGAAGAACGCCTCCAGTTCCTGGACGATCTTGCCGTTGCCGCGCACCGGCCCGTCCAGGCGCTGGAGGTTGCAGTTCACCACGAACGTGAGGTTGTCCAGCTTGTCGTTCGCCGCGAGCTGGAGCAGGCCCCGGGACTCGGGCTCGTCCATTTCCCCGTCGCCCAAAAACGCCCACACGTGCTGGTCGGAGGTGTCCTTGATGCCCCGGTTATGCAGGTACCGGTTGGACTGGGCCTGGTAGATCGCGTTCATCGGCCCGATCCCCATCGACACCGTCGGGAACTCCCAAAAGTCCGGCATCAGCCGCGGGTGCGGGTACGAGGACAGCGCATGGCCCTCCTTGGACTTTTCCTGCCTGAACCCGTCCAGGTCCTCCTCCGAGAGGCGGCCCTCCAGGAACGCGCGCGCGTACATGCCCGGGGACGCGTGGCCCTGGAAAAAGACCTGGTCCCCGCCCCCGGCATGGTCCTTGCCCCGAAAGAAATGGTTGAAGCCGACCTCGTACAAGGTCGCCGCCCCCGCATACGTCGAGATGTGCCCGCCCACCCCGATGTCCGGACGCTGGGAACGATGGACCATGACCGCCGCGTTCCACCGCAGCCACGCCCGGTACCGCCGCTCGATCTCCTCATCGCCCGGGAACACCGGCTCCTGGTCCGCCGGAATCGTGTTCACATAATCGGTCGTCGTGACCATCGGCACGCCCACACTCTGCGCCCCCGCACGCTGAAGCAGGCTGCGCATGATGAACTGCGCCCGCTCCGTGCCCCGCTCACCAATCAACGCATCCAACGACTCCAACCACTCAGCCGTCTCCTCCGGATCACGATCAGGCAACGCATCCGTCAACCCGCTAAGAATATGGGAGCTAGTGTCTC
>NZ_JAAMFM010000006.1 GCF_013376105.1 Arthrobacter wenxiniae
AACCAGCGGCGACTCCGTCAGGCTGACCCAGGCCCTGGCAGGGAAAGGAGTAGCACAACTAAGCTAAAACACCGGACCAGAATGGCCAACCACAAACCTGTAATTGCGGGCAGATCTCATGGCCATATCCGGGCATTCATACTGGCCACCAGCGGGCAGAAAACCTGGCCGCTGGTGGGCAGAAGCTCATGGCCCTTGACATGGGTTCAAGGGGATCCTGCGAATTACTTGATCAGGATGATCGAAGCTGCCACGCCGGACTGTTTGCGCTATCAAGGGCAACTTCCTAGCTGCCCGGCAGCGCCCAGGACCGTAAGAACGGCGATCGAAGGCTCTATTGGTGCCGGTAACTGCCCGGTCGTGCCCGGGAGAGTGAGAACCGCGGAATCTGGCCACTTTTCGGGTCCGATTGTCCAAAAAGATGAGCTGACAGTCTTCAAATAGATGAGTGCACGTTCAAGAAAATTCTGCTGAAATAGATGAGTAAAAGGTGAGTCGCGGCAATTCTAGCCCTTGCGGACACTGACCTTTGAGACATAACCGCAGGTCAGGACCACATTTGGTGCCCCGGGCCGGACTCGAACCGGCGGCCAAGAGATTAGAAGGCTCCTGCTCTATCCGCTGAGCTACCGAGGCATGTCCGCCATGGACGGACCCCACTAAATTATCAGGTTTGACGCCACATCTCTGCCTCCACACCCTCTCCGTGCCGCGAACTTGTCCACAATTCGCCAAGTCCCCCTGTTGGAGTGCGCGCCGGTGGCGTTGGCTTGATCCAAGCGAGCAACTCCCAAGCACTGCGCTACTGAAAGGAAATCTCATGTCGAACTACCTCACGATCCGGGGCTTTGCCTCATCGCCCGTCGAGCTGGACACCAAGGAATCCGGCCTGGTCATTGGCAAGTTCCGGATGGGTTCCAACGACCGCGTTCTGGACCCTGCCACCAACGAATGGGGCGACGGACCCACCAACTGGTACCGCATCAACACCTTCCGCACCCTTGCCACCAACGTCGCCGCCAGCATCAAAAAGGGCGACCGCATCATCGTGACCGGCAAGCTGAAGATCAACAACTTCACCAAGCTCGACGGCACCCAAGGCATGTCCGTCGAAATCGACGCCGATTCCGTCGGCGCCGACCTGAAATTCGGCAGCTGCACCTACCACCGCAGCTCCGCCCAGCGCCCCGGTTCCCAGTCCCAGCAGGGCCAGTACGACGCCGGAGCCCCCGCCCCGGGGACCCTCGCCAATGCCGGGGTTGGCACGGCACACTCCGTGTCCGACCCGGATGGGGACGACGGGGACCCTGGTGAAGGGGACGATCAGGCAGCGGCCGCGGCTCTGGCCGAAGGCGGCAGCGCCTCGTCGGCCGGGGACACCCCGGATGCGGAGGGCGACGACGGAACCGAAGACGGCGAGACCCTTAACCAGGAAACCGGGGAACTCGTCAAGACCGGACCCCCGTTCTGAGCCGGGCCCCGGGCGGTGGCCGGCCCCCGTTCTGAGCCGGGCCGCCGGGCGGCGACCGGCGGGACGGCCCGCCGGGCGGGGACCGCCCCCGGGCCGCCGTGGCAGAATAGCGGGGTGACCACGCCTTCCCTGACGCCCCGTCGGCCGTTGACCCGCGCCGCCCGGCGGCTGAGCGCCGTCGCCGCGTCCCTGGCGATCGCAGCAACGCTCGTGGTCACCGGTTGCTCAGTGCTCCCGTCCGGCACGAGCTCGCCGGAGAAGTTGGCGGCAGGCAGCCACGATGCGGCGGCCCCCACGGCGGGTCCCACGGTGACAGCCAAAGGCGGGCAGCCGGCATCGGACGCGGCGGCCCTGGCTGAGGGCGTCAAGGCCTCCCTGACCGCGTTGGGCGCCACCACCAAACTGCCCAATCGCGGGCAGATGATGGCGGCCATGGTCGATGCGGGAGCCTCGAGGGGCAAGGTGGAGGTCTCCATCGACAGGACGCCCACCGGCCTGGCCGTGGACGCCATGGAAGCGGCCGCACCCGTGGCCAAGGAATGCGTCATCGGCCAGGTGCGCGACGGCCGGGCCTCCGTGACCATCCTGCCGATCCTCGCGTCCGGCCGCTGCTTCATTGGCGACCAGCGCTGACCTCGGCCCCGCCCTGAATGTGAGTTAACCACCCGCACCCACTAACCTATTGGGTATGGCGGAATTTATTTACACGATGTCCAACGCCCGCAAGGCTGTTGGCGAAAAACTCATTCTTGACAATGTAAGCATGTCCTTTTTCCCCGGTGCCAAGATTGGCGTCGTGGGCCCCAATGGTGCCGGCAAGTCCACCATTTTGAAGATCATGGCCGGGCTGGACACCCCCTCCAACGGCGAGGCCCGCCTCAGCGCCGGCTACTCCGTGGGCATCCTGCTCCAGGAACCGCCGCTGAACGAGGAGAAGACCGTCCTGGGCAACGTCCAGGAAGGCGTGGGCGAAATCTACGGCAAGATCCAGCGCTACAACGAGATCTCCGAGGAAATGGCCAGCCCCGACGCCGACTTCGACACCCTCCTTGAGGAAATGGGGAAGCTGCAGGAAGCGATTGACGCTGCCGACGCCTGGGACATCGACTCCCAGCTGGAGCAGGCCATGGACGCGCTGCAATGCCCCCCGGGCGACTCCGACGTCACCGTCCTCTCCGGCGGTGAGCGCCGCCGCGTTGCCCTGTGCAAGCTGCTCCTGCAGAAGCCGGACCTGCTGCTCCTCGACGAGCCCACCAACCACCTGGACGCCGAGTCCGTCAACTGGCTCGAACAGCACCTGAAGGGCTACGCCGGCGCCGTCCTGGCCGTCACCCACGACCGGTACTTTTTGGACCACGTGGCCGAATGGATCGCCGAAGTGGACCGCGGCCACCTGTACCCGTACGAGGGCAACTACTCCACCTACCTGGAGAAGAAGCGCGCCCGCCTCGAAGTCCAGGGCAAGAAGGACGCCAAGCTGGCCAAGCGCCTCGGCGAGGAACTCGACTGGGTGCGCTCCAACGCCAAGGGCCGCCAGACCAAGTCCAAGGCCCGCCTGGCCCGCTACGAGGAGATGGCCGCCGAAGCCGACCGCACGCGCAAGCTCGACTTTGAGGAAATCCAGATTCCGCCGGGTCCGCGCCTGGGCAGCGTGGTGCTGGAAGCCAAGGAGCTCCAAAAGGGCTTCGGTGACCGCGTCCTCATCGACGGGCTCTCCTTCACCCTCCCGCGCAACGGCATCGTCGGCGTGATCGGCCCGAACGGCGTCGGCAAGTCCACGCTGTTCAAGACCATCGTGGGCCTGGAACCGCTCGACGGCGGCGAACTCAAGGTGGGCGAGACCGTCAAGATCTCCTACGCCGACCAGAGCCGCGGCGGCATCGACCCGGAAAAGTCCCTGTGGGAGGTTGTCTCCGACGGCCTCGACTACATCCAGGTCGGCAACGTTGAAATGCCCTCCCGTGCCTACGTTGCAGCGTTCGGCTTCAAGGGTCCCGACCAGCAAAAGAAGGCCGGCGTGCTCTCCGGTGGTGAGCGCAACCGCCTGAACCTGGCGCTCACCCTCAAGCAGGGCGGCAACTTGCTGCTCCTCGATGAGCCCACCAACGACCTCGACGTGGAAACCCTCAGCAGCCTGGAAAACGCGCTGCTGGAGTTCCCCGGCTGCGCCGTGGTGGTCTCGCACGACCGCTGGTTCCTGGACCGGGTGTCCACGCACATCCTGGCCTACGAAGGCACCGACGAGAACCCGGCCAACTGGCACTGGTTCGAGGGCAACTTCGACTCCTACGAAGCCGACAAGGTGGCACGCCTCGGTGCGGACGCAGCCCGTCCGCACCGCGTCACCCACCGCCGACTGACGCGCGACTAGGACCCGTTCGCTCCCACAGCGCCGGTACCTGCCCAGCGAGCCTGCCAGCGTCTCACTTCGAGGCGCAGGCAGGCTCGCTTTGTCATGACAGGAGGTGTGCTCAGTCGACCACCGGCGTGCCGGCAGGAAGCCGGAGCATCCCTTCCTGCGCCACGGAGGCGACCAGTTCACCGTCGCGGTTGTAGAAGCGGCCGCGGCTCAGGCCGCGCGCGCCGGACGCGCTGGGGGACTCGGCCACGTAGAGCAGCCAGTCGTCGACGCGCAGCGGCCGGTGCCACCACATGGCGTGATCCAGGCTGGCCACGCTCATGCCCGGGGTGGCCCAGCTGAGGCCGTGCCGGCGCAGCACGGGTTCGAGCAATGTGTAGTCACTGGCGTAGGCAAGGGCGGCACGGTGCACGCTCTGGTCCGCGGGGAGGGCTCCCATCGACTTCATCCACACCGCCTGCTGTGCCACGTGCTCTCCCGGGGCCTGGAAGTAGATGTTGGGGTCCACGTGGCGGATGTCGAAGGGACGGTCGTAGGCCCAGGCCTGCGCGACTGGGTGGTCGATCGCACCCAGCACGTCGGCCGCCGTCGGCAGCGTCTCCGGGTCGGGCACGCCCTGGGGCATGGGTTCCTGGTGTTCCACGCCGTTGTCGGGCCCCTGGAAGGAGGCGATCAGGGACAGGATGGGCTTGCCGCCCTGGTAGGCGTGCGCGCGCCGTGCGGAGAACGAGCGCCCGTCCCGCAGCCGCTCCACGCCGAAGGTGATGGGCGCTGCGGCGTCTCCCGGGCGCAGGAAGTAGCCGTGCATGGAGTGGACCAGCCGGTCGGCTTCCACGGTGCGCGAGGCCGCGATGATCGACTGCGCCAGCACCTGCCCGCCAAACAGCCGGGGGCGGACCGGATTGGCCTCGCCCGGGCCCACAAAGATGTCCTCACCGGTCTGGGCGCCGCCGGCGTCGGACAGGTCGAGGATGTGGAGCAGCTGGTCCATGGGGGCGGCCCGTGGGGGCATGGCATTCATAAACGTGACTCTATGTGTCAGCCGCGCACCGGCACAAATGGCGTCCGGGCACACCGGCGCGGCACGTGCGCGAGGCGCGCCCGCACCCCGTGGGCGGCTGCGGATGCTGCGCGGACGCCACCCCACCCGGGTGACGCACGGCACCTCCGCTTGGTGGCGCCCCGCCGTTTTGACATGATGGCAATATGGCCCAGGCAATCCAGATATCCCTGCAGGTTCGCTTCGGCGACATCGATGCGTACAACCACGTCAACAATGTTGTCTATCTGCAGTACCTCGAGGACGCCCGCATCCGGCTGATCCACACCCCTTTTGCCCCTGGCCATTCGCCCGGCGGCGCCACCAGCTTCAACGACCTCATCGGCAACGAGCTGTTCACCCTGGTGGGCCGGAACGAGATCGAATACCTGGCGCCCATCGCCTTCCGCACCGAGCCCGTGTTCGTGAACATCTGGGTCACCAACGTGGGCGGTTCCAGCTTCGACTTCGGCTACACCATCACCGACGCCGACACCTCGGCCGTGTTCGCCCAGGCAGCCACCTCCATGGTCCTGGTCTCGCGCGCCACGGGCCGCCCCGTCCGCCTGACCGAACCCCAGCGCGCCGCCCTTGAAACGTGGCGCGGCGGCCCCGTGCCCTTCCGCCGCCGGCCCCCGGAGCCGCCCGCCGGCGTCGACCATCCAGCTGTACCCGCCACCGAAGGAGCGCGCTAATGCCCACCGCAACCCACACCGACGAATTCCTGCTTGCCGATCCCGGCACGGTCGCGGACCTGCGCACCTTTGTGACCCGTGCCCGCGCCGCGGACGACGGCGCCATCCGCCTTCAGGGGGCCGGTCCCGTCCTGGCCGCGTTCGTTTGCGTCATGCGCGCGAAGCTGCTGGGGGAGGGGACCCCGACGATCCTGGGGCTGCGGACCATGGCGCTGGATGCGCCGTCCGACCTTGACGTGACGGTCAGCCTGGCGTCCGTGGCCGACCGGCTGGCCCGGATGGATGCCGATGACACCTCGCTGCCGGTGCCGCCCATGACGGTCAACGAATCGTGGACCGCGGTCAGTGCGCCGCGCGGAGCTTGGGAGGAAATTGCGGCCGTTGACGCGGAAACGCTGATCAAGGCTGCGAAGGACGGCGTGCAGGAGATCGGCCAGATCATCCCCGTCAACCCCGGCGCGCTCATCGTGAACAACGCCCGCGCCGCCGTCTGGGGACGGCCCATTGCCGGGCTCGACGGCGAACTGCCCGGCGGCGCCGCCTTTGCGGCCTACGCGCTGGGCTTCGTGGCGCCGGGGGAGAACGGCGCAGTGTTCCGTTCCGGCCGCTGGCTGCGCCTGAGCACCGGCCGCGGCCACATCCTGGTCCGGCCGAAGGCCGTCCTCTAAGGTCCTGTGGTGGCCGGTCCGGGGGTCCAGCCCCGGGATCCGGCCCGTTGCGCGCGTTTCTGGGACAGGCGGCGTTTCCACCAGCCGGCGGCTCGCAAAACCGCACCATCGTGGTGCGGGACGGGGCCCGGAGCCGGAAACGCCGCCGATACGGCCCGGGACTGCAGCGAGAGCGCGGGATTCCCACGGGCCCTGTGGCTTCTCGCCTCCCGGGCGAACCGGCGCTGTCCCGGCACGTTCCGGCGCGGCGGGCTCGACCACCGGATTGGGCTATGCGCGCTGGCTGGGGTCCGACGGCGCGTTGACCAGGGAGGCCGCCGCGCGTTCCAGGTAGTCCCACAGCGTGGCCTCGTGCAGGGTCGAGAGCTCCACGGCGTCGACGCCTTTGCGCATGGCGGCGAGCCAGCGGTCGCGGGCTTCCGGCGTGACGGCAAACGGCACGTGGCGCATGCGCAGGCGGGGGTGTCCACGCTCCTCGAGGTAGGTGCGCGGGCCACCCCAGTACTGCTCCATGAACATCAGCATGCGGCGCTCGGCCGGGCCCAGGTCCTCCTCGGCATACATTGCGCGCAGCAGCGGATCGGCGGCGATGCCCTCGTAGAACACGTGGATCATCTTCTCAAACGTGGCGTGCCCGCCGATCTGGCCGTAGAAGGTGTCGGCGTAGGCGGACTCCCCGGCGGGATCGGACACGCCGGCCGGCGCGGCCTGTTCCGGGGCCGCCGGGGGCGTGTGTTCGTCGGCGCCGCCCTCCGCGGCGTCGTTCGCGGCGGGGCCGTCGGCGAAGGGGGAGAGCTGGTTGTGCTGGGCGGTCATGGCTTTTGGGACGCTTTCTATTCTGCGGATTCGTGCGGTTCGGCGGTGAGGGGCGTGCCCGTCCCGGGAGCGGACGACGCCGTTCCTTGGCCTGGCGCCAGAGGCGCCCCCGGCGTGGTACCCGCCGGGGCCGTCGGCGCGGTACCCGCCGGGGCCGCGGGCGTGGTGCCCGCCGGCGCCCCCGGCGCGGAGGAAGGTGCCGCTGGAAGGGGGGAGCCCGGCGTCGGGCCCGGCTCCTCCGGCGAAACATAATTGCCCTTGGTGCGGTTGCCCAGGCGCAGGATCTCGCCGTTGCGCAGGTACCAGAGCGTGCCGTCCTCGCCCAGGACCCGGGTGATGCGCAGGCCCACGTACTCGACCTGGCCGATGACCTCGCTGGTCTGGATGACGTCGCCGATCCCGTACTGGTCCTCGAGGGTGATGAAAATGCCGGCCAGGAAGTCGCGGATCAATTGCTGGCTGCCGAAGCCGATGGCGATGCCCACCACGCCCACGCTGGCCAGCAGGGGCCCGATGTTCACCTGGAACGCCATCAACAGGTAGAACCCGCCGATGACAACCACTATCACTGTCAGCAGCGAGTTCAGCAGTGTGCCGATGGTGCGGGCCCGCTGGACACGCCGTTCGTTGTCCAGGGCGCGCATCATGGGGTCGAGGTTGCGGAAGACGGGCTTGACCCAGCCAAAGGTGCGCTGGTGCCAGGTACCCTTCCCGATGTGGGTGACGACGGACTTGATCAGGTAGTGCGCAATCAGCCAGAAGATCAGCGATATGCCCACTGCCAGCCCGGCGTGCAAAAGGTTGTCCAGGAATGAGTTGCCGGCGGCTTCAATGGTGTTCAAGGGCAAGGGCTTATCACCTGACATCTTCGGGGGTTGGGAAACGGGCTTTGTTCCAGCCTAGCGCCCGAGACTGGCAGTTCCCTTCCGGGCACATCCGGGCATCCACGTCCGCCGGCTCAGTCCTGTGTGGGCGCCGCCAGGCCGGGCTCGTGGT
Organism: Arthrobacter wenxiniae; assembly: GCF_013376105.1. Classification (GTDB taxonomy): domain Bacteria; phylum Actinomycetota; class Actinomycetes; order Actinomycetales; family Micrococcaceae; genus Specibacter; species Specibacter wenxiniae. The sequence goes on from NZ_JAAMFM010000006.1 coordinate 8,045, forward strand.
GGACCGGGAAGTTCACGCTGCGGGCTATGAAGCATTTCCGGTTCGCCTCGGCATGCAGCGAAAGCGCCAGTCCTTCCGTGGCGGGACCGGCCACGGCAATCCTCGGGTGCAGCGTCACCGAGGTGAACTGCCCGCTGCCGTCCGGGTTCAGCACCATGGTGCCGGTGGCCGTGTCCTCGTACCGGGTCACCACCACGCCGTGCATGACCGCAACATGCAGGTAGGAGAGCATGTGGCACTGGGACAGGGCCGTGACGAGCAGCAGTTCCGGGTTCCAGCGCTCCCGGTCGCCGTGGAACGTCCTGTCCGCCGACCCCAGCAGCGTGGGCAGGCCAACGGCCGTGACGCTGTGGTCACGGCCGTAGGCCTTGTAGCCGGACGTCCCGGTGCCCCGGTTGCCCGTCCAAAATACGTTGATTTCGTAGTGGTGTTCGTTCGGTTCCATGCTGCCCAGCCTAGCGGCGCCCCGTGCGGATGCTAGAGGAACAGCCTCAGTGCCGCCGTGTAGCCGTTGAGATAGCCGGCCGCTGTCGGATGGAAGACGAAGGGGTTCGCGTCGCCCGGACCCACAATCCACTGTGAGGCGGACGGTATGCCGTGTCCGGCAAACGCCCATGACACGGGGACGAACCTGGCGCCGTTGGTCAGCGCCGTCCAGGCAATGGTGCCATTGAGCAGCTCGGCCGCGCCGTTCATGGTCTTGGCGGCCGCGACCTGCGCTGCCGGGTAGCCCAGCGCGGCCATGTTGGCCGGTTCAAACAGCTCCGGATAGCCCAGGAAGGCGATTTTGGCCCGTGGGGCCTTTGCCTTGACAGCCCTGATCAGTGATTTGAGCTGGGCCGGCAGCTTCGTCAATTTCTCCAGCGAGGCCTGCAAAGCCGCCGTGCAGGTGCTGCTTTGCGGCGCCGCCACACAGGCCGCGGACACATCGCCCGTCCCAATATCGTTGCCGCCCACGGTCAGCGTGATGAGGCGCGTCGTGGCGGGGATCAACGGCACCTGCAGCGCCTGGACCTGCGCCGCGGTGGCGCCGTAGCAGGCCAGGTTCACCATGGCCTGGTGCGTGGCCGCCGCGTAGTCGTTGCCATAGCCGTTGGGGCTTTGCAGGCACGGCAGGGACTCGGCCCCGCCACCCGTGCCGGCGGAATATGAGTCGCCCAGCACGGTATACGTGACCGGCGGTGCGGACTGGGCTGTGGCCGGGGCTCCGGCGATGCCTGCAATGAGCCCCAGGCTCATCAAAGCCGCCACGCCTGTGCGTGCGGCGAAAATCCTCAGTCGATGTAGGTACATGCCCTGAAGCTACGCCCAAATCACGCCGCACGGCTATACTTTGGGGCACGATTGTGAAGCTGTTTCCCGCCCATTGCCGCGCCGGTGGCAGCGTGAGGAAACACTGGCAAAAACGGTTCCCGGAAACGTTGAGGGGGCACACCCCGTGCCGGCGGTGTGCCCCCTCAACGATGCGGGTCAGGAACGACGGGGGTCAGGCGTCCGCGGCCTGCGCCTTCAGCGCCCGCACCACGCCGTCACGGCTCTCCACCACGAGGCGGCGCAGGGCCGGGACCTCGGAACCCAGCCCGGCAAGGAACGCGTCCGTGGCGTCCACCGTGGACTGCGCCACGAGCTGCGAGGGGTACAGCCCGGTGATGATGGTGGACGCGGTCTCGTACGACTTCTCCGCCCACACGCCCCGGATCGCGGCAAAGTACTTCTCCACGTACGGCTGCAGCAGGGAGGTGTCCCACACCCGCCCGAAGCCCGTGATGGCGGCACGCTGCACGGCGTTGGCGCCTTCCCCGCGCACGACGACGGACTCCCACGTCCCAGCCTTGCCTTCCGGCGTCGGGATGGCCGCGCGGGCGGTGGCCGCCGCGAGCTGGCCGTTCTGGGTGTTGTCCCGCGCCAGCTCGGCGTCGATGTTGCCCTGGGCCGCGCGCGCCCCGGCCACGAGGGAGGTCAGCAGTTCCCAGCGCAGGTCCGTATCGATCTCCAGGCCGGCCAGCGACTCGGTTCCCTCGAGCAGTTCCTGGACGGTGTCCAGCTGGACGTCCGTCTGGGCGTGCAGGGCGAAGGCCTTCACAAATTGCAGCTGCGCGTCGGAGCCGGCCGCCGCATCCCGGGCCAGGGTCCAGAGCGTGTCCGCGGCGGCCACGGCGGTTTCGTGCTGGTGCTCCGGCGCCACATAGAAGTGCAGGGCCGTGGCCAGCTGGCGCAGCAGCACCGTGACGGCGGTGGAGCCGCTCTCATGGCCGATGCTGGCCAGCACCAGTTCAACGTACTCGCGGGCGGGGGTCTCGCCGTCGCGTGCGGCATCCCACGCGGAGGCGGCAACCAGCGTGCGCGGCAGCGAGTCCTTGAAGTCCTTCAGGTGCTCCTTGGCCGTGGCCAGGGACTCCGGATCGAGGCGGATCTTGGCGTAGGCGAGGTCGTCGTCGTTCACCAGGACCAGCGCGGGGCGCGCCAGGCCCACCAGTTCGGAGACGGGCGTCACGGCGCCGTCCACGTCCAGCTCCACGCGATGCGTGCGGACCAGCCTGCCCGCATCCGCTCCGGACGCGGCGAAGTTGTAGAAGCCCACGGCCGCGCGGTGGGGGCGCAGCACGGGGTGTCCGGGGGCGGCGGACTGGAGGATCGAGAATGAGGTGATGGCGCCGTCGTCGTCCACTTCGATGGCGGGCTTGAAGGTGTTCACGCCGGCCGTCTCCAGCCACTTCCCGGTCCAGGCGGAGAGGTCGCGGCCGCTGGCGGCTTCCAGTTCCACCATGAGGTCCGCCAGCTCGGTGTTGGACCAGGCGTGCTTGGCAAAGTACGCGCGCAGGCCGGCCATGAACTTTTCCTGCCCCACCCAGGCGACGAGCTGGCGCAGCACCGAGGCGCCCTTGGCGTAGGTGATGCCGTCAAAGTTGACCAGCACGTCCTCCAGGTCGGTGATCTCGGCCTTGATCGGGTGCGTGGACGGCAGCTGGTCCTGGCGGTAGGCCCACCCTTTCTCCATCGAGGAGAACGAGGTCCAGGCGTCAGCGTACCCCGCGTTTTCAGCGGCGGCCAGGGTGGACATGAACTCGGCGAAGGACTCGTTGAGCCACAGGTCGTTCCACCAGCGCATGGTGACCAGGTCGCCAAACCACATGTGGGCGAGCTCGTGCAGGATGGTGATGGCGCGCCGTTCCACCGTGGCGTCGGTGACCTTGGAGCGGAACACGTAGCTTTCCAGGAACGTCACGGCGCCGGCGTTTTCCATCGCCCCGGCGTTGAACTCGGGAACGAACAGCTGGTCGTACTTCGGGAACGGGTAGGGGGTGCCGAACTGCTCTTCGTAGAACTCAAAGCCCCGGCGGGTCAGCTCAAAGACGTTGTCCGCGTCCATGAACTCCATGAGCGACTTCCGCGCAAACACGCCCAGCGGGATGGTGCGCCCGTCCGAGCTGGTCAGTTCGCTGCGCACGGACTGGTACGGGCCGGCGATCAGCGCGGTGACGTAGCTGGACATCGTCAGGGTGGGCTCGAAGTGCCAAGTGGACTTGCCCTCGCCGGCCGGGACGGGTTCCGGCGTGGGGGAGTTGGAGATGACGTCCCAGTGGTCCGGCGCGGTCACATGGAAGGTAAAAACGGCCTTCTGGTCCGGCTGCTCGAACACGGCAAACATGCGGCGGCTGTCCGGGACCTCGAACTGGCTGTAAAGATAGACCTCGTTGTCCACCGGGTCCACAAACCTGTGCAGGCCCTCGCCCGTGTTCATGAACAGCGCGTCCGCCTCGACGGTGAGCACGTTCTCCGCGGCGAGCCCGGGCAGTTGGATGCGGACTCCGTCGGACACCACTTTGGGGTCAAGTTCCACGCCGTTCAAGGTGACCCGGTGCACCTTGTCCGTCACCGCGTCAATGAACGACGACGAGCCCTCCTTCGCGCTGAACCTCACCGTGGTGGTGGACGGGAACGTCTCGGCGGACCGTGTCAGGTCCAGGGTCACGTCGTAGTCCTTGACGGTCAGGGTGGCGGTGCGCTCGATCGCTTCGGCGCGGGTCAGGTTCAAGCCAGGCAAGGTGATGCCTTCCGTTCGGTGTCGGGTGGACAGTGCCGGCTCGGCGCCGGCGGCATGCATTCAGTCTGTCACTTTACGGGCTGCCTTGTGAGTGCCGCCACGGCGCCCCGCCCATGATGCGGGCCGCGGGCCGGCGGGCAGGCAGGATGGTGCGGGTGCGCGGCCCGTATGGAAAAGTAGGCACCATGGATGCACCCGCGGCGGAGAACGGCAACGGGCGCCACGTTGACGCGAGGGCGCTGCGCTTTGCCATCCTCTTTCCCGTGCTGCTGTGCCTGGGCCTGACGGGAGGCGCCCTGCTGCTGGCCGGGTCGCTGCCGGGCGGGGCCGAGCTGCCCACCGGCGGCGGGCCCCTCCCGCTGCCCGTCTTCATGGCCGTGGCCGTCGGGGCCACCCTGCTCCTTGGGGCGGGGATCGGATCCTTCGGGGCACAGACCAGGCTGCCGCGCAACCTGCGCCGCCTGCTGCTGGGTGCAGCCATGGCGCTGCAGCTGGGCTCCGTCACCATATTTTCCGCCGCCCTGCTGGGCCAGTCCGGTGCCGGCGGGGCCGCCCCGCAGCGGCTGGACGGCTACGTGGCGCTGATGGGCAGCGGGCTCGCCGCGTCCATGGGATTGATCCTGGCCCTGACATTCAAGCCCGACGAGCAGTGGACCGGGTCCGACGACGACGCCCTCGCCGACATGCTCGAGCTGGAGGCGGACCCCACCGCCGCCAACGACCGCCTGGCCTATGCCATCCACCCCCGCAGCTCCGTCATCATCATGATCCTGCTGGCCGGCCTCCTGCCCGGCGCCGTCCTGACAGTGGTCAGCGCGTGGTTCCTGGCGGCATTCGGGGCGGCCGCGTTGCTGGCCGTCGGAACCCTCTGTGCCACCGTTCAGGTGGACCGCAGCAGCCTGGCCGTCAAGATGGCGGGGCTCGTTCCCGTCATCGTCCTGGCCTGCTCCGAGGTGGAGGCCGCGGTCTCCCTCGACATCAAGGCGCGCGACTACGGCGGCTGGGGCCTGCGAAAGCACCGCGGCACGGAAAGCTTCCTGGCCTACTCGGGGGCCGCCGTCGTGCTGCGGAACGTCAGGGGCAGGGCGGTGCTCAGCGCCCCCAACCTGGACACGGCGGACGACCTCGCCGCGATCCTCAACCGCCGTGCAGGCAAGCTGCCCGGTCAGCACTGAGGCGCCGGTTTCGGTAGTCTGGAAGCGACTGCACCCCACCAAGCCTGAAGGACCACCCATGCGCGTTCACATCGCCACCGACCACGCCGGCATGGAGCTCAGCTCCCACCTCATCACCGAACTGTCCGCGAAGGGCTACGAGATGGTGGACCACGGACCCAAGGCCTACGACGCCGAGGACGACTACCCCTCCTTCTGCATCAACGCCGCCCTCGCCGTGGTGGCCGACCAGGCCGCCGGCGTGGACGCGCTGGGCATTGTGCTGGGCGGCTCGGGCAACGGCGAGCAAATTGCGGCGAACAAGGTCAAGGGCGTGCGTGCGGCCCTGGCCTGGAACCATTCCACCGCCACCCTGGCCCGCGAGCACAACGACGCCAACGTGGTGGCCGTGGGCGGGCGCCAGCACACCGTTGAGGAGGCCACCGCGATCATCGAGGCGTTCCTCACCGAGCCGTTCAGCCACGCCGAACGCCACGTGCGCCGCATCGGCAAGATCGCCGCATACGAGGCCACGGGCGAGGTGGTCGGCTAGGCGTGCCTGAGGGGCATTCGATCCACCGGCTGGCCCGTCAGTTCAACGACGTGTTTGGCGGGGCCGCCCTGGCCGTGACCAGTCCGCAGGGGAAGTTCGACGCCGGCGCGGCCCGGGTTGACGGGCAGGTGCTGGAACTCGCCGAGGCCCACGGGAAGCAGTTGTTCCTGTTTTTCTCGCACGAGCTGGCCATGCGGGTTCATCTGGGCCTCTACGGCGCCTGGGACTTTGGCGGCGACTCGACGTTCACCGGGGCGTCCAGCATTGGCGCGCCCCGGCGGATTGGCGAGCGGGAGCTTGCGCCCGAGGTCGGGGACTACAACGGCCCGCCCGAACCCGTCGGGGCGGTCCGGGCCCGGCTGGTCTCGGCCCACGGGTGGGCCGACCTCCGCGGCCCGGCGGCCTGCGAGGTGCTGACGCTGGCCGAGGCGTCCGCCGTGCGGTCCAGGCTGGGCCCGGACCCCCTGCTCAACCGGTCCGGCGGCCGGGAGGAATTTGTCCGGCGCATCCGCAAGAGTTCCACCTCCATTGCGCTGCAGCTGATGAAGCAGGATGTCCTGGCCGGCGTGGGCAATGTGTACCGCGCCGAGGTGCTCTTCCGGTGCAGGCTGGACCCTCAGCTGCCCGGCACCTCCCTTCAGCGCGGGGAAGCGGAGGCGTTGTGGGATGAGATCACGCTCGTGATGGCCGACGGCGTCCTCGACGGCCGCATCATCACCACCGAACTGGCGGACCGTCCCTCCGGCATGGGCGCCCAGGTGGGCCACGCCCTTGCCGCCGCCGGGAGGTGGGAGGACCGGCGCGGTTCCGGGGCTGTTGCCGGCCCGGCCGCGGCGGAGGGCGGGGGAGAGGCGGAACGGATGGGTCCGGCGTCGGCCGTTAACAGGGACGTTCCGGCGCAGGACGCCCATTACGTCTATAAGCGCAACGGCCAGCCGTGCCGGCGCTGCGGGACGATGGTGGCCATGACGGAGCTCGGCGGCCGCAAGCTCTACTGGTGCCCTGGGTGCCAGTGCTCTTAAACAGAATCCGCTCCCTTGCCCCATTTTCGCGCCCGGTGGACCGGTGGCGGAAACGGGGAACGGGCGCGGAAACCAAAACCCCGGCTCTCGACAAGCTCGATCACCGGGGAATGCGGAGGGGGCGACGGGAATCGAACCCGCGTAATCAGTTTGGAAGACTGAGGCTTTACCATTAAGCTACGCCCCCGGAAATTCGCCTTGTCGGCTGAACAACTCCTCGATACTAGCAACGCACCCGGTCCCCCGCAAATCCACGGCGGGGCTTTAGGGGTGGCGCCAGGCCGGGCCAGATTGTGCATCCTCCAAGGTTTGCCCGTAGACTGTTCCGGGCACTACGGGGCGTAGCGTAGTGGCTAGCGCGCCTGCTTTGGGAGCAGGAGACCGCAGGTTCGAGTCCTGTCGCCCCGACTCAGCATAATCCGGTTCACGTTTGGTCAGTGACTGCCCATGTGCTGGTGCCTAACATCCACCAACAGACCATCAGGAGTACCACACTGTGAAGAGCGCTGTCGAAAACCTCACACCCACCCGGGTAAAGCTCAATGTTGAGGTTTCCTTTGAGGAATTGAAGCCCAGCATTGCCGAGGCTTACAAGACGATTGCCACACAGGTCCAGGTGCCTGGGTTCCGCAAGGGCAAGGTCCCCAACAAGCTGATCGACCAGCGCGTAGGCCGCGGCTATGTCCTCGAGACCGCCATCAACGAAGGCCTCAACGGCTGGTACCAGAGCGCTGTCACCGAAACCGGCATCAGCCCGCTGAGCCGCCCCGAGGTTGAGATCACCGAGGTCCCGGACCCCGCCGCCACCGACGGCGAGCTGAAGTTCCACGTCGAGCTCGACATCCGCCCCGAAATCGAGCTGCCCGACTACGCCGGCATCGAGGTCGAGGTTGAGGCACTCGAGGCCAGCGACGCCGACACCGACAAGGCCCTCGACGACCTCCGCGGCCGCTTCGGCACGCTCAAGACCGTTGACCGCCCCGCCGCCGACGGCGACTTCATCACCATCAACATCGTTGCCACGATCGACGGCGAAGAGGTTGACTCCGCGGCCGACCTCTCCTACCAGATCGGCGCCGGCAACATGCTCGAGGGCCTGGACGAGGCCGCGACCGGCCTCTCCGCCGGCGAGGAAGCCATCTTCGACACGAAGCTGGCCGGCGGCGACCACGCCGGCGAGGACGCACAGGTCACCGTCAAGGTCACCGCCGTCAAGGTCCGCGAGCTGCCCGAGGCCAACGACGACTTTGCCCAGCTGGCCAGCGAATTCGACACCATCGCCGAACTGCGCGAGGACCTGGCCAAGCAGGCCGCCGAGTCCAAGACAGTGGAGCAGGGCGTCGAGGCCCGGGACAAGGTCCTGGACAAGCTCCTGGAGCTCATCGAGGTCCCCGTCCCCGAGTCCGTGGTTGCCGAGCAGATCGAGCAGCACTTCAAGCCCGAGAACTCCCACGGCGAGGACCACGACACCGAGGAGCACCGCGCCGAGGTCAAGGAAAACACCGAGCGTGCCTTCCGCAACGAGATCATCCTCGACGCCATCGCCGACAAGGAGGAAATCGGTGTCAGCCAGGCCGAACTGATCGACTACATCGTCTCCTCCGCGGGCCAGTACGGCATGGACCCGAACCAGTTCGCGCAGATGCTTGACTCCTCCGGGCAGGTCAACATGATCGTGGGCGAAGTCCGCCGCCGCAAGGCCCTGGCCGCCGTGCTGGGCAAGGCTGCCGTGAAGGATTCCAAGGGCGACGTCGTTGACCTCACCGACTTTGTCTCCGTCGCCTCCGAGGAAGGCCCGGCCGGCGAGGACGAGGCCATCGAGCCGACCGCGGTCACCGACCCGGGCGAAGTCCGCCTCTAGGTTCCCCGGCCCGCCGGGCGCGCGTCCTCGCCGTTGCCGGCTCCCTCCACGGGGAGCCGGCAACGGTTTTTTCATGCCCTTTCCACGGCGTGCGCGGCAAAGCCGCCCGGGCGCCTGCAAACCGTGCGCCGTCAGCGAACAGCACTGTTTTGCGAAACAAAAGGCGCCCCAAAACGGCTACTGTCCAAGTAGTGAAGATTAGTGATGGCCCGCGTTGGGCCGGGCGTGGCGGTATCTGCCGGCACGGTCACGGACCAGCGGACCGCACGAAGGAGAGGTAAGTCCACCATGGCACAGCACAGCACACCGAACATGGCCGGGCCGGAATCGGCAGGCCAGGATACATACATCTACAACCGCCTGCTCAAAGAGCGCATCATCTGGCTCGGCTCGGAAGTGCGCGACGACAACGCCAACCTGATCTGCTCCCAGCTGCTCCTGCTCTCCGCCGAGGACCCGGAGAAGGACATCTACCTCTACATCAACTCCCCCGGCGGGTCCGTCACCGCGGGCATGGCGATCTACGACACGATGGAGTTCATCCCCAACGACGTCGTCACCGTCGCCACCGGGCTGGCGGCCTCGATGGGACAGTTCCTCCTCTCCTCCGGCACCAAGGGCAAGCGGTACGCGACGCCCAACGCGCGCATCCTCATGCACCAGCCTTCCGGCGGCATTGGCGGAACGGCGTCGGACATCAAGATCCAGGCGGAACTGATCCTGCACATGAAGAAGGTCATGGCTGAACTGACGGCCGAGCAGACCGGGCAGACGGTGGAGAAGATTCTCAAGGACAATGACCGCGACAAGTGGTTCACGGCCGAGGAAGCGCTCCAATACGGCTTCTTCGACAAGATCAGCCGGCACGCGGGCACGGTCGCCGGCGGCGGCGGAACCAACGCGAACTAACCGGCCAAAGAACTACTTCCAGGAGCACAACAGACATGACTTACAACTTTGGCGGTTCGGCCTTTGGCAGCACTGCCGGCAATCTTCCCACCAGCCGCTATGTCCTCCCGCAGTTTGAGGAGCGCACGCCCTACGGCTTCAAGCGCCAGGACCCCTACACCAAGCTGTTTGAGGACCGCATCATCTTCCTGGGCGTCCAGGTCGACGACGCCTCCGCCGACGACGTCATGGCGCAGCTGCTGGTGCTTGAGGCGGACGACACCGACCGCGACATCACGCTGTACATCAACTCGCCCGGCGGATCGTTCACGGCCATGACGGCCATCTACGACACCATGCAGTTCATCCGCCCCGAGATCCAGACGGTGTGCCTGGGCCAGGCGGCGTCCGCCGCCGCCGTGCTGCTCGCCGCCGGCGCCCCCGGCAAGCGCCTGGCGCTGCCCAATGCCCGCGTGCTGATCCACCAGCCGGCCCTTTCCGGCGGCCAGGGCGGGCAGGCCTCCGACCTGGAAATCCAGGCCAACGAGGTCATGCGCATGCGCGAATGGCTGGAGAACACGCTCTCGGACCACTCGGGCCGCACGCCGGAGCAGGTCAGCAACGACATCGAGCGCGACAACATCCTTACCGCGGCGCAGGCCAAGGAGTACGGCCTGATTGACGAGGTGCTGGAGCCGCGCAAGATCAAGCCGGCGGCCATCGCGCGCTGATCCACCACCCGCCGGGCCGGAGCCAAAAACTGCTCCGTCCCGGCGAGTGCCTTCCACCCTTTGTCAGCCCCTTGCCTTAGAGTGGAAGCGTACGCAAGGCAGGGCAGCCACGGCTGCCGAACTCGTAACAACCAATGGCAGCGGCGCACGCCGATGCCATTGCCGGAAGGACGCACACATGGCCAGAATGGGCGAAAGCACCGACCTGCTGAAGTGTTCCTTCTGTGGCAAAAGCCAGAAGCAGGTCCGCAAGCTCATTGCGGGCCCGGGCGTGTACATTTGCGACGAATGCATCGAACTGTGCAACGAGATCATCGACGAGGAGCTGGCCGAGGTGGCCGAGCTGGACGCCTTTGAGCTGCCCAAGCCGCGGGAGATCTTCGACTTTCTGCAGGAATACGTCATCGGCCAGGAACCGGCCAAGCGATCCCTCGCCGTGGCCGTGTACAACCACTACAAGCGCATCCAGTCCGGCCACGCCGTCAAGTCCACCACCCTGGCCGGCGCCGTCCACGATGAAGTGGAAATCGCCAAGTCCAACATTCTGCTGGTCGGCCCCACCGGCTGCGGCAAGACCTACCTGGCCCAGACACTGGCCCGCCGCCTCAACGTGCCCTTCGCAGTCGCCGACGCCACGGCGCTCACCGAGGCGGGCTACGTGGGCGAGGACGTGGAAAACATCCTGCTCAAGCTCATCCAGGCCGCCGACTTTGATGTCAAGAAGGCCGAACAGGGCATCATCTACATCGACGAGATCGACAAAATCTCGCGCAAGTCCGAGAACCCCTCCATCACCCGCGACGTCTCGGGGGAGGGCGTGCAGCAGGCGCTGCTGAAAATCCTCGAGGGCACTGTTGCGTCCGTCCCGCCGCAGGGCGGGCGCAAGCACCCGCATCAGGAGTTCATCCAGATCGACACGACCAACGTCCTGTTCATCGTGGCCGGCGCCTTTGCCGGCCTCGAGGACATCATTGGTTCGCGTGCCGGCAAGAAGGGCATTGGCTTTGGTGCCCCGCTGAGCGCGCTCAAGCAGTCCGAGGCGACCTACGCGGACGTCATGCCCGAGGACCTGCTGAAGTTCGGCCTGATCCCCGAATTCATCGGCCGCCTGCCCGTCATCACCACCGTGACGCAGCTGGACCGCACCGCGCTCATCCAGATCCTCACAGAACCGAAGAACGCCCTCGTCAAGCAGTACCAAAAGATGTTCACCCTCGACGGCGTCGACCTTGAGTTTGAGGAGGACGCCCTCGCCGCCATCGCCGACCAGGCCCTGGCCCGGGGGACCGGCGCCCGCGGGTTGCGCGCCATCCTGGAAGAGGTCCTGCAGCCGGTCATGTTCGACCTCCCCAGCCGCGAGGACATCTCCACGGCGGTCATCACAGCCGACGCCGTCAACAAGCTGGCCGAGCCCAACCTGATCCCGCACGAGGTTGTGGCCAAGCGCAGGAACAAGTCCGCCTGATCCGCTGTTGCGTCTAATGGGCGTGTAATTCGCGCAATACCGTCAGCCGAACTGAGGAGACCACCTTGTCTGATATCGCAGTGCCCGAAAAGGCCGATTTCTGGTTTGACCCGGCCTGCCCCTTTGCCTGGGCCACGTCCCGGTGGATCGGTGAGGTGGAGAAGGTCCGCAACATCAAGGTCGACTGGCATGTGATGAGTCTTGCCGTGCTCAATGAAGGCCGAGACGAACTCCCGGCCGACTACCGGGCATTCCTGGACACCGCATGGGGCCCCGTGCGCGTGCTCATCGCCGCCGCGCAACTGCATGGCAGCGAGGTCGTCAAGCCGCTCTACGACGCCATGGGCACCCACATCCACTACGACGGCGACAAGGACATGGACAACGTCATCGCCAAGTCCCTTGCCGAGGCCGGACTGCCGGCAGAGCTGGCGGCCGCCGCAACCTCCACGGAGTACGACGCGGCCCTGCGCGCCAGCCACGAGGAGGGCATCAGCCGCGTGGGCCAGGACGTGGGCACACCCATCGTCGCGTTCAACGGCACCGCCTTCTTCGGCCCGGTCATTACCCGCATTCCGCGCGGCGAGGAGGCGGGCAGGCTCTGGGACGCAACCGTCACCCTGGCCGGCTTCCCGTACTTCTTCGAGATCAAGCGCACCCGCACGGAGAACCCGCAGTTCGGGTAAATTCAGTGATCGAGGGCCGGGGCGGCAACAGTCAAGACTGTTGCTGGCCCGGCCCTTGTTTTTGCCCGCCAACAGGCGCATACTTTTTCTTACCCAATCCTTCGGGAGAGGGGATGGACACCAGAGATCCAGTGACAGAACCGGAAGAAACATCGACAAACCGCCCCTGGCGGCAGACTCGTGGAAACAAAGGAACTGGGAGCCGGTGACGCGGCCAAAGCACTGAAAAGCAATGGAGTCCAGCAGACCGTCGAACGTCACCCGGCGGCCGAAAGCCGAAGCCCCACCGACGGCAAAATGCCGATGGGGCTTCCCCTTTGTCCAAGAGTGGCCCAACCCCGTTCATCATCTTTTCACGTGCGGGTTTCCCCGGATCCGGGCCCCGGCCACCTCTGCCGGACACGCTGAAGGCGTGAAGATTGCCATAGTTGCTGAATCGTTCCTGCCGGACATGAACGGGGTCACCCATTCCCTGCTGAAAATCCTTCAACACTTGAAGCAACGAGGCGACGAAGTCCTGGTCATCGCCCCGTCCACGAACGGAAACGCCCCCGCTGTCGTTGAGGGCGCCAGGATCGTGAGGCTGCCTGCCGTACCGGTCACGGGGTACCGCAACGTCCGCGTCGCCGTGGGCGGGGTGGCCCGCGTCAAGGCCATGCTGGCCGCTTTCAACCCGGACATTGTCCACCTTGCCTCCCCGTTCGTCCTGGGGTGGCGCGGGGTACGCGCCGCCCAGCAGCTGGACCTGCCCACCGTGGCCGTCTACCAGACCGACGTCCCCGGCTATGCCGCCAAGTACGGCATGCCGTTTCTGGAAAACTGGGCGTGGACGCGGGTGGAACGGATCCACATGGCCGCCACCCGCACACTTGCCCCGTCCACGGGTGCCATCGACCAGCTGCGGGGCCACGGCATCCCGCGCGTCGACTTGTGGCGCCGCGGCGTGGACACGGGCCGCTTCCACCCGTCCAGGCGGAATGACGCATTCCGGCGCCTCGTGGCACCCCGCGGCGAAAAGGTGATCGGCTACGTGGGCCGGCTCGCGCTGGAAAAGCAGGTGGGGGACCTTGCGGCCCTTGCGAACATCCCCCGCACGCGCCTGGTGGTGGTGGGCGACGGACCCCAGCGCCAGGCGCTGGAGGGCGCCCTCCCCGATGCGCACTTCACGGGCTTCCTGGCCGGGGAGAAGCTGGCCGCCGCCATGGCCTCCCTGGACCTTTTTGTTCACCCCGGCGAGCTGGAAACCTTCTGCCAGACCATCCAGGAGGCCATGGCGTCCGGCGTGCCGGTGGTGGCCACCGGCCGCGGCGGCCCCGTCGATCTGGTGGACTCTTCGCGCACCGGCTGGCTCTACCAGCCCGGCGAGCTGTCCGAACTGCGCGGCTACGTGGAGGACCTGGTGGGCGACGACGCGAAGCGGGCCGCCTTCGGTGCGGCGGCCCACTCCGCGGTCCAGGGCCGCACGTGGGCCGTGGTGTGCGAGCGGCTCATGGAACTCTACAACGACACCATTGCCGACCACGCCCGCCAGGGCGCCGGCCTGAGAGGAATCAAGTGAAAGTTTCCGTCGTTGGCTGCGGCTACCTGGGCGCTGTCCATGCCGCAGCCCTCGCCTCCCTGGGACACCACGTCACGGGCCTGGACACCGACGCCGCCAAGGTGGGGCGGCTGGCCCGGGCCGAAGCCCCCTTTCATGAACCCGGGCTGCCGGCGCTGCTGCGGGATGGCACCGCGTCCGGCCGGCTCGCGTTCACCACCGATCCCGCCCGGCTCGCCGGCGCCCGCGTCCACTTCATCTGCGTGGGCACGCCCCAGGCCAAGGCCGGCAACGGTGCCGACCTTGGCCAGCTGCGCCGGGCCGTCGAAGCGCTGCGCCCGCACCTGGCGCCGGGGGACCTCGTGGTGGGCAAGTCCACGGTCCCGGTCGGCACGGCCGAAGGCGTGGAGGCCCTCCTCGCCGGGACGGGGGCCGTGCTGGCCTGGAATCCGGAATTCCTGCGCCAGGGGACTGCCGTGGCGGACTCCCTGATGCCGGACCGCCTGGTCTACGGCCTGCCCGAAGGCGACGGCCGCCGGGCTGCCCGTGAGCTGCTCGACGCCGTCTACGCGCCACTGCTGGAGCGCGGCACCCCGTGCGTCGCCACCAATTTCGCGACGGCCGAACTCATCAAGGTGGCGGCCAACGCCTTCCTGGCCCTCAAGCTCTCCTTCGTCAACGCCGTCGGTGAGCTGTGCGAGCAGGTGGGGGCCGACGTCGTCGAACTTGCCGGGGCACTGGGGCACGACGCCCGCATCGGCAGCCGGTACCTGCAGGCCGGCGTGGGGTTTGGCGGCGGCTGCCTGCCCAAGGACCTGCGGTCATTCCGGGCACAGGCGCAGGAGCGCGGCGTGCAGTCACTTGACGAGCTGCTCTCGCTCGTGGACGGCATCAACGCCGCTGCCCGGGGCCGCGCCGCCGAGGCCGCGGCGGCCATGTGCGGCGGGGAGGTGCGCGGGCGCCGGATCACCGTCCTGGGAGCGGCGTTCAAGCCCCACACGGACGACACCCGTGACTCGCCGGCGTTGGACATCGCCCTGCAGCTGGCCGCCAAGGGCGCGCTGGTCACAGTCAGCGACCCGCAGGCGGCCGGCCACGCCTGGCTGGCGCACCCCCAACTTTCATTCCAGGCGGACGCCATGGACGCCCTGCGGGGGGCCGAGCTGACCATGCTGCTGACCGAGTGGCCGGAGTTCACGGGCCTGGACCCGGTGGCGGTGGCCGCCGTGGTGGACCGGGCGGCCGTGCTCGACGGGCGCAACGCCCTGGATGCCGGCGCCTGGCGCGCCGCCGGCTGGGCGTATCGCGGGATCGGGCAGGGGAGCGGGCGGCCCGTGGGGGCGGCCCGGACGGCGGCCTGATCAGCGGGGAACGGATGAGGTACGTGGCGCTCGGGGACTCGTTCACCGAGGGGGTGGGCGACCCCAGCAAGCACCTGCCCAACGGAGTGCGCGGCTGGGCCGACCGCGTTGCCGAGGGACTGGCCCGCAACCAGCCCGGCTGGGAGTACGCCAACCTGGCCATCCGGAGCAAGCGACTGCGCCACATAGCGGCCGAACAGCTGGGGCCCGCCGTTGCCATGGAGCCGAGCCTCGTCACGCTTTACGCGGGCGGCAACGACATCATGGACATCGGCACGCGCGTCGCGGACATCCTGTCCCAGTACGAGGCGCTTGTGGACGGCCTGGCCGCCACCGGCGCCCAGCTGCTGCTTTTCACCGGCTATGACGTTGAGGTCTCCGCGGTCCTGTCCCCGCTGCGGCGCAAGAACCACCTGTACAACGACGGCGTCCGGCGCATCGCCGCCCGGCACGGCGCCGTGGTGGTCGACTTCGCCACCTTTGAGGCGTACCGGAACCCGCGCTTCTGGTGTCCGGACCGCCTGCACATGTCCACGGCCGGGCACAAGTTCATGGCCGGACAGGTGCTGGACCTGCTCGGCGTGCCCCACGGCATCGCACCCAAGCACAAAAAACAACAGCCCGCCCCCACCTGGAAGCAGTGGGGACGGGACCAATACAGGTGGACCGCGGACTGGGTGCTGCCCATGTTCGCCCGCAAGCTGCGCGGGGTGACCCTGGGCGACGCGCTAGCCCCGCGCTGGCCCGAGCCCGTCCGCGTCCCCCCGCGGAAGGGCCTGAAGAAGCTGGCCCGGAAGGCCCAGCCCCACCATCGCCTCCCGTGAGGTTGGGGATTTTCCCCACGCCCTCCCGCCACTCGCAAGCTCGGGGCCGGGATCAGGCCTGGACGGGCTCCTCGGCCGGCGCCAGCACGACGTCGGACACGGTGAGTTCGCCGGCGCCCTCGGCCACCGTGATTTCCACGGCGTTGGCGGCGGCCTTGAGGTCGCCAAGGCCGGTCCGCAGCTGTGCGGCCTTGGCCGCGTCTGCCGTGACGGTGGCGGAGAGCACCTGGGTGCGCTGCTTGACCTTGGCCTCGGACTTGGCCTTGCGGATGCCGCCCAGGGCGTCGCCGACGGTGGCCAGCATGGTGGTGTCGCCATCGTTCACTTCCACGGCGGCGGGCCACGGTGCCCGGTGGACGGAGCCGGTGCGCCACCAGCTCCAGACCTCCTCCGTCGCGAACGGCAGGAACGGCGCGAACAGGCGCAGCAGGGAATCCAGTGTGGTGGCCAGGGCGGCCAGCACTGAGACCTGGCCTTCCTCGCCGCCGGCACCGTAGGCGCGGTCCTTGATCAGCTCCACGTAGTCGTCCGTGAAATGCCAGAAGAAGCTCTCAGTGGCCTGCAGCGCCTTGGCGTAGTCGTACTTCTCAAAGGCGGCCGTGGACTTGCGGACGACGTCGGCCAGCAGGGCCAGGAGCGCGCGGTCCAGCGCGTTGGTGGCCACGGCCGTGTCGCCCGTGAGAACGTTGGCTTCCGTGGCGCCGAGGTTGAGCACGAACTTGGAGGCGTTGAGCAGCTTGATGGCCAGGCGGCGGCCGATCTTCATCTGCGCAATCTCGTAGGCGGTGTCGGCGCCGAGCTTGGCGGAGGCGGCCCAGTAGCGGACGGCGTCGGCGCCATAGTCGTTGAGCACGTCGGTGGGGACCACCACGTTGCCCTTGGACTTGGACATCTTCTTGCGGTCCGGGTCCAGGATCCAGCCGGAGATGGCGGCATGCTTCCACGGGGCGCTGCCCTGCAGGGCGTCGGCGCGCACGGCGGAGGAGAAAAGCCAGGTGCGGATGATGTCGTGGGCCTGCGGGCGCAGGTCGAACGGGTAGACCTTGGCGAACAGGTCATCGTCCACGCTCCAGCCGCCCACGATCTGCGGGGTCAGGGACGAGGTGGCCCAGGTGTCCAGGACGTCGGCGTCGCCGACGAAGCCGCCGGGCGCGTTCCGCTGGTCCTCCGTGTAGCCGGGGGCGGCGTCCGCGGCCGGGTCAACCGGCAGCATTTCGCTGGTCGGCAGGATGGGGTGGTCGTAGACCGGGTTGGCATCCGCGTCCAGCGGGTACCAGACGGGCACCGGCACGCCGAAGAAGCGCTGGCGGGAGACCAGCCAGTCGCCGTTCAGTCCGGAGATCCAGTTGTCGTAGCGCGAGCGCATGAACGCCGGGTGGAACTCGATTTCGCGGCCGCGGTTGATCAGGCGTTCGCGGCGGTCCCCGTCGCGGCCGCCGTTGCGGATGTACCACTGGCGGGAGGTGACCACCTCCAGCGGCTTGTCCCCCTTTTCAAAGAAGTTGACCGGGTGCATGATCTTCTTCGGCTCGCCGTCCAGCAGCTGCGCCGCGGCCAGCAGCTCGACCACGCCTTCCTTGGCGCCGAAGACGGTCTTGCCGGCGATGGCCGCGTAGTTGGCGCGGCCTTCCTCGGTGGTGATCCACTCCGGGGTGTCCGCGACGATCCGGCCGTCGCGGCCCACAATGGCGCGGGTGGGCAGCTGGAGCTCGCGCCACCAGGTGACGTCGGTCAGGTCGCCGAAGGTGCAGACCATGGCGATGCCGGAGCCCTTGTCCGCCTTGGCCAGCGGGTGGGCGCGCACCTCAACCTCGACGCCGAACAGCGGCGAGGTGACCTTCCTGCCGAACAGCGGCTGGTAGCGCTCGTCGTCCGGATTGGCCACAAGTGCGGCGCAGGCGGGCAGCAGTTCGGGGCGCGTGGTCTCGATGTAGACCTTGGTGCCGTCCTCGGCGAAGAAGGGGTAGCGGTAGTAGGCGCCGGCCACCTCGCGGTCCTCGAGCTCGGCCTGGGCCACGGCCGTGCGGAAGGTGACGTCCCACAGGGTGGGCGCCTCCGCCATGTAGGCGTCGCCTGCGGCCAGATTCTCCAGGAAGCCGCGCTGCGACACAGCACGGGAATGGCCGTCGATGGTGCGGTAGGTAAGGTTCCAGTCAACGGACAGTCCCAGCGTCTGGAACAGGTTTTCAAAGACCTTCTCATCCTCCACGGCCAGCTCCTCGCAGAGCTCGATGAAGTTCCGGCGCGAGACGACGTCGAAGTCGCGCTGGTTCTTGGCCGGGGACACGGGAGGGCGGTAGCCGGCGTCGTACTGGATCTTCGGGTCGCAACGGACGCCGTAATAGTTCTGGACGCGGCGCTCGGTGGGCAGGCCGTTGTCGTCCCAGCCCATCGGGTAGAAGACGTTCTTGCCGTTCATGCGCTGGAAGCGGGCCAGCACGTCCGTCTGCGTGTAGGAGAACATGTGTCCCACGTGCAGGGACCCGGAGGCCGTGGGCGGGGGAGTGTCGATGGAGTACACCTGCTCCCGGGTGGTCTCACGGTCAAAGCTGTAGGTGCCCTCCTCAAGCCAGCGCCTGGTCAGCGAGGCCTCCAGGCCCTCCAGCGCGGGCTTGTCGGGAACGAAACTTGCGGGGGTTGCGGGCGTGTCTGTGCCCGGAGTGTTTTCAGCCATGCGCCAATTCTTTCATGAGTTGCCTGCCACGTCCGGCACGGCGAAGCTGCGCACCGTGGCGAGGCAACGGTGCGCCACTTCTGAAGTGGCGCACCGTGGCGAGGCAATGGTGCGCCGGCCCAGGGGGAATTCCCCGGGGCTATGATGCGGATATGGGCACGATGCGGATTTTGCGGGTGTATGAGGAACCTGGCCCGGACGAATACCGGATCCTGGTGGACCGGCTCTGGCCGCGCGGGATCAGGAAGGACCGCGTGGACGTGTGGCTCAAGGACGCCGGGCCCAGCACCGAGGTGCGCAATGCGTTCGGCCACGTCCCGGAACATTTCGCCGCATTCGTCAAGGACTACCGCGCCGAACTGGCCACAAACCCGGCTGTGGACGAGATCCGCGCGCTGGCGAAGGAGCACGAGAAGGTGGTGCTGCTCTACAGCGCCAAGGACCACCGGCAGAACCAGGCGGCCGTGCTGCTGGACTTCCTCAACGGCGTGGACACGCCCGGCGCGTAGGCGGCCCCATGGCGGACGGGCTAAATTGGTGCCATGACCGAAAACACCGCCGCCCCGATCCACCACGCCGTCGTCACAGGTGCCAGCACCGGCATCGGCGAGGCCACCGTCCGCGCCCTCCGCAAGGCCGGCTGGCAGGTGGTGGCCGTGGCGCGCCGTGCCGCACGCCTTGAGAAGCTCGCCGCGGAGACGGGGGCCCTGGCTTTCGCGGCGGACGTTTCCAAGGACGGCGACGTTGCCTCCCTGCTTGCCTTCGTCTCCGAAAACGGCGGCCTGGACACGTTGATCAACGTGGCAGGAGGGGCCCGCGGCGCGGACCGCATCGGCGCCTCCAACAACGACGACTGGGAGTGGATGTTCCAGGCCAACGTCATGGGCACCATGAAAATGACACGGGCGTTTCTGCCCACCCTCCGCGAGCACCGCGCCGGCACCGTGCTGAACCTGACTTCCACGGCCGGACTGTCCGCCTACGAGGGCGGCGCCGGCTACAACGCGGCCAAGTTCGCCCAGCACGCCCTGACCAACGCGCTGCGCCTGGAAGAGGTGGAAAACAACCTCCGCGTGATCGAGGTGGCCCCGGGCCTGGTCCAGACCGAGGAATTCGCGCTCAACCGGCTCGGCGGCGACAAGGAGGCTGCCGACAAGGTCTACCAGGGCGTGGCGGAACCCCTCACGGCAGCTGACGTGGCGGATGTGGTGGCGTACGCCGTCGGGCTTCCCCACCACATCAACTTGGACCAGGTGGTGGTGCGCCCCGTGGCGCAGGCGGCCAACCACAAGCTGGTCCGCCGGTAGCCGCCCCCACCCAGGGATGCGCGCGGTGCGCCCCACCGCACGCATCCCGTATCATGGAGGACAAAGCTGCGACCCGGCCATCACCGGTGAGCTCCCGGAAGAACGTGCCCCGCAGGCAGAGCCAGCGGGCGCCAGTAGAACCGGGCGGGTACGCCCGTCACAGCAGTCAACAAGCGGCCGCGCCCTGGCCACAAAACCAGGGGTCGGCAAGCGAGGTGGTACCGCGGCGCAAGCCGTCCTTGCATCCGGCAACTGCACTACCACCACCAGGATGATGTGATGACCCATTTCCCGAAGGCTTCCGCCGCCGGCCGCCCCGCCGGCTCCAACCATGTGCCCGCATCCGTGCGCTTCCCGGCCGTGGAAGAACTGGTGCTCAAATACTGGGCGGAGGACGGCACCTTCCAGGCGAGCATCGACCAGCGGGAGGCCGGGCAGGACGGCTCCAACGAGTTCGTCTTCTACGACGGACCGCCATTCGCCAACGGCCTGCCGCACTACGGCCACCTGCTGACCGGCTACGCCAAGGACCTGGTGGCCCGCTACCAGACGCAGCGCGGACGCCGTGTGGAGCGCCGCTTCGGCTGGGACACGCACGGGCTGCCCGCCGAGCTGGAGGCCATGAAGCAGCTGGGGATGACGGACAAGAAGCAGATCGAGGCCATGGGCATCGACAAGTTCAACGACGCCTGCCGCTCCTCCGTCATGAAGTACGCCGGCGAATGGCAGGAGTACGTCACCCGCCAGGCACGCTGGGTGGACTTCGACAACGACTACAAGACGCTCAACGTCGAGTACATGGAATCCGTGCTCTGGGCGTTCAAGCAGCTGCACGAGAAGGGCCTGACGTACAACGGCTACCGCGTGCTGCCCTACTGCTGGAAGGACGAAACCCCGCTCTCCAACCACGAGCTACGCATGGACGATGACGTCTACAAGGACCGCCAGGACCAGACGGTCACCGTCACCTTCCCGATCCTGGCCGGCGAGTCCCCCCTCTCACAGGAGCTGGCCGGCACGTCCGCCATCGCCTGGACCACCACGCCCTGGACCCTGCCCACCAACCAGGCCCTCGCCGTCGGGCCCGACGTGAGCTATGTCGTGGTCCCTGTCGGGCCCAACGGGTCCTCCGCGGTCTCGACAACCCCGACCTCCGAGAAGTTCCTGCTGGCCTCGGACCTGGTGGGGGCCTACGCCAAGGACCTGGGGTACGACGACGGCGCTGCCGCGGCGGAAGCGGTCACCGCCACGTACACGGGCTCCGAGCTGGAAGGGCTGAAATACGAGCCCCTGTGGGATTACTTCGCCGACGATGAAAAGTACGGCACGGCCAAGTCCTGGCAGTTCCTCCTGGCCGACTACGTCACGACCACCGACGGAACCGGCATTGTCCACCAGGCTCCCGCCTACGGTGAGGAGGACCAGAAGGTTTGCGAGCAGTACGGCATCCCCGTGGTCCTGTCCGTGGACGAGGGTGCGAAGTTCCTGCCCCTGTTTGAAGGCGGGCCGCTCAACGACATCGCCGGAGTGCAGGTCTTTGACGCGAACAAGACGATCACCCGCGTGATCCGCGACGCCGGCCGGCTGGTCCGCCAGGCCAGCTACGTCCACAGCTACCCGCACTGCTGGCGGTGCCGCACGCCCCTGATCTACCGCGCCATCTCCTCCTGGTACGTGGAGGTGACAAAGTTCAAGGACCGCATGTCCGAGCTGAACCAGGACATCAATTGGATCCCCGGCAACGTCAAGGACGGCCAGTTTGGCAAGTGGCTGGCCAACGCCCGCGACTGGTCGATCAGCCGCAACCGCTACTGGGGCAGTCCCATCCCGGTATGGCAGTCCGACGACCCCGAATACCCGCGTACCGACGTGTACGGCTCCCTCGCCGAGATGGAGTCCGACTTTGGCCGGCTGCCGCTGAACAAGGCCGGCGAAGTGGACCTGCACCGCCCGTTCATCGATGAGCTGACCCGCCCCAACCCGGACGACCCGAGCGGCAGGTCCACCATGCGCCGCGTGGAGGACGTGCTGGACGTCTGGTTCGACTCCGGCTCCATGCCGTACGGCCAGGTGCACTACCCCTTCGAGAATGAAGACTGGTTCAACACCCACAACCCGGCGGACTTCATTGTCGAGTACATCGGGCAGACACGCGGCTGGTTCTACATGCTGCACATCCTCTCCACCGCCCTTTTTGACCGCCCCGCGTTCCGGAACGTCATCAGTCACGGCATCGTCCTGGGCTCCGACGGGCAGAAGATGTCCAAGTCCCTGCGCAACTATCCGGACGTCTCCGAGGTGCTGGACCGCGACGGCTCCGATGCGATGCGCTGGTTCCTGATGTCCAGCCCCATCCTGCGCGGCGGCAACCTGGTGGTCACCGAGCAGGGCATCCGCGACGGCGTCCGCCAGGTCATCCTGCCGCTGTGGAACGTGTACAGCTTCTTCACGCTGTACGCCAACACGGCCAACGGCGGCGCCGGATACGACGCCAAGCTGCGCTTTGACGGCTACACCGACACCATGGACGAGTACCTGCTTGCCAACACCGGGGACCTGGTCCGCCAGATGGGCGCCAGGCTGGACGCCTACGACGTCTCCGGCGCCTGCGACGCCCTGCGAAGCTACCTGGACATGCTGACCAACTGGTACGTGCGCCGCAGCCGCAACCGCTTCTTCGATGAGAGCACGGACGCCTTCGACGCGCTCTACACCGCCCTGGAAGCCGTGTGCCGCTCGGCCGCCCCGCTGCTGCCGCTGGTCACCGAGGAGATCTGGCGCGGCCTGACCGGAGGCCGCTCCGTGCACCTGACCGACTGGCCCAACGCGGACCTGTTTGTGCCCAGCCCCGCCCTCGTGGAGCAGATGGACCGCGTCCAGCAGATCTGCTCCACCGGCTCCAGCCTGCGCAAGGCCGCCAAGCTGCGCGTGCGGCTGCCGCTGGCCGGGCTCACCGTGGTGGCCCCCAACGCGGCGGCGCTCGACGGCGGCGCGGATGTGGTGGCCGACGAGCTGAACATCCGCGCCGTGCGGTTTGTGGATTCCGCCGACGCCTCCCCGGAGGAGTTCGGCATCTCACAAAAGCTGGTGGTCAATGCCCGCGCGGCCGGCCCGCGCCTGGGCAAGGACGTCCAGCGGGCCATCAAGGGCGCCAAGTCCGGCGACTGGTCCGAAGTTGACGGCGTGGTCACCGCCGGCGGCCTGGTCCTTGAACCGTCCGAGTACTCGCTGGAGACAGTGGTTGCCGACGCGCACGACGGCGGATCCACCGCGGTTGCGATGCTGCCGGGCGGGGGGTTCGTGGTGCTCAACACCGAGGTCACGGCCGAACTCGAGGCCGAGGGCACCGCCCGGGACATGGTCCGCGCCATCCAGCAGGCCCGCAAGGACGCCGAGCTGCATGTCAGCGACCGCATCCGCACCATCATCCAGGCCCCGCAGGAAGTGGTGGACGCCCTCCACGCCAATGCGGAGCTCGTCAAAAAGGAAACGCTGACCCTGGAACTGGAACTGGTTCCCGGCGACGTCGACACCACCATCACTGTTGAACGGACTGTTGCCCCGTGAGCCATGAACACGACGAATTCTCCGTGGAGAGCGTCTACGCCGAACTGCTGGGCCGCGCCCCCGAAAACAAGATGGAGCCGCGCCTGGCGCCCCTGTTCCGGGCCATGGACATCCTCGGGGAACCCAACAAGGCGTTCCCGATCATCCACATCACCGGCACCAATGGCAAGACGTCCACGGCCCGCATGATCGAATCCGGGCTGCTGGCCCACGGCCTGCGCACCGGCCGCTACACCAGCCCGCACCTGAGCCGGGTCACCGAGCGCATCAGCATCGATGGCGCCCCCGTCCCCGACGGGACCTTTGTGCGGATCTGGGACGAGATCCGGCCCTACCTGCAGATGGTCGACGCCGAACTCGAGTCGGCGGGTGAACAGCGCCTGACCTACTTCGAGTGCCTGACCATCCTGGCCTATGCCATCTTCGCCGACGAGCCCGTGGACGTGGCCGTGCTGGAAGTGGGCCTGGGCGGCATCACCGACGCCACCAACGTGGGCGACGGCCAGGTGGCCGTCCTCACGCCCATCTCCCTGGACCACACCGAACTGCTGGGGGAGACCACCGGACTCATTGCGGAGGAGAAGGCGGGCATCATCAAGGAAGGCGCCTTCGTGGTCAGCGCCGTCCAGCCCGTGGACGCTGCCCAGGTCATCCTGGACCGGGCCCGGGAAATGCACGCCGCGTTCAGGTTCGAAGGCGTCGAGTTCGGCGTGGAATCGCGCACCATCGCCGTGGGCGGCCAGATGGTCACCCTGCAGGGCCTGGCCGGGCGCTACCCGGACATCCTGCTGCCGCTGCACGGCGCGCACCAGGCAGGGAACGCCGCCGTCGCCCTTGCGGCCCTGGAGGCGTTCCTGGGCGGGGGAGAGAAGGAATTGAACCTGGAATTGGTCCGGGAAGGCTTCGGCAACGCGACCTCGCCCGGGCGCCTGGAAGTGCTGCGCACCTCGCCCACGATTGTGGTCGACGCGGCGCACAACCCCGCGGGGATCGCCGTCAGCGCCACCGCCCTGCAGGAGGCGTTCGCCTTCAGCAAGCTCGTGGTGGTGCTCGGCGTCCTGCAGGAGAAGGACGCCGAGGACATCCTGCGCACGCTGAAGGAATCCTATGGTGACGAGGCCGCTGAAATCTGCCTCACGCAGTCCAGCTCGCCGCGGGCCATCCCCGCCGCGGAACTGGCCGAGATGGCCGTGGACCTTGGCTGGAACGAAGAGGACGTCCACATTGCCGAGAAGCTCGACGACGCCATCGAATGGGCCGTGGAACGGGCCGAATCCAACAACGACCTCGCCGGCGGCGTGCTGATCACCGGCTCCATCACCGTGGTGGGCGAGGCCCGCATACTGCTGGGCCGTCCCGGCGAAAGGGAAGGTGCCTAAGGCATGGCGCGACTGACCAAGGCGCAGCGTGAATGGCGCCCCGGGATGCCAAAAAAGCTGCGCTCCACCAAGACCATGTTCGCCTCCACCGTCCTGGTGCTCGAGGCATTCGTGGCGCTGTTCCTGGGCCTGGGGCTCTATGGCGTGCACGGCAGGAACCCGGCCTACCTGGTGGTGGCCGGCGTGCTGGCCCTGCTCATGGTGGCCGCCTGCGCCTTCATGGGCAGGAAGTGGGGGCCGGCGTTTGGCTGGGTCCTGCAGCTGCTGCTGATTGCCGGCGGCTTCTGGGAAGCTTCCATGTTTGTGGTCGGCATCCTCTTCGCCATCGCCTGGTGGTACGGGCTCCACACCGGCGGGCGCATCGACCGGGAAAACAGGGCGCGCGCCCGCCAGCAGGAGGAATGGGACGCCGCCCACCCGGACGCCGCGGACTAGCGCCACCGGAAGCCGGCTCCCGGGGCCCACAGTTGTTGCCCCGCCGATGTCCGAAGTCCGTCACCAGCCGCCGCCGGCCCGGGGTCGACGCGTTCCGGTCAGCCTTCGGCGCCGGCTGCGCGCGGCCCCGCAGGGCGGCCTCCCGCACGGCCCGCGGGATGGCCTTCCACCGCCGTGACGGAGCTCCGGGACGGCCTGGTCCTCGCGGACCCAGTAAGCTGGTTGGGGCCCTGCCGCCACGCAGGCGCCCGGCGACTTTCCGCAACTGCCCCAAATCGCAAGGAGAATCTGTGAGCATCGAGCGCACCCTCGTCCTGGTCAAGCCCGACGGCGTGTCCCGCAACCTCTCCGGCGCCGTCCTGGCCCGGATCGAAGCCAAGGGCTACACGCTGGCCGAACTGAAGAAGGTCGACGCAACCCGTGAGCAGCTCGAGCAGCACTACGCCGAGCACGCGGGCAAGCCCTTCTACGAGCCGCTGGTCGAGTTCATGCTGTCCGGCCCCGTGGTGGCCGCAATCTTTGAAGGTGACCGCGTGGTCGAGGGCTTCCGCGCCCTGGCCGGCACCACCGACCCCACGACGGCAGCCCCCGGCACCATCCGCGGCGACTTTGGCCGGGACTGGGGGCTGAAGGTCCAGCAGAACCTGGTTCACGGCTCCGACTCCGTGGAGTCGGCCGAGCGCGAGATCGGCATCTGGTTCGCCTGAGCGGATGGCGGCCCAGACGCCGCCCAGCCAGGCAAAAGCGAAAGGGCACCCCCGCCGGGAGGTGCCCTTTCGGCGTCGAACGTCATTTCCGCCCGGGGCCGCTAGGCGTTGGAGGGGATGATCAGCGCCATGAACTTGAAAAAGATGGCCGCAATGACGCCGAGGTAGGCCAGGCCCACGATGACCCACGCCCAGTCGGCCGCGAACTTGGCGACGGCGGGCGCGGCCGGGATGACCCTGTGCTTCAGGTTGCGGACCGTGGTCCAGACAAAGAGCGGGATCATCATGGACCACACCACCATGCAGTAGGGGCACAGGATCGCCAGCACGTACACGGCCTGCGTGAAGAACCAGCAGATCAGCGCCATGCCAAGCGTGATGCCCACCTGAAGCCCGAGCCAGTACCAGCGCCTGAGCTCGGCCCCGGCCAGCAGCGCCACGCCCGTGGTGATGACCACCGCGAACGCCACGAGGCCGATAAACGGGTTGGGGAAGCCGAAAATGGCCGCCTGGGACGTCTTCATGACATCGCCGCAGGAAATCCAGGAATTGATGTCGCAGCTGATCTGGGCATCAGGGTTGGTGTACAGCTCCAGGCGCTCCAGCACCAGCGTGGCCGACGCAATCCACGCCACGGCCCCGGCAATGACCAGAAGCCAGCCGAAGGGTCTGGCCCGGACCAGGACGGGCAGGGCGGCGTCGGCGGGTCGCACGGAAACACTCTGGCGTGGCATCGTGGCCTTTTCTGTGGGGAAGGGGCGATTGTTGTCCTGATTCTAGCGTGGCAAACTTGGCGCGCCGTCCCCGGTGAGGCACCGGCAACGGCCGCGTATGAGACAATGAAGGTGGCTGATCGGCGATCCACATGCGCCCTTCGGTCCAATGGCAGGCCCTTGGGATTGCCGGTGACGACGCTCCATTCCATGGAAGCCATCCACCGGGCAGCCCCTCGCAGGCCAAATGCGGAAGCGGCCGGCCATTGGCTTCCTGCGAGCTTGCGCACCCGTATAAAGGTGGTGCCGCCGAAGGGGGCAATTAGACGACTTCCGCCGGCGCCCGCGGGTGCCGGCACATCTGCCGTTCGCGGCACCCGATGTGGGGGTGCGGCAACGGTGCGAAAGTAACGCCACAAATGGATAATGAAAAGCCCGCAACAGAATCAGCCGCAACACGTGCAGGCAAGGCCGCAGCAGCGGACGCCTCCACCGGAAGCACTCTTGACGGCACGACTGAAAGTACGACGCCGGTACCCGCCAAGGTGCGCCGCCCACGCCGCGCGACCGCCAAGGTAACCGACACCTCCGCTGCGGCCGCTGCCGGCGCCGGCACGGGGACACCCTCCGCTGGGACTGAAGCCGTGGAGGCTGCCGCCCCGGCCAAGAAGGCTCCCGTGCGGCGCAGCCGCGCCAAGAAGATGGAGGCGGACGAGGCCCCGAACCTGCTGGACGGACTCCCCGGCGCTGCTGCCGAGCCGTCGTCGGCGGCATCGGGGGCGGCCCCGGCTGCATCGGCCACCGGCCCGACGACGGCGCCCGCCAAGCGGGCCCCCCGACGCCGCGCCACGTCGCCCGTCACGGCCCCGGCTGCCGGAGCAGTCCAGGGCGAGCTCTCCCTAGACCCCGCCACCGCTGCGCCGGCGGCCGCCACGCAAGCCGCCGCTTCCGCTCCGGAAACCGCCGTTCCGGAATCCGCCGCCGCGCAAGCAGCCCCCGCCAGGAAGGCGCCTGCCCGCCGCAGCCGCGCCAAGGCCGGCGCGCCGGCCGATGCTGAACCCGCCCAGGGTGCCCCCGCGCCAGGGGCCCCCGCCCAGGATGCAGCCGCCGGCGAACCGGCGGCCGATGCCGCCGCCGTTGCCGCCGCCCCCAAGACCGCGCGCGGCCGTCGCAAGCCCGCAGCGTCGAGCACGTCCGCATCGAAGGCCTCGGCCCAGGCTGGGGTCGCGGCGGCTGGGGAAGCCGCCGCCGGCGCGGTCGTGCCGGCGTCCGCGGGGGACACGGAAGCGCCGGGCACTTCACCGGCCGCCGTGGCGGCACTTGAAACCTCTGGCAGCGCCGCGGCGGCGGCAGAAGGGGACGTGGCCGCCGTCGTACCGGCAACCGGTGCCGCGGCCGGCACCGACGCTGCCGCCGGGCAGCTGTTCCAGGCGCCCGGCGCCGGAATCTCGGCCCTGTTCCTTGCCCCCGACCTCAGCCTGGCCGTGCCGATCCCGGCCGCAGCACACACAGACGGGGAGCCGGACACAGGCGACGACGAGGAAGCCGGCGAGAACCGGCGCGGCCGCGGCCGCAACCGCAACCGCCGCAACAGGGCCTCGGAGTCCGGCGAGCACTCGGCCGCCGATGCGCACGACGACGAATCAGGGCCAGAGGATGAATCCGAAGGGGTCACCTCCCGGCGCCGGCGCCGCCGCCGCCGCGGAGAGGCCGACCTGGAACTGACCGGCGGCACCGACGAGGACCCGCCCAACACGGTGACCAAGGTGCGCGCGCCGCGGGCGCCGGTGGAGTCGTCGCAGAGCGCGTCCAACCGCGTGACCAGCCTGCGCGGATCCACCCGCCTCGAGGCCAAGAAGCAGCGCCGGCGGGACTCCCGCGACTCCGGCCGCCGCCGCACCGTCATCACCGAGGCCGAGTTCCTGGCCCGCCGCGAGTCCGTGGACCGTGTCATGGTGGTCCGCCAGCATGATGAGCGGATCCAGATAGGCGTGCTCGAGGACGGCATCCTGGCCGAGCACTTTGTGTCCAAGACCCAGCAGGACTCGCTGATCGGCAACGTCTACCTGGGCAGGGTCCAGAACGTGCTGCCGAGCATGGAAGCCGCCTTCGTCGACATTGGCCGCGGCCGCAACGCCGTCCTCTATGCCGGCGAAGTGGACTGGGACGGCGCCAACCTCAACGGCCAGCCGCGCCGCATCGAGAACGCGCTCAAATCGGGCGACTCCGTCCTGGTGCAGGTC
Source organism: Arthrobacter wenxiniae (assembly GCF_013376105.1). GTDB lineage: Bacteria > Actinomycetota > Actinomycetes > Actinomycetales > Micrococcaceae > Specibacter > Specibacter wenxiniae. The sequence continues at coordinate 37,197 of NZ_JAAMFM010000006.1, forward strand.
TCCAAGGACCCGGTGGGCCACAAGGGCGCCCGGCTGACCAGCCAGATCTCCCTGCCCGGCCGTTACCTGGTGTATGTGCCCGGCGGCTCAATGACCGGAATCTCGCGCAAGCTGCCCGACGTCGAACGCAACCGCCTCAAGCGCGTCCTGAAGGACCACCTGCCGGAAAGTGCGGGTGTCATTGTGCGCACCGCCGCCGAGGGGGCCAGCGAGGAGGAGCTCACCAACGACATCAACCGGCTGCGCGCCCAGTGGGAAGGCATCAGCACCCGTGCCGCGTCCTCCAAGACGCTCGCACCCGAGATGCTGTACGCGGAGCCGGACCTCACGATCAAGGTGGTCCGCGACGTCTTCAATGAGGACTTCACCAAGCTGATCGTTTCCGGCGAGGAGGCCTGGGACACCATCGAGGCCTACGTGACCTACGTGGCACCGGACCTGTTGGACCGCCTGGAAAAGTGGACCGCGCCCGAGGACATCTTTGGCGCCCACCGCATCGACGAGCAAATCTCCAAGGCCCTGGAACGGAAGGTGTTCCTGCCCTCCGGCGGTTCCCTGGTGATTGACCGCACCGAGGCCATGACCGTGGTGGACGTCAACACCGGAAAGTTCACCGGATCCGGCGGCAACCTGGAGGAAACCGTCACCAAGAACAATCTGGAAGCCGCCGAGGAAGTGGTGCGGCAACTGCGCCTGCGCGACATCGGCGGCATCATCGTCATCGACTTCATCGACATGGTCCTTGAATCCAACCGCGACCTGGTGCTCCGCCGCCTGGTGGAGTGCCTGGGCCGCGACCGGACCAAGCACCAGGTGGCGGAGGTCACCAGCCTGGGCCTGGTGCAAATGACGCGCAAGCGCATGGGCACCGGCCTGCTGGAAGTGTTTGGCGAGCAGTGCGAGGCCTGCGCCGGCCGCGGCATGGTCACCCACGAGATCCCCGTGGAGCACCGCCGCGTCCACACCGTGGCTGCCGAGCAGCACCACCCGCAGCCGGGCCGGAGCGACCACCGCGAGGGAGAACGCACCGCGAACCGCTCCACCCGCAGCGAACGCAAGCGCAACCGCAACCGCCCCCAGAGCCAGGACGGCGACCACCAGGACGGCCACGAGCACATCGAGGCACCGGTTGCCGACGAGGCCACCGAGGCGGAGCGGCTGCACAAGGCAACGCAGGCGCGTGCCGCACTCGCCAGCATTGCCGCCGCCGCCGCGGCCGCGCACCACGAGGCGCCGGCGGGCCAGGCGCCGGCGGGCCAGTCCGGAACGGCGGGCCAGGCCGGAACGGCCGTGACCGCCGCTGCCGCGGAGGATGTTGAGACTGTCGAGGTGGAGTCCCTGCCCACCACGCTGGGCGAAAGTGCCATCCTGACGCTGGGCGGCGAGGCCGTGGCCCTGCCGCGCGGCCACCACCACGACGACGCCGCGCACCGCGCCGAGCAGGCCGCGGCGCTGGCCGGCCTGGCACAGGCCCTGGACCAGCTGACGGGCCCGCAGGAAGGCACCCACGACACGCCCCCGGCCGAGCAGGGCGGCCACCACGAGGCCACGGGCCGCGGACGGTCCCGCCGTCCGCGCCGGAACCGCAGCGCCCGCAGCGCACAGGGCGGGGCGGACATGGGCGTTGACACCTCTGAGACGGCCGCGGGCCAGGGTGGCGCACCGCACAGCAGCGCCGCCCGGCCGGCCGCGAAGCCGGAGGCCGGGTCCGCCAAGGAAGCCGCGCCGATCATCATGCTCGGCGTCGGCGTTCCCGCCTCGGAGCTCTAGCCCCGCCTCAACTGGCCCGCGGCAGTGGCTGGCATGTCAACGGTTTCGTTGAAATTGCCGCCACTGCCGCAGGCGAGTTTTCGTTAAGGGCAGCACGCGGCGTTAGGGTGGGGAGCGACACGGGGTGCCTGGCCAGGAGGGCCGGCTGAGAAAACACCCGTTGAACCTGTCCGGCTAGCACCGGCGAAGGGATGTCCTCTTGCCCAGCACCATTGACACCACGGCCCTTGACACCACGGCCCTTGACAGCACGGCCACGAGCGGCACGGCCCTGGACAGCACGGCCATGAGCGGCACCGCGGCATTCGCTTCCACCGAAGCGGCGGCCTGGACCGGGCGGGCACCGCGGCCCCCGCGCGTTCTCAGCATCGCCGGGTCCGACCCCTCCGGGGGTGCGGGGATCCAGGCCGACATCAAGGCCATCTCCGCCCACGGCGGATACGCCATGGCGGCCATCGCCGCCCTGACGGCCCAAAACACGCAGGGCGTCCAGGGCGTCCACGTCCCCCCGGCGGCGTTCCTCACCCGGCAGCTGGAGAGCCTGTCAGCGGACATTGCCATAGACGCCGTCAAGATCGGCATGCTGGCCAACGCCTCGGTGATGGACGCCGTGGGGGAGTGGCTGGCGAAAACCCGGCCGCCCGTCGTCGTGCTTGACCCGGTGATGGTGGCCACGAGCGGCGATGCCCTCATGGACGCCGACGCCCGCGAGGCGCTGCTGCGCCTTCTCGGCCTGGCCCACCTGGCCACGCCCAACCTGGCCGAGCTGGCCGTCCTGGCCGGCGAACCCCCGGCAGCCACGTGGGAGGCCGCCCTGCGGCAGGGCAAGGCCCTGGCCGCCGCCCACGGCACGGCCGTGCTGGTCAAGGGCGGGCACCTGGAAGGGAACGAATGCCCCGACGCGCTGCTGGGACCGGACGGCTCCGTGGAAGTTTTTGCGGGCCCCCGGGTGGACACCGCCAACACGCACGGGACCGGCTGCTCGCTGTCCTCCGCGCTGGCCACACTGCAGGCCCGGACCGGCAGCTGGCCGGCCAGCGTGCGGCGCGCCAAGGCCTGGCTGACAGGCGCCCTGCGCACCGCCGATTCACTGGCACTGGGGCACGGCCACGGGCCCCTCAACCACTTCCATGAGCTGTGGGGCAGCCAGGCGCCGTCCGCCGGCGCCTTCACCCGCTCGCTGTGGGAGGACGTGGCGCCCCAGCGCGAGGCCATCTTCGCCCTCGACTTCATCAAGGACCTCGCCTCCGGCACGCTCGACGCCCGGCACTTTGCCTACTACCTGGCCCAGGACGCGCAGTACCTCAACGCCTATTCGCGCGTGCTCTCGCGTGCCAGCGCCCTGGCGCCCACCGAGGACGAACAGCGCTTCTGGGCCGACGGCGCGCAAAACTGCCTGGCCGTGGAGCTGTCGCTCCACCGCGACTGGCTCAGCCGGCACCCGCTGGACGTGGCCCAGGGGCCCGTGACCAAGCACTACGTGGACCACTTGCAGGCCGTGGCCTTCGCGGGCAGCTACGCCGAGGTGGCCGCCGCCGTGCTGCCCTGCTACTGGCTCTACGCGGAAGTGGGGCGCGTGCTGCACGCGGACTACCTGAAGGCAGGCCACCCGGAGGGAGGACACCCGGGGGACGACGGCGGCACTGAAGCGGGTGCGCACCCGTACGGCGAGTGGCTGGAGACGTACGCGGACGACGCCTTCGCCGAAGCCACGGCCCGGGCCGTGGCGATCGTGGACGCCGCGGCCGCACGCGGCTCCGAGCAGGAGCGGGCGCGCATGCGTGCGGCCTTTATCCATTCGGCCCAGTACGAGGTGGACTTCTTTGACGCGCCCCGCCGCCATGCCTGAGCCGGCGGGCTGCGGCGCCGGCGTGATGAACGCCACTGGTTCCGGCACATTTAAGCGGCGCGCCACGCCCCTGAACCCCGCCGTCCGGCCCGGATGTCGGCTAGGGTGGTGGGGCACGGTTTCGTTGAACGGGCGGGGTGGACGGGCAGCAGCCCGAATGCCGTCGCTCCGGCGCGGCGGAACCAGTCTCATTTGCGGCCGGGACAGGAATTAGCGTATTCTTGATCTTCGGTGCTTACGCCAACACTGAGGGCAACCACTCCATGGTAGAACTCCATTGAGGTCCACGGCGTTGAGGCACAATAATTCTTTGTAATAAACGTCGAGAGAAGTGAGTTCCCCAGTGGTGTACGCGATTGTCCGCGCAGGCGGCCGTCAAGAAAAGGTTTCCGTCGGAGACTACGTGACCATGAACCGCGTCCCCGGTGGAGTCGGCAGCACGCTTGAGCTGCCCGCTTTGCTCTTGGTTGATGGTGAGAAGCTCACCACTGCCGCGAAGGACCTGGCCAATGTGAAGGTTACGGCTGAGAAGCTGGAGGATCTTCGCGGGCCGAAGATTGTCATCCAGAAATTCAAGAACAAGACCGGCTACAAGAAGCGCCAGGGCCACCGTCAGGAACTGTCCAAGGTCAAGATCACCTCGATCGCGTAATTTTCGCTCCGCAGTCGACACAGATCCTCTTCAACAGTCTTTTAGTCAAAAGGTAGGCAATTCAAATGGCACATAAAAAGGGCGCGAGCTCCACTCGCAACGGTCGTGATTCCAACGCTCAGTACCTCGGCGTGAAGCGCTTCGGCGGCCAGGTCGTCAAGGCCGGCGAGATCATCGTCCGCCAGCGCGGCACCCACTTCCACCCCGGTGCGGGCGTGGGCATCGGCAAGGACGACACCCTGTTCGCCCTGGACGCCGGGGCAGTCGAGTTCGGCCAGCGCCGCGGACGCCGGGTTGTGAACATCGTCGCAGCTGCGGTCTAGCAGCAAAGCTTTTCTACGTGGAGCGGGCCGCCTGGCCCGCTCCACTGTGTTTTAACCTGTGGCGGTTCCACCCGCAGCGGGTTGGCACGACGGCATCAACACGCCGGCAATTACGCGCAGACTAGAATAAGAGTGCGCAACGGCATCATTAATCAAGGAGATTTCATTGGCCAGCTTTGTTGACCGGGTTGTTTTGCATGTATCCGGCGGGACTGGCGGCCATGGCTGCGTCTCTGTCAAGCGCGAAAAGTTCAAGCCACTGGGCGGGCCCGACGGCGGCAAGGGCGGGGACGGCGGCGACGTCATCCTGCGTGTGAGTTCCCAAACCACCACACTTTTGGACTACCACCACGCACCGCACCGCAACGGTGGCAACGGCGGTCCCGGCATGGGCGACTGGCGCGACGGCAAGATCGGCGAGACCCTGATCCTCGACGTGCCGGACGGCACCGTGGTCAAGGACAAGGCCGGCAAGGTCCTCGCCGACCTGGTGGGCGTCGGCACGGAGTTCATCGCGGCCGCCGGCGGCCAGGGGGGACTGGGCAACGCGGCGCTGTCCTCGCAAAAGCGCAAGGCGCCCGGTTTTGCCCTGCTCGGCGTGGAAGGAGGCCGGCGGGACATTGTCCTTGAGCTGAAGTCCATTGCGGACATCGCCCTGGTCGGTTTCCCCTCCGCCGGCAAGTCCAGCCTGATTGCGGCCATGTCCGCCGCGCGGCCCAAGATTGCCGACTACCCCTTCACCACCCTGGTGCCGAACCTTGGCGTGGTGGAGTCCGGGGACATCCGCTTCACCATCGCGGACGTCCCCGGCCTGATCGAGGGCGCCAGCGAAGGCAAGGGCCTGGGCCACAACTTCCTGCGCCACGTGGAACGCTGCGCCGCCCTGGTCCACGTCCTGGACTGCGCCGCGCTGGAGCCGGACCGCGACCCCATCTCCGACCTTGCCGTCATTGAACGGGAGCTTGACCGCTACGCCGTGGACATGAGCTTTGCGGGGGCTGACGGCGACGTGGTCCCCCTGAATGCGCGCCCGAGGCTGGTGGCGTTGAACAAGGTTGACGCCCCGGACGGCCGGGACATGGCTGAGTTCGTCAAGGGAGACCTCGAGGCCCGTGGCTACCGCGTCTTTGAAGTGTCTGCCGCCAGCCACGAGGGCCTGCGCCAGCTCGGATTCGCCATGGCCGAGATTGTCCAGGAAGCCCGCGACGCCGTGGCGGCCGCCCCCGCCAAGGCCACCCCCGTGATCCTGCGCCCCCGCGCCGTGAATGAAACCCCGTTCATCATCCGCCGCGAGGAAAAAAACCTGGAGCCGCTGTTCCGCGTCATCGGCGAAAAGCCGGAGCGCTGGGTCCACCAGACCGACTTCCAAAATGAGGAGGCCATCGGCTATCTGGCGGACCGCCTCGCCAAGGCCGGCGTCGAAACCGGGCTGTTCAAGGCCGGCGCCACGCCGGGGGACACCGTGGTGATCGGCGAGGACGACGCCATGGTCTTCGACTGGGAGCCCACCATGATGGGTGGCGCCGAGCACCTGGCCGCCCCGCGCGGCACCGACCTGCGCCTGCTGGACCTGGGCGACCGGCCCACCCGCGCCCAAAAGCGCGAGGAGCAGCAGGAGCGGCGCGACGCCAAGGCCGCGGCCCGGGCCGAACTGGAGGCCGAGCGCAAGGCCGGCGTCTGGACCGAATCCACCAGCCGGAAACACAGCAGGGACGCCGTCATCCAGGCCGATCTCGACGCCAGCGGCGGTGTTGCGGACGACGATGAGCTCTAGCGGACTGGCCGCACGGGCCGACGCCGGCACGCGGCAGTCGATCGCCACCGCGGCAAGGATTGTGGTCAAGGTGGGCTCGTCGTCGCTCACATCCGTGGCCGGCGGCATCTCCGAGGTGGCGCTGAAGAACCTGGTGGACGTGCTGGCACGCCGGCGCCTGCAGGGCACGGAGGTCATCGTGGTCTCCTCCGGAGCCATCGCCGCCGGGCTCCTGCCGCTGGGCCTGTCCCGGCGTCCCAAGGACCTGGCCACCCAGCAGGCCGCAGCGAGCGTGGGGCAGGGCCTGCTCATGGCGCACTACAACCACGCGTTCCTTGGGCACGGCGTCACGGTGTCCCAGGTCCTGCTGACCTCGGAGGACCTCACCCGGCGCAGCCAGTACGTCAACGCACACCGCGCCCTGGAGCGGCTGCTGCACCTGGGCGTGGTGCCCGTTGTCAACGAGAATGACACCGTCGCGACCCACGAGATCCGCTTCGGGGACAACGACCGGCTCGCGGCCCTGGTGGCGCACCTGGTCAAGGCCGACGCCCTGGTGCTGCTCTCCGACGTCGACTCCCTCTACGACGGCCCGCCGTCCGCCGGCGCCCGGCGCATCAGCACCGTTGACTCCCCCGAGGATCTCGAAGGCATTGTCATCGGCAGCGCCGGCCGGGCGGGCGTCGGCACCGGCGGCATGGCCACCAAGGTCCAGGCCGCGTTGATCGCCGCCGAAACCGGCATCCCGGCCCTGGTGACGTCCACCGAAAATGCCGCCGCCGCCCTCGTCGGGGACGACGTCGGGACGTGGTTCAGCATCAACGGCAGCAGGCGCCCCGTCCGCCTGTTGTGGCTGGCCCACCTGGCGGACATCCGAGGCCGCCTGGTGCTCGACGACGGGGCCGTCCGGGCCGTCTGCGAGCGTCACAAGTCGCTCCTGCCGGCAGGCATCACGGCCGTCACGGGCGACTTCGACGCCGGGGACGCCGTGGAGATCGCCGACGCCGCCGGGAACGTCATAGCCCACGGGCTGGTCAACTACCAGAGCGCGGACCTGCCGCTGATGCTGGGGCGCTCCACCAAGTCGCTCGCCAGGGAGCTGGGCCGCCAGTATGAACGCGAGGTGGTCCATGTGGACGACCTCGTCCTGGTCCGCGCCTGAGGCTCCCGCGCAACCTGGCCCGCGCATCGTTGGGACGGGTGGCCTAGACTTGAGGCATGACCGAGCAGATTGTTGAATACATTGCGGCACCCCTGGGCGACGGCACCGGAGGCGGCGCCCAAGCGCCGCTTGCCGGCCCCGAAACGGCCGGCTCCGAAACCGTTGCCGCCGAGGTCCGCGCCATCACCGAGCGGGCCCGCCGCGCCTCACGCCGCATGGCCGGGGCAAACCGCGCATGGAAGGACAGGGGCCTGCGCGCCATCGCCGCGGCCCTGCTGGGCAGCCAGGAACGCATCCTGGCCGCCAACGCCAGGGACGTTGCCGCCGGCGGCGAAAATGGCACCTCGGCAGCCATGCTGGACCGGCTCACACTGAGCCCGCAGCGGATCCAGGGGCTGGCCGACGCCCTGGAAAAGCTCGCCACCCTCCCGGACCCCGTGGGCAACGTGGTACGCGGCCAGACGCTGCCCAATGGCCTGCGGATGCGCCAGATCAACGTCCCCATGGGCGTGGTCGCCGCCATATACGAGGCGCGCCCCAACGTCACCGTGGACATCGCCGGCCTGGCCCTGAAGAGCGGCAACGCCGTGATCCTGCGCGGCGGAACGGCCGCCGGGCACACCAACGGGGCCCTGTTGGACATCCTGCGCGACGCCCTTGACTCGGTGAAACTGCCCTCCGACGCCGTCCAGTCCGTGGACAAGTACGGCCGCGAAGGCGCCAATCTGCTCATGAAGGCCCGCGGCCAGGTGGACGTGCTCATTCCCCGGGGCGGGCGCGAGCTCATCCAGACCGTGGTGCGCAACGCCGCCGTGCCGGTGATCGAGACCGGCGAGGGCAATGTGCACATCTTCATTGACGCCAGCGCCAAGGAGGAAATGTGCGTTGACATCCTGCTCAACGCCAAGACCCAGCGCCCCAGCGTGTGCAACACGGTGGAGACGCTGCTGGTCCACAGGGACTCCCCGGTGGCCCCCGCCGTCCTGAAGGCCCTGGCCGACGCAGGGGTCCGGCTCCATGTCGACGGGCGCATCGCGCCGCTGGTCCCTGCCGGGGCCGTGAGCTTCCCGGCCACCGACGAGGACTGGGCCACTGAATACATGGACCTGGACCTGGCCGTCAAGATGGTGGACTCCCTGCCGGAGGCCATTGCGCACATCCGCACCTGGAGCACCGGGCACACCGAGGCCATCCTCACCAACGACCTCGCCAACGCCGAAAGGTTCATCGCCGAAATTGACTCGGCCGCCGTCATTGTGAACGCCAGCACCCGCTTCACCGACGGCGGGGAACTGGGGCTGGGCGCGGAAGTGGGCATTTCAACCCAAAAGCTCCACGCCCGCGGACCCATGGGCCTGACGGAGCTGACCACCACCAAGTGGATTGTCCAGGGCGAGGGCCAGATTCGTGCCTGATCGGGGCCGCCCGCGTGGCCGGTGTGCCAGTGGCAACGGTTACCACGTACCATTAGAGGGAATCCACGCAACGAAGGCCGGGGTGCACAGCTGAAGTGTTCCCGGCCACCAACCCATAGGGGAGAAATAATGCTGACCCAGCTTGCCGGCGTCGTCCTTGCCGAAGCAGCCGCCCATGAAGAGCCGTGGCCGCTGATCGCCCCGCCATTTGTGATTGGCGGCGTCATGCTGGGCAGCCTGCTGCTGCTGATGTTTGTGTGCGTTTCCTTCATGAACCTGGGCAACCGCCACGAGGCTGTCGAGGTGGCCGACGACCCCCACAAGCAGCACACCAACAAGCACATGCACCACGACGGCCAGGCCTCCTCCGATCACTGACAGCCCGCGCACGGCACCCCCTTCCGGGGGCGCCGGCAACCGTCTCCGCGTCGGAGTCATGGGTGGAACGTTTGATCCAATCCACCATGGACACCTTGTCGCAGCCAGTGAGGTTGCGAGCGTCTTCAAGCTCGACGAGGTCATCTTCGTGCCCACCGGCGAGCCGTGGCAGAAGGCGAAGCGCAAGGTCAGTGCGGCCGAACACCGCTACCTGATGACTGTCATCGCGACGGCCGCGAACCCGCAGTTTACGGTCAGCCGGGTGGACATCGACCGTCCGGGGCCCACCTTCACCATTGACACGCTGCGTGACTTGAAAAGGATGCGCCCGCAAGCGGACCTGTTCTTTATCACGGGGGCGGATGCCATGGCGCAGATCATCTCGTGGAAGGACAACGAGGAGCTGTGGAACCTGGCACATTTTGTCGGTGTGACACGCCCGGGTCATGTGCTCGACGACATGGGCCGATCCGACGTAAGTTTGTTGGAAGTGCCCGCCATGGCAATCTCGTCCACGGATTGCCGCACACGGGTTCAGGAGCACAACCCCGTCTGGTACCTGGTGCCGGACGGAGTGGTGCAATACATTGCCAAATACGGGCTGTACGTACAGCCGGACAACAACCCGGGCGCACGGGCCCTGCCGGTGACTTCTAGTACTGAATGAGTAAGTGATGAGCAAGGAACAGGAGCCGGTTCGCAGCCGCAGGGAACTGCGGGAGGCGGACTTGGAGCAAAAACAGGGCGCGGCGGGCTACCCGCCGGTGCCATTTGTGGCTGCGCCCTCCACCCCCGCCGTGGACCGGCGCGCCCGGCGCACGCAGCCCGACGCCGGGCCGGCCAACGCCGGGCCGGCCAACGCCGGGCCGACCAACGCCGAAGGCCAGCCCGCGATGCCCGCCGCACCGAGCGCCGGGGCGAACGGCGCCGGCACCCCCGGGCCGCGCGAACGGCAGTCCCAGACGCGGGCCCGGGACCGGGCCGCGCTGCGGGCATACAAGGAACTGGTGGACGGCACGGTTCCGTCCGCCCCCCTTCCCTCCCGCCGAGCCCTGCGCCAGGCGCAGCTGGACGCCGAGCGGGCCCCCATTACGAGCATCAACCCGGTGGTGCAGCCGGCCAAGGCGGCTCCGGCAGGCAATGCCGTCCCGCCCTTGCCGCAGGCCGCCCCCGCCTCTTCGGCCGCACGGGCCAGCGCGGCTTCATCCGCACAGCCTGCCCGGGCAACCCCGGCCGGGCCAGCCTCCATGCGCGAGCCGGCACCGGGGCGGTCCGTGCAGCGCCAACCGGCAGCTCCCGCGCAGGCTGACACGTCTGTCCAGTCGCCGGCGGTCCAGCCGGCGCCGCCCCACCCCGCACCGGCCAAGCCGGCGGCCGCCTCCGCAGCGCCCGCGGAGCCCCGCCCCCGCGTGGGCCGCCGGGCCGCCGCGGGCGCTGCGGATGCGCTGCCGCACGGCGCAACGGCCACGAGACACACCACCGCTGCCGCGCCTTCGGCGGGTGCCGGCGAGCCAGCGACGGGCCCCTTGCCGGGCATGCCCTATCCTTCGGTGTCCGTGGGTCCCGGAATATCGGCCGGGCAGCCCCCGAGCACCGAGGAACTGCGGATGATGGCCGAACAGCGTGCCCAGTCCGAGCGCGCCGCCGTCCTGGACCAGCGCGCCCAGGCGCGGGAAAGGCTTGCCCAGGAGAGCGCCAAGAGCCGGCGCACGGCCGCCGATCCCACGGCCACCAACAACCTGGCCATGGTCACACCCATGGAGTTCGTCGACGTGCCCGGGGTGGACCGCCCCGTCCTGCGTCCGCCGTCGACCACGCATGTGCCCATCGTCACCAGGTCCACGCCCAAGCTGGCCCCGGCCCGCAGGCCCGGCTCGGGCAAGCCGTCGTCCGGGAAGCCGGCCGCAGCCGGGCCAGCCACCCCGCGCGACCCCAACGCGGAGCGCTTCGACGCCGCGCTGGCCGCCCGCGCCGTGCACCGCCCCGGGCCCGGCAGCCGCCCGCTCACGGGGGGCCGCAGCAGCACGCTGCAGCGCGCGGAAGCGATGGTTGCCGTTGTCCGTCCCGATGTTCCGGCCAGGCCGGGGTCCGTGACGCGAACCCAAATGCCGCCCATGCCCGCCGACTATGCCCATGGCCTTGAGCCGCTGGACGCGGTCACCGCCGGCTTGGGGCGCACCAAGCGCAACCTGCTCATTCAATGGGGCAGCATCATTCTTGGCGGTGCGGCACTGGTTGTCGGGGCCGTCATGTTCATTACCGCCCTGGCACACTAGGGCCGGGCCGGACTTACCAAAGGATACGTTAGTGACCGCAACCGAACACTCGATCGAGGTGGTCCGCGCAGCCGCACGGGCGGCGTCGGACAAGCTCGCCCAGGACCTCATTGCCCTCGATGTGAGCGACAGGCTGGCCATCACGGACATTTTCTTCATCGCCTCCGCCTCCACCGAGCGCCAGGTCAACGCCATCGTGGACGGCGTTGAGGACGAACTGCACAAGTTCGGCCTGCGGCCGGTCCGCCGCGAGGGCCGCTCGGGAGGGCGCTGGGTGCTGCTGGACTACGCCGACATAGTGGTGCACGTCCAACACGAGGAGGACAGGATTTTCTACGCCCTTGAACGCCTCTACGCGGACTGCCCGGTCGTGGACCTGCAGCTTTCCGACACCGACCCGTCGGTGAAGCCGGTGGCGCAGCAAAGCGTGGACGCCGAGTAGTTCCCATCAGCCACGAAGAAGGGGTGCCGACCGTGCCGCAACCTGCTGCTGCACAGTCCGTGCTGCAGCCCTCCGGCCCGCGCCGAAGGGTCATTTTTTGGCGGCACGGGCGGACCTCATGGAATGCGGCCCGCCGGTTCCAGGGCCAGAGCGACATACCACTGGATGAGGTCGGGACCGCCCAGGCGGACCGGGCCGCCGCCCTGCTGGCCGGCAAGCTGGCCGCGCTGCCGGTGCCCGGGGCCCTGAAAATTCTCTCCTCAGACCTCTCCCGGGCCTTCGACACGGCGAAGGCCCTCGCGGTGCTGACGGGCGAGGGCATCACGGTGGATCCGCGCCTGCGCGAAACGTTTGGCGGACGCTGGGAGGGCCTTTCCTTCGACGAAATTGAAAGGACCTACCCCGCCGAAATCAAGCTGTGGCAGCTTGACGAGCCCAACGTCCGCGCCGGCGGGGGAGAAACACGGCGGGAAGTGGCCGCACGCATGGTCGGCGCCATCCTCGACGGGATCGCCGCCGTGCCCGAAGGGGGAACCCTGGTGGTTGCGACACACGGCGGCGCCACCCGGGTGGCCCTGGCCAAGCTGCTGGGGCTGCCCGAGGGGCTCTGGCGCACGCTGTCCGGGCTGTCCAACTGCCACTGGTCGGTGGTGGAGCAGTCCCACCCGTCACTGGCCGGCGCGAGCGAGTGGCACTGGCGGTTGACCGAACACAACGTCGGCACCCTTCCGCAACCGTTCGAGGCCCCCGATGACCTGGCCGAACCGGTGGAGGATTAACGCGTCCACGGCGCCAATTCGGCACAAATCCGGGGCGGGAGACCCCGATTTGGCAACCTGAAGAAACGTGTTCTAGGATGGACAAGTTGCTTCGGCCACGACCGTCAGGTCTGGCAAAAGGAACAGGTTTGGGGCTGTGGCGCAGCTGGTAGCGCACCTGCATGGCATGCAGGGGGTCAGGGGTTCGAGTCCCCTCAGCTCCACCAAACACAGCGTGGTTTCCACGGTGGTTTGCAATTGAATACCAACACGTTTTGGGGCTGTGGCGCAGCTGGTAGCGCACCTGCATGGCATGCAGGGGGTCAGGGGTTCGAGTCCCCTCAGCTCCACCAAGACAAGAAGTCCGTACGCCGGACCGGCTCAAGCCGGCCGGCGTACGGACTTCTTCGTTGTGCCGGGCATCGCGCCTGTTGTGCCGGGCATCGCGCCTGCCGCCTCCTTCGCCAGAGACCCTGCCGGGCAGCGCCGGGGCGGCGGCGCGTGGATCAGTGCGACAATGGTGCCGTGCCTCCCTCCAACCCAGCCCCCGCCTCCCCAACCCCGCGCCATGGCCATGGTGGACCCCCGCGCCGCAACAACGCGTGCGGCCGGGCCCGGACGAGGGTGCTGCGGTGAGGTGCCCGTGCAACAGCGGCGACACGCTGCAAGGGTGCTGCGGGCGGTTCCTGGACGAGCCGGCGGACACGGCGTTCCCACCCACCGCCGAGGCCCTGATGCGTTCGCGCTACACCGCCTTTGCCACCGGAAACGCGCCCTACCTGCTGCGCACCTGGCACCCCGCCACCCGCCCGGCCGGCCTGGCCCTGGACCCGGACCAGCATTGGTACCGCCTGGACATCCTCGAAACGGTGCGCGGCGGTCCCTGGGACAACGACGGCACCGTCTCCTTCGAGGCCCGCTACAGGCAGCAGGGCACCGGCGGCCGCCTCACCGAGACCAGCCGCTTTGTGCGGCAGGGACGGCAGTGGCTCTACGTGGACGCCCTGGGCATGGATTCCCTGTAAGCGACGGACACCAGCTCGGCCGCGGCGTGCTACTCCTCGTCGGAGGTGCTGCCGCCCTCGATGGTCCGTCCCGGTTCGGCCCTTTCGGCCAAGGCGCGGCGCGCGTGCAGGATGTCCCCGATGAACCAGTCGTAGAGGTAGATGCCGATCACGCCCCCCACCAGGGGACCGACGATCGGCACCCAGAAGTACCAGCTAAACGCACCCGGCATCCCGCTCACCGTGCCCGGCAAGGCGACGTCGCCCCAACCGGCCATCCACGCAAACAGGCGTGGCCCAAAGTCACGGGCCGGGTTGATCGCGTAACCGGCGTTCGCGCCAATGGACATGCCAATTGCGGCGACGGCCAAACCGATCATGAGGGGCCCCAGGTTGGCCTTTACGGCCAGGTTGCGGATGTCAATGATGGCCACAATCAGGATGACCAGCAAGGCCGTGCCCACCACCTGGTCCACGAAGGGGATGGTCAGGTTGCCGTTGAAATACGGTGCCGGGAACGTGGCAAAAATGGAGAAGGTGATGAAGCCCTTTCCGGAATCCCTGGGCTGGTCCCCGAGGGCCTTGTTGAAGGCGTCAATGGCGTTGTAGTAGAGCAGGTACAGCAGTGCGGCCGCAGCAAACGCTCCGACGACCTGCGACACAATGTACGGAATGACCTTGTTCCAGGCGAACTTTCTCCGGACCGCGAAAGCCAGCGTCACGGCAGGGTTGATGTGGGCCCCGCTCACGCCACCCGCCACGTAGACGCCCATTGCAACGGCCAACGCCCAGCCCCAGGTGATGAGCAGCCAGTCGCCGGCACCCTGAAAGATGACATTGGGACCGGACGTGCGTCCGCTGCCCGGCAGCGCAGCCACCGCCATGGCCACCACCCCGTCACCAAAGAGAATGAGGACAAAGGTACCAAGGAACTCGGCAAGGCACTCACCCCACAAACCGCCTACCCGCTTCAGGCCGCTGCCATTGCGTACGGTGTTCCGCAACGGAGTAATCTCGCTCATGGTGACCCCTTAAGTCGTCTTTGACGGCGACATCGCTGTTGACTTGAGTGACTGTCTTGATTCTAGGACGGATGTGATGCGTTGCACATGTCGACTTTGTCACACGATGCCGGGGCCCAAACACGCGGCTAAACTGGGTGCATGCCCCGCCGCCGGGGACACTTTGAAGGGGCACCATGAACGGCATGCAGCACCCCGGCCCGGCCGGGTCGGAGAGCAACACTTTCAGCTTCCCCGAGCTGCGGCGCTTTCCCGACATCGAGGCGCCCAACCTGTTCGCGCATGACGCCACGGACGAGCTCATCCTGGCCGGCGCGGCCACGGCGCTGGCCGCACTGGCAGCCGGGACCGGAAACGCCGGGACCACCCGAAGCGGGTCCCTGGCCGTGGTGGGCGACCGCTACGGGGCCCTGACGCTGGGTGCCGCAGCCGCCCACGGCCTCAGCGGCATCCGCGTCCACCAGGATGCCCTCTCCGGCGAACTGGCCCTCGCCGCCAACGCCGAGCGGCTGGGCCTGGCCGGGCGCTACGCCGCCATGGACCTGTCGCCCGCCCTCGTCGACGGTGCCACCCTGGTTCTGTGGCAGCTGCCCCGGAGCCTGGACGAGCTCGAGGAAACAGCGGCGCTGCTCCGGGCCCACGCCGCGCCCGGCGTCCAGGTCGTCGCCGGGGGACGGGTGAAGCACATGGCACTGGCCATGAACGACGTCCTCGCCCGGCACTTCGAGGAGGTGGTGCCGGGCCGGGCCTGGCGCAAGTCACGCCTGCTCACGGTGGGCGGACCGCGGCAGGGGATGCCGGCGTCGGACTTCCCGCGCCGGGAGTTCAACGACGCCCTGGGCCTGTGGCTGTGCGCGCACGGGGCAACGTTTGGCGGCACCAAGCTCGACCTGGGCACCCGCTTCCTGCTGGACTTCATGCCCCGGATGCGCCCTGCGGCCACCGCCATTGACCTTGGCTGCGGCAACGGCAGCATTGCCGCGGCCTTGGTCTCGGCGCGCCCGGGGCTGAAGGTGTGGGCCACGGACCAGTCGGCGGCGGCCGTGGCGTCGGCCGCCGCAACGGCGGAAGTGAACGGGCTGGGGGAGCGGATCACGGCGGTGCGCGACGACGCCCTGGCCGGCTTCCCGGCCGGATCCGCCGACCTGGTGGTCCTCAATCCACCGTTCCACGTGGGGGCGGCCGTGCATGCCGGCATTGCCCTCAAGCTCTTTGACGCGGCTGCGCGGGTCCTGGCACCGGGCGGCGAACTGTGGACCGTCTACAACAGGCACCTTGACTACCGCCCGCAGCTGGAGAAACGCGTGGGCGCCACGGAGATCATGGGGCGCAACAGCAAGTTTACGGTGGCGCGCTCGTCCAGGGGCCTGAAGGGCAGGGGCGTGCCGGCCGTGGCGTGCGCGCCTGCCGTGGCTGGAAGGGGTAGTGTTTCAGCGGAGGTATTGGGGACCGGCCGCCAGCACGTTTGATTTATCAAGGAGTAGATGTTGGTTGTTCCCCAGGCAGGGGTGCCGCAGCGGCGCCGCGGCACGAATCTGCCCAAAATGGGCGACTTCAACCAGGCCGTCATCCTGGATTCCATCCGCCGCTCCGGGGAAGGCCTGAGCCGGGTGGAACTGGCAGGGTCGGCGGGGCTGGCCGCCCAGACGGTATCCAACATTTGCCGCCGGCTGCTGGACGCGGGGCTGATCATGGAGGCCGGGAAGGAAACGTCCGGCCCCGGCAAGCCCCGCACCATCCTGCGGCTGAACCCCAAGGGAATCTTCGCCGTCGGGGTCCACATTGACCCCGCGGTGACCAGCTTTGCCCTGGTGGACGCCGTGGGCACGGTGCTTGAATCGCTGGAACGGCCCACCGACCTGGCCAGCGCAGCCGGGGACGCCGTGGCCGTCATGGGCCGGGACATCCGGGACATCATCGATCGTTCAGGGGTGGACCGGCTCCGGCTGGCCGGGGTGGGAGTGGCAACGCCGGGGCCCATCGACGCCGCCAGCGGCACCGTGGTGGACCCGCCCCACATGCCCGGCTGGCTGAGGGTGCCGCTGCGCAGCATCCTCGAGGAGGCCACCGGGCTGCCGGTGGTCATGGACAAGGACGTCACGGCCGCTGCCGTGGCCGAGCTGTGGACCGCCTCCACCGCCAGCCCGCCCAGCATGGTCTACCTTTACATTGGCACGGGCATTGGTGCCGGGCTGGTCATCGGCGACGAAGTGGTGCGCGGCGCCTCCGGCAACGTGGGCGAGATCGGCCATCTCATCGCCGACCCCGACGGCCCCGAGTGCGACTGCGGGCGCAGGGGCTGCGTCAAAGTCACCTGCATGCCCGAAACGCTTGTGGCGGAGGCCCGGGAACTGGGCGTGCTGCCCGCTCCGGACCCGGGCAACCCGGCCAGCCTGCACCGGGACCTGGAGGCGCTGGCGGCGGCTGCGGAGAACGGCGACGCGGCGGCCGCCGGCGTACTGGCACGCTCCGCCCGCCGCATGGCCGGCGTCGTCTCGGCGCTGGCGAGCCTGCTGGATGTTGACAGGGTGGTCTTTGGCGGCCCGTTCTGGCCGCCGCTCTCCGCCACCTACCTGGCGCAGGTACCCGAGATCGTCCGGCAGCTCAGTGTGACCAACACCGTCCACGCCCTGGACATCGCCGGCACGCGGCTGTTCCCGGGCGAGGAAGCCGTCGGGGCGGCCTGCCTCGTCATGGAAAAGACCTTCAGCCCCAACGCCGCCCGGCTGCTGCTGGACGCCAAGGACTGAAGCGGCTAGTCCGCATCCTCCCGGACCTCGCCGTAGGGGATGGTTTCATCCAGGTGGGCCTGGATGCCGTGTGGCAGCATGACCACCTTGACGCCGTGGAGCTGGTCCGCCGCCGACTGGCGCAGGATGGGAAGCACGGTGGCCGTGAAGTCCTCATCCTTGTCCTCGATGTAGGCAAGGTATGACTCGGGTAATTGTTTCATGCCCCCACAGTAGTCCGGGCCCGCCGGGGTGCACAGGGGCGCACGGGAACTTCGCCCCATTCTGGCAGGTGGCCCATTCTGGCAGGTGGCACGGATCCGCGGCCTGGAACGGGGCATCGGCACCAGGGTGTGGGCGCCCGTGTCCCGGGCGATGAGGCCGGGGACTTTGACTGGAGGTCCGCCGCCCGCTCAGGCGCGCCACCGGTCAAGGGCCACGTCGGCCGCCGCCAGTCCGCTTCAGTCCGGACCCGTCCGTCGAGGGCGGTCGCCCAGTGACGGTGCTTAACTCAGTGACGGCCCTTAATTCGGGGAATCGGCGCCAAAGGCCTGCAACATAGTTCAAATCGACGGTCACAATCCGTAAAAACATGTCAAAATTCGGTTCCGGACTTGTTGCGCGCCGCCGCCCTGCGTAGTGTGGGTGTTGCGTTAGTTTCCCAACGTGTGTCAGCGACCCTTCGACTTCGTCAAGGGTGTGGGTGCCCCCATGTGGGCCTGACATTTGCTTGTCGGAACGCCGCGCCGGCCGCCTTCGGCGGTGCTGGTGCCGCGCGTCCGCCGCCACTTAAACGACAGCCCGTCCTGCCCCCCGGCTTTCTAGACGCCGCGCGGGGTTGGCCGACCCCTCGCCAAGGAACAGCAAATGTCCCCACCCAGTCCCCATGGCGCGCCCCCTGGCGCCAGCGCACCGATCGCGCTTTCCTACGAACTTTTTCCGCCCCTCAACGCTACGGCTTCGGCGTCGCTGTGGGGCACCATCCGCGAGCTCGAGGCCACCAACCCCGACTATGTCTCCGTCACCTACGGGGCCAACGGCAGCAACCGGGACACCGCCGTCGAACTGCTCAACCGGCTCCTGACCGAAAGCACCCTGCGGCCGCTGGCCCACCTGACCTGCGTGGGCCACACGGCCGACGAGCTGGCCGGGATCATCTCCGAACTCCTGGACCACGGCGTGCGCGGCATCCTGGCCCTGCGCGGCGACCTGCCCCAGGACCCCGCCGACGGCCCCAGGCCGGGATCGCTGAGGTACGCCCAGGACCTGATCGAGCTGATCCGGAGCGTGGAGCAGCAACGGTCCGCGCTGCTGTGCGCCGGCAGGGTGGCCATCGGCGTCGCGGCCTACCCGGCCAAACACCCCGAGTCGCCCTCCATTGAGCACGATGTGGAGGTGCTCCTCGCCAAGCAGCGCTCGGGCGCCGACTTCGCCATCACCCAGGTGTTCTTCCATGCGGACCAGTACCGGGAGCTGGTGGTCCGGGCCCGCCGTGCCGGCGTCACCATCCCGGTCATCCCGGGTGTCATGCCGCTGACCAGCCTGCGCCGTGTCAGGCGCCTGGGCGAGCTGACCGGCGTCGAACCCGCCCCTGCGCTGCTGGACGCGCTGCGCCGGGCCGCCGACCCCGCAGACGGGCGGCGGATCGGCGTGTCCGCCACCGTGGACCTGGCCCGTGCGGCCCTTGACGCCGGCGCCCCCGGCATCCACCTGTACACCTTCAACGAACACGGCGCCGCCCTGGACGTGCTGGACAAGCTCCAGCTGCCGCGCCCGGCACGTCCCGCGCCGCTCCGGCGCACCGCCATCCCCGAACTTGTGCAGGCCTAGGAACCCCCCGGCCTGCTTTGACGTTGACCCACCGCCCAACCGTAAGGAAATTTCCATGAGCAACACCCCCGCATTCCCCGCCGCCTCCCTCCTCGGCTACCCGCGCATCGGCCGCCGCCGCGAACTTAAGAAGGCCGTTGAAGCATTCTGGGCCGGCACGATCGACGAGGCCGCCCTGGACACCGCCGCCCAGGAAATCCAGCTCGCCACAGCCCGCCGGCTCTTTGACCTGGGCCTGACCGAGGCCGCGGCCATCCCCGGGACGTTCTCCTTCTACGACCAGGTCCTGGACGCCACCACCCACATCGGCGCGGCCCCGGCCCGGTTCGGCGAGCTGCGCAATTCCGCCGGCGAACTGGACATCAACGCCTACTTCACGCTGGCCCGCGGCACCGTCGAACAGCAGCCGCTGGAAATGACCAAATGGTTCGACACCAACTACCACTACCTGGTGCCGGAGATCGGCCCGGAGACCAACTTCGCCGTCACCTCCAACCGCATCGTGGAGCAGTTTGAACTGGCCAAGGCCAACGGGTTCACCACCCGCCCGTACCTGGTGGGCCCTGTCACCTACCTCCTGCTGAGCAAGGCCTCCGACGACGCGCCGGCCGGTTTCTCCCCGCTGTCGCGCCTCGAGGACGTGCTGCCCGTCTATGCGGAGCTGCTCTCGCGCCTGGCCGCCGCAGGCGCCACCTGGGTGCAGCTGGACGAGCCCGCCCTCGTCGCGGACCAGGACGTTCCCGTCGCGGAAATCGAGGCCGCCGTGGCCCGCAGCTACGAGGTGCTCACCTCCGCCGCGCAGCGCCCGGCGGTCCTGGTCTCCACGCCCTACGGCGCCCTGGCGGAGCTGCTGCCCACGCTTGCCGCCACCGGTGTCGAGGCCCTCCACATCGACGCCTTCAAGGGTGCCGTCCCGTCCGCCGAGGAACTGGCCCTGCTGGCCGGCAAGACCGTGGTGGCGGGCGTGGTTGACGGGCACAACATCTGGCGCAACGACCTCGCCGAGTCCGCCGCCCGCCTGGACGCGCTGAAGGCCGCCGGCCTGGACGTGGCCGTCTCCACCTCCACCTCGACCCAACACGTCCCGCACGACGTGGACGAGGAAACGCAGCTTTCGGCGGAACTGCGCAGCTGGCTGGCGTTCGCCGACCAAAAGGTCGGCGAAGTGGTGACACTGGCCGCCTACGTGGGGGACCCGGCGTCGGCCGCCGGCGCCATTGCCGAGGCCTCCGCAGTCATCGCCTCCCGCGCGGCGGCAGCCGGTGTCAAACGCCCCGAGGTGCGTGCCCGCCTCGCGGCCCTGACCACCGCGGACTTCAACCGCTCCGACTACGCGGTGCGCGAGGCCGCGCAGGAGCAGTCCCTGCACCTGCCGCCCCTGCCCACCACCACGATTGGCTCCTTCCCCCAGACCAGCGAGATCCGCGGCGCGCGCGCCCGCGCCAACAAGGGCGCCATCACCGGCGAGGCCTACACGCAGTTGATGAAGGATGAGATCAAGCGCGTGGTGGACCTGCAGGAAGAGCTCGGCTTTGACGTGCTGGTGCATGGCGAGCCCGAGCGCAACGACATGGTCCAGTACTTTGCCGAAAACCTCGAAGGCTTTGACGTCACGGTGCACGGCTGGGTGCAGTCATACGGCAGCCGGTGCACGCGCCCGTCCATACTCTGGGGCGACGTCACCCGCGAGCAGGCCATCACCGTGGAGTGGGCGGCCTTTGCGCAGTCGCTGACGCAGAAGCCCATGAAGGGCATGCTGACGGGGCCGGTGACGATCCTGGCGTGGAGCTTTGTCCGCGACGACCAGCCGCTGGGCGAGACCGCCAACCAGGTGGCGCTGGCCCTGCGGGACGAGATCGCGGACCTGGAGGCCGCCGGGATCAAGGTCATCCAGGTGGACGAGCCCGCCCTGCGCGAGCTGCTGCCGCTGCGCCGCGCCGCCCAGCCCGCCTACCTGGACTGGTCCGTGAACTCCTTCCGCCTCGCCACGGCCGGCGCCGCCGACGGCACCCAGGTCCACACGCACCTGTGCTACTCCGAGTTCGGCGTGGTCATCGACGCCATTGACGGCCTGGACGCCGACGTCACCTCCATCGAGGCCGCCCGCTCCCGCATGGAGGTTGTCAACGACCTCGAAAGCCACGGCTTCGGCCGCGGGGTGGGCCCGGGCGTGTACGACATCCACAGCCCCCGCGTCCCCGGCCAGGCCGAGGTCTCCGAACTGCTCGGCAAGGCCGTCAAGCACGTTCCCGCCCGCCAGCTCTGGGTCAACCCGGACTGCGGCCTGAAGACCCGCGGATACGCCGAGACCGAGGAGTCCCTGCGCAACCTGGTGGCCGCCACCAAGGAAGTGCGCGCCCAGCTGGTGTAGCGTCCGGGCCTTTGGCCTTGGGCCCTGGGGCCTTGGGTCCTTTGCCTGAAGTGCGACGGCGGTCCCCGCCCCTCCCGCGGGAGGCGGGGACCGCCGTCGCACTTTAAGCCGACCCAGCTGTACCTGGCAGTCTCCCCTCCACAGGCCGTGCCGCGGTGCTGGAAGTGCACATTGTGGGCAATGGGGCTTTTGGCGCCGTTCCGGGAACGCAAGGATGGAAGAAAGGCGCGGGACTGCCGCAGGGGCGTCCCGGTTCCGGCAAGGTGCGGGGAGGAGGTGCGGCAGGTGGAGATGCCCGAGTGGTTGCAGGAAGGCGCCGACGCTGCTGGCGCCTCCGTGGAAGGCTCCGCCGCTGGCGTGGTTGAGCAGGCACGCTTCTTCGTTGCCGGCGTGGCGGACGGACTGGATGTGCGGCTGCTGGAACTGGCTGACAGGCAATTCGCCGACACAGTTGAATTGGCCTCCGGGGCACGCACGGGGGAGCCCGTCCCTGTTGACGGACGGGTCCGTGGGTTCGTCGAGGCTGCGGGACCGGTGCTCATTGACGCGATTCGCGAGCTGGAGAACGTCAAGAACGCCGCCTGCGCCGCCCAGGCCAAGGCCGAGGTGCTGTTCGAGGTCATCGAGCGGACACGCCAGGTCCAGGCAGGCGTCGGCGCGAGCGCGCTGGGGAGGGGGACGGTTCTGGCAGTGGCGTTCGCGCGCCGGGAATCGCAGTGGATGGCCAGCCGGCACATGGCCTCGGCCGCCCGGATCGTCCGTGAAATGCCGCGGACCCTTGAGGCGTGTTCGAACGGCATTCTCTCGGAGCGCCGGGCAGCGATCATTGTATCGGGCACTGACTATCTCACGCGGGAACAGCGCGGGGACGTGGACCAGGCGATTGCCGGGGACCCCGACACGCTGGAAGTCCTGGGGGACAAGGAACTCGACGCAGCGGTCAAGCAGATGGCCTACGCGTTTGACCGGGAAGCCTTCACCAAGCGCCTGCGCAAGGCGGAATCCGAGCGCCATGTGAATCTGAAGCCCGTGGCGGACGGCATGGCTGAACTGAAGGCGCTGCTGCCGCTCAAGCACGGCGTGGCCGTGCTCAAGACACTGACGGCTGTGGCCGAGTCCGCCCGGAATGCCGGGGACAAACGCACCAAGGGGCAGTTGATGGCGGACGTGCTGACGCACCGGCTGTGCCGGCACCTCCCGTGTGACGGCGAAGCTCAGGCAGGTCCGGCGGACCAGCGTGATCCCGCAGGGCAGGCTGCCGCCGTCGCGAACAGTGACTGCCTCACGGCCGGATCCGCAGACATCCACCTCGACCTGATCATGACGGACAGGGCGCTGTTTGACGGAGCCGCCGATCCCGCCGTCCTCACCGGCTACAGCCCCATTCCCGGCCCGGCCGGGCGGGAGCTGGTCTTGAACAGTGCGGGGCAGGCCCAGGTGTGGCTGAGGCGCCTCTATACGCACCCCGAAGCCAACGCCCTCATGTCCATGGATTCCAGAAGCAGGCTCTTTCCCGACACCATGAAGCGCTTCCTCTTCGACCAGGACCAGATCTGCGCCAACCCATGGTGCGGGGCACCCATCAGGGACTACGACCACATCAAGTCGTTCACGGCGGGAGGACCCACCGCAGTCTCCAACGGGCAAGGGCTTTGCCAGGGCTGCAACCTGGCCAAGGAAGCGCCAGGGTGGGAAAGCGTGGCTGCCGCCGGCCCGGACGGCCGCCCCATAACCCTGGTCAGGACCCCCACGGGGCACAGCTACAGCTCGACCCGGCCGGTCCTGCCGGGCAGGACTCGGCCGCGGGGCAGTCCGCGGCGCACTCCCCCCGGTCTGACTGATCCCCAGGCTGAGGGGCCAAGACCCGGGTAGATTGAGACCATGAGCACAGAGGAGTCGCGGGCCGACGACGTTGACGAAACCGCAGCCGATGGAGCCGGTGTTGGACCGGAAACTGTTGAATCCGCGACTGCCGGCCGGACGGTCGTCGACCCGGCTGGCGTGGACACGCCGGCGGCCCGGCCACCGGGGTCCGTCGGGTCCTTGGTGGCGGCCGCCCGGGCCGTCTTCGACTCCGGCGTGACCCGGCCGGTGGCGTGGCGGAGGGACAGGCTCAAGGCCATGAACCGGATGCTTCTGGAGCACCGCGGCGACTTCACGGCCGCACTCGCAGCGGACCTCGGCAAGCACCCTTCCGAATCCTGGCTGACGGAGCTCGGCTTCCTGGCCTCCGAGATCACCCACACCATCAAGCACCTGGACCAATGGCTCGCCCCGCGCAGGGCTGACGTCCCGCTGGCACTCCAGCCGGCCAAGGCGCACACCATCCTGGAGCCACTGGGCGTCGTGCTCGTCATTGCCCCCTGGAACTACCCGATCCAGCTGGTCCTGGCCCCTGTCATTGGGGCACTCGCAGCCGGCAACACGGTGGTGGCCAAACCAAGCGAAATGGCACCGGCCTGCGCCGCGGCGCTGGCCCGGTGGATTCCCGTCTACCTGGGCGGAGCCGTCACGGTGGTGGAGGGCGGGGTCCCGGAAACCAGTGCCCTGTTGGAGGAACGGTTCGATCACATCTTTTACACCGGCAACGGGCGTGTGGGCTCGATTGTCATGGCCGCAGCAGCCAGGCAGCTCACGCCGGTCACGCTGGAGCTGGGCGGCAAGTCGCCGGTGTACATCGACGACACGGTTGACATGAAGGCCGCAGCGGCGCGCATTGCCTGGGGGAAGTTCATGAATGCGGGGCAGACCTGCGTGGCGCCGGACTATGTCCTGGGGACGGCAAGCGCACTGTTCAACCTGGCGGCGGAACTGCCGCAGGCCATCCGCGCCATGTATGGCGGGGCACCCTCCAGAAGTGGTGCCTACGGGCACATGGTCAGCGACGCCGCGTTTGGCCGAGTTGCCGCCATGCTGGACCATGACCTGCGGCAGGACGGCACCAGGATGGTCACAGGCGGCCGCAGCGATCCTGCCACGCGCTACATCGAGCCCACGGTCCTCCATGTGGAGGCAGGGGCGGTGCTGATGGAGGAAGAGATCTTTGGGCCCGTACTGCCGCTCGTAACCGTCGAGTCGGCGGCAGACGCCGTCAGGTTCGTCAATGCGCGGGACAAGCCGTTGTCGCTGTACGTGTTCAGCGAGGACCGTGGTGTGCGGAAGGCATTTACGGAACAGACGTCGTCGGGCGCACTGAACTTCGGGGTGCCGGCGGCCCACCTGTCGGTTCCGGGACTGCCCTTCGGCGGGGTCGGCGGGAGCGGCATGGGCGCCTACCACGGGCAGCATTCCGTGGAGACGTTCTCCCACAGGAAGGCCGTGCTTGACAAGCCCCTGGCCCCGGACACCCTAGGCCTGATCTATCCGCCGTTCGGTGCCCTGAAGCGGCAGGTCATCAAGCGCTTCGTGGCGCCGGCCGGGAGGAGATTCGGAAAGAACTAGCACCCGCCGCGGCCAAGCGGCCCACAACGGGCGGCAAAGGTGATGTCGTCGACGATCGTGGTCCCGGCACCGGCTGATTCAACGGTGCCCACGAACCGGCGGGGGTGCCCTGCATCCTGGACCAAAGACGTCATGCGGAGGCGGACACTCATGCCGGCGGGTCCAGGGAGCTGGTGCGTGTCAGTTCGCCCAGGATGCCGGCCAGCCTGTCCATGAACACTTCCGTCCTGGCCGTTCCCCTGTCGTTGATCAGCAGGGCGAAAATGTTCCGGGCCAGCCTGATTTCCGGCACGTCAAGGACCACCACGTCGTTCGGGCGGCGGGCCAGTGCGAG
Organism: Arthrobacter wenxiniae; assembly: GCF_013376105.1. Taxonomy (GTDB): domain Bacteria; phylum Actinomycetota; class Actinomycetes; order Actinomycetales; family Micrococcaceae; genus Specibacter; species Specibacter wenxiniae. The sequence goes on from NZ_JAAMFM010000006.1 coordinate 62,706, forward strand.
TTCCGGGACCAGCGCCGCGCCAAGGCCCACCGAGGCCAACTGCAGGCTGGCGTTGAAGTCGTCGCTGTAGGCTGCAACGCGCGGGTGCAGGTTGCAGCTGGCGAACAGCCGCTCGATCACCGTGGCATCGCTGGTGCCGGGGTGGTGCATGATCCAGGGCATGTCCGACAACTGGGCGGCCGCGACTTTGGCGCCGGGCCGGATACCCCAGGCCTTGGGCAGCACGACCCGGAAATTGTCGTCGCCCACCCACTGGCGGTTGAGCGTGTGCGGCCACGCCAGTCCTGCCTGGCCCACCTGGTAGACGAGTGCCACGTCCAGGTCCCCGCCGATGCGCAGCCCGGAAATGGTCTGCTGCGGCTCGCCGACCGAGACGTGGAGGTTGATGCCGAGACCTGGCCAGTCGGGGCTGCGCAGCAGGCGGGGGAGCACATAGGTTGCCAGCGACGGGAAGATGCCCAGCCGCACCTCCTGTCCAGTGCCTTGCTCCGTCCGGGAGCTCGCGGCAAGCAGGGCATCGATGTCCGTGAGTACCTTGGAGGCGTGACGGCTCATCACCAACGCGGCTTCGGTGGGCGTGATGCTGCGGGCCGTGCGCTGGAAGAGCGTCACGCCGGAGTCGCGCTCCAGGGCGGACATTTGCTGTGATACGGCCGACGCCGTGTACCCCAGTGCGGCGGCGGCCGCGGCAAAAGAACCGCGGCGCACCACCTCCAACAGGGTTTTCAGGTGGATCGGGTTGATCACTCCGTGCTCCTTTTCTCGCCGCTCATGTGCCCAAGGCGCCTCTTTCACCGCTTTGGCCTGTCCTGCAAGCATAGGTGCGCGGGCGCTGGCGGGCAGGGGACCGAAACGCACCTTGCCGGCCGCCCTCGACACGGCGGTTGCGACACGCCGGGACTGCACGACACGCCGCCTTGAATTAAGTGTGGAACTACCCCACAGCCTGTGGACAGAGGCGGAATAAACGTTGGATTCCTGCGCTTTTAAGCCGCCGGGGCTGTGGACTACCGGTGCATAAAATGACATACTTGTAATACATCATCTTGGGGTCGTTTCCGGGAGCGTGCACTACATGTAGTATCGAGTACAGCAATTCAAGCAGTTCGGAACGTCATCCGAAACGCTGGCGAGGCCCCAGGCAACAGCTGTCAGGCCCCACCGACAGCGAGCGCGCCGTCCGCGGGACGCAAGTGCCAATTCCACACCGTTTTTATGAGAAGGGGATCTCAATCATGACCGTTACGGTTTACACCAAGCCCGCCTGCGTTCAGTGCAATGCAACGTACCGTGCCCTGGACAAAAAGGGCATCACGTACCAGAGCGTTGACATCACTGAAGATCCCGCAGCGCTGGAACGGCTGCTCGGCCTCGGCTACCAGCAGGCCCCTGTCGTGATAACGGACGCCGACCACTGGTCCGGCTTCCGTCCGGACAAGATCGCGGCCCTCAGCCAGCAGGGCGGAAACGAAGCGTCGAACGTAGCGTAGCCTCCCGCGGGCGGCCAGCCTGCGGGACCACAAAATTTCACGTGCCGCACGAGCACAAAGGGTGGGGCTGACCGTCAAATGGTCGGCCCCACAACAGCAAGCAAGTACCGCAGGAAGCGATGACCATGTCAGCCGTTGCAGCATCACCAGCTGTAGGCCGGGGGACCGGTAGGCGCACAAGCAGCAGCCTGATTTACTTCTCCTCGATTTCCACAAACACGCACAGATTTGTGGAGAAGCTCACCATGGATGCGGCCCGCCTGCCCATTTACACGCGGGACGACACGCTGGAAGCGCTCGAGCCGTATGTTCTGGTGCTTCCTACCTATGGCGGGGATTCGGGGCACGGGGCAGTTCCAAAGCAGGTCATCAAGTTCCTCAACATTCCCGGGAACCGGGAGCTGATCCGCGGCGTCATTGGCGCCGGGAACACAAACTTTGGTGAATCGTATTGTCTGGCCGGGGACATCATCTCGGTCAAATGCAAGGTACCGCATCTCTACCGTTTTGAATTGATGGGCACGTCGGAGGACGTGGACCGCGTTCACGAAGGATTGGAAGAATTTTGGACACGATTGTCTCAGCAGCAGACGCCCCAGTGAAGGCGTCCAAGGACATGCCGGCAGCCTGGGAAGGCCTTGGCTACCATGAGCTGAACGCCATGCTCAACCTGTACAACTCCGAGGGCAAGATCCAGTTCGACGCCGACCGCGCCGCTGCCCGCCAGTACTTCCTGCAGCACGTCAACAACAACACGGTGTTCTTCCATGACCTGGAGGAAAAGCTCGACTACCTGGTCAAGAACGACTACTACGAGCGCGAAACACTTGACCAGTACACGATGAACTTCATTCGCGAACTCTACAACCACGCGTACAAGAAGAAGTTCCGCTTCGAGACGTTCCTCGGCGCATTCAAGTTCTACACGTCGTACACGCTGAAGACCTTTGACGGCAACCGCTTCCTGGAGCGCTACGAGGACCGTGTGTGCATGGTTGCCCTGCACCTGGCCCGCGGCGACGAGGCGCTGGCCACCAAGATGGTGGACGAGATCATCGAGGGACGCTTCCAGCCGGCCACGCCAACGTTCCTGAATGCCGGCAAGAAGCAGCGCGGCGAGCTGGTCTCCTGCTTCCTGCTCCGCATCGAGGACAACATGGAGTCCATTGGCCGCTCCATCAACTCCGCCCTGCAGCTGTCCAAGCGCGGCGGCGGCGTGGCGTTCGCGCTGACCAACATCCGCGAGGTGGGTGCGCCCATCAAGCAGATCGAGAACCAGTCCTCCGGCGTCATCCCCGTCATGAAGCTCCTGGAGGACAGCTTCTCCTACGCCAACCAGCTCGGGGCCCGCCAGGGCGCCGGCGCCGTCTACCTGCACGCCCACCACCCCGACATCAACCGCTTCCTGGACACCAAGCGCGAGAACGCCGATGAAAAGGTACGCATCAAGACCCTGTCGCTGGGTGTCGTCGTTCCGGACATCACCTTTGAGCTGGCCAAGCGCGACGAGGACATGTACCTCTTCTCCCCGTACGACGTCGAAAGGGTCTACGGCGTGCCGTTCTCCGACATCTCGGTCACCGAGAAGTATTACGAGATGGTGGACGACGCCCGCATCAAGAAGACCAAGATCAAGGCACGCGAGTTCTTCCAGACCCTGGCCGAGATCCAGTTCGAGTCCGGCTACCCGTACATCATGTTTGAGGACACCGTAAACCGGGCCAACCCGATCGACGGCAAGATCATCATGAGCAACCTGTGCTCGGAAATTCTGCAGGTGTCCGCGCCAACCAGCTACAACGACGATCTTTCCTACGCGGACACCGGCAAGGACATCTCCTGCAACCTTGGCTCGCTGAACATTGCCAAGGCCATGGATTCCCCGGACTTCGGCAGCACCATCGAGACCTCCATCCGCACGCTGACCGCGGTGTCGGACATGTCCAACATCACCAGCGTGCCGTCCATCGCCAAAGGCAACGACCAGTCGCACGCCATTGGCCTGGGCCAGATGAACCTGCACGGCTACCTGGCCCGCGAGCGGGTCCACTACGGTTCCGATAAGGGCCTGGACTTCACGAACATCTACTTCTACACGGTGGTGTACCACTGTATCCGGGCGTCGAACCTGATCGCCATGGAGACCGGTTCCACGTTCGCCGGCTTTGAGAAGTCCAAGTACGCCAGCGGCGAGTTCTTCGACAAGTACACGGATCAGGAATGGGTTCCCCAGACCGCCAGGGTCGCCGAGCTGTTTGAGGGCATCCACATCCCCACGCAGGATGACTGGCGCGAGCTGAAGGCCTCGGTCATGGAGCACGGCATCTACAACCAGAACCTGCAGGCCGTCCCGCCCACGGGCTCCATCAGCTACATCAACAACTCCACGTCCTCCATCCACCCGGTGGCGTCGAAGATCGAGATCCGCAAGGAAGGCAAGCTGGGCCGCGTGTACTACCCGGCCCCGTACCTGACCAACGACAACCTGGAGTACTACCAGGACGCGTACGAGATCGGCTTTGAAAAGATCATCGACACCTACGCGGCCGCCACGCAGCACGTGGACCAGGGCCTGTCGCTGACGCTGTTCTTCAAGGACACCGCCACCACGCGCGACATCAACAAGGCCCAGATCTATGCCTGGAAGAAGGGCATCAAGACCATCTACTACATCCGTCTCCGCCAGCTCGCGCTGGAAGGGACCGAGGTGGAAAATTGTGTTTCCTGTGCGCTATGACGGAGTAATGCGTTGAAATGACTGAAACGACGGCGGCAACGGGCGGCTTGGTCTATGGCATTCGCCTTCGGGCGGATTTTGAGTACCGATATGTCGGTATCACGACCAAGACGGCCAGCCGACGGTTCCATCAGCATCTTCGCGTAGCGGCAGCGGGACGCAAGACGCCGTTCTACGACTGGCTCCGTAAATTTGATCCGTCGGACGTCACCGTGGACGAGCTGGACTGCGTCGAGGGGCTGCAGGAGCTCGGGCAAGCTGAGATCGACTGGATCAGTTATCTGCGGCGGGAAGGGGACAGGCTCCTGAACCTCTCCGAGGGCGGGCTGGGCCCGACCGGTGTCGTGTGGACGGATGCGATGCGTGAAGCGGCGCGGATCCGGTCCACTGGGCGCAAGATAGTCAGGGAGTGTGGGCCAGGGGCACCCTTCTTCGGCAAGCACCATAGCGAGGAGCAGAAGGAAAAGTGGTCCCGGGAACGCAAGGGGACCTATGTGGGTCCAGAGAATCCTAACTTTGGCAAGTTTGGGGAGGAGCACCCAGGCTTTGGCCATAAGATGTCGGACGAATCTCGAAAGCTGTTGTCGGAAGCGAGGTCGGGGCCGCTCAATCCAAACTTCGGAAAGACTGCAAGTGCGGAAACCAGGGCAAAACGATCCGCTGCCATGAAAGGGATACCGCGGCCAGCTAGCCAGCGGAACGCCCACACCAGGCACCACACGAACAAGAACGTCATTAAGATTGACTGCAAGTACTGCATTGAAGATGCAGCGGCGCGGAACCTTAGAGAAGAAAGCGAATAAATTCGATGACACCGGAGAAGCTGAAGTTGGCGAGCCACGTGACGGCCATCAACTGGAACCGCATCGAGGACGAGAAGGACGTGGAAGTCTGGAACCGCCTCGTGAACAACTTCTGGCTGCCGGAAAAGGTGCCGCTGTCCAACGACATCCAGTCGTGGGCCACGCTGTCCGCGGAGGAGCAGCTGCTGACCATGCGCGTCTTCACGGGCCTGACCCTGCTGGACACCCTGCAGGGCACGGTGGGCGCCGTCTCGCTGATCCCGGACGCGATCACGCCGCACGAGGAGGCCGTCTACACGAACATTGCGTTCATGGAGTCGGTGCACGCCAAGAGCTACTCGTCGATCTTCTCCACCCTGTGCTCCACGAAGGAAATCGACGAGGCCTTCCGCTGGTCGGTGGAAAACGTGAACCTGCAGAAGAAGGCCCAGATCATCGAGGGCTACTACTACGGCGACGACCCGCTCAAGCGCAAGATCGCCTCCACGCTGCTGGAGTCATTCCTGTTCTACTCGGGCTTCTACCTGCCCATGTACTGGTCCTCGCGGGCCAAGCTGACAAACACGGCAGACCTGATCCGCCTCATCATCCGCGACGAGGCCGTCCACGGCTACTACATCGGCTACAAGTACCAGAAGGGGCTCGAAGGGCTGTCCGAGGCGCGGCGCCAGGAGCTCAAGGACTACACCTTTGAGTTGCTGTTCGAGCTGTACGAGAACGAGGTCCAGTACACGCACGACCTCTATGACTCCGTCGGCCTGGCCGAGGACGTCAAGAAGTTCCTGCACTACAACGCCAACAAGGCCCTGATGAACCTCGGCTACGAGGCCATGTTCCCGGCCGCCGTGACCGACGTGAACCCTGCCATCCTCTCCGCCCTGTCCCCAAACGCCGACGAGAACCACGACTTCTTCTCCGGTTCCGGGTCCTCGTACGTCATCGGCAAGGCCGTCAACACCGAAGACGACGACTGGGACTTCTAGCCCTTGTCCACGCCTGACAAGTCAGCCGCGGCAGCCCGGTTCACCCGGGACGCCGCGGCTGCCGTGCGCCCGGGCCACCTCGCCGGCCCCCGCGACCCCGGCGACGCCTGGGTGGAAGGGGAGGCCGGCAAGTTCTGGGGCCGGTTCGGTTCCGCCGGACTCCTCGTGTTCGACGAAGGCCGCGGGATCCTGCTGCAGCACCGGGCGCTCTGGTCGCACCACGGCGGCACCTGGGGCCTGCCCGGAGGCGCACTCCATGAAGGCGAAGGTGCCGTGGACGGCGCCCTGCGCGAAGCGTGGGAGGAGGCCGGCGTGCCGAGGGAAAGCGTCGAGCTGCTCTTCACCGTCGTGTACGACGTCGGCTATTGGCGCTACACCACGGTGGCCGTCGACGCCGTGGTCCCCTTTGAACCGGTCGTCAGCGACCCCGAAAGCCTTGCCCTGGAATGGGTGCCGCTCGACGGCGTAGCCCGGCTCCCGCTGCACCCGGGCTTCGGGAACGCATGGCCTGCGCTGCGCGGGAGGTTGCCGGGACTCACCAGCTGATCCGTTCGAAGTCGCGGCGCAGGCGGAGCCCGCGGGCCCAGTTGAGCGATTCCATCCAGGCAATGCGTCCCAGCAGGTGGGCCCGGAAGTCCTGCCGGTCGGTGCGGTTCTGCGACTCCGGCCCGTGGATCACGCAGTTGTGCAGGGTGGCTTTCAGTGCGTCAAACTGCCGGCGCGGGGCGGTGGGGCGGACATTGACCACGACGCCGGTCACCTGCTGCCGGGCGCGCAGGCCCGCCTGTGCGGGTGGGCGGCTGCGCGTTGTGCATCTCCACCTCGCGGGAAGGCTTTCACCTGGACTCAGGCTGACGGATTCCGCCCCGGGCGGGAAGCCGTGGGGACCGGGTCAGCCCAAGCCCAGCAGCTCCACGGCCGTGGCGCGCATGTCCATCTTGCGCACCTTGCCCGTGACAGTCATGGGGAATTCATCCACCACCATCACGTACCGCGGGACCTTGTGCCGGGACAGGTGCCCCTCGCAGAAGTCGGCCACGCCGGCGGCGTCCAGCGGCGCGGCACCGGGCTTCATCAACAGCCATGCGCACAGCTCCTCGCCGTACTTTTCATCCGGGACGCCGATCACCTGGACGTCGGCAATGTCCGGGTGCGAGTACAGGAACTCCTCAATCTCGCGCGGATAGAGGTTTTCCCCGCCCCGGATCACCATGTCCTTGATCCTGCCCACGATGTTGACGTAGCCGTCGTCATACATGACGGCGAGGTCGCCGGTGTGCATCCAGCGGGCCGCGTCGATCGTGCCGGCCGTCTTCTCAGGGTCGTTCCAGTAGCCCAGCATGACGGAGTAGCCGCGCGTGCAAAATTCACCGGGCTCCCCGCGCGGCACGGTCAGGCCGGTGGCGGGATCCACGATCTTGACTTCGAGGTGGGGGTGCACCCGGCCGACGGTCTCGGTGCGGTGGGCCACGTCGTCGTCCGTCTGGGTCTGCATGGATACGGGCGATGTCTCAGTCATGCCGTAGGCGATGGACACCTCGGCCATGTGCATGTCCGTCATGGTGCGCTTCATGACCTCCACGGGGCACGGGGAGCCGGCCATGATGCCGGTGCGCAGGCTGGAGAGGTCGTAGCCGGCGAAGCCGGGCAGGTTGAGCTCGGCGATGAACATCGTGGGGACGCCGTACAGGGCAGTGCACCGTTCCTGCTCGACCGCCCGCAGCGTGGCGGCCGCGTCGAAGGAGGGGGCCGGGATGACGATGGCTGCCCCGTGCGAGGTGGCCCCAAGGTTGCACATCACCATGCCGAAGCAGTGGTAGAACGGCACGGGCACGCACAGCCGGTCTTCCTCGGTGAAGCTGATGGTCTCGGTGACGAAATAGCCGTTGTTGAGGATGTTGTGGTGGCTGAGGGTGGCACCCTTGGGCGAGCCAGTGGTCCCGGAGGTGTACTGGATGTTGATGGGATCGTCCGCGCCGAGGGTGGCCATGGCGTGTTCGACGGCGTCGGCCGGCACCGCGGCGCCGCCCGCCACGAGCGCATCCCAGGACGGGGTGCCGATGTAGACCACATCGGCCAACTCCGGGCACTCCGGGCGGACGGCGTCGATCATGGCCGCATAGTCCGAACCCCGGAATTCCGGCAGGGCCACGATCATGCGCATCCCGGACTGGCGCACGGCGTACTTCAGCTCATGCCGGCGGTAGGAGGGGTTGACGTTGACCAGGATGGAGCCGATCTTTGCCGTGGCGTACTGGATGAGCACCCACTCGGGAACATTGGGCGCCCAGATGCCCACCCGGTCGCCCTTGGCGACGCCGGCGGCGAGGAGCCCGCGGGCCAGGGCGTCGACGTCGTGATCCAGCTGCGCATAGCTCCAGCGGCGGCCGGACGGCACGTCCACCAGGGCTTCGCGGTCCGGGAAGCGGGCCGCGGACCGCGCAAGGTTCGCCCCGATGGTGTCGCCCAGCAGGGGGGTGGTGGAGGTTCCGGAAGTGTACGAGGCTTGAACATCGTTGGTCATGGTTTGATGCTAATGCCCGAATGGGCCGGTGGGCACCAACTCACCCGGGAAGTCTTCCATGCTCTCCGCCGTGCAGCCGTTCCGGCAGGAAGCCGCGCCCCACCAGCCTGGCCATGACCGGGCGTGCGGCCTTTGAGCCGAGCGTTGCCAGCCGGCCCTGCCACTGTGGCATGGCGTCAAGGTTGGCCGACGCGGCACTGGATATGACCTTGTGGACCTGCTGCTGGAGCGGCTGCATCAGCCGCACCGGCCACTCGCGGCGGCGCTGGATCCGGTGCATGGCCTGGTCCACGGGCCGGCCCGCCAGCAGCGGCGGGGCCAACTGCCGGGCGGCGGCGACGGCGTCCTGCACGGCGTAATTGACGCCCACGCCAAATACGGGGCTCATCGCATGCGCGGCGTCGCCAATGCAGAGCAGGCCGGGCACGGACCACTGCTTGAGGCGGTCCAGCTGCACGGACAGCAGCTTGACGTCCGCCCAGTCCCGCAGCGACTCCGCCGCCTCGCCAAGGAAGGGCGCATTGGCGCGGATGCGCTCGCGGAAGGCGCCCAGACCGAGCGCACGCATCCTGACGAAGCTTCCCTTGGGAATCAGCATGCCCATCTGGTAGTAGCCCGAGCGCGGGATGGTGATGAGCATGGTCCCATTGCGCAGGTAGCCCAGCGTGTCCGGCGGCCGTGACGGCGGTGTGGGAAGCCGGAACCACAGCACGTCTATGGAAACGCCCAGCGTCTCGGGTCGCAACCCTGCCGCGTGGCGGAGCCGGGAGGCGCGGCCGTCCGCCGCGACCGTCAAGGCAGCCTTGATGCGGAGCGGGCCGTCCGGTCCGGCGGCTGTGACCCCGGTGGCAATGCCGCGGCCGCGCAGCACATCCACAGCCTCGGTGCCCATGAGCAGCCGGAAGTTCTTCATGGCGGTGGCTTCCCGGGCCAGCAGGTCCAGGAAGTCCCACTGGGGCATGAGCGCGATTCGCTTGTTGGGGCCGCGCAGGGTGCCAAAGTCGACCGGGGTCAGCCGCGTGCCGCCGACCACAATGTCCAGCGTGGTGATGCTGTCCTGCGGAATCCGCAGGAATTCCGCACGCAGACCCAGCTGGTCGATCAAGTCCAGGGTGGAGGGGTGGATCGTGTCTCCGCGGAAGTCCCGGAAAAAGTCCGTGTGCTTCTCCAGGACGGTGACGTCAACCCCTTCGCGGGCCAGCAGGAGGCCCAGCATCATGCCCGCTGGCCCGCCGCCGGCAATGCAGCAGGTGGTCTCCACCGTGGTTGCAACAGGTACAGCTTCAGTCATGGGGAGCCTCCGGTGCCGAGCCTTGGCTTGCCCCTCCGATGCTACGCCCCGGCGCGGAGTTCGGCTGTGCCCCCGTTGGCTGTGCCCAATGGTCCCTGCACAATGCCAGGCGGGTGGCGGAGGATCCACAATCGGGTGCGCAGCCCTGCTGCCCTTCCTGCCGAAGGGGAAGACTTGAACCCTGAAGGCACAAAGGAAGGAGCGGGACGTGTGCGACATGTGCGACGGAATGTCATGGGAGCAGGTCCGTCAGCAGAACGGGAAACTGCTGGTCACCGGCCTGGACGCCAGGGCGGCCCAGGCGATGCTGGCCCTCTTTGCGACGATGGTGTTTTCTGGTCGGGAGTCGTTTGTCCCCGGACTGGCGCTGCTGGGAGATGAATGCTCAGTGTACTCGCTGAAGGTTGACCAGCCGGAAGACGTCTTGATTTGGGCACATGAGCTGTACGGGCGCCGCATGTCCGCCATCCAGTTGGTCTGGACCGACGAGGAGGGCCGTTTTCCCCGGGCCCCCGAACCGGCCATTAGGGGATCCCGGCGGGCGTTCGCTACCATGAAGGGGGCCAATTAGCATAGGTTTAAGTAGCCGAATTTTTTACGGGGGCAGCACACGAATGATGGAAAGGATCGGCTCCCTGCCGTTCATGTGGGCCTACCTGGCACTGTTTGTCATCGTCATGCTGCGCTCCAATGCGACCTATTGGGCGGGCCGGGGCATCGCCGCGGGAGGCCGCAAGACCCGGCTGCAGCGCTATCTGGACTCCCCGTCCGTGGCCCGGGCGGAAAAGGCCGTTGCCAGGTGGGGTGCCCCTGCCGTGAGCGTGAGCTTCCTGACCATTGGCGTCCAAACCGCCGTGAACCTGGCCGCCGGCCTGGGGCGCATGCCGCTGCGCCGGTACGTTCCTGCAACGGTGGCCGGTGCGTTTGCCTGGGCTGCCATATACGCCACCATCGGGCTGGCGGCGTTTGACGCGGCCGTCGCCGCGGCCGCCGGATCACCCCTGTCGCTCCTCATCCTGGTGATTCTGGCGGGGGCCGCCACCCTGGGCATCCACCTTTTCCGGGTCTCCCGGCGGCGCAGGCTGGACCGCGCGGCGGTGGCCGGCTGCCCCGCCCTGAAGCCGGAGCCGGGTTCCGGACCGTCCGCGACACAGCCCTGACGGGCGGTAAAGTCGTAGCCATGCAGGAAACCACCACACCCACCCAGACGCAGGCGTACTACCGCCGCCTGGGCGGCAACGTCTACGAGTCCACCATCCATGCCCAGGGTGCATGGAACGACCACGAACAGCACATGGCGCCCGTGGCGGGCCTGATGGTCCGGGCACTGGAGCAGTTCCAGCCGCGCGAGGGCATGCGGCTGACCCGGTTCAGCTTTGACATCCTGGGCCTGATACCTGCCGGTGAATTCAGCCTGGAAACCAGCGTGCTGCGCCCAGGCCGGACCATCGAGCTCCTGCAGACGGAGCTGGTGGCCGGCGGGCGGACGTCAGTGCGCGTCACTGCCTGGCGCATGCTCACCCTGGACACCACGGCCGTGCAGGCCCTGGAGGACGATCCGTTCCCCTCCCTCGCGGAGTCCGAGTCGTGGCACGGGCTGAACATCTGGCCGGGCGGCTTCATCGCCTCCCTCGAGGGCCGGACGGTTGACGGCCACCGGCCCGGCCGCGGCCGCGCGTGGCTGCGCACCCCGCATGGGATGGTCGACGGCGAACCCACCTCCCCGCTGGTGCGCCTCCTGGGGCTGGTGGACAGCGCCAACGGCATAGCCGCCCGCGTCCCGCCCGGGGCCGGCAGCTACATGTTCCCCAACGTCGACCTCTCCGTGCACGTCTACCGTGAGCCGGCGGGCGAATGGCTGGGGCTTGATTCAAGGGTCACCTTTGCCGGGGACGGCATCGGCCTGACGTCGTCGGTCCTGCACGACGTCAACGGTCCGTTCGGGCGCTCCGAGCAGATCCTGACAGTGCGTCCCATCCCGCACGCCAAGTGAACCGGCTTCTCTCGCCTCGCCTGGCCGTGCACCGGCAGGTGGAATCGCTTGGCGCCGAGGCGGACCTGAACCGGGGGCTGGACCTCCTGGCCGAGGTGAAGGCGGGGCGGACTCCGGCCATGCTGCGGCTCTACCGCCCGGAGCCGACGGTCGCCTTCGGCCAGCGCGACACCGGGCTGCCCGGGTTTGGGGAGGCCCGGGAGGCGTCGCTGGCGCGCGGCTTTGTCCCCGCCGTCCGGCGCGCCGGTGGACGGGCCGCGGCCTACCACCGCGGCACGCTCATTGTGGACCACATCCAGCCGCAGGAGGATGCCATTGCCGATGCCAAGGCCCGCTTTGGCTTCTTCGGGGACTTGTTCGCCGGTGCCTTGGCGGGCCTGGGCGTGGATGCGGGTGTCGGGGAGATTCCGGGGGAGTACTGCCCGGGGGAGTTCAGCGTGTTTGGCCGGGGACCGGCAGGGGCGCTCAAGCTGGTGGGAACCGCCCAGCGGGTCGTGGCGGGAGCCTGGTTGTTCAGCTCGGTGATCGTCGTCGAAGACGCGGCGCCGATCCGGGAGGTGCTGGTGGACACCTACGCCGCACTCGGCCTTGACTGGGACCCCCGCACGGCGGGCGCCGCCGAAGACCTGGTCCCCGGCATCACGGTCGACGCGGTGGAAGCCGCAGTCCTTTCGGCCTACGGCTCCCACGCGGAACTGTCCTGACGCTGCCCAGGCGCCGGCGCCTATTTGATCCCCGGCGCCTCCGCACCGATGGTGGTGGAGTCCCCGTGGCCCGTGTTGACCACGGTCTCCGGCGGCAGCACCAGCAGGCGCTCGGTGATCGACTTCACGATCGTCGGGTGGTCGCTGTAGGATCGCCCCGTGGCCCCGGGCCCGCCGTTGAACAGGGTGTCACCGGTAAGGACGGTGCCCAGCTGCGCCGCGTAGAAGCAGGTCGAGCCGGGGGAGTGGCCGGGTGTGTGGAGTGCCACCAGCCGGGTTCCCGCAACCTCAAACACCTGCCCGTCGGCGATGGGCGCGTCCGGCGTCGTGCCCGGATAGATGTCTTCCCACAGCATCTGGTCCGCCGGGTTCATCAGCACCGGCGCCCCCGCCAGCCGCGCGAATTCGCGGGCGTGGCGGATGTGGTCGTCGTGCCCGTGGGTCAGCACCACGGCCTTGACGGTTCTGCCGCCCACCGCGGCCAGGATGGCCTGCGGGTCGTGGGCGGGGTCGACCACCAGGACCTCGGCGTCGTCGCCCACCAGCCAGACGTTGTTGTCCACGTCCCACGTCCCGCCGTCGAGCGAGAACGTGCCGGAGGTGATCAGGCGTTCAATCCGTGCCGCCACTACAGCACCACCACCGATCGGAGCACGGAACCGTCGCCCATCTTCGTGAAGGCGGCCTCGATGTCATTGATGGTGATGCGCTCGGTGACGAAGGCGTCCAGGTCCAGCCTGCCCTGCTTGTACAGGTCGATCAGCGCTGGGAAGTCACGCGACGGCAGGCAGTCGCCGTACCAGGACGACTTGAGGGACCCGCCCCGGCCAAACACGTCCAGCAGCGGCAGTTCCAGCACCATCTCCGGGGTGGGCACGCCCACCAGCACCACGGTGCCGGCCAGGTCGCGGGCGTAGAACGCCTGCTTGTAGGTTTCCGGACGTCCGACGGCGTCTATCACCACATCTGCGCCGAACCCGCCGGTGAGTGCGCGGATGGCGGCCACGGCGTCCTCGTCGGTGGCGTTCACGGTGTCGGTCGCCCCCAGGGTCATGGCCTTCGTCAGCTTCCGGGGGTCGCGGTCCACGGCGATGACCGTGGTGGCGCCGGCCAGGGCGGCGCCGGCGATGGCTGCCGAACCCACGCCGCCGCAGCCAATGACGGCCACGGAGTCCCCACGCTTGACGCCGCCGGTGTTGATGGCCGCGCCCAGCCCGGCCATGACGCCGCAGCCAAGCAGCCCGGCGGCGGCGGGATCGACGTCGTCGTCCACCTTGGTGCACTGGCCGGCGGCCACGAGGGTCTTTTCAATGAAGGCGCCGATGCCCAGGGCCGGGGACAGGACGGTGCCGTCCTCGAGGGTCATCTTTTGGGTGGCGTTGGCGGTGTTGAAGCAGTACTGGGGCTGGCCCTTGGCGCAGGCCCGGCAGGTGCCGCACACCGCGCGCCAGTTCAGGATGACCCGGTCGCCGGGGATCACGTTGGTGACGCCGGGACCCACGGCACTGACCACGCCGGTGGCCTCGTGGCCCAGCAGGAACGGGAAATCGTCGCTGATGCCGCCCTGCTTGTAGTGCAGATCCGTGTGGCACACGCCGCTGGTGAGGATGTCCACCAGGGCCTCGCCGGGGCCGGGATCCGGGACCAGTACTGTCTGGAGGGTGACGGGGGCATCCTTTGAAAGCACCACGGCGCCTTGAACCTTGTGAATCACTTGCTTGCTCCTTGTTGAGTGAACGTGCCATGGCTTGTCTATCACGGGAGCAGCTAAAAGCCCATCGCCGCCGCGGCCCCATCGGGGAAGGGGTGGCGGCGGCGGCGGAGAGAACCGTGCGGACACGGTGTTGCGGGGGCTAAACAGCCAGCTTTTCCATGACGTCATTGAGCGACGGATTGGTGGCTGCGGAGCCGTCCGGGTAGATGACGGTGGGAACCGTCTGGTTGCCGTTGTTAAGCTTTTCGACGAGTTCGGCGGTCCCCGGGGTCTCCTCGATGTTGATTTCCGTGTAGCCGATGCCCTTGGCGTCAAGCTGCTTCTTGAGCCGCTTGCAATAGCCGCACCAAATGGTGGAGAACATGGTGATGGTGCCCGATTCCGGGGTGTACTGCACGGGTGGCTCCTTAGGTTGGGGGAGGGCGGGCGCGCACGGCGCCACGCCGCAGGGATCGCATTGTTTCCAACGCTGCCGCCCGTGTGGCGTATTCCCACCTTCAGGACTGTGTCCGTGGCACCATGGAGACATGTGTGGACGATACGTCATGGCCCGGGCCGTCGGCGACCTGGTGGCCGACCTCGAAGCGGAAGCCGACGCCAACCTTGAACTGCGGGCCTCATGGAACGTGGCACCCACCTCGGATGTTCCGATTGTGCTGGAGCGCCTGGTGGAGGGCAGGCCCCGCCGGCAGGTCCACGTGGCCAAGTGGGGCCTGGTGCCCCGCTGGGCCAAGGACCCCTCGGTGGGTGTGCGTTCGTTCAACGCCCGCAGCGAGACGGTGCTGGAAAAGCCCACCTTCCGCACCGCGGTCAGGTCCCGCCGCTGCGGTGTGCCGGTGGAGGGATACTACGAGTGGAAGAAGCTGCCGGACGGGACGAAGCAGCCCTACTTTGTGCATGCACCCGATGGCAGCCTGACCACTTTTGCCGGCCTGTACGAGTGGTGGAAGGACCCGGCCAAGGCAGACGGAGACAGCGGCCAGTGGCTGCTCTCCTGCAGCATTCTCACCATGGCCTCGCCGCCCGACGGCGAACTTGCCGCCCTGCACGACCGCCTGCCGGTGCCCCTGACCCGGGAAGGCCTGGCCGAGTGGCTCAATCCGGCGGCCGAGGATCCTGCCGCCGTGCTCGGTGCCGTCCTGGCCGACGCCCCTGGGGTGGCCGCCGGATGGCAGCTCGACCCCGTCGGCGCGGCGGTGGGGAATGTCCGCAATGATTCGCCTGAGCTGACCGTGCCGCTCAGGTAACGGCCCGGGAGCGCGCCACGGGAGCGGCCCGGGAGCGGCCCGGGAGCGCGCAGCGCGGTCAGGCAACAGCGGTCAGGCAACAGCGGCCAGGCTATTCCGGCCTGTGATTTGTGGTCAGGAAACCGTGAAGAAACAGGCGGCTAGGGTGGCCGCCAGCAGGGCCTCAAGGACGCCCAGCACGCGGGATGGACCCGGCGACGGTTTGCCCGGGGTCGCAAAAGCACCCAGCAGCCAGCCCATGGAGGCCAGCAGCAGGACTATCCACGCAATGACATGCTGGATCAGGCTGCCCAGCTGCCGGCTGGCTGGATGCGGCCCCAGTGCGTCCGCAAGGGAAACCGCAGCCCAGGCGGCCGCCGCCGTCAGAATCAGGTGGTAGAGCGCCGAACCCCGGCCGGAACCCGAGCCGTGGCCACCCGCCGGGGCGGGGCCGGGGGAGCCCCCCGAAGGCGCGGGGCCGGGGGAGCCCCCCGCCGGGGCGGGGCGCAGCGGAACGGAAGCGGGTGCGGCCACGCGGTAGGCAAACCACACGGCAATGGCACCCAGGGGTGCCAGCACCACGGGCCCGGCATTGTGCCACCCGAGGAGCACCAACGATGGGACAAGAACGGCGGCCCACATGGCCAGCGGGTCCACGCGGGCGGCGGCCGTCAGGGAAGCCTGCCCCTCGCCCCCGGCGCGCACGGGGGCGGCGGCGCGCACAACGGCCAGCACCAGGGCGGCGGCCAGCCCGGCAGCGACGAGGAGCGTGATCAGCATTTCCGGCCCCTTCCTACTTGACGCACGTGACTGAACCGCCCTGCAGGGCACCGGTCCAGTCGGAATAGGTGGTGGTGGCCGGAGCCTTGGCTGCCTTGCGTGCGGCGCCTGACGACGGACTGCTCCCCGGCGCGGCCCCGGACCCCGCGGCGGATCCCGGCCCGGAGGGCGAACTTCCGTTGGCTGCGGAAGTCCCGGATGCCGTGGATTTCGCGGTGGGCTTCCTGGCCGGGGCCGGCGGTGCCAGAAGCTGCTTGACGGTGGACTGCACCTGCGCCACGTCCACGGTGTTGATCGACTCCCCTGCGGGCGAGGTGCCGAACCCGGTGATGGGCAGCGTCGTGAAGGAAATGTTGCCTGAGGTGATGGAGCCGGCCTGCTGGGCCATTTCCAGGAGGTTCAGCCCCGAATCCACCACAATGTTGCTGCTGACGGCCTTCAGCACTGCCTGCATCTTGGGGATGTCGGTGAACGTTCCAGCCTGCTTGAGTTGGTGGATGACGGAGACGATGAAGGCCTGCTGACGGCGTTCCCGGTCCAGGTCGGTGAAGCTGTAGTCGGGATTGCCCGTGTCCCTGCGCTGGCGGACAAAGGCCATGGCCTGTTTGGCGTTGATCTGCTGGACGCCCTTGACGAAGTCGGCACCGGAGTACGTGTCCTGGGTGGCCTGGTTGACACAGACGGTGATGGGAGCCACGGCCTGGGCAACTTCGTAAAAGCCGGCCATGGTCACCTCGACGAAGTGGTCGATGTGGACGCTGCCGAGGAACGCGGAGACCGTGGCAATCTCGGCCCTGCGGCCCGCCTCCCTGGCCTGCTGGTAGGTGGCCTGGTCATTGGGCTTGCCGGCGGCCAGCAGCGCGGTTTGCTCCGCGGCGAGACCGTAGCCGTAGGCTTCCTTGATCTTGGCTTCGATGGGCTGGCCGGGGAGGCCTGCAAGCTGCACGTAGTCGTCGCGGGGGATGGAGATGGCCGTGGCCCTGGACCCGTTGGCGGGGATGTGGACCAGCATGAGCACATTGGCGTTGTAGCCGCCGGTGCTCTGGTTTCCCGCGTCAAGGGCACTGTAGACGGCCGCCGAGAGCGGCTTGCCCTGCTCATCGACGCGTGAATCCAGCCCCATGACCAGAATGTTGGTGTCCTTGCTCAGCTTGGCCACCGACTGTGCCCCGTTGAGCGCGTCCGACCTCAGGATGTTGTTGTTCGCCTGGACCAGGCTCACCACCACGAACCCCACCGCCACCACGACGGCGGCCACCAGGGCCGCCAGCACCGCCAGCGTGATGCGGCGCCGGCGCAGCCGCCGCCGGTCGCGGACTATCAACTGGTCGTACAGGCTCACGGGTTTGCTCCTTGCTGCGCGCCCCAAGCCGGGCGGATCCCTGGCCCGCCGCTGCACGGGCCCCTGCATCCCATCGTGACACGCAGTGGCGCGTGAACCCGACGAAACCCCCCAATTGTCGGGGAAGTCCCAGACGATTCCCAGCGGATCGGATGGGGCCGTGCCTGTGGGACCGCGTGCGTGCAGGTGCAGGGCATCGCGTTTGGGCCGGCACCGGCCGGACGTGGCGGGCTTTCTGCCATACTCAGGGCAGGGGCGCACGCACCGTGCATGCGCCGCACAGGAGGTGGCGGCCCCATGTGCCGACTTTTTGGGCTGCACGCGGGCACGGAGTCCGTCAAGGCCACGTTCTGGCTGTTGAAGGCCCCGGACAGCCTCGCTGCGCAAAGCCGCCGCGCCCCGGACGGCACGGGGATCGGCGTATTTGACGGGCCCCGCGCGCACAGCCTCAGCAAGCAGCCCATGGCCGCGTGGCAGGACTCCGATTTTGCCTCGTCGGCCAGGACCCTGCAGGGCACCACCTTCCTTGCCCACGTCCGGTATGCGTCCACAGGCGCACACACCCTCGAGAACACCCACCCGTTCGAACAGGACGGCCGGTTCTTCGCCCATAACGGGGTGGTGCACGGCCTGGCGGAGCTGGACGTCCGGATCGCGGAACTGGGGGCTGCCGGACTGGTCCGCGGCCAAACGGACAGCGAAAGGATGTTTGCGCTGGTCACGGCGGAGACTCGGCGCCACGGGGGCGAACTGGGTGCCGGGCTTGCCGCGGCGGTGGCGTGGATGGCGGACAATCTGCCTGTCTACAGCCTGAACCTGGTCATCACCACGGGCACTGAACTGTGGGCGTTGCGTTACCCCGCCACGCACGAACTCCACGTCCTGGAACGGCGCCCCGGCGGCCACGGACGCGGGGCCCAGCTCGAGGCGGGCAGCCAGAGGATCCACGCCCACAGCCCCGGGCTCGCCAACCACGCGTCCGTCGTCGTGGCGAGCGAACCCATGGACGCCGACCCGGGCTGGCGCCTCCTGGTGCCCGGGGAACTGATCCACGTGGATGCCGGGCTGTCGGTTGGCTCGACCTTCCCGCTTCCCGTCCGCCCCGCCCATCCCCTGACACTGGCGGACCTGGATGCCCGGGCGGCGGCATCGCAGCACCCGCACGCGAACCCGCTGCCGGCAACGCCCGCCTAGGCGTTGGCGGCAGCGGGCGGCACTGGCCCGAAGGCGGCCGGCGGTCAGACGGTGACGCGGCCGGCGTCGTCCACGGCCCAGCCCGGGTTGAACGCCACTTCCCAGCGGAAGCCGTCGGGATCGGCAAAATAGCCGCTGTACCCGCCCCAGGCCTGCTGCCGGGGGGAGCGGGCGACGTCGGCGCCCGCCTTCCGTGCCTGGCCCACCACGGCGTCGACCTCCCCGGGGCTGCCCACATTGTGGCTCAAGGTGACGGCAGCCGTGCCAGGCTGCAGATCCTCTTCGGCGACGCCGAGTTCGGCAGCCATCTGCGCACGGCTCCACAGGGAGAGCACCAGGCCGTGGTTGACCTGCAGGAAGATGACTTCCCCG
The DNA here is from genome assembly GCF_013376105.1 of Arthrobacter wenxiniae. Classification (GTDB taxonomy): domain Bacteria; phylum Actinomycetota; class Actinomycetes; order Actinomycetales; family Micrococcaceae; genus Specibacter; species Specibacter wenxiniae. The sequence continues at coordinate 81,859 of NZ_JAAMFM010000006.1, forward strand.
GGCACCTCCAGGCGCGGGGTCCAGCCGAGGCCCCCGACGTAGAAGTCGCGGGACCGTGCTACGTCACGCACGCCCAGGGTGATGAAATTCAGCTGTTGTTCCATGGTCCGCCCGGCGTGCTAGTCCTCGTCGTCTTCCGGGGACCAGCGGCGGAAGTCGAGGGAGAGGTAGAGGGCCAGGGCCGCCGAATTGGTCTCCTCGACACGCAGCGCAACTTCCTGCTGGCCTTCGTTGAACAGGGTGTCCATGGTGGCCAGGACCAGGTCCTCGGCGAGGCCCTGGCGGCGGTGCTCGCGGTCCGTGATGAGTTCAATAATGAACGGCGTCTCCGGCGTGTCGTCCCCAATGGCGCGTTCCACGACGAGCACGGCAGCCACAATCTTGTCGTTTTCATCCAGTGCCACGTGTGATGCCTTGGGCAGGAACTGCCCGTACTTTCCGGCCAGGGAGGCGCGCATGTTGTCCATGGCGGCCTGCAGCGATTCACCGGCCACGCCGGGGTCATAGGCGGTGAAGTAGAGCTCGCCCAGGCGGGGAAGATCGGATTCCTCCACGGTGCGGGACGCGGTTTTGAGTTCGCGCTCAAGCGGCGTCGTCCTGGCGATGAGGGTGACCATGTCTGTCATGGAGCGCTCCTTAAATCGTTGAGGCGCCAGCAGCGCAAGTTGCGTCGGGGACATTGTGGATCCTGGACGCCGGTGCCGTGGCAGGTAACTGCTTAACGTCCGGCCGGCCGGGTAAATGCCCGTCCGCCGTGAAATTCTTCCCAATTGGCGACTTTCTTGCCGCGTGAAGTGAGCGTACACTAAATTTACTAGAACGTATTTTCTAATAATTAATTAATGCCGCGTACACACTGCATGGCAAGCGGTGCGGCAGGCGGAGGTGGCAGGCACGCATGGGCACGTTCAGCGAGCATCTTGAGGTGGCGGAGACTGCTGCCGGGACGCCGCTGCACCTGGCGTGGCGTGGCCGCCGCTACACACTTGCTGCCGAACCCCTGCGCTGGTACCGGCGGCGCAACTGGTGGGATGAGGAAACCCGCGCCGCACCAGGTGCGGGCGTGGGACTGGTGGACAGGGAAATCTGGCGGGTGCAGGTCCGCCGTGACGGGGCCGGCGGCGATGCCCCGCTGCTGACCCTTGACCTGGTCAGGTACCTGCCCGCGGGCCGGTGGAGGGTCATCAAAATTCATGACGCGTTAAACGAATCGGTGGAAGAGCTGGACCCCGGTGCCTAGTTTTGTGCATTTGCATGCGGCCAGCGCCTACAGTGCCCACTACGGGGTTTCCTGGCCCGAGGACCTGGTGCAGGCCGCAGCGGCCGACGGCGCCGACGCCCTGGCCAGCACCGACCGGGACGGGCTCTATGGTGCCGTCAAGCACGCCAAGGCCTGCATGGCAGCCGGGATTGACCCCATCCTCGGCGTCGACCTCGCCATACTGGAAGAAAGCGGCACGGCAGGGAAGGCCGGAAGCGCGCCAGCCGGGTCGGCCGGCAGCCGGACCACGGACACGGCCCGCGGCACCCTCCCGGCCCGTTCCCGGCAGCCCCTGGTGGAGGCCGGGCGGGTCGCCATCCTTGCCCACGGCGGCCTGTCCCTGCGTGCGGGGGCCGGGTATGCGGCCCTGTGCCGGCTGATTTCCACCGCCCATGCCCGCCCCCAGGGCCCGGTGGGCCTCACGCTGGCGGAACTGGCCGCCGGCGTGCTGGATCCGGAAACCGGTGAACCGGCCCTGACGGTCATGGTGGGCCCGTTCTCCGACGTGGCCCGGGCCATGGGCGGGCGGCGGTACCTGGCGCCCCGCACCAAATTCGCGGCCTGGAGGCACGCCCTGCCCGCCGGCACGCTGGCCGTTGAGGTGGTCAGCCACTTCAGCGAGCCCGGCAGCCCCCTGAGCACCGCCCTCGCAGTGCGCATGCTCAAACTGGCCGAGGAATTTGGCGTTCCGGCCGTGCTGAGCAACGCCGTGAGGTACTGCGCGCAGGACGACGCCCCCACCGCCGACGTGCTGGACGCCGCCCGGGCCATCATGCCCCTGGGGCGGCTGCCCGGGCTCCAGCCCACCGGGCAGGGGTGGCTGAAAAGCGGTGCGGACATGCACCGGGCGGGCCGGGAAATTGTTGGCCAGGGCGGCTACGGCGCCGTGGAACTGGGGCAGCTGTGGGCCAACACGCACAGGCTGGCGGACAAGTGCAGGCTGGATCCGGCGTCGGACCTGGGCTGGAAGAAGCCGGTTACGCCCGAGGCCGGCGTGCTGGGACTGTCCCGGGCCCCGGAAGCTGAACTGTGGCAGCGCGCCGAGGCGGGGCTGAACGTCCGCTTCCCCGGGGCCGGCGGCACCAGGCTGAAAAAGGTCCGGGACCGGCTCACCATGGAACTGGGCACCATCAACGAGCTGGGCTTTGCCTCCTACTTCCTGACCGTGGCCGAGGTCTCGGAAATGATCCGCGCCATGGGGGTGCGCCGGGCCGCACGGGGCTCCGGGGCGTCGTCGCTGGTGAACTACCTGCTGGGCATCAGCGCGGTGGACCCCATCGCCAACGACCTCCTCTTTGAACGCTTCCTCTCCCTCGACCGTTCCACCCTGCCGGACATTGACCTGGATGTGGAAAGCGCTGAACGGCACAATGTCTACCGGCGCATCTTTGAACGTTTTGGCGACAAGCGCGTGACGCTGATGAGCATGCAAAACGGCTACCGGGCCCGCGGCGCCGTCCGGGACGCGGGGCTGGCCCTGGGGATGGACCCGGAGGACGTGGACGGGATCGCCAAGCAGCTGTGGCGCTTCTCGGCCAGTTCCTTCCGGGAAGCCCTCGCGGAAAAGCCGGAGCTGCGCGACTTCGCCGCCCGGGTGGAACAGGCCCAGCAGCTTGGCGCCGGCACGCAGCTGGACCTGCTGGTGGACATCACCGAACGGCTGGACCGGCTGCCCCGGCACATTTCCATGCACCCGTGCGGGGTGATCCTGGGCGATGCCACCCTGCTGGACCGCACCCCCGTGCAGCCCAGCGGGATGGGCCTGCCCATGAGCCAGTTCGACAAACACGACATGGACCCCATGGGCATGCTCAAGCTCGATGTGCTCGGCGTGCGCATGCAAAGCGCCATGGCCTACGCCGTGCGGGAGGTGGTGCGGCTGCATCCCTCCAAGGCGGAGGTGGTGGCGGCCGGCCGGCACCCGGTGGACGGCGGCGGCAGGGGCCCCGACTACGTGGGGGAGGACGGCCACATTGACCTTGACACCGTCCCGCTCGACGATGAACCCACCTTTGAGCTGATCCGCAGCACCCACACGCTGGGCTGCTTCCAGATCGAGTCCCCGGGCCAGCGCGAGCTGGTGGGCAAGATGGCCCCGCGGGAGTTCAACGACCTCATCATTGACATTTCCCTGTTCCGGCCTGGGCCCATGAAGTCGAACATGGTCAAGCCCTACCTGGAAAACCGGCACGGCTTTGCCCCCGAACACTATGCACACCCGGACCTCAAACAGGCGCTGGCCGAGACGCATGGGGTGACGGTGTTCCACGAGCAGGTGCTGCGCACCTTCCACATCATGACGGGCTGTACCCTCTCGCAGGCCGACGAACACCGGCGGCGGCTGGGCAAGCCGGAGCAGGAACCGGCAGTGGAGGCCTTCTTCCGCACCAGGGCCCAGGCCAAGGGATACAGCCCTGAGACCATCGACGAGGTGTGGGGGACGCTGAAGGCCTTCGGCAGCTTCGGCTTTTGCAAGGCTCACGGCGCCGCCTTTGCCGTGCCCACCTACCAGTCGGCCTGGCTGAAGGCGCACCACCCGGCGGAGTTTTTGGCCGGTCTCTGGGAACATGACCCCGGCATGTACCCGCGCCGCCTGCTCGTGGCGGAGGCCCGGCGCATGGGCATCCCCATCCTGTCCCTGGACGTGAACGCCAGCACCGGCTCCTACCGGGCCGAGCGCGTGCCGGCCGGCCCCGGCGGGGAGGAATCGATCGGGATCAGGCTGAGCCTGGCGGACGTGTACGGCCTCTCCGGCACTGAACTGAAGAGGATCGTGGCCGGACAGCCCTATGACTCCCTGGCGGACCTGCGCAGCCGGGCCAGGGTGTCCCGGCCCATCCTCAAAAGGCTGGCCCAGCTGGGTGCCCTGGACTCCCTGCAGCGCAGCGCCCAGCTGGCCACCGGAAACACGGCCAACAGGGCGGATTTGATCGCCCATGTGAATAGCCTGCCGGCGCCGAAATCCGGCAGGGGCAGCACAGTCATGGCAGGGCAGCTGCACCTGCCGCTGGGGGAGCTGGAGCTGGGCGGACTGCCCGCAACGCTCCCGGAACCCACCCTGGCGGAGACCGTTCGCACGGAACTTGACCTGCTCGCGCTGGATGCCAGCGCCCACCTGATGGACAGCTACGCCCCGCTGCTGGCGGAACTGGGCGTGACGACGTCGGACAAGCTGCTGGGGCTGCGCAACAACACCGAGGTGCTGGTGGCCGGGGTGCGCGTGGCCACCCAGACCCCTCCCGTGCGCGGCGGGCGGCGCGTGGTGTTCATCAGCGTTGACGACGGCACCGGGTGCGTGGATGCCACCTTCTTCCATGAGGCGCAGGACCGCTCCGGCCCCCTGCTGTTTGGAACCCGGATGCTCCTGATCCGGGGCCTGACCCGGCGCACCGGCCCGCGCGGCATCAGCCTGCAGGCGCTGGAGGCCTGGGACCTGGGCCGCCCGGACACCCTGCCGGGGCCCGGCTGCCTCCAGGACCCGGCGAGGCCGCACGATTCCAGGTACCGGGATCCCGGCCAGCCTGTCGCCCTGCCTGCCGGCGGCGGGGGAGCAGGGCGGGGGCCCGCGCCGCTGCCATCGGTCGGCGAACTGGCCCGGCGCATGGCCGCCGAGGGCCTGGACCACCGGGCGGGCTGAGCGGCCCTGCCCGGGTGGGACACTGCCCGGGGACGGCCCCGGCCGTGTTGGATGGGGCTGTGCGGAACCGATACGATCAAGATGGCTCACAGCAACCCCCGTATGTTGCTGGGACTTGGGGCCACACATGACGAAACAAGGAGTCACCCATGCCAGTGGATACGCAGATCACCATTAAAGTCGACGGCGAAACGACGACGGTGGCCACCGGCACCACCGGCGCGGAGCTGTTCCTTGACCGACGCGACGTCGTTGTGGCCCGCGTGGACGGCGTCCTGACGGACCTGGACGCGCAGCTGGGCGACGGCGCCGACGTCGAGCCAGTCACGATCGACTCCCCGGACGGGCTCAACGTCCTGCGCCACTCCACGGCCCACGTCATGGCCCAGGCCGTGCAGCAGCTGCGCCCCGACGCCAAGCTGGGGATCGGCCCGTACATCACCGACGGCTTCTACTTTGACTTTGACGTCGCCGAGCCCTTCACCCCCGATGACCTGAAGACGCTCGAGAAGATGATGCAGAAGATCATCAACCAGAACCAAAGGTTCGCCCGCCGCGTGGTTTCCGAGGACGAGGCCCGCGAAGCCATGGCCAACGAGCCCTACAAGCTGGAGCTGCTGGGCAAGAAGTCCGACGCCGACACGGCCGGGGAGGGCGTCAACGTCGAGGTGGGGGCCGGGGACATCACCATCTACGGCAACATTGACCGCAAGAGCGGCGACGAGGTCTGGTGCGATTTGTGCCGCGGCCCGCACCTGCCCAACACCAAGCTGATTTCCAACGCCTTCGCGCTGACCCGCACCGCCGCGGCCTACTGGCTGGGCAACCAGGAGAACCAGCAGCTGCAGCGCATCTACGGCACGGCCTGGCCCACCAAGGAGGCCCTGAAGGCCTACCAGGAGCGCATCGCCGAGGCCGAACGCCGCGACCACCGCAAGCTGGGCGTCGAGCTGGACCTGTTCTCCTTCCCGGACGAGCTGGGCTCGGGCCTGCCCGTGTTCCATCCCAAGGGCGGGATCATCCGCAAGGAGATGGAGGACTACTCGCGCAAGCGCCACGTGGAGGCCGGCTACGACTTCGTCTACACCCCGCACATCACCAAGGGCAACCTGTACGAAGTTTCCGGCCACCTGGACTGGTACAAGGACACCATGTTCCCGCCCATGCACGTGGACGCCGAACTGAATAAGGACGGCACGGTGCGCAAGCCCGGCCAGGACTACTACCTGAAGCCCATGAACTGCCCCATGCACAACCTGATCTTCCGCTCCCGCGGGCGGTCCTACCGCGAACTGCCGCTGCGCCTGTTCGAATTCGGTTCGGTGTACCGCTACGAAAAATCCGGCGTGGTGCACGGGCTGACCCGCGTGCGCGGCATGACACAGGACGACGCCCACATCTACTGCACCAAGGAGCAGATGAAGGACGAGCTGACCACCACGCTCAACTTCGTGCTGTCCCTCCTCAAGGACTACGGCCTGGAGGACTTCTACCTGGAACTTTCCACGAAGGACCCGGAAAAGTTTGTCGGCTCCGACGACGTATGGGAAGAAGCCACCCAGACGCTGGCCGAGGTCGCCACGGCGTCGGGACTGGAACTGGTGGCCGATCCCGGCGGCGCCGCGTTCTACGGCCCGAAGATCTCCGTGCAGGCCAAGGACGCGCTCGGCCGCACCTGGCAGATGTCCACCATCCAGCTGGACTTCAACCTGCCCGAGCGCTTCGAGCTGGAATACCAGGCGGCCGACGGCACCCGCCAGCGCCCCGTCATGATCCACCGCGCCCTCTTCGGCTCCGTGGAACGCTTCATCGGCGTGCTGACCGAGCACTACGCCGGGGCCTTCCCCGCCTGGCTCTCCCCCGTCCAGGTGGTGGCCATCCCCGTCGCCGAGGCCTTCAACGACTACATGTTCGACGTCGTTGCCAGGCTCAAGGAGCAGGGCATCCGCGCCGAAGTGGACATCTCCAGCGACCGCTTCCCCAAGAAGATCCGCACGGCGAGCAAGGACAAGGTCCCGTTTGTGCTCATCGCCGGCGGGGACGACGCCGACGCCAACGCCGTATCCTTCCGCTTCCGCGACGGCAGCCAGGACAACGGCGTGCCGCTGGATGAGGCCGTGGCGCGGATCGTGGAAGCCGTCAGGAACCGCACGGCGTGAACGAACAGGGTGTGGCGTCCAGGCAGGACGACTTTGAGCTTCCGGGCGTTCCGGATGCCTTTCAGCGGCTCTGGACGCCGCACCGCCTGGCCTACGTCAAGGGCGGGCAGCAGCAGGTCACGGGGGAGCACAACTGCCCGTTCTGCGAGGCGCCCGGCCGCGGCGACGCCGAGTCGCTCATTGTTTACCGCGGCGCCCTGGTCTACGCGGTGCTGAACTTGTTCCCGTACAACCCGGGGCACCTGCTGGTGTGTCCCTACCGCCACGTGCCCGACTACACCGACCTGACCGTGGCCGAAACGGCCGAGTTTGCCGCTGTCTCCCAGCAGGCCATGCGCGTGCTGCGGGCGGTGTCCAACCCGTCCGGCTTCAACCTGGGCATGAACCAGGGCGAAACGGGAGGGGCCGGCATTGCCTCGCACCTGCACCAGCACATTGTGCCGCGCTGGGGCGGGGACGGAAATTTCCTGCCCATCATCGCCGGCACCAAGGCCATCACCCAGACGCTCGGCGACGTCCGCGAACAGCTTGCCGGCGCCTGGGGGAGCCACGGCTGACTGGCACCCACCATGACGAGGACCCCTCAATGCTGAACAAGTACGCCCGTGCGCTCTTCGCAGCCATCTTCACGCCGGTTGCGGCGCTGCTGGTGCGCCTGAAGGTGTCCCCGGACGCCGTCACCATCATCGGCACGCTGGGAGTGGCCGGCGGGGCGTTGATCGGCTACCCCATGGGCCAGCTGTTCTGGGGCACCGTTGTCATCACTGTCTTTGTCTTCTCCGACATCGTTGATGGCCTCATGGCGCGCATGCTGGACCGCTCGGGGAAGTGGGGCGCCTTCCTGGACTCCACCCTTGACCGCGTGGGCGACGGCGCCGTCTTCGCCGGCATCGTCATTTGGTTTTATACCGGCGGGCACAACACCTTCATTGCCGCCATGGCCCTGGCCTGCCTGGTCCTGGGTTCCATCGTCTCCTACGCGAAGGCCCGCGCCGAGGGCCTGGGCATGACCGCCAACGTCGGCATCGCGGAGCGCTCCGACCGGCTGGTGGTGGTGCTCGTGGCGACCGGGCTGGTGGGCCTGGGCATCCCGCAAGCCGTGCTCGCCGTCGTCCTGGTCCTGCTGGCCATCGCCAGCCTCGTGACGATTGTGCAGCGGGTGGCCACTGTACGCCGCCAGGCGCTGAACGGCAACCTGCCCGCGGGGCGGTGAGGCCGGTTTCAACGCCGGCACCCTGCGGGAATAGAATGAACGTACGCGTGTGGCGTGCCACGTGCGGTGCCAAGCAAATTTTTCGTACCTTCCCAGAGGGGTTTTTGTGTCTACTAGCGATGTATCAGCGGTGACCGGCAGCAGCCGGGTTAAGCGCGGGATGGCCGAGATGCTCAAGGGCGGCGTCATCATGGACGTGGTCAACGTCGAGCAAGCCAGGATTGCCGAGGATGCCGGCGCCGTGGCCGTCATGGCCCTGGAGCGCGTGCCCGCGGACATCCGTGCGCAGGGCGGCGTGTCCCGTGCCAGCGACCCGGACATGATCGACGCCATCATTGCCGCCGTCTCCATCCCGGTCATGGCAAAGGCCCGCATCGGCCACTTTGTCGAGGCCCAGGTCCTGGAATCCCTGGGCGTGGACTACGTGGACGAGTCCGAAGTCCTCACCCCGGCCGACTACGAGCACCACATCGACAAGTGGAACTTCAAGGTTCCCTTTGTCTGCGGCGCCACGAACCTCGGCGAGGCACTGCGCCGCATCAACGAGGGCGCGGCCATGATCCGCTCCAAGGGCGAGGCCGGCACCGGCGACGTCTCCAACGCCACCGGCCACATGCGCAAGATCCGCGCCCAGATCGCCAAGCTGGCCGCCCTGCCCGAGGACGAGCTGTACGTCGCCGCCAAGGAACTGGCCGCCCCGTACGAGCTGGTGAAGGAAATTGCCGCGACCGGCAAGCTCCCCGTGGTGCTGTTCACCGCCGGCGGCATCGCCACCCCGGCCGACGCCGCCATGATGATGCAGCTGGGCGCCGACGGCGTGTTCGTCGGCTCCGGCATCTTCAAGTCCGGCAACCCGGCGCAACGCGCCGCAGCCGTCGTGAAGGCCACCACCTTCTATGACGACCCCAAGGTCATCGCGGAGGTTTCCCGCGGCCTGGGCGAGGCCATGGTGGGCATCAACGTCGCCGACATCCCCGAGCCGCACCGCCTCGCCGAGCGCGGCTGGTAACACTCGCAGGGCACCGGCTGGGCCGGGTTTGTCGGAAAGCAAGTCTCGACAGGTCCGGCCCGGGCACGGCCTCCGGTTGCCGGACCAGGGAACCCATGGCGCATTTGCGCAGGCAGCGACCGCGGCGTTGAAGGAAGCTACTGCGGCAGGTGGTGCCACCAGGTGCGGCCCTTGCCGATGAGCGCGAAGCCGCGGTTCCGGTAGAGCTGGAGCCCCTCGGGAGTGGCGTTGAGCAGCAGGTGCTCCGCCCCGGCGTCGGCGGCGGTCCGCGCAAGGCAGCCCAGCAGGGCCGTGCCCAGTCCGGTGCGGCGGTGCTCCGGGGCCACGAACATGTCAAAGATGCCGGCCAGGTGCCTGGTGCCCTGGTTAGGCGGCACAAACGCATACGACTGCCCCGCCCGTTCCCCACCCACCCGGGCAGCTGCCAGCCAGGCCTGCGGGGGCTCGAGGGCGCAGACGCCGCCGGAGGGCACGTCGAGGCCCACCCGCGGGTCCGGGCCGGCATCCCCGGCATCCCGCAACAAGGCGTCCACGGGCGCCGTCATCCACCACGGCTGCCAGCCGCGCTCAAAGCGGCGGCGTTCCAGCTCCGTGGGCTTGACGGCCGCATTCAGCCAGACTCCCACGGCTGCGGCGCCGCGGCGCTCCGCCTCGGCCAGGGCGGGCAGGAGCCCTGCCTCGGTGATCTCGGTGGGGAACAGGCACAGCATTTCGCGGGTTTCCGGCAGCCACACCCAGTCCATGCGGTGCGTGCCGAAGGCGCGCCCGCCCGTCGCGGCGGCCTGGGCCCTGAACCAGGCGTGCTGCGTGCGTTCGCAGTCTGCGAGGGTCACCACGGGCTAGGCCAGCCCCCTGCGGGCCAGCAGCGGCGCCGTGTCCGCGTCCCTGCCGGCAAAGTCGCGGAAAGCCTGCAGCGGGTCGACGGAGAAGCCGCGGGACAGCAGCGTTGACCGGAAGCGGTCGCCGTTGGCGCGGGACAGCCCGCCGTTGGCCTTGAACCAGGCGACAGTGTCGGCGTCGAGGACCTCGCTCCACATGTATGAGTAGTAGCCGGCCGCGTAACCGCCGGCAAAAATGTGGTTGAAGTAGCCGGTGCGGTAGCGCGGCGGCACGGCGGGCAGGTCCACGCCGGCCGCGGCCAGCGCCGCGGCCTCGAATGCCAGCGGATCCTCCACCGTGGTCCCGGCGGGCAGCTCGTGCCAGGCCAGGTCCAGCAAGGCGGCGGCCAGGTATTCGGTGGTGGCGAAGCCCTGCCCCCACAGTGATGCGGCGCGCAGCCGCTCCGCCGTGCCGTCCGGCAGCGGCTCCCCGGTCTTGTGGTGCCGGGCGTAGTTGGCCAGCACCTCCGGCCACAGGATCCACATCTCGTTGACCTGGGAGGGATACTCGACAAAGTCGCGCGGCACGTTGGTGCCCGAGAACTTCGGGTAGCCGACGTCGGAAAACAGCCCGTGCAGGGCGTGGCCGAACTCGTGGAAGCAGGTCACCACCTCGTCATACGTCAACAGCGTGGGCTCCCCGGCCGGCGGCTTGGGGATGTTGAGGTTGTTGACGGCGACGGCAGAGGTCCCCTCAAGTGCAGACTGCTCCACGAACGAGTTCATCCAGGCCCCGCCGCGCTTGGTCCCGCGCGTGTAGTAGTCGCCCAGGAACAGTCCCAGGGCGGAACCATCCTCGTTGAACACCTCCCAGACGCGTACATCGGGGTGGTAGGCGGCCAGGTCGGTGCGCTCCGTGAAGCCCAGCCCGTACAGCCTGGACGCGGCGTAAAACACGCCGTTTTCCAGCACGGAATCCAGCTCGAACCAGGGCCGCAGGGCGGCCAGGTCCACGCCGAATTCGTCGCGCCGGACCTGCTCCGAGTAAAAGGCCCAGTCCCACGCCTCAATGGCGTGTCCGGCCACCGCGCCCAGTTTTTCGGCCTCGACGCGTGCATTCCGTGCCGCCGCGCCGGCAAGGGGGGTGAGCATGGCGTGCACGGCTTCCAGCGACGGCGCCGTCTGCGGCTCGATCGCGCGCTCCGCCTCGCAGCCGTGGCCCAGCAGGGCGGCCCGTTCGGCACGCAGCGTGGCCATCGTGGCGGCCAGCCCCAGCACGTTGGAGCTGTCGGTGCCGCTGCCGCGTCCCACGGAGGCCAGGTGCAGCCGTCGCCGCATGTCCCTATTGACGAGTACCTCAAGCGCCGGCTGCGCCGTCGGCAGGATCAGCGTCAGCAGGTACCCCGAGGCGTGCCCGGCAGCCCGCGCCGCGGCGGCCGCCGTGGCCAGGTCGTCGCGGCTGAGCCCGTCGAGTTCGGAGACGTCCTCCACGTGCACGGCTGCGTCGTTGCCGCCCTGCAGGACCCGCTGGGAATATTGGGTGCCGAGCGAGGACAGTTCGCCGTTGAGCTCACGCAGCCGTTCCTGCCCGGCGGCGTCCAGCCCCACCCCGGCCCGGGTGAAGGCCTTGCGGCCTTCGTCCAGCAGCCGCGCCTGCTCCGGGTCCAGGCCGTCCACGGGCACGTTGAGGAAGCGCTGGTGGAGCCCGGCATTGAGCAGCACCGCGTCTGCGTGGGCGGCCAGGCGCGGCGCAATCTGCTGCTCGATCTCCTGGATGGCAGGCGTGCCATGGGCGGCGGCGATGTTGAAGAACACGTTGGCCGCGCGTGTCAGCACGGCGCCGCTGCGTTCCAGGGCGGCCACGGTGTTGCCGAATGTGGCCGGCTTCGGGTTCGCCGTGATCGCCGCGATTTCCGCCAGCTGCGCGGCGAAGCCCGCCTCGAAGGCCGGCAGGTAGTCGGCGTCGCGGATGGCGGCGAAGTCGGGCAGCTGGCACGGGAGCGTGCTCGCGGCCAGGAACGGGTTGCTGGTGGCTTCCTCAGTCATGCTTCGACTCTTTCACGTTTTAAACCCAGGGACGACGGCGAAACGTGCGTTTCGCCGTCGTCCCTGGGTCGCGCGGGGCTTGCGGAGGCTTGGCTACTTCCGAGTAAACACGAGCGACATGGGGGTCGTTTCCGTGGTCTGGCCCTGCGGGTTGTCGCGGAAGATGTCCTGCAGCACCGACTTGGTCAGCGCGGTGTCGTGGCCCAGGGCCACCACACCGAGGTCGTTGGCGTCCATGACGGCCGTGCCGGCAAAGGTCGCGGCGTACTCGGCCGGCACCGTCCTGCGGACCAGGGCGCTCAGGCGGGCCGCCACGCCGTCGGGGTCCAGGGGCGCGTACTTCACCGAGTGGGTCGAGGTGCCCACCTGGTAGCCGGCGGCGCCGTCAATGGCGTTGATGTTGTGGCCCACCACCTCGTAGAACACGCCGGACTTGCCCTGCAGCTTGCCCAGCACGGAGCGGGCGGAGGCGTACATGATGCGGGGCAGGCCCACCTCGTCGATGGCCAGCTGCATGGACCACGGGCTGGCCAGGCCGATCCCGCCGGGGTTGCGGGTGACGAACCTGCTGAAGAACCGTGCGGCGCCGGAGACCTTGATGTCCCACACCGGGATGGAACGGCCCTGGGTCATGGCCACGATCTTTTCCGAGACAAACAGGTACCAGGGCGTGTCCGCCGTCGCGGTGCCGTGGTCGCCGCCTGCGGCGGGCAGGCCGTCAAAGAAGCGCCTGACGTACTGCACGACGGTGGGGTCGAAGTCGGTTTCCTTGTAGAACACCTCGGTGCGCAGCGGGTAGCGGCGGAAGGTGCCGGCGCCGCTGGGCACGGTGATGTCCAGCTGCTTGTCGGCGTTGGGAATGTAGTCGCTCTTGCCCTCGATGCCGGCCTTCACCTCCGGGACGTCGAAGAACTCGCGCAGCCACAATTCGGTGTTGATCAGGCGCCAGAACACCATGGTGGAGCCGGCACTCTTGCCGCTGAGGTATTCCTCGAAGGCGTAGATGACGGCGTCCTGGTTCCAGTACGGGCGGGCGCCGAAGGAGGAGGAGAGGAAGATCTCGTAGATCTTTTCCTTCATGAGCGAGAACCATTCGGCCTCGGGCGTGGTGAAGCCGATCTTGTTCCGGCGGTTGCTGATCATCTCCGGCAGCAGTTCGCGGGTGGCGTCGCGCAGGATGCGCTTGTTCCAGCCGCCCTTGATGATGGATTCGTCGTCGAGGCTGAAGAGGAACTTCACCACTTCCTTGTCCAGGAACGGCACGCGTCCCTCCAGGGAGAAGCGCATGGTGTTCTTGTCCTCGTAGCGCAGCACTGCCGGCAGCGACTTGTGGAAGAGGTCGTCGATGAGGCGCAGTTTCAAGTTGTCCGGGATGTTGGAGAAAGTCTCCGACTTGTACCTGGCGGTGAACTTCTTGTTCAACAGGGGCGTGATGCCGCTTGCCTTCTTGAACGTCAGGGCGCCCTGGATGCGGAAGCGGGCCAGGCGGAACAGGATGTCCGAGCTGGAGGCCAGCTCCTTCGCGAGCTTGGCGTTCTGCCCGTTCTTCTTCAGCTGGCGCAGGTACGCAAAGTAATAGGGGATGTAGCCGGCCATCATCTCGTCGGCGCCCTGGCCGTCGAGCAGCACGGTCACGTGCTTGGAGGCCTCGCGCATCACCTGGTACTGGGCGTAGGGGCCGGAGGAGATGATCGGCTCCTCCATGGTGCGCACGAAGTCCTCCAGGTCCTCCACGAATTCCGAAGCCTGCGGGCGGATCTTGTGGCTGGTGACGTTGCCCTCGCAGCGGGCCAGCACGGCGTCGGCGTATTTTTCCTCGTCGTTGAGGGAGTTCGGGAACACGGCGGAGAACGTCTGCTGCGTGGCGCCCAGGGAATCCGTGGCGGCAGCCTTTTCCTGCATCAGCTTGTTGATGGTGGCGACGACGGCGGAGGAGTCGAGGCCGCCGGACAGCGCGGTGCCGACCGGGACCTCGGACTGCAGGCGCAGCCGCACGCCCTCGGTGAACCGGCCGCGGTACTCGTCGATCACGGCCTGCGAGTAGGGGGTCTCGATCTTGGCCAGCTCGGCCAGCTCTTCCTTGAGGCGCGTGTACGGGCTGATGGTGATGGTGCCGGCCGGTCCGGCCTCAGTGGCCGTGGTGGTCAGGACCAGCTTCTCGCCCGGCATCAGCTTGTGGACGCCGGCAAAGAAGGTTTCGGCCTCCTCGTCATGGATGCGGAACTGCAGGTAGCGGAACAGGATCCGCTCGTTGACTTCCTTCCCCAGCTTGCCGGCGGCCAGCAGCGGCTTGATTTCCGAGCCGAACAGCAGGGTGGGTGCCGCGGCGGTGCCGGCGGTGGCGTAGTACAGCGGCTTGATGCCGAAGTGGTCGCGGGCCAGCACCAGGCGGCTGTTCCGGCGGTCGTGGATGGCCAGGCCAAACATGCCGTTGAACTTGTCAAAGGCGCCGTCACCCCACTCCTCGTAGGACTGCAGCACCACCTCGGTGTCCGACTTCGTCGCGAAGGTGCGGCCCAGGGCCTCCAGCTCGTGGCGCAGGTCAAGGTAGTTGTAGACCTCGCCGTTGTAGACCAGGACGGTTTCGCCGTCGGCGCTGTACATGGGCTCCTGGCCGTGCGCCACGTCGATGATGGAGAGCCTGCGGTGGGCCAGTCCTACATTGCCATGCGTGTAGACGCCCTCCCCGTCAGGTCCGCGGTGCACCATGCACGCGTTCATGTCCTGCAGGAGAGATTCGTCGTCCCCATAACCGTAGTAGCCGGCGATTCCGCACATACTGAAGGTTCCTCATCTGTTGTTCGAAAGTCCACGCACAATGCTACTTGCTTGGCGGCGGACAGCCGGCCAGGCCAACCGGTGCGCTGCCGTGCAGCATGTGACATGGCGCCCAACTATGATGGGAAAGTGACTGTCCTCATCCCTGAAAACCTCCCTTCATCCACCGCCGGCGGGCCCCTGGTCGGCATCCTTGCCCTGCAGGGCGACGTGCGGGAACACGCGCAGGCCCTGGAAGCGTGCGGGGCCCGGGTGGTGGCCGTGCGGCGCCCCAGCGAGCTGGCCGCCGTCGAGGGCCTGGTGCTCCCCGGTGGCGAGTCCACCACCATTGACAAGCTGAGCCGCATTTTTGGGCTGCGGGACCCGCTGCGCGAGCGCATCCGGGAAGGGCTGCCCGTGTATGGCAGCTGTGCCGGCATGATCCTGTTGGCCGATGAAATCGCCGATCCCGCCACCGACCTGGGCGGCCATGCCCAGCAGACCCTGGGCGGGCTGGACATCACGGTGCGCCGCAACGCGTTCGGCCGGCAGGTGGATTCCTTTGAAACCGAGCTGCACTTCACGCAGCTGGCCCGCGGCGGCAGGCCGGAAAAGCCCGTGCACGCCGTGTTCATCCGCGCCCCGTGGGTGGAACGCGTGGGCGCCTCCGTGGAGGTCCTTGCCAGCGTGGAAATCCCGGCCGGGGCGCACGCGCAGGCACAAAACGGTAGAATTGAGCCCGAGGTACGTGCGGTTGCCGTGCGTTCGCGGCACCTGCTTGCCACCTCCTTCCACCCGGAAGTGACGGGCGAGCGCCGCATCCACGAACTTTTTATTCGCATGATCAGAGGAGAAGCGTAACCATGTCAGGCCACTCCAAATGGGCGACCACCAAGCACAAAAAAGCCATCATTGACAGCCGCCGCGCCAAGTCGTTCGCGAAGCTGATCAAGAACATCGAAGTAGCGGCGCGTGGCGGCGGACCCGACCTGGCCGGAAACCCGGCGCTCGAGCTGGCCGTCTCCAAGGCCAAGAAGACCTCCGTTCCGGCGGACAACATTGACCGCGCCATCAAGCGCGGCGCGGGCCTCCTCGGCGACGCGGTCGACTACCAGACCATCATGTATGAAGGCTACGGCCCGCAGGGCACCGCGATCCTGATCGAGTGCCTCACCGACAACAAGAACCGCGCCGCCTCCGAGGTCCGCCTCGCCGTGGGCCGCAACGGCGGCAACATGGGCGACCCCGGCTCGGTGGCGTACATGTTCACCCGCAAGGGGATCGTCGGCCTGCCCAAGCACGGCCTCACGGAGGACGACCTCCTCATGGCCGTGCTGGACGCCGGCGCCGAGGAAGTCAAGGACGAGGGCGAGAGCTTTGAGATCATCTCGGACACCGCCGACCTCCCGGCCATCCGCGCGGCCCTGACGGAGGCCGGCATTGAGTACGAATCCGACGAAGCGGGGTTCGTGCCGTCCATGCAGGTGGAGCTGGACGTCGCGAACGCGCGGAAGTTCATGAAGCTCTACGACGCCCTGGAGGACCTGGACGACGTCCAGAACATCTACTCCAACGCCGACATGAGCGAGGAAGTCCTCGCCGCCCTCGGAGAGGACTAGGGCCTGCGCGTCCTGGGCGTTGACCCCGGCCTGACCCGCTGCGGGCTGGGCGTGGTGGACGTTGCCCCAAACCGCGCCGCCACCCTGGTGGGCGTCGGCGTGGTGGGCAGTTCCCACGAACAGTCGCTGGATGCCCGGCTGCTGGTCATCGCCAACGCGATTGACCAGTGGCTGGACGTGTTTAAACCGGACGTCCTGGCCATTGAGCGTGTTTTCGCCCAGACCAACCTCAGCACCGTCATGGGGGTGGCGCAGGTGTCTGGCGTGGTCATGGTGGCCGCCGCCCGCCGGAACATCCCGGTGGCGATGCACACGCCGTCGGAAGTGAAGGCCGCGGTGACGGGCAGCGGGCGTGCCGACAAGGCCTCCGTCACCGCGATGGTCACCCGCATCCTGCGCCTGGACGAGCCCCCTCGGCCCGCGGACGCGGCCGACGCCCTGGCCCTGGCCATCGCCCACGCGTGGCGCAGCGGCAGCGCCGTGGCCACGGGCTCCGCGGGGACGACGGCGGCCCAACAGTTGTGGCGCGACGCCGAGGCCAGGGCGAAACTCACCAAGAACAAGGAAAAGCCCGGCGCGGCCTGGCGCTAGGTGTTCGTAGTTGTGTTCGATAGGCTGTGTGCCAGGATTGTTTTATAAGGAGCAGCGCAATGATCAGTTTTGTCCGCGGTCCGGTGGCCCACCTTTCACTGGCGCAGGCCGTGATCGACGTCAACGGGGTGGGCATGCTGGTGCACGCCACGCCCAAGACGCTCGGCAACCTGAGGGTGGGGGAGGAGGGGACCCTGACCACCTCGCTGATTGTCCGCGAGGACTCCATGACGCTGTACGGCTTTGCCGACGCCGGGGAACGTGAGGTCTTCGACGTCCTCATGGGCGTCAGCGGGATCGGCCCCCGCCTGGCCCTGGCCGTGCTGGCCGTCCTGGAGCCGGAAAGCATCCGCCGGGGCGTGGCCGACGGCGACGGCAAGGTCTTCACGAAGGTCCCCGGGGTGGGACCCAAGGTGGCCGGGCGCATCGTGCTTGAACTCAAGGGCAGGCTCAAGCCCACGGGCCCGGGAGGGACGGCAACCGCGCCGGCTGCCAGCGCGCCGCCGGAGTGGAAGGACCAGGTGGTGGCGGCCATGACCAGCCTGGGCTGGAATGAAAAGGACGCCCTGAAGAGCATCGACTCGGCGCTGGCCGCGGAGCCCGGGCTGGCCGAGGGCGCCAATGTCCCCGCCATCCTGCGGGCCACGCTGCGCTGGCTGGGCCAGGACAGCGCCCGCCAAACAAGCCGGGTGCGCTAGGCCGTGGCCGAGCTGGACGACGCCGGGCTGCTCCCGGGACAAATGCGGATTGGGTTGGCCGGCCCCGCTGCCCCTGCCGGACCCTCCAGCGAACTGGCCCCGGCCGCCGAGCCCGAGGAACGCGAACTTGAGGCGGCGCTGCGTCCCAAGAACCTGGCCGACTTTGTGGGCCAGGAACGGGTGCGCAAGCAGCTGGCCCTGGTGCTGGCCGCCTCCCGGATTCGCGGACGCAGCGCTGACCACGTCCTCATGTCCGGTCCCCCTGGTCTGGGCAAGACCACCCTGGCCATGATCATTGCCGCCGAGATGAACGCGCCCCTGCGCATCAGCTCCGGCCCGGCCATCCAGCACGCCGGCGATCTGGCCGCGATCCTGTCCTCCCTCTCCGACGGCGAGGTGCTGTTCCTCGACGAGATCCACCGCATGTCCCGGCCCGCCGAGGAAATGCTGTACATGGCCATGGAAGACTTCCGTGTGGACATCATTGTGGGCAAGGGAGCCGGTGCCACGGCCATCCCGCTGGAGCTGCCGCCCTTCACCCTGGTGGGGGCCACCACCCGGGCCGGCCTGCTGCCGGGACCGCTGCGGGACCGCTTTGGCTTCACTGGCCACTTGGAGTTTTACTCCGTGGAGGAGCTGGAACTGGTGCTGCGGCGTTCGGCCGGAATGATGGACCTGAAACTCACCAGCGCCGGATTCTCCGAAATTGCCGGGCGCTCGCGCGGCACGCCCCGCATCGCCAACCGCCTGCTGCGCCGCGTGCGCGACTGGGCGCTGGTGCACGGCATCGAAACCATTGACGCCCGCACGGCGTCCGCGGCCCTTGACATGTATGAGGTGGATGTCCGCGGGCTGGACCGGCTGGACCGGTCCGTCCTGGAGGCCCTGGTCAACAAGTTCAACGGCGGCCCCGTGGGCCTCTCCACCCTGGCAATCGCCGTCGGCGAGGAGCCCGAAACCGTGGAAACGGTGGCTGAGCCGTTCCTGGTCCGCGAAGGGCTGCTGGGGCGGACCCCTCGCGGGCGCATTGCCATGCCGGCCGCCTGGGAGCACCTCGGCCTGAAGATGCCCGGCAACGCCGTCGCCGCGGCCATGCTGCCCTTCGACGACGACGCCGACGTCTAGGCAGTGCCGCTGCCCGCACGGGCCCGTCCGGGGGAACTGGCGGCCCCGCTTCACCCCATACCCAGAAATACCCCCTAGACTGGTATGACGTCCGGCACGCCACGCGCGTCCCTGGCACCACCTTGAATTTCTATGAATGGAACCCTTGCAGTGACCCTCAGTAGCATTTTGGCCGCCGACCAGGCCGCTCCCGCCGCCGGATTCAATCCGATGAACCTCGTGCTGTTCGCCCTGTTCGCCCTGCTCATCATCATGATGATCCGCAAGCAGAGGAAGACCAAGGCCGCGGCCCAGGAAAAGCAGTCCAAGCTTGCCCCCGGCGTCGACATCATGACCAACTTTGGCCTTTTCGGCCACGTCAAGGCCGTCGACACGGAAAACAACAAGATCCAGCTTGAGATCTCACCGGGCGTCGTGGTGGAGGTCCACAGCCAAACTGTTTCCAAGATCATCGAGCCGGAGGGCGCTGCCCTGGCCGACGACTCCGTTCCCGATGATGTCTCATCCCTGACCCGGGATTTGGACGCGCCTGATGTCTCGCACGAAACCGTTGAGGAAACCGTGGCCCGCTTGAACCAAGAAAACAAAAAAGACAACTAGGCATTTCGGGGTTGGCGCTGCTGCGGCGGGAGTTCCGTTGCGGCAGTTTTGCCATGTTCATTCACCCGTGACCAATAGAAGGATCCCTTGATGGCACGAACCGGCCCGACGTCCATGGCGCGCAGAACACTTCTGTGGCTTGGGGCGATCATCATCGTTTGCATTTTGGCCGTGGGGGGCGGGGTGCTCTCCGGAGCCGCCTCCTGGGCCCCCAAGCTCGGATTGGACCTTGAAGGCGGAACCCAGATGATCCTGGCGCCCAAGGTTGAAGGTGCCGGTTCCATTTCGGCGGAGCAGTTGAACCAGGCCGTGGCCATCATCCGCCAGCGCGTTGACGGCTCGGGCGTGTCCGAGTCCCAGATTTCCACCGAGGGCGGGCGCAACGTTGTTGTCCAGATGCCCGGCACGCCCACCAACGAGCAGCGGAACCTGATCAAGGCCTCGGCCAACATGAACTTCCGCCCGGTGATCGTCTCCAGCGAGGCCCCGGCCGGTGCCGTGCCGGTGGCGCAGCGCACCCCGGCCGACAAGCTGCCCAAACCCACTGCCAAGCCCACGAACGCCAGTGATCCCAACTGGGTGGACGCCGCCATCATGAAGCAGTACGAGGCCACCAGCTGCGTGGCACCCATGACGGAACCAGACACCAACGCGGACCCCGCCAAGCCCATGGTGGCGTGCGAGGCCGACAATGGCTTCAAGTACATCCTGGGGCCGGTGGAAATTCCCGGGAAGTGGATCCAGACGGCCTCGTACGGGCTGCAGACCGGCGCCCAGGGCGCCACCACCAACCAGTGGCAGGTGGCCCTGACGCTGGTCAAGCCCCAGGGCGCCGATGCGTTCAAGGCCGTGACCCAGCGCCTGTATTCGAAGTACCTCGCCAACCCGAACGACCCCCAGGCCCGCTTTGCAATCGTCCTTGACGGCAATGTGGTCTCCGCGCCCGCGTCGCAGGCGGTCATCACGGACGGGCAGTCCTCGATCACCGGCAACTTCACCGAGGCCAGCGCCAAGACCCTCGCCGACCAGCTGAAGTTCGGCGCACTTCCCATCAGCTTCGACATCCAATCTGATGAACAAATCTCCGCCACGCTGGGCCTGCAGCAGCTGGAGATGGGCCTGCTGGCCGGCCTGATCGGCCTGGGCCTTGTGGTGGTCTACTCGCTGTTCCAGTACCGGGCCCTGGGCTTCGTCACGATCACCTCCCTCATCATCGCAGGAGGCCTTACCTACCTGGCCATCATCCTGCTCGGCTGGGGTGAAAACTACCGGCTGTCCCTGGCCGGTGTCGCGGGCATCATCGTTTCCATCGGCCAGACCGCGGACTCCTTCATCGTGTACTTTGAACGCGTCAGGGACGAGCTCCGTGACGGGCGGGGGCTGGTGGCAGCCGTGGACAACGGGTGGATGCGCGCCAAGCGCACCATCCTGGCGTCCAAGGCCGTGAACATCCTCGCCTCGATCGTCCTGTACTTTGTCTCGGTCGGCAACGTCAAGGGCTTCGCTTTCACGCTCGGTCTGACGGCCGTGGCGGACCTCATCGTCGTATTCATGTTCACCCACCCCACGCTGCTGCTGCTGGCCCGCACCAGGTTCTTCGGCGAGGGGCACCACTTCTCCGGCCTGGATCCCGTCCAGCTCGGCGCCGTGCCCCTCTACCGCGGGGCGGGCCGCTTCCGCTCCCCTGAGGACACGCTCGCCGTGGCCAGGGGGAAGAACGCCCGGGCCGCCGGGGAGGCCGAACGCCGCCAGACGATCGCCGAGCGGCGGCTGGCCGCCAAGGAAGCGCAAATGGTGGGCAGTCGGGGTGCGGGCGCCAAGAAGCCCGAGCCCCGTGACGACTCCAAGGAGGGCAAGTAATGAAGAGTTTCGCCACTTTCGGCAACGAGCTGTACACCGGCGAGCGGACCTACCAGTTTGTCGGCAGGCGCAAGCTCTGGTTCGGGATCACGGCCGTCGCCGTCCTCCTGTCCATCCTGGTCCCCCTGCTCGGAGGCGGCTTCAACTTCGGCATCGAGTTCCGCGGCGGGTCCCAGTTCACCATCTCGAACGTGTCCAACACGAGCCCGTCCATCGGCGAAAAGGCCGTCTCGGAAGGCGCCCCCGGCACCGTGGCCGTGGTGACCAACATTGCCGGCAAGACCATGCAGGTGCAGACCGACCGCCTCTCCGACGACCAGACCATCAAGGTCAAGGACGCGCTGAAGACGGCGTACGGGGTTGCCGACAGCCAAATTGCCTCGACGTTCGTCGGTCCGTCGTGGGGCCAGGACGTTTCGCGCCAGGCCATCATCGGCTTCATCGTCTTCGTGCTGCTGGCAACCATCATGATGGCGCTGTACTTCCGCACCTGGCGAATGTCGATAGCGGCGATCGTCGGGCTCCTGGTGGTCATGGTTGTCACGGCCGGCGTGTACGCGGCGTCCAACTTTGAAGTGACGCCGTCGGCCATCATCGGCTTCCTGACCATCCTCAGCTATTCGCTGTATGACACGGTGGTGGTGTTCGACAAGATCCGGGAGAACACGGCGGACATCAAGTCCTCCACGCGCCGCACCTTCGGCGAGGAGGTGAACCTGGCCGTGAACCAGACACTGGTCCGGTCCATCAACACCATGATGGTGGCGGTGCTCCCCGTGGGGTCCATCCTGTTCATCGGCGCCATGCTGCTGGGCGCCGGAACGCTCCGGGACCTGTCCCTCGCCCTGTTCATCGGCATCATCGTCAGCACTTTCTCCACTGTCTTCGTGGCCGCTCCCATGTACGCGTGGCTGCGCGAGCACGAGCCGGAGCTGGTCAAGCAGGCCAAGAAGGTCCAGGCCAGGCGCGCGGCGGAGGCCGTGGACGCATAGCGCTGCGGGCCCAGGTCCGGGCAACGGGCCGGGGGGGCGGCGGGCGCCCGTCCCGGCCCGTCCCCACGTGGCCGGCACATGGCTGTGCCGGGATTACACTAGGTAAATGGCGTGGGTCCCGCGCCCGCCTGCCAAGGGCGGCCCGGGGCGGGATGGACGAGGGAGGTAGTGCGTAGTGAGCGATCCATCACCCTCGCATGGAATTTTGGCCGACAACGCCGGGGAAACCTACGCGGGCGCGGCGGACGCGCCGCACACGCCGGTGGACCTGCGGCCCACGTTTCCGGGACGCCGGGAACGAACACGCTCCCGGCTGGCGCGCCTGGCCGGCTGGTCCACGGAAAGCCATTCCCCCATTCTGGAACCTCTGCTGCGGATTGTCCGGGTCAACAACCCGAAGGAAGACTTCGAGCTGATCCAGCGCGCCTTCACCGTCGCGGAGAAATACCATGAGGGGCAAAAGCGGAAGAGCGGGGACCCCTACATCACCCACCCCGTGGCCGTTGCGACCATCCTGGCCGAACTGGGGATGAGCGGCCCCACGCTGGCCGCCGCCCTCCTCCACGACACGGTTGAAGACACGCCGTACAGGCTCGATGAGCTGCGGCACGACTTCGGCGACGAGATCGCCAAGCTCGTGGACGGGGTGACCAAGCTGGACAAGGTGGAGTTTGGCGACTCCGCCCAGGCCGAGACCGTCCGGAAGATGGTCATCGCGATGGCCCAGGACATCCGCGTGCTGGTCATCAAGCTGGCCGACAGGCTGCACAACGCACGCACCTGGCGCTTCGTCTCCGCAGAGTCCTCGGGCCGCAAGGCACGGGAGACCTTGGACATTTTTGCTCCCCTGGCGCACCGCCTGGGCATGAACACCATCAAGTGGGAACTTGAGGACCTCTCCTTCGCCGCCCTGTACCCCAAGGTTTATGAGGAACTGGTCCGCATGGTCCAGGACCGGACGCCGGAACGGGAAAAGCAGCTGACGGTCATCCGCCGCCAGATCAGCGACGACCTGCGGGGCGCCAAGATCAAGGCCGAGATCACCGGCAGGCCCAAGCACTATTACTCCGTGTACCAAAAGATGGTGGTGCGGGCCAAGGACTTTGACGACATCAATGACTTGATGGGCGTGCGCGTGCTGGTTGACACGGTGCGGGACTGCTATGCAGCCCTGGGCACCATCCACGCCCGCTGGAACCCGCTTCCGGGCAGGTTCAAGGACTACATTGCGATGCCGAAGTTCAACATGTACCAGTCGCTGCACACCACGGTGATCGGTCCGGACGGCAAACCGGTGGAGATTCAGATCCGCACCCACGAGATGCACCAGCGCGCCGAGTACGGCGTCGCCGCGCACTGGAAGTACAAGACCGGGAGCAAGAATCCCGTCTCCGGGCAGGAGGAGATGAGCTGGCTCCGGACGCTGGTTGACTGGCAGCAGGAGACGTCGGACCCCGGGGAGTTCCTGGATTCCCTGCGCTATGAAATGAACGCCCGCGAGGTGTTCGTCTACAC
The DNA here is from genome assembly GCF_013376105.1 of Arthrobacter wenxiniae. Taxonomy (GTDB): domain Bacteria; phylum Actinomycetota; class Actinomycetes; order Actinomycetales; family Micrococcaceae; genus Specibacter; species Specibacter wenxiniae. Next base: position 105,759 of record NZ_JAAMFM010000006.1, read on the forward strand.
GCCCAAGGGCCAGGTCATTGCGTTGCCCGCAGGCTCCACGCCCGTCGACTTTGCCTATGCCGTCCACACCGAGGTGGGCCACCGCACCATCGGTGCCCGCGTCAACGGCAAGCTGGTCCCGCTCAACAGCGAGCTGGAGCACGGGGACACCGTTGAAATCTTTACGTCCAAGGCGGAAGGTGCCGGGCCCAGCCAGGACTGGCAAAACTTCGTCAAGAGCGCCCGGGCCAGGAACAAGATCCGCCAGTGGTTCAGCAAGGAACGGCGCGAAGAGTCCATTGAAAAGGGCAAGGACCTGCTGACCCGGCAGATGCGCAAGCAAAACCTGCCGCTGCAAAAAATGATGACGCATGACGCCCTCATGGCCGTCACCCAGCACTTCCGCTACGTTGACATTGCCGGGCTGTACGCAGCCGTCGGTGACGGGCACACCTCGGCCCAGTCCGTCGTCGAACGCCTCATCGACGTGCTCGGCGTCAACGACGACATCGAGGACGCCGCCCCGCCGGTGGCCACCCACGTCTCCAACGCGCGCTCTCGGATATCGGACTCGGGCGTGATCGTGCACGGCGTGGGGGACGTGCTGGTTAAGCTGGCGCGCTGCTGCACGCCCGTGCCCCCGGACCCGATCGCCGGCTACGTGACCAAGGGCTCGGGCGTCTCGGTGCACCGCGAGAACTGCCCCAACCTGCTGCACCTGAAGAACACCGACCCCGGAAAGCTCGTGGATGTTGACTGGGCGCCCACCCAGTCCGGGGTGTTCCTCGTGGAGATCCAGGTGGAGGCACTGGACCGCAAGAGCCTGCTCTCCGACGTCACCCGCGTGCTGGCCGAAAGCCACGTCAACATCCTGGCCGCCAGCGTGAACACCTCGCGCGACCGGGTGGCACTCTCCCGCTTCGCATTTGAGATGGGGGACCCGAAGTACCTCCACCACGTACTGAACGCCGTGCGGCGCATCGACGGGGTGTTTGACGTCTACCGGACCTCCGGCTCGCAGCGCCGCAACTGACGCCCCGCGGCTCCGGGTCGTATCGGGCACCGCTCGCGTGGGTTTGGCATGCGGGCGGTCAACGTTCCAGGAGGCTGCGCAGGAGGTCCTGCGCCCGGCGCTTGCCAGGGACGTGGCGCGCCATGCCGACCGCCATGTTGATGCGTCCCAGCGGACAGTTCAAATCGGCGTTCCGCGACAGCGCCAGCAGCACGGGAACGGCCCTTGCCGCCGGTTCATGCATGGCGATGTCCACCGCGGTGCGCAGCGCGCAGGTGACCTGCGCACCGCCGAGCCGTTCGGCGTCGTAAGGTCCCAGCTGGACCTCGTGGACATTGCATCCGCTGAGCGGTGCCAGCGAGGTGGTGCGGTGTCCGCGGTCCAGGAGCAGGCAAATGGCCGGGGGCGGCGGAGCGCAGCCGTGGACCCACGCCGCGGATCCGCGGCCCAGCACTGCCCGCCCCGCGAGGGCCGCAGGCACGTGGTGTGCCAGGGCCGACGCACGGAGGGCAGCGGTTTCGGGCTCGGCCACGGAGCGGAACGCCTGGCCGAACACCCGCGACAGCACGCCGTCGCGTTCCATGGCGCACAGTTCCGCGATGGTGAACTGGCCGCCCGGGGCGAGGACGCCGCCGGGCTCAGTGAAAGTGTGCATGGGCCCAGCGTGCGCCCCCGGGCCGGGAGGTAGAAAGGCCCCCGGCCCGGATTGTGGACAACCCGGCCCGGAGGCCGCATGAAACTGTTCGGATCAGCTAAAGTCCTCGGCGGCCTTGCGGATCTGTTCCAGCCAGAGTTCCCTGGCCGCGAGGGCTTCCCGGGCCTGTGCGGCCTTGCGCGCGTCGCCCGCCTTCTCCGCGGACGCGAGGTCCTCCCTCAGCCCGGCGATGGTGGCCTCGAGCTGCGTCAGCGCGCTGCTGGTGCGGGCCTTGGCTTCCGGGTCGCTGCGGCGCCAGTTGTCGTCGTCGGCGGCCTTGACGGCGTCCTCCACCTTGCGGAGGGCGCCCTCCACGCGCTGCATGTCCGCCCGCGGCACCTTGCCTGCCGCTTCCCAGCGGTCGCGGATGGACTGCAGGGCTTTCTTGGCAGACGCCAGGTCCGTGACGGGCAGCAGGGCCTGCGCCTCGGTGATGAGGGCTTCCTTGACCACCAGGTTGGCTCCGAATTCCTCATCAATGGCCTCATTCGCGCTCTGGCGGGCCTTGAAGAACTTGTCCTGGGCGGCACGGAAACGGTTCCAGAGCGCGTCGTCGTCCTTGCGGCTGGCACGCGGGGACGCCTTCCACTGATCCATCAGGCGGCGGTACTCGCCTGCGGCGTAGCCCCACTCGGTGGAGGAGGAAAGTTCCTCGGCCGCCGCGATCAACGCCTCCTTGGCTGCCTTGGCCGTGGCATTGTTGTTGTCCAACTGGGAGAAGTACGCGCGGCGGTGCCGGTCAAAAACGGTGCGGGCGCTGCGGAACCGCTTCCACAGGGCTTCCTCCGTTGCCCGGCCCAGGCGCAAGCCCGTCTTCTGCGCCTGCTTCCAGGATTCAAAGAGCTCGTTCATGCGGGCGCTGCTGACCTTCCACATGACCGTGGACGGGTCCTCGGCCGCAATCGACTCGGCCTCGGCCACAATGGCTTCGCGGGCGGCAAGCTCCACGCCACGGGCGGCATCGTGGATCGCCCGTTCCGCCACCTGGAGCCCCTTGATGGCTTCCTCGAGGGCGGCGAGGCGCGAGAGTGCACCGTTGATGTCGCCAACACTGGTGCGTTCACCTAGCTGGGCCCGCAGGTGGTTCACCGTCTTGTTCATGTCGGTTGTGGCGGCCCTGGCCTCGACGCGCTGTTCAAGCAACGCGATCTGCGCGGCGATGTCCTCAAACTTGCGGGCAAAGTAGGCCAGCGCTTCATCCTTGCTGGCACCGGGGTATTGGCCCACCGGGAACTCTTCGCCATCCAGCTTCAGGAAAACGTGTCCGTCATCCTCGGCCCGGCCGAACTTCGCCGCTTCCTCAAGGTTCACGGCGGCAGCGGCGGGCGCCGGAGCCGTCAACGGGGCCGCGGCAGCGGCCTTCGGCCGGGCGGCAAAGGCAGCCGGGGACGGCGCCGCGGGGGACGGGACAGCCGGCGACGCGGGCGCGGGGGCCTCCACGGCGGCGGGAGCTTCCGCATCATCCACGGGGGTTTCAGCTTCAACGGCGCGGGCCCCGGCGTCAGCGGCCGCAACCTCCTCTTCAACGGCGGGGGCCTCGGCGGGCACCGCTGCGTCGGCCCCAACGGAAGCGGCCTCGACCGCAACCTCCGCTTCAGCCGGGTTCCCGTTTGCCTCGTTAACGGCCGCTTGCGGCGCGGCCTCGGGCGCAGCGCCGTTCCTGGCAGCAGGTGCCTCGGCAGCAGGTGCCGCGGATTCAGGGGCCGTCCCGTTGGCGGGTGCCGGGGCGTCCGCAGCCTCAGTGTTCAGGGCCGTTGTTTCGTCGGATTGTTGACTGTGTGTCACCGCTAAAAGTCTTTCGCGTCGAGGGAAATCTGGCAGGTCAAATACGCAAATCGATGTGGCCGGGATCGAATGTGCTGCGGTCCAGGGGGCGTTCCTGCACCCGGGACGGGGTGGCCTGTTGAAATTACTTCAGCGTAAGCGAGTCTATCGTCACCTTGGACTTGGGCGCACCGTCCGTGGCGCCCGAGGCTCCCGGGGTGATGCCCGCGGCGGCGATCCTGGCCACGACGTCAAGCCCGCTGGTGACCTTGCCCATGAGGGTGTAGCCGCCGGTGGTCTGGGGGAGGGTGGTGTCCTTGTAGGTGATGAAGAACTGCGTGCCGTTGCTGTAGGTGCTGGAACCGCGGGCCACGGCAATGCTGCCGGCCCGGTAGACGCCGTTGGCGGGGGAGTTCTCCACCGGACCCCACTGGTAGTTGGGGTCGCCGGCGCCGTCGCCCTTGAGGGAGCCGCACTGCAACAGCGCAAAGTTGGCGGCATCCGTCAGGCGGTGGCAGGTTTTGCCCTTGAAGAAGTTGCTGTCCGCCAGCGACTTGAACACGGCGGCGGCCTGTGGTGCCTTCGTGCCGTCAATCAGCACACCCAGTGGCTGGCCGTTGAGTGTGAGCGTTCCCGTGAACGTCCTGCCCGCCGCTGTGGCCGCCTTGGGGACGGTGGGGCTGTTGGTTTCCACGGGCGCACTGGCGGTGGGGGACGCGCCGGTGGTGGCGGTCGGGGTGTCCGTGGCCACGGCGTCGTTCCTGGGGCCGGAAAACACCGTCAGGGCAAGGACCACGGCGACGGCGATGGCGACGGCCATGGCGGCGGCGGCCACGATGTTGTCCCGCTTGCGCCGGGTAACCTGCTCCCGGTGCAGCTGCTGGTTGGCCGCCATGCGGGCCACCCGTGCCTTTGCCTCCCGGCCGTCCTTCTTGTTGTTAGCCAACGGTGGTTCTCCATGGTTTCGTCGCGTGGCCCGCGCCCGCACAGACTGCAGGCGGCGGGGACTGGTTGGGGCGGCCCGCCAAACCTTATAAAATGGCAGCCGGATGTCAGTTTACCCATGGATCTGCCTTGCGGAGGCCGGACACGGTGGCTGGATCCGGAACACGATCACTTTGCTCGGCGGACCGCGCCTGCCCTGGATTGCCCGGGGTTGTGCCACCCCGCCCCCCTCGTTAGGAGAGTTCCACCCATGGCACGCAACGCCTCCCTGTCAGGTTTCCCCGAGTGGCTGCCACAGGAGCGGCTGGTGGAGCAGCATGTGCTGGACACGCTCCGGCGCATCTTTGAACTGCACGGCTTCAGCTCCGTGGAGACCCGCGCCGTGGAGACCGTGGGCCAGCTCCTGCGCAAGGGCGAGATCGACAAGGAGGTCTACGCCCTCTCCCGCCTGCAGGACGACGACGGCGCCGCCGCGTCCGGTGCCAGGGAGGACCCCCACCAGCTGGCGCTGCACTTTGACCTCACGGTGCCGTTTGCCCGGTACGTGGTGGAAAACGCCGGCTACCTTTCCTTCCCGTTCCGCCGCTACCAGATCCAGAAGGTGTGGCGCGGCGAGCGCCCCCAGGAGGGCCGCGCGCGCGAGTTCACCCAGGCGGACATCGATGTGGTGGCCGACGGCGACCTTCCCTTCCGCTACGACGTGGAACTTGCGCTGGTGATTGCGGAGGCCCTGTCCGCCCTGCCGATCCCCGCGTTCAAGCTGCGCATCAACAACCGCAAGCTGGCCGAGGGCTTCTACCGGGGGATCGGCCTGACCGATACGGCTGGCGTGCTGCGCAGCATCGACAAGCTGGAAAAGATCGGCGCGGAGAAGGTCGCGGAACTGCTCAAGTCCGAGCTCGGCGCCACGGCCGAACAAGCCGCCCAGGCCCTCGCCCTGGCCTCAATCCGCACCGAGGACACCTCCTTTGTGGCCAGGGTGCGCGAGCTGGGTGTCACCGATGAACTGATGGAGGAGGGCCTGAACGAACTCGAGCAGGTCATCGCCGCCGCGGTGAAGAGCGCGCCGGGCTCGGTCGTGGCGGACCTCTCGATCGCCCGAGGCCTGGACTACTACACGGGCACCGTGTACGAGACGGTCCTGGTGGGCCACGAGGCGCTCGGATCCATCTGTTCCGGCGGCCGCTACGACGCCCTGGCGTCCAAGGGCAGCCGCAAGTTCCCCGGCGTCGGGCTGTCCATCGGCGTGACGCGCCTGGTCTCGCGCATCCTCAGCCAGGAGTTCGCCACGGCCTCCCGCAGCGTCCCGACGGCGGTGCTCATCACGCTGGCGGACGACGACAGCTGGACCGGCGCGCAGGAAGTCGCCGCGGCGCTGCGGGCCCGCGGCATCTCCACGGAGGTGGCGGCCAGGGCCGACAAGTTCGGCAAGCAGATCAAGTACGCGGACAAGCGCGGCATCCCCTTCGTGTGGTTCACCGACAACGAGGGCGTGCACCAGGTCAAGGACATCCGCTCCGGCGAGCAGCTCCCCGCCGACCCCGCAGCCTGGATGCCCCCCGCCGAGGACCTCAAGCCGCGCATCGTCGTAGCCGGTTAATCCAGGGCCGCCCAGGCCGGCGGGCGACAGCGCGCGCACGACGGGCCCGACCACCGGGCATCGGATTCACCGGTAAACTCGAGCGGAGACAAACTCATGGCCCGTCAGGCACGGGCCGGTCACCACGATTGGAAGGAATGTTGTGCTGCGCACACATGACCTGGGCTCCCTGCGGGCTGAGCACATTGGACAGACTGTAACCCTTGCGGGGTGGGTGGCCCGCCGCCGCGACCATGGTGGCGTTGCGTTCCTTGATTTGCGTGACGAGTCGGGCGTGTCGCAGATCGTCGTCCGCGAGGAGGACGTGTTCCACGCGCTGCGCAACGAATACGTCCTGCAGGTCACGGGCACCGTCTCACGCCGCCCGGGGGGCAACGAAAACCCGGCCCTGGCCACGGGCGGGATCGAAGTGGTGGCCGACGACGTCGTCGTGCTTAACGAGGCGGCCCCGCTGCCGTTCCAGCTCGACGAGCACGTGGAGGTCGGGGAGGAGGCGCGCCTGAAGCACCGCTACCTGGACCTGCGCCGCCCATCCATGCAGCACAACCTGCGCCTGCGCTCGGAGGCCAACCGCGTGGCCCGCGAGCTGCTGCACCGGGAGGGTTTCGTGGAGATTGAGACCCCCACCCTGACACGTTCGACGCCGGAAGGTGCCCGGGACTTCCTGGTCCCCGCCCGCCTGGCACCGGGCTCCTGGTACGCACTGCCGCAGTCCCCCCAGCTGTTCAAGCAGCTGCTGCAGGTGGGCGGCTTTGAAAAGTACTACCAGATCGCCCGCTGCTACCGTGACGAGGACTTCCGCGCGGACCGCCAGCCCGAGTTCACCCAGCTCGACATCGAGGCCAGCTTCGTCGACCAGGACGACATCATCGCCCTGGGCGAGAAGATCGTCTCGGCCCTGTGGAAGCTGATCGACGTCGAGATTCCGCTGCCTATCCAGCGCATGACCTACCGCGATGCCATGGCCCGCTTCGGCTCGGACAAGCCCGATCTTCGCTTCGGCCTGGAATTGACCGAGATGACGGAGTTCTTCAAGGACACCGAATTCGGCGTCTTCAAGGCTCCCTACGTGGGCGCCGTCGTCATGCCCGGCGGAGCCGCACAGCCCCGCCGCCAGCTCGACGCCTGGCAGGAATGGGCCAAGCAGCGCGGCGCCAAGGGCCTGGCCTACGTGCTGGTCAAGGATGAGGGCGAGCTGACCGGCCCGGTGGCCAAGAACCTGACGGACACCGAGCGCGCCGGCCTGGCCGGCGCCGTGGGCGCCAAGCCCGGCGACTGCATCTTCTTCGCCGCCGGCGAAGTCAACCCCTCGCGCGCCCTGCTGGGTGCCGCCCGTGTCGAGATCGGCCACCGGACCGGCCTGATCAACCCGGCCGACTGGGCCTTTGTGTGGATCGTGGACGCCCCCATGTTCGAGCGCGCGGCGGACGCCGTGGCCTCCGGGGACATTGCGGTGGGCAGCGGCCAGTGGACAGCCGTCCACCACGCTTTCACCTCGCCCAAGCCCGAATTCCTGGACACCTTCGACAAGGACCCGGAAAGCGCCCTGTCCTACGCCTACGACATTGTCTGCAACGGCAACGAAATTGGCGGCGGCTCCATCCGCATCCACCAGCGCGAGGTGCAGGAGCGCGTGTTTGAGCTCATGGGGCTGGACAAGGAGGCCGCGCAGACCAAGTTCGGCTTCCTGTTGGAAGGCTTCAAATTCGGCGCCCCGCCACACGGCGGCATCGCCATCGGCTGGGACCGCGCGGTATCCCTGCTGGCGGGCGTCGACTCGATCCGCGACGTCATCGCCTTCCCGAAGTCCGGCGGCGGCTACGACCCCCTGACCGCGGCACCGGCACCGATCACGGCGCAGCAGCGCAAGGAAGCCGGCGTGGATTTCAGGCCCGAAGCCAAGGCGGAACCCCAGGTTGTCGCACCGGCGCCGGCCAAGTAGCAGCGATAGGCCCCGCCCCGATGGTGCCGGCCTCCCACCAGGGAGGCCGGCACCACTGCCTTGACTGCCTTGACTGCCTTGACGCCGCCCTGGCCTAGCGTCCCTCGATGGTAAGGCCCGCGAGGGCCGCCGCCAGCTCCGGGCCGGCCCGCACGACGTCGGACCTCTCGCCTGCCGCCGTCACCGTGCCTCCCACGCTGATTTCGTCCAGCGATCCCTCCAGTTCCATGGCCGGCACGCACGCGCCTTCGGTGCGCACGTCCCCGCCCACCGAGGCCGTGCCGATGCGACCGCCCGGCTTGATGCTCAAGGCGATGGCGGACAGGGGAAGCAGCACCCCCTTGACGAGCGATTCGCCGGTGCCGCCCTCCGTGCGCAGGTCCCCCCGGATGGTCAGGCGGGGCACCTCGCGGCTGACCTGCACGCCCACGGAACCGTCCCCGTGGGTCGTGATGGACTCGAAGACGGCCTCCCCGAGCGACCCGTCGTAGACGTTGAATCCGCGGGCGCCCAGGCCAAAGGTTTCAACCGGCGCCTCGATCGAAAGCGTGCTGATCTCGCCAAAGTTCACAAAGCCGATCCCGCTGGGCCCCCAAGACGTCACCGCGCCATGCGCCTTCCAGGCCGTGACGGCGCCCCAATTGTCCAGGACCATGTCGTTTTGGCCATAGGTGGTGGTGGTGCCCAGGTTGCGCACCTCCGCAACGTTGGCGCCGCTGATGACAAAGACGCCGCCGCTGATCAGGTCAGGCGTGCCCGGGGCAATGCCCCCGTTGGAGAAGACATCGCCCGTGGTGAGCAGTTCGACGTCGACCGTCCCGCCGTCGGCCTTCCCTGCCGTGTCACCGTGGCCGCCGACAAACACGCCGCCGCCGTGGACCGGCTCGCTGGCGCTGCCGGCCGAAATGCGCTCCAACCGGGCCGTGAGCCGCACAGCCGGGTCCGGCTGCCGGTTCCAGAGAGTGAATGCGCCCTGCAGGGCCTCCACGCCGAAGCCTGTGGGCCGGTGGAAGCGCCCCCGCGTATCGGCCGCGGTGACGTGGACGCCGTCGGCCTCGATGCGCCCGGCACGGACCTGGTTGTCGGCGGCGAGGTAGACCTGCCCGGTGGTGGTGACATTGGCCAGCGCCAGCGTGCCGAGGTCGGTGACAGCGGTGTCGTTGTAGATGGCCACCTCATGCGGTGCCGTGGTGATCGTGATGTCCTGCACCGTGTTGTTGCTCGTGAGCCGCAGCCCCTTGGCGCCAAAGCCCAGCGATCCGCCGCGCAGCGACGCTCCCGGTGGCAGCGTCACGGACGGCATTGCGCCCAGGCGGCCGACCACTTCGATGGCCAGGGCCCCGGACCCGAGCGCTTCCACGAATTCCCTGGCGCTTGTCACTCTTATCCATTCCATGCTGATCCGTCCTTTGTCTGACCTCTGCCGTGGTGGAGGACCGCCTGCGCGCAATCGTCGTGGGGGCCTGGTGAAACTCTAGATCGTGCACGCGGCGCTGGGCAGTGGCAGGCGGAAATATCTGGCCGGCGGCTCGCGTGCCATGCTGCAATGACCCACGCCGCCCAGCCCCCGGTTGAACTGGACGAACTCGAATTGTTGATGGATCGGGCGTGGCTGGCGCCCGACCGGGAGGGACTCGACGGCTGGATCCTGCGCTCTGCCGCCGGCCTTGACATTTTTCGGTCCTGGACGCACGGCTCGCCGCCGGAGAGGAATCCGGCGCAGCCAATTTCCGGCTCATGGCCACCGAGGCCGATGGCGGGGCCCGTGGGCTCTACGAAAGTGCCGGCTTTGCCGGGGCCGGCCGCCACCACTGCCGCCAGACCCCACCTCGGAGGGCACCGAGCGCCTGCTGACTGCCCTGCACCCGAACGCGGCCATCCCTTTACGCTGGTCTTCCGCCGACGCGCCATCACCCCGGTGGTGCGGCGTCGGGCGCAGGGGGTCAGGCGGCGTCGGTGACCTGGATGCGGACGGCACAAAAGTCGGCGGCGGCGCGTGAGAGCACGGCCAGGTTTGGGTCCACCACCGCCAGCGGCGCGAGCCGGGGCCGGGCTGCCCAGGGCCGCAGCACGGATTCGGCCAGCACTGCCTCCACGAGCGCCCGGTCCCCACCCGTGGCCAGGTACTCGAAACCGTGCCCGGTGAAAATGCGGGCGGCTTCCCGGGCCGCCCGCACCACCAGGGCGTCGGCCTGGTTGCCGCGGCGGCGGGCAAACCGGTGCTGCGACTGCCCGCCGGCGGCCGAACGCGACTGCACATGCTTGGTGCCGTTCTTGTGGGCCAGCAGCCTCCCGCCCACCGCAACTCCCACGGCATACCCGCCGCGGCGGACCAGGACCAGCCCCAGGGACCGTTCCTGGGACGCCAGCGACTCCAGCCGTTCCAGCAGCCCGGCACCGCGCCCCGGACGGCCGTCGTCGGGCCAGGGAGGGGCGAGGAGGGCCGCGGCGCCGTCGTTCATGCGCAGCTCGAGGCCGCCGTCCGTGTCCGCCATCAGGGACTGGCCACCGTGCGCGGCGGCGAAGCGCGCCACCCAGCCGGACAGGCGGGCGGCGGGGACCAGGGCGGTGCGGCTGGGCTCTCTCACGCCTGCCACGATACCTGTCAGCGGCGGCGGATAGGCTACAGGGGTGACTGACCTCTTTGACAGTGCCTTCGGGGACGATGACGGGAACGACGACGGCACCCCCACCTTTGGTGCCGCCGCCCCCGCCAGCGGGTCCCGCCCCCGGAGCCCGCTGGCCGTCAGGATGCGCCCGCGCACCCTCGACGAAGTGGTGGGGCAGCAGCACCTGCTGGGTCCCGGCTCGCCGCTTCAGCTCCTGGCCGGCGGCGGGGCCTCGGGCGGCCCGGCCGGCCCCGCCTCCGTCATGCTGTGGGGCCCGCCCGGGACGGGGAAGACCACGCTGGCCCACGTCATTGCCCGCGGCCCGGGCCGGAAGTTCGTCGAACTCTCCGCCATCACGGCCGGCGTCAAGGACGTCCGGCGCGTCATGGACCAGGCGCTGACGGACCGCGACCTGCACGGGCGCACCACCGTGCTGTTCCTGGACGAGATCCACCGCTTCAACAAGGCCCAGCAGGACGCCCTGCTGCCCGGCGTCGAAAACCGCTGGGTGGTGCTCATCGCCGCCACCACGGAAAACCCGTCGTTCTCGGTTGTCTCGCCGCTGCTGTCCCGCTCCATCCTGCTGACACTCAAGCCGCTGACCAGCGCTGACATCCAGGCCCTGGTGGAGCGCGCCGTCACCGATCCCCGCGGCCTGGACGGGCTGGTCACGCTGACCGACGAGGCCCTGGACCACCTGGTCCGGCTCGCCAGCGGCGACGCGCGCCGGGCGCTGACCACCCTGGAGGCCGCGGCCGGAGTGGCGCTTTCCGAGACGGAGGGCCCGCACGACGCCGGGACGCCAGTCGAGGTGGACCTCGCCATTGCGGAGCGCGCCATCGACGCCGCCGCGGTGCGCTACGACAGGGCGGGGGACCAGCACTATGACATCATCAGTGCCTTCATCAAGTCCGTGCGCGGCTCCGATGTCGACGCGGCCCTGCACTACCTGGCGCGGATGCTGGAGGCGGGGGAGGACCCCCGCTTCATCAGCCGGCGCATCATGATCTCCGCTGCCGAGGACGTGGGCATGGCGGACCCGACCGCACTGCAGACGGCTGTCGCGGCAGCCCAGGCTGTGGCGCTGATCGGCATGCCCGAGGCCCGGATCATCCTGGCGGAGGCGGTGGTCCATGTGGCCACGGCGCCGAAATCCAACGCAGCCTACCTGGGCATCAATGCGGCAATATCCGACGTGCGGGCCGGGCGCGGCACCATGGTGCCGCCGCCGCTGCGCGACGCCCACTACGCGGGGTCCGCCGCGCTGGGCCACGGCAGGGGCTACATCTACTCCCACGATTCCCCGCATTCCATCGCCACCCAGCAGTACGCGCCGGACGACCTGGTGGGGCGGGACTACTACCAGCCCACGGGCAACGGCCTGGAGCGGGACCTCTCGGTGCGGGTGGAGCGCCTGAGGGCGATCATCCGCGGGACCGAGGCCCCGCCAACGCCCTCCACCTGAGGACGGCCGCCCGGGCGGCAGGGCACGGAGGAGGCCGCGCCGGTGGTAGAGTTGAGGGCGCACTGGCAAGCCCCGGCTCCATGCCCAACCCCAGGAACGACTGACGCGGCCCTACCGCCGCTAAGACGTGCGCGGATGGCCATGCCCGGGTGCTGCAGCGGAAGGGCCGCAACAGCCCCAACTCTCCACAATGGAGGCCAGGACACACACTTGTTGCACATATTGGAAGGACACAAGTGGCTAACAGCACACGTGCCCGCCGGCAGGCCCGCCTTTCGCGGTCCCTCGGCATTGCTCTGACCCCCAAGGCAGCGAAGTACCTCGAGCGCCGCCCGTACGGCCCCGGCGAGCATGGACGCGCCCGCAAGAAGCAGGACAGCGACTATGCCGTCCGTCTCCGCGAAAAGCAGCGTCTGCGCGCCCAGTACGGCATCCGCGAAGCACAGATGACCCGTGCCTTCGAGGAAGCCAAGCACACCAAGGGCATGACGGGTGAAAACCTGGTTGAGATCCTGGAAACCCGTTTGGACGCCCTGGTCCTGCGTGCGGGCTTTGCCCGCACCACCGCCCAGGCACGCCAGCTGGTTGTGCACCGCCACATCATGGTTGACGGCGCCCGCGTGGACCGCCCGTCGTTCCGCGTTGCCGAGGGTCAGCTGATCCACGTGCACCCGCGCAGCCAGACCATGGTTCCGCTGCAGCTTGCTGCGGCCGGCGCCCACCGCGACGTGCTCCCCAACGTCCCGGCCTACCTGGATGTGAAGCTGGAGAGCCTGCAGGCCCGCCTAGTTCGCAGGCCCAAGCGCGTCGAGGTTCCCGTAACCTGTGAAGAGCAGCTGGTCGTCGAATTCTACTCACGCTAAATCCATAGCGGACAGTAGGGCCGGCGTGATCCGGCCCGACACCTTGGGAGCAGCCCGCGGCACTCGCCGCGGGCTGCTCTTGGCTAAGGTATTCAAAGAGACATTTGGCTAAACGGAAATGAGGCGGCCCTCCATGACTGGTGGAGACATTGCGGGACTGATAGCGGCAGGCGTATTTGCCATCCTGGTTGCCTTGCTGGCCGTGCCCATCTTCAAGCTCGGCCGCGTCCTGGACGAAGTCCGGACCACCATCAAGCAAATCGGAGACGGGACCACGCCGCTCATCGACGAGGTCACCAGCACGGTGGCCACCACCAACACGCAGCTTGGCAAGGTGGACGGGATCTCCAACAACATCTCCGACGCCACCGCCAACATCTCGGCGCTCACGTCCCTGTTCGCCGCCACCCTGGGCCAGCCGCTGATCAAGGTCGCGGCGTTCTCCTACGGCGTCCGCCAGGCCTTTGCCGGCCGCAAGAAGCCAGTCCGGGCGCGCCGGAGCCGCTGAGGCACGGGCGGGAACCGCCGGGGCACAGGCGGGAGCCGCCGGGGCACGGCGGCCGTGCCGGGGCGCGACGCACCATGGAGGACAATTTGGAGGGAAAGCACGCATGAAGAAGATCTTTTGGCTGGGCGTTGGCATCACCATTGGGGTGGTTGCCGCCCGCAAGCTTGCCGCGGCCAAGGGCGCCATCGGCCCCGAGGGGCTCAACCGGGCCGTGGGCCGGGCGGCCGACGCCGTCCACGACTTCGCCGACGCCCTGCGCGAGGGCATGGGGGAGCGGGAGGACGACCTCCGCGCCGCACTGGGGCTGGACCCCGGGCGTCCCGTGGGCCCGCGCCACTAGCTGTCCGGCCCGCGGGCCCGGGCATTGCCACCTCGCTTGAACCGCCGTTTTTGACCAGGAACCATTGAAGGAGCCACCAGGTACGATGAAATCCCACGACATTGCAGATCGCTGGATCACGTTCTTCTCCAGCAAGGGCCACACGCCGGTGCCCTCGGCATCCCTGATCTCGTCGGATCCGTCGCTGCTGTTCACGGTGGCCGGCATGGTGCCCTTCATCCCCTACCTGACCGCCCGCGAGGAGCCGCCCTACAAGCGGGCCACGAGCGTGCAAAAGTGCATCCGCACCGGCGACATCGACGAGGTCGGCAAGACTGTCCGCCACGGCACGTTCTTCCAGATGTGCGGCAATTTCTCCTTCGGCGACTACTTCAAGGAAACCGCCATTCCCTACGCGTGGGAGTTGCTCACCACCCCGGTGGCGGACGGCGGCTACGGGCTGCCCGCTGACAGGCTCTGGGTCACCGTCTATTCGGAGGACGAGGAGGCGCTGGCCATTTGGCGCGACACGGTGGGCGTTGCCCCCGACCGCATCCAGCGGATCGGCAAGGAGGACAACTACTGGTCCACCGGCCAGCCCGGCCCCGCCGGCCCCTGTTCGGAAATCTTCTACGACCGCGGCCCCGAATACGGCGTCGAGGGCGGCCCCATCGCCGACGAGACGCGCTACATCGAGATCTGGAACCTTGTGTTCATGCAGTACCAGATCGACAACGTGCGCTCCAAGGTTGACTTTGACGTGGTGGGCGAGCTGCCCAACAAGAACATCGACACGGGCCTGGGACTGGAACGGCTTGCCATGATCCTGCAGGGCGTTGAGAACATGTACGAGACCGACCAGGTCCGCCCGGTCCTCGACAAGGCGGCCGAACTCTCGGGCAGGAAATACACCTCCACCGAGGACCCGGCGGACCCCCACCACACCGACGACGTGCGCCTGCGCGTGGTCGCGGACCACATCCGCTCGGCGTTGATGCTGATCTCCGACGGCGTCACCCCCTCCAACGAGGGCCGCGGCTATGTGCTGCGCCGCCTGATCCGCCGTGCCGTGCGCGCCATGCGCCTGCTCGGCGTGGAAACCGCCGTGCTGCCGGAGCTGCTGCCCGTCTCGCGCGACGCCATGAAGGGGGCCTACCCGGAAGTCGAAAGCGACTTCGCCCGGATTGCCAGGATCGCGTACGCCGAGGAAAAGTCGTTCCTGCGCACCATCGCCAGCGGCACGGCCCGGCTGGAGGAGTCCGTCAAGGAATCCAAGGCAGCCAACACCCCGCTGTCCGGCGCCGAGGCCTTCGCCCTGCACGACACCTACGGCTTCCCGATCGACCTGACCCTGGAAATGGCCGCCGAGGCCGGCCTGGCCGTGGACGAGGCCGGATTCCGCACGCTCATGCTCGAGCAGCGCGACCGCGCCCGCAGGGACGCCAAGTCCAAGAAGAGCGGCCACGCGGACCTGACCGTCTTCCACGAGCTGCTGGCCCGGGGCGAGACCGTCTTCACCGGCTACACCGAGCTGGAGGGGCAGGGCCGGGTCCGGTCCATCCTTTCCAACGGGGCGGCGGTGGCCCACGCGTCCATGGGCGAGGAGGTCTCGATCGTGCTCGATGCGACCCCGTTCTACGCCGAGGCCGGCGGCCAGGCCGCCGACACGGGGCTGATCACCGGCGACGGCTTCGTCGTCGAGGTCCTCGACGTGCAAAAGCCCATCAAGGGCCTGAGCGTGCACCAGGCCATCGTGCGCGAAGGTGAACTGCCGGCGGACGCCGTGGTGCGGGCCGCCGTCGACCGTGAACGCCGCCACGCCGCCGAGCAGGCGCACACCGGCACGCACATCGTGCACGCCGCCCTCCACCAGATCCTCGGCCCGGAGGCGCTGCAGCGAGGCTCCTTCAACAAGGCCGGCTACCTGCGCTTCGACTTCGCCTGGGGCGAGGGCCTGAGCGCCGCCACCCGCTCGGAGATCGAGGAAGTGTCCAACATCGCCATCCGCAACAACTTCCGCGTCGACACCAAGGTCATGGCCCTGGACGCCGCCAAGGCCCTCGGCGCCACGGCGCTCTTCGGCGAGAACTACGGTTCCGAGGTGCGCGTGGTGGAGATCGACGGCGCATGGTCCCGCGAGCTGTGCGGCGGCACCCATGTGGACAGCACCTCCCGCATCGGCTCCCTGACACTGCTGGGCGAGGCGTCCGTGGGCTCCGGCAACCGACGCGTCGAGGCCTTCGTGGGGATGGACGCCTTCCGGCACCTGGCCGCCGAACGCGCCCTGGTGTCGTCCCTGACGGACCTGCTCAAGGTGCCCTCCAACCTCCTGCAGGAGCGCGTTGCCGCCACCCTGGCCAAGCTCAAGACGGCGGAGAAGGAGCTGGAGCGCCTGCGCCGGGACCAGCTCAGCGCCGCCGCGGCGGGCCTGGCGGGCACGGCCGTCGACGCCAACGGCGTCCAGGTCATCGCGCACGACGCCGGTGAGGTCTCGGGCGCCGACGATCTCCGCGCGCTGGCCCTGGACCTGCGACAGCGGCTGGGCTCCGCGGCCGCCACTGTGGCCGTGGCGGGCGCCAGCGGCGGCCGCCCGGTGATCCTCATCGCCACCAATGAGGCAGCGCGCGACGCCGGGGTCAAGGCAGGCGCGCTCGTGAAGCTGGCCGCCGGTGTCCTGGGCGGCGGCGGCGGCGGCAAGCCGGATGTGGCCCAGGGCGGCGGCACCGATGTGTCGGCCATCCCGGCAGCGCTGGCAGCCGTCACGAACGCCGTCAAGGACCGCTAGGGACGTTACTGTGCAGCCAGGCTACCTTCACGGCGTGAAGCTGGGCATCGACGTGGGCATGGCCCGCGTCGGCCTGGCTTCCTGCGACCCCGGCGGCATCCTCGCCACGCCCGTTAAAACCCTGGCGCGGGACGCCAAACGGAACTCCGACATCCGGGTCGTCGTCAGCGAGGCCGCCGGGCGTGGCGCCGTGGAGATCTTTGTGGGGCTGCCGCGCACGCTCAAGGGCGCCGAGAAGGGCTCCGCCCGGATGGCGCGGGACTATGCGCAGCTGCTGCTTGCCGCGCTCGGCAGGGCCGGACTGGACGTGCCCGTGCGGCTCATTGACGAGCGCCTGAGCACCGTCAGCGCACACCAGGCGCTGCACGCGGCTGGCATCGGGAGCCGTGATCATCGTAAACTGGTGGATCAGGCAGCGGCCGTTGGCATCTTGCAGCAGGCCCTTGACATGCAAAAGGCACGCAACACAAGCGTTGGCGAGCTTGTGCGTGCACCCAAGCCGGGCACCGTGGGGAATGCCATTCCGTCCGAAGAAGAAGAAGGTTCGGCCATCTCCGATTCAATGCCAATGCCAACCAGCGGGCCCGTGCCGCCGCAGGGGCCCGCCCACCAGGAAGGGCCGCGATGAGCGGGGGCGCCGGCGGCGGCCACCACCCGTCCCACCTGGCCGACGCCCCGGAGCAGCACTGGTCCGAGGAACACGACCTGCCCGTGGAAGGGGCCTGGCAGGAGCCCGGCGCCGGCCACGCGGCCTATCATGGGGAGCCCCAGGAGGCGCACTACACCGGGCCCTGGGCGGCGGAGCCGGAAGAGGCACCGCTTTTCGACGGGGCCCCGCTCCCGTCCCGGCGCAGCACGCGCGTGTCCAAGCGCGTCCGCCGGCGCCGCCGCACGGTGGTCTTCTTCATCGTCCTGGCGCTGTTCGCCGTCGTCGTTTTCTTCGTGGTCCAGACCGTCAGGCCCCTGCTGGGCGGCTTCCAGGCCGCGGACTACCCCGGCCCCGGCACGGGCGGCGTGCAGGTGGTGGTCCCGGAAGGGTCCACGGCCCGCTCGGTTGCCTCGGAACTGCGCACGCAGGACGTGGTTGCCAGCGAGCAGTCCTTCCTTGACGCCCTTGACGCAGCCCACGGGGCGGGATCGCTGCAGCCGGGCTCGTTCCAGATGCGCAAGCAGATGAAGGCGTCGGACGCCGTCTCCGTGCTGCTCTCCAAGGACGCCGCCAAGGTCCACTACGCGGCCGTGGCGCAGAACCTGCGCATCGGCGAGACGCTGGCAGTGCTGGCCACGAGCACGGGCATTCCGAAGGCCGAGTTTGAACAACTCGCCAACGACCCCAAGGCCTTCGGCCTGCCCGCGCAGGCAAAAAACCTGGAGGGCTACCTGTCGCCGGGCGAGTACCGCTTCCCGGTCGAGCTCGGCGCCAAGGCGATCCTGGCCCAAATGGTCGACGCCACGAAGGCCCGCCTGGTCAAGGCCGGCATCACCGACCCCGCCGCGCAGTACCGCACCCTCATCATTGCCAGCATCATCGAATTCGAAGGCAACGAGGCGAACTACGCCAAGATCTCCGGCGCCATTGAAAACCGCATCAACAACCCCAACGGCGAAACCGGCGGCAGGCTGGAATCCGACGCCACCGTCGCCTACGGGCTGGGCATCAAGACCTACAACATCACGGACGCCCAAAAAGCGGACAAGAAAAACCTGTACAACACCTTCGCCAACCCCGGCCTGCCCGTGGGTCCGATCGGTTCCCCGGCCGGTGCCGCCATCGAGGCGGCCGCCCATCCGGAAGCCAACCCCTACTATTTCTGGGTCACGGTCAACCTGAAGACGGGTGAGACCCTGTACGCCACCACCTTCGCCGAGCACCTGAAGAACGTTGCCAAGTACACCGCCTGGTGCGGCGCCAACCCGGGGGAATGCAAATAGATGGCGGCAGCACTTCAAGGCGCCGTGCTGGGGCACCCCATAAGGCACTCCCAGTCACCGGCAATGCACCGGCGCGCCTACGCCGAGTTGGGCCTTGACTACAGCTACGGTGCCGTCGACCTGGACGTGGCGGACCTGGCGCCCTTTCTGCAGCGGGTGCGCGCGGACGGGAACTGGTACGGGCTGTCCGTGACCATGCCGCTGAAAAACCGGGCGGCCGAACTGGTGGACGCCCTCACCCCGGCGGCCCGGTCCTTGGGGTCCGTAAACACCGTGGTGGTCACCCGGACGGACGACGCCGGCACGCACCTGTTGGGGGACAACACCGACGTCGCGGGGATCGTCAACGCGCTGCGCCATGCCGGCGCGCCCCGGCAGCCCCGGGCAGCCGTGCTGGGCGGGGGAGGCACCGCCGTCTCCGCCGTCGCGGCCCTGGCGGACCTTGGTGCCGCCGCCGTGGACATTTACGTGCGCCACCCGGGCAAGTCCGCCGGGACGCTCGAGCTGGCCCGGAGGCTCGGCCTTTCCGCCTCACTGGTGCCCTTCACGGCCGCGGCCGGCGCCCTGGCAGGATACGGGGTCGTCATTTCAACACTGCCCCCGCACGCGCCGGACGCGCTCGCGGCGGACCTTGCCGCCACCGCCCCGGACACTTCGGGCCGGTGCCTCCTGGACGTCGCCTACGACCCCTGGCCCAGCGCCCTGGCCGCCGTCTGGGAACGGCACGGCGGCACTGTCGTTCCGGGGATTGAGATGCTTTTGTACCAAGGCGTGGAACAGGTGCGGCTGTTTGCCGAAGCCGGCGGTTTCCGGGAGCGGGCAGATGAACACGCCGGAGCCGTCCTTAATGTGATGTGCGACGCACTTGGGCTCCCCCGGCGCCCCGCGCACGAATAGCTCCCGCAGAACATGGCAGGATGGATGATATGTTGCGTTGGTTGACCGCCGGGGAATCACATGGACCGGCCCTTGTGGGAATTATCGAAGGCGTGCCGGCCGGGGTGGAACTCACCAGCGCCCTCATCCGGGACGCACTGGCCCGGCGCCGGCTCGGCTACGGCCGCGGGGCGCGGATGAAGTTCGAGCAGGACGTGGTCACCATTGTGGGCGGCGTGCGCCACGGACTCACCCAAGGCGGCCCCGTCGCGATCCAGATCGCCAACTCCGAATGGCCCAAATGGGAACAGGTCATGTCCGCGGACCCCGTGGACCCCGCCGAACTGGCCGAGCAGGCCCGCAACGCCCCCCTGACCCGCCCCCGTCCCGGCCACGCCGACTTCACGGGCATGCAGAAGTACGGCTTCAGCGAAGCGCGCCCCGTGCTCGAACGCGCCAGCGCCCGCGAAACCGCCACCCGCGTGGCCCTGGGCGCCGTGGCGGCGCAGATCCTGGCCGCCGTGGGCGTGGAGCTCGTCAGCCATACTGTCCAGATTGCCGGCGTGGCGTCCCCGCAGGACGCCGCCGTCCCCGCCTTCAGCGACGTGGCGGCCCTTGACGCGGACCCGCTGCGCTGCTTCGACGCCGCCACCTCCGCCGCCATGGTGGCCGAGGTTGATGCCGCACACAAGGAAGGCGAGACGCTCGGCGGCGTCGTGGAGGTCCTCGCCTACGGCCTGCCGCCGGGACTGGGCAGCTACGTGCACTGGGACCGGCGCCTCGACTCCCGCCTAGCCGGCGCCCTCATGGGCATCCAGGCCATCAAGGCCGTGGAGGTCGGCGACGGCTTTGCCACCGCCGCCCGGCGCGGCTCCGCCGCACACGATGAAATTGTGCGCGACGCCTCCGGCCGCATCGCCCGTACGTCCAACCGCGCCGGCGGCATCGAAGGCGGCATGAGCATCGGGGACGTGCTGCGCGTGCGCGCGGCCATGAAGCCCATCGCCACGGTGCCCCGCGCCCTGCAGACCATCGACGTTGCCACGGGCGGCGCCGCCAAGGCCCACCACCAGCGCTCGGACGTGTGCGCCGTGCCGGCCGCCGGCGTCGTCGCCGAGGCGATGACCGCCCTGGTCCTCGCCGATGCCCTCGTGGAAAAGTTTGGCGGGGACTCGATGTCCGAAACCAAGCGGAACATGGAGAGCTACCTGGCCGCCATCCCGGCCAATCTGGACACCTTGGGGCACTGATGGCAGCGGGGACGGGACAGCCCGTGGAGCCGCAGTACCTCCCGGAACGCCCCATCGTCATGGTCGGGCCCATGGCGGTGGGCAAGTCGGTGATCGGCGCCGAGCTGGCACGGAGGCTCGGGCTCGAATTTGTCGACACCGACCAGCGCATTGTCGCCCGGCACGGCTCCATCGGACGGATATTTTCCGCCCGCGGGGAGCACCACTTCCGCCAGCTGGAAGCACGCGCCGTGGCCGACGTCCTGGACGCGCCACAGGCGAAGGTCGTGGTCCTCTCGCTGGGCGGGGGGGCGGTGCTGGACACCGGAACGCAGCAGCTGATGGCCCGGGCCACCGTGGTTTATCTGCGGGCCACCCTGGACATCATCAAGGAAAGGATCATTCGCAGCTCCGGCCGCCCCCTGCTGGCCTCCGACCCCCTGGCAGCCTGGTCGCGGCTCGCGGCCGCCCGCGGCCCCGTCTATGCCCGCCTGGCCGACATCACCATTGACGTAGGCACGTCAAGCGTGCCGGAGCTGGTTGACCGGCTCATTGGCCTGCTGGCCGCTGAATCCAGAAAAGAGAACACCGCACCGTGAATGCATTGAACACCGTCATCAAGGTCACCGGCACCGCCCCCACCGATAACTACGACGTCGTGGTGGGCCGCGGGCTGCTGGCCCGGCTTCCCGGCCTGCTGGGCGAGCGGGTCAAACGCGTGCTGGTCATCCACCCGCGCGCACTTCGCGCCACCGGCGAGGCCGTGCGGGAGGACCTTGCCGCCGCCGGGTTCACCTCCCTCACCGCCGAGATCCCGGATGCGGAAGAAGGCAAGCACATCCAGGTCGCCGCGTTCTGCTGGCAGGTGCTGGGCCAAAACGACTTCACCCGCTCGGACGCCATCGTGGCCGTGGGCGGCGGGGCCGTGACGGACCTCGGCGGCTTTGTGGCCGCCACCTGGCTGCGCGGCGTCACGGTGGTCCATCTCCCCACGTCCCTGCTGGGCATGGTAGACGCCTCGGTGGGAGGCAAGACCGGCATCAACACTGCCGAAGGCAAGAACCTGGTGGGCGCCTTCCACCCGCCGGCCGGAGTGCTGGTGGACCTGGACACCCTCGACACGCTCCCGCCCAACGAGCTGCTCTCCGGCATGGCCGAGGTGGTCAAGTGCGGCTTCATCGCCGACCCCGCCATCCTGGACCTCATCGAGGCCAACCCGGAGGCCGTCAAGGATCCGCGCTCCGACGTGCTGCGCGAGCTGATCGAGCGGGCCATCACGGTCAAGGCCAGGGTTGTCTCGGAAGACCTGACGGAGAAGGGCCTGCGTGAAACCCTCAACTACGGCCACACGCTGGGCCACGCCATCGAACATGCCGAGCGCTACTCGTGGCGGCACGGCGCGGCCGTCTCGGTCGGCATGATGTTCGCTGCCGAGCTGGCCCGCAGCGTGGGCCGGCTCAGCGACGCCGAGGCTGACCGCCACCGCAGCATCCTGGAGCTCATGGGCCTGCCCCTGACGTACCGCAAGGACCGCTGGCAGGCGCTGCTGGACGGCATGCGCAGGGACAAGAAGACCCGCGGGGACCTCCTGCGCTTTGTGGTCCTGGACGGGATTGGCCGGCCCGGCATGCTCGACGTGCCGGACCCGTCGCTGCTCTTTGCCGCCTACCAAGAGATTGCGTCCTAGATGGGGCTGAAGGATTGGCCGTCGGCGGGGTTCCCGGGAACGGCCGTGAACCCGGAGACCCTGCTGCCCGAGGTGGTGGACGAGGACGAGTGTGCTGCCGCCCTGGAGGAATCCGGCGACGCCGCCGACCACGTGTTCGTGCTGCTGGCGCGCGGGCTCAATGCCGAGGCCGCCGAGATGGCGGCAGACGCCCGCCTGCTGGACCCGACGTCGCTGCGGTTGCAGGTCCTGGACGCCGAGGTGCTGCGGGCCATGGGGCAATTCGACCGGGCCGAGCGCGTGCTCAAGGGCCTGCTTCCCACCGTGGCGGACTCCTCCATGGAGGCGTGGGTCAACCAGCAGCTGGGCAAGGTGTACTTCTCCAACGGGAACTACCCCGCCGCCGCACGGTGCTTTTCCGCGGCGCTGGAGCGGCGTGTTGCCGCCGGCGCGGACGCGTCGGCCATCTATTCCTCCACGGTTTCACTGAAACGCGCCCTGGACCTGGCCGAGCGCGGCTAGCCGGGCCCGCCGGGCGGCCGCCACCCGATGCGGTAGTATGGTCAATGGATTTTTGATAACACTTATACGTAAGAGGCTACTGTGGCAACGACCAACGACATTAAGAACGGCACCGTTCTCAAACTTGAGGGACAGCTCTGGAACATCATCGAGTTCCAGCACGTGAAGCCGGGCAAGGGCGGGGCCTTTGTCCGCACCAAGATGCGCAACATCCTCTCCGGCAAGGTCGTTGACAAGACGTTCAACGCCGGCCTGAAGATCGAGACGGCCACGGTCGACCGCTCCGACTACGAGTACCTGTACCAGGACGGCGACGACTTCGTCTTCATGGACACCCAGAACTACGACCAGCTGACCGTCTCCGGCGCCACCGTCGGCGACGCCACCAATTTCATGCTGGAGAACCTGCACGTCACCATCGCCCTGCACGAGGGCAACCCGCTGTACCTGGAACTGCCGCCGTCGGTCCAGCTGCGCATCACCTACACCGAGCCCGGCCTGCAGGGCGACCGCTCCTCGGCCGGCACCAAGCCAGCCACCGTGGAAACCGGCTACGAGATCCAGGTGCCCCTGTTCATCGAGAACAACACCCTGGTCAAGGTCGACACCCGTGACGGCAGCTACCTGGGACGAGTCAGCGAATAGTGGCAGGCAGTCAAGCGGGCCCTTCAGGCAAACTGAACTCCGCCCGCAGCAAGGCGCGCCGCCGCGCCCTGGACATCCTGTTTGAGGCCGAGCAGCGCGGGGTGACCGCGTTCTCCGCCCTGACGGCGCGGCGGGAAAAGACGGACCAGATCATCAACCCCTACACGGTTGACCTGGTCGAGGGCGTCACCGCCATGCAGGAAGGCATCGACGAGCACCTGCAGACGTATTCCCAGGGCTGGACGCTCGAGCGCATGCCCGCCGTCGACCGCATCATTTTGCGTGTCGGGGCCTGGGAGCTGCTGTACAACGACGACGTTCCCGACGCGGTCGCCGTCAGCGAAGCCGTTGAGCTGGCCAAGGTGCTCTCCACGGACGAGTCCCCGCAATTCATCAACGGGCTGCTGGGCCGCCTGCAGCAGGTCAAGCCCACCCTGCTCGCCTAGCCAGCCCGCCGCGCGCCCAATTGTTTCCGCGCGCCCAATTGTTCCGCGCGCCCAATTGTTTCAGGGGCGGTGCCGGGCATTCCAGGCGGCGGCGCCGTGGCGCCTCAGCAATTCGCTGCGCGCCGCCGTCGCGGCGTTGAGAAGTTCCAGCTCCTGCACCTGGGCCGCGGCGAAGCGTGCGGCCGCGGCCGAGCCGGCGGCTCCCTTGGCATCCACCAGGAGGCGCTGGCGGGTGAACGCCAGCCGCGTCGCCAGCCGGATGAACTCCTTCATGATGTTTCCCGCCCCAAAGGTCCTTGACCACGCCAGCACACGGCGCCGGCCGGAAGCCGAGGCGAGCATCGGCACCTCGGGCTGGCTGAACCAGCCGGACGGGACGTAGTCCGAGAGTCGCCGGCGCGTCAGCCGGGCTTCAGCGCGCCGCAGGAAGATGATCCCGGTGATGAACAGGACAAAGACCGGGACCTGCAACACCAGGTACAGCACAAAGAAGTTGCCATGGATGAACGTCAGGCTGTTCCACAGACCGTGCAGCAGCATGGCCGGGACCAGGCCCACGAACCAGGCGCCAAGCACCATGGCCGGACCGCCGTGGCGGGCGGCGTAGCCCACGCAGGCACCCAGGGCGCCGGTGAACATGACATGCGCAAACGGGGACATCAGCCCCCGCATGATGAATATCCCCACGAGCCCGCCCGGCTGCCCGCCGCTGTCGTTGAACGCCTGCCCGAAGTAGAGGATGTTCTCGGTGAAGGCGAAGCCGGCCGCAATGATGCCGGCATAGACCACGCCGTCAACGGGTCCGTCGAAGGTGCGGCGCCGCAGGAAAAACAGCAACAGCACGCCGGCGCCCTTGCAGATTTCCTCCACGAGGGGCGCCTGGACCACGGCGCCGACCATGTCCGGATCGGCAGAGGCATTGGAGGCCATGAGCAGCGGCTGCACCCAGCCCCCCACCACCAAGGCGGTCACCACGGCCGTGCCCGCGCCCCAGCAAAACCCGAGGGCCAGGGCCGACTTCGGCTCCGGCTCCCACCGGTCAATCCACATGAGCGTCGTGACGCAGATGGCCAGCGGGATCAGGGCCAGCGCCCCGCACACCAGGAAGACGCTGGCGCCGATCGAGAAAGCGAACACCGCCAGGGTGCCCACGGCCACGGTCAGGAACACGCACAGCAGGATGAGGTTCGTCACCTTGGCCCCCGGGTGCAGCCGCCTGGAGCGGTGGGATGCCGGCGCCGGATGCGACCAATATTGGGCGGCCGGGGTCAGCTGCGTGCCCGGTTCCCCCAGCGGAGGCCGCCCCGCCTGGTCCTGCCAGTTACCCGGTTCGCTCATAAGTCCAAGCCTAGCGGCCGAGGGGCCCCGCACGTGGGCCCACGGCGGCGAGGGTCCCGCTGCGAGCTTGCGAGCGGTGGGAGCCGCTGGGGAGCCAGCGAGTGTGGGGAGGGCGCGACGGCGCTAGCGGCCGAGGGGCCCCGCACGTGGGCCCACGGCGGCGCTGGCGGCCGAGACGCTGTGATAGTTTTGGGACAGCAACCAACCTTTTAATTCCGTCCAGTGAGGCGGGGAAAGGGGACGCGAGAAAATTGGCCAGCACCCCTGCACCATCCGGGCAAAGCCCGTCCAGCGCGGCAACGCCCAACTCGTCCCGTACGGTCCTGTCAGCGGCGGACATTGACCGCGCATTGACCCGCATCGCCTATGAAATCCTGGAAGCCAACAAGGGCTCGGCGAACCTCCTGCTCCTGGGCATCCCGCGGCGCGGCTTCCCGCTCGCGCAGCGCCTGGCCGCCAAGCTGGCCGCCACCGATCCAAGCATCGACCCCGCAGCCATCACCGGACAGCTTGACGTGACCATGTTCCGTGACGACCTGGCCCACCAGCCCACCCGCGCACCCCAGCGCACCGAGCTGCCGGCGACTGGCATAGACGGAAAGGTGGTGGTGCTCGTAGACGACGTCCTGTATTCCGGGCGCACCATCCGCGCGGCCCTGGACGCCCTCGTTGACCTGGGCCGCCCCCAGGCAGTGCGCCTGGCCGTCCTGGTGGACCGCGGCCACCGGGAGCTTCCCATCCGCGCCGACCACGTGGGCAAGAACCTGCCCACCTCCTCGTCCGAGAAGGTTCGCGTGCGCCTCGCCGAAATTGACGGCCCGGGCACCGCGGACGAAGTTGTGATCGAGGCCGGCGCATGAGGCACCTGCTGGACACGGAAAGCCTCGGCAGGGACAACGCCATCGCCATCCTGGACACCGCCCAGGAAATGTCGGCCGTGGGCGAACGCGAGGTCAAGAAGCTGCCGGCCCTGCGCGGGCGCACCGTGGTGAACCTGTTCTTCGAGGACTCCACGCGCACCCGGATCTCCTTTGAGGCAGCCGCGAAGCGCCTTTCCGCGGACGTCATCAACTTCAGCGCCAAGGGCTCCTCGGTCTCCAAGGGGGAATCCCTGAAGGACACGGCGCAGACCCTGGAAGCCATGAGCGCGGACGCCGTCGTCATCCGGCACTGGGCCTCCGGCGCGCCAGCCCGGCTGGCCACCTCGGGCTGGATCGACGCTGCCGTCATCAACGCCGGCGACGGCACCCACGCCCACCCCACGCAGGCCCTCCTGGATGCATTCACCATGCGCACCCACTGGGCACGGCTGACGGGCACCCCGTCCGTGGGCGGCGACCTCGCCGGCATGCGCGTGCTGATCGTCGGGGACGTGCTGCACTCCCGCGTGGCCCGCTCCAACGTCTGGCTGCTGCGCACGCTTGGAGCCCGCGTCACGCTCGTCGCCCCGCCCACCCTGCTGCCGGTCGGCGTCGAACACTGGCCCTGCGAGGTCAGCTATGACCTCGACGCGACGCTGGAGGCCGGCGTCGACGCCGTCATGATGCTTCGCGTGCAGGCCGAGCGCATGAAGGCGTCATTCTTCCCCTCCGCCCGCGAGTACGCCCGCCGGTGGGGCTTCGACGACGCCCGGCTCGCCAGGCTCGACGCGCTGGCGCTCAAGGACACCATCGTCATGCACCCAGGCCCCATGAACCGCGGCCTGGAGATCTCCTCGGGCGCCGCGGATTCGCCCCGCTCCACGGTGCTGGACCAGGTCCGCAACGGCGTCTCCGTGCGCATGGCCGCGCTGTACCTGCTGCTCTCCGGGGACATGAAGGCCGTCCCGACACCCGCCCTGCCTGCCTTCGCGCAGCCTGCCGCAAAGGACCACCCATGATCCACGCAAGCCACCTCATCCGTTCGGCCTCCCTGCTGGGCAAGGGCACGGCGGACGTGCTGGTCCGTGACGGTGTCATCGCCGCCGTGGGTCAGGACCTGGGCGGGGCTGCCATCGACGGCGCCACCGTCATCGACGCCGCCGGCCTGGTGGCCCTGCCCGGCATGGTGGACCTCCACACCCACCTGCGCGAGCCCGGCCGCGAGGACGCCGAAACCGTCGAGACCGGCACCCGCGCCGCGGCGCTGGGCGGCTTCACCGCCGTGCACGCCATGGCCAACAGCTCTCCCGTGGCGGACACCGCCGGCGTTGTCGAGCAGGTCTGGCAGCTGGGCCGGGAATCCGGCTGGGTGGACGTGCACCCCGTCGGTGCCGTGACCGTGGGCCTGGCGGGGGAGCAGCTGGCCGAACTTGGCGCCATGGCCGACTCCCGCGCCCGCGTGCGCGTGTTTTCGGACGACGGCATCTGCGTCAGCGACCCCGTCATGATGCGCCGGGCACTGGAATACGTGAAGGCGTTCGACGGCGTCATCGCCCAGCACGCGCAGGAGCCCCGCCTGACGGCCGGCGCCCAAATGAACGAGGGCAAGGTTTCGGCGGTCCTCGGGTTGGCCGGCTGGCCCGCCGTGGCCGAGGAGTCCATCATCGCCCGCGACGTCCTGCTGGCCCAGCATGTGGGTTCCCGGCTCCACGTGTGCCACGTGTCCACGGCCGGCTCGGTGGAGATCATCCGCTGGGCCAAGGGGCGCGGCATCTGTGTCACGGCGGAGGTCACCCCGCACCACCTCCTGCTCACCGAGGAGCTGGTGCGCAGCTGGGACCCCGTCTACAAGGTCAACCCGCCGCTGCGGGCGGACGAGGACGTCCATGCGCTGCGCGCGGCGCTGGCCGACGGCACCATCGACATCGTCGGCACCGACCACGCCCCGCACCCCAGCGAGGCCAAGGAGTGCGAGTGGGCGGCCGCCGCCATGGGCATGACAGGGCTGGAAACGGCGCTGTCCGTGGTCCAGGAGACCATGATCGAATCCGGCCTCATGACGTGGGCGGACTTTGCCCGCGTCACCTCCGCCGCCCCGGCGGCCATCGGGAGGCTCGGGGACCAGGGCCGCCCCCTGGAGCCGGGCGAGCCGGCAAACATTGTGCTGGTGGACCCCGCCGCCCGCTGGAACGTGGACCCCGCCGCCATGGCCACCAAGGGACGCAACTCCCCGTTTGCCGGGATGGAACTGCCCGGCCGCGTGGTGGCCACGTTCTTCCGCGGCCACCCCACGGTCCTGGACGGCAGGCTGAACACCCCCTACCTCCACGGGGCGCGGTAGTGGGCGCGCGCACAGTCCCCGTCCTCATCACCCTGGCGATCCTGCTGGCCATCTTTGCCCTCATGTGGTGGGGCTGGCGCGGGAGGCTCCGGCGACAGGCCGGCGTCGCCGACCTCCCCGCCGTCCCGGACGACGCGGCACCGGCGGTCCTGAGCGTGGCCGGCCAGTACGTCACCACCACCTCGGCCGGCGACTGGCTGGACAGGATCGCCGTCCACGGGATGGGCATCCGCACCAACGCGGTATTGGAACTGCGCGACACCGGCGTGCTCCTGCTCCGCAAGGGGGCCCCGGACATCTACATCGCCGCCGGCGCCCTTGAGGAAGTCACCACGCAGGCGGGCATGGCCGGCAAGTTCGTGGAAGCGGACGGCCTGGTCGTCATCACCTGGCGGCTGGGCGGCAAGCTGGTCGACACCGGATTCCGCACCACCGAGGCCACGGCGAAGAAACCGCTGCTCCAGGCCCTGAAGGCCCTGGTCCCGGCCGAAGCCCCGCAGGCGCATTCCCCGCAGGCGCAGCGCACGGAACTACCTGAAGCAGACACGACGAGAAGGAACGATGAGAATGAGTGAAGCACGCGTGCCCGCACGTACAACAACACCAGCACTGCTGCTGCTGGAAGACGGCCGCGCCTTCCGCGGCACCAGCTACGGCGCCGTGGGAACCACGCTCGGGGAGGCGGTGTTCACCACCGGCATGACCGGCTACCAGGAGACGTTGACCGACCCCTCCTACGCCCGCCAGCTGATCGTCCAGACGGCCCCGCACATCGGCAACACCGGCGTCAACGCCGCGGACAACGAGTCGACGCGGATCTGGGCCGCCGGCTACGTGGTCCGCGACGCCGCCCGCCGCCCGTCCAACTGGCGCTCGGAAGGAACGCTCGACGACGAACTTTCCACCCAGGGGATCGTGGGCATCCAGGGGGTGGACACCCGCGCCATCACCCGGCACCTGCGCGAACGCGGCGCCATGAAGGCCGGCATCTTCTCCGGCGACGCCGCGGGCCGCCCTGCGTCCGATCTCCTGCAGGAGGTCCTTGCGCAGCCGTCCATGGAGGGCCTCCAGCTCGCGGAGGAGGTCAGCGTGGGCCAGGCCTACGCCGTCGAACCTTCGGAACACGGCTGGAACGGGGAGCCGGTCTTCACCATCGTCGCCCTGGACCTGGGCATGAAGTCGATGACCCCGCACCGCTTCGCCGAACGCGGCGTGCGCGTGCACGTGCTGCCGGCCGCCACCACCTTTGAGGAGGCCATGGCGTTCAAGCCCGACGGCGTGTTCCTCTCCAACGGCCCCGGCGACCCCGCCACCGCGGACCGCCAGGTCGGCTTTGTGCGCAGCTTCCTGGAGGCCGGGGTGCCCTACTTCGGCATCTGCTTCGGCAACCAGATCCTGGGCCGCGCCCTCGGCTTTGGCACCTACAAGCTGCGCTACGGACACCGGGGAATGAACCAGCCGGTCATGGACCGCGGCACCGGCAAGGTGGAAATCACCAGCCAGAACCACGGCTTCGCCGTTGACGCGCCGCTCGACGGCTCCACCCTGGCCCCCGAGGAGCGCTTCGGCAAGGTCGAGGTCAGCCACATCAGCCTCAACGACCAGGTGGTCGAGGGCCTGTCCTGCCTGGACATCCCCGCCTTCTCGGTCCAGTACCACCCGGAGGCGGCGGCCGGCCCACACGACGCCGCCTACCTGTTTGACCGGTTCATCGCACTGATGGGCCAGTACCAGAGCAACCCCGCAGCCGCCCAGACCGAGACCGAGGAATCCAAGTAATGCCGAAGAGAGAAGACCTGAAGTCCGTCCTGGTCATTGGATCCGGGCCCATCGTGATCGGCCAGGCCGCCGAGTTTGACTACTCCGGCACCCAGGCGCTGCGCGTGTTGAAGGAGGAGGGCCTGCGGGTCATCCTGGTCAACTCCAACCCGGCCACCATCATGACCGACCCCGAATTTGCCGACGCCACCTACGTGGAGCCCATCACCCCCGAAGTGGTGGAAAAGATCATCGCCAAGGAGCGCCCCGACGCCATCCTGCCCACCCTGGGCGGGCAGACGGCCCTGAACACGGCCATCGCCCTGGACAAAGCGGGCGTGCTGGCCAAGTACAACGTGGAGCTGATCGGCGCCAACATCGCCGCGATCGAGCTTGGCGAGGACCGCGAAAAGTTCAAGGGCGTCGTGGAGCGCTGCGGCGCGGAATCGGCCCGCAGCCACATCATCCACACCATGGAGGAGGCGTTCACGGCCGCCGAGGACCTGGGTTACCCCATGGTGGTCCGCCCCTCCTTCACCATGGGCGGGCTGGGCTCCGGCCTGGCGTACAGCCCGGAGGACCTGGAACGCATTGTGGGCCAGGGCCTGCAGTACAGCCCCACCACCGAGGTCCTGCTCGAGGAGAGCATCCTGGGCTGGAAGGAATACGAACTGGAGATGATGCGCGACAAGAACGACAACGTCGTTGTTGTGTGCTCCATTGAAAACTTTGACCCGGTGGGCGTCCACACGGGCGACTCCATCACGGTGGCCCCGGCCATGACCCTCACGGACCGCGAGTACCAGAACCTGCGCGACATCTCCATCGCCGTCATCCGCGAGGTGGGCGTGGACACCGGCGGCTGCAACATCCAGTTCGCGATCGAACCGGACACCGGGCGCGTCGTCGTCATTGAGATGAACCCGCGCGTCTCCCGCTCCTCGGCGCTGGCCTCCAAGGCCACCGGCTTCGCGATCGCCAAGATCGCCACCAAGCTGTCCCTGGGCTACACGCTGGACGAGATCCCCAACGACATCACGCAGAAGACGCCCGCCTCCTTCGAACCGACGCTTGACTACGTCGTGGTCAAGGTTCCCCGCTTCGCGTTTGAGAAGTTTCCGGCGGCGGACCCCACCCTGACCACCACCATGAAGAGCGTCGGCGAGGCCATGGCGATCGGCCGCAACTTCACCGAGGCACTGCAGAAGGCGCTGCGGTCCCTCGAGCAAAAGGGCGCCAGCCTGGACTTCAGCTCGGTCAACGCCCTGGACGTGCCGGACCTCATTGAGGCCGCCAAGCGCCCGACGACGGACCGGCTGTCCCAGGTGCAGCGCGCGCTGCTGGGCGGCGGGACCGTCGAGGAGCTGTACGCGGCCACCTGGATCGACCCCTGGTTCCTGGACCAGCTGGTGCTGCTGAACGAGATCTCGGCCACGATCCGCCAGTCTACGGCGCTCACGCCGGAGATGCTGAGGCTGGCCAAGCGCCACGGCTTCTCCGACGCCCAGATCGGCGCCCTGACGCACAACTCCGAGGCCGTGGTGCGCGGCGTCCGCCAGGCGCTGGACATCCGCCCCGTGTACAAGACGGTGGACACCTGCGCCGCGGAGTTTGCCGCCTACACCCCGTACCACTACTCGTCCTACGACGAGGAGGATGAGATCGGCCTGCACGCCAAGCCCTCCATCATCATCCTCGGCTCCGGCCCCAACCGGATTGGGCAGGGCATCGAGTTCGACTACTCCTGCGTCCACGCCTCCATGGCGCTGCGCAAGGCCGGCTACGAGACCGTCATGGTCAACTGCAACCCGGAAACCGTCTCCACCGACTACGACGTCTCCACGCGCCTGTACTTTGAGCCGCTGACCCTCGAGGACGTGCTGGAGGTCATCGCCGCCGAGGAACGCACCGGCGGCGTCATGGGCGTCTTTGTCCAGCTCGGCGGGCAGACCCCGCTGAAGCTGGCGCAGGCCCTGGCCGACGCAGGCGTCCCGATCCTGGGCACCTCGCCGAAGGCGATCGACCTGGCCGAGCACCGCGGCATGTTTTCCCGCGTCCTGGACGAGGCCGGGCTGATTTCCCCGAAGAACGGCACGGCCGTCTCCTTCAACGACGCCAAGAAGATTGCCGACGAGATCGGCTACCCCGTCCTGGTCCGCCCGTCCTACGTGCTGGGCGGGCGCGGCATGGAGATCGTCTATGACGAGGCGAACCTCTCGCGCTACATCAAGAACGCCACCGAAATCACCGAGGCGCACCCGGTCCTGATCGACAGGTTCCTCGAGGACGCCATCGAAATCGACGTCGATGCGCTCTTCGACGGCAAGGACATGTACCTGGGCGGCATCATGGAGCACATCGAGGAGGCCGGCATCCACTCCGGCGACTCCGCCTGCGTGCTGCCGCCCATCACGCTGGGGCAGGACGTGCAGGACCGCGTCCGCGCGGCGACCCGCGCCATCGCCGAAGGCGTGGGGGTGCGCGGCCTGATCAACATCCAGTTCGCCCTGGCCTCCGACGTCCTGTACGTGCTCGAGGCCAACCCGCGCGCGTCACGCACCGTGCCGTTCGTCTCCAAGGCCACGGGTGTGCAGATGGCCAAGGCGGCCGCCCTCATCGGCACCGGCGTGTCCATCGCCCACCTGCGCAGCGTCCACCACATCCTGCCCGAGGTGGGGGACGGCGGCTCGCTGCCCGACTCGGCCCCCGTGGCCGTGAAGGAAGCCGTCATGCCGTTCAACCGCTTCCGCACCCCGGAAGGCCATGTCGTGGATTCCCTGCTGGGCCCGGAAATGCGCTCCACCGGGGAGGTCATGGGCATTGACAAGCACTTTGACACCGCCTTCGCCAAGAGCCAGGCCGCAGCCAACGGCGCCCTGCCCGTCTCCGGCAAGGTGTTTGTCTCCGTCGCCAACCGGGACAAGCGCTCCATCATCATGGCCGTCAAGCGCCTTGTCGACCTCGGCTACGAGATCGTCTCCACCGGTGGCACGGCGGACGTCCTGCGCCGCAACGGGATCCATGCCACCAGGGTCCGCAAGATTGGCGAGGGAACCTCCGACGACGGCGAAGGCACCATTGTGGACCTGATCAACAATGGCGGGATCGACATGATCTTCAACACCCCCTCCGGCGGGCAGGCCCGCGGCGACGGCTACGAGATCCGTGCGGCGGCGGTCTCCAACGGCCGCCCCTGCATCACCACCGTGGCAGAATTCAACGTGGCCGTCCAGGCCATGGAGGCCCTGCGCAGCTACGAATGGGACGTGACGAGCCTGCAGGAACACGCCCTGGTCCTGCAGGCCGGCCTGGCCGCGCAGCATGCCCTGGCGTCGCAGCATGCCTAGCGCGCACGACGCCGGGCGGTTGCCGTTCGGCGCGCGCCTCGCCGCCGCCATGCAGGCACGCGGCCCGCTCTGCGTCGGCATCGATCCGCACCCGGGGCTGCTGGCGGCCTGGGGGCTGGGCGACTCCGTGCAGGCCCTGCGCACGTTTTCGCTGACGGTGCTGGAGGCCGTGGCGCCGGTGGCCACGGCCGTCAAGCCGCAGGTGGCGCTCTACGAGCGCCACGGCTCGGCCGGCTTCGCCGTGCTCGAGGAGCTCCTCGCGGCAGCGGCCCAGGCCGGGGTAATGACCATTGCGGACGCCAAGCGCGGGGACATCGGGTCCACCATGGCCGGCTACGCCGATGCGTGGCTGCGCGACGGCTCGGCCCTGGCCGCCGACTCCGTGACGCTGAGCCCGTACCTGGGCTTTGAGTCGCTGCGCCCCGCACTGGACCTGGCAGCCGCCAGCGGACGGGGGGTGTTCGTGCTCGCACTGACCTCCAACCCGGAAGGCGCCTCCGTCCAGCATGCGGGCGGCACCGAGTCCGTGGCGCTGCGCATGGCGCAGGCGGCCGCCGTCGAAAACCAGCACTGGGCGGAGCGGGCCCTCGGCTCGGTGGGTCTGGTGGTGGGCGCCACGGTGGGGACGGCGCTGGTGGACCTGGGCATCGACCTGGCCGCCGTGCACGGCCCCATCCTTGCCCCGGGTCTCGGTGCCCAGGGGGCAACGGCGCGGGACCTCAGGGACACATTCGGAGCCGCCTACCCGGCGGTCCTGGCCACGTCCAGCCGCGGCATCCTCACGGCCGGTCCGGAGGTTGCGGCACTGCGCCGGGCCGCGGAGGACACCGTGCAGGGACTCTGAGGCACGCGGACCCGGCGCCCGTGGATTGATTTTGGCGCCCAGGTGCGGATAGGTTCAATTCACACCCCGTTGTGCAGAACCTGTCCGCACCGCTGCCACGCCAAGGAGCCCGTTGTGAGTTTGCCGCCACTCTCAGACCAGGAACGCGCGGCGGCACTGCGGAAGGCGGCGGCGGCACGCACCCTCCGCTCGTACACCAAGGCCAGGCTGAAGGCGGGGGCCGTGTCCGTGGCGGAAGTCATAGCCGCCTCAGCGGAGGAACCCGCCCTGGGCCGGCTGAAGGTGACAGACTTATTGGAAGCCCTCCCGGGCATTGGAAAGGTACGTGCAACTGTGATCATGAGCGAGCTGGGCATAGCCCCAACCCGCCGCTTGCGGGGCCTGGGCATCCACCAGCGCCGCATGCTTGTGGACTATCTGGGCCCGGAACTGTGAGCGGTACGGCCGTCCACGTGCCTGGCGAAAACACCGTGCGGGCCAAGCCCCGCAGCGGCGTGACCGTCCTGGCCGGGCCCACCGCCGTCGGGAAGGGCACGGTCTCCACCTTCATCCGGGACAACTACCCGCAGGTGTGGCTGTCCGTTTCCGCGACCACCCGCAAGGCCCGGCCGGGCGAGGTGGAGGGCGTGCACTACTTCTTCAAGACGCCCGAGCAGTTTGACGAGCTCATCGGCCACGGCGACCTGCTCGAATGGGCCGTGGTCCACGGGACCAACCGCTACGGCACCCTGCGCAGCACCGTTGAGTCGGCCGTTGCCGCCGGCCGATCGGTGCTTCTGGAGATCGACCTGCAGGGTGCCCGGCAGGTAAAAGCCGCCATGCCCGAGGCCGATTTCGTGTTTCTCTCCCCGCCCAGCTGGGAAGAACTGGTCCGTCGGCTGGTGGGCCGCGGCACGGAATCGCCGGAGGAACAGCACCGCCGTCTGGAAACCGCTAAACTGGAACTTGCTGCCCAACCGGAGTTTGACTTCACCATCGTCAACGATGATGTCAGCCGCGCCGCAGCCGAGCTTGTCACCCTGATGGGGCTAACGCCCTGCCACGATGACTG
Source organism: Arthrobacter wenxiniae (assembly GCF_013376105.1). Classification (GTDB taxonomy): domain Bacteria; phylum Actinomycetota; class Actinomycetes; order Actinomycetales; family Micrococcaceae; genus Specibacter; species Specibacter wenxiniae. Next base: position 141,099 of record NZ_JAAMFM010000006.1, read on the forward strand.
ACCCGGCACCACCCACACAGATTTTGGAGAAGTACATTGACTACACAGCCCGAAGGCATCATCAACCCGTCCATCGACTCCCTGCTTGAAGCCGCGGACTCGAAGTATGGGCTGGTCATCTTTGGTGCCAAGCGCGCACGCCAGATCAACGCCTACTACGCGCAGCTCCACGAGGGCCTGTTCGAGTACGTCGGCCCGCTGGTGGATACCAAGCTGAACGAGAAGTCGCTCTCCATCGCCTTCCGCGAGATCGACGAGGGCCTGCTGGTCTCCACGCCGATCGAAGCCGCTTAAGGGCGGTCCCCGGCCCGTGGCCGTGCTGAACATTGTCCTGGGGGTGGGCGGCGGCATCGCCGCCTACAAGTCCGCCCTGCTGCTGCGCCTCTTCACGGAAGCCGGCCACCGCGTCACTGTCATCCCCACGGAGGCCGCCACGAAGTTTGTGGGCGTGGCCACGTGGGAGGCCCTCAGCGGCCGGCCCGCCACCAACAGCGTCTTTGACGCGGTGGAAACGGTCAACCACGTGCGGATCGGCCACGAGGCCGACCTCATCGTGGTGGCCCCGGCCACGGCTGACGTCCTGGCCAAGGCCGCCGCGGGCCTGGCCAGCGACCTCCTGACCACCACGCTGCTCATGGCGCGCGGGCCGGTTCTGTTCGCCCCGGCCATGCACACCGAAATGTGGCGCCATGCCGCCACCCAGGCCAATGTGGCCACGCTGCGCTCCCGTGGCGTCCATGTCCTGGAGCCCGCCACGGGCAGGCTCACCGGACCCGACACCGGCCCCGGCCGCCTGCCGGAGCCCGAAGAAATCCTTGCCGCGGCCCTGGCCCTGGTGCACGGCGTCCCCGCCGACCGCTACGCCGCGGGGTCCCCGCCCTCCGAGCCGTCGCCCTCCGAGCCCCCGTCCTCCGCCGCGCACGGTTCCGACCCTGCGCCGGATGTGTCGGCGGCCCTCCCGGCCGGCGCCGACCCCGGGGCCGAAGGCACGGTTGGGGATCAAGCCGCCGGCCGCAGCCAGCTCCTGCAGGGCAGGCGGGTGGTCATCACGGCCGGCGGCACGCGCGAACCCCTGGACCCGGTGCGGTTCCTGGGCAACAAGTCCTCGGGCAAGCAGGGGGTGGCCCTGGCCGAATCAGCCCTCGCCGCGGGTGCCGAGGTCATCCTGATCCACGCCCACATGGACGTGGCGCCGCCGCGGGACGCCAAACAGCACAGCGTGGACACGGCGTTGGAACTGCGGGCGGCAACACTGTCCGCGGCGGCGGGCGCGGATGTGGTGATCATGGCCGCCGCGGTGGCCGACTTCCGCCCGTCCACCGTTTCCACGGGCAAGATCAAGAAGCGCGACGACGTCGCGGACCCCGTCATCAAGCTGGTCCGCAACCCGGACATCCTCGTGGAGCTCGTCGCGCACCGGGCAGCGCAGAACCTGTCCCAGCTCATTGTCGGCTTTGCCGCCGAGACCGGCGACGACGAACACGACGCCCGCAGCTATGCCGAGGCCAAGCTGGCCCGCAAGGGCTGCGACCTGCTGGTGGTCAACGAGGTGGGCCCGGGGGAGACCGGGCAGGAAAAGGTATTTGGCCGGGACGGTAATCAGGTCGAGATCCTGTCCCGCGACGGTGCCGGGCCCGTGCAGGCCGCAGGGTCCAAGCGCCAGGTGGCGGACGCCGTCGTGCGGGTCATAGCGGAGCGGCTCGGCGCCACGTGAGGCGCGGCCCGTGACCCAAGTGTGTCAGCCCGTGCCCCGCACCCGCCGGCGGCCGCCCACGACCCAGTAGAGTAGAACAGTGACTTTAGCCAACCCCTTGCGCCTTTTTACCTCCGAATCAGTGACCGCAGGCCACCCGGACAAGATTTGCGACCAGATCAGTGACGCCATCCTTGACGCCCTGCTGGCCGAGGACCCCAATTCCCGCGTCGCCGTGGAAACCATGGCCACCACCGGCCTGGTCCATGTGGCGGGCGAGGTGACCACGGACGCCTACGTGGAAATCCCGCAGATCGTCCGCAACACCATCCTCGGCATCGGCTACGACTCCTCGGCCAACGGCTTCGACGGCGCCCGCTGCGGCGTGTCCGTCTCGATCGGCCAGCAGTCCCAGGACATCTTCGACGGCGTCTTCAACTCCCTGGAGGTCCGGGAAGGCACGGCCGTGGACGACGACGACACCCAGGGCGCAGGCGACCAGGGCCTCATGTTTGGCTACGCCAGCAACGAGACCGCGTCCTACATGCCCACCCCGATCCACCTGGCGCACCGCCTCTCCGAACGGCTCACGGACGTGCGCCAGTCCGGCCTGCTGGCGTACCTGCGCCCCGACGGCAAGACGCAGGTGACCATCGGCTACGACGGCGACGTCCCCGTCTCCGTCGACTCCGTGGTCATCTCCAGCCAGCATGCCGAGGGCACCTCCCTGGACCGGTTGCGGGCGGACCTGCGCGAGTTTGTCATTGCCCCGGTCCTGGAGGCGTCGGGGCTGGACCTCTCCGCCGTGAAGATGCACCTGAACCCGGCCGGCCCCTTTGTGGTGGGCGGGCCCGTGGGCGACGCCGGGCTCACGGGCCGCAAGATCATCGTCGACACCTACGGCGGCATGGCCCGCCACGGCGGCGGCGCGTTCTCCGGCAAGGATCCGTCAAAGGTTGACCGCTCCGCCGCCTACGCCATGCGCTGGGTGGCCAAAAACGTGGTGGCCGCCGGGCTGGCCTCGCGGGCCGAAGTGCAGGTTGGCTACGCCATTGGCGTGGCCCGCCCCGTGGGCATCTATGTGGAGACGTTCGGCACCGAGACCGTGGATCCACGCCGGATCGAGGAGGCCATCGGCTCCGTCTTTGACCTGCGGCCCAGCCCCATCATCCGCGAACTGGACCTCAAGCGCCCCATCTACGCCAAGACCGCGGCGCACGGCCACTTTGGCCGCGACGACCCGGACTTCACGTGGGAAAACCTGGACCGCGTGGAAGCCCTGAAGGCCTTCTTCAACGCCTAGCCCCGGGCTTCAGCCTTCCGGCTGCGGCGCTTCCGGTTTCGGCGCCTGGCGCCTGGCGCCGCAAGTTATCCACAGCCAAGCGCAGGGACCGCGGCGAATGTCGGCGGCCTGTGCTTAGCTGGTTCTGGGGCCGGGCGGCAGAGCCGGCGTCCGCCTGGCGCCGCGTGTGCGCCCGGGGCACGCATCAAGGGAGGGAGGACGCCGTGGCGGGACAGCCGGAAAATCATCCCGAACAGGGCGTTCAGCTGACCCTGCTCAGCGGCTTCGTGGGCCGTGAACGTGTGGCCGACCCCCACAGCGGCGTGGAACTGGCCCCTTCGCTCCCCGTGGCGCAGGTGGCCATCGACTCTCCCCTGCCGCATCTGGACCGGTTCTTTGACTATTCCGTGCCCAAGTCCCTGGACGCCGACGCCCAGCCGGGCGTGCGGGTGCGGGTGAAGTTTTCCGGCCAGGACCTCAACGGGTTTCTGGTGGCCCGCGCTGCCACCTCGGAATCGGAGCGGCTGGTGCCGCTGTTGCGCGTCTATTCGGCCGTGCAGGTCCTCACGCCCCAAGTCCTTGAACTGGCGCACCGGCTGGCAGCCCGCTACAGCGGAACCGTGGCCGACGTCCTGCGGGTTGCCGTCCCGCCCCGCGTGGCAAGCCTGGAAAAGGCTTATGTGCTCACTGCCAGGGAGCGCGGGGCGGCCGGCGCACGTGGCACGGCCGATCCCGGCGCCCCCGTTCCCGGCCGGGTCGCCGTTCCGGAACCCGAACCGGCCGCGCACCCCGGTCCGTCGCTGTTCACCGGCCATTCGCATGCCGAGGAGTTCCTGGCGGAGCTGGCCATGGGTGCCTCGCCGAAGGCGGTGCTGCAATCGCTGTCGGGCTACGGACCGCACTCGTGGCACCACCAGCTGGCGCAGGCTGCGGCGTACTGCCAGCTCTCGGGGCGCGGCGCCATCGCCGTCGTCCCGGACCTGCGGGACCTTGAACTGCTTGACGCCGCCTTTGCCGCCGTCCTGCCCGGGGGCAGCTACGTTAGGCTGACCGCCGACGACGGTCCCACCCTGCGCTACGACAACTTCCTGCGCATCCTGCACGGCGACGTGAGGATTGTCATCGGAACGCGTTCGGCGGCCTACGCACCAGTGCAGGACCTGGGCCTGGTGTGCTGCTGGGACGACGGCAACGAGCTTCACATTGAACGCCGTGCCCCCTACCAGCACAGCCGCGACGTCCTGCTGCTGCGCTCAGAGGTGGAAAACGCCGCCGTGCTCATGGCCGGGCACAGCCGCAGCATCGAATCGCAGCGGCTGGTCGCCACCGGCTGGGCGCAGTCCCTCGTGGCCGTGCGTTCCGTGGCACGCACCGCCACCGCGCGGGTCATCAGCACCTCGGACAGCTACGAACAGGAACACGACCCCCTCGCGTCGCTGGCACGGCTGCCGCACCGCGCCTGGGAGACCGCGCGGGCCGCCCTGGCGTCAGGTCCGGTCCTGGTCCAGGTGGCCCGGACCGGCTACGCCCCGGCCCTGGCCTGCCAGCGTTGCCGCGACGTGGCCCGCTGCACCGAATGCACCGGACCGCTCATGCAGGGACGCGCCGAAGGCTCCGCCGCCGTGCTCACCACCTGCCGGTGGTGCGGACGCGCAGAAACCAGCTTTAGCTGCCCCACCTGTGGGAACCGGACCCTGCGCGCCCTGGCCGTCGGTGCCTCGCGGACCGCCGAGGAACTGGGCCGGGCCTTCCCGTCCGCCACTGTCATTTCCTCCTCCGGCGACCACATCAAGACCGTGGTGCCTGACCGTCCCGCCATCGTGGTGGCCACGGTGGGGGCCGAGCCCGTGGCGCCGCGCGGCTACGCGGCGGCGCTGCTCCTGGACGGGGACTCCCTCCTCCGGCGCGAGTCCCTGCGCTCTGGCGAGGACACGCTGCGCCGTTGGATGAACGCCGCGGCCCTGGTCCGGCCGGCCCGGGACGGCGGGGTGGTGGTGGTGACGGCCGAGGATTCCGTGGAGGTGCAGGCCCTGGTCCGCTGGGATCCCACAGGCTACGCGGAACGCGAATTCGGGCTGCGCCATGAACTCGGCCTGCCCCCGGCCGTCCGCGTGGCCTCCCTGACCGGGGCGGAACGGGACGTCGCGGCGTTCACCGCCGCCCTTGAGCTGCCCGAAGCCGTGCGTGTCATCGGTCCGGCGCCCCTGGCAGGGACCCGTCCGCCAGGTCCGGGACCGGACCCCGACGGCGCTCCCGACTACCGCGCGCTGCTGTTCTTCCCTTACGGGATTGCCGGGACCGTCACCGCAGCCATGCGTTCCCTCAAGGCATCCAACGCCGCCCGCCGGGTGGGATCGCCGGTCCAGGTCCGCTGCGACGGCGTCGACGTCATTTAGCCGGGTTCCCGCTTTGCCCCGAGCAGCCGTGAAGGGCGCAGCCTGTGTAGGTGACGGGAACTGCAGCGGGCGCGCGGTGGCCCCGGGCGGAGAGGCGGCGCCTGCTCATGCCCTGCACCCTCCATGCCCTGCACCGTCCATGCCCTGCACCGTCCATGCCCTGCACCGCCCATGCCCCGCAGGGCGTGGGAGCAGGCATGGTCAGCCGTCGCCACGCAGTTCCTCGATGGCTTGGATCATGGTCCGGGCCGGAATGATCGGCGGGGTTGTGGCCATTGCATCCGGCGGATAGAGGTAGCCGGCAGGGGAGATCCAGCCAGGCTTTTCATCCGGGGCGTCCGTCTCCGTGGGCGTCCATCCCTGCAGGATTCCTGACTCCCGTCCCGGTGCGCAGTCCCGGCCGCTCCGGCCTTCCCGTGGCCTGGTGGTCCCGTCGCGGGACTTGCCGTCCTTGAAGTGCTTGAGCAGGTGGTGGACGCCACATTCATTCTTGAGGTTTTCAGGAACTGTCGTTCCACCGTCTTCCCAGGCGAGGACATGGTCGAGCTCGGTGTCGTCGGTCACGGTGTTGCAGCCGGGAAACACACACGTGCCGTCCCGTGCGCGCAGCAGTGCCCTGAGGGCGCCGGTGACCCTGTATTGGGTTGGATCCATGGACAAGAACCGGTTCGTGTACGGGTCAACCATGATCCGGTACAACGTTGGACACTCGGCGGCCAATTCCCGGGCCATTTCCGGCGGGATGGGCCCGTATCCTTCAAGCTCGGAGGGATCCTTGGAGCGGCCGAGCAACGTCAAGAGGGGTATGGTGACCAAAACCTGGGCCCGGGGCCGCGGGGTCCCTCCCAACCGCCGCCCGGACCCTGGACCGTCAGCGGCCGGTGGTTCGCCCTCAATGCCGGTACCGGGGCTTGATCGCGGCACACGCCCCGCGCCCGGATGGGCGACCGTTCCGGCGGACCATTCCGTTTCTGGTTCGTTGCCACCGGCCCGGGCCCGGTCCAATGCCGGGCCTTCGTTCCCCTCGGGAACGGCGGTACCGGTTTCAAGCAGCCATTGCGCGAGCACGTCAACGCGCAGTTGGGTCAGGGTCCGGTGTTCATCTGGTCCCTGCAGGGTGCGGGCCGTGCGGGTGGCCTGGTTCCAGATCCCTTGTGCGGAGTCGGCGGGCAGGAACATGGAGAGCCACGACATGCCATCCCTGTCCGGCATCAGGACCAATTTCCGGTCCGCCAATGCCTTTGCGTGCCGCCGGGCGATGCTGTCGGGATGCGCTCGTTCCCTGAGCCGACGGGCCTGGAACTGAAATTTTGCGGTGGTCATCCCCGGAGCCAGATCCAGCAGTTGGTGTTCGAACTCGTCCAGTGAATCGGCGGAAATGGCCCGTTCCCCTGTCTGGCCCTTGAGATCCTCAAGGGTTTCGAGCTGTTCGAGGGCCACGACGGCATTGCGCCATGAGATGGACCCGGTGGACAGCGCTTCCAGCGTGTCCGGGTGCTTCCGGACCAACGCGATGCTTTGGCTTTTCAGCTCCCCGCCCGTGCGTTGGGGGAGCGCAAGTGCGGCGCACAGCTCGGCCGTGGTGGAAATCGCCAGGACCTCCTGTTGCCAGGGTTCAAGTTGGGCAGCAACTCCCAGCCGCGTGGAGGCGGAGTCGAGCCGTTCAATCACTCTCGCCTTCAAGGCTGCCAGCCCGGATTCAGCCAGAGCGAGGCTGCGCAGCGCCGAGACGGCGCAGAGGTATTCGGCCTCTGCCAGCGCCTCCATGGAGTCAATGTCCAGATCCGTGGAGGAGATGTCGGGGTGCGGTTCGCCAGCCAGCTGCCGGGCCACCGCGAACGGCTCAGGTGTGGACTGGTCCTGCAAGGCCGGGGCCGGGGATGGCGGTTCATCCAATGGATAGGCAGCGACGATTCCAGGCGCAGGCGACCAAAACCCGGCGGCACGCTGGCTGCCGCCGCTGAAAGTCGCATCGGGCTGGAAGTTCTCCATGACTCCATTCCATCACAAATACTAGAACGTGTCCACCCTTTAAGTCAATTAGTTGATAATTTACTAGTATATATATCTGATATTTACTTCGATGAAGTCATTCCCCGGCCGCGCTGATGGGGCCTTTAGGGGTCATACCTCCGTTTGCTCACGGTGCCGGGCATTGCCGATCTGATCCAGTGGAAGCCCGGTCCCTCCGAGGCGGCTGCGTCGTCTGGATTGAAGAGCGTGCAACGACCTGGGGAGTGTCGCTAAACCCGGTATCGTCGCGGTGGCTTTCGTGGGGCCAGGATCCACGGTCAGTTACGTTGCGCTCCTCGGCGGCGGTTGTCAAGTCCAGGTCTCACAGGAGCAGGACAGGTTCCCTCTGTACCGTCCTGAAGATGGGCGTACAACCGAAACCCGCCGCAGCCACGCAGGTGCGGACTTGCCGACTCGCCACGAAGCGGGCGAAAGCGGAGACCGTGGCCATCTTCGCCGTCTTCGCCCTCTACGCGGCTTTCCTGTTGAAGCTGCTTCTCTTCTCTCGCGCATTGGGTTCGGAGAGATCGATCAATCTCATCCCGTTCGCGAGCATCGCGAAATATGCGTTCAGCCACTCTCCCGGGACCGGGAAAGTGGCGTTTGCGAACGTCGTCGGGAACATCCTGATCTTCATCCCGCTCGGAGTCTACGCATCGTGGCTCCGACATCGGGCGGCCGCATGGCTGACCGTGCTCACCGTCGCCTCGGTCAGCGTCGCCGTAGAGATCATCCAGGGAGTGTTCGCGGTTGGAGCGTCGGACATCGACGACGTGATCCTCAACTGCGCCGGAGGACTCATCGGAATGCTTGCATTCTGGCTGCTCTCCGCGATCCTGCGTGGGCGATCCCGGGTGCGGACCGCGATGGCCGTGTTGTCACTGCTTTCGATGCCCGTGTGGGGCTACTTCTCCTTCATCATCCGACTACACATGTGAACACAACCACCGCCCTCCGCTTCACAGCTGAGCCGCCCTAGGGTGTGTTGCCAAAGCCGGCGCTGGGCCATGCAAGGATGGCTCGTCAATGAAACGCCCCGCGGGCGGTTCAGTCCTCTCAGTCGCCGTCTAGGGGGATGACGAGATCTTTCAGGGTGCGGGGTCGGTGTTCGTGGCCTGCTGGAGGAGCCGGAAGAAGAGCAGCCCGCGGCTCCCGGCTGTTCTCCGGTTGAACCGGAAGGTGAACTCGTCGAGGTAGCAGGCCAGCTGTTCCCGGGATATGCCCTGGTGCAGGGTGCCGTCGATCCAGCGCTTGAGCTGGGACGCGGCCATGTGGACCGCCGGCATGTTCACGTGCGCTGGGATGCCAGGGCCGAGCTGGGTGAAGTACTCGTATTGATCGCCGAGGTCGGCGAAGCGCCGCAGCTGCCTCGCCCCGTCGGTGCGGATCGTGGAGCCGGGCGCTACGACGCGCTGGCCGAACTTCACCAGCGCGAGCCTGCGGTCGGCCGGCCCGGGCTCGAGGCGGACGCGACCGATCCGGTTGCCGTCGAGGTGCCCGGCCGCGACTAGGACCGAGATCTTGTCCGGGCCCACGTCGGGCAGTCCGCGGTGCACGCCGCCGATGAAGCTCTCATCGACCTCGACCAGCCCGGAGAGAATTTCCCGATCCGGGCGCACCATGGCCCGGCGGAGCTTGTGCATCCAGGCCCACGCCGTCTCATCCGACGTCAGCCCCAGAACCCGCTGCAGCCCAAGGGTGGACCATCCATTCTTCTGCGAGTTCACGAGCCACACCGCCGCGAACCACATCCGCAGCGGCGTGCGGGTCGGGTCGAAGATCGTCCCGGCCGTCACAGACGTCCGCGCGAGCACGCCTTGCACATCCACAGACCGGCGGCTATGTGCCAGTACTCTCGGCCGCCGCACTTCGGGCATGCGAACCCTCGGGCCAGCGCAGCCTCGCCAGGAACTCGAAGCAAGCCTCATCCGTGCCGAACCAGTCCTGGAACTGCCCGAACGTCTCCGGGTGGTCCACCCCCGCCCGCGGCATCCGCGATCGTGAATCGACCATCCATCCAGACCAATTCAGCTCAGCAGATACCTAATATATATACGCGTCGTGAAAACGCGGGATCCGCCGTGGGCACGGCATCATGGCGACCATGTCCGGATCAAGGAAAGCGCGCTCGATGGGGTCTGTTTTCGAATACATCGACGGCATGATCAGCCGCGTTCCCGTCCGCCCGGGAATGGCCGGCGGAGCTGGCGCCTCCCTGGAACCTGCCGGACACCCTGTCACCCGGAGCGGCAGCGGAAGAACCAACCGGCAGCGGAAGAACCAACGTGACGACCACCGGACATCATCCGGGGCAGGCGCACCGCTTCAGCCCTGTCCCCGCAGCTCCTCGGCGATCGCGAGCAGTTCCCGGGCGGATTCGTCCCAGCTGAACGCGGCCGCCTGGGCCACCGACGCCGTCGAGCTGGCTGCCCAGGCGTCGTGATCGTCCAGTGCCCGCACTGCGGCGGCGAAGGCTGTGGGGGAGTCGGCGGGCACATAGTGCGCCGCCACGCCGCCCACCTCGCGGAAGATGTCCGTGTCCGCCACCACCACGGGCGTGCCCAGGGCCATGGCCTCAACGAGCGGGAGGCCGTAGCCCTCGGCCCTGGACAGCGTCACCAGCGCCGTGGTGCGCAGCAGCAGTTCGTCGTACTCGGAATCCGTGACGCCGTTGTGGAACACGACCCGGGCCCCGGCGGGGATGAGCGCTTCCAGCTCCGCCCGCCGCCCGGGGGTGATCCGGCTGAGCAGGTTCAGCGTGAAGTCCGGCAGCAGGGCCATTCCGGCGATGAGCGTTTCAACGTTCTTGTAGGGCATGAAGGACCCCATGTAGGCCAGGGACTTTTCCGGCGCCGCCGCCGGGTCGCGCGGGACGCGCCCGCCTTGGGGCGCGTTGCCCACGATGCGAATGGGCTTGTGGGTCAGCCGGAACTTGGTCATCAGCCCCAGCGTGGTCTCGCTGATGGTGGCGACCACGTCGGCCCGGTTCAACAGCAGCCGCTGCGGCCAGTAGGCCTTGTGGTACAGCCGCCAGAGCACCCGCACCGGCGCTGGCAGGAAGCCGGGCGGTGCCGGGTGCTCGTAGTAGATGAGGTCGTGCAGGGTCAGCACCAGTGGATATTCCCGGCCCCAGCTGCCCATGGTCTGCATGGGGCAGAACACCAGGTCCGCGCCCAGCTTGTTCACGTGGCGGGCCACGAACAGCTCCACGGGGGACAGGGGTGAATTGACCTTGACCCAGGGCAGCTCCGGCAGGAGTGCCAGCTGGCGTTCGTCGTGGATGAGCATGGTGACGTCGGCGTAGGGTGCGACGGCGGCCATGAGACTTGCGCCGTAACGGCTGATCCCGTCGTGGTGGTCCATCCGGGTGAACCGGGCATCCATGACGATCCGGGGCCTGCGCCGGTGGTCCGGGGGAGTGGGGGTGCTGCTGGCGGTCACGGGGCGGGGTGCCTTTCCAGGAAGGAGTCGATGGCCTGGGCCGCCGGCAGCGGCGTTTCGTAATGGATCAGGTGGCCCACGTCGCCGATGACCACCAGCTCGCCGTCGGGCAGCAGGTTCACCAGCTTGTGTTGGTTCGGCAGCGTGGCGATCTCGTCCAGGGCCCCGGCAACGAGGAGCACGGGCAGGGTGAGCCTGTCCGCCACCTGCCGCACGGTGCCGCTGACGGAGGCACGGAACGATTCCAGCAGCATGTCCCGGTTCGCGAAGTCGCTGAAGTAGGCGTGGTGCTGGCCGTGGATGAACGCCAGCAGCGCCTTGTCACGGGTCTTGGCCATGGCCATGCTCATGGCGTGGACTATGAGCCAGTTGCGCAGCAGGGCGTTTCCCAGCGGTGCCGGGAGTTTCGCCGCGGCCCAGTAGTAGAAGACGGCGAGCTTCGTCATCACGCCGCTGGGACCCTCAAGGGCCGGCGCGGCGATCGGGTTGACCAGGACCAGGGGGTGGACCCGGCCGGGGTGCGACGCCGTGAAGTGGCTGGCCACGATCGAGCCGAAGGAATGCCCCAGCAGCACGGTGCCGGCGCCCAGCGCCAGCGCGTCCAGGAAGCCGGCCAGGAACTCTCCATAGCCGTCCACACTGTGTTCGGTGTGGTCGAACGCGGGCGAGGCCCCAAAGCCGGGCAGGTCGGGCATGATGATCCGGTGGTCGGGCAGCAGCTCCACCACGCGCTCCAGCCCGTGGTGGTCGCCGCGGAAGCCGTGCACCATGACGATGGTGCGGGTGGCGGGCGTCCACTCGACGGGCGCGTAGTCCCAGTAGTGCACCCCGGTCCCGGCCACCTCCACCACGTGGCCGGTGGCCCGCCCGGACAGGTCAACAGCGATGGGCGCGGTGCCCGGCGTCGTACTTTTCTTCACGTTCTCCCTCCCCGGCCGTCTAGTTCACGTTGTTGGGGTTGGAACCGGAACGGCGGCCACTGTCCATGGCGGCGACCGCGGCCATGTCCGTGTCGCTGAGGCTGAAGCCAAAGACATCCAGGTTGGCGGCGATCCGCCCGGGGTTCGAGGCCTTGGGGATCACGAGATGGCCGGACTGCACATGCCAGCGCAGCACCACCTGCGCCACGGACCTCCCCCGCGCAGCGGCCAGGGCAGCCAGGGCGGGGTCGTCCAGGAGCTGGCCTCGGGCCAGCGGGCTCCACGCCTGGGTGGCGATCCCCAGTTCGGCATGGAGGGCGCGCAGCTCACGCTGCTGCAGCCAGGGGTGAAGCTCAACCTGGTTGACGGCCGGGACCACCTCGGTGGCATCCAGGAGCCGGCGCAGGTGCTCCGGCTCAAAGTTGCTGACCCCAATGGCCCGCACGCGGCCCTCGTGGTACAGGGATTCCAGCGCCTTGTATGTGGGGATGAACAGGTCCTGGTCCGGGCAGGGCCAATGGATGAGGAACATGTCGAGGTAGTCCAGCTTGAGCCGGTCCATGGTCTCGTCGAAGGCGGCCAGGGTGGAGTCGTAGCCGTGGCGGTCGTTCCACACCTTGGACGTGACGAAAAGCTCCTCGCGCGGCATCCCGGCGGCGACTGCTGCGTTGACCGCCTGCCCCACGCCTTCCTCGTTGCCGTAGAGGGCGGCGGTGTCCACTGTCCGGTACCCGGCGTCGAGGGCGGTGGAGACCAGCGCGGCGCAGTCGGCGGCCGGGACCTTGTAGACGCCGTAACCGAGAGCGTCGATCAGGACGCCGTTGTTAAGGGGGACTTTGGGAGCAAGGTGCATGACTACGACTCTACCGATTAATGCGTGCGCGGCGTTCGCGGCACGGCCCCGCCGCATGGTCCCCCGGCACGGCCCCGCGGCACGCGCCTCAGAGCCCGTCCAGGCTGTTCAGGAAGCCGAAGATCGGGTCGCTGGAATGGGCATCGGCCTCCACGAGCTCCCTCGCGGTGCCCTCATCCAGGATCAGGTCGGTGGCCAGCCCGGCGGCGAGCGCGCCCCGCAGGCCCTTGATCTTCTTGGCGCCTGACACCACACAAATACGACGCCGGACCCTCCTGAGGCTGTCCAGGCTGGGTCCGCTGGAGCGGTCGTTGAGCACGATCCCGGTGTCGCTGCCGTCGTCGCGGAAGAAGACCGTGGCCACGTCGCCGGCCACGCCGCTGGCCTCGAGCTCATCCAGGTCGGTGGAGTCCAGGTAGCCGCCGGCGTAGACGTGGCTGGGGACGTCGGCGTTCATGGAGCCCACGCCGAAGATGGCGATGGTCATGCGTTCCTGCAGGTCCAGGATGCGCCGGACGCTGCGCTCCTCCCACATCAGCCGTTTGGTCTCGGCGTGGTCAAAGAACGCGGGGACGGGAAATTGCTCCACCTTGGCGCCGTAGGCGCTGCCGAAGCGCCGGATGATTTCAGAGGCATAGGTGATGCCCGTGGTCTGGGTGTTGCCCGCCCCGTTGAGCTGGACGATCGTGGTGCCGTGCGTGGTCTTGCGCGTCAGGTGCCGGCTGACCGCACTCAGGGTGGAGCCCCAGGCCACGCCAATGACGGCGTTCGAGTCCACCAGCGGGGTGATGGTGCGGGCGGCCTGCATGCTGACCCGGTCCAGGACGTCCATTTCATCCAGGGTGTCGGACACCGGCACCACGTGGACCTCCACCTGGTACCGCTTGCGGATGGCGCGCTCCAGCTCCGGGGCGCGGTCGGCCGGGGTCTTGACCTGGATCTGCACCAGGCCCGTTTCGCGGGCGGCGGAAAGCAGCCGGGACACCGTGGAGCGGGAGGTGCGCAGCTCCCTGGCAATCGCGTCCATCGTCTGGTCCTGCAAATAGTACATTTGTGCAGCCCGCAGGGCGTCGGACTGCTTTGTTCGCTTGTTCGCCATTGCCGCGGCAGCCTTTCTGCACGTTTGTGCAAACAGGTTGATTATATTTTTCAGCTCATCCAAGAATAGGGGGAACCGGCGCCCCGTGCGCAACAACACAGCTTTGCAAATGAGGTCACCGTGAGATTCCCCGGCACTGCCGCCCAGAACGCCAACGACGCCGGGGCGGCCCCGCGGCCCCACGTGGAGGCCCTGCGCGGCAGGCCCCACGCCCAGGTCCTGGTCATCGGCGGCGGGATCAACGGCGTCGGCACGTTCCGCGACCTCGCCCTGCAGGGCATTGACGTGGCACTCGTGGAGCGCGGGGACTACTGCCAAGGCGCCTCCGGGGCCTCCTCCCACATGATCCACGGCGGCATCCGTTACCTGGAGAACGGCGAATTCCGGCTGGTGCGCGAATCCGTGGTGGAGCGCAACCGCCTCCTGAAGATCGCGCCCCACTATGTGAAGCCGCTGCAGACCACCATCCCGATCTTCAGCACCTTTTCCGGCATCCTGGCCGCTCCCATGCGCTTCCTGACGCACAGGCAGGGCAAGCCCCGGGAACGGGGGGCCTTCCTGATCAAGGCCGGGCTGACCATGTACGACTTCTTCTCCCGCGACGGCGGCAGCGTCCCGCGGCACCAGTTCAAGGGACGTGCCAGGGCGCTGGCCGAGCTGCCTGCCCTGCACCCCGGCATCAAGTACGCCGCCAGCTACTACGACGCCTCCGTGCACAACCCCGAGCGCCTGACCCTGGATGTCCTCCAAGACGGCGAAAAGGCAGGCCAGGCAGGGGCTGGCCGAACCGCGGACGAAACCTCCCGCGCCCGGGCCACGAACTACCTGGCGGCCACCGCCATCACCGGTCAGGGCGTGCAGCTGACCGACCAGCTCACCGGCGAGGCGTTCACGTTCACGGCGGACGTGATTGTCAACACCACCGGCGCCTGGGTCGACGACACCAACGCCGCGCTGGGATCCGCCACGGCGTTCATGGGCGGGACCAAGGGTTCACACATTGTGCTGGACCACCCCGAGCTGCTGGCGGCATGCGGCGGGCGCGAAATCTTCTTCGAGCACACCGACGGCCGGATCGTGCTGATCTACCCCATGGGGGACCGCGTGCTGGTCGGCACCACGGACATTGATGCGGACATGTCGCAGGACGCCGTGTGCACGGACAGTGAAATCGACTACTTCTTCGAGCTGATCGGCCACGTCTTCCCGGCCATCAGTGTCACCCGCAACGAGATTGTGTACAGTTTCTCCGGCGTGCGCCCCCTGCCCCGGCACGACGAAACCGCGCCCGGCTTCGTCTCCCGCGACTATCGGATCGAGCGCGCGGACCGCGCCGTGGCGGGTGCCACGGTCCCCGTCCTGAGTCTGGTTGGCGGCAAGTGGACCACCTTCCGCGCACTCTCGGAGCACCTGGCCAATGACGTCCTGGCCGCGCTGGGCGCGGAACGGAAAACCTCGACGTCGAAGCTCGCCATCGGCGGCGGCGCCGGCTTCCCCGCCACGGATGCGGCCGTGGAGTCCTGGATTGCCGCCCACGCGCGCGGCCCCGTCGACGCGGCCCGGGCCGGCGTCCTGTTCACCCGTTACGGCACGCGGGCCGGCCTGGTGCTGGACTACCTCGCCGCCGGGGACGATGACGCGTTTGAGTCAACGCATGAGCTCAGCCGGCGTGAGGTCGAATTCATGGTGGAGCACGAACAGATCGGCCACCTCGTCGACGTGATGATCCGGCGCACCTCCCTGGCCTTCCGCGGACTGGTCACGGCCGAGCTGCTGGCCGAAACCGCCAACGCCCTTGCGGGTCCGCTGGGCTGGTCGAAGGCGCGCTGCCAGGACGAGATCCACCATGCCGAGGACGTCCTCTCGCGGCTCCACGGCGTGCAGGTCCAAAGCTTGATCGCCTAGACGCCCCAGGGGCAACGGGGCTCAAGAAACGCGGCCAAACAAGGGCCGCGGCACACAAAAAAGAATAGAAGGAGTCAAAGATGTCTCTTGGAATAGTGTTCCTGTCCGAAGTGATGGGAACCATGATGCTCACCCTGCTGGGTTGCGGCGTCGTGGCCAACGTTGCCCTCAGGGGGACCAAAGGCAATGCCGGCGGATTCCTGATGGTCAACTGGGGCTGGGGCCTGGCGGTGATGGCCGGCGTGTTTGTTGCCGCCAAGTCCGGTGCCCACCTGAACCCCGCCGTGACGGTGGGGATCCTCTCCAGCGGTGCCACCGACTACGCACCCAACGTGCCCATCAGCTTCGGCTCGACCCTGACGTACTTCGGCGGGGAAATGCTCGGCGCCTTCCTCGGCGCCGTGGTGTGCTGGCTGGCCTACAAGCAGCACTTCGACGACGAGCCCGACGGCGCCACCAAGCTCGGCGTCTTCTCCACCGGCCCCGCCAAGCGAAGCTACGGCTGGAACGTCGTTACCGAAATCATCGGCACCTTCGTGCTGGTGTTCGTCATCCTTCACTTCGGCGGCGGGGTGACGGGCCTGGGCCCGCTGCCCGTGGCCCTGCTGGTGGTTGCCATCGGCGCCTCCCTCGGCGGGCCGACCGGCTACGCCATCAACCCCGCCCGCGACCTGGGCCCGCGCATCGCCCACGCCCTGCTGCCCATCAAGGGCAAGGGTGCCAGTGACTGGAGCTACTCCTGGGTCCCAATCGTCGGCCCGCTCGCGGGCGGTGCGCTCGGCGGGCTCATGGCACAGTGGCTGCCGCTCGTCACCAAATAGCGCCACGTGGTTCCGGGCGCAAGCCCTTGTTGTTATGTGACTAATGAAGTAGACCAAGTAGTAGTTGGATAGTGGGCCGCAGCCTGCCGGCAGGCTGCACAAACAAAGGAACAATGATGTCTCAGTACGTAATTGCCATTGACCAAGGCACCACCAGCACCCGCGCCATCGTGTTTGACCACGACGGCAACATCGTTTCCACGGGGCAGCTTGAACACGAGCAGATCTTCCCCAAGGCCGGATGGGTGGAGCACAACGCCACCGAAATCTGGAACAACACCCGCGAGGTCATCGGCACCGCGCTGGCCCAGGCCAACCTCACCCGGCACGACATCGTCGGCGTCGGCATCACCAACCAGCGCGAGACCGCCGTCGTCTGGGACAAGACCACCGGCGTGCCCGTCTACAACGCCATCGTCTGGCAGGACACGCGCACCCAGCCGATCGTCGATGAGCTGGCGGCCGACGGCGGCGTCGAGCGCTTCAAGCAAAAGGTGGGCCTGCCGCTGGCAACCTACTTCTCCGGCACCAAGATCAAGTGGATCCTGGACAACGTCGAAGGCGCCCGCGCCAAGGCCGAGGCCGGGGACCTGCTGTTCGGCAACACGGACAGCTGGGTCACCTGGAACCTGACCGGCGGCACGGACGGCGGTGTCCACATCACCGACGTCACCAACGCCTCCCGCACCCTGTTCATGGACCTGGAAACCCTGGCCTGGGATGACGAAATCCTGGCCGTGTTCGGCGTGCCGAAATCCATGATGCCGCAGATCAAGTCCTCCTCGGAGGTCTACGGCACGGTCCATGGCAGCCAGCTGCTGCGCGAAGTCCCCGTCGCCGGCATCCTGGGGGACCAGCAGGCCGCGACCTTTGGCCAGGCGGCGTTCAAGACCGGCGAAGCCAAGAACACCTACGGCACGGGCTGCTTCCTGATCTTCAACACGGGCGAGGAAATCGTCCACTCGAAGAACGGCCTGCTCACCACGCTGGGCTACAAGCTCGGCGACGCCAAGCCCCACTACGCCCTCGAGGGCTCCATCGCCGTCACCGGGTCCCTGGTCCAGTGGCTGCGCGACAACATCGGCATGATCAAGACGGCCCCCGAGGTGGAGGAGCTCGCCGCCGCGGTGGAGGACAACGGCGGCGTGTACATTGTCCCGGCATTCTCGGGCCTGTTCGCGCCGTACTGGCGTGCCGACGCCCGCGGCGCCATCGTGGGGCTGACCCGCTTTGTGAACAAGAACCACATTGCCCGGGCCGCGCTGGAGGCCACCGCCTTCCAGACCCGGGAGGTCCTCGACGCCGTCAACGCGGACTCCGGCGTTGACCTGACGGAGCTGAAGGTGGACGGCGGCATGGTCGCCAACGACGCCCTCATGCAGTTCCAGGCCGACATCCTGGGCGTTCCGGTGATCCGCCCCAAGGTCATCGAGACGACCGCGCTGGGCGCAGCCTACGCGGCCGGCCTGGCGGTGGGATTCTGGAAGGACCTGGGCGAACTGTCCAGCAACTGGTCCGAAGACAAGCGCTGGGTGCCCGCCATGGACTCCGCGGAGCGCGACCGCCAGATGCGCCTGTGGAAGAAGGCCGTGACCAAGTCCATGGACTGGGTCGACGCGGACGTGAAGTAGCGTCCCTGCCCAACTGTGACGCACTTGTTGCTGAGAAGCGCACGATTTTCAGCAACAAGTGCGTCACAGCTTGGGTTGAGGGGAGGGGACAGTGCGCTAAAGTAGGAAGGTGCATACAAGGCTCCCCCTCAACTAGCCGCAACCTGTCGTTGCGGCCGCCCCTTGCGTCAGTCGAGGGGCTTTTGTGTGTAAAGAGCTTGGCAGTGCAAGAAGCCACTGATGACTGAAAAGGCAGGGTACGTGAGCGTGCAGTCCCAGACCGAAGAGAACAGCGACGAGGGCGTCTACAGTTTCGCCGCGATGGAGGCCAGGTGGCCGGCCGTCTGGGAGGACTTGAACGTCTTCGCGCCCCTTGACGACGGCTCGAAGGAACGCCGCTACGTCCTGGACATGTTCCCCTACCCCTCCGGCGACCTGCACATGGGCCACGCGGAAGCCTTCGCCATGGGCGACGTCGTCTCGCGCTACTGGCGCCAGCTCGGCTATGACGTGCTGCACCCGATCGGCTGGGACTCCTTCGGCCTGCCCGCTGAAAACGCCGCCATCAAGCGCAACGCACACCCCAGCGAGTGGACCTACGCCAACATTGACACCCAGGCGGAGTCGTTCAAGCGCTACGCCATTTCAGTGGACTGGTCCCGGCGCCTGCAGACCTCCGACCCCGAATACTACCGGTGGACGCAGTGGCTGTTCAAGCGCTTTTACGAGCGGGGCCTGGCCTACCGCAAGGACTCGCCCGTCAACTGGTGCCCGAAGGACCAGACGGTGCTGGCCAACGAGCAGGTGGTCAACGGCGCCTGTGAGCGCTGCGGCACCATCGTGACCAAGAAGTCGCTGAACCAGTGGTACTTCAAGATCACCGACTACGCCGACCGCCTGCTGGATGACATGGACGCCCTGCAGGGCAACTGGCCGGACCGGGTACTGGCGATGCAGCGCAACTGGATAGGCCGTTCCGAGGGCGCCCACGTCAAGTTCACCGTCGAGGCGGCTGCCGCGCAGCCGGAGATGGAACTGACAGTGTTCTCCACACGCCCGGACACGGTGTTCGGTGCGACCTTCTTCGTGGTGGCCGCCGACGCGCCGCTGGTCCTGGAGCTGGTGGCGCCGGAGCATGCCGAGGCCCTCAGCGAATATCGCGAGCAGGTCAAGGCCCTCAGCGACATCGAGCGCCAGGCCACCGACCGCGAGAAGACAGGCGTCTTCACCGGCCGCTACGCGGTGAATCCGCTGACTGGGGACCGGCTACCCATTTGGGCGGCAGACTATGTGCTCGCCGACTACGGCACGGGCGCCGTCATGGGCGTCCCCGGCCACGACCAGCGCGACCTGGACTTTGCCAGGGCCTTTGACCTTCCCGTGCGCGCCGTCGTGGACACGGGCCAGGAAGACCCCGCGGTCACCGGCGTGGCGACAGGCGGGGAGGGCACGATGATCAATTCGGGCCCGCTGAACGGCCTGGCCAAGGCCGAGGCCGTCCCGGCCGCCATCAAGCTCCTCGAGGACAAGGGCGCGGGGGAAAAGTTCGTCAACTTCCGGCTGCGCGACTGGCTGCTGTCCCGCCAGCGCTTCTGGGGCACGCCGATCCCCATCATCCACTGCGCCGACTGCGGCGAGGTCCCGGTCCCGGACGACCAGCTGCCCGTGCGCCTGCCGGACAACCTGCGCGGCGAGGCCCTCTCCCCGAAGGGCACCTCCCCGCTGGCCGCCGCCGGCGACTGGGTCAACGTCAGCTGCCCCACGTGCGGCGGCGCCGCCAGGCGCGACACCGACACCATGGACACCTTCGTCGACTCCTCCTGGTACTTCCTGCGCTTTGTCTCCCCGCAGTACACGGAAGGCCCGTTTGACCCGGCCAAGGTCAACGACTGGATGCCCGTGGGCCAATACGTGGGCGGGGTCGAGCACGCCATCCTGCACCTGCTCTACGCCCGCTTCTTCACCAAGGTCATCCACGACATGGGCATGCTGGAGGCCACCGAGCCGTTCAGCCGCCTGCTCAACCAGGGCCAGGTGCTCAACGGCGGCAAGGCCATGAGCAAGTCCCTGGGCAACGGTGTGGACCTGGGCCAGCAGCTGGACCGCTACGGGGTCGACGCCGTCCGCCTCACCATGGTCTTCGCCGGCCCGCCGGAGGACGACGTGGACTGGGCGGACGTGTCGCCGTCGGGCTCGGCCAAGTTCCTGGCCCGTGCCTGGCGCCTGGGCCGGGATGTGGACAGCGCCGCCGGCACCGACCCGGCCACGGGCGACGCCGCGCTCCGCTCCATCACGCACCGCACCGTCCACGAGGCCAAGGCCCTGCTGGAGGGCCACAAGTTCAACGTGGTCATCGCGAAGCTGATGGAACTGGTCAACGCCACCCGCAAGGCCATCGACACCGGCGCCGGTGCCGCCGACCCCGCGGTGCGCGAGGCCGCGGAGGCGGTGGCCGTGCTGCTGAGCCTCTTCGCCCCGTACACGGCGGAGGACATGTGGAACGCCCTGGGCCACCCCGCCTCCGTCGCCAACGCCGGCTTCCCCACGGTGGACCAGGCCCTGCTCGTGCAGCAAAGCGTCACGGCCGTCGTGCAGGTCAAGGGCAAGGTGCGCGACCGCCTCGAGGTGTCCCCGGACATCACCGAGGAGGAACTGCGCGAGCTCGCCCTGGCATCGGAAGCCGTGCAAAAGACCCTGGACGGGGCCGGCATCCGCACGGTGATCGTCCGGGCGCCCAAGCTGGTCAACATCGTCCCTGCGTAGCACGGAACCGGGGGAACGGCATGGAAAAGGCGGGAGCGCGTGACTGGCTTCGCCAGCAGGCTGCGCGGCTGAGGCCGCACTCCGCCGGCGAGCCGGCACCCCCGGCGCCGCGCGTGGCGGTCGTCACCGACTCCGCCGCGGCCCTGCCGCCGGAGTGGGTGCGTGAGCATGCGGCCGGCGGCCTTCTCACGGTCGTGCCCATGCCCGTCATCATCGGTGGAGACGTCTTTGCCGACGACGACGCCGGACTTGAGTCGCAGATGTCCCTCGCCCTGGCCTCGGGCACGGAGGTGCGCACCTCGCGCCCCTCCCCGGGACAGTTTGGACGCGCGTACCGGGACGCGGCCGGGTCCGGCTTTGACGCCGTGGTCTCCCTGCACATTTCCGCCAAGCTTTCCGGGACTGTCGACTCCGCCACCCTGGCCGCCGCCGGGGCCCGGATCCCCGTGCACGTGCTCGACACCGCCACGGTCGGGATGGCTCAGGGCTCGGCCGTGCAGGCGGCGGTCCTCGCGGCTGAGGCCGGTGCGCCTGCCGCGGAGGTCATCCAAGCGGGCCGGGACGCCGCTGCCCGTGCCAGCGTGTACTTCTACGTCCCCAGCCTGGAACAGCTGCGGCGCGGCGGGCGGATCAGCCTGGCTTCCTCATGGGTGGGCACGGTGCTGGACATCAAACCCCTGCTGGGCATCGCCGATGGAGCCGTGGTGCCGCTGGAGAAGGTGCGCACCGCGGCGAAGGCGGTGGCCCGGCTGGAACGGCTCGCCGCCGCCGACGTCGCCGCCCGGCCCCCGGGCCGCGCCCGCGTCAACGTGCACCATTTCGGTAATGCCGGACAGGCGCTGGCCCTGGGCGAGGCCCTGCAGGCAGACTGCCCCGGCCTTGACGCCGCCGGGCTGACGCGGCTGCCGGCCGTTCTGGCTGCCCACGCGGGCCTGGGCGTGCTCGTGGTGGTGGTCTCCGACGCGGTGCTCCCTCCACAGGGGATGCCGGGCGCATAGCCGTCCACATTGTTGCACCGGCGTCCGGCAGCGGGCCCGTTCCGTGCCTAGCGTAGGGACATGGGAGGCGATCGCCGTGCGGCGGCATGGACGCCGGATGCCGGTGTGGACGGCTCCGGCCGGGACACAGCGGCGGGCACGGGTCCGCGCTGGTCCACATCCCTGCGCGCGCTCGTCGTGCTCCTGGCCATGGCGGCAGCCGCCGCGGGCGTTGTGTGGCTCAACCAGGCCTGGACCTCTGCCGCGGCGGGGCACCTGGCCTCCCAGGAACCGGCGAAGGTGGCCGTCCCCCCGCTGGGTTCACCATCCCCCGCTGGCACGGGACCGCCTGCGGGCACCGGACAGCCTTCGGGTACGGGACCGCCGGCCGGCGGGGCGTCGGCGCCGCCCCGAAACTCGTCGGGGACCGGTCCAGCCGGGGTGGGCGCCGTCGTCGTTCACGTGGCGGGGTCCGTCCGGCACCCGGGCGTCTACACGCTGCCGGCAGGCAGCCGTGTCCAACAGGCGGTCGAGGCGGCGGGCGGCGCCCTGCCGGGAGCAGGCCTGGACGCGCTTAACCTGGCCGCAGTTGCCGTCGATGGCACCCGGATCCTGGTGCCGGACCGGGCCGGGCTTGACATCGGGGTGGGAGGTGCCGGCGGTGCCGGGGCGGGTGCGGCCGATCAGCCGCCCGCTGCCGGCCCCGGCGGCCTTCTCAACCTCAACACCGCCACGGTGGAACAGCTTGATGCCCTCCCGGGCGTTGGCCCCGTGCTGGCGGGGCGGATCATCGAGTGGCGCACCGGCCACGGACGCTTCACCTCGGTCGACGAACTTGACGCCGTCTCCGGCATCGGGGCAAAGATGCTGGCGAACATCCGGCCGCTGGTGACAGTCCGATGAGGCGCCCCGACCCCAGGTGGCAGCGGTACTCACGGGCCGCCGTTGACGGCACGCCCGTGGATGGCACGCCCGTTGACGGCACGCCCGTGGGCGGGGGCGACGTCGGCCCCAACGCCGGGGCGGGAGCCGGCCACCCGGCGTTCGCCGCGCTGCCGGCGCGGCTGCCGGCTGGGCTGCCGGCCGGGCTGCACCCGGCCCGGGCGCGCCGCTCGCCCGCGGATTCCCCTGCCGCCGCGGTGCGCGCCGGGGTGCGCCGGCTGGCCGCCAGGCCGGCGGGGGCCGTCGACGCTGGGCGGCGCCCCCGCCCGGACCTGCGCCTGTTGCCCGCCGTCGCGGCTTCGTGGGCGGGTGCGGCAATGGCCATTGGCCAGCCCTGGGAGGCTGCCGCCTGCGCGGGCGCAAGCT
This sequence comes from Arthrobacter wenxiniae, assembly GCF_013376105.1. Lineage (GTDB taxonomy): Bacteria > Actinomycetota > Actinomycetes > Actinomycetales > Micrococcaceae > Specibacter > Specibacter wenxiniae. The sequence continues at coordinate 164,180 of NZ_JAAMFM010000006.1, forward strand.
GCCTGGCCCTGTGCGTCGCGTGGGCCGCGGCGGCGTGGTGGATGCAAGCCGGGCGGCGCCCGGATCCTCGCCGGCCGGCCGCCGGGGGCGGCCGCCTGGCCGGCGCAGCCGCCACAGCGGCGCTGGCGGCATTGTGCCTTGGCACCGTCCTCGTCGCCGTCGCCCTGCGCCAGCACGACCGCCAGACCGCGCCGCTGGCCGTCGCCGCCGCTTCAGGATCGCAGCTCTACCTCACGATCGAGGTGTCCGAGGGCCCCCGCGTCCTCAACCCGGGCATGGGCCCGCCACAGGTGGCCTTCGGGGCCGTCATCCTGCATGCCACCGTCAGGGGGCGCGCGCTTGACGGACCGCTGCCAGTGCGGGTGGTGGCCGGCATGGACTGGGCGCACGTCCCGGCGGGGTCCACTGTTTCGACCGCCGGAGCCGTGGCGCCCGGCGGCGTCCAGGAGCCCGTCGCCGGCATACTTCGGCCGGCAACGGCGCCCCTCGACGTCAGGCCCGCCCAGGGCGGCAGTCCGGCACTCGCCTTCAGGGCCGGCTGGCTCACGGCGGCGCACCAGGCCTGGGCCCGGGCCTCACCCGACGTTGCCGGCCTGTTGCCCGGCATGGTCATGGGGGACCGCAGCGCGAGCCCGCCGGGCCTGGATGAGTCAATGAAGACCGTCGGGCTGACCCACCTGACAGCCGTCTCCGGTGCAAACTGCACCCTGGTGCTGTCGGCGCTGATGCTGGGCCTGCGGACGCTGCACGCCCCCCGCGCGGCGGCCGGTGCCGCCGCCGTGCTGGGGCTGGCCGGCTTTGTGGCCGTGGTGGGACCGGACCCCAGCGTCCTGCGCGCCGCCGTCATGGGTGGGATCGGCTGCGCGGCGATGCTCAGCGGCCGGCCCAGGCGCATCGGCGCGCTGCTCTCGGCAAGCATTGTGGTACTGCTTGCAGCCAATCCCTGGTTGGCGCTGGACTATGCCTTCATCCTTTCGGTGCTGGCAACGCTGGGACTGCATGTGATGGGGCAGCGCTGCGCGCGGTGGCTGGGCGCCTGGATGCCGGCATGGGCGGCGCAGGCGGTGGCCATCCCGTTCGCCGCCCAGCTCTTCTGCGCGCCCGTCATCGTGCTGCTGCAGCCGCGGCTGGCACTGTACACGGTGCCGGCCAACATGGCGGTCGCACCCGTGGTCGCCCTGGTGACCACGGTGGGAACCCTCGGCATGGTGGCCGCGCCCGTCCTCCCCGCGCTGGCCTCGGGGTGTGCGTTGGTGGCCGGAGCCGGCTCATGGTGGGTGTCGGTCGTGGCCCGCTGGATGTCGCAGCTGCCGGCCTCGGCCCTGCCGTGGCCGGAGGGCGGCAAGGGCGTGGTGTTGATGGCGTTGTTGAACACCGGCCTGCTGGGCGCCCTGGTAGCCCTGGTGGAGCGCAGGCGCGTTGCCGAGGGGGTCCGGCGGCTGCGCCGGAGGCTTCCGCCGGAGTGTCGCTTCCTCCTGGGCTTCGGCAGCCTTGCAGGCTGCTCCGCGGTGTCGGCCGCCCTGTGGACCGCCGCGGTGCTGGGGTGGTGAGCCACTTGGGAATCACGGGCCAAGATGGCAAAGTGGGTGCGGTGCACACACCACTGAATGGAACAGCGTCATGACTCCCGCAGCCCGGCCTTCCGCAGGCGCCGACTGGCGGGACGTGCCGCTGGCCCCGGTGGTGCTGCTCTTCGGGCCGGAGGAGTTCATTGCCAGCCGTGCCCTGGACGGGCTGCGCAGGAAACTGCGGGACCAAAACCAGGAACTGGAAATCACCACCCTCGATGCCGCCACGTATTCCGCCGGAACGCTGGGCATGGTCGCCAGCCCGTCGCTGTTCAGCGAACCCAAGCTCATTGAAGCCTCCAACCTGTCCTCCATGAGCGACGACTTCCTGGCCGACGCCCTCGCGTACCTGTCGGATCCGGCGCCCGATGTCACCCTCACCCTGATGCACGGCGGCGGCACGCGCGGGAAGCGGCTTCTTGACGCCCTCAAGGCGGCCGGCGTGCCCCGCGTCGACTGCCTTGCCTTGAAGAAGGACCAGGAGAAGTCGGCGTTCGTCACCGCCGAATTCCAGCTTGCAAGGCGGCGTATCGACGCCCAGGCGGTGCGTGCCCTGGTCGCGGCGGTCGGCGCCAACCTTTCCGAACTGGCCGCCGCCTGCCAGCAGCTAATCGCCGACACCACGGGCATGGTGGACAGCGATGCGGTGGACAAGTACTACGGCGGCCGCGTAGAGGCCACCGCGTTCCGCGTCGCCGACGCCGCGCTTGCCGGCAATGCCCCTGTGGCGCTGTCCAGCCTGCGCCACGCCCTCGCCACCGGCGTCGACCCGGTGCCGCTGGTGGCCGCGCTGGCCATGAAAGTGCGCCAGGTGGCCAAGGTGCACTCGGCGCGCGGCAGCTCGGCCCAACTGGGCCGGGACCTGGGCATGGCACCCTGGCAGGTGGACGCTGCCCGCCGCGACGCCGGGCACTGGACCGCTGAAGGCCTCGCCGCCGCCATCCAGGCACTCGCCGAGGCGGATGCCCAGGTCAAGGGTGCGGCGCGGGACCCCCTGTACGCCGTTGAACGTGCCGTCACGCTCATCGCCACCAGCGCGCGCCGCTAGCCCGGACCGTCAGCCCGCAGGCA
>NZ_JAAMFM010000060.1 GCF_013376105.1 Arthrobacter wenxiniae
GCCACGATGAAAGATCGAGCATCCCGGTGATATCGGCAACCCATGCGCCTTCACGCTCAAACCCGTCGCTGTCATAGGCTTTGCTCCACCCCTTCTTGGGAACCAACGGGAGGACATCGGCCACTGCGCCATGGATAGGAAACCCTACGGAGTAGGAGAAATTGCGGTGTTTGGCGGTCAGCCAGTCGAGGAAGCCGTGCGTGCCCCCGGCGGAATCGGTGCGAATCATGACTTTGCGCCCGGACCGGTATCCCTTGGGGAGTTGTTTGACGGAGTCCTTGACGACTTGGATGTGGTCGGCCGCAGTGTTGGAACCGGCGTTGCCGGGCCGTAGCAGTGTCACCAGTGGCTCCCCGGTGCCAAGGACGCCGTGGTCAACAAAGGAACACAACGGGTGGAAGCCGAACCCCTTCTTCCACGTCGGGCGGGCATCTTCCTTCTCCGAGTGGGAGTTCAGGAGGGAAGCGTCCAAGTCGATTACCAAAGGGTTTTCGGGCTCTTCAGAATCCAGAGTGTAGTTTCGGTCTGAATCCGCCGGATTCCAGCAGTGATCTGGCGACATAGTGGGTGAGATTCCGGAAGCCGAGGGCAGATCCTCGGAGGTGTTCCAATCTTCCATTGATCGCTTCGCTAGGCCCATTGGAGGTCCCTGGCCGATCGAAGTACGCCAACACGTCAGCTGCCCTGCGTTTGAGCGTTCGCCCGAGCGTTTTGACTTCGGTGAGCGCTGCTGGGACACCGGTACTGAGGGAATCAACGACCGCCTGCATCAGCTTCTTTCCTTGGGCCCGGTCTTTCTCCCGGTAGGCGGTGATCATGCGTTGGTAGATGCCCCACGTGGCTTCCACCTCAATATGTGTATCCGCGGCAAACAGTTCCTCCAGACGTGTTTGTTGCTTCTCTGTCAGCAGGCCAGCGCCAGTATGCAGCGTCCTTCTCGCTTTGTAGAGCGGGTCACCGGCACGTCCTCGGTGCCCGCACGTGGCCTGTTGGATGCGTCGGCGGCAGTTGTCCAAGGCGTCCCCGGCCAAACGGATGACGTGGAAGGGATCCATCACGGGAACCGCGTCGGGGAGCTCGTCGGCGGCGGCGCTTTTGAACCCGGAGAACCCATCCATGGCCACGACCTCAACACCGTCACGCCACGCCTGTGGGCGGCCCTGCAACCAGGTGGCGAACACTTGTTTTGAGCGGCCCTCAACCATATCCAACAAGCGGGAAGGGCCGGTCCCATCACGGATCGGTGTGAGGTCAATGATGACGGTGACGAACTTGTCGCCGCGTCGGGTATGCCGCCAGACATGCTCGTCAACACCAATGACCTTCACTCCGTCGAAGCGGTGCGGGTCATCGATCAACATCCGTTTCCCCTCGGCCAAGACGGCCTTGTTTGCCGTGTTCCAGGTGACTCCGAGGCCCTCGGCGATTCGGGCGACGGTGAGGTGTTGGCAGACACTACCTTCCAACGCCCAGCGCAGCCCGCGGCGGGAGAGTTTCGCCCGTGGCTCAGCCGCTTTCGTGGTGTCTTGCCGCCAAACGTGTCCGCAGCCGGTGCATTGATAGCGGCGGATACGCACCAGCAACGTGGTCGGTCGCCAGCCGAAGGGTTCATGGCCGAGCTGGCGGGTCACGGTGTCACGGGGAACACCCTGGCAACCGCACTTGCGGCACCAGTCATCAGGATCAACAACACGGCAGGCCAGGACGGCACGGTCCGGGCGGACATACTGCCCAGTCACCTCGAGTCCGAGCCCGTCGAGGCGGCAGAAAGTGGTCAGGTCAGGGCATTGGAAGGTAGCGTTGAACACGAGGGCCTTGCGGTAGAAATCGAGATCTTAGACAATCTGATTCTCTCCCAAGGCCCTCACCTCAATCGAAACAGCTTCCCCGCCCCAAAGCCCTTACGCGGCAGCGCGGATTACACTCTGGATTCTGAAGAGCCGGTTTTCGGTGCTGACACCATGCAGTGGGGAGTCCTCGCCGGCCTGCGCCCACACATGGGCCCTGGCCGCGGCACGGGCAGTGTTGATACCGGCCAGGACCTTGGCTGGCTTTACCGTTGAGAGGACTTTGAGGAGCCGGCTGATGGTCGGGTCCGAGGCAACGTGCCCGTAGACCTCGGGCTGGTTGCGGAGCCGGTCAATGTCAGAAACGAAATCCCCGCCCGTGGCCAATGACAGCGCTAGGTCGATGAGGATCTTTCCCGGGTTGTGGATGGCAAATGGCTTGCGCCAGGGTGACAATGCCTCCGATAACCCTGCAGCTATGCCCGAGCTTTTCACCATCTCGGTCAGGATCACCCCGCCGGCCAGGGACACGACACCGTCGCCGGCGGCATCAACTCGAACAGAGGGGTAAAACCCGGTAAAGTAGTTCACCTGCGAGGTGCTCCTGAAACTGTGTAGAAAATGCTGTGTAGTAACTACATTTTCCCACGTCAGGGGCACCTTTCAGGCTTTAATTACACGGCATGGTCACACGGTCGATGAAATCTCGAGGCTAGCCTCGCGAACCGGCGCGGAGCACGGACCGGAAAAGTGCCTTTCCGAGGGAT
>NZ_JAAMFM010000061.1 GCF_013376105.1 Arthrobacter wenxiniae
ACTATTGGAAGAACGAGCGCCGGCAGGTTCAGGATCCGCACCTGTTGGTGCGCCAAAGAGCCCCGCACCAACCACCCGCGACGGGCAACCACTTTCACCAGCTGGTTGCCGGGTGCTTCGACCGTGCCGGGGTCCAGACAGCTGGCAAGCACCGCGGCCTGCACTCATTGCGGCATTCCGTCGCGGTCGGAATGCTCGAGGCTGGGACACCTTATCCGGTGATCGGCGCTGTGCTTGGCCATGCCGATGCGAACACCACTCGCAGATATCTCAGGGTCAATGTGACCAACCTTCGCCCGTTGGCGTTGGAGGTGCCCGATGGCCGTTGAGATCATTTTCGACGGGGCGTTCCCAGAGTTGTTCAGCGAGTTCGTCGAGTACAAGAGAAATCTGGGCTACGTCTATCCGAAAAGCCGCCTCTACCTCGTCAGGCGCCTGTCAAGATTCCTTGCCGGGCGAGATGGAGACGAGCGGGTGCTGACCCGGGACGTGGTCGAGGACTTCGTCCGGCCGGGTGACGGAGAGTCCACTGGTTCGGTCGCGGGACGACACGGTATTGTCCGTCAGTTCGCCTTGTTCCTGCGGTGGAAGGGAATCGAGGCATGGGTGCTGCCGGACCGATTGTGGCCGCGCCAATCCAGCACGTTCATTCCCAGGATCATTACGGCGCAGGAGATGGCCCGGATCATCGCCTGCGCTGACGCTCGTCCCGCGTCGCGGTGCGGACCACAAACCCAGCCGGTCTACGCGATGCTTGTCCGCTTGCTGTGGTGCTGCGGACTGCGGATCGGGGAAGCGCTGTCTCTGCAGATCGTCGACGTGGACCTGGCCAACGCCGTCATCACCGTCCACAAAGCCAAGCACAACCGAACCAGGTTAGTGCCGATGTCCGAGTCTTTGGCGGCATACGCCCGCCGCTACATCGTTGCTATTGGACTTATCCCCGAAGACCACGGGGCGTGGTTCTTCCCCTCTCCACGAGGCGGGCGCTACAACCCGGGCTCGGCCACCACGCACATCCAGGGATTGATGCTCCAAGCAGACGTCACTACCGCCTCAGGACGTGCTCCGCGTGCCCATGACCTAAGACATTCATATGCGGTGGCCTGCCTGAGGAAGATGCAGATATCCGGGGTGGACGTATACGCAACACTGCCTTTGCTGGCGACCTACATGGGACACGCCGACATCGTCTCAACGGAGTATTACCTGCGCCTGGACCCATCCGCCTGGGGCAACATCGATCAGCTCATGGAAGGCGCCTACACGGGCGTATTCCCCCACGAGGAGGTGTGAGATGGCTGCCATCCGCCCTTTCGCCGACATGCTGGCCCGGTTCCTCACTGTCTACCTGCCCGTCACCAGGAACTGTTCCAGGAACACCATCTCCGCCTACCGGGACGCCTTCACGCTTTACCTACGGTTCATGGAAGACCGGTCGGCGACCCCGCCGGACAGGGTCTCCTTCACAGACTTCACCACACCGAACGTGACGGCCTTCCTCGATTGGCTGCACACCGACAGGGGCTGCTCCGCCGCCACCGCCAACCAACGCCTTGCGGCGTTGAAATCGTTCTTCCGATACGTTCAAGCCGAAGCACCCGAGCAAGTCGTACAGGCCCAACAAGTCTTCAACCTCAAAGCGGCCCAAGCCCCCCAGCCCGTCATCGACTACCTGCCCGTGGAAGCGATCGGGCTGTTACTGGAACACGCCAAACGCCGCGGACCGCGCGATCTGGCGCTGCTGACGACCCTTTACGACACCGCTGCCCGAGTTCAAGAAGCCTGCGACCTATCACTTGTCGATCTTCGTCTCGAAAAACCCGCCAGCGCGACTCTCACCGGAAAGGGCCGCAAAACCAGGATCGTTCCACTGACACCGCAGGCTGCCGTGATACTTGCACAGCACGTCGGTACACTGCCTCAAGAACCGTCGGGTCCGGTATTTGCCAACAGAGTCAATCAACGGCTGGGACGCGCCGGTGCCGCTTACATACTCGCCAAATGCGCCCAGGCCGCGCACGCCGACCGTCCCGAACTCGTCCCCACAACCGTTTCGCCCCACGTGCTCAGACATTCGAAGGCCATGCATTTACTGGAAAACGGCGTCAATCTGATCTACATCCGCGACATACTCGGCCACACCTCCGTCATCACCACCGAGATCTACGCCAAAGCCAGCCCGGAAATGAAACGCCACGCCATCGAAGCAGCCGCCGCGAAGACCCTCGAAACAAGCAACTACGACCAGACCGCCCGCCGGGACCTGCTGACCTGGCTCCGCCAAGCCATTTGAATCCACCTGTTATGCGAAGAAGTCGAGGCCCGCCAAGCCGCCCACCAGCCCAAACGCCAGAGACTTCACATAACCGATGACTTCACATCAGACGAA
>NZ_JAAMFM010000062.1 GCF_013376105.1 Arthrobacter wenxiniae
AAGTGGAGCCAGCACAGACCACTTGTCGCTCGTCCGCTCCACGAGACCGCCCTGAGCGGTGACCTCAAGCCAGGCGATCAAGTCGGCGTACGGGACACCAGCATGGCTTGCAATAATCTCGATGTCCTCAAGTGAGGCTGCGCCGAGTGCGGCGATGCAGGCCAACGCGTCATTGAGTACGGGGCTGCCTGCAATAGCGGTAGCGAGGCCAGCCACTTGGTCAAGAAGTGATTGACCAGTTGCGAGGTCGTCGCCTGCACCGTTGATGACCAAACGAGAGAGGATGGCCGCCCAGCCCGGTCGGCCGTCGGACTGTTCGAGTACCAGTGACCGGGCGTGGACGCCGTGGACTCCGAGCGCTTGGATCATTTGATCTAGTGCGGCTCGCGCTAGGCGGTCCACCTCGACCCGCGTCGGCTTGTTAAGTAGAGCCTCTACAGGAGCCTCGGTTCCTGGCCACGTTGCGGCGACTATGGTGAAGCTGAACCGTTCCTTGCTACGAATGCGTACCAGCTGCTCAAGGAGCTCCTGGTCAAGGTGGGCATCGTCTAGCACGACGGTCGTGGGATCTATGGCGAACAGGTCGTCGGCAAGGTGGTCGCGGGCAAGGCGGTCGATGAAGTGGACACCACCTTCGAGCTCCGCTAGCAGACGGCTCTTGCCAACTCCGGGAACGCCTACTAACGAGACATCGGTCGTCAGCGTTACCGCGGCGCGCAGGTGATCCAGCTCCTCGTCGCGCCCGAACAGGGCGGTGATCGATGACGAAGGCTCAGGGGCTTTCGTTGTCAGTGCTTCAAGACGACCCTCGACTCCAGTCAGTTCAAAGCGGAGATCTGGGTCGCGGCGCAGAGACTCAACTAGCCACTGCCTTGCATATATGCGCGGCACCGGGAGGCTATTGGTTCTACAGTAGGCCTCGATGTTGCGGCGTTTGCTGTCCGAAAGACTCCTAGACGTAATCATCACAAGCAGGTCCAGCCGGAACGTCTCACCCGCATCCCAACATTTCTTCCACGTTCTATGGCTGCTCTTGAGATTATCGAGGGCGTCACCTGTCGTTACCAAAATCGGTATTTGTCAACCTGTTTGGGAGAGGTTGATGTTTTGTTGGGTTCGTTGTTGGGGGTCGTTGATGGCGACGTAGGCGTCGAGTTGGGGTGTGAGCGGTCGCCTGGCGAATCGTTTGGGGTTGGCGGCGTAACTGGCGTCCAGTGCTGCTTGTCGGATGGTGTTGATTTCCTCGACTCGTCCGTAGTGCACATTGGCCGGGGTGTGTCCTGCAATGCCCTCGTGTTGGTGTGAGTTGTTGTAGCGGGTTACGAACGCTGCAACGTAGTCTCTGGCGTCCTCCAGAGTGGGGAATCCCCTCGGGTAGTCGGTCTCGTATTTGAAAGTTTTGAAGAGGGCTTCGCTGAAGGGATTATCGTTGCTGACCTTGGGCCGGGAGAAGGAACTGGCAATGCCGTGCTCTTCCAAGGCTGCCGCCATGATCTTGCTTTTCATGGAGGCGCCATTGTCTGAATGAAGGTACTCCGGGGCCTGTCCCTGGTCAGTGACGGCGCGGGTGAGCATGTCGGCGGCCACAGCGGATACCTCGGTATGTTCAACCCGCCAACCCACGATGAACCGTGAGTAAATGTCCACGATCAAGTACAGGTCAAAGTACTGGCGCGGGCGTTCTCCTTTCATTTTCGAAATGTCCCAGCTCCACACCCTGTTCGGATTCCAGGCCATCAGCTGAGGAATCTTTTTCGGTGGATGGGTGGCCTGCCGGCGGCGGTCACCACTGAGTTTTTCCTTTTCTGCGACCCGATACCAGGACCGCATCGAGGCGATGTTAATCCCCTGGTCCAGGTGCTTGTAAAAGACCTTCCCCACGGAAAGCTTGGAGTTTTCCTCCAGGGTCAGCAGCCTGACGATCTCGGCCCATTCCTCGGGCAGAAGCGTCTGGGGCTGGACCCGGTCCTTGTGGGGCACAGCAGCCGGCTGGGGGGCCTTGGGCGCCTTGCCGCGGTAGTACGTGGCCGAGGCCAGCCCCAACAGATCCAGGGCCTTCACCGCTGAATGACCGCCGCGTTCCTGGAGTTCGGCAACGAACGGAGTCAGGACTTTTCGCCGTTCTTTGGCTTGAGCCAGGCCGGCCAGCCTTCGACTTCCTCCGGCACGTTCTCGATCTTGGGCATCGTGGCGCTCTTGGCTAAGGAATCCAACAGCGCCGACGCTTTTTTTAGTATGTC
>NZ_JAAMFM010000063.1 GCF_013376105.1 Arthrobacter wenxiniae
GTATCCAAGACTTGCTGGCCCGGGTTCAGATCCCCGAGGCGCAGCTTCGCCGGGATCTTCTTGTGGACTTTCTCAGCAGCAGTCAGTACGTTTTCTGCTTCCCAGAGCGGCGCCATGGCCTGGTTGTGCATGGCACTGGTGACCGTGACAGTTAGTTCTTTGGAGCCCTCGGCCGGTGTTTTCAGTGCCATCAAGTTGATGTCAGCGATCGCGGCGGCCTCGGCATGGGCATTACGGGCGGCAACGACTTTTTGGTAAGCCTTGGCCTTCGCAGGATCCGGAACCATCCGGTCTTCGTCGTCGTCGATGCTGGTGTAGGAGTCGTGGGAGTCCAGCTCGAAGTGCATGCGGGCGTAGCGGAACTGGTTTTCCTGCCGCCACCTATTCCCCATTCGATACACGAGTTCCCCGGCGGGAAGGTCACGGTCGGTGGTGAGGATGTGGATTTGCCGTGTGCCTCCACCGGTGGTGCCCACGATCCGGCTGATCTGCCGGATGCTGAAGACTTCGCGGGTTTTCTTCGTTGTTGCCAGGGGTAGGTCAACGATCGTGTCAGCGACCGACCATGTCTTCTCTTCACCATGTTCGTCGGTGTGGGACACCTCGGTGAACAGTTCTTCCTTGATGTCCTCCGTGGTGCCTTTGCGCCAGGTAAGCACGTCAAAACCGGCCGCATCCATGTGCTTGAACAACGCCGGTGACCAGCCGCCCCTATCGAAGCCGACCAACACGCGCCGGTCGTCCCCGACCGCTGTGCGCAGTTCCGGCAGCAGGTCGCGGAGTTCGGCGGCCAGGGACGCGCCCGGTTTGGCCATGACGACGAAGACGGGGGATCCTTGGGCGTCTGTGACCCAGGTTTCCTCGGTAGCCGGGACCGGGAACTTCAACCTCGTGGAGTAGATTTTCCCGATCTTTTTCGTGCCTTGGTAGGCGCGCACGTGTCCGTCAACGTAGAGGATCGCTGACAAGTTCTCCCCGCCCGGGCCGGTGCCGGCAAGGTGGTGTTTGGCCAGGGCAGCGATCAGTTCCCCGGCGTTGCCGGCCTCAGCAAGTTGGCTGATTCTGCGGCGGATGGTTTTTACTTCCGGGGCCCGATCCAATCCCAACACGCGTCCGAGTTCCACTGGGTCGAAGCGGGTGGCACCCTCGGCCCGGGCCTCCCCGGCCAGCGCCCGCAGTACACCATCAATCAGGACGGACTCGAGGCCGTAGAAACCATTCGGCAACGCCCCGTACACCTCCTTCGCACAGCTGAGCAGGCCGGTGGTTTCCAGTGCCGGGAAGGCTAGGAACAATCCCGCGTGCCGGATGTGGGCGGCCGGGGCAAACACCGGTGCCGCGCATTCAAGCAGTCCGGCGGCGGCACGTTCCGCTGCGCGAGGTGCCGGGACCGGCTGGAGCGGCAACTCAGGCTGCTGTGCTGGTTCCAAGGCTTCAGCTTCATCGGCGGTGGGTGTTTCCGCAGCGTCAGCAGCGGCTTGTTCGGCAGCGATTTTCAAGGCCCGGCGGACACTGAACTCCGAGACGCCGACCGCGTCACCGACGGCCTGCTGGGACAAACCGGTGCTGCGCAGTTCCACGATTCGGGCGATGACACTCTCGGTGAGCCGGGAGGCCCGCTTCGGACCCTTCTTCTCCGGCACCAACGCGGCAATGCCGCCTTCAGTCAGTAACTGCTTCCACAGCCACACCGTGGTGGGTGTGACATCAAAGGCCGTTGCGATCTCAGCGACGCTGGCTGCCTTAAGCACCGCGAGTCTCACTGCTGCCCAACGGCGGCCGACTTCATCACCGCCGTCCCAGGAAAATGAGGCTTGTCCGTGCAGAAAAACAGTGCCGCCGCCATCGGCGTCCCTCACGAGTTCCCCGGCCAGGCCCAGCGGCACGGCACCGGAAACCATCGCCACAGGAAGAGGAGGTTGAGCAGTCATGAGACCCAGCATTTCACCCTTCCAATAGAGGTATTTTCCTTAATCTATTATATCGAAGAATGGGCAAAATTAACAGGGTTCCAGCAAGGAAAAACCCCGGAAACTCAACAAACACCCAAACCCGTCATCCGACCGTGTCCGGAGTCCTGG
>NZ_JAAMFM010000064.1 GCF_013376105.1 Arthrobacter wenxiniae
CTAGGATGCCGCTGAACAATTTGGGTGGTTTAAGGCGCGCCTGCTGGACTTCGGGCCGTGGTCGTTAAGACTGGATGCATGCAAGGAATTGAGGCGGCCCAGCGCGGGTATTTGGATGTAGAGTCACTGGCCGGGGAGTTGCTGGCCCCGGGCAGTGCCTACGCGTTCCTGGCTGAACACCGGAGCGAGCTGTTCCCGGATTCGATGATGGAGGACCTGTTTCCTTCGAAGCGGGGCCGGCCCTCGATCCCGGCCTCGGTGATCGGCACGGTGCTGGTCCTGCAGGCCCTGGAGGGTTTGTCGGATCGGGCGGCCGCGGAGGCGTTGACGTATGACCTGCGCTGGAAGGCGGCCTGCGGGTACGGCCTGACCGAGACTGCTTTCCATCCGACCGCGCTGGTGCATTGGCGCAACCGCCTGCGGGCCAGCGACAGCCCGCACCGGATTAATGAGGCCGTCGCCCAGGTCATCACCGCCACCGGCGTCCTGGCCGGCCGGCACCGGAGGGCGGTGGACTCGACCGTGTTCCAGGACGCGGTCGCGAGGCAGGACACCATCACCCAGCTCATTGCCGTGATCCGGCGCTTCGGCAGGGTCATGGAGCACGGGGCCACGCTCATGGCCGTCCACGCGACCTCTTACGACTACACCCGCACGGGCAAGCCGGAGATCGCTTGGGATGACAAGGAAGCAAAAGACGAATTGATTTCGGGGCTGGTCACCGATGCGCTGGCCCTGCTCGGCGCGGTGGACCCGTACACCCTGGAGGAAGGTTCCCCGGCAGCGCAGGCGTACGTGTTGCTGGCGCTGGTTTCGGGCCAGGACGTGGAGCCGGCCGAGGGTTCCGACGGCACGGACGGGCGGTGGCGGATCGCCCGGAAGGTCGCCCCGGACCGGATCGTCTCCACCGTCGATCCGGAGGCCCGGCACGCACACAAGTCCCGTTCGGTGATGATGGACGGGTACAAGGGCCACATCGTGGCCGAACCCGAGACCGGGCTCTACACCAGTGCGGTGATGACGAAGGCCGCCGGGCCCGGTTCGTCCGACGCGGACGCCGGGATCGTGCTGCTGGGCACCGACCCGACCATGAAAGACGATGGCACCCATTACCAGGTGCTCGGGGATTCGGCCTACGGATCCGGGGCCATGCTCGAGGCCCTCGACGGCGCCGGGCACCAGGGGCTGGTCAAGCCCAAGCCGCTGCGCCCGGCCGTGCCCGGCGGCTACGACCTGGACGACTTCACCCACGACGAAGGCAAGAACACACTCACCTGCCCCAGGGGCGAGGTCCGCACGATCAGTGCCAAAGGCAACGTGAACTTCGGGGCCGCCTGCAAGGAGTGCCCGCTCCGGGACCAATGCACCACGGCCAAGGGCGGGCGCAAAGTCGTCATTACCAAGCACCACGCCCGCCAGCGCGCGCACCGCGCCGCCGCCCGTGCCGAAGCCTTCCGGCATGACTACCGGGCCTACCGGCCCCTGGTGGAAAGATCCATCGGCTGGCTCGTCGCCGGAGGCAACCGGCGCCTGCGGTACCGGGGCGTGGAAAAGAACAACGCCTGGCTGCAGGTCCGCACTGCGGCCCTGAACCTTCGGCGACTGCTGAAACTGGGCCTCATCGGCCGCGACGGGGCCTGGGCCATCGGATAGCGCCCAAAATGGGGGCCGCCCGGCCCCAAGCCCAAATCCACGCCGCCCGAAGCCGCAGGCGGACCTACACGCCCCGGAAAATTCACGAACCAGAATTCCGGCTCCTGGAATCGACGCCCCCAACCAGCCGCCCAAGGCCCCGGAAGGGTGCGGCAGCGAAACCCACCACCCCGAATTGCCCCTTGTTCAGCGCACTCCTAG
>NZ_JAAMFM010000065.1 GCF_013376105.1 Arthrobacter wenxiniae
TGTTAGCGGCCATGAAAAACTGCCCATAGGCGGCCACGAAACTGCCCACTGATGGCCAGCAAGAATGCCCATTGGTGGCCATGAGATCTGCCCACTCTTTTTACTAGTCTCGCCGTGTTCTTATCGGTGGGAGCCCCTTCCTGGGGTTTGATGTCGGTGTCTAAACGCACCAAACCACACCAGGAAGAGGCTCTGTATGAAGTCTGACGGAGAAATCATGGAAATTCTTGAAGCATACGACGTGACGAAGTCGTTTCGCGCCGCAGCAGTCCTGGCGGGCTGCTCGCACCACACGGTGGCCAAGCACGTTGCGGCCCGCACGGCCGGCAGGCCCGTGGCGGAGCCCGTGGCCCGGGACAAGGTCACCGACGAGTACCTGCCCAAGATCGAGCAGCTCGTGGAAAAGACGCGGGGCCGGATCCGGGCCGATGTCACCCACCAGACGCTGGTGGGCATGGGCTACGAGGGCTCGGAGCGTTCCACCCGCCGCGCGGTGGCCCAGGTCAAGGCCGAATGGAAGCTCGGGCGGGTGCGCGTGCACCGGCCCTGGGTCACGAGTCCTGGCGAATGGCTGCAATATGACTTCGGCGACGGCCCGAGCATTGACGGGGTGAAGACGGTCTTGTTCGTCGCGTGGCTGGCCTGGTCCCGGTTCCGGATCGTGATCGCTCTGCGGGACCGGACGGCGCCGAGCGTGTTCGCGGCCCTGGACCGCTCCTTCCGCCTGATTGGGGGCGCACCTGTTTACGTCCTGACGGACAATGAAAAGACAGTGACGGTTTCGCACGTGGCCGGGGTGCCGGTGAGGAACCAGCAGACCGTGGATTTCGCCCGCTATTACGGGGTGACGGTGCTGACGTGCCAACCGGCTGACCCGGCCAGCAAGGGCGGGGTGGAGAACGCGGTGCGGGTCGCCAAGGCCGACATCGTCCCCAAGGACACAAACCTGCGCGAGCAGTATGGCTCCTTCGCCGAGTTGGAGGCCGCGTGCGGGGAGTTCATGGCCTTCATCAATGCCCGTGAGCACCGCAGCACCAGGCGCAAACCGGCCGTGATGCTCACCGAGGAGGCGCCGCGCCTGCACCGCGTCCCGGATGACGCCCACACGGTCTCCTTCGGCCTGGCACGGACCGTGCCGCCGAACACGCCCATGGTCACGTTCAACAACGCCATGTATTCCGTCCCGTCCCACCTGCTGGGGCAGAAGGTCTTTGTCCGTTCCCACGGCACCGGCCCGGATGAGAAGGTCATCATCGTGCACCACACACCCGCCGGCCCGGTGGAGGTCGCCCGCCACGGCCGGGCCCGGCCGGGCAGCCCCGCGATCAATGATGGGCATTTCCCCGGACACGTTCAGAAGGTCCCGGGCGACTACACGCCCAGGGCCCGCACCGGGGCCGAGGCGGAGTTCCTGGCCATCGGCGGCGGAGCCGTGGCCTGGCTGAAGGAAGCCGCCGCCGTCGGCGCTCAACGGATGAACCAGAAAATGGCCGAGGCCGTGTCCCTGGCGAAGATCGCCGGCGTCATTGATGTTGACCGGGCCCTGGGCACCGCCGCGATCCACGGCCGCTTCGCCCACGGAGACCTCTCCTCGATCCTGCAGGCCGGACGGGCCAACACCACAACCCACGCCGCGAACGAGGA
>NZ_JAAMFM010000066.1 GCF_013376105.1 Arthrobacter wenxiniae
CCGTTACCTTTTTAGTAGCCCCTTAAAGAGTAAGAATTGGGGTTGTTGGCCTGTCGGTCCCGGCATGATTGAAGCCCCCAGTCATCAATGATCCGGGGGGTGTTGTCACCGGGATTTGATAGGCGCCAGGGGATCGCTGATGGGGACCGGACCAGCACAATGAATGAACGTGTAGGTCAGCCGTAACGTGGATGCCGAGCCTTGCCGCCGCAGGACATGCCAACACCGGATTGCACGACACAAATTCTGGGAGGTTTGCGTTGATCAAGGACCATGAACAAGTCGACATCTTCATTGGTGTCGACGTGGGCAAGAGCAATCACCACGCCGTCGCCATCGACCGCAAGGGCAAGAAACTCCTCGACCGGGCACTGCCCCAGGACGAGGCCAAACTACAAGCCATCATCCGTTCCGTCGCCGGCAAGGGACGGGTCCTGCTGGTCGTGGACCAGCCCTCGACCATCGGCGCCCTGCCCGTCGCCGTGGCCCAGGCTGAGGGCATCATGGTCGGCTACCTGCCTGGTCTGGCGATGCGCCGCATCGCGGACCTCCACCCAGGCGAGGCCAAAACGGATGCCCGAGACGCGGCCATAATTGCCGAAGCCGCCCGCACCCTGCCGCACACCTTGCGCTCCATCGTCCTCGCCGACGAGCAGGCCGCCGAACTGTCCATGCTGTGCGGTTTTGATGACGACTTGGCCAAGCAGGCCACCGCGACCTCCAACCGGATCCGAGGGCTTCTCACCCAGGTCCACCCGGCCCTGGAACGGGTCGTTGGCAAGCACCTGGACCACCCGGCCATGGCCGAACTGCTGATCAAGTACCCGAGCCCGGAGAAACTGCGCAAGGCCGGCCAACCCCGTGTCGCCACCCTGCTCTCCCGCCACGCACCGCGGGCCGGGAAGGGCTGGGCCGCCGAGGTCTTCACCGCCCTGGGCGAACAGACCGTCGTGGTCGCCGGCACCGGCGCGGCCGGCATCGTCCTGCCACAGCTCGCCGCGATGCTCAAGCAGCTGCGCACCGCCCGCGAAGAGCTTCTCACCCAGGTCGAGGCCCTGGTGGAGGCCCACCCTCTTCACGAGGTCCTGACCTCCATGCCGGCGGTCGGCGTCAGGACCGAAGCCCGCATCATCACCGAAGTTGCCGGCAAGGAATTCCAGAGCGCAGGCCACCTGGCCTCCTACGCCGGACTGGCCCCGGTAACGTGGCGCTCCGGGACGTCAATCCGCGGCGACCACCCCTCCAAGAAGGGCAACAAGAACCTTAAGCGGGCCTTCTTCCTCTCCGCCTTCGCCGCGTTGAAAGACCCGCTCTCACGGGCTTACTACGACAAGAAACGCGCCGAAGGGAAACGGCACAACCAGGCCCTGATCGCCCTCGCACGGCGCCGCTGCGACGTGCTGTTCGCCATGCTCCGCGACGGCACCTTCTACGAGGCACCGGCAACCACGGCAGCCTAAATCCCATCAACCAACCGCTGGCGGGCACGCACCGCCAGCCACTACCCCCTGCCCAAAATCGGCAACCAGGAAACCTTGAAAGAAATTCTGCCCCACCGCTTGACAAAGAACATAGGGACACCCCCC
>NZ_JAAMFM010000067.1 GCF_013376105.1 Arthrobacter wenxiniae
AGGGCCGGAGTCAAACGTCCACGAGGATGGGTCAGCTAACTTTAGCGACTTGTACCAGTACACCGGCGAACCGTCTTTGGCCGCTCTACAGTCCGGCATGCTGGCTGCGCAAGCTGGAAAGATGGCCCTGTCCGCAGCGATGCATGCAAGCCGGTATTCATATATGAATGGATCCGAAGGTCCGAGCGACGGCAGCTGACCATAGTTCTGTTCGTCACCAGGCAATGGTGCCCAACCATCGGTAACTATTTTGTTGTCACCCCAGTCGGACCTGGGTGGATCGGGCGAGGTTGCGATTGCTGAGCTCAGACCACTGATAATGAGCAAGCAGCTGGCCAGGACGGCTGCACCGCAAACTACCGGACCAATGGATCGGCGATTCATGCCGTGTTGCCGTTGAGATGCTCGACTGTTCTAGCTCTCCATTGGCCGCCTGCATAGGTTGCGACAACGATGTCGGCAACAGATGGTTTTGCACCCATGTCTTCAGAGAGCGACTTGTCCGATCTGAAGTACTTGACTTGCTGCTGGCGGACCAGCGTTATGACTTGATAAGTGCTGTCCGGCATCTGCGTAAAAGTAGTTTTTGCGGATAGGACGAACATCTGCCCACCGACGATCCATCGGCCCTCGGAATGCCACGGAATTACCGAACTTTCCATGGCGGCGCAGGTTTTGCAAGCGGGATCACTGATGGCCATCATGGGTTTCGAGTCGCCGGTTTCAAAGGCGTAGCCGAGGGTGGAGTACCAGTAGGTCGCGAAGGCCTCGAGCCCGGCCTTGGAGAATTCCCTGGCCTTGGCGGGCAGGACGGGCACGGGGACGTTTTGGGCCGGGCCGGAGGCGGTGGCGGGTTTGTAGACCGGGGTGGGGGACGGTGCGTCCGAGGTCGTGGCCGGGGCCGCGGTGGAAGCAGGCGCCGTGGCCGGGCCGGTGGCCGCGGTGGGCGGGGCATCCGTTGGCGTGCATCCCGTCAGGGCGAGCCCAGCCACGAGGGCCAGGCCCGCGACGGCTGCGAAGTGGTGCCGCCGACGCCATCGTCCGCGGTGGCTGCGTGCGCGGTCGGGTTGTGGTTGTGAACGCGTCCTGCTGGTCGTCATGGGAGCCCCCGGCGAACATTGTGGAGGGGACCCATAGTGACTGGAGCCCCATTTCAGCTAGACAACAAGCTACCCCAGATGCGTGATCCCGGCCACAACTTATCCACAAGCCGGCCCGCCCGCAGATTGCCGTTGGGATTCCCGGGGCACCGTACTTCTGTGGCGAAACTCCTACCGCTGAGTGGTCGGTGGGCCGGGACGCTGCCGGACGTTTCGCGTTGCGCCCTCCACAGGGGGTGCTGCGTGGGAAGTTGTTCCGGTTTAGAATC
>NZ_JAAMFM010000068.1 GCF_013376105.1 Arthrobacter wenxiniae
GATCATGGTCATCATGGAGTGGCCGCTGTTGAGCCATTCGGCAAACACGAACGGCTTGAACGTGGAGCCGATCTGGAAGCCGCCGGACCCGTGCAGTGGCTGCCCGTTGGCGTCCCTGAGCGGCAGGGAAAAGTTGCCCATGTAGTTCCCCGGCTTCGTCGCCGGGTTGTACACGGTGTTCTGCGCCATGGTCAGGACCTTGCCGGTGCCGGGCTGGACGCTGACCACGTCGGCCCCGCGCTGCAGCGGGTCCGTGGGGCTCATGGTGTTATCCACCCGGGTCTGGGCGACCTTTTGCAACTTCGGGTCGAGGGTGGTCTTGATGGTCAGCCCGCCCTGGAAGAGGAACTTGGCCCGGTCCTCCGGGGTGGCCCCGTAGGCGGGGTTGTTGAGCACCAGCTGCTGGACGTAGTCGCAGAAGTACGGTGCCATGGCCGCCGCAACGCAGCCCTGGGACGGCTTGTTCACGTGCAGGGTCAGCGGGGCCTTCACGGCGGCGTCGTGCTGCTTTTGGGTGATTTTCTTCTGGGCCAGCATCTTGCCCAGCACCTCGTTGCGGCGGGTGACCACATTGTCCGGGTGCGCCACGGGATCATAGACCGAGGGGCTGTTGACCACCCCGGCCAGCGCGGCGGCCTGGGGCAGGGTCAGGTTCTTCGCGGTCGTGTTGAAGTACAGCTTCGCGGCCGCCTCGATGCCGTAGGCGCCGTTGCCGAAGTAGATGAGGTTCAGGTAGCCCTGCAGGATCTGGTCCTTGGAGTATTTCTTCTCCATGGCGATGGCCATGCGCATTTCCTTGAGCTTGTCACCCACGGTCTTCTGGGCCCCCAGCTTCGCCTGGTCCGTCTTGCCGGCCGTGACCAGGTTTTCGATGATCACGTTGTTCACGTACTGCTGGGTGATGGTGGAGGCGCCCTCGCGCCCGCCCTGGACGGTTGCGACAATGGCGCGCAGGATGCCGGTCGGGTCGATGCCGCCATGCTGGTAGAACCGGGCATCCTCAATGGCGACGATGCCGTTCCTGATGAACGGGGACATGTTGGCCAGTGACACGTTGTGGCGGTCCTCGGCATAGAACCTCGCGATCACGGACCCGTCGCTGGCGAGAACTTTGGTGGCCTGCGCGGGCGGATTCACATCCAGGCCTGCCGGGAGGTCATTGAACATATTGATGGAGTCATTGGCCACCGTGGCGGCCAGCGCGGTTGCCGGGGCGAACAGGCCCGCCACCAGGGCCCCGCAGGCGACGCTGACGACGATCAGGAGCAGCAGCCTGCCCACAGTGCTTGCCGTATCGAAGACTGGGTTTCTTGTTGACTTCATCAGTCTGTGGGCCTTTCAAGATCGACT
>NZ_JAAMFM010000069.1 GCF_013376105.1 Arthrobacter wenxiniae
AGCGATCCCATGCATCGCGAAAGAGTATGAGGCCTTCATCCACCCAGTATTGGTTGGGCATCGCCCGTTGAAGCACTGGGGAACCAGCAATACGCCAGTAAGCGCGGCTGCTCATGCCCCATTGATAGGCCAAATCCGGCCTGATCCCAAGGCGTTTCAGCTTTGCGATACGGGTTCGTATCCGTTTCCATTGCTTCCAACGGATTTGGCGCATCCGGCGCCTGAACCACTTGTCGAGTTCGGAGAACTTCCCCGGTGTCTGTGACAGCCGGAAGTAGCCCATCCATCCCCGGATGTAGCGGTTCAATTGCTGAATGCGGTATTCCATGGAGACGCTCCACTTCCGTGAGGTCAGTTCCTTGATCCGCTGCTTCATGCGTTTGAATGCCTTGGCAGCGATCTTGATCTTGACCCCGGCTTTAGTGAAGTAGAACCCGAAACCCAGCAACGTTGCAACACTTGCTGGATTGATCACGGATTTCTCCCGGTTCACCCTCAATTTCAGGCCTGATTCAAGGACTTTCGTCGCCTGTTCCAGCACCCGCTGCGCGGCCCTTTTCGACTTCACAAAGACCCTGATGTCATCGGCGTACCTAACAAAACGGTGCCCGCGACCCCAGAACTCCTGGTCAAAGTCATCCAACATGACGTTAGAAAGCAACGGCGATAGGGGTGACCCCTGGGGGGTTCCCTCCGTTGTTTCCCTGCGCACACCGTTGGCCATGATCCCCGCTTCAAGGAAGCGGCGGACCAGTTTCAGGACCCGCTTGTCTTTCACTTTCCGCGCCACCCTGGCCATGAGCATGTCATGGTTCACCCGGTCAAAGAATGCATCCAGGTCAACCTCGACCACCCACCGACACCCCTGTGAGATCACCGTTTGGGCGACCTTCACCGCATCATGGGCGCTCCGACCCGGCCGAAACCCGTAGGACACCGGCACGAACCCCGGATCAAAGACCGGGGAGAGGACTTGCGCGATTGCTTGCTGGATCAGCCGATCCAGCACGGACGGCACTCCCAGCATCCTCTGCCCGCTATTGTCAGGTTTCGGAATCATCACCTGACGCACCGGCAACGGCGCATAAGTACCCGCATCCAACGCTGCACGGGTTTCCACCCAATGTTCCAGACACCAGGCCCGGAGGTCCTCCGTACCCAGCCCGTCAACACCGGGGGCACCCCGGTTACGCTCAACACGTTTCAACGCGACCATCAGATTCGCCCGGGAAAAT
>NZ_JAAMFM010000007.1 GCF_013376105.1 Arthrobacter wenxiniae
TGGAGGGCACCGGGGCCTCAAGGCCACACCGGCGCTCAAGACGGTCGCTCCTTGGCCGCAGGAGTATCGAGAGGCAGCCTGCGAAGCAGACACCGACCATGGGGCCAGGTCCCCATCGACCCAGCCCGCCGCGGTTCGTTAGCTTTGGGTCAGTCAACCGGATGGACAAGCTGCCAGGGTGGATCCTTGGCCAAGGATGGGCCTCATGGCTGGTTTGATTGGCAACAACCGGGAGGGCATGGCGGCCAGATCAACACCTCCGCCCACTGGAATGCGGAGCCGGAGGGTCCGCTGCACACTGCACCGGGGGCGTCTCCCATGCCCGGACCACCTCTCGGTCAGGGCATGCAGCGGGCCCGGATGGTTTCGACTCCCGGTCCGGCCAGCTCGTCGCAGTAGGTGCCGCGCCCGGCCATCGCCATGGTCAAGGCGAGGGTGGTTCCGAAGACGGGCCGGCCGCCGTCGTCCGCCACAAACGCGCTGTCCGTGGCCTCAAGGCGCAGCCCCTTGACGACGCTCCGGCTGGTGATGGTGAAGTTCCGCCGCGCAAAAAAAGCGGCAACCGGCAAGAGAGCGGCCATCGGAACCTCGCGCACAATCCCGAGCGGGCGGCGGATGTCCTCGCTGTGCACCACCACCTCACCCAGCCATGCCTCGACGGGTCCCAGGGGTGAGGTGGAACTGCCGACGACGGCCCGGAACCGCGAGAGTGTCTGGGCAGGAGTGGGGCAGCGGTGCTCCGCCAGGCGGCGGTCGTTGTGCAGATCGAAGTCGAACCGGGCGCCGACTGCGCTGGCAATCCAACGGAGGGGACCGATGCTGGCCGCCGCAGTGAGGTGGGCCGTGACGTCCTCGATGGTCCACCGGTTGCACAGGGACGGCAGCGCCCACTGGGCGTCGTCGATTGTGGCCAGGTCCTCGGCCAGCGCGGCACGCTCCGCGTGGGCGGCCTGCCACAGGGTATTGCGCGGCGAGCTATTGGGCATTGACCCTCCGGTGCCGGCTGCGAGGTAAGGGCGAAGTAAAAGGAGGAATGCAGCTTCCCCTTAACTCCAATCTACAACGTACAGGGGGCCTTGCCGCAAGGCCCGGGATGGGCCGCATAATGGGTAGCCGGCGCCCGGACCGGTCCCGCGTGGCCGCCCGCCCGGTGCGCCGTGCCGCCGCGCGAACCAATCAGAAAGGAGCTGATGGCATGCCGCCTTGCACCAGCGCGTTCAACCTTCCCGGCAACCTTGCGGCCAAGGCGGATCCGGCACTGATTGCCACCGACCAACGGCACTTCGCGGCCATTGCGGAAAGCCTCGACCGGACGCTTACGGAGCTGGGCCGCGAGCTGGACGCCGCGCGCAGGGCGCCCGCCCGCCTTGGCCAGGAGGCCGTGGAACGGGACGTCGAAATCCGGCGCCTGTCCGCCCGGCTCCGCACCCTGGGCCGCTTCGGCCTTGACCTGTGCCTCGGCCGCATTGTCCCTGCCGACGGGGCGGAGCCGCTGTACATTGGACGGCTTGGCCTGACGGACAGCGACGGCCGGCGCCTCCTCATCGACTGGCGGTCGCCGGCGGCTGCGCCGTTCTTCGGGGCAACCCACGCCAACCCCATGGGCCTGGCCGGCCGCCGCCGCTATCGCTGGACCCGCGGCCGGATCAGCGACTACTGGGACGAGGCCTTCACCGCGGAAGGCGCCGGCAAGAGCGCGGCGCTCGAGGACCTTTCCGCATTCATCGCCAGCCTGGGCGGCAGCCGCTCGGCCCGGATGCGGGACGTGCTCGGCACCATTGCCGCCGACCAGGATGCCATCATCCGCGCACCGTCCCGCGGCGCCCTGGTGGTCGACGGCGGCCCGGGTACCGGCAAGACCGTGGTCGCCCTGCACCGCGCCGCCTACCTCGTCTACTCGGATCCACGCATCGGGCACCACCGGGGCGGCGTGCTGTTTGTGGGCCCGCACCAGCCGTTCCTGAACTATGTGGCGGACGTCCTGCCGAGCCTGGGGGAGGAGGGCGTGCAGACGTGCACGCTGCGCGACCTGGTACCCGAGGGGGCCGCTGCAGGTGTCGAGACGGACCCGGAGGTGGCCCGGCTGAAGTCGTCCGCGGCCATGGTCAAGGCGATCGAGCCCGCCGTCAGGTTCCATGAGCAGGCGCCCACCGACGGGATGGCGGTCGAGACTCCGTATGCGGACCTCTGGCTCAGCGCCGGCGACTGGGCCGGGGCCTTCGCCTCGCCGGCCCCCGGCGCGCCGCACAACGAGGCACGCGAGGAGGTGTGGGAGGAACTGTTGACCACCCTGGAAGACAAGTACGACGGCGGAGACGTCCCCGCAGGCTTGCTTCGCCGGGCGCTGGCGCGAAACCAGGACCTGGCTGAAGCGCTCAGCCGGGCGTGGCCGCTCATCAGCTACACGGACCTGGTGGGGGATCTCTGGAGGGTGCCCGCCTACCTGCGCCTGTGCGCGCCGTGGCTCGGAAGCGACGAGGTGAAGAAGCTGCAGCGGTCCGTTCCGGACGCTTGGACGGAGTCCGACCTGCCCCTGCTGGACGCGGCCCGGGATCGCCTCGGTGACCCGGAGGAAGCACGGCGCAGGCGGCGGCAGGACGCCGTCGCACATGAGGGACGGGAGCTCATGGACCGGGTGGTGGAAGACCTGGTGGCCGCCGACGACTCCGAACTGCTGGTGATGTCGATGTTGCGCGGGGAGGACATGCAGGACAAGCTGGCGGGCATGGACGCCTTGCCGGCGGCCGGCCCGGACACGCTGGCCGGGCCGTTTGCCCACGTGGTGGTGGATGAGGCGCAGGAGCTGACCGACGCACAGTGGCTGATGCTGATGCTGCGGTGCCCGTCGCGCAGCTTCACGATTGTGGGCGACCGCGCGCAGGCCCGGCACGGGTTCCGGGAGCAGTGGGAGGAACGGCTGCGGCGGATCGGCCTGGACCGCGTGGCGATGGCAGGGCTGGGCGTCAACTACCGTACGCCGGAGGAAGTCATGGCCGAGGCCGAACCGGTGATTCGTGGGTCGATTCCGGATGCCAATGTTCCCGTGTCGATCAGGAGCAGCGGCGTTCCGGTTGTCCACGGAACCACGTCGGAACTGGCCCCGATCCTCGACGGTTGGCTGGCGGCGGAGGGGGACGGCGTGGCCTGCGTTGTCAGCCTTGTGAAGCCGGACGCCATGCCCGAGACTCCCCGGGTCAGGTGGCTGGCCCCGCAACTGGTGAAGGGCCTCGAATTCGACCTGGTGGTGCTGGTGGATCCGGAGCAATTCGGTGCGGGCGTCGAGGGCGCCGTGGACCGCTACGTGGCGATGACCCGGGCGACGCAACGGCTGGTGGTGCTGACGGCCGACGCTTGACGCCGCATGCCGCCGCTTCCTTGGCGTGCCCATTATCCGGCGCCGTAGGATATGCAGGGTGGTGCGCATTCCGGGTCCATTGCGGTCCCTCTCCCCGAGCCGGCAGGAAGCTGCCCTTGTCGCGGTCACGGCTGTCTGGGGCGGGACGTTCCTGGCCGTCCACGTCGCGATGCAGTACAGCGGCCCGATGTTTTTTGTGGGGCTTCGGTTCACGGTGGCCGGGCTGCTGGCCTGCATCCTGTTCCGCCGCGTGCTGCGCGGCATGACCCGGGCGGACGTCGGCGCCGGGGTGGCCATCGGCGTCATGATCTTCTTCGGCTACGGCCTCCAGACGTTCGGCCTGCAGACCGTCAGCAGCAGCACCTCGGCGTTCCTGACCGCACTGTACGTGCCGTTGGTGCCGCTCCTGCAGTGGGCCGCCTTCCGGAAGCGGCCCACGGCCATGGCCCTTGTTGGCGTTGCGCTCGCGTTTGTTGGGCTGCTTCTGCTGGCGGGGCCCGACGCCGTTCACGTGGGCCTGGGCGCGGGGGAGGTCGCGACGGTGGTCAGCACCCTGCCGATTGCCGGCGAGATCATCCTGATCAGCCTGTTCGCCGGCAAGGTCAACCTCGGCAGGGTCACGGTGGTGCAGCTGCTCGCCTGTGGCGTCCTCGGGTTCCTTGCCCTTCCCGTGGTGCATGAGGACATCCCGGGCTTTTCCTGGGTCTGGGTGGCCACGGCAGGAGGCATGGGGGCCGCCAGCTGTGTCATTCAGGCAACCATGAACTGGGCGCAAAAGTCCGTTTCGCCCACCCGGGCCACGATCATCTACACGGGTGAACCTGTCTGGGCCGGCATCGTCGGACGTCTTGCCGGCGACCGGCTTCCCGGCGTGGCCCTGGCCGGTGCCGCCCTCATCGTGGTCAGCGTCCTGATCAGCGGACTCAAGCCCCGTTCAGGCCACCGGCGGCGGCCCGCTTCGGAAAGCCGGGCCGTGGTGCTGCCGGGCCCGGAGCAAGAGCTCAGCGACTGATCCGACGTGGCTGAACACTGGCCTGGGGCCGCACCAGCCGTTTCCGGCCACTGACTCGTCGACCATGCGCAGCGTCCCGAACCACGCCATCGCCCTCCATTCCGGCTGTCCGGACCGGGAACTGCTGCCGGAGCGGCTGGTGCAGGCGGCCCTGGTGCGTGCGGCGCGCAGCGACGCGGCACTGTCCCGGCCGTCCGGTGCGGGCCTGCCGGAACTGCAGTCCTGGTTTGCCCGCGAACTGGGGCCGCGACGCCGTTGGGCATCAACACGCCGACGCCCAGCGACGTGATCGTGCTGCCGGGAGGCCAGGGTGGGCTGAGCTCCATCGTCAGCGCCCCGGTGGGCCGCGGGCGTCCCCTGCCCATCGAAGCGCCGAGCTACTGGGGGGCCATCCTGGCGGCCAGGAATGCCGGCGTCAAGCTCGTCCCCGTGCCCAGCGGGCCCGGCGGCCCGGCCCCGGAGGCCCTGGACGTGGTGCGTAAACACGGGGACTTCATGGTGGAGGACGACTGGGCCCACGATTTCGGCATCGACAGCGACCCCGTCGCCGCACGCGACGATTCCGGGCACGTCATTTACGTCCGCTCGCTGGCCAAGAGCGTGTCGCCGGCCATCCGCATTGCCGCCGTTGTGGCGCGGGGACCGGCACGGGAGCGCACCTCGCCGACCGGGAGCCGAGGCCATGTACGTCAGCGGGCCCCTGCAGGCGCCCGCCCTGGACGTGGTCACCTGGCCGGTGACAGACGCATCGTCGCAGCCTCCGCCACCACCTCCGGGCCCGCCGTGACCTGATGGTCACAAGCCTGCTGGAGCACGTGCCGGACGCCCACAGCGAGCAAATCCCCAAGGGAGGGCTCAACCTGTGGCTGCGCCTGCCGGGCGGCACCAACCTCGTACGGCTGACGCGCGACTGGGAGGATTCCGGCGTCGTCATGGCGGCCGGCAAGGATTGGTTCCCGGCAGAACCCGCAGGGCCGTTCATCCGCCTCAACTGTTCCGGGCCGAACCCGGGGGGCCTTTCCGGAAGGGGGCCGGCAGCTGGGTTTGGCGCTGCGGCGCAACGGCCGGTAGCTGCCGTGGACGGTGCGGCAGCCGGGCGCCGGCCCCGTGGGGTGCGGCTACGCTGAAACGATGACAGCCATATCGCGTTCGGATGTTTGGTACCTCTTTGACTACGGCATGGTCATTTCCATGGCGCCGGAAGCGGCGGACTGGGCAGCCCTGGAAGGGGCAGCCGGCCGGGAACTTGAGGAAAGGACAAGCCCGTACTGGGCCATGCGCGAGCCATTCGACGCCGGGAAACTGACCCCCAAGGAGTACTGGTCGGGTGTGCTGGGCCGTGCGGTGGACGCTGCGGAAGTCGATGCGCTTGAGGCCATGGATGCCATGCAGTGGTCGCACCTGAACGCGGAGACGCTGGCGGTGCTGGAGACTCTCCATACCGGGCAGTCAAATCTTGCCCTCCTGTCAAATATGCCCGCCCAAATGGCCGGCCGGTACGCTGCGGGTTCACCCTGGGTGGGCTATTTCTCCAAGCTGTACTTCAGCGGGGAACTCGGAATGGTCAAACCCGACCCGCGCATCTTTGACCATGTAGTCGCCGAGCTGGGCGCCGAAACACGGAACGTCGTGTTCATTGACGACAACCACGCCAACATTGCCACGGCTGGGGAACTTGGCCTGAACACCGTTCACTACACACCCGGAATGGATCTCCTGGACGCGCTGTCCTCAGCAGTTTGCCGGTGACCGGCTGGCGGTCCCGGGTTCTCGAATCCGCCCCGGGACGTCAGGGCCAGGGCGAGCAATTGCCGTGTGGCGGCAGCCGAATCCGGCCTTGCCTCACGCGCTCCGGCTGCGGGAGCAGTTCGTTGGCGGCCACCGGTCTGTCCTGGACCGCCACGTCGACAGTGGCCTGCAGCCACTCCACGAGTGCCGTTGCAGCGTTATGCAGGGGCGCGAAACGCTGCAGGTTGCTGGTGCGCGAATAGGCATCGCCCGGAGCGGAACCACTGTCCCACCGCCGGCCGTACTCGATGGGAAGCCCGTGGCCGTCCCTGTAGGCCAGGGTCGGGAAGCTCGGACGCCGGTACTGGCTCATGGCTACACAGCAGCCCGGGCTTTAGGGGCTGTATTCCGGTGACGGCAGCCGCTGCCTTCGCCGCTGACGTCAGGGAACCTGCCCGCACACAGGTGGGACACTGGTGCCATGAACGCCGTGGGTGTCTTGCTCAATCTTGAAAACGATCCCGGGCGCGCCCCAGCAGTCGCACCTCGAGGACGCTTTCGCCGAGTGCGCGGCGGCCGGTGGCCCAACGCCCACCTGCGGGGCAGCGGTGGCCAGCCCGTGGGTGGGCCCCACCCCACAGGCTGCAGGAAGTGGAAAGGGAGCACGTCGACCCCGGTACTCATCAGCGCGTTGATGAAGGTGGTGGGCATGGATCGCGTCAGATCCGGTGGGGCCTGCCGGGGCTGTTCTTTCAGGTTGCGGTCAGGATCGATAACATCGGGTGCCGTCTTCGCGTGGGCTCTCTTTCGAAAGGTACTTTGGTAGGTCGTTTCAAGAATTACGCGGTGGTCGCCTTACGTCCGGCAGCATCACGCCCGAGGTGGATTAGCCACGGCATCCTGGGCGACCAACCGAAGATCCGGCAGTTGCTGCTGCACTGGGCGCTGCTCGTCCGGAGGCGCCAGCAGCAGGTGCCACGCTATGGAGCCCCAGCGCTTGGCCTCGTTTGAGGCGGGACCTAAGCCCCTGTGCCGGAAAGCGGCCCGGACGTAGGTTGAAGGCGTGTACTGAAATTACGGGGACCGCACCAAAAGGGGCATCATGGCCAGGCATGGATTTTCGGCGTTCAGCGTTCTCTGGCCCGCCGCCCTGATCGTGCTCACAGGTTGTTTCGGTCCACTCGTCCCGGCCCCCACGAGCAGTTCCGCGGCCCCGACCACAACAGCGGGCCCCAACGCGACACCGACGACGGCGGCGAGCTCGCCCCCGACAACCGCTGCCCCGCCGTCGTCCGCCCCGGCGAGCCCGACGGCGACGGAGCAACCAACCACTCCTGCATTCCCGGAGCAGGTGGCTCCGCTGACGATCTACTACGTTGCTGTTGGTGACAACGGCGTCTCGGGACCCGCGATCGGCTGCGGCGACAGCCTCGTCGCCACGACCACGGCTCCGGTCCGATTCACGGACCAGGTGGCCCCCAGCATCGGGACCCTGCTCGCGAACAAGAGCCGAGACGTCAGCCAGTCCGGGTTGGTGAACGTCCTGTACCGCTCGAACCTCAGCTACGCCGGTGGTGAGCTGACCGGCAGCACCATCACCATCCGGCTCAGTGGGCAGTTCATGCTGGCCGGTGTGTGCGACATCCCCCGCGCGAAGGCACAGCTGGAGTACACGGCCATGGCCGCGTCCGGGGCCACGAGTGCCCAGGTTTTCATTAACGGGCGCCCCATCGACGAGGTGCTCAGCCTCAAATAGGACAAAGGAGTCATGATGAAACGCTTGCTTACTGGATTGTCGACGGCGGCCCTGTTGGCCGTGGGTGTGGCACCCGCCGGGGCCGCTCCCAACATCTACCACACGATTTCCTCAACCAACGGCTTCACCCAGGTGGTCGAAACTGTCGGCTGCGAGCAGACCCAAATCTTCGTCGACTCGAGCGTGGCCCAATACGCCGACCAGCCCGGTCCCGTGAACAAACAGGGCCTGACCAGCGTGTTCCTGCGCATCACCGATATCTGCGCCACAACGGCCGGTGGGGTCGCCGCTGCGGCCGGCCCGGGCGTGGTGCTGTTCGAGGCAGAGGGCCAGAACATGGCGCCTTTGGTGGTTGATCCGAGGTTGACCGCCGCCTCCATCAGCACCGAACTGCCCGGCACCGACGGCAACGGCAACCCCGTCACCATCGGCCTCGCCGCGGCCTGGACCGGCACCGGCCCGCTGGAGCATTCCACCGTGCACAACCACGCGAACTTCCCCGGTGAGGGCAACGTCAATGCAACAGACAACAACCTGAGGCGCACCGCCACGGCAAAGGTGTCTGTCACGGTCAACGGGCGCACGGCTGCGGGCACTGACAGTGAGGCGTCACTGGAGCAGGTGAAGTCCCGCTGCATCGAAGTGGCCCGCCCTGGCGTGGAGGACTTCTACCCCTGCTTCGGGTTCCCGGGCTAAGGGCTGGCGACGCCCGGGACTGTCAATTTGACACTGTAACTGAGTTGCAAATAGTGGGTTGGCGACGACTTGCGGGGAGCCGGGCGTCGAAGGCGATTTCGAAGGTGTTGGGGTGTATTTCCATCGTTGGGTCCAGCTGGCCCGCCTTTGCCGTTCGGGTCCAAGGCCATGACCGCGAGGTGGACGAATCCGGGTCCGGACTGCTCGTTGGGGAAGTGCCTGCGGGCCCTGACGGCTTTGCGGACCCGGGCGTGGACGGACTAGATGGCGTTCGTGGTGCCCACGATCCGGCGGATACCTTGGCCGAACGGCAGGAACGGCACGAACGGCAGGAACGGCACGAAATCGCACCCAGGCGTTTTCCCAGATCATGAGGATCGGCGGGTACTTCCGGGCGCATTCCTGCCCAAATTCCGGGAACCGCTCCTCGGCTGCGGAGACCATCGCAGCCTGGCAGGCGCGTTGAGCGCCCGGGAGATCTTGTCCC
This sequence comes from Arthrobacter wenxiniae, assembly GCF_013376105.1. GTDB lineage: Bacteria > Actinomycetota > Actinomycetes > Actinomycetales > Micrococcaceae > Specibacter > Specibacter wenxiniae. The sequence goes on from NZ_JAAMFM010000007.1 coordinate 9,035, forward strand.
AGCCCTGCCGGGCGTAGGGGCGGAAGTTGTTGCGCATCAAGTGCACGATCCAAGCGTGCACTACCGTCTCCGGCCACACGGCGGCCGCGCGTCCGGCAGCCCTGTCAGTCCGTCACAGACGAGGACGTCGTCGACGCAGCGATCCCTCATCCAAGCCCGCACCTGAAGCCAGTACCTGGCGCCTTCACCACCGCACCGGCCCACAAGAGCGGATACGCCGGATTCAAGGGCCGGTTCTGCCATTCGGCCATCCTGTCCAACACCGTCTCGGTGATCGTGGAGATCGACGTCTTGGAGATCCATCCAGCCGTACACGTCGGCCAGGTGCGCGGCGACGTCCCCATGCGTCATTCCACGGGTGGAGAAGGACAGCACGACATACTCAACGGAGCCCGGCCGGTGCCGGCGCCTGGCCACCACGGCCCGTTCGAACGTTCCCGCCCGGCCCGGGGAACCTCGGCAGGCACCGGGCTTGCGCGTCACCGACCAGCGGCGTGATCAACGCCCGGTCCGGGACCGATGGCTTCCCGGCCTCCATCAGCTGTGACCACGCGATGGGGAAGTTCCGCGGCGGATTGACGACGAAGATGAACGCCCGGGTGGACGAAAACTTGCGGACCCGGCCAGCGCCAGCGTGGCCGACAAGGCATGCCCCGCCAAGGCGGACCGGGCCTATTCGGGTGGCCGTGGCTTCCAATGTGTCATCCAGAAATAGGGAGACGAGTAAGCGCAAAGGCTCTGCCGGAAGCCGTCAACCACGCTACGGGAAAGAGGCATGCAAAGGCCGAAACGAAAGTCGATCGCAGCTCATACACCCCAGGCAATGGCGCTCCCCAGACGGCGGCTCCTACGAAGCCGCCGTCGTCTACCAGGCAGCAGCCGTCCTCGAAGCCGGAGTCATCTGGAGCACCGTCATCTGGAGCACTGCCGTCACAATGGAAGGCACGCACTCACAATGGAAGACACGCCCCCAGTATCCAGTGACGGCGGGGACCGGGGCGTAGGACGGTGGCCAGTCCGCCGGGAACAGCACCAGTGATCCCGCTGCAACCACGACCACGAATCCGCCGCACAGGAGCCCGGGCATGACCCCGGGGGTGGCATGCCCCATCAGGATGAGTGCGACGAATGCTGCAGCGACCAGCCCCAGGAAGGAGAGCAGGCAGCCGAGGTTCCCATGGTCCGTCCCCCCGGGAACGCAAACGCGCCGCCGCAATGCCAGATTGCGGCGGCGCATTGGGCTCCCTCCGGCTAAATGCCGGAGTGGGTGTGGGATTCCTCGGACGTGCTGACCGTGAACAGGTTCGGTCCGCTGCGCGTTACCCGGACACGTTCCCTCGGGGCGTTCGCCCGGCTTGAAATGTGGGTGATGGCAGAATCCAGGGTGGGCTCAATGGTTGAGTGGTCCCAGATCTTGAGGGTCATGGAGTGCGATTCAAAGCTCATGCGCCATTGCTTCCTTTGATTGTCTTCCGGCCGCCTCGTCGTTGAGGCACCGCCTTCCACGGTACGTGACGGGGCGCCCCGATGGCCAAGTGCTGTGATCGACGGCACGGCGGCAATCCGTCCGGGGCGTAACAATCGCCGGCCGCAAAGACCGGCAAACGGCGGCCCTTGCGGCCAAGACACGGCAGGGATCCGGTGGAGCGCCCCGGGACGTTTTGCGGCAAGATGGAACCGTGACTAGCCAGCCTGAGAATCCAGATGCAGCAACGCCCACATCTGCCGTACCCGAAGCCGGCGTGCCGGATGACGTCGAGGACGCCGTCGAGCCCGCCGTCGAGCCCGCCCGGACCCCGTCCACATCGGCACGGGAGCGCTACGCCGACCTTGTTGAGCTGGTCCAAAAGTACCGGGCCGCGTATTACAACGACGACGCCCCCCTCGTCTCGGATGCGGAGTTCGACCGCCTCTACAGCGAACTGGAGCGGATTGAGGCCCTCAACCCCGAACTGGTCACCAACGATTCCCCGACCCAGGTGGTGGGTGGGGATGTCTCGGTGGCGTTTGCCGCCGTCGACCATCTGACACGCATGTACTCGCTGGAGGACGTCTTCTCCCTGGCCGAGCTGGAAGCCTGGCTGCGCCGGGCCGAGGCGTCGGTGGAGAAGCGGCACGGGACGGCGCCCCAGTGGCTCACCGAGCTGAAGATCGACGGCCTGGCCGTGAACCTGCTGTACCGCGACGGCGTGCTGGTGCGGGCCGCGACGCGCGGCGACGGCACCACGGGGGAGGACATCACCCACAACGTGGCCACCATCAAGGACATCCCGCAGAAGCTGCACGGCACCGGCTTCCCGGCCGAGATGGAAGTCCGTGGAGAGGTGTACATCGCCTCCAAGGATTTTGCGGCGCTCAATGAGCAGATGGTGGCGGCCGGCAGGGCGCCGTATGCGAACCCGCGCAACACGGCGGCCGGCTCGCTGCGGCAGAAGGACCCGGCGGAGACCGCCAAGCGGCCGCTGAGCATGTACGTGCACGGCATCGGTGCCCGCGAAGGCCTGGAAACCACAAGCCAGTCGCAGACCTACGCGCAGCTCAAGGAATGGGGCATGCCCACCAGCCCGTACTACAAGGTGCTGGACACGCTGGAGGAGGTGATGGGGTTCATCGCCCACTACGGAGAACACCGGCACGACCTCATCCATGAGATTGACGGCATCGTGGTCAAGGTGGATGACTTCGCCACCCAGCGCGAACTGGGCCACACCTCGCGGGTGCCGCGCTGGTCCGTGGCCTACAAGTACCCGCCGGAAGAGGTCAACACCAAGCTGCTGGACATCCGTGTCAACGTGGGGCGCACCGGCCGCGTCACGCCCTACGCCGTCATGACACCGGTCAAGGTAGCCGGATCCACGGTGGAAATGGCCACCCTGCACAACCAGGACGTGGTCAAGGCCAAGGGCGTGCTCATTGGCGACACCGTGGTCCTGCGCAAGGCCGGGGACGTCATCCCGGAAGTTGTGGGCCCGGTGGTGGCGCTGCGGACCGGGGACGAGCGCGAATTCGTGATGCCCACGCACTGCCCGTCGTGCGGCACCGAACTGGCCCCCGCCAAGGAGGGCGACATTGACATCCGCTGCCCCAACGCGCGGTCCTGCCCGGCCCAGCTGACCGAGCGCGTGGCGCACCTGGCCGGCCGCGGCGGCTTCGACATCGAGGCCCTGGGCTACGAGGCCGCGGCCGCGCTGACCACCGGCCCCGGTCCCGACCCGGCGGAGAACGGCGGGGTCATCATGCCTTCCGGCCCCGGCCCGCTCACCAGCGAGGCGGATGTCTTCACCATCGCGGACCTGGACCTGTCCGGCGTCGTGGTGTGGCGGGAAATCCGGGCCAAGGGCGAGGGTACGGGCCGCTTCCAGCAGGTGCCGTATTTCTACACGAAGGCGACGGCCAAGAAGCCGTCGGTGCCCACCAGGAACACCGAGAAGCTGTTCGAGGAACTGGAGAAGGCGAAGTCGCAGCCGCTGTGGCGCGTGCTGGTGGCACTGTCCATCCGGCACGTCGGCCCCACGGCGTCGCGTGCCCTGGCCACTGCGTTCGGCTCGATGGACGCCATCCGGGCCGCGTCCGAAGTTGCGCTGGCCGACGTGGACGGCGTCGGGCCCATCATTGCCGAGGCGCTCGTGGAGTGGTTTGCGGTGGACTGGCACCGGGAGATCGTGGACGCGTGGGCTGCGGCCGGGGTGCGGATGCAGGACGAGGTGGACGAATCAACCCCGCGCACACTGGAAGGCCTGACGCTTGTGGTGACCGGGACGCTGCCCAACTTCAGCCGGGACGAGGCCAAGGAGGCCATCATCACCCGCGGCGGCAAGGCAGCCGGCTCGGTCTCGAGGCAGACGTCCTATGTGGTCGCGGGAGAGAACGCGGGCACGAAGCTGGACAAGGCCGAATCGCTGGGTGTGAAAGTGCTGGACGAGGACGGATTCGTGCGGCTGCTCGCCGAGGGGCCTGCCGCTGAACCGGACGATCAAGCTGTATTCGCAGAAGAAGGGGAGGACGCATGAGCCACGCCGCATCCATTGATGAACTGCTGGAGGTGGCGCTGCGGGCGGCCGCCGCCGGTGCCGCCGTCCTGGCCGCGCGGGACCCCGAAGGCTTCGGCGCCACGGAAAAATCCTCCGACTCAGACTGGGTCACGGCCTTCGACCTTGCCGCCGAGCGGGCCGTGCGCGCCGTCATCACCGACTCCCGCCCGCACGACGTCATCACGGGCGAGGAACTGGCGCCGGCGCTGCCCGCGGAACCGTCCGGCTGCCGGTGGAGCATCGACCCGCTCGACGGCACCATGAACTTCATCCGCAACATCGCCTACTACGGCACCTCGGTGGCCGTGATGGGGCCCGACGGCGGATGGCTGGCCGGGGTGGTCAGCGCACCTGCCCTGCGGCGCACCTATTTCGCCTCCCGCGGGGGAGGCGCCTGGCTGGACGAGGTCCGGGCCGACGGCGTCCAGGGCGTCCGACGGCTCCGGGGACCGCTGGAGGCCCGCGGCGGCACGCTTTTGTCCACCGCCCTGACGTCCGATCCGGTGGTGCGGCGCCGCCTGGTATCCGAACTGAACGGGCGCATGGACAAGTTCGGCGATTTCCGCCGGCTCGGTTCAGCCGCACTGGAACTGTGTGCCGTGGCCGAGGGCGGCGTGGACGGCTACCTGGAATACGGGCTCTTTGAGCACGACTTTGCCGCCGCCGCGTTGATTGCCGAGGAGGCGGGCGCGTGGGTCCGCAGGCCGGAGCTGACCCCGGCCGTCAACGGCCTGCCGTCGCGGGAGGAAGTGCTCTCCGTGTGGACCGCCGCCTGCGTGCCGGGGCTGGAAGGCAACTTCGCGCCGTCGGACTAGCCCGGATGGACTAGCCCGGATGGACCAGTCCGGATGGACCAGTCCGGACGAAAGGATGATCGAGATGGAAACCGACGGGGTGGTGCTCTCCCGGGTGGTGGCGGATGCCGCGCGCTCGCTGGCGTTTTACCGCGACGGGCTGGGCATGGACAATGCCAGGCTCATGTTTGGCATCGCGTGCCTTGAGCTGCCCGGGCTGACCTTGTTCCTGGCCGGGCCGGAGGACTTTGCCCGCAACACCGGACTTGCGGCCGGTGCGGTTGCCGGACGCAGCGACGGAGTGCTCAGCTGCGCGATCAGGTCCACCGCCGAGGTTGACCGGCTGCTGACAACGGCAAGGACGGCCGGGGGATCGGCCTCCGCACCTCAAGTGATCGACCACGCGAGCGGGCGCCGGCAGTACATTGGCACCGTCACGGACCCGGACGGCTACGTGTGGCAGCTGGTGTGCAACATCGAGGGCCCGGGGGAAGGTGCATGACGGGCGCGAAACCGTGGCAGCCGGTCATGGCGGCGCTGGCTCGGAATACGGTCCGCCCTGGCGGCTGGGGCCAGGCAATCTCACGTTTTACACCCGGGCAACGTCTGTAGGGGTGGTGCCACCGAACCCGGCGGCCAACGGCGGCTGTAACGAAGGATGCGAATGTCCACGACGAGTTCCACCAGCAAATGGCCGCTGGCCCAATTTGTCACCTTGGCCCTGGTTTGGGGTGCCAGCTTCCTGTTCATTGCGATTGGCCTTGAGGGCCTGTCGCCGGCCCAGGTGGTGCTGGGCCGGCTCGGTGCCGGGGCAGTGGCGCTGGCCGCCATCTCGCTGGCCGCCCGGCAAAGGCTGCCCACCGAACCGGCGGTGTGGGCCCATCTGCTCGTGGTCTCGGTGCTGCTGTGCGTTGCACCGTTTCTGCTGTATTCGTGGGCCGAACAGACCATCGGCTCCGGCCTGGCCAGCATCTACAACGCCACCACCCCGCTCATGACCACGCTCGTGGCACTCGCGGCGCTGCCCCGGGAACGGCCCACCCGGGTCCGCCTGTTGGGGCTGCTCGCCGGCTTCCTCGGCGTCGTCATCGTCCTGGGACCCTGGCGTGGGACCGGCGGCGGCACCCTGGCCGCCCAGGCGTCCTGCCTCGCGGCCACCGCCTGCTACGGCCTCGGCTTCGTCTACCTGCGGCGCTTTGTCTCACCGCGCGGCCTGCCGGCCCTGTCCCTGGCCACGGTACAGGTGGGCCTCGGCGCCCTGATCATGCTGATCCTTGCGCCGTGGATTGCCACGGCTCCCGTCCACCTCACCCCGCGCGTGGTGGTCAGCATCCTCATCCTCGGCATGGCCGGGACCGGCCTCGCCTACGTGTGGAACACCAACCTGGTGGCCGCCTGGGGCGCGGCCAACGCATCGACCGTCACCTACCTCACGCCGGTGGTCGGCGTCAGCCTGGGCGTCGCCGTCCTGTCCGAACCCGTCAGCTGGAACCAGCCCGTCGGCGCCGTCATTGTCGTGGCAGGGATCGCCATCAGCCAGGGCCGCCTGTCCGGCGTCGGACGGTGGGGGCGCAGGCACGCACCCGTCGGCCGCAGTGCTGCGGATCAGTCCAGCAGGGGGCGCACCGACGCGTAGCCGTCGGGCACCACCGACGCGGGCGTGTCAAAGACCTTGGTCGGCCGGTCCCCGTCATGGCCGTCCCATCCCGGATCGCCGGAGATCGCGAAGGACACAGCGGCTGCATGGACCTCGTCGGCGAGGGCCTGCGGGGGCGACTTGCCGGCCAGGGCGTCAATCCCGCCGGTGCCCAGGCAGTCGAAGAAGAATGGCACATCCAGGCAGTGCACGGCCCGGCCAAACACCGGTGAACGCCACGAGAACCGGTACAGCCAGGTCCCGGCAGGGTTCGCGGCCGCGGCGGCCCCGGCCGGGGACCCATCAGCGTACTCGACGGACCCGGACCCGGCGGTCCCGGACCCGGCGGCCCGGGCAGCGGCCCGGGCAGCGGCCCCCGCCGCCCGCGATTCGGCCACCGTGAGCGCGGTGCTCCGGAAGACGGCATCGCTGATGTACCTGCCCAGCACCGCCGCGGAGCCCAGCCGCGCCACATCCTTGTTGGCGGCCAGGTAGCTGCTGCGGCGCCCCCGCGCCAGTCCGGCCTGGCCCAGGAGCAGCCGCGACGGGACAAAACGCAGCTTGGACGCCAGGCGGCCCAGGGCCATGGCAAATTCGTCGTCGGCCGTGCCCAGCACCAGCGGCTTGCCGGCGCCGGTGCCGGCGCGCAGGGAGTCGGGCGTGGGCGCGGTGATGAGTTCGCCGTCGACCATGGGGCCCAGCGACTGCCCGCCGTCCAGCACGCGCCGCAGGACCGAAAACATCCCGCCGCCGGCCTCCAGCGCCCTGGGCTGGAGCTCGAGCAGGCGCTCCTCAGGCACCGAGGCGAACCCCTCCACGGTGGGCTCGACGCCGGCCAGTGCCGCCAGCCGCTCCGCGAGCGCGCCCGCCCGGTCGCGGGGGACGTCGCCGAGCGCGCCGGAGAGGCAGTAGGCCTGCGCGAAAAGGTGCTGCGCCTGGGGCATGCCCAAGAGGGTCAGGACTGCGCCGCCCCCGGCCGACTGCCCCGCCAGGGTCACCCGGGCCGGGTCGCCGCCAAACGCGGCAATGTTCGCCTGCACCCACTCCAGGGCCAGCAGCCAGTCGAGGACGGCGCGGTTGTCCGGGGCGCCGTCCACCAGGCCAAAGCCGTCGAAGCCAAGCCGGTAGGAGACGTTGACTGTGACGACACCGTCGCGGTTGAAGGCGGCGCCGTCGTACCAGGGGCTGGCGGGGGAGCCGGCCGTGAAACCGCCGCCGTGGATGTACACCAGGACCGGGAGCGCCGCCGCCACGGACGGCGCCGGGGTGAAGACGTCCAGGTTCAGCGTGGATGCGCCCGGCACGGACGGTTCCGGGATGAGGGTGTGCGCCGGCGGGCCCGGCCGCTGCGGCGTGGGCCCGTGTTCGAGGGCGCCGCGCACGCCGTCCCAGCGCGCATGCGGCACCGGCGCGGCGAAGCGCAGCGGGCCGACGGGCGCTTCGCCGAAGGGGATGCCCAGGAATGCCGCGGAATGGCTGAAGGCTCCGGGTCCGGCGGCGGTTTCAGGGCAGGGCCGCCACAGGCCGCGGACCTGCCCGGCGCAGGTGGCGGCGACGGGAGGCGTGCTGGGATCGATGAGTGAATGCTGGGCGGCCATCCCTCCATGCTACGGAACAAGGCTGTCGCCGGGCACGCGCCGGCCCACGGGCGTACCCTGTTGCAATGAACCTCACGGTCATTGATGCGAACTTCGCGGCCCCGGACCACACCCACGTCACGGGGGAGGGGGCGCTGCCGTCCGCCTTCGACGTCACGGGGCTTGCGGCAGCCTCCGTGGCCGCGGCCGGAAACGCGGTGGCGCGCCTGTGCGGGCGCCTGGGCGCAGGGACCCCGCCCGTCGCGGTGGACCGGGCGCTGGCCTCGGCCTGGTTTGGGCTGTCCTTCACGCCCACAGGCTGGGAGCTGCCCCCCGTGTGGGACTCCATTGCCGGAGACTACCCGTGCGCCGACGGCTGGATCCGCCTCCACACCAACGCCCCGCACCACCGGGCCGCCGCGCTCGCCGTCCTGGGCCTGCCCGCGGACGTCGAGCGCGGACGGGTGGCGCAGGCGCTCGCATCCTGGCCGGGGGAGCGGCTGGAAGCGACAGTTGTTGCCGCCAACGGGTGTGCCGCCGTCATGCGCACCCGGGACGAGTGGCTGGCCCATCCCCAAGGCGCCGCGCTCGCCGCCGAGCCCCTGGTGCATTGGGGCCCGGAACGCCGCGTCCCGCCGTTTGGAAGGCACGACGCCGGCACCCGCCGCCGCGGGTCCGTCACCCGTGCGCAGCCCGCCGTTGTGAGTGCGGCCTTGCCTGCGGCCGCTGTGCCTGCGGCGGCTGTGCCTGCGGCGGCCCGCCCGCTGGCGGGTGTGCGTGTCCTGGACCTGACCCGGGTCATCGCGGGCCCGGTCGCCACCCGGTTCCTGGCCCTGTACGGTGCCGAAGTCCTGCGGATCGACCCGCCGGACTGGAACGAGCCGGGCCTCGAGGCCGAGATGACGCTGGGCAAGCGGTGCGCCCGCCTTGACGTAAAGACGCCCGAAGGCCTGGCCCGGCTCAAGGTGCTGCTGGCGGGAGCCGATATTTTCATCCACGGCTACCGCGCTGACGCACTGGACCGGCTGGGCCTCTCGGATGCGGCCCTCGCCGAACGCCACCCTGCCCTGGTCAGCGTTGCCCTCGACGCCTATGGCTGGACCGGCCCGTGGGCGCAGCGCCGCGGCTTCGACTCCTTGGTGCAGATGAGCTGCGGGATCGCGCATGCCGGCATGGAACACTTTGGGCGCGAGCGGCCATTCCCGCTGCCCGTCCAGGCGCTCGACCACGCCACCGGCTACCTCACTGCCGCCGCTGCCATCGATGCGTGGCGGGAGCGCCTGGACGGCACCGTGCGCAACGCCCGGCTGTCACTGGCCCGCACCGCCATGGACCTGATGCGCACCGGCCCCAGCCGGGTTTCGGGCGGGCTGCCGCCACCCGAAGCTCTTGCGAGCGAACCGGAATACACGGCCTGGGGCCCGGGGCTGCGGCTGGCGCCCGCCGTCGTGGTGGACGGCGTCCCTGCCTGTACCGCAGTGGAGGCCCGCGGCTACGGTTCCGCCGACGCGTCCTGGTCCGGCGGCAGCTGACGGCGTCCGGGCTGCCGGAGGGTGTGGCTGCGCGTCCAGGGCACTACGGCAGGGCCAGGACAGCCCTCGGTTCAGACATGGCGTGTAGGTTCCGGTTGCACTTGTCGCTAATCCGGATCTCAGGTCGGGAGCCATTGACTCGATGGCGGTCGTCAGCAAGACCAGGAGTCAAGGGCGATACTTGTGCGCCCCACAAGGGGAACGCCATACGGGACGCCCCGGGAGCCGTTCGGGTGTCGCGGAAGTCGGTGAAGTCGCTGGGGTCGGGGCTTTGTCCCCTGCGTTTCCCGTGGCGGCCGAGAACGAAGAGTTCATCCCAGGCGCGAGAACCGTTGCTTCGTCGCGAGGCAGCGGCCAACGTGCCAGGCCACTTCGCGTCAGGCCGCGACTCGCGCCGGCCTGTATCGCAGGGCGGTCGCTCCCGACCGGAACTCATGGCGACCCACAAGTTCGAGTTGGATGCGCTCGCGCAGGCCTGCGAGCAACCTAGGCCCATGTCCGGCAAGGACAGGCTGCACGAGGAACTCGTACTCGTCGATCAGTCTCAGATCCGCCAACGCCAGGGGGAGCGTCACGCCACCAACCCACAAGCCCCTGCCTGACTCCTGCTTGAGCCGCTGAACCGCTTGCCCCAAGTCGCCCCGAACCAGCTCGGCATTCCAATCGACCCCGCTCAGCGTGCTCGACACAACGTACTTCTTCGCCCCGTCGATGGCTTCGGCGAACGGGATCTGCCACCCATCCACCCAGCCGGGCCACGAGCCCGAGGCGGGCTTCCGCCACGCAGACTCCATCATCTCGTAGGTCACCCGGCCGAACAGCAGGGCATCGGCCCGCTCCATCTCAGCGGTCCAGTAGCGCATCGACTCCTCGTCCGGGGGGAGCCCAGCCTCGTGATGGCAGCAGCCGTCGAGCGTGACGTTGATCGAGTATCGAAGTGGTCTCATCTCGGTGCCCTCCCTTGATGCGCGCAATTTGTTTTCACCAAACCGACGGCCAGCCGGACCACGGCTTCGCTTGAACCGCTCATGGTCCGAGGATATGCAGCCTCGCCGTTTAGCGGAAGTGTCCGCGCACGAGTCCGGCCTGGACAGGCCCGCCGGGTGTGACGCGCCAGGACTCGTTTTCAACTCCGGGTGAACTGTCACAGATGGGGGGTCCTTGACCGGACAAACATGCCTCTGAACTGCGCATCTGTTGCGCCTGGGCATTCGCCGTCCCAGAAGACCCGTCCGTGGAAATGCCGGGTGAACAGACCTCATTCGGGGCAGGATTTCAGTTCCACGCGAACCCGTTGTTCGGGCTCCGGCAGGCGCCGGCTCGACATCCGCCAAGATCCTCGTGATGCCAAGTGGGACGACTGCGGGAACGCCGGGGAACCAGCTGGGAGCATCGTGGGAGCATCGCCGCAGGGCAGCTCGATCCGCTGGTGAGAGATGGTTCGGGATCCTACTTGGACCTCGCTGCCGCAAAGCCCCGCGGCCCCGCACTTTGCCCTGCGGCGAGTACGGGAAGTAGGAGAGAAATGGATTTGCAGCTCGGCGGATCAAGCGTTCATCAGCGGTTCAACCCAGGGGACCGGCCATGCGGTGGCGAAGGGCCTGGCCGAAGAGGGCATGGACGTGACGCTCAACGGGCGTGGCCAAGTGAAGCTGTCCGCGGCCGTGGAATCCCTGCGGCCGAGGGATCCCTGTGGCCGCAGGTGCCGGGCGCGACGCCGGCCATGCTGGCGCGCGGCTGGGGCCGGATCGTCGTTGTCAGCAGCGCACCGGCCGAGATTGCCAACATGGTGGTGTTTCTGGCCAGTCCGGGAGCGTCCGCGGGCAACGGATCGGCGGTGCTCGTGGACGAAGGCGTGCCGACAAGCCTGTTCTGAACTCCCGGTGCCAGGTCGTGCATTTCCTGCGCGGCACCCGGGTGCGGGAAACTTGGGAAGGCAAGTCCCGCCGTCGTACGCCACCAGGAGAACCCAACGCATGAACGTCACCGTCCGCCCAGCCACACCCCTTGACTACGACGCCGTTGCCCGGATCACGGCCGACGCGTACCTGGGCGCGGGCTACTTTGAGAGCGCCGAGTACCCGTACATGCAAAAGATCCTGAGCGTGGCGGAGCGCGCGGCGGTGGCGCCGGTGATCGTGGCCGAACGTGACGGCGTGGTGGTGGGCTCGGCGACGCTGGCCGTGTTCGGGGACGAGTGGGCGGACATCGCGCTGCCCGACGAGCTCGAATTCCGGCTGCTGGTGGTGGACCCGAAGGTGCAGCGCAGCGGTGCCGGGGCGGCCATGGTGCGTTACATCCTGGACCGGGCCCGCGGCACGGACGGCATCCGCGCCGTCAGCCTCACCACCGGGGACGACTGGCACGGCGCCCACGCCCTCTACCGCAAGCTCGGCTTCTCCCGCGCGCCCGAGCGCGACTGGCCGATCCCGGAAAATGGCAAGATGCTGCGCGTGTACCGCCAGGAGCTGCGGACGAAGGATTTATCCCCGGCCGCGGGCGACTAAGCTGGTGGGGACACAATTTTTCTTTTTCATGCAGGGGAGATCCATGGCTGCGATCAACCGTGAGCAGGTGGCGCATCTGGCGCAACTGGCCCACATCGAGATGAGCGACGACGAACTGGACCGCATGGCCAATGAACTGGCCGTGATTGTCGATTCCGTCAAGAGCGTCAGCGAGGCCGCCGGGGCGGACGTCCCGGCCACGTCCCACCCGATCCCGCTCACCAACGTCATGCGCGAGGACGTGGTGGGCCATGTGCTCACCGCCGAAGAGGCACTTTCCGGTGCCCCGGATTCCGCGGACGGCCGCTTCAAGGTGCCCGCAATCTTGGAGGAGAGCTAAGCCATGACCGCCCATGAACTGATCCGCTCCAGCGCGGCCGAAATGGCCGCCAAGCTGGCCTCCGGGGAGATCACCTCGGTTGAGCTGGTCCAGGCACACCTGGACCGCATTGCCGCCGTGGACGGCGGGGAGCGCGGCGTCAACGCGTTCCTGCACGTCAACACGGAGGAAGCCCTGGCCGTCGCGGCCGACGTCGACGCCCGCCGCGCCGCCGGGGAGCAGCTCCACGAGCTCGCCGGCGTCCCGATCGCCGTCAAGGACCTGATCGTGACGAAGGGCCAGCCCACCACGGCCGGCTCCAAGATCCTCGAGGGCTGGATGAGCCCCTACGACGCCACGGTGGTTAAGAAGCTCCGCGCCGCCCGCATGCCCATCCTCGGCAAGACGAACCTTGACGAGTTCGCCATGGGCTCCTCCACCGAGCACTCCGCCTACGGACCCACCCGCAACCCCTGGGACCTGGACCGGATCCCCGGCGGTTCCGGCGGGGGCTCCGCGGCAGCCGTCGCCGCCTTCGAGGCCCCGCTGGCCCTCGGCACGGACACCGGCGGCTCCATCCGCCAGCCCGGCGCCGTCACCGGCACCGTGGGCGTCAAGCCCACCTACGGCGCCGTGTCCCGCTACGGCGCCATCGCCATGGCGTCCTCGCTGGACCAGATCGGCCCGGTCTCCCGGACCGTGCTCGACTCGGCCCTGCTGCAGGAAGTCATCGGCGGGCACGACCCCTTCGATTCAACGTCGCTGACCGATCCATCCACCGGCCTGGCCGACGCCGCCCGGCTGGGCAACGTTGCCGGCATGAAGATCGGCATCATCAAGGAACTGCACGGCGAGGGCTACCAGGCCGGCGTCGAAAACCGCTTCAACGAATCCCTGGAGCTGCTGCGCGGCGCCGGCGCCGACATTGTGGAGGTTTCCTGCCCCAACTTCGGCTACGCGCTGGGCGCCTACTACCTCATCATGCCGTCCGAGGCCTCCTCCAACCTGGCCAAGTTCGACGGCGTGCGCTTCGGCATGCGCAGGCTGCCCGCCGAAGGCCCGCTCACCATTGAGCGCGTCATGGGCGCCACCCGCGCCGCCGGCTTCGGCGACGAGGTCAAGCGCCGCATCATCCTGGGCACCTACGCCCTGAGCGCCGGCTACTACGACGCCTACTACGGCTCGGCCCAGAAGGTGCGCACCCTGATCCAGCGTGACTTTGCCGCCGCGTTTGAGCAGGTGGACGTGCTGATCTCCCCCACGGCGCCCACCACGGCGTTCAAGCTGGGCGAGAAGCTCAACGACCCCCTGGCCATGTACCTCAACGACGTCGCCACCATCCCGGCCAACATGGCCGGGGTCCCCGGCCTGACCCTGCCCGGCGGCCTGGCGGAGGAGGACGGACTGCCCGTCGGCATCCAGCTGCTGGCCCCGGCCCGCGAGGACGCCCGCCTGTACCGCGTGGGCGCCGTGCTCGAATCCCTGATCGAGGCACAGTGGGGCGGCCCGATCCTGGACCGGGCGCCTTCGCTGGTCGAAACGGTGGTCGAGCCTGTCGAGACCCTTGATTATGTCGAGACCACAGCCAAGGAGGCCAACTAATGAGCACCGACACCATCGTCTCCTTCGAGGAAGCCATGGAAAAGTACGATCCCGTCCTTGGCTTTGAGGTCCACGTGGAGCTGAACACCAAGACCAAGATGTTCTCCTCCGCCCCCAACGTCTTTGGCGACCAGCCCAACAGCAACGTCAACGAGGTATGCCTGGGCCTGCCCGGCGTGCTGCCCGTGGTGAACAGGAAGGCCGTGGAGTCCTCGATCCTGATCGGCCTGGCGCTGAACTGCAAGATCGCCCCGCACTGCACCTTTGCCCGGAAGCAGTACTTCTACCCGGACACCCCCAAGAACTTCCAGACGTCCCAGTACGAGGACCCGATCTGCTACGACGGCTGGATCGACATCGAGCTGGCGGACGGCACGGTGTTCCGCGTGGAGATCGAACGCGCGCACATGGAGGAGGACGCCGGCAAGCTGACGCACATGGGCGGGGCCACCGGCCGCATCCAGGGCGCCGATTTCTCCCTGGTGGACTACAACCGCTCCGGCGTGCCGCTCGTGGAAATTGTCACCAAGCCCATCGAAGGCGCCGGCTCCCGCGCCCCTGAACTGGCCAAGGCCTACGTGGCCGCCATCCGGGAAATCGTGAAGAACCTGGGCGTTTCCGACGCCAGGATGGAACGCGGCAACGTCCGCTGCGACGCCAACGTCTCCCTGCGCCCCTACGGCCGGGAAAAGTTCGGCACCCGCACCGAGACCAAGAACGTGAACTCGCTGCGCGCCGTCGAAAACGCCGTCCGCTTCGAGATCCAGCGCCACGCGGCCGTGCTTGATTCCGGTGTGGCCATCACGCAGGAAACCCGCCACTGGCACGAGGACACCAAGTCCACCACGTCCGGGCGCCCCAAGTCCGACGCCGACGACTACCGCTACTTCCCGGAACCGGACCTGGTGCCCATCGTCACCACGGCCGAGTGGGTCGAGGAGCTGCGCTCCCGCCTGCCCGAGCCGCCGGCCGAGCGCCGCAAGCGCCTCCAGGCCGACTGGGGCTACACGGACCTGGAATTCCGCGACGTGGTCAACGCCGGCCTCATGGACGAGATCGAGGAAACCGTGGCGGCCGGCGCCACGGCCGCGGCCGCCCGCAAGTGGTGGATGGGCGAGATCGCCCGCCGCGCCAAGCTGGCCGACGTCGACCCCGCCGCGCTGGGCGTCACGCCCGCCGTCGTCGTGGAGATCGAGAGGCTCATCGCGTCCGGCGCCATCAACGACAAGCTGGCCCGCAAGGTCCTCGATGGCGTCCTCGACGGCGAAGGCACGCCGGCCGAGGTTGTCGAGAAACGCGGCCTGGCCGTGGTGTCCGACGACGGCGCCCTCCAGGCCGCCATCGACGAGGCCCTCGCCGCCCAGCCCGACGTTGCGGAGAAAATCCGCGGCGGCAAGGTCCAGGCCGTCGGCGCGATCGTCGGCGGCGTCATGAAGGTCACCCGCGGGCAGGCCGACGCCGGCCGCGTCCGCGAGCTGATCCTGGCGACGCTCGGGGTCGAGGGCTAGCTTCCGCGCCCGGTGGTCGAGCAGCGGGCGCTGCGAGCGCGTCGAGACCCCGCGCCCGCCCCCCGAGAATGCGCCCGTTCCACCGGGCGCAAAAACGGGGGGCGGGCGCATATTTTGGATGGGACGGCTCCTGAGGCCTTCGGGGGTGCCGGAGGGATGCGGCGGATGGCGGCTGTGGCAGGATGAAGGCATGAGCTTCGGCTGGGAAATCCGTGCACGGGTGCAGTTTGAGGGCGACGCCCATGTCATGGAGGACGCCTGCGGCTTCAACGGCCCCAACGCCTGGGTGATCGACGGCGCCAGCCAGCTCCTCGAACCGATCGGGATGCCTGCCGCGTCCGACCCCCAGTGGCTCGCGCAGGCGCTGTCCATGTTTCTTGCCGGGCCGTGCCTGGACCCGGCGCGCACCGGCGTCCGTGCACGGCTGGCTTCCGCGCTGGCCTGCGTTGATGCCGCCGCCACGCCACTGGTCGGCGCCGAGCGCGTGCGCTTTCCCTCCGCGGCGATCTCCGTGGCCCAGCTCAACGCCGACGGCGTGGAGGTCGCCAGCCTGGCCGACTGCACGGTACTGGTGCGCACGGACGACGGCGCCACCCACCTGGTGCGCGCCGCCGCCGCCGACGCCGCCGTGGACGCGGCGGCGGACGGGGCGATGGATGGGCCCGTGGATCCCGCGGAACGCCGCCGACTGCTCGTACATGACCGCGAGCAGCGCAACCTGCCCGGAAGGCTTTGGGTGGCGCGGCGCGAACCCGAGGCCGCAGACCATGCCCGCGTGGTCCAGCTGGGCCGGCCGGAGCTGATGGTGATGGCCACGGACGGGGCCTGGCGCGCGGTGGACCTGGGGCTGGTCAGCGGCCCGGAAGAGTTCCTGGCACGCACTGGGACCACGCTGGGCGCCCTCGCGCTGATGCACGAATTGCGCTGCAGGCAGGCCGAAATCGGCGAGGTGTCCGACGACGCCGCGGTCCTGGCGCTGGCCCCGGCACGGACGCCGCGATCGCTGCCGTGACCGCGCGAATTGGCTGGGGCGAACTGCCCGAACCGGTGCGCCATGGCGTGGAGGCGCTGCTTGGCGAACCCGTGGTGGAGGCCCGCTCGCAGTCCGGCGGATTCTCTCCCGGTTCGGCCGACAGGGTGCGCCTCGCGTCCGGGCGCAGGGCCTTCGTGAAGGCCGTCAGCGCCGACGTCAACGCCACGTCCGCCGCCCTGCACCGCCGCGAGGCCGCCATTGCCTCGACGCTCCCGGACGGCCTTCCGGTCCCCGGATTCCTGGGCGCCTACGACGACGGCACCTGGGTGGCGCTGGCCTTCACCGACGTGGACGGCCGGCAGCCGGAGGAGCCGTGGGTGGAGGCCGAGCTGGTGCAGGTCCTGGACACCTTGGACGCGATGCGGCGCATCAGCCTGACCGGATCCGTTGCCTTGCCCGGCTGCGGGGACGCCCTGCGCGGAGCCTTCCTCGGCTGGGAGAAACTGGCCCGGCGGCCCATGGTGGGCCTCGATCCCTGGGCCACGGGAAACCTCGACCGGCTGGCGGGCCTGGCACGGCAGGGAGTTTCCGCCGTCGCGGGCCAATCGCTGGTGCACGGCGACCTGCGCACCGACAACATCCTGCTGACCGGTCCCGACGGCAGGAGCCCGAATGGATCAAGTCCGGGCGCCGGCGGCGCAGTGCTGGTCGACTGGCCGTGGGCCGCCCTTGGTGCGCCGTGGGTGGACGCCCTGTCCGTGCTGATCAACGTCAAGTCCCTCGACCCGGGGAGCGACCCGGAAGTGCAGTTGCGGGAGCACCGCGTGTTTTCAGGTGTGCCCGCGCCGGACGTCGACGGCGTCCTGGCCGGCTTTGCCGGATATTTCCTGGACATGTCCCGCAGGCCGGACTCGCCCGGGATCCCCACGCTGCGCGCCTTCCAGCGGAAGCAGGGCGACGCCCTCATCGGCTGGCTCAAGCTCCGCCTGCCCCCTCGCCGTACGGGATAACCCCCTTCACCTGCCTTGGCGGAGGTGGTGATCTCCAACCTCACCGGATGAATATGAGTGATTCGGATTTGTAATGCCGCTTTGCGATCACCAAATTTCAGGAAAGCATGGAGTGAACGCACCCGACCACCTTGGAGCCGAGCCCATGCCCACCCCTGAAACAGCCGCGCCAGCCATCCGCGCCATCGTCCCGCCCGCACGCCTCCACCCGGAGCTCGACTGCGGCACGGGGGAGTGGGACAAGCTCCTGTACGGCAATCACCGGATTGTGGTGGAGGTCGCCGCGGCGGGCGGCGCGGGCGAAGGCGGTCCGGACCGTTCAGGCGGAAGGTTCATGGCCTGCACCACCACCCTCCCGTGGCGCCGCCAGGACCCCGTCCCCGCCGCCGTGGACGTCATCGTGGTTTCCGCCGCCACGGGTTCGCGCGTCCGGAATGTGGTGGCCGGCGAACACACCCCCGCGGCCGGCACCTTCACCTTTGAGCCCGTGGACGGCGCCGGGCCCTACTACTTTTACTACCTGCCCTACGCCATGGCGGGCCCCGCGCACTACCCGCAGGCCCATTACCTCCCGGCACGTCCGACGGCGGACCCGGCCTGGGTGCGCGACGTCGCCGCGAGCGGGTGGGCGGGCGGGCATGCGCTGCCGGACGGCGGCCACCCGGCAGCGCCCGCCGTGCGGTACGAGGCCGCCAGCGCGTGGGATTCCTTCGCACCGATGAACTTCGCCGCCACGGACCACGAGCTCGCGGACCTGCACGCACGCCATGCCGGCGCCGCGTTCCTGCTGTTCGCTGAGGACCGGCAGCACCCCATCTCGATGCGCACGGCCGTGCCGGCGCACTGGGCCGCCGGCGGTCCCGTGGCGGTTGCGTCGCCGGACGCCGGACCGGCGGGCGGCGGGCAGTCGGGCCGGGGCCCGGCGGCCCGTGCCGGGCAACTTGCGGCGGGGGCGCGGCCCGGCGAGGACTACGTGCTGCAGCTGGGGCTGTACGCGCTGGAGGACCTGGACGGCATCACCGTGTCCGTGGCCCCGTGCGGCACGGAAAACGGCGCCGCCGGCCCGGACGGTGCGGCACGCTGCATCACCACGGCCGGCGTTGACCGGCTGGGCCGGCCGTTCGCCCAAACACTGGACGTGGACAAAGGCTCCGTCCAGGCGCTCTACGTGGTGCTCCCCGTCCCGAAGGATGCCGCCGGAAGCACTGTGCAGGCGCTCGTCACCGTGTCGGGTCCCGCCGGAACCGCCGCCGTGGAACTCCGCCTGGAGGTCGCGCCCGGAGCCGACGCAGCGGGCGGGTCAACGGCTGCCGGCCCGGGCGACCCCCAACTGCTGCACCGCCTCGCCTGGCTGGACTCCACCCTGGGCCAGGACGACGAACTCGTCCGGCCCTTCACGGCGGTCACCCTGGACGAGGCCACGCGGACGCTGGGCATCCTCGGCCGCACCGTGGTGCTGGCTGCCAACGGCCTGCCGGAGCAGCTTTCCTCAACCTTCACGGCGGCGGTCACCGGCACGGACGGGCCCGCGAGGGAGCTGTTGGCCCGGCCGCTCAGCCTGGATCCGCTCCCCACCGCCGGCCCCGTTGCCTGGCACCATTCGCGCTTGAAGTTCACAGCCCACGGGCCGGCCCGGATCGGCTGGAGCTGCACCTGGACCAGTCCCGGCACGCCCCTCACGGTCGCCGTCGAAGGGCAGCTGGAGGCCGACGGCGCGGCGGACTTTGCCGTGCGGCTGCACCTGCCCCGCGCGGCGGGCACCGCGGTGAAACTGGACGATGTGCGCCTTGTCCTGCCCCTCCGCGGGGACGCCGTGCCGTACGCCATGGGCCTGGGCGTGCCCGGCGGGCGGCGCCCCGCGTCGCTCGACTGGACCTGGGACGTGGCCCACCGCAACCAGGACTCGCTCTGGCTCGGCGACGCCGGCATCGGGGTCCAGCTGGCCCTGCGGGACAGCAACTACGAGCGCCCGCTGAACACCAACTTTTACCGCGAGAAGCCGCTGAAGGAGCCCGCCTCGTGGGCCAATCCGGAGAATTCCGGCACCCCGGGCGCGCCGGGAGCCGCGGGAGTCACGCTCCGTGAGGAGCAGGCGGGGGGAGCGGGCGCCGTCGTGCTTGAGGCGTTCAGCGGGGGGCGGACCATGGCGCCGGGGGACCGGCTCAACTACGGCTTCCGGCTGCTGCTGACCCCGTTCAAGCCCATCGAGCCGCGGCGGCAGCTGGCCAACCGCTACTTCCACGGGCAGGGCAGCGTGACGGACGTGGCGGCGGCCGGCGCCACCGTCATCAATGTCCACCACGCCACCGCGCTGGCGCCGTACATCAACGACCCCCTGCTCAGCGCCGGCGGACTGGCGCGGTACACCGCCGAGGCCCATGCCGCGGGGCTGAAGGTCAAGGTCTATGACACAGTGCGGGAACTGACGGCGCACAGCCCGGAGCTGCTGGCGCTGATGTCGCTGGGCGGTGAGATTTTCAGCGCCGGGCCCGGCAGGGGGCACATATGGCTGCAGGAACATGCTGGCGACGACTACGTTTCGGCCTGGTATGCGCCCAATGTTGACGATGTCGCGGTGGTGACGGCGGGGGAGTCGCGCCTGCACAACTGGTACGTCCGAGGGCTGGACGACCTGCTGCGCCAGACCGGGGTGGACGGCATCTACCTGGACGACATCGCCTTCGACCGGCACGCCATGAAGCGCGTCCGCAAGGTGCTCCAGCGGCGCTGCGCAGACCCGGAGGTCGACATCCACTCGGCCAACCAGTTCAACGAAAAGGACGGCTTCGCCTCAAGCGCCAACATGTACTTGGAACAGCTGCCGTACACCGACAGGCTGTGGCTCGGGGAGTACTTTGACTACGAAGCCACCGATCCGGCGTACTGGCTGGTGGAGGTTTCCGGGATCCCGTTCGGGCTGATGGGGGAGATGCTCGAGGGCGGAGGAAACCCGTGGCGGGGCCTCGTTTTCGGCATGACCGGGCGGGCGCCGGGCGTGGACAACCGGCCAATGTGGGAGTTTTGGGCCGCACACGGGCTGGAGGCGGCGGAGATGGTGGGGCACTGGGACCCCGGCGCGCCGGTGCGGACCAGCAACCCGGACGTGCTGGCGACGTCGTGGATCACTCCTGCCGGGCTGGTGACGGCGCTGGCGAGCTGGGCGGACGGGCCCGCCTCCGTGACACTGGAGTTTGGACCGGCGCTTGGGGAGCTTTCCGCCGCGCGGGTGCTCGCCGAGGCGATTCCGGGCTTCCAGGACGCGGCGGACTACCGGCCCGGCGAAGCCATCACGGTGGACCCCGGGCGCGGCATGGTGCTGGTCATCAACCGGCGGTGACGGTACGAAAACCGCAGTTGCCGCTCGCAGACTCGGGAGAGTTCGAGCTCCGGGCGGCAAGCCGGTAGCGGTTGCAGTAGGAGTCGTGGCACAGGTACGAGCCGCCGCGCATGACCCGGCCCCGTCCGATGGTGGGGCCGGGCGGATCCTCCACGGTGCCCCGCGCCAGGCATGACTTGTAGTACTTGGGCAGGAACCAGTCCGCGCACCATTCCCACACGTTGCCGCTTGTCTGGAAAAGCCCGTAGCCGTTCGGTGCGAAGGTGCGAACGGGCGCAGTGGTGAGGTAGCCGTCACCGCAGGTGTTTTTCGTGGGGAAGGTGCCCTGCCAGATGTTGCAGTGGTGGATGGTGGCGCCGTCAGCCGTGGTGCCGTGCAGCTCGGCGCCCCAGGGGTACCGGGCCTGCGCCAGGCCGCCGCGGGCCGCGTATTCCCACTGCGCCTCCGTGGGCAGCGACCGGCCCGCCCAGGCGCAGTACGCCAGGGCGTCCGTGTGCGAAACCTGCACGACGGGATGGTCCGGGACGTCCCGCCAGTCCGACTTGGGGCCCGAGGGATGTGCCCAGTCTGCGCCGCGGACGTTCAGCCACCAGGGCGTGCCTGTGGCCGTTCCCAGGATGTCCCGTTTGTCCGCCTGGACGGCGAGGTGAAAGACGGCCGAGGTCCCGTAAATCTCCGATTCGGTGCGGTGGCCCGTGGCGTCGACGAAGGCCGCGAACGCGGCGTTGCTCACGGCGGTGGCATCAATCCGGAAGGCGGAAACCCTGACCTGGTGGACGGGCGTCTCGCCGTCGTCCGGGTAGCCCTCGCCGAAGGGGTCGCCCATGGCAAAGGTGCCGGCGGGAATGGGGACGTCGTCATGCGCCACCGCAGGGACGGGACCGCCAGCCCCGGTGCCGTCACTGCGGGGGTGGACGGACAGGCCCGCGTGGCCCGCGGCGTTGCCCGCGCCCGCGTTGCCCGCGTGGACCTGCTGGTCTGTTGCCGGGCGGCCTTCCGGGGTGCAGCAGCTGGACACTTGTTCTCCTTCACAGATGGCGGCGGGCGGCTGTCCGCCGGCAGGGCGGCTTCCCTTAAGTGTGCCGCAACAGGAGTGGGTCATGGCACGCCGGCCCGGCGCCAAGGGTCATGACCATGCGTAATTGTGACTTATTTCGAGAACTTGAATCAAGTTCTTGCACAAGTCCGCTTCATGGTTTATCTTTGTTAAACGATTAACAAGTGTGGCGGGCATCACATTCAGCAGCCCCGCCACCACTGCCCGCCACCCACCCAAACCCATACCAGGAGCACGAATGAGCCCGACGACACGTCAGGAAACCCTGGAGACTGCGGCTCCCGCAGGAGTGTCCGGCGCACCCTCCCCTGGCACGGGCACCAGCCGGCGCCACGGCTGGCGCGCACGGCCAGCCGGACGCTCCGCGGGCAGGAAGGCCCCTGTCCATGCCGTCCCGTTCAAGGTCCGCTGGCGGCGCGACTGGCAGATGGTGCTCATGATGGTGCCCGGCGTGCTGGTCATGCTCCTGTTCGCCTACATTCCCATCCTCGGAAACGTGATCGCGTTCCAGGACTACCAGCCGTACCTGAGCATCTTTGAGGCACCGTTTGTTGGGCTGGAGAAGTTTGTGGGGCTCTTTGACGATCCCGACTTCCTGGACGCCTTCAGGAACACGATGGTGCTCGCGGTCACACAGCTCGTATTGTTCTTCCCGGTGCCGATCATTCTGGCCTTGGTGGTCGACTCGCTCTCGCCGAGGCGCATCCGCAACGTGTTCCAGTCAATCGTGTACCTGCCGCACTTCCTGTCCTGGGTCCTGGTCATCACCTTCTTCCAGGAGTTCCTCGGCGGAGCCGGATTCATCAACAACACGCTCAAGCTCCTGGGCATGGGCTCCATCCCGTTCATGACGGACCCGTCCACGTTCCCGCTCATGGCCACCATCCAGCTCGTCTGGAAGGATGCCGGGTGGGCCATGATCATCTTCCTCGCGGCCCTGTCCACGGTTGACGTCTCCCTCTACGAAGCTGCGGCGGCCGACGGCGCAGGACGGTGGCGCCGGCTGTGGCATGTCACCCTCCCGGCGCTGCGCCCCATCATCATCCTGCTGCTTATCCTGCGCATCGGCGACATCCTCAGTGTCGGATTCGAACAATTCATCCTGCAACGGGACAACGTCGGCCCGGGCGCGGCGGAAGTGCTGGACACCTACGTCTATTACTCGGGGGTGATTGGCGGCGACTGGAGTGCCGGCGCCGCGGCCGGCCTCGCGAAAGGCATCATCAGTGCACTGCTCATCTGGGGCGCCAACTCGCTGGCCCACAAGTTCGGCGAAGCCGGACTCTTTCAGAAGAAGGTCGGCTAGGCTCCGCCTGCCACAAGGAGAACTGACATGACTTCCCTGTTGAACCGTAAAGCCCCCGGGCTCAGCTACTCTCCGACCAGGCCCGCCTGGAAGGAAAAGCCCTCGCTGTTGTATTCCAGCCTCAAGGCACTGATCGTGGTGGGCGTCACCGCATGCATCGGGCTGCCGGTCCTGGTGGTCTTCGCGACGTCGTTCGCGGACAACCAGCAGATCATCCATGCCGGCGGCTACGTCCTGTGGCCCACGCACCCGAACCTGGACGCCTACCGCACCTTGTTCTCCGGAAACCTCATGATCCGGGCCCTGGGGGTCAGCGCGTTCATCACCGTGATCGGCACGGCAATCGCCCTGTTCGTCACGATCCTGCTCGCCTATGCCACCAGCCGCCCGGTGCTCTTCGGCCGACCCGTGGTGCTCGCCGTGCTGTTCACCATGCTCTTCAGCGCCGGCATCATCCCCATGTACCTCATGATCAAGCAGCTGGGCCTCATTGACAGCCTGTGGTCGCTGATCCTTCCCGGTGCGCTGGGAGGCTTCAACTTCGTGGTCATGCGCTCCTTCTTCATGGGCATCCCCGGGGAGCTGATCGAAAGTGCCCGCATCGACGGGGCCAGCGACTGGAAGATCCTGTGGACCATGGTGCTGCCCCTGTCCAAGGCCGTGACGGCCGTCGTCGGACTCTTTTATGCGGTGGGCATCTGGAACGCGTTCTTCAACGCCCTCCTGTACCTCAACGACACGGCGAAGTGGCCCGTCCAGGTGGTGCTTCGCTCCTACGTCCTGCAGGGGAAGTCCATGGCGGCGGACCAGCTCGGCGTGGCCGTCCAGGCCCAACCCCAGTCGCTGCAAATGGCTGTCGTGGTCGTGGCCCTGCTCCCGATCCTGCTCGTCTACCCGTTCCTGCAGCGCCACTTCACCAAGGGCGTCATCACCGGCGCCGTCAAGGGCTAGCCCCTCCCGAACCAACCAGCTTCATCCACCGGAATCACCAACGAAAGGCAAGCACGATGTCAACAGCCACCACCGCCGGCTACAGCCGGCGCGGATTCCTGGGCATGCTCGGCGTGAGCGCCGCGACCATCGCCATCGGCACCTCGCTGACGGGTTGTGGACCGTCCGCCCAAGGCGGCAACGCAGCCGCTTCGGCTTCGGTCAAGTTGCCCACCTACAAGGAGTTCACCGGCATCAAGCCGGACCTGCCCGGCAACGCCGAGGGCCTGCAGCCGGCGTTCCTGTCGATGCCGAAGAACTTCATCAAGACGACCTCCAAGGCGCCGCTGATACAGGAACTGACCGCCTACACGGAAACATTCGCCACGCCGCCTCCGGGCATGGACTCGAACGCGTTTTGGAAGCGGCTGAACACGGCCCTGGGCGCCAACCTGAACCTGACCATCGGCACCGACCCGGGCTACCCGGACAAGTTCGCGACGATCCTGGCCAGCGGGGACCTGCCGGACCTGATGTGGCTGCCGCCGAACCAGGGCATCCCCAACATCGGCCCCATGCTCGAGGCCAAGTTCACCGACATGACCACGTACCTCTCCGGCGATGCGGTGCTGCAGTACCCCAACCTTGCAGCGCTCAAGCCGGCCTCCTGGAAGACGGCCGTGGTCAACGGCAAGATCTGGGGCGCGCCGATTCCGTCAACCCCCATGGGACAGGTCATGATCGGCAACCCGGAGATGTGGAGCAAGGTGGGCGGCTTCAAGTTCACCTCCGTCGACGACTTCATGGCCAAGGGCGCCGAAGTGGTCAAGGCCTTTCCCGGAAGCTTTGTCCTGGGCAGCGACTACATCAATGAGCTCCACATGTTCGGCGAATGGTTCGGCGTGCCCACCACGTGGCGGCTGAACAAGGACCGCACCCTGACGCACATGTACGAGACCCCCGAGTACAAGGCCATGCTCGAATTCGCCGCCAAGGTGTTCAAGGCCGGCTTCTTCAACCCGGACACCACGCTGTCCAGCTTCAGCGCACCGTTTGTGGCCAACAAGCTGGCCGCGTACGTATCCGTGGGACCCAAGGGCATCAGCGAGCCCCGAGAAGCCGACCCCACCCGCCACGGCGAGGTGCTCATCCCCTTCGGCCACGACGGCAGGGCCACGCCGGTTTATGACATGGGCTACGGCACAGTCGGCTTCACCCCGCTGAAAAAGACCACGGATGAAAAGCGGATCCGCGAGGTCCTGGACTTCTACAACTGGATGGCCGCCCCCTTTGGCAGCGCCGAATACCTGCAAAAGAACTACGGCACGGAAGGCGCCGACTTCACCTTCGACCAGGGCGGCAATCCCGTCTTCACCAAGGACGGCAACACCAACGCCCCCGGCCTGGTGAGCGCGCTGAACATCATGTCCAGCCCGGAGAACCCCATCTACAGCGCGTCCTTCACCAAGGACACGCAGGCCATCTACGACGCCTCCAAGGAACTGCTGAAGTACGCCAGCAGGAACCCCACCGCCGGGACGTATTCGGACACCAACTCCAAGCTCGGCGGCAAGCTCACCACTGCCGCCCGCGACACGGCCACCGACATCCTCACGGGCCGGGCGGGCGTGGACACGTGGGACGCTGCGGTCACCAAGTGGAAGAACGGCGGCGGGGACAAGATCCGCGAGGAATACCAGAAGGCGCTCGCCTAGCCAAGCCCGGATGGCGCCGTGGCGGCGCCACGTTGCCGCCGCCACGGCCACTGTAGGCTCATGAAACACGCCATTAAGCGGCCTACGGGACAGCGCCGCACGGACCGAATGTCAAGGAACGTCCAAGGGAAGAGGGTAGCTTCGTGAACACGGCAGGCACGGCGCCGCGGCGCGCCACCATCCGCACCGTGGCGCAGGCGGCAGGGGTTTCCACGGCCACGGTTTCCTACGTCTTGTCCGGCAGGTCCGGGAACACGGAGTCCTCCGGTGTTTCTTCCGAGACGGAACTGCGCGTCCGGGAGGCCGCCCTGGGGCTGGGCTACCGTCCCAACCAGGCGGCCCGTGCCATCAGGACAGGCAAGTCGAACCTGATGATGCTGTCCCTGACCATGCTCTCGGACCCCTGGTCCCTTTCCGTCAGCAAGGCGGTGGGCTCGGCAGTTGCGGATGCGGGGATCACGCCCATGATCCTCGCGGACACGGATTGGCGCACGGCCATCAGGCGGCAGGGAGCGGACGTGGTCTTCATTGACGCCGCGGATGGCGAAGGGGACGCCGAACTTTTGGCCGAGCTGGCCCTCAGCAACCGCTTGGTGGTCTTCAGCGAAACCCTGGAACCCAACGGCTTCGACGTGGTCCGCTCCATGGCCGGAAAGTCCATGGAGCAGGCCATGGACCACCTGACGGCATCCCATTCGACCGTCGGGTGCCTCACGTCCGCCCCCAGCCGCAAGGCGCCACGCCAGGGCAGGTACGGCGCCTATGTGCGGGGCCTTGAACGGGCGGGGCTTGAGCTTCGTGAGGACCATGTGGCGACGTTCGACGGCGACGAATTCAGTGCCTATGAGGCTGCCGTGACGCTGCTGGATCAGCCTGACCCGCCTACGGCCATCTTCGCCACGTCCGACTTCGTGGCGATTGCCGCCATCCATGCCGCCCAGCGGCTGCGGCTGGACGTCCCCGGCGACGTGGCCGTCGTCGGCGTCGGCAACACCCTGCAGGGCGAGGCCATGGCGCCGTCGCTGACCAGTGTGGGGCCGGCCGGATTCTTTGACGGCCTGGCCCGGTTCCTGGTTGACAGGGCCCATGACCCTGCCGCGGCGGTGCAGGTCCTGGAGTTCCCTTGGCAGCTGTTCGTGCGCGATTCCGCACCTGCCGTGTCCTGACTTTTTTTGATTCAAGAACTAGAGAGAAGAAGCGTTGTGACAGATTTGGTTGAAGCCGTGCCCGGGCCTGCCCGGAATGCCCGTGACATGCGGGTGGGGATTGTGGGCTTCGGCCTGAGGTCCTCCCTGTGGCGCCAGGTGCATCGGCCCGGGGAGGGCTCGGAAGTGGCCATGGTGTGCGACCTTTCCGAGCGTGGGCGCGCTGATGCCGCCGAACGAATTCCGACGGCGGAGGTCACCGGGGACCTGGACATGCTGTTGGGTGCGGGGCTGGACGCCGTGTTGGTCCTGACCCCGGACAACCGGCATGCCGAGGTGGCGGTTCGGACGCTGAAGGCCGGCCTTCCCACGTTTTGCGAAAAGCCCCTGGACGTGACCCTGGAAGCGGCCGACGCCGTCCTGGCTGCCGCCTACGAGTCCGGAACCCCGCTGTACGTGGGGCACAACATGCGCCACATGCCTGTGGTGGTGCAGATGCGCGATATCATCCAGGCCGGGACCATCGGGGAGGTCAAGGCCGTCTGGTGCCGCCACTTCGTGGGCAACGGCGGCGACTACTACTTCAAGGACTGGCACGCGGAGCGGGCCAACACCACCTCGCTGCTGCTGCAGAAGGGCGCCCATGACATTGACGTGATCCACTGGCTCGCAGGCGGCTACTCGCGGAGGGTCTCCGCCATTGGCGACCTGGCCGTGTACGGCGGCGTGACCAGCCGGCGGGACAACTCGGACCGGAGGATGGGCGACTGGTTCTCGCTGGACAACTGGCCGCCGGAGGAGCAGACGGACCTCAACCCGGTGATCGACGTCGAGGACATCTCCATGATGCAGATGGTGCTGGACAACGGGGCCCTGGCCTCCTACCAGCAATGCCACTTCACGCCGGACTACTGGCGCAACTACACGGTCATTGGCACGAAGGGCCGGATCGAGAACTTTGGCGACGGCCCCGGCGATTTCATCCACGTCTGGACCACGCGCACACAGGACGGCTTCGTGGCGCCGGATGTGAAAGTGGAGATCCGGGACGGGGAGGGGGGGCACGGCGGTGCCGATCCGTTGCTGATTGCCGAGTTCCTGCGCTTCGCCCGGGTGGGCGGCACCACGCAGACGTCCCCGGTCGCGGCCCGTGAAGCGGTGGCCGCCGGGGTGCTCGCCGCCCAGTCGCTGCGCTCGGGCGGCGGGGCACTGGAGGTTCCGGCGCTGCCCGCGGGGATGGTGGAGTACTTCAACGCCGGCCAACAACGCTAGCGGCCGGGCCCGGTGGTTGGGCCCGCCGGAATCCGGTGCGGACCCTATCGCCCTGTCCGTCACCGGGCCGGGCGGCATGGTTCTGAGCGTCCGGCCCAACGCCCCGGGCAACGGGGCCGGGTGCCGATCCATGCGCCACAGGCACTGCACCTGCCAGCCCTGCGAACCCTATGAAGGAGATGGTGTCCAGCGATGGGCAAGCCAAATGTAATCTTGATCTGCGTGGATGAATGGCGGGGGGACTGCCTGTCGGCGGACGGCCACCCTTTCGTGGAAACGCCCCATCTCGACGAGCTCGCGCGCAGCGGCGTCCGGTTTTCCAAGGGATACTCCGCAACGCCCACCTGCGTTCCGGCCCGTGTCGCCCTGTTCACCGGCCAGTCGCAGGAAAAACACGGCCGGGTGGGCTACAACGACGGCGTCCCCTTTGACGCGGCCCATCCGGTAACCATCCAGGGCGAATTCAGGAAGGCCGGGTACCACACCCAGGCCATCGGGAAGATGCATGTTTACCCGGAACGGGGGCGCATTGGTTTTGACGACGTCATCCTGCATGACGGCTTCCTGCACCACTCCCGCAGGCACTTCAAGCAGAACTTCGCCTTTTTCGACGACTATGTGCCGTGGTTGCGCCGCCAGCCCGGCAGCACGCCCGAGGCGGAGTACTTCGACCACGGGGTGAACTGCAACTCCGTGGTGGCCCGGCCCTGGGACAAGGCCGAGCACCTGCACCCAAGCCACTGGATCGGCACCCAGGCCATCGACTGGATGTACCGGCGCGACCCCTCCAAGCCGTTCTTCCTGTACCTGTCGTGGCACCGGCCGCACCCGCCCTACGACCCGCCGCAGTGGGCCATTGACCAGTACCTGGACATTGACCCCTACAAGCCGGTGGCAGGGAACTGGGAGCAGGACTGGGACGAGTTCCGCAACGACGGCGACTACCAGGCGGCCTTCGGAGATCTGCCTGACCGCACCGTGCACCGCGCCCGCGCCGGCTACTACGGGCTGATGGCCCAGATCGATTTGCAGATCAACCGCATCAAGGAATCCCTGGCCGACTTTGGCCTGGCCGAGGACACCATCATTGCCTTCACCTCGGACCACGGGGAAATGATGGGCGACCACCACATGTTCCGCAAGGGGCTGCCCTATGAAGGCTCGGCGCGCGTTCCCTTCATCGTTGCTGACGCGCCGTCCGCCAAGGGATCCGCGCGCGGCGCCGTCATGGACCATGTTGTCGAGCTGCGGGACCTCATGCCCACCCTGCTGGACCTGGCCGGCGTGGACATCCCGGATTCGGTGGACGGCAGGTCCCTGGCGCCGCACGTCAGGGGCGAGCCGGGGGCAGGGCCGGTCCGGGACCACCTGCACGGCGAACACGTGTATTTTGGCCAGAACATCCACTGGCTGACAGATGGCAGGATCAAGTATGTGTGGGGCTCGGCCAAGGGCGTGGAGCAGCTCTTTGACCTGGAAGCTGACCCGGATGAATGCCGCAACCTGTCCCGCGAGGACGCATCCGCGGAACTGCTGCAGCTCTGGCGGTCCAGAATGGTGGATGCCCTGGACGGCCGCGAAGAGGGATTTGTGCAGGACGGGGCCCTGGTGCCGGGCCGGCCCGTGGTGCCCATCCTGGCGCACACCCGGGAGTTGATAGCGGCCGCTGCCGGGCGGTAAGGGAACAGACTTCGACGGGATGGGCGCTCCTCCCGGCGACGACCGTGCGCGCCTGGAGCTACAGCTTTGACGCCGTCAGCCGGGTAGGGCATGGGCGGGTTCCGCTGGGGACGGGCGTGCCCCGGTCCGGGTCCTGCAGCTCCAAGGCCACGCGGTGGAAGTTCCGTGCGGAGCGGACTTCCCAGCTGCTCCATCCTGCCACCGCTCAGATCGATGATGAAGTCCAGGGCCTCAAACAGGGTCAGGGCGGCAACCCGCCACCAGGAGGCAGGCCAGGGCGTTGGCCGTAATCCGGGGAGCCCAGTTGTTCCGCGGATCTTCCGGGGGCCCGAACCAGTAGCGGGTCCTGCCGATGAACGGCGTCAGGACGCGGCAGCTCCCGGCCCCGGGAAGCTCTTTTTGGGCGGTCAAGGCCGCCCCTGCGCCAAGGCGCCCATGGGGTCCCAGGCGGGCAGGACCGTTGGCTCGGCAGCCAGTGCGGAGCGCAGCCCGGAGGGAAGGCGCTTCTTGTCCACCACCACCTCGAAGACGTACTCGTCGAACCAGTTGTCGGCCATGGTGAAGAAGCCCTGGTCGCCGTTCTCGTCGCCCCAGCTGTTCTCCACCCGCCAGCGGCGCGGGACGCCGTCGAGCACGTCGACGCCGGTCAGCAGCATGGCGTGCGTCATGGCGGACTCGCCAAAGCGCACCCGGGTTTCCTTGTCCATGGCCAGCTCGGCGCCATACAGGCCCGCATAGTCGTAGAGGCGGGCGTCCCAGATGCCGTCCTTGCGGACCATCTGCGGGCCCACGTCGCAGCCGAACCAGACTGGCTCACCGTTGACGATGGCCTCCTTGGCCATGCGCTTGGCCAGTGAGATGTCCACGTTGAGGTAGAGGACGGGCGGGGCGCCGACCACGTTGCCCAGGTGCGCCACCGTCAGGGTGGTTCCCTTCGGGTGCTCGGCCCTGGGGTCATCGACCAGGCACACGTAGTCCTGGAGTCTGAGGGTGGTGTACTTGGCGAGGAACTCCAGCGGAGTCAGGACGCCTTCGCGGTGGAAGTCCTTTTTGTCGTCGGTGTACTCCCACTCGAAGGATTCCGGCGGCGTGCCCAGGTGCAGGGTGAGGATCCGGTGGACCTCCGTGATGATCCGTTCCCTGGTCTGCTCCTGCCCTTCCGTGTCGGCGTTGCGGTGCAGCTGGCGCAGTTCCTGCGCACCCCGGCGCAACAGGGAGCACAGGACGGCGTTCATGCGGCCGGTGTTGGAGGAAGACTCCGTCTCGGGCATGGCTGCCTTGGGCACCGCCCCGTACTTGGTGAAGATGTTCACGGCCATGTCCCATTGCCCGCCGTCGCCCATGAGGGTCTGCAGAAGGTGGGCCACCAGCCGGTCGTCTTCGGGGAGTTCGGCCGTTTCCAGGATGGACTGGAGGAAATAGTTGGCCCGCTCCAGCTTGTCGAAGTACATGGCGTAGTTCTGGGAAAACTCGAACTCCTTGACATCCAACTTTTCCTTGACACCGGCACGCAGCAGGTTCAGCGCGGCGAAGAGCCAGCACCGCCCGGACTTCTTCTGGTTCGTCACTTTCCAGTCGTCGATGCGGTTTGAGACGGTGGTTGTCAGCGAAGTGGCGAGCTGGTGGTCAATGGCAAGGTCGTCAACGCTGACGCGGGCGATCGCGTTTTGCGTGCGCCTAAGGACCGGATCTGCGCCAAAGGCCTGGTGGAGGTCCGATACCTGCGAGGTGGTCAGTGGGAAAGCGGTCACGTCCGTGACGGTGCTCATGGAAAGGACTCCTTTGTGACGTACATGGTGTTGGGGGGGCATCCAACCGCTCCGGCAGCGCGGGCATGCAGTCCCCGAACCACGCAACGGCCATGACCCAACGCTCATTTTGACCCTAGCGCAGATCTTTCGTCGCTGCGAGAGCATGATTGTTGTTCGTCGGAAAATATCAGAAAAGGCTGGTTGGTCCCGGGCGGGGCGGCCACAAGTGTCCGGTGAGGGACGTCCGGGCCGTTATTCGCCCACCAGCTCCGCCATGACATGCTGCAGCGCCTCGGCCACGACCACGACCGAGGCGCGCTTCAGGTTTTCCGGGCGGACCAGCAGGTCGATCCGGCGCCGGGTGCTGATCCCGTTCAGCGGGCGCAGCGTCACGCCGGGGTTCAACGCCGGGCTGGCGGTATAGCGGGGGAGCAGGCCTATCACCTCGCCCGTGGAGACCAGTGCGGCGGCGGTCGAGTAGTCGTTGATCCGGTGCACCACGTTCACGGGCCGGCTGGCCACCGCGCCGATGGCTGTCAGCACGTCGGCGGGGGAATATCCGCTGCGGCTGGCCACCCAGGGGTAGTCCACCACGTCGTCCGGCGACAGCTCCGCCTTGGCCGCCAGCGGATGGTCCACGGACAGCGCGATGTCCAGCGGTTCGTGGGCCAGCGGGATGACCCGCACCCGGGACTCCGGCCAGGCCGGGCTGTGGTCCATCCGGTGGGCCAGCACCAGGTCGTACCGGGCGGTGAGCGCGGGGAAGTCGTGCTGCGCCACGTCCTCGTCGCTCAACCTGACCCGCGGCATACCCGCCGGGACGGCGGAAACCATCCCGCCGGCGTCGCCCATCACCCCGGAACCCATCCCCACGGAAGCCGTGCCGGCCCGCAGCTCCGCCAGCCTGCGCACCAGCGGCGCAAAGAGTGCCTGGCCGGCGCTGTGGAAGCCGCTGATGGAGACGGTGCCGCGGCTCTCGTGCT
This sequence comes from Arthrobacter wenxiniae, assembly GCF_013376105.1. Classification (GTDB taxonomy): domain Bacteria; phylum Actinomycetota; class Actinomycetes; order Actinomycetales; family Micrococcaceae; genus Specibacter; species Specibacter wenxiniae. Next base: position 41,700 of record NZ_JAAMFM010000007.1, read on the forward strand.
GGTACGCGCCGATGGCCGCCTTCGCCGTGGCCATGGCGTTGATGACCTCGGCTCCGGCGTCGGCCAGGACCTGGCCGGCCTCGGTGAGCACCAGGTTCCGGCCGTCCTTGCGTGTGAGCGGCGTGTCCACCTGGCGCTGGAGCAGGGAGATTTGCTGGCTGACGGCCGACGGCGTGACGGACATGGTTTCCGCGACCGCCTTGACGCTGCCCAGCTCGCCGAGTTCGCGCAGCATCTGGAGTTGGTGTAGTTCCACGCCGCCAGACTACCATTTAGCAAATGCTAAATCGATGATGGAGCAAAATTCGATTGTGCTAAATGGTATGGCGGGTTGTAATGGAGCCGGGGGAACCCACCGACATGCCAGCAGAAAGCCGCCCATGAAAGCACTGTACAAGTCCGGCGCGCACCCGGGATTCGAACTCGTCGACCGCCCCGAGCCGGAAACCGGCACCCGGGACGTAAAGATCAAGGTCGCCGCCACCGGCCTGTGCGGCACCGACCTGCACATCCAGGCCTGGGACGCCTGGGCCGCGGAAACCATCGCCGCCCCGCTCATTGCCGGGCACGAATTCTATGGCGAAGTCGTGGAAACCGGCGCCGACGTCCACGACGTGAAAATCGGCGACAAGGTCTCCGGCGAGGGCCACGTGGTGTGTGGGATGTGCCGCAACTGCCGCGCCGGCCGCCGCCACATGTGCATCAACACGGTGTCCGTGGGCGTGCAGCGCGACGGCGCGTTTGCCGAGTTTGTGGCGATCCCCGAATCCAACGTCTGGGTGCACCACGACCCCTCCATCACCCCGGAACTCGGCGCCATCTTCGACCCCCTCGGCAACGCCGTCCACACCGCGCTCAGCTACGGGCTGGTCGGCGAGGACGTGCTCATCACCGGTGCCGGGCCCATCGGCCTGATGGCCGTCGCCGTGGCCCGCCACGCCGGCGCCCGCAAGATCGCCATTACCGACATCTCCGAACCGCGCCTGGCCATGGCCGCCTCCATGGGCGCCGACCTCGCCGTCAACGTCGCCACCACCCGCCTCCGTGACGCGCAGCGCGAGCTGGGCCTGCGCGAGGGCTTCGACGTCGGCCTGGAAATGTCAGGCCACCGCACCGCCCTGCCGGAAATGATCGACAACATGAACCACGGCGGCCGCATCGCCATGCTCGGTCTGCCCAGCGAGTCCATCGACATCAACTGGGGCAAGGTGGTCACGCACATGCTCACGCTCAAGGGCATCTACGGCCGGGAAATGTTTGAGACCTGGTACGCCATGAGCGCCATGCTCTCCTCCAACCCCGTGCTGCGCGCCGCCGTCGCCTCCGTGGTCACCGACCGCCTGCCCGCCACCGAATGGGAACAGGCGTTTGAGATCGCCAAGTCCGGCCGGGGTGGCAAAGTGGTCCTTGACTGGTCCGTCTTTTCCTAACCACCCGCCCGGGCGCGCACGACGGCGGAACGCCCGTTCCGCCGTCGTCCACCGTCCGCCCAACCCCAGGAGTCCCCGATGTATACCTCCATGAAGGACCAGCTCGCCGCCGAGCTGGCCGAAATCCGCACCGCCGGGCTGTTCAAGACCGAGCGCCGGATCACCTCTCCCCAGTCCAGCCATGTCCAGGCAGGCCCGCTCGACGGCCCCACCGCCCCCGTGCTGAACTTCTGCGCCAACAACTACCTGGGCCTGGCCGACCACCCCGAGATCATCGCCGCGGCCAAGGACGCCATGGACTCCCACGGCTTCGGCATGGCCAGCGTCCGCTTCATCTGCGGCACCCAGGACCTGCACCTGGAACTGGAAGCGGCCGTCTCCACGTTCCTGGGCACGGAGGACACCATCCTCTTCTCCTCCTGCTTCGACGCGAACGGCGGCGTCTTCGAGTCCTTGTTCGGCACGGAAGACGCCATCATCTCCGACGCCCTGAACCACGCCTCCATCATCGACGGGATCCGCCTGTCCAAGGCCGCCCGCTTCCGCTACGCCAACCAGGACATGGCGGACCTTGAGGCGCAGCTGCAGGCTGCCGCGCGGCTGAACGACGGCGCCGGGGCCCGCCGCACCGTCGTGGTCACCGACGGCGTGTTCTCCATGGACGGCTTCCTGGCCCCCCTGCAGGCCATCTGCGACCTGGCCGACAAGTACGGCGCCCTGGTCATGGTCGATGACTCCCACGCGGTCGGCTTCATGGGCGCCACGGGTGCCGGCACGCCCGAGCACGCAGGGGTTTCCGGCCGGGTGGACATCTACACGGGCACCTTCGGCAAGGCCCTGGGCGGGGCGTCCGGCGGCTACGTCTCCGGCCGCCGCGAGATCGTGGCGATGCTGCGCCAAAAGGCCCGCCCCTACCTGTTCTCCAACTCGCTGGCCCCCGCCATTGTCGCCGCGACGCTCAAGGCGCTGGAGCTCGTGGCCGGCTCCGCCGAGCTGCGGACCCGCCTGTTCGACAACGCCGCGCTGTTCCGCCGCCGCATGACGGAGGAGGGCTTCGAACTGCTCCCCGGCGAGCACGCCATTGTCCCGGTCATGTTCGGCGACGCCGTGGAGGCCGCCCGCGTGGCCGATTCCATGCTGGACCACGGGGTCTACGTCACGGCCTTCAGCTTCCCGGTGGTGCCGCGGGGGGCCGCCCGCATCCGGGTCCAGCTTTCCGCCGCCCACAGCGCGGACGACGTCGAGGCCTGCGTGGGCGCGTTCGTCGCCGCCCGCGCCGCGCACGCCTAGGCCCGCTCCCCTCCGCCGCCTGGATCCGGACGGGGCAATGCCGGGTCCCGCCCGGACGTGAATTTTTGCGCCGGGCCGGTGCTGTGCCACGATTGCCGCATGGACTGTGATGTACTTATTGTCGGCGGGGGAGTGGCAGGGCTGTCCCTGGCGTGGCGGCTGGCGCCGTCGCTGGGCGTGGTGCTGGTGGAAGCCGAGGACTCGCTGGCGTACCACACCTCGTCGCGCTCGGCGCGGCAAATGCAGCCCGCCTACGGGCCCGCCCCCATCCAGGAACTGACCCGGCGCAGCATCGCCATGGTGGAGCGCCTCTCGGCAAGGCTCCCAGCGCCCATCCTCATGCCGCGGCCCATGCTCACTCTCGGCACGGCCGGGGAGGTGGCGCGCCTGGTGGCCGGCAACTCGAATCTGGTGGCCCTGACCCATGCCGAGACCATGGAACGCAGCCCGGAACTGCGGCCCTCCACCTTTGAAGCCTCCGCCCTGGACTGCACGGCCATGGAGGTGGACGTCCCGGCGCTGCTGGAGCACTACCGCAGCCAGGCCGTCGCGGCGGGCGCCGTGGTGCTGACGGGATCACCTGCTTCCGGCGTGGAATCCTCCCAGGGGCGCTGCCGCGTGTCCGCCGGCTCGCACACCATCACGGCCGGCACCGTGGTGGACGCCGCCGGGGCATGGGCGGACGCCGTGGCGGCCCAGTTCGGCGCCCGCCCCCGCGGCCTGCAGCCCCACCGGCGCAGCGTCGCAATCGTGTCCACGCAAAACCCGCCCGACCCCGGCGGCCCCATGGTGGAGCCCGCCGACGAATCGTTCTACTACCGGCCCGACGGCGGCCTGCTGCTCATTTCCCCGTGTGAGTCCGTGCCCGCGGACCCCGGCGACGCGCAGGTGGAGGAGGCGGACATCACCGAACTCATCCAGCGCATTGGCGAGGTCACCACGGTGGGGATCACCGGCGTCGTGCGTGCCTGGACGGGGCTGCGCACGCAGCCGGCGGACGGGCTGCCCGTGGTGGGGTTCGACGCGGACGTTCCCGGCTTCTTCTGGTTGGCCGGCCAGGGAGGCTACGGCATCCAGACCTCGGCCGCACTCGCCACCCTGGCCGCCGGGCTGATCACCGGCGGCACGGCGGACGGCGACGGCTGGCTGGTGGAGGCGCTCAGCCCCCAGCGGGCGGGGCTGGGCTGGGCGAAACGCAGTTCAGCTTGCCGCGCCTGACGCGAGCACGCCCACGCCCAGGACGGTGATGATGCCGCTGCTGGCGCGCTCCATGGCGCTGTTGACTTTGGGCCGGCGCAGCCACGTCATGGCCTTGTAGGCAACCACCGCGACCGCCGTCAGGTAGCTGAAGGCGATAACCGCCTCAACCGCGCCCAGGATCATGGCCGTGCCGAATGTGTTGCCGCCGTGCGGAATGAACTGCGGCACCACGGCAAGGTAAAACAAGCCCACCTTGGGGTTGAGCAGCGTGGACAGCGCGCCGGCGCCAAAGCCGGCCCAGCGGCTGTACGGCAGAGGGGCGTCCGCGCCCTCCTTCATGCCGGCCCGCGCGGCCTTGCGGGTCTTCAGGAACGACGACACGCCCAGGTAGACCAGGTAGATTCCGCCGGCAATCTTGACCCACCGGAACACTTCCGCCGACTGCTCCAGGATGGCGGCCAGGCCCAGGCCCACCAGCCCCGCCCACACAACGGCGGCCGACGCCGAGCCGGCCGCCGCGGCCACCCCGGCACTGGCGCGGTTCAGTGCGATGCGGAGCACCAGGAAGGTGTCCGGGCCCGGGGTGACGGAGAGGAGCAGGCACAGCCCCGCAAAGGCCAGCAGGGAAAGCAAGGTCATGGACACCATTATCCACAGCCGGGGGTGATCTGTCCTGCGCAACGGCCGCTTCGGAGCAGGCGCACAACACTGTCCTGCGCTGCGGCCGGCACCACCGCGGCGCCAGGGAGGCCACGGTCGTGGAGCCGATCGTCGAGACCCCCGTCTGCCATCCCAGACGCAACCGCCGCGGGCAGGCGCAAGGCGGCAGGCCGGCGTCGTACGCTGGGGACATGAGCGAACTGATCACCAACATCGGCGAATTGATGACCCAGGACCAGGACCAGGGGACGCGGCGCAATGCCGCCGTGGTGCTCGAAGGGGAGCGGGTCGCGTGGATTGGCGACGCCGTCCACGCGCCGGCCGCCGACACCGCCACCGACGCGCACGGCCGGGCCGTGCTGCCGGGATGGGTGGATTCGCACTCGCACCTGATCTTCGCGGGGGACCGGACGGCCGAGTTTGAGGCCCGCATGGCCGGGGAGGGCTACACCGCCGGCGGCATCGCCGTGTCCGTGGCCGCCACCCGCGCCGCGGGGGACTACGATCTCACCCGCCTGGCGCTGGGACGGGTGGCCGAGGCCGTCGCGCAGGGCACCACCTACCTGGAGACGAAAACCGGCTACGGGCTGGACGTGGAGCACGAGGCCCGCAGCGCCCGCATCGCCTCCACCATTGCCGACGAGGCGACCTTCCTGGGCGCCCATCTCGTCCCCGCCGGAGCGGACGCGGACGAGTACACCGAGCTGGTCTGCGGGGAGATGCTGCGCGCCGTGCGGCCCTTCGTGAAGTGGGCGGACGTCTTTTGCGAGACCGGCGCGTTCACCCCGGAGCAGTCGCGCCGCGTGCTCACCGCCTGCCGCGACGCCGGCCTTGGCCTCCGCGTGCACGGCAACCAGCTGGGCCCGGGCGCCGGCGCGGCGCTCGCCGTGGAGTTCGGCGCCGCCAGCGTCGACCACGTCAATTACCTGACGGACGACGACGTCGACCGCCTCGCGCAGTCGTGGTCCGGCTGGGCCGGTGGCACGGGGGACAGGGGCACCGTGGCCACGGTGCTGCCCGCCTGCGACCTGTCCACGCGTCAGCCGCTGGCCCCCGCCCGCCGGCTCCTCGACGCGGGCGTGCAGGTGGCCATCGCCTCAAACTGCAACCCGGGGACGTCGTATACATCGTCGGTGGCGTTTTGCGTGACGACGGCCGTGCTGCAAATGGGCCTTTCCGTGCACGAGGCCGTGCGCGCCGCCACCTGGGGCGGGGCACTGGCGTTGCACCGCGAAACCGGCGCCGACGAAGACGGCCGACGCGCGGTGGGGTCCATCGCCGTCGGACACCGGGCCGACCTCCACATGCTCAAGGCGCCCTCCGCGACGCACCTGGCCTACCGGCCGGGCATCCCGCTGACCCACGCCGTGTGGAAGGCCGGGGTGCGCGAGGCATGACCGCGTTGAGGTGGTGATCTCCACCCTCGGCGGGGGCAGCGGTGGTGATCTCCAACGAAAAGGCCCCGGCGGCTGAGACTGTCGGAATCCGGATGACCGGGTGTCGACGGGCTCGGCCACCGGGGCCCCACCGCGGGGGGTGCTACGGCGTGCAGGCCGTGTCAGCCGGGCGCAAGGCGGGGTCGAAGCCCGTGGCCGTGGTCCCGCCCGTGCCGTAGACGCGCATCTCGGCGGCCGCCGCGAATGGCTGGCCGTTGATGGCGCTGTCCGCCTGGAACTTCACGAACTTGGCCGCAACGGCCGGGAACGTGATGTCCTGCATCGCGGTGGTGTCCACCAGGTTGCCCGTGGCCACCTGCGTCCAGGTGGTGCCGTCCCCGGAGGTGAGGACCGTGTAGCCCTTCACCTTCCCGTTCTGGCCGCCCGACTGCCGGCCCTGGTAGCCGAAGCCGCTGACGGTGTACTCCCCGCCGAGGTCCAGCCGCACCCAGTGCGGGTAGTTCGTGATGGTCGGGTCGTACTGGCTGTGCCAGATGGTGCCCAGATCCCCGTCCAGCACGTTGGCCGCAGGCCCCTCGGCCGGACCGGAATCCAGGTTCTCGGAGTCGGCACCCGCCTTCATGCCCGACGTCGGCACCATGGCCCTGCTGCTGACCGACAGGTTCGAATCCGAATCCACGGTCTTGGTGACGCAGTTGTTGAAGTACGTCGCGGCCGGGTGGATCAGTGCGGTGCTGCCGGCTGCCCCGGCCGGCGCCGTGATGAGCCACGTGGTCTTGGCCGTGGCGCCGGGCTTGACGGTGCCCGCCAGGTTGCCATCCTTCGCGGCCACCTGCGCGGTCCAGCCGGCGGGCAGGGTCCCCAGCGACATGGCCACGTTGGTGGCGTCCGTGGACTCGTTGTTGGTGAACGTGGTCACGAAGCTGTTGCTGGTGCCCGGGTTCAGGTCCGCGTTGGCCGGGCCGGCCACGGCGGCGCAGGATGCCCCGCCGCTGACGGCGCCAAGGTCGGTGACGGTGAAGTCATCGATGACGAAGTCGGCGCCGTTGGCGGCCCCGGTCTTGCGCAGTCCCACCCAGTTGTCGCCGCAGCCGGCCGTGAAGGTCCGCGAGTACCTCGCCGTGTCCAGCGCCGGGGCCATGGCCTCGGCCTTCAGGTCCGTCGAGATCACAGTGCCACCGGCTGTTCCTCCCGACAGAGTGTCCGCCCCCGTCACCCACTGCCACTGTCCGGCCACGTTCGTCTGGTACTTGAAGGACACCTGGTACGAGTGGCCGGCCGTGAACGGCACCGTGGCGGGCACGGTCCGGTACACCAGGCCGGTGTTCTCCTCATGCGCCTTCAGCGAATGGTTCCCGTTCAGCACGTCGTCCACCGCCTGGCCGTTCAGTGTCCCGGAGTTGTACGGGCTGTACGTGTTCTTCCAGGACTTCTGCGAGTACGGGGCGTGGAGGTCGCTGATGCTGGTGCGCGGATCCGTGGATCCGCCGGCGTCGCCCTTGACGAAAGGGCCCCAGCCGGGCTGGTTCCCCTCGAAGTCGGCGCTGGCCACCAGCTTGCCGGGAGTGCCCGCGGGCACGGCCACCGGCGTCGTGGTGTCCTCCATGATCCGCACGTCGTCCAGTGTCACCGCTGCGGCACCGGCCACCACGCTGATGGAAACGTCCACCTTGTGGTTGACGGGGGCGGTGAACTGCACCGAGGCCCGCTGGGAGTAGGTGCCCTGCTTGGCATCGGCCGCCACCCTGTTCTGTTGCGGCGTGATGTCAAAGGTGTTGGCGGCGTCCAGGTCCTTGCCGGTGACGGCCAAGGTGACGGCGCGGCGGCTGCCGGCGGCGATCTCCACGTTGGCGCTGAGCGTGTACTTCCTGCCCGCTTCGAGCTTCTTCACGCTTTGGCCGATGGACGACGCCGAGGTCCCCAGCACCGTCACATTGTCACCCGTCGCGGTGCGTGTGATGGCGGCCCCCCCTGTGGGGTTCCAGGCGTCGAGGTTGCCGGCGTTGAAGCCGGGGTCCACGAGCAGGGAGCCGTCGCCGTAGTTGGCGTCCTTGTTCACCGGCTGGTCGCCGTTCGGCGCCAGCACATAGGCCACCGCCTTGTCACCGGTCAGGGTGACGGTGCCGTTGTTGTTGATGACATCGGAGACCTTGGTGCGCCCCTGGTCCGTGAGCTTGTACAGCGAGAAGTTGCGCTTGTTGGCAAACTGGCTGGTCAGCGTGAACGTGGTGGTGCCGCCGGCGGCCGAGTAGAAGTACATCTTGTTGGCCGCCTCCGGGGAGGTGGTTTTGCTGTTGTCCGCGGCGTCCTGCCACGGCAGCAGGTAGGTGCCGCCGGACAGCACCACGGCGTTGCCCATGGTGACCTGGCGCTGGCCGTTGACCATCTTGACAGCCACTCCGCCCGTCAACGTTGCCGACTTGCCAAAGTCCCAGTTGGTCACGTCAAAGTGCTGGAGGAACTTGGTGGGCAGGTTGTTGACCCAGATGTTGTTGTAGAAGGTGTTGAAGTTGTCCTGGCCCGTCCAGCCCTCGAACTCCTTGACCTGGTCGCCGCCCAGCAGGGGGTCGGTGTTCCAGACGTCGCGCTGGGCGTTGGAGATGAAGCGGACGATGTTGGAGTTGATGCCCTTGTTCGTGGCTCCGCCGTAGTTCTTGTCATTGGCCCAGTGCGACCAGATGGAGTTGCCCTCGAACTTGTACGCCCATTCGCTGGCCACCTCGAAGCCCATCTTGTGCAGCTGGGTGGCGAGCTGGTCGGCCAGCCATCCGCTGGAGTAGTAGGCGTCGATGTAGACCGTCTTGATGCCGGGGGCTTCCTTGCGCAGTTGCGCAAAGCGGTCCAGGATGGCGCCGGTGCCCAGGTCCTTGCGCTGGTCGATGTGGTACGACTGGTTCAGCCAGTCCCAGCCGTTGACTTGGCCGGAGATCATGCCGTCGCTGAAGCTTTTGGCCTGCGGGTAGGCCTCGGTGACGTTGACGTGCACGGCGACGTCGGCGTTGAACTTTGCACCCGCCGTGGTCAGCGTCTTCAGGTCCGCCAGGCCGCCGGCGCGGGTGTTGTAGTCTCCGCCGTAGTCGGGGTGGCCGGAGTCGTGGCCTTCATTGGCGTAGCCCTTCTCCAGGACCCATTGGCCGAGGTCGTCCGTCGACTGGGAAATCCGCTTGACGTTGTCCAGGGTCTTCAGGAACGGGTTGGTGGCCTGGGAGGCAAAGTTGAACGGGATGTGCTGGACCACGCGCTCCGGGACCCTGTCGGCGCCCAGCGGCGCCGTCATGGCTGAACGGAACGCGATGGCGCCGTCCTCCCAGGTGACCTTGCCGTCGCTGTTGGCGTCGGCCGAAAGGACCACGGTGGTCTTGGGCAGCGTGTAGAACTGCACCCGGGGGTCCGTTGCCCCCGCCGCTGCATAGCTGTAGTTGCCCACGGACAGTTCGGCCCGCTTGGCGCCGTTGCCGGCGTCGACGATCCGCGACTGCAGCCGGGTGTTCCAGTTGTTGTTGTTGTCCTGGGCGGAGTCGTCGGTCGCGTTGGTCATGAGACCGGCGGAGAGCTGGGAGTTGCTGACGAAACCGTACGGGGTGCCGACGTCGGCCGCGTCGGCCTTGGTGCTTGCGGTGACGGCGGTGAACTGGTCGGCCGTGGTGGTGGAGTCGGTGGAGATCCTGGTCCGCGCCAGCTGCGCGGCCGGGTCGCCCGAGTCCACGGAGACCAGCGACTGGTTCGGGATGGCGAGCTGGTCAAGGGAGCCGGCGGCGCTGCCAGAAATCTTCGTTACTGCGAACTCCACCGTGTTTTTGGCGGTGGCCGTCAGCGAGGATTCGATGGTGAGGCTCGGGAAGTCCGCGAACGTGGATGAGTAGGTGGCTGTTGCGCCCCTGGCAGACATGGTGGTGGTGGCCGCGTGGTTCTTGCCGTTCAGCGTGAAGTCCGAGAGTTTGTCCGCCTGGCCGGCCAACGACTTGCCGTCCAGCGAATAGGAGATGACTTGCGGGAATTCCTTGCCTACCTTTACTTCCAGGCCGGCGCCGTTGCTGATCGTGACCGGGGTTGCCGGATCCGCCGGGGGCGCTGGCGGGACGGGCGCCGGGGTGGTGTCGCCGGTGGCGCGCACGCGCAGTTCCGAGGCGGAGACGTTGTTGCTGCCGTTGATGGTGCTGTCGGCCTCAAACTTCACGTAACGGGCCTTGACGGGGCTGTCGAAGAGGATGGTCTGCACCTGGGTGTTCGACGTCGGCTGGGCCAGGCTGCCCGATGCCACGGGTGCGCCCCAGTCGCCGGCCGGATCCGTGGCCACGGCACGGTTGTCGGTGGCGAAGACCTTGTAGTTCTTCACGGGGCCGTTGGCCTGGTTCTTGACGGAGTAGTCCAGCCCGGTCAAGGTGAAGGATCCGCCCACGTCCCAGGAGATCCAGTGGGGGAGGGGGTCGGCCACGCCGACGCCGTCGACCACCTTGTAGGCGACAGTCCACTGCGAGGCGTAGTCGTTGTCGAAGGCGCCGGCCGCCGTGCCGTCCAGGGCCGGCGGGGCCGGGTAGGCGGGCGACTGGGAGTCGGCTCCAATGAGCGTGTACTGCGACGGGGTGACGGGTGTGCCGGTGGGGTCCGGGGCGGCCTGGGCGGCGGACCCCATGCCGACGCTGAGGGTGGCCACGAGCGCCAGCACGGCCGCGGCGGCCGTGGCGCGGTGCAGTCTCGGGCGCACCTGGGGCGCAGGTGCCGCCAGGGTGCAAGGTTGGGGGGAGTTCACGAAAGAATGTCCTTTTGCGGGAAGGGAAACGCTTCAAGTGTGCCGGGGGATGCCCCCGGCGGGCGGGCCGGCGGCGGGCGGAACCAGGTGTGGCGGCCCTGCCGGCCCCGAACGATTGTTATGGATAACAGGAAAAGTATTCCACGTGGGTGACCTGGATTACAAGGGCAGGTTCCACTGCGTCCGTCGGGTGCCCGTCGGACGCCCTTTAGGTGGCCGGGCCACGTGATTGGCATTAAGTTGATCATTTGCCTATGTTTTACGTCATTAACAATCATTGCGTGGTAGTCTTGGCCTATAGAATGAAACAGCCCGCGCGGCCCCGCTGCTGCCGGACCCCCACCTCAAGGAGTACGCACACAATGAGCGAGAACGCCGTTACGGACCTGGGCCCCTTCATGGCAGCCGAGCTGACCAGCCAGCCCGAGGTGTGGGCCCGGGCCATCGCCCAGGCCCGCGAGGAAAGCCTGCTGCCAGCCGACGGCCAGCGTGTGGCCGTCATTGGCTGCGGCACCTCCTGGTTCATGGCCCAGAGCTATGCCGCCGCCCGCGAATCCGCCGGCAAGGGCGTCACGGACGCCTTCGCCGCCTCCGAGGCCTTCCTGGGCGGGGACCGCGGCTACGACGCCGTCATCGCCATCACCCGCTCCGGCACCACCACCGAGGTGCTGGAGGTTCTGGCCGAACTCAAGGGCACCGTGCGCACCGTTGCCCTGGTGGGGGACACCTCCTCGCCGATCATGGCGCTGGCGGATGCCGTCGTCGCACTTCCCTATGCGGATGAGAAGTCCGTGGTGCAGACCCGCTTCGCCACCACGGCCCTGGCCTACCTGCTCACCAGCGTGGGCGTGGACCTGTCCGCCGCGGTCGAGGACGCCAAGGCCGCGGTCACGGCGCCCGTGGAGCAGGAGCTCATCGACGCCGAACAGTTCACCTTCCTGGGCACCGGCTGGACCGTGGGCCTGGCGCACGAGGCCGGCCTGAAAATGCGCGAGGCCGTCCAGGGCTGGACCGAGTCGTACCCCGCCAAGGAATACCGCCACGGCCCCATCTCGATCGCCGCGCCCAACCGTGTGACCTGGATGTTCGGCCGGCAGCCCGAGGGCCTGGACGCCGACATGGAAAAGACCGGCGCGCTGTACATCAACAATGACGTGCACCCGCTCGCCGAACTGGCCCGCGTCCACCGCGTCACCCTGGAGCGTGCCCGCGCCCGCGGCATGAACCCGGACCTGCCACGCAACCTGACCCGCTCCGTCATCCTGGACGAGACCGCCTAGGGCCGGCCGGCCACCGCGAAAGCAAGCAACGTGATGAGCATCCCCTCCGCACGCCCCGCAGCGGCCACAGGCGCCGGCGGGGCCAGCCACCCGGCGGGCCCGGCCACAGGCGCCGGCGGGGCCAGCCACCCGGCGGGCCCGGCCGTCCTGGCCTTTGACGTCGGCGGGACGGACATGAAAGTGGGGCTGGTGCGCGGCGGGCTGAGCGCCGCCTCCCACGCCGTGACGGACCTCCAGCGCCATCCCACGCCGCTGGACGGCGAACGCTCCGGGGAAACGGTCTGCGCCCGCATCGCGGAACTGGCGCGCGACTACCAGGCGCGGCACGCGGACACGCACATCGCGGCCGTGGGCGTCACGGTGCCCGGGATCGTGGACGAGGCCAACGGGATCGGCGTCTATTCGGCCAACCTGGGCTGGCGCGACTTCCCCTTCACCCAGACCCTCACCGGGGCGCTGGGCCTGCCGGTGGCCTTCGGCCATGACGTCTCCATGGCCGGGGAGGCCGAATTCAGGATCGGCGCGGCCGTGGGCAAGTCCGACGTGCTGGTGCTGGTGATCGGCACAGGCATTGCCGGCGCCGTGCTGTGCGACGGGCACCGCGTGGCAGGTGGCGGCTATGCCGGCGAAATCGGCCATGCCATGGTCCCCTCGCCCGACGGCGGCCTCGCCATCCTGGAGTCGCTGGGCTCCGCCGGGGCCATTGCCCGGCGCTACGCCGAGTCCGGCGGCCGGCCCGTGGACGGCGCCCGCGACGTCCTGGCCCTGGCCGGGGCCGGCGACGCCACCGCCCGGCAGGTCTGGGACGACGCCGTCAACGCCCTCGCGTTCAGCGTGGCCCAGTGCGTGTCCATCCTGGGCACCGAAACGGTGGTGCTGGGCGGCGGGCTGTCCATGGCCGGCCCGGCCCTGTTCGAACCACTGGCGGCCCGCATCGACGCGCTGCTTTCCTTCCACCGCCGTCCCCGCCTGGTCCGCGCGCTCCTGGGCGAAAACGCCGGGCTCATCGGTTCCGCCCTCAAGGCCCGGAGCCTGGCCGCGGGAGGGTCCCGGTGAGCGGGGGCAAGCTGGTCCTGACCGTCACGCCCAATCCCGCCGTTGACGTCACCTACACGGTGGCCGGCATCGAGCAGGGGTCCTCGCACCGCGTCCCCACGCCGCTGTGCCGGGCCGGCGGCAAGGGCCTGAACGTCTCCCGCGTGGCCCGGCAGCAAGGCGTCGCCACGCTGGCCGTCGCCACCGCGGGCGGGGCCTCCGGCGCGCAGCTGCGCAGGGACCTCGAGGCCTCGGGCATCCCGCACCGCCTGGTCCCCGTGGCCGCGGAGACCCGCCGCACCCTGGCGCTGGTGGACACCGTGTCCGGGCTGACCAGCATCTTCAACGAAGCCGGCCCCGCGCTCAGCGGCGCGGAATGGGCGGCGCTGGCGGCCGCCGTCGTCGACGGCCTGGAAGGCGTCCGGCCGGACGGTTCCCCCACGCACGACGCCGGTGCGCGCCCCGGCGTGCTGGTGGGCTCCGGCTCCCTCCCGGAGGGGGCCCCGGCCGACTTCTACCCCGGGCTGGTGGCACTGGCCCACAACGCCGGCGTCCCGGCGGTCATTGACACCTCCGGCGCCGGGATCCTGTCCGCCGCCAGGGCCGGGGCGGACCTGCTCAAGCCCAACCACCACGAGCTCATGGACGCCATGGGCGGGACGGACCTGATTGCCGCGGCCGGCAAGCTCATGGGCCTGGGCGCGCGGCGCGTCCTCGTCAGCGTGGGCGAGGAGGGCATGCTCGCCTTCGAGGCCGGCCGCCCCGGACACCTCCAGGCGAGGCTGCCCGCCCCGCTGGCCGGCAACCCGACGGGCGCCGGGGACGCAGCGGTGGCCGCGGCCGCCGTCGCACTTGCCGGCGGGACCACGGACCTGCGGGAGATCCTGCGCCTGGCCGCGTCCTGGGGCGCCGCCGCGGTGCTCATGCCGGGGGCGGGGGAAATTTCCCCGCGCCACGCCGAGCTCGCCGCACAACTCATCATCACCGACCACTAAATAAGGATTCATCCCATGGCATTGGCCACCACCCGCAGCATCATGGAGCAGGCAGCAACGGCCGGCACCGGCCAGGGCGCCTTCAACGTCATCCACCTCGAGACGCTCGAAGGCCTCATCGCAGGGGCCGAGGCGGCCGGGCTCCCCGTCATCCTGCAGATTTCCGAGAACTGCGCGAAGTTCCACGGCGGGCTGGAGCCCGTGGCGGCCGCCTCCCTGGCCGCGGCCCGCAAGGCGGCCGTGCCGGTCGCGGTGCACCTCGACCACGCCGAGGACGAGGCACTGGCCCGCGAAGCCGTCGACCTGGGCTTCGGCTCCATCATGTACGACGGCGCCCACCTCGACTATGCGGAGAACGTCGAAGCGACCGCCCGCGTGGCCGTCTACGCCCACGCGCGCGGCGTCTATGTTGAGGCGGAACTTGGCAAGGTGGGCGGCAAGGACGGCGCGCACGCACCCGGAGTGCTGACCGACCCCGCCGAGGCCGCCGCGTTTGTGGCCGCCACCGGCGTCGACGCCCTGGCCGTCGCCGTGGGCTCCTCCCACGCGATGACCGAGCGCTCCGCCGCCTTGAACCTGGACCGGATCACGGCCCTCAAGGCCGCCCTGGACGTGCCGCTGGTGCTGCATGGATCCTCCGGCGTCTCCGACGCGAGCATTGTGGCGGCGATCGCGGCGGGCATGACCAAGATCAACGTCTCCACGCACCTCAACGGCTTCTTCACCCGTGCCGTGCGCGATTACCTCGGGGCCAATCCGGCCGTGGTGGATTCCCGCAGGTACCTCGGCGCCGGGCGCGCCGCATTGGTTCCGGAGGTTGCCCGGCTGCTAGCGTTGTTTGCAGGCGCAGGGGCTGCGTCCAGGTAGGTGCCCTGCCCCTCAACGCATCTTTCTTCTCAGCGGGAGTTTCCATGAACCGGACCGAACGGCTGGCCGCCATTCTCGACATCCTGGCGGCCGACGGCCAAGTGGAGGTCGAGGAGATTGTTGGGAAGCTGGGCGTCTCGCCGGCCACCGCCCGGCGCGACCTGGACTCCCTGGCCAATGAACGGCTGCTGACCCGCACCCGCGGCGGTGCCACGTCCGGCTCGGTCTCCTACGAGCTGCCGGGCCGGTACAACCGCGACGACCACGCCCGGCAAAAGCACCAGATCGCCCTGGCCGCCAGCGCCCTGATTCCCAAGGGGGCCGTCATCGGCCTGTGTGGAGGCACCACCAGCACCGCGCTGGCGCAGGTCCTGTCCACGCGCGAGGACCTGATGGAGCCGTCCAACCGGCCCACCCTTACGGTGGTCACCAACGCCATCAACATCGCCGCGCAGCTGGCCATCCGACCCAACCTGAAGATCATGGTCACCGGCGGCATCGTCAATGCCCGGTCCTACGAGCTGGTGGGCCCGTACGCGGACTCCATCCTGCAGAAGGTGGCGCTGGACATTGCGTTCATCGGTGTCAACGGCATTGAACCGGGCACCGGGCCCACCATCAACGACGAGGGCGAGGCGTCGGTCAACTCGCGCATGGCCCGCCGGGCCTCGGAGGCGTACATGCTCGCCGACTCCTCCAAGATCGGCAAGCGCGCCTTCGCCACCATGGAGGACCACCGCTTCCACAAGCTCATCACCGATTCCGGCGTCACGGCCGAACAGCTGGCGGCGTTCACGGACGCCGGCACGGAAGTCATCGTCGCCCCGGACGTGTAGCCCCCGTTGGGGGTCATGACGCCCAACGCTAAAACCTGAGTGGCGAGTCCATGACGGTGGTGCCGGGATGGGCCTGGATCCACTGCTCGAACGGCACGTCCAAGGCATAGCGTCCGTTGCCTGCGACCAATGTGCGCACCTCGGCGTTTCCCGGATTGTTAAGCGACTCAAAATACTCCACGGACCAATGGAACCAGCGCATGCAAAACAGCCGCATGGTCAGCCCGTGTGTCACCAGCAGCGTGTTGGGCGCGTAGTCCGGCCGGGACCAGTGCCTGTGGAGGGTCTCCAGGAACGACGACACGCGGTCAAAGACATCCGAGCCGGATTCCCCCTCGCGGAAGCGGTAGAAAAAATGCCCGTAGGCGTTGCGCAGTTCCTTTTGGTCGGCAATCTCCGCCGGGTTTTGAAAGTTGGCCCAGTCCTGTTCGCGCAGCCGTGGCTCCTCCATGGTCCGGTCCACCAGGTCGCCCAGGTCCAGCGCCTCCAACGTTTGATAGGCCCGGAGATAGGGCGAGACATAGACGCTCACCTTTTCGCCGTTGAGCTGGCGCCTGATCTGCTCCCCGGCCTCCCGCGCCTGGGCCACACCCAGCTGCGTCAGCGGAATCCGATAGTCGGGGATTCGGTTGTAGATGGACTGGTCCTGGTTGGCCGCCGACTGTCCGTGGCGGACCATGATGATCTGGTGTGGGGCACTCATGTCCCCGAGCCTACGGCGTGAGCCCCGGGCGCCGCGATCCTTCCGGCCTGTGTTTGCGGCCGGGCTGGGATTCCCGCGGCCCGGGAGGCGGTGGCCGGCAGCAACGGCGGGGTCCGGCCGCCAATGGGCCGTTTCCAACAGCGTGTGGATTGCCCTCGGAAGGCCAAAGCCAGGCTTGGCCGCTTCCCTAGAGACGGGGAGCTTACTGGCAGGAATGGGTGGGAGGATGGCGTCAGTGGGTGTCCTTGGGCCCCCGCGGCCTTTCCGCAGGGACTGCCTTGGCCGCGGCCCCGAAGGGTGCCTGTCCCGCGGGGTTGCGGGATGTCAAAATGGTCGTATCGGAAGACGCAGGGCGAGAGGAAATGTTGGATGGATGCCTCGACGCACATGGTGCAGACCCCCGGCATCGGCTCCGGGGGTGCCGTTGGTACCGGGCTGGAGAAGTGCCTGCGCCGGATACTCGGCTCCGCAATGGCGCTGACCGGTGCGGCGCAGGGGGAGATCAGGTACCAGGACGCCGGCCAGGGTGCCAGCGGGTCGGTGAGTGCCGGCGCGGACGGCGGACACATGGCAGGTGTCCGTCCCCAGGACGGCCCCATGCTGGACATTCCGCTCGCCGCGGGTGGGGACGCCCTCGGCAGCCTCCATTTGGCCAAGCGGGCCGGTGCTGCACCCTTTGGCAGCGCGGACGAGGAGATCGCCGTGGAATTGGCGGCCGTTGCGGGCGTCGCCGTCGAAAGTGCCCGGTTGCAGGGGCAGGTGGTTGCGCGGGAACGGTGGATTGACGTGACCAGCCAGTTGACCGCATCGTTGATGGCTGCCGCGCCTTCAGCGAACCCCTTCACCGTGATCGCCGACCACGTGGCCGCCGCGACGAAGGCGTCCTGCGCAGCGGCCCTGATCGGCGCTGACTCGGACGAGCCATTTCCGGCGTCCCTGCACGACGGATCACCGTCGATGCAGCGCATTGGCGGGCCGCTGCTCGCGAAAGTGGCCAAAGGTCTCCCGCGTTCTGCCGCGCGCCTGGACGAAGAGCTGTTGGGGGCGACCACCCTTCCCGCCGGGCCGGCGCTCATGGCGGAACTGTCGGCCCGCCACGGCACCCTGGGCGTCTTCGTGGTCGTCCGGGATCCCGGTGCGCCCCAGTTCAGCGCGCTTGATCAAGAAATGCTGCAGCGTTTCGCCTCCCACGCCGCCTTGGTGATCGAGCATTTGCTGGCACAGCAGACGTTACAGGTGCGGGCCGTCCACGAGGACCGCAGGCGCATCGCCCGCAACCTCCACGACCTGGTGATCCAGCACCTCTTTGGTGTTGGATTGGGCCTTCAGGCGCTTAGCGCGAGAATTCAGCCAGTCAACGCGGCGGCCGAAGTTGCGTCCTACGTGGACCAGATCGATGGCACCATCCGCGACATCCGCCGCTCCATTTTCGCCTTAAACCAGCCAATTGACGATGGGATCGGGCTGCGGTCCAGGATCTTGAATGTTGTGACGGCCACTCCGTTCAGCTTCGAGCCGCGCGTGTATTTCGACGGGCCTGTCGATTCGGCCATCCCGGACAGGATCCACCACGACATTCTGGCGTCGCTGGGTGAGATGCTCTCCAACGCCATCCGCCATGCCAGGGCCTGCTCCGTGGATGTCACGGTCTCGGTCGACTTAAACGCGCGCCGGGTGGTCCTGCGTGTTCGTGACGACGGCGTTGGATGGGCCGGACCCCTGGTCGCCGGCAGCGGGACGGGCAACTTGGCCGACCGCGCCCGCAGGCTCAATGGCACATGCCATGTTTCCCTCGCAGAGGGCGGTGGCACCCAAATGGAATGGTCGGTGCCGTTACAGGGCTCGGATGCGTCCGCTATCGATGGCGATCCTGTGTCAGGCGGGTAGCCAGGATGGCCGCCTGCGTCCGTGACGTCAACCCGAGCTTGTCCAGGATCCGTGACACATAATTCCTCACCGTCTTTTCCGCCAGGCCAAGATGTTCCCCCATTTCCCGATTCGTGTGGCCAGCCGCAATCAAGTCGAAAACGCGCAACTCCTGCACGGTCAGCGGGTCCAGCGCGGCAGGCCGCGAGGGTTCCTGCCGCATCCGTTCCCGGATCCGCAAGGTGACGGCCGGGTCCAGCAGGTTCTCACCCGCGGCAACCGCGCGCACGCTCCGAACCAGCGACGCACCGCGCACCTGCTTGAGCAGGTATCCCTTCGCCCCCGCCATGACGGCCCCCAGAAACGCCTCGTCGTCCTCGAAGGAGGTGAGAATGAGCGCCTGGATGGTCGGATCGACCGATCTCACGTCCCGGCACACGGAGATGCCGTTGCCGTCGGCCAGGCGGACGTCCAGGATCATCACATCCGGATGGGCAGCCGGAATGCGGCGCGCGGACGCCCTGGCGGATGCTGATTCGCCGACGACGACGATGTCCCCCTCCGCTTCCAGGAGGTCACGGAGGCCGCGGCGCACCACTTCGTGGTCGTCGACCAAATAGACGCCAATCACCATCAGTCCTTCCCAGCAGCCGCAGCCGAGGCGCCTGCCCGGCAGTTTCCAAACCGCATCTGGAGCCAGTCTCGCGCCCGGGCCCACGGCACACTAGGGACTTACGTCCCAGCGGACCGAAATGACTGAACGGACGAACTGCCCGGAGCCACGAGCCGGGGCACACGCAAATCCGCACACCCGCGGTGGGTCGTTTGACACTATTGCGTGCATACCTGCGGGAGCAGACTGCATCAGAAGCATAAGCATAATGCGAGCAGGGACCGGGCGCCTCGTTTGCCCCGGCGTGCACACGGCCCAGCCCGGGCTGTCCCGCAAGACCGGCTTTCGAAGGGGAATCATGTTTAAACCACTACACGAGACGGCAGTGAAGGATGCGGCAGTGAAGGATGCCGTGCAGGGCATCGACAGGATGGTGCGGAACATACAAACGGGGAGGTTTGAACGCAGCCTTGCCGGACTGACCGCCGTCGGCTCGATTGTCACGGCCGTGGAGATCTATTTTGAGCACGACAGCGCAAGCTTCGGCAACAAGTTGATGTGGATCCCCGTCGCGCTGGGCCCTGTGGGGGCCGTGGCGGGCATCGCCGGCGTCTTCAGCCGCAGGCTGGCCAAGACCGCCCTGCCGCTGGCATCGGCCATCATCGTCGCCAACGGCTTGCAGGGAACATATTTGCACGCGCGGGGGATCCACCAAAAGCCGGGGGGCTTCAGGAATTTCCGGTACAACATGGAAATGGGTCCGCCGTTGATGGCGCCGCTCCTGGTGACCATGGTCGGCGGCATGGGACTGCTGGCCGCAATCCTGCGGAGGGAGCAATGAGCGGTGGCACCCGCGGCAGGCTTCCCCTCAACGAGGCCAACGGCGGGGGCCGCTTCCCGGGTTTCGATGTGGTGGGCCAGTCCAAGCACTGGGACGACGTGACGACCTCGGTCGTCCTGGCGCGGCTGGGCATGCCGCCGGACATCCGCTTCTTCAGCGCAGCCGAGGAAGCCACGGCCAGCGCCCTCTGCGACCAGCTGCTGGGGCAGCGGCAGGAGCCGCGGGTGCCCGTGGTCAACATGATCGACGCCCGCCTGGCCGAGAACCAGACGGACGGCTGGCACTACGAGGGGATGGCGCCGGACCGCCAGGCCTGGCGCGACTCGCTGGCCGGTCTCAACCAGGATGCCCGCCAAAGCGGCCACGTTTTTGCGCAGACCCCGTGGCCCGGACAGTCAGCAATATTGCAGGCGGTGCTGGACCTCGGTTCGCATCAATGGCACGGCATGAACGCCTCGCGGGTGTGGAGCCTGTGGACGCGCTACGCGTGCACCGCGTTCTACTCCCACCCGTGGGCCTGGGAGGAGATTGGATTTGCCGGGCCGGCCTATCCCCGCGGCTACAAGAACCCCGGCGTCGACAAGCTCGAACCGTTCGAGGTGGCCGACGCCAAACCGGACCAGGACCCGCTGCGCAGGGGAGAGTCATGACAGGCGTCCGTGACCGCAACGAGTCGGCCTGGCTGCTTCCTGCCGGCCCCGGCCTGAACCACCGCCTGCGTGAGGACATGCGCGCCTTCAATGACGGCGACGAGGTCGATGCCGTCATCGTGGGCTGCGGGGCCGGAGGCGCCACGATGCTGCAGCGCCTGGCCCGGGCCGGGTGGAGCGCCGTCGCCCTGGATGCGGGGCCGTTCTGGGATCCCGAAACCGACTGGGTCAGCGACGAAGCCGGCTCCCACCATCTTTACTGGACGGAACCGCGGGTGATCGGCGGCGACGACCCGGTGCCGCTGGGTTCAAACAATTCCGGCCGCGGCGTCGGCGGGTCAATGGTGCATTACGCCGGTTACACGCCGCGCTTCCACCCCAGCGACTTCCGCATGCACAGCCAGGACGGGGTCGGTGCCGACTGGCCCATCGACTACACGGACCTCAAGCCGTACTACGCGGACATTGAGGGCGAGCTGCCGGTCTCGGGCGAGGACTGGCCGTGGGGCGACCCGCATTCCTACCCGCAACGCCCGCATCCGGTGTCCGGCAACGGGGACATGTTCCTGCGTGGGGCGCTGGCCTGCGGGATAACCGCCAAGGTGGGGCCGGTCGCCATCAGCAACGGCCGTTTTGGCAACCGGCCGCACTGCATCTACCGCGGCTTCTGCCTGCAGGGCTGCAAGGTGAACGCAAAGGCGTCGCCGCTGATCACCCACGTTCCGGACGCCTTGGCGCGCGGTGGGGAGGTGCGTGCCGACTCGATGGTCACCGGCATCGAGGTCGACGAACGGACCGGCCGTGCCACCGGTGTGCGTTACAACCGGCGGGGGCGCGAACACTTCCAGCGTGCGCGCATGGTGATCGTCGCAGGGTACTCGATCGAGACGCCCCGGCTGCTGCTCAACTCCGCCTCCCACCGCTTCCCCGACGGGCTGTGCAACGACTTCGACCAGGTGGGCCGCTACCTCATGGTGCAGGGGGCGCCCCAGACGGCCGGCCGTTTCGACGCCGAGGTCCGCATGTTCAAGGCCCCGCCGCCCGAGGTCAGCACGGAGCAGTTCTACGAAACGGACCCGGCGAAGCCGTACAAGCGCGGCTTCTCGGTGCAAACCGTTTCGCCGCTGCCGATCACGTGGGCCGAACACGTGGCCGCCCAGGGACACTGGGGCGACGGGCTGCGGCAGTACATGAGCGACTATGTGCACTGGTCGTGCCTGGGTGCGCTGTGCGACTTCCTTCCGCAGCCGCACAACCGGGTCATCCTGTCGGAGGAGAAGGACAGGTTCGGACTTCCCATTGCTCACTTCAACTACTCCCAGTGCGACAACGACAAGGCGCTGATGCGGGCCGCGCAATCCGTGATGGAGGACATCCTGCACGGCGCCGGCGCGGACGAGGTCATCACCATAGACCGCTACGCCCACCTGGTGGGCGGGGCGCGGATGGCCTCGGGCGAGCAGGACGGCGTGGTCGACGCCAACTGCCGCAGCTTTGCGGTGCCGAACCTGTATATCACCGACGGCAGCGTGCTGCCGACCCAGGGCAGCGCCAATCCCGCGCTGACCATCATGGCCGTCGCGGCGCGTGCCGCCGACCGGCTCATCCAGGGCAGTGCCCATGATTGACCCGGCGATCGACGCAATCGACGTGCGCGTGTACACCGTCCCGACGGACGCGCCGGAGGCGGACGGCACCATCGCCTGGGACTCAACCACCATGGTGATGGTGCGCGCCACCTCCGGCGCGGCCGTGGGCACCGGATGGACCTACGGCGCCGCGGCCTGCGGGGCTGTGGCCAACGACGTCCTTGCCCCGATTGTCCGCGGGCGGAGCGCGCTCGACGTCGGAGGATGCTGGGAGGCCATGGTCAAGGCGGTGCGCAACAGCGCCCGCCAGGGAATTGCCGGCTACGCGATCTCCGCGGTGGACATTGCCCTGTGGGACCTGAAGGCACGCCTGCTGGACCTTCCGCTGCACCGGCTGCTCGGCGCGGTGCGCGGGAGCGTGCCGGTGTACGGCAGCGGCGGCTTCACGAGCTACTCGCAGCGGCGGCTCCATGACCAGCTGGACGGCTGGGCCCACGGGCAGCGGATTCCGCGCGTGAAGATCAAGATCGGCGAATCGTGGGGGACGGAACCGGACCGGGACCTGGCCAGAATGCGCAAGGCCAGGGAGACCATCGGCGACGAGGTTGAACTATTCGTTGACGCGAACGGCGGCTACAGCCGTAAACAGGCCGTCCGGGTCATGGCGGAGGCCGCGGAGCTGAACGTGGCCTGGTTCGAGGAGCCGGTGTCCTCGGACGACCTCGACGGCCTGCGGGAGGTCCGCAATGCCGTGGCGGCCGACGTCACCGCCGGCGAATACGGCCTGGACCTTTACTACTTTCAGCGCATGTGCCAGGCCCAGGCCGTGGACTGCCTGCAGGTCGACGCCTCCCGCTGCGGTGGGATCACCGAATGGATGCGCGCCGCGGCCGTCGCGGCCTCGCACGGGCTTGAGGTTTCCGGCCACTGCGGGCCCCACCTGCACGCACACGTCGCCGCGGCCACGCCGAACCTGCGGCACCTGGAATGGTTCCACGACCACGTCAGAATCGAGTCGATGTTCTTCGACGGCACCCTGGATCCCCAGGGCGGCACCATCACCCCCGATTCCTCCGCACCCGGCAACGGCCTGACCCTGCGCGAAAGCGACATCGCGCAGTATCGGGTGGGGTAGGGCAGCGGAAAAAGATGCAGTGGAGGAAATGCAGTGGAGGAAATGATGAACAGGGCACCATCGGGCAGCCAGCATGAGCTGCGGCACGGCGGGCAGCGTGCCGTCGTCACCGAAGTCGGCGCGGGCCTGCGAAGCTACATGGCGGGGTCGCGGCCGGTCATCGACGGCTATGCCGAGACGGAGCGGTGCACCGGCGCGCGCGGACACACGATGATTCCGTGGCCCAACCGGATCAAGGCCGGAAAATTCAGGTGGCAGGGAGCCGAACACCAGCTGGACCTCACCGAACCCGCCGCCGGCGGAGCCATCCACGGGCTCACCCGATGGGCCTCCTGGGGGCTGATTTCACGCGGCGAGGGCCATGCCTCCTTCGGAAACGTGCTGTACGCATGCCCGGGCTGGCCGTGGGTGCTCGACTGCCGGATCGACTACGTGCTCGACGATGCGGGCCTGGGCGTCACCACCACGGCCACGAACATTGGCGCCGGGGCCTGCCCCTACGGCACGGGCGCCCATCCGTACCTGACCGTGGGAACGGAGACGATCGACCGCGCACAGGCCCAGGTCCCCGGGTCGGTCTACCTTCCCGTGGACGACGCCGGCATCCCCACCGGGCGTGCGGCGGTGGAGGCCACGCGGTATGACCTGCGGACGAAGCAGGTCCTCGGCGGCCGGAAGATTGACGTGACGTATACCGAGCTGGCGCGGGACGGGGACGGCCTGGCCCGGGTCGGCCTCTCCCTTCCCGGGGGTCCCGCGGTGACGCTGTGGGCCGATGCGGCCTACCCCTATTTGGAGATTTTCACCGGCGACACCTTGCCCCAACCGGGGCGCCGCCGCACCGGCCTGGGGGTGGAGCCGATGACCTGCGCACCGGACGCGTTCAATTCCGGCGACGGGCTGATCACGCTGGAGCCGGGCCAGAGCCACCGGGCCAGCTGGGGCATTGACCCCCATGCATGACGGGCCGCGGGCATGATCGGATGGCACCGGGTGCGGTTCGCGTCGGTGGAGCGTATGCGGGACAAAATCAAGTCGACCTTTTGGGTGGTGCCGGCCGCCTGCGTCCTGGCTTCCATCCTGCTGGCCGCGGGCCTGATCCGGCTGGACCAGATCCTCGGCGCCGATGCCGGCGTGGTCGTTTTCTACCCGGGGCCGCCGGAGGGTGCCCGCAGCCTTCTCTCATCGATCGTGGGCGCGATGATCTCCTTCACCGGGCTTGTCTTCTCGATCACCATAGTCGTGCTGCAATTGACCAGCGGCCAGTTCTCGCCGCGGTCGCTGCGCATCTTTCTGCGCGACCGCACGGTGAAGTTCGCGCTGGGGATCTTCATTGCCACGTTTGTCTATGCGATGGTCGTGCAGCGGGCGGTGCTCGGCACCACCTCCCAGGACCCCTTTGTGCCGCGGATCGCGGTGTCGGCGGCCTTCGTCTTCGTCCTGGCAAGCGTCGGGCTCTTCATCGGCTACCTCGCCCGCATCTCCAACATGATCCGTGTTGCGACCATCATCACGGAGATCGGGATCGAATCCCGGGCGACCCTCCGACGGCGGTTCGGTTCCGCACCCGACCACGGCGTGGCGCCCGAGCTGGCCAGCCGAGACCCGACACCCCCGCAGCCGGTCAGCGGGACAGTCCTCGCCGCCGCAGCCGGGGTGCTGGTCTCGGTCAACGAAGCACGCCTTGTGCAGTCCGCCGCGGCCGCCGGCTGTGCGCTGGAGCTCGCCGTGCGGATCGGGGACTTTGTGCCCGCCAACGCCGTCCTGTGCATCGTGCGCCAAGTCCACCCAAGGGAGCAGGATGACATGGCGGCCAAGGCCGGCCGGCTGGACGAAGAGGTCCGCGCCCACATCGCCCTTGACAGCGAGCGCACGTCCGAACAGGACCTGGCGTTCACCCTGCGCCAGTTGGTCGACATTGCCGAACGGGCGCTGTCCCCGGCCGTCAACGACCCAACCACCGCCTGCCAGTGCCTGGACGTGCTCCACGACATCCTGCGCCGGCTGGCAAGCCGCCCGCTGCCGGACGGCCGTTGGAGCGACGCCGGAGGGGCAGTTCGGCTCGTGGTTCCGCAGTACAGCTACGCCGACTACCTTGATCTCGCCGTCGGCGAAATCTGGCACTACGGCGCCGACGCCGCCCAGGTGCCCGCCCGGATGGCGTCCATGCTCGCCGATCTGGCCGCCGCGGCCCTGCCCGGCTACCAGGGCGACATCCGTCGCTGGAGCGACCTCATTCATTCACCATAGGAAAGCAGGAACCCCATGAGTACACCGCAGGTTGTTGTCATCACCGGAGCAAGCGCCGGGATCGCCCGCGCGACGGCGCAGGCGTTTGGAAGAAGGGGGGCCAAGGTCGGCCTGCTCGCCCGCGGGCAGGCCGGACTGGACGGCGCGAAGGCAGACGTTGAGCGCGCCGGCGGGCAGGCCTTGGCGATCCCCACCGACGTCGCGGACTATCACCAGGTTGAGGCGGCAGCCGCCGCCGTGGAGGACGCCTTCGGGCCCATCGACATTTGGGTCAATGTGGCCTTCACCTCGGTGTTTGCACCGTTCACCCAGATCACCCCGGACGAGTTCAAGCGGGTGACCGAGGTCTCCTACCTCGGCTTCGTCTACGGGACCCACGTCGCCTTGACGCGGATGACACGGCGCGGCCACGGCACGATCGTGCAGGTCGGCTCGGCACTGGGGTCACGCAGCATCCCGTTGCAGTCGGCCTACTGTGGCGCGAAGCACGCGATCAACGGCTTCACCTCCTCCATACGCACCGAGCTGCTGCACGAGAAGAGCCGCGTGCGCATCACCGTGGTGCAGATGCCCGCCGTCAACACCCCGCAGTTCTCGTGGGTGCTGTCCAGGCTGCCGAACCACCCGCAACCGGTGCCGCCGATCTACCAGCCCGAAGTGGCCGCCCGCGGCGTCCTCTACGCCGCCGACCACCCCGGACGCAAGCAGTACTGGGTCGGGGCCTCGACGGTCGGCACGATCTTCGCCAACAAGTTTGCCGCGCCCCTGCTGGACCGCTACCTGGCCCGGACCGGCTACAAATCCCAACAAACGTCGGATAAGGTCTCCGCGGACCGGCCCAACAACCTGTGGGAACCGGTCGACGGCGGCGACGGCCACGACCACGGCGCCCACGGCGTCTTTGACGCCAAGGCGCACTCAAGCGCCCCGCAACTCTGGTTCTCGCACCACGCCGGCCTGGCGACCGGTGCGGCCATGGCCGGAGCCGGCCTGGCGGTGACGCTGGCAATACGGGCGCTGCGAACATGAACGCCGGGGACGCGGGCGGCGGGAACACGACAGGCGCCGGGCGCGCCCGGCTGCCTGAAACAGGCCCCCCTGAAACGGGCCCGCTGGAAACGGGCCCACCGGGACAGGGACTGCCGGTACCGGGGCTGCCGGGTCAGGCAGGATACGTGACACCGGCAGGGTTGGCGGCCGAGCTGGCCGTCCAACGGATGCGTGCCCGGCTGCTGGGCGGGTACGGGCCGGGGGCAAGCGAGGCGACCGTCACCGCCGCGACCCGGGACCGGCCGGTGGTCGCCGGCCAGCCAACGGTTGTGGGGCTGGAGCAACAGGCACGACAGGCCGCCTGCGCACGCGGCAGCGCGACCACGTTTCTCAGGCGGTTGCTGCCCTGGACGCGGCGCATCCTGACTGTGGCCGGGGCCGCCCTGCTGCTTGGCCGTACCCTGGCGCAGGCCCGGCGCCGC
The DNA here is from genome assembly GCF_013376105.1 of Arthrobacter wenxiniae. Classification (GTDB taxonomy): domain Bacteria; phylum Actinomycetota; class Actinomycetes; order Actinomycetales; family Micrococcaceae; genus Specibacter; species Specibacter wenxiniae. Next base: position 68,559 of record NZ_JAAMFM010000007.1, read on the forward strand.
CGCGCCGGCAGTCGCGGCTGAGGCCCCCGGGAGGGGACCCGGGAGGGCAACTTCCTATGGTGCCTCCCACGGCCGGGCCAGGCGCGCCGAGCACTCCAGCATGAGGGCATGGACGAACGCCTGCGGCAGGTTGCCGCGGAGCTGCCGCTGGGTGACATCGAACTCCTCGGTGTACAGGCCGGGCGGCCCGCAGGCCGCGCGGTTGCGTTCGAACCACCGGGTGGCAGCCACCTCGTTGCCTTGCTGGTGCTGGGCCAGGGCCATCGTGAACCCGCACAGCAGGAACGCGCCCTCGGCGTCTGCCAGCGGGCCCGGCCCCTGCCGGAAACGGTACAGGAACCCTTCCTGGCCCAGTTCGCCCTCCAGCGCCTCCAGCGTGGCAAGGGTGCGCGGGTCGGCTGCCTCAAGCGCGCCGCGGATGGGTGGCAACAGCAGGGCCGAGTCCAGGCCCGCGTCATCGGGGGCACGCTGCCAGCGCCCGCTTGGGTGCGTGGAACTGGCCGCCGCCTCCGCCAGGATCGCATCGGCCAGGGCAAGCCAGCTGCCGACCTTGGCCGAGGGTGCCCCGGCCGCGCTGATGGCCCGGAGGCCGGCGACGCAGATCAGGCGGCTCTCGGTCCAGTTCCTGTTGTCCAGCTCCCAGATGCCGGCCTCGGCGTCGTGCCACCGCGCCCCGATCGCGTCGGCGGCCGTCTCGGCGGCCCGCCATCCGTCCGCATCGAGGTGGTCGTGCCTGGCCGCCGCGGCCAGCAGCAGCAGGGACTCGCCGAAAGCGTCCAGCTGAAACTGCTCGCCGGCGTGGTTGCCGGCAACATCGGATCCGCCGGGGTAGCCGCGCAGCTTGAGCGCGCGCTCCTTGGGAACGGCCCCACCGAGGGTCGTGTAGGCAGGTTTCAGCTTCGGGCCGTCGGCCAGCAGCCGTTCGGCAACGAAGCGGACGGCATCATCCAGCAGGGGGTAGGGGCCGGCGGCCGCGACCGCCTCGCCCGTGAAGCACTGGTCCCGAATCCACACATAGCGGTAGTCGTAATTCCGGCCCTGTTTGGCCCGCTCCGGCAGGCTCATGGTCGCAGCGGCAACCATCCCGCCGCCGTCGCTCGTCAGCCCCCGGAGCACGGCGTAGGAGTGGCGGGCTTCTGGCGGAATGATTGTCTCCCCAAGATGGGGGACGGCGGCCTGCCATGCGGCCTCCGTGGCCAGCCATGCCCTGTCGGGATCGACGGGTTCCCCGGGAAGGGCGGCCTCTGACAGCTCCAGCACCAAGTCGTGGTGGCCACCGGCCGGCACGTTCAGGTCCATGACAAGGGTCTGTGCACCGTCACCGCGGTTGAGGGGGCGCGCGTCTCCTGCCCCGCTCCACCGCATCCGGACCGGGCCGCTCTGTCCGGTCCACACATCGCCGTCGCGGGCGAGGGACCGGGCGGCATGGTGCCCAAACCCCGCGCGCGCGTCCAGCCGCACGGAGACGCGGGCGTCGCCGTCGACCGCCATGACCCGGCGCAGGATGACGGCACGCCCGGGCTCGCCGGGAAAGGCCAGTGCCTCGCGGCATTCAATGATGCCGCTTTGGCCCACCCATCGGCTGCGCCAAATCAGGGTGCCTTCCTCGTAGTGGCCTCCCCAGACGAATGGATCGGCAGGGGTGACCGCGTAGCTGCCCCCGCCACCAATCAGCGACGAGAACACGGCGTCGGAGTCCCAGCGTGGAACGCACATCCACACGAAATCGCCGCGCGGGCCGATCATGATTCCGCGCTCGCCGTCGGCGATCAGCGAATACTCGCGCAACACGTGCGGAGGGAACTGCGGGTCCTGCTGTGTTGTCACCATGCCACCAAATCCTCGTCGTCCTTGTGTGTCCTGCCTGCGGAAGGCCCGCCGCGGCCGGCGGGCTAAATGCCGGCGGCGTTGGCGTAGAACTGCTGGTCCTCGCGCCAGCCGCCCTGCCCCATCCCGATGTCCTTGTAGTCTTCGACAAACTCGATGGCGCACACCCACTTGACCATTTTGAAGCCAAGCTGGGTTTCCAGCCGGACCCGCACCGGAGCCCCGTGTTCGACCGGCAGCGGCGCGCCGTTCATTTCCAGGGCAAGGATGGATTGCGGGTTGCGGGCCAGGTGCAGGGGGATGGTGCCGTAGAAGAAGCCGTAGCGGCCCTCACCCTCAGTCAGGCCCTTGTCGTCCAGGGCGTAGAAGACGATGTGCCTGGCCCGTTCCTGCGGGCCCACCAGCGCGATGATGCGCTCCAACGGCACCCCGCCCCATTCGGCGACGGCGGTCCAGCCCTGGATGCAGTTGTGCTTGGTGATTTGCGACTGCCCGCCAAGGCGCCGCAGTTCGCCCAGGGACAGGGACATCGGATGCTCGACCAGTCCGCCGATCGAGAGGCGGTAGCCGCTGAATCCGGACGCGGCGAGGCGCTCGTAGTCCGGTCCCGGCGGCGGGTAGCCGTTCACCCGGAAGTACGGGGAGATGTTCCTGCGGCGGAAGCGCTCGCGGGAGGTGAAGGACTTGGAGATGATGCGTTCGAAGGGGTTGACCACCACGCCCAGGAGGCGCTGCGTGCGGCGCCGGTAGCGCAGCGAGAACCACGTGATCACAATGTGGACGATGAGGATCAGGAAGAGGCCGGCACAACCGATGATGATCACCTCGGCACCGTTGGCGTTCTGGTCCGCCAGGACAATCCCGGCGGCCTCCCGCGGGACATTGTGCACCAGCACCATGAACACATGGAGGATCGTAAACGCCCCGAAGGCGACGAGTCCCAGGAAGTGCAGGCTGCGGGCGCCCTGCTTGCCGTGGAAGATTTTCCCGTACCAGGGAAAGCGGGCCAGCACCGACGGGGACATCGCAGCGCCCGTGAGAACCTGCAGTGGAGCAAGCACAAAGATGACTGCAAAGTAGGCCAATTTCTGGGCAGGCTCGAACGGTTCGCCGGAAATCTTCGCCGGAATCCGGAAGTGCAGGTAGGTGCCAATGGAGTTGATTGAATCCGGAATGATCGACCAGTGGGTGGGGACAAGATAGTGCCAATAGCCTGTGGCGAAGACCAGCACAAGGTACACCACCCCGGTGAGGATCCAGAACTGGACGCTCATGAAGTGCCAGTGCCGGCCCAGGCCCAGGTTCCTTTTCCCGGGCAGGGCAACCACCGGCGACCAGGCCTCCTCCTCGTCGAGCGACGTCCACGGCTTCCGTGCGTCCGCACCGTACATCTTCTTTGACAACCTGAGCCATTCCCGGCCCGGTGGACAGTCGTCGTGCCAATAAAGCTTGGGAAAGGCCGAGAGGACCTCCAGCCCGCTGCGGGCAAGCAACAGCAGGAAAAAGAGATTCAGGAAGTGCGTGACGACCACCCACCACGGAAAAAATTCAGGCATGGCTGCCGGTCCCTGGCCTAGTCCGTGTCCTTGGTCTTTTCCTGGCCGATGTGGAGTTTGCCCTTGACACGCTCGATGCCTTCCGAGAGCAGGGCCTCGGCGGAGTCGCGGATGACGCCCAGCTCGGAGGGGTCCCCCTTTAGCAGTGCTTCACCGGTGTTCCTTGCGAACTCGGCCGTGATGTGGGGCGGCAGCGGCGGCACGTTCTTGCTCGTGTACGCGTCGATGAGCGTGACTCCCTGGTTGGCGAAGGCGGTGTCCCAGGCCGCGGCGACGTCGCCGTCGTTTTTGAGACGGATGCCGGTGAAGCCGAGCAGTTCCGCCCACCCGGCGTAGTCGATTGACTCCACTTCCTGGGATGTCTCCCAGACAGGGTTCGCGTCTTCGGTGCGCATCTCCCAGGAGACCTGGTTGAGGTCGTTGTTGTGCAGGACCATGATGATGAACTGCGGGTTGTCCCATTCCTTCATGTATTTCTTGATCGTGATGAGTTCATTCATGCCCAACATCTGGAACGCGCCGTCGCCGATCGTGCAGATCACGCAGCGGTCGGAGAACGCGAACTTTGCCGCCACCGCGTACGGCATGGCCGCCAGCATGCTCGCCAGCCGTCCGGACAGGTCTCCCATCATGCCGCGTTGCAGGCGGATGTGGTGGCCGTACCAGTCTGCGGTGCTGCCGGCGTCGGCGGTGACGATGGCGCGGGGCGGAAGGCGCTTGTTGAGCTCGTGGTAGACGCGCCGCGGGTTGACGCCGTCCGGGTAGCTGAGCATCGCCTGGGCTTCCATCTCGTTCTCCCATTCGACCATTTCCCCGGCGATTCCCTCCTGCCACGAGAGGTCGGTCTTGGCCTCAAGGTGGGGGATGAGGGCCGTGAGGGTCGCTTTCACATCTCCCCACAGGTTGAGCTCGGTCGGGTACCGCAGGCCCATCTGTTCCGGCTTGAGGTCCACCTGGATGGCCCTGGCCTGCCCGCTCGCCGGCAGGAACTGGCTGTACGGGTAGTTGGTGCCGAGGAAAACCAGCGTGTCGCAGTCCTTCATCTGGTGCATGCTCGGCAGGGATCCGAGCAGGCCCAGCTGCTGGCTGTGGTAGGCAACATCCGGCGGGACAACCTGCTTGGCGCGGAGCGCGGTGATGATGCCCGCCCCGGCAAGGCGCGCCGCCTCCAGCACCTCGTCCGTGGCGCCGTTGGACCCGTGGCCGACGATGAAGGTGACCTTGCGGCCCGCGTTGATGATGCCGGCCGCCTTCACAATCTCGCTCTCCGGGGGAACGATGGAAATCGACGGGGCGACGGCGCTGGAGCGGGAAACCCAATTCGCCGGGGCGAGTGCCTTGAACTTCATGCCCTGCACATCGTGCGGGAGGATGACCACGGCCGGCCCGAGGCGCACCCGTGCGGTGCGGAACGCCGTGTCAACCACGGCCTGGGCCTGCTCGGGTGAAACGATGGTCTGGACATACACGGCAACGTCCGCGAGGCTGCGCTCGAGGTTGTTCTCCTGTTGCGTGAACGTTCCCAGAGAGGCCAGGCCCTGTTGACCGACGAAGGCGACAACAGGCTGGTTGTCCATCTTGGCGTCGTAGAGCCCGTTCAACATGTGGAATGCCCCCGGGCTGGACGTGGCGACGCACACCCCGACCTCGCCGGTGAACTTGGCGTGGGCGGTGGCCATCAGCGAGCAGATCTCCTCGTGCGTGGGGCGGACGTACTTCAGCCCCTCACCGTCCCGTTCCGCCTTGCCCAGGGCGCCGTCGAACTCACCGATGCCGTCGCCCGGAAACGCGAACACCCGGCTCACGCCCCACTCCCGGATTCGCTGGATCACAAACTCGCTGACGGTTGCCATGTCAAATTCCCTTCACGTCTTTTGGTGGCCGGCGTTTGCCCGGCGGTGCCCCGATGCCCGGTGCGCAGTGCGGGCCGAACTGCCTCGTGTGAACTAAATTGTCGGCGGCCTTGGACTGCCCGGCGGACAGGGGCATAAACGTAGTCTTTAGCCGGGCCCGTGAATCCAGTAGTGTCAAAAGTCCCGCGGCGCCGGATTCGCGCTGACATCCGCCGCGCCCCGGGGAACGTGCCCGCCATGTGCCACCGGCCGCCAAGGGGAGGGCATGATGTAGTACATGAGTGAACCGGTTCCCCCCAATGCCCAATCCGACGGCGCCCGGCGCGCCTTGGACGGGGGCCCCGCCGCCGGTTCCCCCGCTGGCGGTGCGGGTGCCGGTGGACACGCTGCCGGTGCCGCCGCCGGTGGGCCGGGCATCGCCGGGGCGGCCCGGGACGCCCGGGGCGGGGTGTCCGGCGTCGTGCCTCACCACTGGGGCGCCCGGCCACGCAGGCGGCTCATTGCTGAGGTGCTGCTGGTCCTGGGGCTTTCACTGGGGCAGTCGGCCGTGTATTCGGTGGTGCAGCTGCTGGACAAGTTGTCCCGGGCGCCCATTGCGAAGGGCACGTCCACGCTTAACGTGGTGCGCAGCAGCAGGGAGTACTTCGACCTGACGTACCAGCTGCTGGACATCTTCTTTGCCCTGGTCCCGGTGCTTCTCGTGCTGTACCTGCTTGCCGAGCCCGGGAAGTCGGTGTTCCGCAGGATCGGGCTGGATTTCCGGCGTCCCTTCCGCGACGGGCTCGGCGCCCTGGGCCTGTTGGTGGTCGTCGGGGTGCCGTCGCTGGGGCTGTATGCCGTCGGCCGGGCCATGGGGATCACCACTGAGATCATTCCCAGCGCCCTCCACCAATACTGGTGGACCATTCCGGTGCTGGTGCTGTCCGCCATCCACAACGGCCTGCTGGAGGAAGTGGTCATGGTCGGCTGGCTGCTGGACAGGCTGGGGAAGATCGGGCTTTCGCCCCTTGCTGCCATCCTGCTCAGCTCGCTGATCCGCGGCAGCTACCACCTGTACCAGGGCTTCGGCCCGTTCTTCGGGAACTTTGTGATGGGCCTGCTTTTTTGCTGGTTGTATAAGAGGTACGGGCGCGTGATGCCGCTGGTCGTGGCACATTCCCTGGTGGACATTGCCGCCTTCACCATGGGACCGGCACTCGGCTTCGGGTAGCCGCAGCCGCCGGCGGGCGTCGTTGCCCGGGTCCACCGGCATTGGTGGTGCGGATAAGGTGGGCCGGCGGTTGCCGAACCCGCATGATCTGCGCCGCCGGTTTGACGCACCCGCCTGCCGGGCACGCAAACGGCACCCGCCACCGCAAGGGTGGGTGCCGCCGCAAGGGCCGGTCAAATCTTAGATGGTGACCAAACCACGCGCCGTGTCAAAGGTGACGGACATGATGCCGGGGGTGCCGCGCGGGGCGATCCACTCCACAGTCACGTCCTCCAGCGGCTGCTCCACCGGCTCGCCCAGCCACTCGGTCAGGCGCTCGGCGCTGCCGGCAATCGTCAGGGATGCCAGGCGCACCGTGGACGGGCGGGCCAGGGACGGGTGCAGGGCGGGATCGCCCTCCCACTTGAGCATGTACGGCACCTGCGGGTCGGCGATGAGGCCCTTGATGCCAATCTGCTGCCACACGAGTTCACGGCCGTCGGGGAACTTGCGGTTTCCCGGGACGGCGCTGCGGCCCAGGCGTTCCTCGAACGCGGAGAGGTCGTCGACGGCAACGCACCAGCCCATCCAGCCGCCGCCGGCCTGGGACCGGGCACGGACGGCCTGGCCGAACGGCGCCTTGTCCGACGCGGGGTGGTCCAGGACCTCCACCACCTCAAGGTAGTGGTGGTCGGTGAGGGGAATGATCATATTGCGGGTGCCGAAGCGCGGGTGCACCCCGCCGCGCACTGCCTCGACCCCGAGCGCGGTCGCGATTCGCTCCGTGGTGGCAGCCAATCCATCGGATTCACAGGCGTAAGAAACATGGTCCATTCGCATGCGTTCATCTTGGCACTTTGTGATCGACCGCTCGACTTAGTGTCACCTAACACAGATGGGATGTCCTGTGACTGGGGGGATCGGCGGCGGGGCGTTGTGGGGCAGAATTGAGGCGTGACTGAAACACCAGCAGCAAGTTCCCCCGCCCAGCCCGGCCCTGCTTCCCCCGCCCAGCCCGGCCCTGCTTCCCCCGCCCAGCCCCCGCTGCGGCTGCCGGATGCCGCGGCCGTGGAGGCCCGCATCGCAGCCGCCATCGCCGACGGCCTGGGAGTCCGCGCGGCCCAGGTGCGGGCCGCCGTGGGCCTGATGGACGACGGCGCCAGCGTCCCCTTCATTGCCCGGTACCGAAAGGAGGTGACAGGGACGCTCGATGACGCCCAGTTGCGCGAGCTGGAGGAGCGGCTGCGCTACCTGCGCGAGCTGGAGGCGCGCCGGCGGACGGTGCTCGAAGCCATCCACGGGCTGGGCAGGCTGACGGCCCAGCTGCGGGCCGCCGTGGAGGCGGCCGCGACGAAGTCGGACCTGGAGGACCTGTACCTGCCCTACAAGTCCACCCGCAGGACCAAGGCGGACGCCGCCCGGGAAGCGGGTCTGGAACCGCTGCTGGATGCGCTCCTGAGGAACCCCGCGCAGGCGCCGGCCGTGGCCGCGGAGGCGTTCCTCAACCCGGACCATGCGGTGGCAAGCGCCGACGACGCCCTGGCGGGCGCCCGCGCCATCCTGATCGAGCGGGCCGGGCAGGACGCCGCCCTGGTGGGCGAACTGCGCGAGCGGCTTTGGAAAACAGGCCGGCTGCGGTCCTCGGTCAAGGCAGGGAAGGCCGCCGACGGTGAAAAGTTCAAGGACTACTTCGACTTTGCCCAGTCCCCGCACTCGCTGCCCAGCCACCGCGTGCTGGCCCTGCTCCGCGGCGAAAAGGAAGGCGTGTTGACACTGGACCTGGCCGAGGCGGATCCCCGCGATGCCGAGGCCCAGGCGCAGGCCCGCACCCGCTACGAAAACGCCGTGGCCCACGCCCTTGGCATTGCCGAGTCCGGCCGCGCTGCGGACACCTGGCTCATGACCGGAGCCCGCCTGGCCTGGCGCACCCGCATCCTCACCCGCCTGTCCGTGGACCTGCGCGTCCGCTTGTTCCAGGCTGCGGAGGAGGAATCCGTGCGGGTGTTCGCCGCCAACCTCCGCGACGTCCTGCTCGCCGCGCCTGCCGGCAACCGTGCCACCCTGGGCCTGGACCCGGGCCTGCGCACGGGTACCAAGGTGGCAGTGGTCGACGGCACCGGCAAGGTCACCGCCACCGAAACGATTTACCCGCATGCCCCGGCCAGGCGGTGGACCGAGGCACTTGCCACGCTGGCGGCCCTGTGCGAACGCCACCACGTGGAACTCATCGCCATTGGCAACGGCACGGCCAGCCGGGAAACCGACAAGCTGGCAGCCGAGCTCCTCGCGGAACTCAAGCGGCGGGACCCGGGCCGCACGGTGGCCAAGCTGGTGGTCTCCGAAGCGGGGGCGTCCGTCTACTCGGCCTCCGCCCTGGCCGGCGCCGAGCTGCCCGGCATGGACGTGTCGCTGCGCGGCGCCGTTTCGATCGCCCGCCGCCTCCAGGACCCCCTCGCGGAGCTGGTGAAGATCGACCCGAAGTCCATTGGCGTGGGGCAGTATCAGCACGACCTAACCCCGGCCAAGCTGGAACGATCGCTGGCCGCCGTTGTCGAGGACTGTGTGAACGCCGTGGGCGTGGACCTGAACACCGCCTCCCCGGCGCTGCTGGCGAGGGTTGCCGGCGTGGGACCCCTGCTGAGTGAAGGCATCGTGGCGCACCGCAACGACAACGGCCCGTTCACCAAGCGCCGCGACCTGCTCAAGGTTGCCCGCCTGGGCCCGAAGGCCTACGAGCAGTGCGCCGGCTTCCTGCGGATTACCGGGGGAGCGGAGCCGCTGGATGCCTCAAGCGTGCACCCCGAGGCATATGGCGTGGCACGGAGGATCCTGGCTGCCGTGGGGGCGGAAGGGGCCGAAATTTCAGGCGGCGTGCCCGCCGTGGCCGCCGTCAACCCGCAGGACTTCGTGGACGGCGCCTTCGGCCTGCCCACCGTGGTGGACATCGTGGCCGAGCTGCAAAAGCCCGGCCGCGACCCCCGTCCCCGCTTTGAGACGGCCACCTTCACCGAGGGGATTGAGAAGATCACGGACCTGCGCCCCGGCATGATCCTGGAAGGCACCGTCTCCAATGTGGCCGCCTTCGGCGCGTTTGTGGACATTGGCGTGCACCAGGACGGCCTGGTCCACGTCTCCGCCATGAGCAGCAAATTTGTCTCCGACCCCCGCACCGTCGTCAAGTCCGGGCAGGTGGTCCGCGTCAAGGTCCTTGAAGTGGAGCCGGACCGCAAGCGCATCTCCCTCACGCTCCGCCTGGATGACGCGGCCACGGCGGGGGAGCGGCCGGGGAAGGCCGACGCCGGCTCCGGGACTGAGGCGCGCCCCTCGCCGCGCGCCGGGGGCGCGTCCGGGTCCGGCTCCCGCCAAGCCCGGCCGCCGGTGCCGGTGCCGGCGAACACGGCCATGGCCGAGGCCCTGCGCCGGGCCGGGCTCAAGCCCTGACGCCGCGACCGGACGGCAGCGGCTGCATTCAGCGCGCGAAGCAGCCGCTGCCGTCCACTGACACTGGCCGTTAATTCGGTCCGGCTCACCATTTGCGCGTTTTGTCCAGCACATGTTCGGCAGGGGTCACAATGCCGTCACAATGTTGCAGCCCGGCGGAGCGCTCTCGCACACTGGTAGCAGGTCATGAGTGCCAGCGACAAGCCCCGGCTCGCTGGCCGGCAACCCTCCTTCCGCGGCGGGGTGCCCCGGGTGAAGACCTGGCGTTGGGCCAACCGGCACCAACGCAAGCGTGGGCCGCAGCTTCCACCCCCGCCCCGACGTCCCCGGACGCCAGGGTGCGGGAACCGGACGGCCTCTAGTGTGTAAGGAGCTCACAGTGAGCAACGCCTGGTCATTTGAAACCCGTCAGATCCATGCCGGCCAACAGCCCGATGCCGCCACCGGCGCCCGCGCGCTGCCGATCTACCAGACGACGTCGTTCGTTTTCCCCTCCACGGAAAGCGCCGCCGCGCGGTTTGCGCTGGCCGAGCTGGAGCCCATCTACACGCGCATCGGCAACCCCACGGCCGACGCCGTCGAGCAGCGTGTCGCGAGCCTGGAGGGCGGCGTCGGTGCACTCCTCCTCGCTTCCGGGCAGGCCGCCACCACCTTCGCCATCCTGAACCTGGCCGAGGCCGGGGACCACATTGTCTCCAGCCCCAGCATCTACGGCGGCACGTTCAACCTGCTGGCCCACACGCTGAAGAAGCTCGGCATCGAGGTCACGTTTGTCTCGGACCCGGACAACCTGGACGAATGGCGCTCCTCCGTCCGGCCGAACACGAAGGCGTTCTTTGGCGAGACGGTCTCCAACCCGCGCCAGGACGTGCTGGACCTGGAAAACATCAGCGCAATAGCCCACGAGGCAGGCGTGCCCCTGATTGTGGACAACACCCTGGCCACGCCGTACCTGATCCGCCCGCTGGAGTGGGGCGCGGACATCGTGATCCACTCGGCCACCAAGTACCTGGGCGGCCACGGAAACGCCATTGGCGGCGTGATCGTGGACGGCGGAAGGTTCGACTTTGCCGCCAGCCCGGAGAAGTTCCCCGGCTTCAACACCCCGGATGAGAGCTACAACGGCCTGGTTTACGCCCGCGACCTCGGCGTGGGCAGCGCACTCGGGGCCAACCTGGCCTTCATCCTCAAGGCGCGCGTGCAGCTGCTGCGCGACCTGGGCTCCGCGATTTCCCCCTTCAACGCCTTCCTCATCGCCCAGGGCATCGAGACGCTGAGCCTGCGCGTGGAACGCCACGTCAGCAACGCCGTCAAGGTGGCCGAATGGCTCGAGGCCAACGAATTCGTCGAGGCCGTCGCCTACGCCGGCATCCCCTCGAGCCCCTGGTTCGAGCGCGGCCGGAAGTACGGCCCGAACGGCACCGGCGCCGTCGTCTCCTTCGACATCAAGGGCGGCCTTGACGCCGGCAGGCGCTTCGTGGACGGACTGGAACTCCACTCGCACGTGGCCAACCTGGGCGACGTCCGCTCGCTGGTGATCCACCCGGCCTCGACCACCCACGCGCAGCTGAGCGAGGAGCAGCGCCTCGCCGCCGGAGTCCGCCCCGGCCTGGTGCGCCTGTCGGTGGGCCTGGAAGGCGTCGAGGACATCATTGCCGATCTCGAGGCCGGGTTCCGGGCAGCAAAATCGGCGTGAGCGCCTTGGATCGGCTGGCAGCGGAGGATCGCGTGTTCACTCCCGGGGCCCCCGTCCCGGACTCGGCGCCTTGGTCCGCGGCCGTCGGGCAGGGAGGCGGCGTGCTGCGCTCCGTGAACATTGGCGCCCTGGCCCTGGAGGCCGGTGGCGAGCTGCCCTCGGTCACGGTGGCGTACGAATGCTGGGGGACACTGAACGGGGACGGCAGCAACGCCGTCCTCATCCAGCACGCCCTGACCGGCAGCACCCACGTCAGCCGGGGCGACTCCGAGGAGGACGGCTGGTGGGAAGGGCTCGTGGGCCCCGGGGAGGTCATCGACACCAACCGCTACTTTGTGGTGGCCGCGAACATGTTGGGCGGCTGCTACGGGACCACCGGGCCCTCCAGCATTGCCGCCGACGGCGCGCCCTACGGCTCCCGCTTCCCCTTCGTGACCATCCGCGACTCCGTCCACGCAGAGGCCCGCCTTGCCGACGCACTGCGCATCGGATCCTGGCACGCGGTCATTGGGGGTTCCATGGGGGGTGCCCGCGCCCTTGAATGGGCCGTGACCTTTCCGGAACGGGTGCAGCGCTGTGCCGTGGTGGCGGCCTGCGCCGCCAGCACCGCCGAGCAGATCGCCTTCGCCCAGGCACAGGTCCTGGCCATCCGCCAGGACCCCAACTTCGCCGGCGGCGACTATTACGACGGCGCGGCCCCCACCTTGGGCCTGGGGCTGGCCCGGCGGATCGCCCACATCACCTACAGGTCCGAGGCCGAGATGGGAGCCCGTTTTGGGCGCGCCGTCCAGCCGGGCGAGGACCCGCTGGGCGACGGCCGACTGCGGCCCTCCACTGGAGGTTCCGTGGCGGGGCGCTACCGGGTGGAAAGCTACCTGGACCACCAGGCACACAAGCTGGTCACCCGTTTTGACGCCAACAGCTACGTCGCCATCACGGAGGCGCTCATGAGCCACGACGTCGCGAGGGGGCGCGGCACGCTGCGGGAGGCGTTGGCACCCACCGGTTGCGTGGAATTCCTGGTGGCCGCCGTCAACAGCGACCGCCTGTACTTCCCGGCGCAGTCCGAGGAACTGGCGGCGGCGCTGCCCGGCGATGTGAAGGTGCGGCGCATCGACTCCGCGATCGGGCACGACGGCTTCCTGACCGAAGTGGCCACTGTCGGTGAATTGCTCCGGGAGTCATTCTTCGCGGACTAGAAGTTCCTGAAGATCGCCTCGCGGTGGGCGGCGTATTGGTCGGCGGTGACCTGGCCGGCGCGGCGGGCGGCGTCGAGCGCGTCCAGCTGGCGCTTGAGTTCGGCCTCGGCCTTCATGCGTTCGTTGGCAAAGCCCATGGCCTGCTGGCCGTGGGCGGCTTCATAGCCCTTCATCGGGATCCCGTTGAGCAGGGTCACACCGGCCGGGACCTGCGGCGGCTGCGGCCCTGTGCCGGGCCTGGCCTGCTGCACGGTGCCGGGCCGCGGAGCGGCCGCGTACGGGGAGTCGCTGCGTGCTCGCTTGCGGCGTGAGGCGGCCCTGGCGAAGTTTGCCAGCAGGATCGCACCCAGGAACACGAGGATGAACCAGGGCTGCATCCCGCCGGAACCGGACGATGAGGCTGCCACCAGTCCGGCAGCTGCGGGATCGAGCACAGTCGGCACAATGCACCACTTTCATCGCTTGTTTCATCGCTTGGACGCGCAAGCTTCGCGCTTCCTTCCATCCTAGTCTGCCGGGGGCATTTCCGTCCGGCGGGAGCCGCGGTGCGGTCGGGGCCGCACCACGCGGGCCGCCACAGGACGTAAGGGCTGCTGGTGGGCTCCCGCTCCGCGGTGGCGCCGGCGCAGGGGTGGCGGGCCGATCCGAAACCGCATACGCCGCTGCAACAGACTTTCGCCGTCACCCCCGGCAACAGCCGTTCACCGGGTATGGAGGCTCGGGCGCCGGTGGATCATTGCCACCGGCCGCCCAGCGCACCCGCAGGACGGTGCGCCTGGCCGCGCTCCGGCACGCCCGGCAGCCGGCCATGCCCGGATGGCCGTCCCGGCCCAGGCCGGGCTCAGCCCCGCGGCGTGCCGCCGGGCCCGGGCTCAGCCCCGCGGCGTGCCGCCGGGCCCGGGAAGGCTGTACCCCGGCTGTTCGGGCCCCGGCAGGCCCGAGCCGAAGCCGGGACCAAAGACGGGCCCGGCCGTGGGACGCTTGGCCGAACGGCCGTCGCCCGAGGACTGGTGGCGCAGCCGGCGCAGCACCCAGGGGACGAGGAACTCGCGCGCCCACACCAGGTCCTCTGCCCGGGCCGCCTGCCACTTCTGCGGGGGCAGCGGCTTGGGCAGTTGGGGGAGCAGCTGGTGTGGCACGTTCAAGGCGTTCAGCGCCACGATGGCGATGTTGTGGTGTCCCAGCGGCGAAAAGTGGAGCCGGTCCTCCGCCCACATCCGGGGGTCCCTCAGCTGGCGCATGGACCACATGTCGGCCACGACGGCGTCATGGCGGGCGGCGATGGTGCGCAGGTTCTCGTTGTAGATGGCCACGCGCCCGCGCACCATGCCCAGCACCGGGGTGTCCCGGATGTCCGGTCCGTTGAACAGCAGGACGGTGGCACCGGCGTCGGACATCCTGCCCACGGCGGCGTCCAGGCGCTCGGCCAGGGCATCGGGGTCTGAACCGGGCCGGATCAGGTCGTTGCCGCCTCCCGAGATGCTGATCAAATCGGGCTTGAGGGCCAGCGCGGGTTCCAGCTGCTCGTCAAGGATTTGGCGCAGGAGACGGCCCCGAATGGCCAGGTTGGCGTACTTGAATTCCTCGCTGCCGCGGCCCAGTTCCTCCGCCAGCCGGTCGGCCCAGCCGCGGTGCCCTCCGGGGCTGCTGGGTTCGGGATCCCCGACGCCCTCGGTAAAGGAATCGCCGATGGCAATGTAGCGGTTCCAGGGGTGGCGGGGCGCCTCCCCTGCTCCCGGGCGGCGTGATGGTTGTGCATCGGTAAATTCACTCACGCCTCCATACTGCCCTTTGGCGCCCGTGGAGCGCCACCATGGGCCCTCACCTGGCGCCGCGCCAGGCCCCGCGGACCCCGGCGCGGGACCGCCGGTTCGTCCCCGGCAACACGGACATGAAACGATGGTGCGCATGAGCGAATCCCCGAAGGTATTGTGGTCCCGCCCCGAAAGCGAACGGGCCGGCACGCCCCTGCTCGTCCTGTTCCACGGCTACGGCGCCGACGAGGCCGACCTCTTCGGACTGGCCGGCCAGCTCCCCGCCGAGTTCACTGTGGCCTCCGTCCAGGCACCGCTGCAGGCCGGCCCGGGACGTGCCTGGTTCCCGCTGCGCACCGACCTGTCCTACACGCTGGACTCGGTCACGGACGCGGCAGCCGGCGTCGAGGCCTGGCTGGACTCCGTCCGCGGCGCGCACACGTCGGTGACACTCTTCGGCTTCTCCCAGGGCATGTCCATGGCCACCACGCTGCTGCGGCACCGGCCCGCTGACTATGCGGCTGTCGTCGGACTTTCAGGATTTGTGGTGGAGGTTGACGGCCACCCCTACTTTGACGACGCAGCCACGGCGGCCGCGAAGCCGGAAGTCTTCTGGGGCCGCGACCAGGCCGACCCCGTCATCCCCGCCTCCGCCGTGGAGTACACGAACACCTGGCTGCGCGCGCACACCGAGCTCACCAAGGTGCTTTACACGGGCATCTGGCATGGCATCAACGCCCAGGAAATGGCGCATGTGGGCGAGTTCCTGCGGCACAAGGTGCTCAACTAGGCCCTACTTGGGCGTGTTGATCCGCACCGTTTCCCCGCCCACGGTGACGGTGTCGCCGTCGTGCAGCTGGCGGCCGCGGCGCTCGTCGATCTCTCCGTTGACCAGGACCAGGCCGTTCTTGATGAGGTCCGCGGCCTCCACGCCGTCCCCCACCAGGCTGGCGAGCTTGAGCAGCTGCCCCAGCCGGATCATGTCGTCTCGGATGGGGATGTCGGTGATCTCGTGTGAACTCATGGGTCAATTCTGCCGCATGGGGGACGCGGCGGGCGCCGGCGGGCTATAGCGTGGTGGGAGGCACACATCCGCCACCCATGGAGGTCACATGAACGCCACCGGCTCTGTCTACGTCAGCGGCTACACCCAGGCGCCCTACGGTGCGGGCCCCGGCGTGTCCCGGTTTTCGCTGGCGCCGGACGGCGCGGTGGGGACGCGGCTCGCCACGGGCAGCGGCGCGGTGAACCCGTCGTTTGCCGTGCTGGACGGCGGCGCCCTGCTTGCCGTCGAGGAGCTGCCCGAGGGCCGGATTGCCGTGTTCGACCCCTGGACGCTGGACCTGCGCGGCCGCGCACCCTCAGGAGGCTCCGACCCCTGCCACCTCCTGCTGCTTGGTCCCAGCGTCTGGGCCGCCAACTACTCCTCGGGCACGGCGTCGGTGACCCCCCTGGCCGCAATTGTGGGAACCGCCCTCCCCGCAGGCACGACGCCGGAGCCTCCCGTGCTGTTGTCCCACCCCGGCAGCGGGCCGGTCGGCGGCCGGCAGGCGGGGTCCCACGCGCACCAGGTGACCGCCACGCCGTGGGGCACGGTGCTGGTCTCGGACCTGGGCGCCGACCGGGTGGATGAATATTCGGCCCGGTCCCTTGTCCGGCTGGGCTCCGCGGAACTGCCGCCGGGCGCCGGGCCCCGCCACGTGGCCATCAAGGGCGAGTTCCTGCTCGTGGCCGGCGAGCTCGACGGGCATGTCCACGTGCTGCGCCGCTCCGAAGTGGACCCGCACGACGGCGCCGGCCACTTCTGGAAATGGCTGTTCCGGACGCCCCTGGCCGCGTCGGCCGCGGAGATTGCCGGTGCCAGGGACTTTGCCCCCTCGCACATCCAGCTCTCGGCGGACGGCACCAGGCTGTACGCCGCCGTCCGCGGTCCCGACACCCTGGTGGTGTTGGACGTGGCGGGCCTGGACCCTGCGGGCCCGGCGGCGCCGGCCGTCCTGGCCGAGGTCGCGTGCGGCGGCAGCTGGCCGCGGCACTTTGCGGTGGGGAACAACAAAATGTATGTGGCCAACCAGCTCTCGAACAACATTGCCGTGTTTGATCTGGACGGCAGCGGACTGCCCGGTCCGGCCCCCGTCCAGTCGGTCGATTTTGGCAGCCCCACCTGCGTCGTGCTTGGCTGAGCGGCACCGACGGTGCGCCAACGGCGCAAGCCGGGGGCCGGCGTCGCACATCATGCACAAGACTCCGGGAGCCGTCCGGGGCACAAGAATGGGAATTCCGCCCCCTGCGCCGCCTGCCGGTAGGCTTGTCCCCGGACGGACCGCACCCAGCGGCCTCGTAATTACTAGGAGTAGTCAGTGGCGCCCCAATCCAAGCTTGATCAGGTCATCTCCCTCGCGAAACGTCGCGGCTTTGTGTTCCAGGCCGGTGAGATTTATGGCGGTTCGCGGTCGGCCTGGGACTATGGCCCCCTCGGCGTGGAGCTGAAGGAAAACATCAAGCGCGAATGGTGGCAGTCCTTTGTGCGCGGGCGCGAGGACATGGTGGGGCTGGACTCCTCCATCATCCTGCCCAAGGCCGTGTGGGAAGCCTCCGGCCATGTCGCAACGTTCACCGACCCGCTGGTCGAGTGCACCCAGTGCCACAAGCGCCACCGCCAGGACCACCTCATCGAGGCGTTCGCGGCGAAGAAGAACCGCCAGCCGGAAAACGGCATGGACGACATCGTGTGCCCAGACTGTGGCACCAAGGGTCAGTGGACCGAGCCGCAGCTGTTCTCCGGCCTGATGAAGACGTTCCTGGGCCCGGTCGACAGTGAGGCCGGCATGGCCTACCTGCGCCCCGAAACCGCCCAGGGCATCTTTGTGAACTTCAACAACGTGCTCACCACGTCCCGGAAGAAGCCGCCGTTTGGGATCGGCCAGATCGGCAAGGCCTTCCGCAACGAGATCACGCCCGGAAACTTCATCTTCCGCACCCGCGAATTTGAGCAGATGGAGATTGAGTTCTTCACCGCCCCGGACGATGCCGACAAGTGGTTCAAGGAATGGGTCGAGCTGTGCTGGACCTGGTTCCTTGACCTTGGCATCAACCCGGAGAACATGCGCCGGTTCGACGTCCCCGGGGACGAGCGCGCCCACTACTCCGCCGGCACCATCGACTTTGAGTACAAGTTCGGCTTCCAGGGCTCGGAATGGGGCGAGCTCATGGGCGTCGCGAACCGCACCGACTACGACCTGGGCTCCCACACCAAGGGCTCCGGCACGGACCTGAGCTACTTCAACCAGGCCACGGGCGAACGCTTCACCCCCTACGTCATTGAGCCCTCCTTCGGCCTGACCCGCTCCATGATGGCCTTCCTGGTGGACGCCTTCACCGAGGACGAGGCCCCCAACGCGAAGGGCGGGGTGGACAAGCGCACCGTGCTCAGGCTCGATCCCCGCCTGGCCCCGGTCAAGGCCGCCGTGCTCCCGCTCTCCCGCAACGAGGAGCTCTCCCCGAAGGCCAAGGAGCTCGCCAACAAGCTGCGCGGCCACTGGAACATCGAGTTCGACGACGCCGGCGCCATCGGCCGCCGCTACCGCCGCCAGGATGAGATCGGCACGCCTTTCTGCATCACGGTGGACTTCGACACGCTTGAGGACAACGCCGTGACCATCCGCGAACGCGACACCATGAGCCAGGAGCGCGTCTCCCTGGACAAGGTGCAGGCGTACCTGGCCGCGCGGCTGCTGGGGGCCTAGGCGTGGCCGGGCTTTTGTTCCGGCCGTGGCGCGACGGCGATGACCTCACGCTCCGGGAAATCTGGGGCGACGCCGAGTCCGCCCCGGCCGGTCAGTTCCGTGCCGCGCTGGCGCCGGACCAGGACGCCGGTCCGTGGCGGCGCACCATCGTGGCCGAGGACCAGGGCATCCCGGTCGCGGCCGGCGTCGTCTATTCCACCGCGCTGCACCCGGCCCGGCTGTGGGCCTACGTGGAAGTTGCCAGGGACCACCGCCGCGCCGGGGTGGGCGCCACCCTGATTGGCATGCTGCGGCGCGAAGCGTCCGGTGCGCTTGCCGCCGGTTTGGCAGGCACGACGGCGTTGCGCACCAAGGTTGCCCCCGGCACCCCAGGCGCCGAGTTTGCCCGCGCCTGCGGCTTGACCGTGCTGCAGCGCAACCGCGTGGTTGAGGTGGGGCCCGGGGCCTTGAAGCTGCCCGTCTTCGGCGAGGGGACCGAGGCGGAGGCCGCGGCGCGGGTGCAGGACCTCGCCACGGGATCCGTGGAACTCACGGACGTGGTGGGCCGGTACTACGAGGCCGTGAACGAGTGGGACCCCACCGGACCCCTGACGCCGGGTGCCGTCCAGCGCATGTTCCTGGACGACCTCACCGGCGCCCACGGGGCCCTGGTGCTGCGGGCCGCGACCTCCAGCGCCTTTGGCGGGTCCGTGCAGCCAGGCAGGAAGGGCCGCATCGAGGCGTTTGCCGTCAGCTACTCGCAGGGTCCCGGCGCGCCGGGCGCCCCGGACGCGGCAGCACCGGCGTCGGAGGTGTTCCTCGGCGTGGAGCCCGCCCTGGCGCGGGACGCTGCCGTCCGGGCCGTGTACGACCTGCTTGCCCTGATCACGCACCAGTACCCGGTGCTGCTGGAACTGGACGACTCCATGGAGGCCGTGGCCGCCGTCGTCAATCCGCTGATCGAGGTGGGGGCCGCCGAGGTCCGCGGCACCGAAACGCTCGTCGTCGGCGAGTAACCCCTTCTTGCCGGGGGGGTTCGAGATCACCGCCTCCCTCACCGTTGCCGTTGGAGACCGCCACCCCCCAGCTGCCCAGCCGAAGGTCCTTGACAGCCCATGGGCCCATTCCCCTTCGGACACGGATGAATCGTTGCTGGGCCGGGCTGAGCTCCGCCGGCGCCCTGCCGGACGGGGGCGGCAGTCGCAAGGCTGCTTCATTGCCTACACCCCTGCAGCCGCCGGTGCCGACGTGCCGGTGACGCCGGACGCTCCTGCAGGCGCGCGGAGTCAACGCGGCCGCACCATCCGCTACCTCAGGCCGCCCAACGTGACGCCCGGCGTGGAAGCCGCCGGGCCGCAGTACTTGTTCATGGACTTCGTCAGGACGCTGCCGATCGGCCTGCTGGCGCTCGTGTACGCCATCGTGGTGGTCGCCGTGGCAAGGTGGCGCGGGCTGCGCGCGATGGTCGGGCTGGGCGGGTTCAACGACGTCACGATCACGCAGTCCTCAGCGGTTTGGGAGCTGTACGAGCTGGCCCCGGACACCAGTGCGCGTGCGCCCTTCACGTCCGCCATGCGCATTGGCCGCGACCACATCGCGTCCACCGTCCACACCATCGCCTTCGCCTATGCCGGCAGCGCCCTGCCCGGGCTCATCCTGGTCTCCCTCCATGACCGCTCCCTCCTGGAACCCCTGGCCAGCTCGGAACTCGCGGAGGAGGTGGTGCATATCCTGGTCGGTCCCATCGGCCTGGTGCCCGCCATTCCGGTGACGACGGCGGTGGCGGTCGCCAGGGTCAAAGCCACCGGCCGTGGCGCGCAACCCCAGCCCGCCTGAGACAACGCCCGGTTGCAATCGGGGGTGTTTTCCCCATCGCTTCCGCACCAACCTGCGGGAGCGTTGGGTGGAAGTGCCCCGGTTGGGCGGGAGCGTTGGGTGGAAGTGCCCCGGTTGGGCGGGAGCGTTGGGTGGAAGTGCCCCGGTTGGGCGGGAGCGTTGGGTGGAAGTGCCCCGGTTGGGCGGGAGCGTTGGTCGGCGCCCGCCCACGCCGCCCGAAACGTCCGAAACGTCCGCCGGCGGCTGGGCATTTGCAGGGGATTGCCTGTGAGAGCCCAGGGTAAACGCTTTCCAGCGAACGTTTCGTGGGAACATCGAATTTGGGCCCGGTGACGACCGGGCCGTGAGGAGACGCGCATGGAACCCAGGGACACCGGCAATGGCATTGAGGCGGCACGCAGGAAGGCCGCGGCCGTCGTGGCCGGCCAGAAGGCGAAAGGGAGGCGGCGCCGCATCAAGGTGTGGACCGGCACCGGCCTTGCAGTCGTGGCCGTGGCGGCCGTGGCAGGGGTGGCCGTGAGCACCAACCCGGCAGGCAACGCCGCCGCGACCCGCACGGCCTCCGGTGCCACCGTTTCCGCCGCGCGCGGCTCCACCCAGGCACCCCCGTGGGCTGCGCCCGCGGACGCTTCCACCAGGGCGAAGGCGGCCGGGCTGGCCATGCTCACCGCAGAGGGCACCGCCGAGCACATCCACACCCACTTGAGCATCACTGTGGACGGCAAGGCCGTCACGGTGCCGGGCGACATCGGGATCGACCTCAGCGCCCAGCTGATCTCGCCCCTCCACACCCACGACGCCACCGGAATCATCCACGTCGAGTCCCCGGTCGTCAGGCAGTTCAACCTCGGCGAAGTCTTCACCGAGTGGGACGTGGCCCTGTCGGCGGACCGCGTCGGCTCCTACTCAACCTCGGCCGGCTACACCGTCACCACGTTCGTCAACGGCAAAAAGCAATCCGGCAACCCGGCCTCGATCCAGCTGGCCAGCCACGAGGACGTCGACATCGTCATCACCAAGGGCGCTGGAAAGGCAGCGGCGCCGGCCGCATTCGCCTGGCCCGCCGGCTACTGAGGGGCTGGCCGGCTGCTGGCGCCCCGCGCTCCTCGACGTCATGATCTCGAACAGCGGTGGGGGCGGGTCACTGCATCGTGAAGCGGCGCGCCACCGCATTGCGCAGCCGCGTGCTGCCCAAGGCCCAGGCCACGGTTGAGTTGCGCAGGGACAGGAACGACGCCGGCATGGGCCGTCCCAGCGCCATGTTCCATCCCGCCTGCCGTGCGGCCCGCCGCGCGGCTGACATCCTGGTGCGCTCAAACCGTTCCAGCAGCGGCCCCGTGGCCTCGCCGCCCAAGGCAGCCTCAATGACCGGCGCCAAGGCGGCGGCGTCCAGCCAGCCCAGGTTCATGCCCTGCCCGCCGATGGGGCTGATCTGGTGCGCGGCGTCGCCCACCAGCGCCACCCGGCCCCGCACCATCCGCACCGCCATCCTGGAGCGGACCCCAAATGCGCTCAACATGCT
Source organism: Arthrobacter wenxiniae (assembly GCF_013376105.1). Lineage (GTDB taxonomy): Bacteria > Actinomycetota > Actinomycetes > Actinomycetales > Micrococcaceae > Specibacter > Specibacter wenxiniae. The sequence continues at coordinate 90,157 of NZ_JAAMFM010000007.1, forward strand.
GTTGGCGCGGGCGTCCACCGGGACGCCCGTCCGCTGCACGATGAGGCCCGCCAGGTCCCCGGCCGAGGCGCCGCCGAACAAGGAATCGGTGTGCACCACCCAGCGGCGCAGCCCTTCCGGGAGCGGGAACGACTCGACGATGCCTCCCGGTTCCAGATACAGCACGGCCGTGGCGCCGTCGCCGCCGGTGTCCGGGAAGTCGCCCATCAGGTAGGTGTCCGGGTAGTCCCGGTCCGTCGTCGGGATGCCGAGCTCCCGGCGGATCGTGGAGCGGCCGCCGTCGGCCCCCACCACCAGCCGCGCGCGGAACGTGCACGCGGCGCCGGCGGCGCTCTGCCCCAACCGTTCCCCAGCCTCAGGCGAGGCAGCCAGCACGACGTGGGTTCCGGCGTCGTGCATCGACTCGACGCGGACGCCGCGCAGCAGCGCTCCGGGCGCCAATTCACGGACCCGGCCCTCCAGAATCGCCTCCGTGCGTGCCTGCTTGAGCGTGAGGATGTGCGGCGACGCCGGCGAGGCCTCGGCAAAGGACAGCCGCCGGACCAGCAGGCCGCGGCTGCGGGCAACGCCATCACGGATGTGGACGCCGTCGGACTCCAACACGGCGCCCACGCCTGCCTGCGCCAGGGCGGCCAGGGCCGGCGGGTGGATGCCGATGGCGCGGGAGTGCGGGCTCAAACTGGCGCGCTGCTCCAGGATCCTGAGGGAGAGCCCCTGCTGGATCAACAGGATGCCAAGGTAAAGCCCCACCGGGCCGCCGCCCACAATCGCCACGTCCAGCATGCCCGTGTCCGCCGCACCCGCAGCCTCAGGCACGCACATTCCCGGGCGTGAACTGCACCAGGGTGCGGAACGGCCTTTCGGACCGGACGCTCCAGCCGGGGCGGACCACGGCACGCAGGTTCGCCGCCGTATAGCTGCGCCGGATGGAGGTCAGGCCGTCACGGCGGATGAAGGACCCCGGGAAAAACGGCGCCGTCCCGGCCCCAAACAACACGTAGGCGGCGGGGCTTCTGGCGATGTCGCTGTGGATCACGGCCCGCCGGGCCAGGACCTCCGAATCGGCCAGCAGGCCCTGCAGCTCGGCCGGGGTGAGGTGGTGGAGCATGTGGTTGGAAATGACCAGGTCAAAGGAGGCGCCTTCGCCGACGAGGTCGGAGCTGAAGGCCCGGCGGAACGCCAGCCGCGGGTGCGGGGGCCGGGACGTGGCGAAATCGAGGGCGCGCTGGTCGGGGTCGATCGCCGTGATGTCCAACACCAGGGAATCGCGGGCGGCCCAGCCGGCCAGCTTCCGGGCAATGTCGCCGCCCCCGCAGCCGATGTCCAGCAGCGTGGTTGCCGTGGTGGGGGAGAGCAGCGGGCGGATCCGCCGCCGGTAGACGCCGTGCCACCCCGATACGACAGCGTTGACCAGCGGGAACTGGGCGTACGTGCGTTCCAGCCGGGCGGCGTCGCAGTCCGGCCGGTCCATGTCCTCCACCGCGTCCACGGCGCGCTCCCGCAGGAACCGCACGGACTCAGCCCCGGGCAGCGTGGTCCAGGGCGTGCTCCAGGCCGGCGTGCCCGGACACCGGTTCCAGCTCCGGGGACACCTTGGTGAACAAGCCGGTTTCGACCGTCAGGCCCGGGCCGAAGGCCATGGCGCAGATGCTTTCCGATTCCTCCGCCGCGGGCTGGTCCAGGATGTGCTTGAGGACGAACATCACGGTGGCGCTGCTCATGTTGCCGTAGTTGCGCAGCGTCTCCCTGGCGGGCACCAGCTGGTCCTCGGACAGCCCGAGCTTGGCCTCCACCTTGTCCAGGATGCTGCGCCCGCCGGGATGGATGGCCCAGTGCCGGATGTCGCGGTACTCCCCGGCGGCCAAGGCCGGCTCGTGCGCCAGCAGCGGCTCCAGGGCGCCGACGATGTGGTCGTCGATGATGTGCGGCACGTAGCTGTCCAGCACCATTTCGAAGCCCTGGTCGCCAATGTTCCAGGCCATGGAATCCTCGCCCACGGGCGTCAGCACGGTTTCAAAATGGTCCAGCACCAGCGCCGGGCCGGTGGCGGGCAGGTCACGGGCTGTCACCACCGCGGCGGCGGCGCCGTCGGCAAACAGCGACGATCCCATGATGGTGTCCGGGTTGTTGGACGTGCGCACATGCAGCGAACACAGCTCGGCGGACACCACCAGCACCACGGCGTCCTGGTCGGCGTCGCAAAAAGCCTTGGCCGCGCGCAGTGCAGGGAACGCGGCGTAGCAGCCCATGAACCCGAGATGGTAGCGCTGCACCGAAGCCGCCATGCCCAGGGCCCGGACAATCTTGTAATCCGGCCCCGGATTGAAGAATCCCGTGCAGGAAACGGTGACGACGTGCGTGACATCGGCCGGGGACACGCCGTCGCACGCGGCCAGCGCCTTGGTGGCCGCCTCGATGAACAGCGTGGTGGCCTCCACCGTGAAGAGGTCGTTGCGCTCCTTGGTGCTGGGGGTGAGCAGGAGCCCGGTGTCGACGTCGAAAAACAGCGGGTTGTCGCTGTGGAAGGTGGCTGACATCTCCGCCACGGCCGTGTGCCGGGTGTCGATCGCCGCCGAGTCAAAGCAGGTGCGGACCAGCCTCTGGCCCAGCCGAGTGAGCCCCGGCTGGGCCGCAAATACGTCCCGCGCCTCGGGCTGGACCAGGACCGTTCGGGGAACTGCCGTTTCCAGGGACCTCAGCGTGACTGTCATAGTCCATTCTTAGGCGACGCCGGTGGAGAACACAATGGCGGCCGGGCCGATGACAAATGTCATGGCGATCCGGTGACGGGCGTGTGGGGGCCTCGGGGCCTTCCGCCGCAAGAATTAATCCATGGCCCAACCGGACCGGACAATTCCCAGCAAGAGGCAGCACATCATGATCCAGCAACTTCCCTACCTTCTCCTGGCGGCCGCGGCCTTGGCGCGGATCCTCTACCGCCAGCTCAGTGTCCAGCCCGTCCGGGAGAACCGGCCTTACCTGCTCATGCTGGTGCTGGGGGTGGTCGGGGCCGGGCAGATCGCCGCACTCGCCGGCCACGCCACGATTCCCGCGGCAGCCTATGTGGCCCTGGGGGCCGGGCTGCTTTCCGCCGCCGCCGTCGGCTGGTGGCGGGGCCGCCTGGTCCGCGTGTGGCGCGACGGCGGACGGCTGGTCCGGCAGGGCAACTGGACCACGGTGGCGCTGTGGATCGTGGGTCTCGCCATCCACCTGGGCCTTGACCAGGTGGGAGTTGTCCTGGCCCCCGCCGCGGACAGGGCCGCCGCGCAGGCCCTGGGAACCACCTCGATCATGCTCTACCTCAGCATTGCGCTGGCCGCCCAGCGCTTCGCCACCCTGTCCCGTTCCCGGGCCGCCGCGGCGCCACGGCTCCGGGCGGTCTCGTTCTAATCCCCGCAGCATCCACGCACCCCGAAGGAAGCACCATGACCAACCCCCTCACACTCGCCGCCCCGACAACGTCCCGCGGCGTGGGGCCGGACCGAACAGGCCTGCTGGCCGTCGACGCCACCGGGCTGCACAAGTCCTTCGGTGCCGGCTCCCGCAGGGTCCGTGCCGTCAACGGCGTCGACCTGCAGATCCGCCCCGGCGAGGTGGTGGCCTTCCTGGGGCCCAACGGCGCGGGCAAAACCACCACCATCGACATGCTGCTCGGACTGTCCAAGCCCGACGCCGGCAGCCTCACCATCTTTGGGCGGTCCCCCCGCGCCGCCATCGCGCACGGCCTGGTCAGCGCCGTGATGCAGGCGGGCGGCCTGCTCAAGGACCTGACGGTTCGGGAGACGGTGGCCGTGACAGCCTCGCTTTTTGCCCAGTCGCAGCCCGTGGACGAAGTCCTGGAACGGGCCGGAATCCTCGACCTTGCCGGGCGCAGGGTGGAAAAGTGCTCCGGCGGCCAGCAGCAGCGCCTCCGCTTCGCCATGGCGCTGCTTTCCGACCCCGGCCTGCTCATCCTGGACGAGCCCACCACCGGCATGGACGTGGAAGGCCGCCGGGACTTTTGGCAGGCCATCCGCGCCGACACCGCCAGGGGCCGCACCGTCATTTTCGCCACGCACTACCTGGAGGAGGCGGACGCCTACGCCGACAGGATCGTGCTGGTGCGCCGCGGGGAAATCGTGGCCGACGGCACGGCCGCGGAAATCAAGAACCTCGCCTCCGGACGGACGGTGACCGCGACGGCGGGCAACGCCGACGCCGCCACTCTCGCCGCCATCCCCGGCGTCGACTCCGTGGAGAGCAGAGCAGGGAAGGTGCGCGTCCGCACCAAGGACTCCGACGCCGTGGCGCGCTACCTGCTCACCGCCACGGACGCCGTCGACCTCGAAATCACCTCCCACAACCTTGAAGACGCGTTCGTGGCCCTGACCGGGGACCAGGACGAAACCGACGAAACCCCCGAAGCCCCCGAAGCCCCCGAAACCACAGGAAAGTAACCGCCATGACCACCCTTCCCGCGGCAGGGCCCGCAGCGTCGACCCTCGCCGGGCCCCGCAATGTCCCGCCCTTCGGCTCCTTCAACGCCACACTGCTCGGCATTGAGATCAGGCGGCGCTTCCGCAACCGGCGCACGCTGTTCTTTACCGTCGCCTTTCCCGTGGTCATGTTCCTGGCCTTCGGGCTCCAGTACCGGGACACGTCCATTGACGCCGGCCGCACCGTGGCCCAGGGCGCCCCGTCCGTGGCCGCGTTCATCATGATCTCCATGGCGGTGTACGGGGCCATGATGGCCTCCACCTCCGCCGGCGGCGCCGTGGCGATTGAACGGCAGCTCGGCTGGAGCCGGCAGCTTCGGCTCACGCCGCTGCACCCGGCCGCGAACATCTCCGTGAAGATCCTCGGCGGCCTTTCCATCGGCCTGGTGGCCGTGCTGGCCACCTTCGCCACGGGCCTGGTGATCGGGGTGCGCCTGCCGATCCACGTCTGGATCGTGGCCGGAACCGCCGCGTGGCTTGGCTCCCTCGTGTTCACGGCCATGGGCCTGATGGTCGGCTACCTGGTGCCCAGCGAAAACGTCATGCAGTTCATGGGTCCGGCCCTGGCGTTCCTGGCGTTCTTTGGCGGGCTGTTCCAGCCGCTGGACCAGATGGCCAAGCCGCTGCAGGACATCGGCGTCTGGACCCCGACCTACGGACTCGGCGAGATTGCCCGGGCCCCCCTGAGCGGGGAGGCGTTCAACTGGCTGGCCGTGGGCAACGTCATCCTTTGGCTGGCCGTGTTTGGCGTCGGCGCCGCCCTCGCCTTCCGCCGCGACACCAAGAGGGTGTAGCGGCGGGGCCGGGAAAGAATACAGTGGTCATTATGGCATCCACGGCAACTGGCGGGCAGGGACCGCGCAGGCAGGGGGAGGTGGGCTGGTTCCCGCCCCCGGGCCACGTCCCCAGCCTGCGCGAACTCCTTGCCGGGCCAGGCACGCGCCGTTGGCTTACGGGTGCCGGCGTCGCCTGCCTGATATTGCTGGTCAGCAACGGCCGGGAGTTCGCCTCGGCGGGGAATCCGCCCTGGATCACGGCGCTGATGTGGCTCCACCTGCTGGCGTTTATTGCGGTGTTCCTGCTGGGTCCGCCGCTGAGCTGGTACCGCAGCCAGTTCTTCAAGGCCGTCCTCGCCGTATTTTTCTTTGCCCTCAGCCTCGGGTTCCTTGCCTATCCCGACGCCTCGCTGGGTGCCACGTGGCTCTGGACGTTTGTGGCCGTTTTTGTGGCCAGCCAGGGCCTGCCGAGGGTGGCTGCGCTCGCCGCCGTCGGCAGCTTGGCCGGCGGGGCCCTCCTCATCAACCTGGCCCAGGGAGCGGGCAACGCCAATGCCTACTCGCAGGCCGTCACCATCGCGTCCGTGGGGCTGATGATGATGGCCTTCTCCCGCCAGCTGGCCACCATCCGCGAGCTGCGCCAAACCCAGCATGAACTCGCCGAACTGGCGGTGCGGGAGGAACGCAGCAGGGTGGCCCGGGACATGCATGACATCCTGGGCCATTCCCTGACCGTCATCGCCGTCAAGGCCGAGCTTGCCGGGCGCCTCCTGCCCATTGACCCCGGGAAGGCCGCGGCGGAGATAGCGGACCTGGAAGACCTGGCCCGCGGAGCGCTCGAGGACGTCCGGGCCACCGTGGGAGGCTACCGCGGCGTCAATGTGCTCAGCGAATTGGCCAACGCCCGCACGGCGCTCGCGGCCGCCGGCATCGACGCCGAGCTGCCCGGTGCGGCCGACGCCGTCCCCGCCACGTCCCGGGAGCTGTTCGGCTGGGTCCTGCGCGAAGGGGTCACCAATGTCATCCGGCACGGAGGCGCCGGCCGCTGCCGCGTCACCTTGTCCGCCCGCCAGCTCCAGGTGGACGACGACGGCGTCGGCCCCCGCACGCCGGAGCCCGGAACTGGGGCCGGCGGCAGCGGCCTGAAGGGGCTGGGCGAACGTGCGGCGGCAGCCGGGGCAACCCTGGAGGTGGGCCGTTCCGAGCTGGGTGGCTTCCGCCTGAGGCTCACACTGTGATCCGTCTGGTGATAGCCGACGACCAGGCCCTGGTCCGGGGCGCCCTCGCCGCGCTCCTGGGCCTGGAGAGCGACATCGAGGTGGTCGCGGAGGTGGGCCGGGGGGACGAGGTGAGCGCCGCCGTCGTTCTTAACAAGGCTGACGTGGCCCTGCTGGATGTGGAAATGCCCGGGCTGGATGGCATTGCCGCCGCCGCGCGGCTGCGCACCGACGCGCCGGACTGCCGCGTGCTCATGGTCACCACCTTTGGCCGGCCGGGGTACCTGCGCCGGGCCATGCAGGCCGGGGCGGGCGGATTCGTGGTCAAGGACACCCCTGCCCGCCAGCTCGCGGACGCCGTGCGCAAGGTTGCGGCGGGGCTGCGGGTGGTGGACCCGGCCCTGGCCGTGGAAAGCATGACCTCCGGAGACAGCCCCCTGACGGAGCGCGAAACGGAGGTGCTGCGCGCGGCCGGCGACGGGGGCACCGTGGCGGACATTGCGGCGGCCACGTTCCTCTCCGAGGGGACGGTGCGCAACTACCTCTCCAGCGGGATGGGCAAGACCGGTGCCAGGACCCGTGCCGAGGCCGTGCACATTGCGGAGGAGAACGGCTGGCTCCTGTGACGGAGGCCCGACGGCGTGGAGCCGGCCGTGCTTCATGGCCGGGTCCCGCCGTGGATAATACACCTAGGATGAAGGGGACGCCCGGACGTGCCGTGCCTGCCTGCAACGGCAGCCGCAGCGGATTCCCGGGCCCTGGGACGAGGGAGGTGAGAGGCACGCATGGACGACGGACCTAGTCGAACTACCGCACCGCGCGCGCCCCGCCTGCGCCGTCCGGAAACGCCTTCCTCCTAGCCCGCTCGATCCGCCGTACCGCCTTCACGGTCCGGCAGTGTTGGGCTGGACCGAACGCGGAGCGTTGGTGATTCCCACGGTGAAGTCGACGCGTGCGGTTGCGTCACTTTTCCACTCACCCATTTTCAGTACACGCCACGGTCCACGCCGTGGAATGCCTGCGTGTGCGTTCACCGGAGGGCACCGGACCATGATCAAATCCCCCAACCTGACGTTTGACGCCAGCGCCGGACTGCTGAGCGGGGTCCTGGCCGCCGGCGACCTGGCCGGCACCGCACACTGCCCAAGGGCCGGGCCCTGGCGGTATTCGAGCGCCTCGATGCCGTGCTCCAGGCGGACCTGCTGGCGGGCCTCCAGGAGGCCGACGTCGCCGAGGTCTTTGCCGGACTGAGCCCTGACGACCGCGTGGCGCTCCTCGACGAGCTGCCGGCCTCCGTCGCGCACCGCCTGATCTCCGGGCTCAGCGAGAAGGACCGGGCGCTCACCAGCACGGTGCTCGGCTACCCGCAGGGCGCCGTGGGGCGCTACATGAGCCCCGAGTTTGTGGTCACCCATCCCTCGCTGACCGTCGGGGAAACCTTGGCACGCGTGCGGGCCCGGCTCGACGACGCCGAAAGCGTCTACACCATTCCCGTGACCGATGCCGGGCGGCACCTGGTGGGCGTGGTGTCCCTTCGCGACCTCTTGCGCGGCGGCGGCACCGAGCCGCTGCGCCGGCCGTACCTGGCCACGCCAGTCGGCAGCATCGTGCGCGCCCGGGTGGTGTGGCTGCTCGTGCTTGCCTTGGGGGCAACGCTCATCGTCCGGGTCATCGGGCTGACGCTGCTGGGCGCCTGCACCAGGGCGGCCGCGACCGGAGGGCTCATGCCGCTGCTGGGCAAGACCGTCAAGGCAGACCCGGCGGTGTTCTCCAACCCGTTCATTTCCACGTTTGTCGACGCCATGGGACTCGTCATCTACTTCCTGATCGCCACAAGTATCCTGGGGCTGTAGCGCGCGGCCCCCGTCCCGCCGTCAGCGGTCCGCCCGGGCCGCCGTCGCGGCGACCACGGCGGCGACCGCGGCAGCACCGTCCCCACCCAGCAGGATGGTGTAGTGGTTGACGTCGGCCACCTCGTACGCGGCAATCCCGGGCAGCCGGGTCTCCCACCGGGCCAGCTCTTCGGGGGAGTAGAGGGGATCGGCGTCCAACAGCCCGCGAGGGGCGGTGAGAAGCGGCGTCCCGGCAGGGAGGGCCGCAAGGGCCGCCGCGATGGCGCCCGTGCCGAACAGGTCCGCCGAGTCCACCGCCATCGCCTCATGGCTGGCGCTGGAGTGCAGCCGCGGTGCCGCACCGACCAGATCGTAGTCCACATAGGCCTCGATGTCCGCGTTCCAGGCACGGGACAGGGCGGGATGGACCTTCCACAGCTGCCGGTACGCTGCGCGGTCGGCAAACTCCATCGTCAGCCGCTGCGCTGCCGGGCCCAACGTGTCCTCGACGCTGAGCCCGGGTGGCAGCACGAGCGGCAGTCCGCCGTCGACGAGGACGGTTGCGTCGGTCCGGTCCGGATGACGGAGTCCGAAGACCAGGGCTGCAAATGCGCCCATGGAATGCCCGACGACGGTGGCGGAGCGCACGCCCACGTGGTCCAGCACCGCGGCGAGGTCGGCCGCGTGGACGTCCATGCCGTACGGCCCGCCGAGGTCGCGGCTGCCCCCGCGCCCGCGCAGGTCCGGTGCGACGACGTGGAATCCCGGCAGGGCCCGGGCGACGGCGGCCCATGCGAGGTGGTTGGCGGTAATGCCGTGGATGGCGAGCACGGCGGGGGAGCCGGGATCGCCCCATTCGCCCACGGCCAGCGATCCGGGCACCTTCGACAGCCGGTAGCTCATGGCGCAGACTGCCTGGAGCCGTGGATTCTCGCTGCCATGGTGCACCTTTCGCGCGTCGGGACCGCTTTCCCCAATCTGCCCTAAAGTGGGGCATATCACAAGCACCCGCCAGCAGCGTGAAAAGAGGTCCCACCGTGCCACTCTTTGACGGCATCACCGCCACCACCGTCCACACCCGCCGCCTGGCCACGAACGTGCTCACCCGCACGGGGCAGCGCACGGACGGCCCCGTCGTCGTCTTCATCCACGGCAACGTCTCATCGTCATTGTTCTGGCAGCCCCTCATGCTCGCCCTGCCGGAGGACACCGCCGCCTACGCCGTGGACCTGCGCGGATTCGGCGGCAGCGAGGCGGCTCCCGTTGACGCGACCCGCGGCGTGCGCGACTTCAGCGACGACGTCCACGCCGCGGTGCGCGAACTCGACCTCGACCGCGTGCACCTCGTGGGCTGGAGCATGGGCGGCGGCGTCGCGCTGCAGTACGCCCTTGACCACCCCGTCGCCAGCATTACGCTGCAGGCGCCCGTCTCCCCCTACGGCTTCGGCGGGACCCGCCTGGACGGCACCCGGCTGACCGGGGACGACGCCGGCACCGGGGGCGGCGCGGCCAACCCGGACTTTGTGGCCGCGATCGCCGCCGGCGACACCAGCCGGGACAACCCCCTCGGGCCGTGGGCCGTGTACAAGAGCTCCTACGTGTCGGCCGGTTTCACCTCCGCGGATGAGGACACCTGGGTTGAATCGATGCTCACCACCGCAACGGGGGTCGGGAACTATCCCGGGGACTCCGTGCCCTCCGCGAACTGGCCGGGCTTCGGCGCAGGCACCCGCGGGGTGTTGAACACCCTGGCGCCGGGCCACTTTGACGTCTCGGGGATTGCGGCGCTCGCCGCCAAGCCGCCCATCCTGTGGATTCGCGGGGACGCGGACGCCATCGTCTCCGATGCGTCCGCCTTCGACGTGAACTTCCTGGGCCAGGCCGGCGTCATCCCCGGCTGGCCGGGCGAGGCTGTTGCACCGGCCCAGCGGATGCTGGCCCAGACGCGGGCAGTGCTCGACCGCTATGCGGCCGGCGGCGGGAGCTATGCAGAGGAGGTCTTCGCCGGCGCAGGACACGCGCCTTCGCTCGAGCAGCCGGAACGCTTTGCGGCCCTGCTCGCCGAACACGTCCGCAGCGCGGCCTGACGGCCGGCTCCCGGCGGTGCGGATCAGGCGGTGGGGTTCAGGCGGTGGGCGGGGTCCCGGCGTCGAGCTTTCCGGAGTAGGTGAACAGGATCGCGGCAGACACGTCGGCGGCGGGAGTGTCGGGGCTGAACAGCAGCCATTCCAGCCCGCCCATGAGCGTGGCCCCGAAGATGCCGGCGGCCATCAGCGGCAGCGATCCCCGGGGGGTGCCGGCCGGAACCAGGGGGGCGAGCCCCGCCTCGAACTCCGAGAGCGCCTCGCGGCGCAGCACGGCCATCGATACCTGCCAGGGGCGGTCCGTGCGGAAAATTTCCGCCGCCATCAACTTGGCCAGCGCCCTGTTGCCGGCAATCAGGGCCAGCATCGCGGCAACCATTGCCTCGATGCCGGCGAACCCGGGGGCGGACAGGCGTGCATTGCGGAGCGCGCTGGACAGGGAACTGACACCGGCCGTCAGCAGTTCCTCGAAGAGCCTGTCCTTGGAGGAGAAGTTGTAGTAGACGCTGCCCTTGGCGACGCCGGCGCGTTCGGACACCTCGTCCATGGTGGTGCCCGAGATCCCATGCAGGGCGCCCAGTTCCAGTGCCGCGGCCAGGATGGCCTCCTTGGTGGCTGAAATGCGGGGCATACGGGGTCCTTTGGGGCGGGTCGGTGCTGTGGGGCGGGGCGGGCTGTCCACCAGCGCGAGTCTATTGCACCCGCCGCCAGCGCTCCACATCGCTTTGCGCCCCACGCCGGACGGACACCCGCGGGAGCTTAATTTGGACGCATTTGAGAGAATTGTCTGGTGACTGTTACAGACATCCCCGCCAGCGACACCAAGCTGGACCTCCCGCCCCTCAGACTTGGCAACATCACCGTGGACACGCCGGTGGTGCTGGCCCCCATGGCAGGAATCACCAACACCGCGTTCCGGCGCCTGTGCCGCGAGCACGGCGGCGGCGTGTTTGTCTCCGAAATGGTCACCTCGCGCGCCCTCGTGGAGCGCACCCCGGAATCGATGCGCCTCATCAGCCACGACGAGGACGAGAAAATCCGCTCCGTCCAGCTGTACGGCGTCGATCCCGAAACGGTGGGCAGGGCCGTGCGCATGCTGGTCGAGGAAGACCACGCCGACCACATCGACCTGAACTTCGGCTGCCCGGTTGCCAAGGTCACACGCCGCGGCGGGGGAGCGGCGCTGCCCTGGAAGCTGGACCTTTTCACCGCGATCGTCCAGACGGCGGTCCGCGAGGCGTCCAAGGGCGGGCTGCCGCTGACCATCAAGATGCGCAAGGGCATCGACGACGACCACCTGACGTACCTCGAGGCCGGCCGCATCGCCCGCGACGCCGGGGTGGCCGCCGTTGCGCTGCACGGGCGCACCGCCAGCCAGTTCTACTCCGGCCATGCCGACTGGGACGCCATCGCCCGGCTCCGCGAGGCCCTCCCGGACGTCCCGGTCCTGGGCAACGGCGACATCTGGAGCGCGGAGGACGCCATCGCCATGGTGCGCCAAACCGGCGTCGACGGCGTGGTGGTGGGCCGCGGCTGCCAGGGGCGGCCCTGGCTGTTCGGGGACCTCATGGCCGCCTTCGAGGGCAGCGACAAGCGGCACAAGCCCGGCCTTGCCGAGGTTTCCGCCGCCGTCTACCGTCACGCCGAGCTGCTGGTGGACACGTTCGACGACGAAAACAAGGCCCTGCGCGACATCCGCAAGCACATGGCCTGGTACTTCAAGGGCTATGTGGTTGGCGGGGAACTGCGCGCCCAGCTCGCCGCCGTCCCCACCCTGGAGGTCCTGCGCGGGCTGCTGGACCAGCTCGACATGGACTCCCCATACCCGGGCGCCGACGCCGAAGGCCCCCGCGGACGCGCCGGCACGCCCAAGCGCACCGCACTGCCCGACGGCTGGCTGAAGGACCGCACGCTGAGCGGCCTGCAGCAAACCGACCTGGCCGGCGCCGAGCTCGACGTCTCCGGCGGCTGACCAGCGGTCTCAGCGGGTGGTCGAGACTGACACCCGGCCGCGGCCCGGTGGATGGGCTGGTCGAAGCATGGCAACCCCAGCAGGCCGCGGCCATTCGGAGTGGCAACGTCGTAGCCTGGCAACAGCCGGCCCGTGTTACGGCGGGATTTGCATTTTCGGCACCGTTTCACCGGGGGTTCGGAACAGTCACTTCGTTCGGTCGGGGGTTAGCTCCCAAAAGGGCGTTGTAACCCCCGATCCAACGGCTAACCCCCGATCCAACGGCTAACCCCCGATTCAACGGCTAACCCCCGGTCCATCGTCGCTGCTGCCCCGGTCCATCGTCGCTGCTGCCCCGGTCCATCGTCGCTGCTGCCCCGGTCCATCGTCGCTGCTGCCACGTCCATCGTCGCTGCGTCGAGCCCGGTGCCGCGGCGGCATTTAACTGAGGTCAGCAACGGACTCCGCGTAGCTGTGCGCATCGGCCGCCCGGGCCGGGGCAATGGCCCTAAACTAAGGGATATGTCTACCGCCGCGCAGCCAGAATATTCGCCCAGTGACGTGCAGCGCTGGGTCCGGGAAGCCCACAAGAGCAGTTTCCGCACCGTCTTTGAACGGGACCGCGCCCGCGTCCTGCATTCCTCGGCCCTGCGCCGGCTCGGCGCCAAGACCCAGGTGGTGGCCCCCGACACCGACGACTTTGTCCGCACCCGCCTCACGCACAGCCTCGAGGTGGCGCAGATCGGGCGCGAGCTGGGGCGCACGCTCGGCTGCGACCCGGACGTGGTGGACACCGCCTGCCTCTCCCACGACCTGGGCCACCCGCCCTTCGGCCACAACGGCGAGTCCGTCCTCAACGACCTCTCCCACGATATTGGCGGCTTCGAGGGCAACGCACAGACCCTTCGCCTGCTGACCCGCCTGGAATCGAAGGTCATGACGCCCGACGGCGGCTCGGCCGGCCTGAACCTGACCCGCGCCTCCCTGGACGCCGCCTCCAAGTACCCGTGGCTGGCCGCCGACGCGCCGCTGGTGGACGGGCGGCGGACCAGCAAGTTTGGCGCCTACACCGACGACCTCCCCGTCTTTGAATGGCTGCGCCGCGACGCACCGGCCGGCAAGACGTGCATCGAGGCGCAGGTGATGGACCTCGCGGACGACATCTCCTACTCGGTCCATGACGTGGAGGACGCCATCGTGGCCGGCCACGTGCAGCTCAAGTGGCTCGCCAACCAGGACCAGCGCAACCGCGTCCTGGGCTACACGCAGCAGTGGTACCTGCCCGGCGTGGACACGGCGGAAATCGACGCCGCCCTGTCCCGGCTCGAGGCCACGGACGTGTGGGTGCGCCACGCGGACGGCAGCCGCGCATCCATGGCGGCGCTGAAGGACATGACAAGCCAGCTGATCGGCCGCTTCTGCCAGAGCGCGGTCGCCGCCACCCAGGCCATCTACGGTACGGGCCGGCTCACGCGCTACGCGGCGGACGTCGTCGTGCCCCGGGAAACCACCGTGGAGATCGCCGTCATGAAGGGCCTGGCCACCACCTTCGTCATGACCACCGACCACCGCCAGCCCATTTACCAGCGCCAGCAGGACATCCTCAGCGAGCTGGTGGCCGTGCTCAACGCCACCGGCGACGCGCACCTGGAGACCATGTTCGCTGCGGACTGGCGGGAGGCGGACGACGACGACGCCCGGCTCCGGGTGGTCATCGACCAGATCGCCTCCCTCACCGATGTGTCGGCCCTTGCGCTCCACGAGCGTCTCGTGGGGATGGAGCGGACGCTGATGTAGGGACTGCGGTGCCGGGACCGCGAGCCGCGCTGGAGGTCGGGACGGCCTCGGCCAGGGGCACATTGGCGCTGGTCGTCGCGTCAGCCACCACCGGGAGGTCCTGACCGGATTCAGCGCCACAGTAGTGGTATCGGCCCGGTGAAACGCCCGGATTTGCCGTCGCCACGACACCGCCGGGTGGCATCCCGCCGACGGGGACCTGTCCTGCACCGGCAGTTGAACGGCAGGCGGAGAGAAATCCCGCCGCACCAATGGCCAGGACAAGGGCCGCTGGTCGCCTACCGATGACTTTGGGCTCCGCCCGGGCCACCAAGGCCGTCAGCGCGACTCCCAGCGGAACCAGCGGATGCCGATGCCCGCGCACACCACGGTCCAGGCGACGCAGGCCAGCAGGGCCCAGCCATCCTGGGCGCTCCAGCCTGCCTCGATGAGGATGTCGGCAAACAGGGTCATGAGGGCGCCGACGGGCGTCCATTGCGCGATGGTCTTGAGGGTGTCGCCGAGCAGCCCGGTGCCGCCCACCAGGCCCAGCAGGACCATGACGATGAAGACCAGACGGCTGACGGCCACCTGGATGCCCATCCGGCTGCCCATGATGGCCCAGGTGGGCAGGGGGGCGGCATGCAGCCGCTGCAGGACGCCGGTGTCGCGGTCGTTGGCGACGGCAAGGGTGAAGCCGAGCATGCTGGAGGTGAGCAGCCCGATCACCAGCGCCAGGCCGATGGTGAGGGTGGTGCCGCCCAGCCGGGACTGGGACTTGCCAAAGGTGGTGGCCACCACGATCACCCCGGGAAGCAGAACGCTCAGGGTTGTCGAAACCCTGCTGCGCAGGAGCACCGTAGCGTCTGCCCGGAGGAGGCTGCGCAGCGACAGGCCGGACGGCGTGGAGAGCGCCACGAGCAAGCCGTGGTCGATGATCGCCACCCGGTCGCACACCGCGTGCGCCTCCTCCATGGAATGGTTCGTGGATGGAGGCGATGAGCAGGGCCAGCCGCTGCTGCTGCCCGCCGGACAGCTGCTTGAACCGCCGGCCCAGCTCCTCGCCGAGGCCTGTCGCCTCCAGCCGGGTCCGGAGCTGGTCCCGGCCGAACCGCAGGCCGTGGAGCCTGGCATACAGCCTGGTGATTTGTTCTATGCCCAGTTCGGCCTGGAAGCTTGAGGACTGCAATTGCACCCCCAGGCGGGCCTTGACTTCCAGCGGCTGTTCCATGGCGTCGATCCCGTCCACCAGCAGGCGTCCGGACTTGGCCGGACCAGGCCCTCGATGGCGCTGAGCGTGCTGGTCTTTCCCGCACCGTTGGGGCCCAGCAGGCCGAAGATCTCTCCGGGGCGGATGTCAAAACTGACACCGGCGACGGCGGTTCGGGCCCCGTAGGCAACCTTCAGTTTGTCCACCACCAGGATGGGCGGCGGAGCCGGTTCTTCCACATCTGCTACCAGGCCACAACCTCACCGGACGGTGGCGCCACGTGCCGTGGCGCCACCGTCAACTTTAGGAGTGCCGTCTGTTAGCTGCCTCTGGGCACGCGGTGCGGAAATTGAGACGCGGGAGCCCACCGGGGGTGGACTCCCGCGGACCGGACTTGGCAGGGTGTGCCTAATTCCCCACGACCACCGTGCCGACCATGCCCATGTAGTCATGGAATGCGCAGAGGTACGTGAACGTGCCCGCCATGGTGAAGGTGACCTTGAACGTGGACCCCGGAAGCATCAGCCCCGAGTTCAGGTCGCCTCCCGCAAAGGTGCCCGGGTCGCCCACCGGTACAAGGAAGTTCGCCGGTTCCGCCCCAAAGGTGACCGTGTGCGGCGCGGCCATGCCGTTGTTGATGAACGTGACGGTCTCCCCTACACGCACCTTCACCGTGGGCTGAATGAACCGCATGACCATCGCAGTGCCGTCATCGGCACCCGTGTACACGTGATGCGCGTCCGCGAGCCGGGCGGTCGCATGCCAGAGTTTGACCCCATCCCAAAGGATCGCCAGCGACTGCAGGGTAGCCAGCTGGTCGTACTGCCGTTGCGTGAACGGGTACGGTGTCCCCGCCCTGGCGACATGAACGGTGCCCTTCATCATTGCGCCGTGGACCAGGCAGTAGTAGGTGAAGGTGCCCGCCGTCGGGAACTTCAGGTGGTAGCTGGTTGCCGCTGGAAAGCCACTGTTGGTGACGTTCGTCATGACACCGGAGTTGTAGTACGAATGCCCGTCGTAGCTGTCCCCGCCCTGCTTGAACAGTTGGGCCGGGTCCGCCGGATTGAATGGCTGCGTCGAGGCCAGCGACTGGCCTGCGGCCAGGAAGGTGACGGTGTGGATTTCCGCCGACCTCGCCGTCCAGGCAACGGTGTCACCGGCATCGACATAGATGTTGCTGGGAAGAAAAGCCATGCCCTGGATGGCCTGGTTCCGGGATTCCTGGCCCACCTGGACCGACCACGTTTGCGGCGCATGGTTTTGGGCCTGCCGCCCTTGCGTGGTGGGTGCCTGATCCTGGCTTTGGGCGCTCGCGGGGCCGGAAAGCGCCAGCGGGAGGGCCAGTGCCAGAAGTGCGGCAATGATCAACGATGGTTTGTGCAGAACTTGATGAGTTTGACGATTACGTCTCACCGGACGTTCCCTTCTCGAACAATGCGGCGGTCCGGTTGGAGTGCCGCGACGAGTGGGGCCTTCCCCCCAAGGGGCCGCTCTTCCAATGCTGGCGGCATCCCGGAACGCTGTTGCACGGGACGTGCTGTGCCATATTGGTTTGTGGTGCACGGAAGCTTCTGAGCTTGACGTCCGCGCACTCCCGCCCCACGGCGTGCCGGTGGGCGGTGAATCCAATCCACGGCGCATGGGCGGGCGCCTGACCGACGGTGCCGGGGCCGATGCGCACTTTTATGCTCCACCCGTCCGGCGCGTTTGTCGAGTTCGTCTTTTGGGCGGGCAGCCCCTTGAAGTCCGCAAGCTGCCAGGCAGGTTTCTGTGCCGATTCCCTTCAGCGCTCGACCGGGTCCGCCCAGCCGGGACGCGGGATCAGGCAGAACGGGTGGCCGGCCGGGTCGGCGAAGACCAGCGACCCGGGGCCGCCCAGCCGCCTGGCTCCCAGGGCGAGGACACGCGCCGGGGCGTCGTCGACGTCGTCGACCATCACATCCAGGTGCATTTGCTGCGGGTAGGCGGGGTCCGGCCAGCGCGGCGCTGTCAGGTCCGGGGCGCACTGGAAGGCGAGGCCCGGGCTGTGGTCGTTGGCCGCAACCACCACGAAGTCAGGCGAACGGAACGTGACCGGCTGACCCAGCAACGCGGAATAGAACCCGGCCAGGGCGTCCGGGCTGGGGCAGTCGATCACAAGATGGTGCAGTCGCCCGATCATGTGGCGAGGCTACCACCGCCGGCGGCGGAACTACATGGCCGCGGTGTAGCTCCCCATGGCTGCGGTAAAACCGGCAAGCTGCTCCGGACTGGCCAGGGAAAACGCGATCCCGACGGCTGCCGTCATCGCGGCGGCCAGGCCCACTGTGGCGGCGCACACGGCGGCGATGAGCTTGGAGTCGTCGTTGAGGCGCCCGGGCCTCTCCAGGGCGGGGTCGATCAGGTTCGGGGCGCTGTCTGTGGTTCCGTCGGCGAGCGTGGCCACCACCTGGCCGCGGCCGCGGTCCACACGCATCGAGTAAATGGCGCCGCCGTGGCGCGCCAGCAGGATGTCCGCACCGACACTGTTTCGCGCGGACGCGAACATGCCGTGGCGGCTGGCCTGAAGGACGTTGTGGCGCACTGCCTGAAACAATTGGGGGCTCCCTTGGGGACATGGTGGTGGATGTTTTCCGGGTCCGCCTGGACCCGAAGTCCGCGCCATTGAGGGCACTCCAATTCTATCGACGCGAACCGGCCCGCACGGCCCGCAGGGCGGTGATTCCAGACACCAGGGGGTGCGTTCGGGCTCACACCGGGAGGATCTCCACAGGACCGGGCCGCCCGCGTCCGGGGGATGTGAATCTCACGTAAACTGGCCGGGTGGCTGGGTTGATCAAGCGGGAAGACATTGACGAGGTGCGCACACGCACCGACCTCAAGGAGGTTGTCGACGCCTACGTCACGCTGAAGTCGGCCGGAATCGGCTCGTTCAAGGGCCTGTGCCCCTTTCATGACGAACGCAGCCCGTCGTTCCACGTCCGCCCGCAGATGGGCTACTTCCACTGCTTTGGCTGCCAGGAGAGCGGCGACGTCATCTCCTTCATCCAAAAAATGGACCACATCCCGTTTTCCGAGGCCGTGGAAAAGCTGGCCGGGCGCATCGGCTACGAACTCCATTACGAGGACGGCGGCACCGGCCCGCGGCGCGAGGAGATCGGGCGCCGGCAGCGGCTCCTGGACGCCCACAAGATCGCCGGGGAGTTCTTCCGGGCGCAGCTCCTGACTCCCGCCGCGGCGGCCGGCCGGGCGTTCCTGGCGGAGCGAGGCTTTGAACGCAGCGCCGCGGACCACTTCGGCGTCGGATTCGCCCCGCAGGGCTGGGACTCCCTGCTCAAGCACCTTTCGGGCAAGGGCTTCACCCAGGAGGAGCTCAAGCTCACCGGCATGTTCTCCGAGGGCCAACGGGGCATCTACGACCGCTTCCGCGGCCGCCTCATCTGGCCCATCCGCGACATCGCCGGGGACACCGTGGGCTTTGGCGCCCGCAAGCTGTTCGACGACGACCAGGGCCCCAAATACCTCAACACCCCCGAAACCCAGCTTTACAAGAAGTCGCAGGTGCTCTACGGGATTGACCTGGCCAAGCGCAACATCGCCTCCAAGCGCCAGCTGGTGGTGGTGGAGGGCTACACGGACGTCATGGCCTGCCACCTGGCCGGCGTGGACACTGCCGTGGCCACCTGCGGCACCGCCTTTGGCGCCGACCACATCAAGGTGGCGCGCCGGCTGCTTTCCGACGACGGCACCGGCGGCGAGGTGGTGTTCACCTTTGACGGCGACGCGGCCGGCCAGAAGGCTGCCCTGAAGGCCTTCGACGAGGACCAGCGCTTCACGGCCCAGACCTTCGTGGCCGTGGAACCCACCGGCGCGGACCCTTGCGAGTTGCGCCAGCGCCGCGGCGACGAGGCCGTCCACTCCCTGATCCGATCCCGCCGCCCGCTGTTTGAATTCGCCATCCGGTCCACGCTGGCCAAGTACGACCTCAGCACCGTGGAGGGCCGCGTCAATGGCCTGCGCGCCTCCGCCCCCGTGGTGGCCGCCATCCGCGACGGCTCCACCCGGATGGGCTACAGCCAGGAGCTGGCCGGCTGGCTGGGCATCGCGGACCCCAACGAGGTCCTGCGCGCCGTCAAGGGTGCCGAAAAGCGCGCCCATGCAGCCGCGGCCCAACACGGTCCGGCCTCGGGTGCCCGGCAGCATGGGGCCCAGGCGGCGCCGTCCCGTGCCCCGTACGACGCCGGCCCGGCCGCCCCCCGAAGGTCCTCCGGCAATGGCGCGCCCCCCCGGGGGGCCCGTCCGCAAGGGGGCCACCCGCAAGGCGGGCGGGAATCGGGAGGGGGTGGCGGCGTCGTGCTGGCCGAGCAGCCAGCCCGGGAGGGCATTCCCCTGCCGGACCCCCGCGACCCCCAGGGGCGCATGGAGCGGGAGGCGCTCGAGGTGGTGCTCCAGCACCCCGGGCTGCTCACGGCCGGCAACTGGCAGCACTTTGCCGCCACTGAATTCCAGGTTGCCGCGTACAGGGCAATCCACGCCGGGATTGCCGCCGCGGGGGAGACACCCGCGGCGTCCTCCCAGTGGCTGGAGGCCGTGCGGGCCAACGTGCCCGAGGAACTGGGGAACCTCGTCGCCGGGCTGGCCATGAGCCCGCTTCCCACAAAGGCCGATGAGTCACTTGAACGGTATTGCCGGGCGATGCTGCGCAGGCTCTTCGAAGGGCAGATCACCCGGCTGAAGCAGGAGCGGCTCGGAGCCCTCCAGCGCATGGACCCGGCGGTGGATCCGGAAGGCTACCAGCTGCTCCAGCGCGAGCTCATGGAGCTGGAAATGGCGCGGCGGGCGCTGCGCGGCGACTGACCCGGACAGCTCGGGACAGCCGATTTCGCAACCGGGCCAGCCTTTGTTATTGTTGTTCCTGCGCGATCCTCTGTAGCTCAATTGGCAGAGCATTCGACTGTTAATCGAAGGGTTACTGGTTCAAGTCCAGTCAGAGGAGCCAATCCCGTTCAGGGATTTCCGGAAGCCAATCCGGACACGCGCGCAGCAGGAAAAAACCAGGACGCGCGTTTCGTTCGTGCAATGCGCTGCAGCACCGCGCTTACCCGGAACTTCCTGCTTCCTTCCTCCGTAGCTCAATTGGCAGAGCATTCGACTGTTAATCGAAGGGTTACTGGTTCAAGTCCAGTCGGAGGAGCCAACAACAAAACCCCGCATTCGGGCAGAGTGCGGGGTTTTGGCATTGAGGGGCCTG
Source organism: Arthrobacter wenxiniae (assembly GCF_013376105.1). Classification (GTDB taxonomy): domain Bacteria; phylum Actinomycetota; class Actinomycetes; order Actinomycetales; family Micrococcaceae; genus Specibacter; species Specibacter wenxiniae. Next base: position 110,708 of record NZ_JAAMFM010000007.1, read on the forward strand.
CGCCGCCCAGACCGCCGGTCGAATTGTGCAGACGCCGTTGAAGCGAATTTCAACAGTGGCGGGCGGTGGCGGTTTTTGCCAAGCGAAGGGTGAATGGCCAGGGGGATTCGGCGTCTGGCTGCTGCGGCGGTGCTGATCTCCGCTCTCATCCACCTCGAGCAGTGGATAGTGGTTTTCCGGAACACGGCGGTGGTGGGGCCGGCCCTGCTGGTGAACTTTGGTGGCGGACTCGACGATGAACTGCAGCTGGTCGTGGCGCCCTTCTTCGTGGGCGACTCCGGCGCCCCTCGGCTGCTGGGCGAGGCCGCCTTCCCCTGGAACCCGGGGCGCCACGCCGGCCTGGTCCAGGCGCGGCCAATCAGCGACGCAGTATTGCTGCGGTACGCACTTTCGGACCGTTTCGAGGCGCAGGGCCCTAAAGGCTCGGGACCATGCGCGGGCGGACTATGAACCACAGGGCGGCCATGGCCAACAGGATGGAACAGCCCATGATGATGGCCATCGGGGTGGCCGTCCGCACGCCCACCAGGCCCACCACGGGCGTGATCAGGCCCGCAAAGCCAAAGGTGGCGGCACCCAGCAGCGAGGCTGCGGTGCCGGCCTGGCGGCCGTTGCGGGCCAGGCCGAGCACCTGCACCGACGGGAACATGAAACCGGTGGCGGCAATGAAGAACCATAGCGGCACAATCACACCCCACAGCCCAAAATGCAGCTGGTCAAACAGCACCATTGCGCCTGCGGCGGCCACCTGGGCCACCGTGGCCCAGGCGATGACCCACTGCGGCCCCGTGCGGCGCATGAGGCGCGCAGCGGTCTGCACGCCGGCCACCACGCCCAGCGAGTTGGCCGCAAAGAGGAAGCCGTACTGCTGAGGGCTGAAGCCGTACGTGGTCTGGAAAAGAAACGTCGACGCCGAGAGGTAGGTGAACAAGGCGGCAAAGTTCAGCCCGCCCACAAACAGGGCGCCCACGAATATCCGGTCGCTGAACACCGCCTTGTAGCGGTCGACGGCACGCACGCCGTCGGACTGGCGCAGTTCCCGGGGCCGGGTTTCAATGATGAACATGAACGCCGCCACCACCACCAGGGCGCCGTAGCCGGCCAGGAACCAGAAGATGCCGGGCCAGTCCATGATGCCCAGCAGCTGGGAGCCGATCACGGGGGCAAAAATAGGGGCCATGCCGTTGACAAGGGACATGTAGGACAGCATGCGGACCAGCCGGTAGCCGCCAAAGAGGTCGCGGATCATGGCCATGGCCACCACTCCGCCGCCCGCTGCGCCAATGCCCTGCAGCACGCGGAAGACCCCCAGCATGGTGATGTCCGTTGACATGGCCGCACCCACTGACGCCGCCACGTGCACGGTGGTGGCCAGGACCAGCGGCATCTTGCGGCCGAACTTGTCGCTGAACGGGCCCACCATCAGCTGGCCGGCGGCAAAGCCGATGGTCGTGGCCGTCAGGGTCAGCTGCACGGCGGCGGCGCTGACGTGCAGTTCGCTGCCGATGACCGGGAAGGCCGGCAGGTACAGGTCAATCGTAAAGGGGCCCAGGGCGGTGAGCAGGCCCAGCACCAGGACGTAGATAAGTTTTTGCCGACGGGACAGGCTGTCGCCGGGGTGTGTCATGGGGGTCAAGAACGTAAATCCTAGCTGGCTGGAAGAAACGGGGAAGGAAAGGTGCCGGGCCTGCCGGGGCACAACAGGAATGGCGACCGCGTGCCAATGTTATGCGCATATTGTGCGGCTCTTGAGAGCCTCGCCCGGCAAATGTTTCCAAGGCGAAAAATAACGCCGCACAAAGGGGCGAACGCCGGCGGGAGCGCGGCTATTCCACGATCCGTCGAATCATTGGCGGCGATGGATGGTAATTTTGTGTTTACGGCAGCGCCGCGGCATTGGGGCGCAAAAGATTCCGCGGACCGTGCAAACCGGTGCGGAACCAAAATATTGGAGGCGGTTCCATGGCAGCGGCGCAGCAGGCAGTGCACGACGGCTCGACCCTGGTGGAAGCAGTCAAAACCACCGCCCGGCTCGTTCCCCGCCAGGTCACGGACGAACTTGAACTGGCCAAGCTCGAACTGGGCCACAAAAAGGCCCGGGTGGGCGGGATCGCCACCTTTGGCGTGCTGGCCCTGGTCTTCCTGGCCCTGCTGGTCATCGCCCTGGTGGTTGCCGCCATTGCCGGCCTTGCCACCGTCCTTCCGCTCTGGCTCTCGGCCCTTGCCATCAGTGCGGCCCTGCTTGTGCTGGTTGGCATTGCTGGCCTGGTCGCCTACCGGAAATTCAAGGCCCTGCTGCCCCTGTTGCCCGAAAACGCGTGGCGCGGGATCCGGCACGACCTCGGGATTGCCAGGGAGGGCCGCCACTTTGACGCCTCCACGCTGGACCCCGAGAAGCGGGACAAGGCCGAAAGGAAGGCCAGGAAGGCGGAGTCGGATGCCGCCAGGGAGAAGGCCAAGGCTGAAAAGGCGGCCAAGGCCGCCGCGCAGGGCCCCAAGGCCAGCCAGGCCGAACTGATCGAACGTACGGCCGCACGCCGGGAGCACCTGCTCGCACTGCGCCAGGAGCTACTGGAACAGGCCGACATCAAGAAGCAGGCAGCCCATTACGTGGGCGTGGCCAAGGACAGGGTGGGCGAATCGGCACGGTCGGTCGCGAAGGGGGCCCTCTCACACGGACTGGAAACTGCCAAAACGCGATGGAAACCACTCGCCGTGTTCGCCGTGTCTGCTGCCGCCTGCGTCGTGTTCCTGCGAAGGTTGTTCAAGAAGTAAAATTCTTGGACGTGCCGCCGGACAGCGGGGGACGGTTCAACTACCTGCGGGGAGAGATGTCGAGCATGCCGGCCGGATCGAAAACGCCCGCGGGCAATCCGGGCGCCATCGTCACGGTCCCCAACGTCATCACCGTGGTCAGGTTCCTGGGCACGCCCCTGTTTGTGTGGCTGGTGCTGGGGCCGCGCGATTACGGCTGGGGTGTGTTCGTCCTGGCGATGATGGGCTGCACCGACTGGATTGACGGCTTCGTGGCGCGCAAACTCAACCAGACCTCAAAATTGGGCCGGATCCTGGATCCGCTGGCCGACAGGGTGGCGCTGGTGGCCGTGACCATCACCCTGGTCATTGCCGGGATCCTGCCGCTCTGGCTGCTGCTGCTCCTGCTCATTCCCGACGTGGTCCTGCTGGCGGCCACGCTGTACTACTTCCGCGGCGATGCCGGGCTGAAGGTGACGCTGCTGGGCAAGGCCCGCACGGCGGCGCTGATGGTCGGCACGCCGATGCTGCTGCTGGCCAAGGCCCTGGATTCAGACTTCACCACAGTCCTGGCCTGGGTCTTCCTGGGCTCCGCCATGGGGATGCACGTGGTCGCCTTCACCCAATACTTCCGCAGGCTGCTCGCCAAGCACCGGGACATCCACCTGCCCGCAGCACCGCCCGGGACCGGCAGCCCGTGATGTGGCTGGCGGTGGCGTGCGCCGTGGTCGCAGCCTTCTTCCTGGCCTTCGGCGCCCAGCGCCAGGGCACTGCTGTGCAGAGCAACACCGGCGGCCTGGCGCTCGGCGGCACCGGCTTCCTGCGCCTGCTCCGCAACCCGCGCTGGGTGCTCGGCCTGCTCCTGCTGGGGGCGGGCATGGCACTGAACGTGGTGGCACTGACGCTCGGCACGCTGACCGTCATCCAGCCCATTGGCGCGATCGCCCTGGTCATCACCACGGTCGTCAACTCCCGCGACCAGGGCATCCGCCTCAACCGTGCCACAGTGGTCGCCATCAGCGCCTGCGTCACCGGCAGCGCCCTGTTCGTCCTCATGGCAGTCAACGTGGTCAGTGAGAACACCCACGTGCGCGAATCCGAGGAACTGACCGTGGTGATGCTGCTGGCCGTTGTCATTGTGATCTTCGGCGGATCGCTGGTGCTGTTCAAGCGCCGGCTGAAGGCGTTCTTTTTCATCCTTGGCGCGGGCGTCCTCTTTGGCTTCGTGGCCGTGCTGACCCGCATCATCTCCCGCCAGGTGTTCGACCCCAACGGGCTGTTCCTGCTCAACGTCCAGTGGTACTCGATCATCGCCATTGCGGCCGCGGGGGGACTGGGGAGCTGGTTTGTCCAGAGCGCCTACGCCAGCGGCCCCCCGGACCTGGTCATTGCCGGGCTGACGGTCATCGACCCGATGATCGGCATCGCCATCGGCATCACCATCCTGGGCGAGTTGCGTCCCGACGTGCCGCCCGTGGTGGCGATATCCATGGCGGGGTCGGCTTTGCTTGCTATCGTGGGGGTGGTCGCCTTGTCGCGGCACCATCCGGACGTGGTGCAACGCCGGGCGGATGCCAGGCGGTAGCGGCACAAGCAGCGTCCGCACGCACGGGACACCGCCAGCGGCGTCCGCCCCTTTGCAAAAGTACGACGGCGTTGGGAACCCCTACGGTTCCCTGCGTCGGGGCGCCGGAACGGTCCGGCGGCCCGCCAATCCACCAGGAGTTTTATCCGTGACTTCCACCCCGGAAAACAGCGCGCAGCAGCCGCTGACCATCTTGATTGCCGCAGACACCTACCCGCCCCACATCAATGGCGCGGCGCAGTTCTGCGTCAGGCTGGCCACCGGCATGACGGCACGCGGCCATGACGTCCACGTCATGACCTTCCGCCCGGACGGCGGCCCCATGTACACGGAAAAGAGCGCCGAAGCCACCCTGCACCGGCTGCGGTCCCGCCCCGTACCCACGCACGAATACTTCAGGGTCTGCCTGCCGTGGGAGATCAAGAAGGACGTCGCCGCGCTGTTCGACACCATCAAGCCCGACGTGGTGCACGTGCAAAGCCACTACATGATCGGCGAGCAGGTGATCTACGAGGCACAGCGCCGCGGCATCCGCATCGTGGCGACCAACCACTTCATGCCGGAAAACCTGAACCCCTTCCTGCCGTTCCCGCAGTGGTTCAAGAACATCGTCGGCCGGGTGTCCTGGCATGACATGGGCAAGGTCATGAGCCGGGCCGACGTCGTCACAACGCCCACGCCGCTGGCTGCCAAGGCCATGCACGAGCACGCGTTCCTGGGCAAGGTGCTGCCCCTGTCGAACGGCATCGACGCCGGCAACTACGAGCTGGCCGAAGGCGAAGTCCTGGAGCGGAACCCGTACCCGACGGTGGCCTTCGTGGGCCGCCTGGCAGAGGAGAAGCACATTGACGTGCTGATCGACGCCATTGCCAAGACGCCCGCCGACCTCAACCTCCACCTGGTGGTGGTGGGCGGCGGGGAGGTCAAGAATGCGTTGAAGGCGCAGGCCGAAAGTCTGGGGCTGTCCGACCGCGTCACGTTCACCGGCCTGATCAGCGACGAGGACCTGCGCGACGTGTACCTCAAGGCCGAGCTGTTCGTCATGCCGGGCACAGCCGAACTGCAGTCCCTGGTGACGCTGGAAGCCATGAGCGCCTCCACCCCTGTGGTCCTGGCCGATGCCATGGCCCTGCCCCACCTGGTGGAGGAGGGCGTCAACGGCTACCTGTTCAAGCCCAATGACAGCAAGGACCTGGCGGAGAAGATCACCATGGTCATGCGGCTCTCGCCGGAGGACCGGGCGGCCATGGGCGCCGCCAGCCACTCCATGGTGGCCCGCCACGGCCTGGCGAAGACGCTGGACACCTTTGAGGACATCTATCGCGGCGGCAGCTACGAGGACCACGCAGTTTAGGGCAGGACGCATTAGTATTGCAGGAGTGCTTTTCCCTGCGGCCGGAATGCCCCGCGGGGCTTCATGCGGGGGAGGGCGCGCTGCGAGGGGCCATAGCTCAGCTGGTTAGAGCGCGGGACTCATAATCCTAAGGTCCTCGGTTCAAGTCCGAGTGGCCCTACTTGCAAAAAAGTCCCCGGAATCCAGGCGATTCCGGGGTCTTTTCATTTTCACGGGGCGCGCGGGTCGATGAGACGTCGGATCGCCGGTTTGTTGCCCTCGTCACGTAGTTACATTAAGTCACTCGCGACTAAAACGTTTGTCGAGCCCCGTACTTTAAACGGCCCTCCCAAGCAAAGGAAACGTAGTCTCCAATGCTACAGTTGACCGCCCGGCCGCGCCTCCACGAACATCCAAAACATGACGGCCCTGCGCACCGTGCAGAACGCCGGCATCACGCTGGAAAATGTGGTGGTCCCGCACGCCTTCAAGGTGGCGGGCGGCAACAGCTTGCGCGACACCAACAAGGTCCTGAACGTGACCCGGCTGTCCTTTGCCTGGCCGGCCGTTGGCCCGCAGGCGGCCGCGTTCGACGCCGACCGGCGCTACGCGGTGGAGCGCCAGCCGTTCGGCCGGCCCATCGCCTCCTTCCGGCTGGTCCAGGACCAGCTCGTGAAAAAGCTGGTCAACGTTGAGGCCTGCAGGGGCACGACGGTCCGCCTGGCCCGGCTCGAGGACCGGGGCCTGGCCAAGGCCGGGCAGTCCGCACTCGCCAAGGCGTTCCCCGGCGGCAACAGGACCGACGGGCGCAGGTCCAGTATGAATTGCAGCGGGTTCAAGTAGGTGTCCCCGTGGCGCACGCCCCAGTGCAGGCAGCTGTCCCCGCCCTGCCAGCCCGTGCCGCAATGCGTGATCCCGGCCACCGTTCCCACCGGACCGCCGCGCGCAACCGCGTCCCCCGCGTGCAGCGGGGACGCGACTGGTTCGAAGCTCAACCGCAAGCCGTCGGCAGTGGCGATGGTCAGCACCGGGCGGTCCACCACCACGCCCGAAAACGAAACCACGCCCGCAGTGGGCGCCAGTACGGCGGTACCCTGGGCCGCAAGCAGGTCCACGCCGCGGTGTCCACCGAGCCAGGGCTTGTCCGGCGGGTCGAAGCCGTGGGCCACCCGTGGCTTGCCGGCCACCGGCCAGCCCCAGGCGAGGGACGGCGGCAGGGGCCGGGCCGCCGTCGTATGTGGGGACTGCGGGACGGGGGACTGCGGGACGGGGGACTGCGGGACGGGGGACAGTGCGCCCGGGGGAGAGCCCGCCGGGGCACCGCCCGCGGAAGCCGCCGGGGACAGGAGCAGGGCCGCGGCCAGGACCACTGTCCAGGGCAGCCGCGACGGCCGCTTCCGGGGAAAAGTTGCGCTCATGCCCCCAGCCTGCCCCCTGTGCGGCTGCCGCTCGCGGCTGTTTTTGGAAACTGGGCGCAACGCGCCGGCGCGGCCCGCCTGTGGAGGGGGCAATGGTGGCGTGGTGCCCCGCAGCCCTGTAGTAGCATGGTGGGAGCAGCGCGCTCTTTTGTGCGCTGACTACGCGCACCCCACCCTGACGAGGTGCCCACGGGAAACCTGGGTCCTGCCGATGGATTGTGCCCATACGGTCCGCCCCGCGGCGGGACATGGACGCGCAATAGGGTGCCAGGAGCAAAACCTGCGGACGGAACACCGCACCGCAGGTTGACACGCTAATGAACCGTAAATAAAACAAGAAGGAGCGCCGGCATGCCCGTCGTAACCATGCGCCAGCTGCTTGACAGCGGCGTCCACTTTGGACACCAGACCCGTCGTTGGAACCCGAAGATGAAGCGATTCATCCTCACGGAGCGCAACGGCATCTACATCATCGACCTGCAGCAGTCGCTGTCCTTCATTGACCGCGCCTATGAGTTCGTCAAGGCCACAGTCGCCCACGGCGGCACCGTCCTCTTCGTCGGCACGAAGAAGCAGGCGCAGGAAGCCATCGCGGAGCAGGCCACCCGCGTGGGCCAGCCCTACGTGAACCAGCGCTGGTTGGGCGGCATGCTCACCAACTTCCAGACGGTCTCCAAGCGCATCTCGCGCATGAAGGAACTCGAAGAGATCAACTTCGACGACGTTGCTTCCTCGGGCCACACCAAGAAGGAGCTCCTGCTCCTCAAGCGTGAACTGACCAAGCTGCAGACCAACCTCGGTGGCATCCGCAACCTGAACAAGGCCCCGTCCCTGCTCTGGGTCGTCGACACCCCGAAGGAACACCTCGCCATCGACGAGGCACACAAGCTGAACATCCCGGTTGTCGCCATCCTGGACTCCAACTGCAACCCGGACGACGTCGACTTCCCGATCCCCGGCAACGACGACGCCATCCGCTCCGTCAACCTGCTGACCCGCGTGGTCGCCGACGCCGTCGCCGAGGGCCTGATCGCCCGCAACGCCAAGGCCACGGGCAACGAGGAAGCTGCGGCCGAGCCGCTGGCCGAGTGGGAGCGCGAGCTCCTCGAAGGCGACAAGGCTCCCGCCGCGGAAGCCCCGGTTGCGGAAGCTCCCGTTGCGGAAGCCCCCGTTGAGGAAGCTCCGGTTGCGGAAGCCCCCGTTGAGGAAGCTCCGGTTGCGGAAGCTCCTGTTGCGGAAGCCCCCGCCGCGGAAGCCGCCGTTGAGGAAGCCCCCGCCACGGAAGCCGCAACCGAGAAGTAAATCCTGCCCGCCGGCACTCGCGGCAACGCTGTGCCGGGATGCAAGAGCTTAGACGCTGGCAGGATCGCACCGCCCACCAGGCGGCGCGGTCCTGCCAGCGTTCAGTGAAGCACGTTACAAAAACACAAATATCTACACTGAGGGGTTCATATGGCGAACTACACCGCCGCTGATATTAAGGCTCTGCGCGAGCGCACTGGCGCTGGCATGATGGACGTGAAGAAGGCTCTCGACGAGGCCAACGGCGACGCCGAGAAGGCCATGGAGTACATCCGCATCAAGGGCCTCAAGGGCGCCACCAAGCGCGAAGGCCGCTCCACCGCCGAAGGCCTGGTCGCCGCCAAGGTCGAGAACGGCGTCGGCGTCATGGTTGAGGTCAACTGCGAGACCGACTTCGTTGCCAAGGCCGCCCCGTTCATCGACTTCGCCAACAAGGTCCTGGAGACCGCACTGGCCTCCGGCGCCACCGATGTTGAGGCGCTGCTGGCTGCCGACGTCGACGGCAAGCCCCTGTCCGAGCTGGTCATCGAGGCCGGTGCGCTGCTGGGCGAAAAGGTTGCCGTCCGCCGCGTTGCCCGCGTTGAAGGTGCCACGGTTGACGCCTACCTGCACAAGACGTCCAAGGACCTCCCGGCCCAGGTCGGCGTGCTGTTCGCCATCGACGGCGCCAACCAGGAAGTTGCCCACGACGTGGCCGTGCACATTGCCGCCATGTCCCCGACATTCCTCTCCCGCGACGACGTCGCTGCGGAGACCGTCGAGAACGAACGCCGCATCGCCACCGAGACCGCGCAGGCCGAAGGCAAGCCCGAGGCCGCCATGACCAAGATCGTTGAAGGCCGCCTGACCGGCTACTTCAAGGAGATAGTCCTGGTTGACCAGGCTTTCGCCAAGGATGCCAAGAAGTCCGTCGGCGCCGTGCTGAGCGAAGCCGGCGTGAAGGCAACCGCCTTTGCCCGGTTCCGCGTCGGGGCCTAAGCACCCCAGGCATTGACGCGCCTCATCCATGGGATGTGGCACACAGGGGGCGGCCGCCTTGCGCGGCTGCCCCTTCCTCATGCCCGGTGTCGGTTAGGATTTTAGAGGCGCCCACCCGTGCCGCCCCCTTGAGGTGGCCGGGACCCCGGGGCCGCCGCCCTGCCCCGCAACTGCACCGACATCACTGCACCGACATCACTGCACCGACATCACTGCACCGACATAACGGCATTGTGGAACCGGCCCCCTGACACGCGGCCGGTTCCCACGGAAGGCAAAATGACAACGAACACCCCAGGCCCCACGCAGGACATCGCCCACAACCCCTCCGGCACCCCGAAACGGCGCCGGGTGCTGTTGAAGCTCTCCGGTGAAGTTTTCGGCGCTGGCAAGCTCGGCGTCGACCCGGACACCATCCGCGACATTGCCAAGCAGATCGCCAGCACGGTGGACCGCGTGGAGGTCGCAATCGTGGTGGGGGGCGGCAACTTCTTCCGCGGCGCCGAACTCTCCGCCTCCGGCATGGACCGCTCCCGTGCCGACTACATGGGCATGCTCGGCACCGTCATGAACTGCCTGGCCCTGCAGGACTTCCTGGAGCAGGCCGGCGTGGACACCCGCGTCCAGAGCGCCATCACCATGGGCCAGGTGGCTGAGGCCTACATCCCGCGCCGGGCCATCCGGCACATGGAAAAGAGCCGCGTGGTCATCTTCGGGGCCGGCGCGGGGCTGCCGTACTTCTCCACCGACACCGTCGCCGCCCAGCGCGCCCTGGAAGTCCATGCCGATGTGGTGCTGATGGCCAAGAACGGCGTGGACGGCGTCTACACCGCGGACCCCAAGAAGGATCCCACCGCGGTAAAGCTGGACCACCTCAGCTACGACGAGGCCATGGCGCGCGACATCCGTGTCATGGACCAGACCGCGTTCAGCCTGTGCAAGGACAACAACGTCACCATGCTTGTCTTTGGCATGGAGGGCGAGGGCAACGTGGCGCGCGCCATTCTCGGCGAGGAACTCGGCACGCTGGTCACCCCGTAACGGCCGCCGCGGGGCCGGGCGCGGAGGGGCGGCGGCCCCGCCATGACGCCCGGAACGCGGCGGACCAGCTGGCCCGCAGCCGGGGCGTGGCCGGGCCCGTCCCGGGCCGGGCCGGCCGCCGGCTCACGGTAGGATGGGTTCAGGATTGCCGCGTGCGCAGGCCGCGGATGAGTTGTGATTTCACTAATGTTGAGGGAGATAGACGTGATTGAAGAAACTTTGCTCGAGGCCGAGGAGAAGATGGACAAGGCCATCGAGGTCGCGAAAGAGGACTTCTCCGCCGTCCGCACGGGCCGCGCCAACGCCTCCTTGTTCAACAAGGTGATGGTCGAATACTATGGTGCCCCGACCCCGCTGCAGCAGCTCGCGTCCTTCGCTGTGCCGGAAGCGCGCACCCTGCTCATCACCCCTTTCGACAAGAGCGCCCTGCACGAAATCGAGCGGGCCCTGAGCTCCTCGGAAGTTGGCGCCAACCCGTCCAACGACGGCAACGTGATCCGTGTCGTCATGCCGGAACTGACCCAGGAACGCCGCCGCGAATACGTCAAGCTGGTCCGCACCAAGGGCGAGGAAGCCAAGGTGTCCGTCCGCAACATCCGCCGCAAGGCCAAGGAGGCGCTGGACAAGCTCGTCAAGGACGGCGACGCCGGTGAAGACGAGGGATCACGCGCCGAAAAGGAACTCGACGCCCTGACCAAGGCGCATACGGACAACATTGACGAGCTGCTCAAGCGCAAGGAAGTCGAGCTTCTCGAGGTCTAATGACGGACCCCAAGCCTGCGCAGGACGGTCCCCCCGGGGAGGCGCCTGACGCACCGACCCCGGGCGCCAGCCCCCCGCCGGGCCTGGACGAGCACCAGTTTCCGACCCGGAAAGCGCGGCGCATTGCCGAAATGACGGGCGTGGTTCCCGCTGTCGCGCCTGAAAGACCAAGGGCGAGCAAGGCGGCACAGCACAAGCCCGCCCCCTCAGGGAAGGCCCCCTCAGGGAATGCCGCGGCCAGGATTCCCGGCGCCAAGGCGGGGCGGCCAGGTGCCCCTGGCCGGAAGGCTCCGTCCTTCAGGGACGACGGCGCCCGCGCGCCGGTGAGTGCCGCGTCCGTGACCGGCCTGCCCGCGGTGCCTGTGCCTCCGGGGCCCATCGCCCCCGTGCCGGCGTCCGTGACGGCTCCCCGGCCGCCGCGCACGCCCAAGGCCGGCCGCGACCTCCCCGCGGCCATCGGCGTTGGCGTCACGCTGCTGGTGCTGGTCCTGGGCAGCCTCCTGTTCTTTCCGCTCGCGTTCGTGGTGGTCGCCACCGCGTTCGTGGTCGTGGGCGTGTGGGAGGTCTCGCGCGCCGTCGGCACCCGCGGCATCCGGCTGCCGCTGACCCCCGTCATGATCGGAACGCTCGCCATGCCGGCGTCGGCCTATTTTGCCGGCTCGGAAGGGCTCCTCTTCGCCCTCGTGGCCAGTGCGGGTGCCACGCTGCTCTGGCGGTCGCTGGACTCCGAGCCTGGCGCGGTCAAGAGCATCCTGGCCGGCGTGTTTGTCCTCATGTGGATCCCCTTCCTGCTCAGCTTTGTCCTGCTCATGATGCAGGGGGTCCGTCCGCCCACCACCGGGCTCACCCTCGACTTGACCGACATGAACCCGGGCATGATCGAGGTGGTCATCATGCTGCTGCTGGTGGTGGCCAACGACACCTTTGGCTACCTGGTTGGCGTGCTCTTCGGCAGGCACCCCATGGCCCCGAAAATCAGCCCCAAGAAGTCCTGGGAGGGCTTTGCCGGCTCCATGGGAGGCGCCATGGTGGTGGCCATCCCCGCCACCATGTTCTTCCTGGAGGTGCCCTGGTGGGTCGGATTTGTGCTGGCCGTTGGTATGGTCTTTGCAGGCACGGGCGGCGACTTTGCCGAGTCCATGGTCAAGCGCGAGCTTGGCTTGAAGGACATGAGCAACCTGCTGCCCGGGCACGGGGGCGTCATGGACAGGCTGGACTCCATCTTGTTCGCCGCGCCCGTCGCCTACGCCACTTTTAGCGTTCTAGGCCAGCTCTGATGCGCCCCTGGGTGGGCGTCCGGGGCCGGTTCCCGTCCAAGCAAGCACGACACCCGAGGAATGACTGTGACCGTGGAAGACAAGACTCGCACCAACTCCAAGTTCAAGCTGGTTGGTCCCAAGGAGATCGGGTATAACGTCAAGCAGGTTGACGTGTTCCTGGACCGCGCCCGCGCCTACTTCCTCAATGCCGACACCAACGGCGTGGCCATCACCAGCCACGACGTCCGCACGGCGTCGTTTGATCCGGCCCGCGGCGGCTACAACGCCCAGGCCGTCGACGCCGCCATGGACCGGATCGAGGACGAGTTCGTGCTCCGCGAAAAGGAACTGCTGATCAAGTCCGAGGGCGAGAAGGCCTGGATGCTCAAGATCGGAAAGTCCGCCTCCCTCCTGCGCGGACGCCTGCACCGGCCCGACGGCGAGCGGTTCCGCCGCCCTTCCAGGAAGAACGTCCAGAGCTACAACACCGACGACGTGGACCTGCTGTGCCGTGAGCTGCTCACCTACATTGAGGACAACGGCGAGTTGAGCGTGGACGTGGTCCGACGCGCCGTGTTTGCCCCGGCCAAGGGCGCCGACGGCTATGAGGAAAGCCAGGTGGACGCCTTCCTTGACCGCGTGGTGGAGCTCATGGCAGCGATTGACATTCCCGCAGGCGGCTAGCGCGCGCGGCCCGGCGCCGCGTGCGGGCGTTCGGGCACGTGCAGTTTCGACATGAACCTGGCAACGCCCGGGCTCTGGCGGCCCGCCGTTGCCAGGGATACCGCCACCATCGTGGCAAAGGCCACGGGCACCGTCCACGCCGCGGGCTGCGTCAAAATGCCGCGCCACGGTGAATCGGGCGCCAGTTGCGCACCGACCAGCATCGACGCCCCGCACAGCACCCCGCCGGCCAGCATGCCCGCCACCGCGCCCGCGTCGGTCAGCCCGCGCCACCAAATGCCCAGCAGCAGCAGCGGGCACACGGTGGAGGCTGTAAAGGCGAACACCAGCCCCACGCTGCCGGCCAGGGCCAGCGAATCCGTGCCCAGGGCCACGCCCAGCGGCACCACGGCCGCGGCCACGGCCGCAATCCGGAAGCCGCGGACGCTCCCGCCCAGCAGGTCCTGGCTGATGACGCCGGCCAGCGAGACCACCAGCCCGGAGGTGGTGGACAGGAAGGCTGCAAAGGCGCCGGCCACCACCAGGGTGGAGAGGATCTCGCCGCCCAACCCGCCAATGAGCCGGCCGGGGAGCAGCAGAACGGTCGCGTCGGGGGCGCCGTGCGCGGCCAGCCCGGGCAGGAACACCCGCCCCACCACCCCGTAGATGGTGGGAAACAGGTAGAAGAGGGACAGCAGCCCGAGCACGATCAGCGTGGTGCGGCGGGCCGCGGCGCCATCGGGGTTGGTGTAAAAGCGCACCAGCACGTGGGGGAGCCCCAAGGTGCCGAACAAGAGCGCCACCATGAGCGACAGCGTCCCGTAGGTGCCGGCCGCGCCGGCCGGGGCCGCGGCGGGGAAGAAGTCCGTCCCGGCAGGCACGGCGCCTGACCCGGTGGGCCCGCCGTGCAGCTGGAGCAGGATGAAGACGGCCGGCACTGCCAGCGCCGTCAGCTTGAGCCAGAACTGGAAGGCCTGGACAAAGGTGATGGAGCGCATGCCGCCGGTGATCACGGTCAGGCAGACAATGACGACGACGGCCCCGGCGCCCACCCACGCCGGCAGCCCGGTGGTGGTGCGGATGGTCAAGGCCGCCCCGTGCAGCTGCGGGACGATGTAGAACCAGCCCACCACCACCACCAGCACGCTGGTGACGTGGCGGGCAGCCGTTGACTCCAGCCGCGCCTCGGCAAAGTCTGGAATGGTGTAGGCCCCGGACCGGCGCAGCGGGGCGGCCACGAAGAACAGGAGCATGAGGTAGCCGGCCGTGTAGCCGATGGGGAACCAGAGGGCGTCGATCCCCGAAATCATGATCAGCCCGGCAATGCCCAGGAAGCTGGCCGCCGAGAGGTACTCCCCGCCAATGGCTGACGCATTCCACCACGGCGGCACCGTCCTTGACGCCACGTAAAAGTCGCTGGTGGTGCGTGAGATCCGCAGCCCGTAGAAGCCGATCAGGGCCGTGATGGCGGAGACCGAGATCAGGGCCGTGTAGCCGATGGCCGGATTCACTTGCCCTCCACCAGGTCGCGGTAACGGTCCTCATTCCGGGTGGCCGCGCGCACATACAGCCACGCGGACGCGCCGATGATGGGGTACACGCCCACGCCCAGCATGAGCCACGGGGCGGGAATGCCCAGGATCCGCCAGTCAGCGAAGTCCGGCACCCAGCGCACCGCCGTCCAGCAAATCAACAGGGCGGCCGCGAAGCCGGCGCTGACCACCAGACCCAGCCGGAGCTGGGACCGGATCAACGACCGCACCATGACCTCGCCCACGGCCGACTGCTCGGCCACTTCCTGCGAGACGCTGGTGCCGGCGGCGACGGAGCGGGCCTGGCTGCGCGGAGCCACGACGCGTACGCGGCCGGGAGCGGGCGGGGCCGGCGGGGGGACCCGCCGGAGGCCGGGCTGGGAGTCGGGGGCGCCGTCGTCGTTCATGGCAGGTTCACGGCAGGGGCCGGACGCGGGTGGCCTGAAGATGCTCCCGCAGGGCGGGCAGGTGTCGCCGGCTCACGGGCAGGTCGGTGTTGGCAACCGAGACGGTGGGCTTGGCGGAGCCCAGCTTCAGGGCGGTGACAAACGGCATGCAGACAAGGTAGGAGCGGTGGATGCGCACGAAGCCGGACGCCTGCCAGCGCTGCTCCAGGTCCGAGAGGGGGACGCGGACCAGGTAGCTCGCCTCGGCCGTGTGCAGCCGCGCATAGTCGCCCTGGGCCTGGACAAACCTGACCTCGTCGAGGCGGATGATCCGGCTCACCCCGCCCTGGTCCACGGTAATCAGCTCCGACTCCCGCGACTCGGACGGCTGGGCCACCATTTCCGCGACGCGCCCCACCGTCTTGGCCAGCCGCGCGGTGCTGACCGGCTTGAGCAGATAGTCGACGGCGGCGAGGTCAAAGGCCTCGAGGGCGCGGTCGTCGTCGGCCGTGACAAAAACCACCAACGGCGGGCGGGGCGAGCGCCCGATCACGCGCGCCAGCTCCAGGCCGTTGAGGCCGGGCATGTGGATGTCCAGGAATGCGGCATCGACGTCCTCCTCGGCCAGGATTTCCAGGGCCCGCGCGCCACCCGGGGCCCGGTGGATGGTGCCGATGCGCGGATCCCGGCCCAGCAGGTACGCGAGTTCCTCGACGGCGGGCAGTTCGTCGTCGGCGACAAGGACGTTGATCATGGTGACCAGCCTAGCGGCCGAGGGGCCACGACCGAGCGGAGCGAGGTTGGGGAGGACGATAGGCGCTAGCGGCCGAGGGGCCACGACCGAGCGGAGCGAGGTTGGGGAGGACGGTAGGCGCTGGCGGCCGAGGGCCGGCTCAGGCGTCGTGGCCGGGCTGGTTCTTGGGAACCGTCATGGTGATCAGCATGCCCTGTCCCACCCCGGTGTCGATGGCCAGCCCGTGGTCGTCGCCGTACACCTGCCGCAGCCGGGCGTCGACGTTGCGCAGGCCCACATGGGTGCCGTCCCGCTGCCCGGCAAGGATGTTTCGGAGCTCCTCGGGGTCCATGCCCACGCCGTCGTCCTCGATGGTGACCTGGGTGTAGGCGCCCAGGTCCCGCGCGGACAGCTGCACCAGCCCAGGGCCCTCCCTCGCCTCGAGCCCGTGCCGGACGGCGTTCTCCACCAGCGGCTGGAGGCTGAGAAACGGGATGACAGTGCTGAGGACCTCGGGCGCAATTTGAAGGCTGATCTGCAGCCGGTCGCCGAAGCGGGCGCTCTCCAGCAGCAGGTACCTGTCGATGCAGCGCAGTTCCTCGGCGAGGGTGGTGAAATCGCCGTGGCGGCGGAAGGAATAGCGGGTGAAGTCCGCGAACTCAACCACCAGGTCGCGGGCGCGCTGGGGGTCCGTGTTGATGAACGAGGCGATGGCGTTGAGCGAGTTGTAGATGAAGTGCGGGCTGATCTGGGCGCGGAGGGCCCGGACCTCCGATTCGACCAGCAGCGTGCGCGACGCGCTGAGCTCCGCCAGTTCCAGTTGGGCGGAGACCCAGCCGGCCACCTCATTGGTGGCCCGCACCAGCCCGGCGCTGGGCTGCGTGCTGAGGATGATCACGGTGCCCACCACGCGGGAGTCGACGTTGAGCGGGCAGATCACCGCAGCCTTCAGGCCCGAGCCCTCCTCCGGCAGGCCGAGCGACACCCTCAGGGCCGAATCGAGGACGGCCACCTGGGTGCGCCCGTTGCCCAGGGCGCGCGCGGCCAGGCCCATGACCGCCTCCGGGTCGGGTTCCTTGGACGCCGCCCCGGACCCGTCCCAAGCCAGCAGCCGGGTCCCGTCCGTCATGGCAAAGGCCGCACAGTTCAGCAGTGCGCGCAGCTGCCGGCTCGCCTTCAGCGCACCCGCCGGTTCCAGCCCGTTGCGCAGCTGGGCGCCCGCCGCCGCGGCCGAGTGCAGGGTCCGGAACGTTGCCCGCTCCGCATCGGTGCCCAGCTCGCGATGGGACCGCGACAGCCTCAATCCTGCCGCCGCCACCACGGCAACGGCGGCGACCACCACGGCGATGGTGATGGTGAGCACGAGCGTGGAGTCACTCAGGGCGGCAGGAGGCATGCGATACACACTAGCGCCACGTGCCGGCGTCGTCCCTTCACGAGGTGCGCCCCATGGGCCGGCGTGCCGTTGGGCGCACGGTCGACGCCGTTCAGCGCGGCAGCCGCCCGGTCGGCGCCTTGTGTGATCCGCAACACCCCATAGTAAGAGGGATCACATCACTCAAGGAGGAATGATGGGTAATTCTGCCCAAGCAAGCCCAGGAAGTCCCGATGTGGACTTTGCCCAAGTCCAGGAGTCGGAGGAGTTCAAGGACCTTCGCAAGAGCCACCGCAGCTTTGTGTTTCCCGTAGCACTCGGCTTCCTGCTCTGGTACTTCGCCTACGTCCTGTTGGCGGCGTACGCCCACGACTTCATGTCCATCAAGGTGTGGGGGTCCATCAACATCGGCCTGGTCATGGGCCTGCTGCAGTTTGTCACCACCTTCGGCATCACCACGTGGTACGTCCACTACGCCAACAGCAGGATGGACCCCAAGGCCGCGAAGATCCGCACCCGCCTGGAGTCCCAAATCTCGGCCGGCTCGGCCACGGAAGGGGTCTAGGCGATGAACGCAACCTCAGTGCTGCAGCACCTTGCCGCCGCGGACAAGAGCCTCGGGGAACAGACCAAGGACACGTCCTGGATCAACATCCTGATCTTCGTCCTCTTTGTGGGCGTCACCATGGTGGTGGTGTTCCGCGCCAGCCGCAACAACAAGACCGCCGCGGACTACTACGCGGCCGGGAGGTCCTTCTCCGGCGGACAAAACGGCACCGCCATTGCCGGCGACTACCTCTCCGCAGCCTCCTTCCTGGGCATCACGGGCGCCATCGCCATCAACGGCTACGACGGCTTCCTGTACTCGATCGGCTTCCTGGTCGCGTGGCTGGTGGCCCTGCTGCTGGTGGCCGAACTGCTGCGCAACACGGGCAAGTTCACCATGGCCGACGTCCTCTCCTTCCGCCTCAAGCAGCGCCCCGTCCGCATCGCCGCGGCCACCACCACCCTGGTGGTCTGCTTCTTCTACCTGCTGGCCCAGATGGCCGGAGCCGGCGGCCTCGTCTCGCTGCTCCTGGGGCTGGACAACGGCAACAAGACCGGCCAGGGAATCGTCATTGCCGTGGTCGGCGTGCTCATGATCGTCTATGTATTGATCGGGGGCATGAAGGGCACGACCTGGGTGCAGATCATCAAGGCCTGCCTGCTCGTGGTCGGCGCCGCCATCATGACGGTCATTGTGCTGGCCATGAACGGCTTCAACCTGAGCACGCTCATGGATGCGGCCGTGCAGACGTCCATCAACGAGGGCGGGGCGGGGGCGGCCCTGTTGAACCCGGGCGCCGCCTACGGCAAGGCGCCGCTCGACTTTGTTTCGCTGGCGCTGGCACTCGTCCTTGGCACCGCGGCCCTGCCGCACGTGCTGATGCGCTTCTACACCGTCCCCACCGCCAAGGAGGCCCGCAAGTCGGTGGTGTGGGCCATTTGGCTCATCGGCATCTTCTACATCTTCACCCTGGTCCTGGGCTACGGAGCGGGCGCCTTGATTGGCAAGACGGCCATTCTGGCGGCGCCTGGCGGCGTCAACGCTGCCGCGCCCCTGCTGGCGTTTGTGATTGGCGGGCCCATCCTGCTCGGCTTCATCTCCGCGGTCGCCTTCGCCACCATCCTGGCCGTCGTGGCCGGGCTGACGATTACCGCCGCCGCCTCGTTCGCCCACGACATCTACTCCAACGTCATTGTCAAGGGTGAGCCCAAGCCGGAAATGGAAGTGAAGGTGGCCCGCCGCACCGTGGTGGTCATCGGCATCGTCGCCATTGCCGGCGGCATCCTGGCAAACGGGCAGAACATCGCGTTCCTCGTGGCACTGGCCTTCGCCATCGCGGCATCGGCCAACCTGCCCACCATCCTCTTCTCGCTGTTCTGGAAGAAGTTCACCACCCAGGGCGCGCTGTGGAGCATGTACGGCGGGCTGGCGTCGGCCATCATCCTGATTGCCTTCTCCCCGGTGGTTTCCGGCAGTGAAAAGGCCATGATTCCTGGCGCCAGCTTTGACTGGTTCCCGCTGGCCAACCCCGGCATCGTCTCCATCCCGCTGGCGTTCTTCCTGGGCTGGCTGGGCACGGTCCTGGACAAGAACACGGAGAACCCGCAGGTCCAGGCCGAGATGGAAGTCCGCTCCCTGACCGGTGTCGGCGCCGAGAAGGCCGTGGAACACTGACGTGATTGAAGGCCCCGTCCGGCGTTGACGCACGACGCCGGACGGGGCCTTTTGCCGTCGTAGGCCATGAAGCGGAGCCCGGCCGGGTCGCGTCGATGCGCCACTTGGCAAGTGGCGCATCGTTGGAACGCAAGCCCGCGCAGTTTCAAAGGCGCGGGCGCCGGCTACCTGTCCAGGACGCGTTCCAGCAGGGGAGTGAGGCGGAAGGGGACCAGCTCGTTCATGGCAAGCGAGGTCTCGGTGCGTTCCACGCCGTCGCAGGCGAGGATCTTGCCGTTGATGCGGAACAGGTCCTCCGCCCCTGTGGAAACCACCCGCACCAGGATGTCCGCCCGGCCACTGAGCCCGTGGGCCTCCACCACCTCGGGGATGCCGGCCAGCGAGGCCGCCAGGGCCGCGAGCTTTTGCTGCTGCACGTGGATGGAGATGTAGGCCGTCAGCGGGTACCCCAGCACGGCGGGACTGATGCGGTGGTCAAATGCCAAAAAGGCGTGCCCCTTTTCCAGCGAGGACATCCGCGCCTGCACGGTGTTGCGCGACAGTCCCAGCTGCTGCGCCAGCGCCACGACGGTCTGGCGCGGGTCCTGGACCATGGCCAGGAGGATGCGGGCATCGGTGCCGTCCAAAGTATGCATATTGCGCAGATTAGCACGGTGGCGGCCATCAATGTAGTGCAGAATGATCAATATTTTGAAGGGACATTGCGCCAACTGCATGCTGTGAGTATCGTCACAGCTAAGGGTTGCAATGACGCCGCCCTGCCGCGCGCGCAACGACCCATTGCAAAACTGCACGCGGCCTGGGGGCCCGCATCCACAAGATGCTCCGGCCCGTTGCCAGGGGCCCGGCCCCCGGCAGGAAGTTAAGGAGGCGAACTGCCGTGCTGGACGCATCAGCCATTTCCGGGGCATCACCGCAACCCGGAATTCACCAACTTATTGCCGCAGACGGCACCAGCGTTGCCGACGAGGAACTGGCCCCCCTGGTGGCCGACGTCGACGACGACCAGCTTCTCCAGCTTTACTCGGACATGGTCACCATCCGGCGCATTGACGTCGAGGCCACGGCCCTCCAGCGCCAGGGCCAGCTGGCCCTGTGGCCGCCCATGCTGGGCCAGGAAGCATCCCAGGCGGGCTCGCTCCATGCCCTGACCATGGACGACTTCATCTTCCCGACCTACCGTGAAAACGGCGTGGCCTACCTTCGCGGCGCGGACCTGGCCGGCATCATGAGCACGTGGCGCGGGAGCGCCAACACCGGCTGGGACCCGCACAAGTTCAACATGGCAACCCCGCAAATCATCATCGGCGCCCAGACCCTGCACGCCACCGGCTACGCCATGGGACTGGTGCTGGACGGCAAGGAGGCGCTGTCCATTGCCTACCTGGGCGACGGCGCCAGCAGCCAAGGCGACGTCCACGAATCCATGGTTTTCGCCGCCAGTTTTCAGGCCCCCGTCATCTTCTTCTGCCAAAACAACCACTGGGCCATCTCCGAGCCTGTGGGCCTGCAGGCACACGCCCCGATCGCAGGCCGGGCCCCGGGATACGGCATACCGAGCATGCGCGTCGACGGCAACGACGTGCTGGCCGTCCTGGCCGCCACCCGCTGGGCGGCGAACCGGGCGCGCAGCGGCGGCGGCCCCAGCTTCATTGAGGCGGTCACGTACCGCATGGGTGCCCACACCACCGCGGACGACCCCACCCGGTACCGCGGCGTCACCGAATTGGAGGAGTGGGGTGCCAGGGACCCGATTGCCCGAGTGCGGGCCTTCCTGCAAGGCCGGGGAAGGCTCGACGAGGCCGCGGAGGCCGGGGTGGCCGCGCGCGCGGACACCATGGCCGCCGAGCTCCGCAACGGCTGCATCAACATGCCGGACCCCGCCCCCATGACCGTCTTTGACAACGTCTACACCACGGAGCACGCCATCCTGGACCGCCAGCGGGACCACTACGAGCGGTACCTGGCCGCCTTCGCCACCACCGAGGGAACCACCCTGGAAGGGAGCCGGTCATGAGCAGGCTGACACTGACACAGGCCATCAACGCGGGCCTGCGCAAGGCGATGGAAGACGACCCTAAGGTGGTCTTGATGGGCGAGGACATTGGCACGCTGGGCGGCGTCTTCCGCGTCACCGACGGCCTGATGAAGGACTTTGGCTCGCACCGCGTCATCGACACCCCGCTGGCCGAATCCGCCATCATCGGCACCGCGGTGGGCCTGGCCTACCGCGGCTTCCGGCCCGTCTGCGAGATCCAGTTCGACGGCTTCATCTATCCCGGTTTCGACCAGATCGTGTCCCAGGTGGCCAAGCTCCACATGCGCACGCACGGGCAGGTCCGCATGCCGCTGACCATCCGCGTGCCGTTCGGCGGCGGGATCGGCTCCCCGGAGCACCACTCGGAATCGCCCGAGGCCTACTTTGTGCACACCTCGGGCCTCCGCGTCATCAGCGTCTCGAACCCGCAGGACGCCTACACCATGTTGCGCCAGGCCATCGCCTGCGACGACCCTGTCCTGTTCTTCGAGCCCAAGCGCCGCTACCACACCAAGGGTGAAGTGGACCTGGATGCGGACCTGTCCCGGGCCCCCGCCATGGGCGCCTCCCGCGTGGTGAGCGCCGGCACCGACGTCACCCTGGTCACCTACGGGCCCCTCGTCAGCACCGCCCTTGACGCCGCCAAGGCCGCGGCCGACGACGGCATCTCCCTTGAGGTGATCGACCTGCGTTCCCTGTCGCCCCTGGACTACGGCCCCATCGAGGACTCCGTGCGCCGCACCGGACGGCTCGTCATCACCCATGAAGCCTCCGAGACCCTGGGCCTGGGCGCCGAAATTGCCGCCGGGATCACCGAACGCTGCTTCAACTACCTGGAGGCGGCACCCGTGCGCGTCACCGGCTTCGACATCCCATACCCGCCGTCCAAGCTCGAAAAGCACCACCTGCCCGACCTTGACCGCATGCTCGACGGCGTTGACCGAGTCCTCGGCCGCCCCAACTCCCTCTCGGGGCTGGAAGGATGACCATGATCCAGGAATTCAAGTTGCCGGACCTCGGTGAAGGGCTGACCGAGTCGGAGATTGTCAGCTGGCACGTTGCCGTGGGCGACACCGTGCAACTCAATCAGGTCATCGGCGAGGTTGAGACCGCCAAGGCCGTTGTTGAACTGCCCTCGCCCTACGCGGGCATCGTCACCGCCATCACCCACGAGCCGGGGACAACTGTTGAGGTCGGCGAGGTCATCATCGCCTTCGAGGTGCCCGCCGAAGGTGGGCCGGCAGCCGAAGCCGTCGACCCGGCCCAGAAGCGCGTGCCGACGCTTGTCGGGTACGGCGCAGATCCGGAGTCGTCCAAGCGGCCGGCCCGGCGCGCCCGTGCGTTCGCCGCAACCTCGACCACCACCATGCCGCAGCCTGCCGCCGAAGCGGCACCCGCCGTTGTCGCGGCCCCTGTGCAGGCCCGCGTCCAGGCGGACCGGCCGCGGTCCACGCCGCCGGTGCGGAAGCTGGCGCGGGACATGGGGATCGACCTGGCCGAGCTGGTGGGCTCGGGGGAGCGCGGGCTGATCACCCGCGACGACGTCCTCTCCTTTGCCGGGGACCCGTCGCAGGGTGCCGGGGTGGCGGCCACGGCGCCGTCCGCGTCCGCAGTGGGCACCCCGGCCGGCGCGGGCAACGCCGCCAGGGAGGTGCGGACCCCCATCAAGGGCGTGCGGAAATTCACGGCGGCCGCCGTGGCGAAAAGTGCGTTCACGGCCCCGCACGTCACGGAATTCCTGACGGTGGACGTCACGGCGGGCATGGAATTCCTGGCGAAGCTGCGTGCCAAGCGGGAGTTCTCCGACGTGAAGCTCACGCCGCTCACGCTGGCCGCCCGGGCCGTGTGCCTGGGGATTGCGCGGCAGCCGTCGCTGAACTCGCGCTGGGACGAGGGGGCGAAGGAGATTGTCACCATGAACTACGTCAACCTGGGCATTGCCGCCGCCACGCCCAGGGGGCTTGTGGTGCCCAACATCAAGGATGCCCAGCTGTTGGGCATGCACGGGCTGGCCGCGGCGGTCGGCGAGCTGGCCACCGTGGCGCGGTCCGGGAAGACACAGCCCGCGGACCTGGCCGGCGGGACGTTCTCGATCACCAACATCGGCGTCTTCGGCATTGACGCCGGCACGCCCATCCTGAACTCGGGCGAGGCCGGAATCCTGGCCCTGGGAGCCGTGCGGAACACCCCCTGGGAGCACCAGGGGGGCATTGCGCTGCGGCAGGTCATGACGCTGAGCCTGTCCTTCGACCACCGGCTGGTGGACGGGGAGCAGGGTTCGCGGTTCCTGGCGGACGTGGGTGCCGTCATGTCCGACCCCGCCATGGCGCTCGCACTGTCCTGAACTGCCGCTTTCATGCAATCATCGTCCTCTGGAATAGCTGCCCAAGCGGACGTATATTTGTACTGACCCCCACTTTGGGAGCCAACTGAAGGGAAACCTAAGGAGGTTGGTATCAATGAAGAAGTGGAACCGCTGGCAAGATTATGTTGCCGTGATTGCAGGCCTGTACGCCGCGCTGTCAACATTGTGGACGACGCAGCAGGGCAGTTCCATGGTCATGATGATCGGTTGCGGAGTGCTGCTGATCATTGCAGGCGTTTGGAACCTGATGAGCCCCGGGACCCCCGTGGCCGAATGGGTCCAAATGGTACTTGGGGCGTTGCTGTTCATCTCTCCCTGGATCGCCGGATACTCCGGCCACATGGGGGCGGCATGGACCTCCTGGATTGCAGGTGCCGTAGCACTCGTTGCGGGCGTTCTGGCAGTCCAGCCAAGCATGCGCCAGCACACCGTGGGACACGACAAGGGCCTGCCGGCTCACTAGATTCATTACTGCGAAACCAAGAAAGCGCCGGGAATCCCGGCGCTTTCTGCGTGGCCGGGGGTTCGCCGGCATCGGCGCGGTTCGTCAGCTCCCGGCCAGCCCGTTCCAGGCCATCGCCTCCAGCACGGGGCGGGCGCCCGAGGCGCCGGGGCGGCGCCCGTGCAGGGCAACGCTGTGCGGGGTGGAGTTGATGAGGCCAAACACGGCGTGCGCCTGCAGGCGCCGCATGTCGGCGCCGCGGTCCGGGTACAGCCTGCCCAGCACCTCAACCCACAGTTCCACGTAGGCGCGCTGCAGGATGCGCACCTGCCTGCGGTCCTCGGTGCTCAGGCTGTCAAAGTCCCTGTCCTGGACGCGGATCACATCGGGCTTGGACAGGGCAAAGTCCACGTGGAAGGCGACCAGCGCGCGGAGGGTGGCGGCGTCGTCGTGCCCGGCGGCAAGGGCGGCGCGCCCGCCGGCCAGCAGGTCCTCGCTCACGCCCACCAGGAGGGCTCCCAGCAGGGCCTGCTTGCCGCTGAAGTGGCGGTACACGGCCGGCCCGCTCACGCCGGCGGCCGAGCCCAGGTCCTCGATGGACACGCCGTTGAAGCCCCGCTGGGCAAAGAGGGCGGCGGCGGAATCGAGCAGCACGGTGCGGCGGTTGGCCTTGGCCTGTGTGCGCGCGGTGGCGGGGGATTCGCTCATGTTCTTCCTTGTGCTGGACATCACGGAATTCACGGACTAACCTGAACTCAGTTAATAACCATTAACTTAGCATGCGGATGCGGACGGTGTCAGGCCCCGCAGCGGTGTGGCCGGCCGAGGAACGGATTACTTGTCGATGGAGACTTTGCAAAGCCGCGTGGAACCGGGGGCGGAGGCGTTTGCGCGCAACTGCGAGGCGCAGCGCGGGCTGGTGGCCGAGCTCCGCCGGCGCCTGCACGCCACGGCGCTGGGGGGGACGGAAAAGTCGCGTGAACGCCACGTGGCGCGAGGGAAGCTGCTTCCGCGCGAGCGCGTGGACCGGCTGCTTGACGACGGCAGCCCGTTCCTGGAGATTTCCCCGCTGGCGGCCAATGGCATGTACGACGACGCGTCCCCGGGGGCGGGGCTCATCGCCGGCATCGGCGTGGTCCACGGCCGCCACGTCATGGTGGTGTCGAACGATGCCACCGTCAAGGGCGGCACCTACTACCCCATGACGGTCAAGAAGCACCTGCGCGCGCAGGAGATTGCGCTGGAAAACCGGCTGCCCTGCATCTACCTGGTGGATTCCGGCGGAGCGTTCCTGCCCCGGCAGGACGAGGTGTTCCCGGACAAGGAGCACTTTGGCCGGATCTTCTTCAACCAGGCCCAAATGTCCGCCCGGCGGATCCCGCAGATCGCCTCGGTCATGGGCTCCTGCACGGCGGGCGGTGCCTACGTGCCCGCCATGAGCGATGAGACAGTGATCGTGCGCAACCAGGGCACCATCTTTCTGGGCGGCCCGCCACTGGTGAAGGCTGCCATCGGCGAGATCGTCACGGCGGAGGAACTGGGCGGCGGCGACGTCCACGCCCGCATCTCCGGAGTGGTGGACCACCTGGCCGAAAATGACGAACACGCCCTGCAGATTGTGCGCGACATCGTGGCCACCCTGCCGGAAAACCCGGCCCCGGCGTGGGAAGTCGGCCCCGCGGCCGAGCCGGAGGCGGACCCGGGGGGGCTGTACGGCGCCGTGCCCACGGACCTGAACACCCCCTACGACATCCGCGAGGTCATCGCCCGCATTGTGGACGGCAGCCGCTTCCATGAATTCAAGAAGAACTACGGCACCACCCTGGTCACCGGCTTCGCCAGGCTGCACGGGCACCCCGTGGGCATCGTGGCGAACAACGGGGTGCTGTTCAGCGAGTCGGCCCTGAAGGGCGCGCACTTCATCGAACTGTGCGACCAGCGCGGCATCCCGCTGGTCTTCCTGCAAAACCTCAACGGCTTCATGGTCGGCAAGGACTACGAACAGGGCGGCATCGCCAAGCACGGCGCCAAGATGGTCACCGCCGTCGCCACCGCGCGCGTGCCGAAGCTGACAGTCATTGTGGGCGGCTCGTTCGGCGCCGGCAACTACTCCATGTGCGGCCGCGCCTACTCGCCGCGGTTCCTGTGGATGTGGCCGGCCGCACGCATCTCCGTCATGGGCGGCAACCAGGCATCCTCCGTGCTGGCCACGGTCAAGCGGGACCAGCACGAAAGGCGCGGCGAGGAATGGTCCGCCGGGGACGAGGAGGCCTTCAAGGCGCCCATCAAGGCCCAGTACGAGGACCAGGGCAGCCCCTACTACTCCACGGCCCGGCTCTGGGACGACGGCGTCATTGACCCGGCGGACACGCGCACCGTGCTGGGCCTGGCCCTGGACATCTGCGCCCGGACACCGCTGCCGGAAACCTCCTTCGGCCTCTTCAGAATGTGAGCCACCCCATGACCCCCTTGTTTGACACCGTACTGGTGGCCAACCGCGGCGAAATCGCCTGCCGCGTCATCCGGACCCTGCGCGCGCTGGGCATCCGCTCCGTCGCCGTGTATTCCGTGGCCGACGCCGGAGCGCGCCACGTGCGCGAGGCCGACGAGGCGCTGTGCATCGGCCCGGCCGCGGCCAGCGAAAGCTACCTGAACATCGACGCCGTCCTGGCCGCCTGCCGTGAATCCGGCGCGCAGGCCGTCCACCCCGGCTACGGCTTCCTGTCCGAGAACCTGGCCTTTGCCCAGGCGCTCGCGGACGCCGGCATCACGTTCATCGGCCCGAACATCGAGGCACTGAACGTCATGGGGGACAAGATCCGCTCCAAAAACCATGTGGCCGCCGCGGGCGTGCCCGTGGTCCCCGGCATCGCCGAGCCGGGCCTCAGCGACGCGGACCTGATCGCGGCCGCCTCGGACATCGGCTATCCGCTGCTCATCAAGCCCTCCGCGGGAGGCGGCGGCAAGGGCATGCACGCCGTGTGGTCGCCGGAGGAACTGCCGGCCACGCTGGCGACGGCCCGGCGCGTGGCCGCCAGCTCCTTTGGCGACGACACCCTGTTCCTGGAACGGCTCGTCTCGACGCCGCGGCACATCGAGGTGCAGATCCTCGGTGACAATTACGGCAACGTCATCCACCTGGGCGAACGTGAATGCTCCCTGCAGCGCCGCCACCAAAAGGTCATCGAGGAGGCCCCGTCGCCGCTGCTGGAGTCCCTGGGCGACGGCGGGGCCACGCGGGAGCGCATAGGCGCGGCGGCCTGTGCCGCCGCCGCCAGCGTGAACTACACGGGCGCCGGCACGGTGGAGTTCCTGGTCTCCAATGACAACCCCGAGGAATTCTTCTTCATGGAGATGAACACCCGGCTGCAGGTGGAGCACCCCGTCACCGAGCTGGTGGTCCTGGCCGACGGCCGGCCACTGGACCTGGTCGCCTGGCAGCTGCGCATCGCAGCGGGGGAGAAGCTCACGGTGGCCCAGTCCGGCATCGAACTGGCGGGCCACGCCGTGGAGGCGCGGGTGTATTCGGAAAACCCGGCGCAGGGCTTCCTGCCGTCGGCCGGCGCCGTGGCCCTTCTGGACGAATCCGTGGCCTCCCGCGACGGCGTGCGCGTCGACAGCTCGCTCCTGCCGGGCCTGGAAATTTCCGCCAACTACGATCCCATGCTGGCCAAGGTCATCGCCTGGGGCGCGGACCGGGCCCAGGCACTGGCGCGGCTGGACGCGGCGCTGCGCGACTACGTGGTGCTCGGCGTGCCCACCAACGTCGAGTACCTGCGCCTGCTCCTGGCCGACCCGGACGTGCAGGCCGGGCGGCTCGACACCAACCTGATCGAACGCAAGCTGCCCGAGCTGTCGTTCCGCCAGCTCGGGCCGGCCGAGTACGCCGCCGCGGCGCTGTGCGCACGGGGCCCGGTGGACGGGTCGGCCGACACCCCGTGGTCACGCACCGACGGGTGGCGGCTGGGCGATCCTGCCCCATGGCGGGTGTCCTGCGCCGGTCCCGGCCGCACCGACGTGGTGACGGTCAGCGGCACGCTGGGGTCCGGCGTCGTACGGGTCAGCCTGGCGGGCGGGACCACCGGGCATCCGGCGCGGCTGGAGGGCCTGCATGACAACGTGATGACGCTGTTGTGGGACGGGGAGCCGCGCCAGTACCGGGCGGTGCTCCAGGACGGCGCCGTGGTCCTGGGCAGCGGCGGCTGGACGGCCCGCATCCCCGTGCTGACGCGCGAGGAAGCCACCGCGCGCATGCTGGCCGGGATTGATCACGAAGACGCGGCGGCGGACCCCGAGGTGCGCAGCCCCATGCCCGGCACCGTCACGGTGGTCAACGTCAAGACGGGCGACCGCGTCGAGGCCGGCACCGTGCTCCTCGCGGTGGAGGCCATGAAGATGGAGCACCAGCTCACCGCGGCCCTGCCCGGAACCGTGCACCTGGGCGTTACGGTGGGCGCCCTGGTCAAGGCCGACCAAATTGTCGCCACCATAGAACCTTCCGAGGGAGAAAACATTGCCTGATTTTGAGCTCAGCGACGACTACCAGGACTTGAGCGACACCGTCCGCGACTTCGCCGACAACGTGGTGGCGCCCGTGTCCGCCATGCACGACGAGGAACACAGCTTTCCCTACGAGGTGGTCAAGCAGATGGGGGAAATGGGCCTCTTCGGCCTGCCATTCCCCGAGGAATACGGCGGCATGGGAGGCGACTACTTCGCCCTCGCCCTGGCGCTGGAACAGCTGGGCCGCGTGGACCAGTCGGTCGCCATCACCCTGGAGGCAGGCGTGTCGCTGGGCGCCATGCCCGTGTACCGTTTCGGCACCGAGGCGCAAAAGCTCCAGTGGCTGCCGTCGCTGGCGGGCGGCGAGGCGCTGGCCGGCTTCGGCCTGACCGAGCCCGACGCCGGCTCCGACGCCGGGGGCACCACCACCCGTGCGCGGCTGGAGGGCGGCGAATGGATCCTGGACGGCCACAAGCAGTTCATCACCAACTCCGGCACGGACATCACCAGGTTCGTCACCGTGACGGCCGTGACCGGCACCTCCGAGCGCCACAACGGGTCCATCAAAAAGGAGATCTCCACCATCCTGGTGCCCAACGGCACGCCCGGCTTTACGGTGGAGAAGCCATACAACAAGGTGGGGTGGAACGCCTCCGACACCCACCCGCTGACCCTTGTGGACGTGCATGTTCCGGAGGAAAACCTGATCGGCGTCCGGGGCCGCGGCTACGCGAACTTCCTGTCGATCCTGGACGAGGGCCGCATCGCAATCGCGGCGCTGGCCACGGGCTCGGCGCAGGGCTGCGTGGACGAGGCCGTCAAGTACGCCAAGGAGCGCACCGCCTTCGGCCACAACATCGGCCACTACCAGGGCATCTCCTTCAAGATCGCGCGCATGCAGACCCGCGCGCACACCGCCCGCCTGGCGTACTATGACGCCGCGGCCCGCATGCTGGCCGGGAAACCGTTCAAGACCGAGGCGGCCATCGCTAAGATGGTCGCAAGCGAGGCGGCCATGGACAACGCCCGCGACGCCACACAGGTGTTTGGCGGTTACGGGTTCATCAACGAATTCCCCGTGGCACGCCACTACCGCGACTCAAAGATTCTCGAGATTGGGGAGGGAACCACGGAAGTCCAGCTCATGCTCATAGCCCGCGACCTCGGCCTGTGACCAAAGGTTCGCCGCCAGCCCGAGTCCAACGAAGTGTGAAAGATACTAGCGATGATTAACAAAGTGGTTGCATCCGCTGCCGCAGCCGTCCACGACATCCACCACGGCGCGTCCCTGGCCGTGGGCGGCTTCGGCCTGTGTGGCATACCCGTGGCGCTGATCAAGGCCCTGCATGACGCCGGCACCCGCGAGCTGGAAACCATCTCCAACAACTGCGGCGTGGACGACTGGGGCCTGGGGGTGCTGCTGACCGACGGGCGCATCCGCCGCACCGTTTCCTCCTATGTGGGGGAGAACAAGGAGTTTGCCCGCCAGTTCCTCGCCGGCGAGCTTGAGGTGGAGCTGACACCGCAGGGGACCCTGGCCGAGAAGCTCCGTGCCGGTGGCGCCGGCATCCCTGCGTTCTACACCGCGGCCGGCGTGGGCACCCAGGTTTCCGAGGGCGGCCTGCCGAGGAAGTACGACGGCGCCGGCGGCGTTGCGATTGCCTCCGAACCCAAGGAGGTGCGCACCTTTGGGGGTGCCGACTTCGTGCTCGAGGAGTCCCTGACACCCGACTTCGCGCTGGTCCATGCGTGGAAGGGGGACCGCCACGGCAACCTGGTCTTCCACGCCACGGCCATGAACTTCAACCCGCTGTGCGCCATGGCCGGAAAGATCACCATCGCCGAGGTGGAGGAGCTGGTGGAACCCGGCGAGCTGGACCCCGGGCACGTCCACGTCCCGGGCATCTTCGTCCAGCGCGTGGTCCACGTCCCGGCTGGCACTCCCGGCAGCGAAAAGCGTATCGAAAAGCGCACCGTCTCGGATCCGGTGGCCGGGTCCCCGGTGGTCGAGCCTGTCCAGACCCAGACGAAGGAGGCCTGACCATGGCACTGACACGCAACGAACTGGCCGCCCGGGTGGCGCGGGAGCTGCACAACGGGCAGTACGTGAACCTTGGCATCGGCATGCCCACCCTGATCCCGAACTTCATCCCGGAGGGGGTGGAGGTGGTGCTGCATTCGGAAAACGGAATCCTCGGCACCGGCCCCTACCCGCTGGACGCGGACGTGGACCCGGACCTGATCAACGCCGGCAAGGAAACGGTCACCGTCAACAAGGGCGCGGCGTTTTTTGATTCCGCACTGTCGTTTGGCATGGTGCGCGGCGGGCACGTGGACGTTGCCGTCCTGGGTGCCATGCAGGTGGCCCAAAACGGCGACCTTGCCAACTGGATGATCCCCGGCAAGATGGTCAAGGGCATGGGCGGCGCCATGGACCTGGTGTTCGGCGCCAAGAAGCTGATTGTCATGATGGAGCACACCGACAGGGCGGGAAACCCGAAGATCCTGGAACGCTGCACCCTGCCGCTCACGGGCAAGGGCTGCGTGGACCTGATTGTCACGGACCTGGCCGTCATCGAGGTGACCCCGGACGGGCTGGTCCTGAAGGAACTGGCCCCGGGCGTGACCGTGGAGGAAATTGTGGCCGCCACCGGCGCGCCGCTGAACCTCGAGATGCACGACCTGGACAACGTATGAGCGGCGAGCCGGTGGTCGAGCCCGCCGAGGCCAGGGTGGTCACGCAGAGGGGACTCTACTACGGGGAGCTGGAGACCGGCGTCGTCTACCAGCACCGACCCGGGCGGACCATGACGGAGACGGACAACGTCCTGTTCACCACGATGACCATGAACACCCAGTCCCTGCACCTGGACGCGGCGTGGAGCGCCACGCAACCGTTTGGCCAGCGGCTCATGAACTCCATGTTCACGCTGGCCACCATGGTGGGGCAGTCGGTGGCGCAGCTGACACAGGGCACCATCGTGGCGCAGCTGGGGATGAGCGACATTTCCTTCCCGGCCCCGCTGTTCCACGGCGACACGCTGTACACGGAGACGGTGGTAACGGAGAAGCGGCTCTCTTCCTCACGCCCCGGGCAGGGCATCGTGACCATGGTCCACACCGGACGCAACCAGGACGGCACAGTGGTGGGCAGGGCCAGCCGCACAGCCCTGTTCTGGCTCATGCCCGAGCAAGACGCCGCACTCGCACAGTAGAAGGAGCACCCCCATCAGAGATCCCCACACAACCCTTGCCATGGGTCCGGCCCTGCTGTTTGCCCCGGCCGACCGCCCCGAACGGTTTGCCAAGGCGGCGGACCGTTCCGACGCCGTCATCCTGGACCTGGAGGACGCCGTTGCTCCCGGGGCCAAGGCCCAGGCGCGTGAAAACATGGTCAACAGCACGCTGGACCCGGCAACCACCATGGTCCGGATCAACGCCTTGGACACCGCCGACTCCCGCCTCGATCTCGCCGCCGTCGACCGCAGCAGCTTCAACACCATCATGGTGGCCAAGGCATCGGACGTTGACATCATCGCGTCGCTCACCGGCTACCAGGTGGTGGCCCTGTGCGAGACCGCTGCGGGCATCCTGGCCGCACCGAGGCTGGCCAAACTGTTCAACGTGGTTGCCTTGATGTGGGGCGCCGAGGACCTCGTGGCGTCACTGGGAGGCACGTCCAGCCGCTATGCCGGCGGCCCCAAGGCTGGCAGCTACCGTGCGGTGGCAACGCACGCGCGCTCGCAGCTGCTGCTGGCGGCCGGTGCGGCCGGGAAGCTGGCCATTGACTCCATCTACGCGGACATCCCCGACCTCGACGGGCTGGCGGCTGAGGCGGACGACGCCGCGGCGAGCGGCTTTGGTGCCAAGGCATGCATCCACCCCAGCCAGGTGGCGGTGATCCGGGACGCCTACCGGCCAGGGGAGGGCGAGGTGGCCGCGGCGCGTGAACTGCTGGCCGCAGCCAGGGACGCGGGCACCGGGGTTTTTGCCTTCAAGGGACAGATGGTGGACGGTCCCATCCTGCAGCACGCAAGGCAGACCCTCCGCCGCGCCGGCCACTAGCAACGCTCGGTTGGAATCGGGGCGTTTCTTGGCAACGCTCCCGCAGCAGTCATGGCCATGGTGTGCCCCGGGCCGGACTCGAACCCACGAACAAGAGAAACTCGGGACTCTCATGCCAGCAGCCGTCGATCTCCATCAAAAACTGCTGGTTTCGGGGGAGCGCGGGACAACAGGGTCCC
>NZ_JAAMFM010000070.1 GCF_013376105.1 Arthrobacter wenxiniae
TCCTCGACGGGCTTGCGCGCGCCGCCCGGGTACAGTTTCTCGGCCTCACTGGCCTTCCGGCCGGCCAGCGCGGCGAGGTTGAGCGCCAGCGTGTTGGCGGCCGCCGGGACCGATTCCTGACCGTCGACCACGTGGCTCCAGCCGGAGCCTGCGTCGCGGAGGGACTTGTGCTTGATGTCGTAGTAGCCGCTCTTGGCCTCCAACGATGTGCCCCGGGCCCCTGCCGCGGCGGCCAGGAGGTGGAAGTGGAACCGCGTGGTCAGCCACTCCTGCCCGGGGGCCACCGGCAGGCCGTGCTTCCAGGTTTCCACGAAGGGCACAAAGTTCCGTTCCGGGATCAGGTCGGCCAGCATCTCGTAGGCTTCGCGGTCCGGGCCCGGGATTGCCTCAAAGTAGTGCACGTCGCGCCCGGAATCCAGCGCTGCCTTGATCCGCCCGCGCGCGTAACCAACCGCCTTGGCCAGGTGGCCGCCGTCGGCCGTGTCACTTTGGATGCAGACGCACAGGCTGTTGGCTGCCCGTGAATTGCGCCCAATTTCGTCAGGAGCCCCAAGGAAGGCGTCATCGAGGCCGGCGGTCAGGCCAAATGTACGCGCGCTTTCAGAATCGCGGGCGCTGGCGTGGACAAAGCCATGGAACAGGTCCTCGGTGTTGACGGGCATGGGCGGATCGGCAGGCATGAGCCCCAGGCCGGTGGCGAACAGGCTGGCGCCCGTCAGTTCATGGACCGCCTGCAATCCGCGGACCAGCCCGAAGTGCTGGGGCCACATGGAGTTGATGTGTCCGCCGCCCACAAGGTGGAGGGAGCGCGCTTCCCGCAGTTTCAGCAGGCCCAGGTCATACTGTGGCGACCCCAGTCCGCGGACCAGCTGCGCCACTCGGGGCCCCATCTCCTCCGGCTCAAGGTGGTTCGAGCCGGCAACGGCCCGCCACAGGGTGTTTGTCACGCGCAGTTTCGGGTGCAGGCCGGAAAAAAGTAGCTGCGCCGTGCCCGGTTGGGGGCAGTCCAAGTAGACTTCGGTCGCGGGCTCGGCGCGCGCCAAGTGGCGCAACCATCCCGCGGCAATAAATTCGTCACCGAAATTGGGATGCCCCGCGGGGGCGATGAGGTATATGGGACC
>NZ_JAAMFM010000071.1 GCF_013376105.1 Arthrobacter wenxiniae
CTCCCCCGAAGCGTCCTGGCCACCGCCCCAAGGTCCCCCACCCGGGTGGGCCCAACCCCCGGCCACCACCGCGGACAGCACCGGCGCCGGGAACGCCACCGACGACAGGAGCAGCAGAAAGGAACCCGACGCCAGCGCCGGGCGGGAATCCGGCGGCGGCGCGTTCTGGGCCACGCCCGGCATGGATCCACCCCCCGGCATGGATCCACCCCCCGGCAGGTGTCCGTCCCCCGGGGACGGCACCGGCTCCCCCGGGGACGGCGCCGGCTCCCCCGGGGACGGCGCCGCCGGCACCGCTCCGGGCGGGGACGGCACCGACGGCACCGGGTGCCCCGGGGAGGGCGCCCCGGCCCCGTGGCCGCACCTGGTCGACGGAATCATCGTGCCCGGACCGGACTGCGCGGACGGGCTGGAGGGCCTGGACCCGATCGACCCGGCCTGCACCGACCCGGCCGTGCGGGACAAGCGCACCCACGGCCAAAAACTCCTCGACGGGCTCCTCGACGCCGTCAGGCTCGCCGCCCGCACCGGCCTGCTGCCCGTCAACGGCGGACTCAAGCCCCAACTGCTCATCTCCACCACCGAAGCGGACCTCCAAGCCAGCCGCGCCCGGGGCACCGGCTGCGGAATCGCGTTCCTGCCCTACACCGGCCCGAACAACCTCACCCTCTTCGACACCGACCTGTGCGACGCCGACGTGACCACCATGATCCTTGGCAACGGACAGGACATCCTCAACGTCGGACGCACCCAACGCTTCTTCACCGACGCCCAACGCAAGATCCTCGCCGCCCGCGACATCGGCTGCACCTTCCCGCACTGCACCCGCCCCGCCGCGATGTGCGACGCCCACCACGTAATCCCCTGGCAGGACGGCGGGGAAACCAGCATCGAAAACGGCGCGTTACTCTGCGCCTACCACCACACCCTGCTCCACCAAGGCCACTGGACGCTCAGACTCCACAACGGCACACCCCTCTACACCCCCGCCTACGCCATCGACCCGACCCGCACCGAACGCCGCAACACCTACCACCACGGCCTCATCCCCACCAGCC
>NZ_JAAMFM010000072.1 GCF_013376105.1 Arthrobacter wenxiniae
GCCTCGCTGGTGGAGATGGCCGAGTGGGCGGCCGACACGGCCCGGGACCAGCTCGCCGCCTTGGGCATCGGCGCCCCGCACGCGACCACGCTCGCCCGGGTCCTGCAACGCCTGGACGCTGACGCCCTGGACCGGCTGGCAGGGACATGGGCCCCGGAAATGACAGGCGTGGCGACGATCGCCATCGATGGGAAGGAAGTCCGTGGAGCGAAGAATGGCGGCGGCGCACGGGTCCACCTGCTCTCCGGCATCGATCAGGCCACAGGGGCCGTGCTGGTGCAGGAGAACGTGTCTGAGAAGCACAACGAGATAACCTATTTCAAGCCACTGCTGGAAGGGATCAAAGACCTGAAGGGCATTGTCATATCCGCCGACGCCATGCATACGCAGCGCGAGCATGCCGACTATCTGCACTCCCGGGAAGCCCACTTCGTTTTTACCGTCAAGGCCAACCAGCCCAAACTTCATGATCAACTGCGAGGCCTGCCATGGAACCGTGTCCGTGCCGGAAACAAGACCCGCGAGAGCGCCAATGGCCGCGAGATCGAACGCACCATCAAGTGCGTCAGTCTGGCCGATGGCATCAACTTCCCCCATGCCACCCAGGCCGCACAGATCACCCGCAAGTCCAGGCCACTCGGGACCCGAAAGTGGTCGACTGAGACCGTCTACATCGTCACTTCACTGACGCCGGCACAAGGGAAACCGGAGCTCATCGGGTCCCTGATCCGCGGCCACTGGGGAATTGAGAACGGCCTGCACTGGCGCCGCGACGCTACCTGGCGGGAGGACAGGAGCCAGGTAAGGCGGGGAAACGCACCCCGGGTGATGGCCTCCCTGAGGAACATCGCCATCACCATCCTGCGCCTGGAAGGAGAAACGAACATCGCCAAAGCCACCCGCGGCGCACGCAACTATCCGCACCGCGCCCTCAAACTCGCCGGCCTCAATACCACCTAAACGACTTTGCAGTCACCCTGCTCCACCAGCGAGGT
>NZ_JAAMFM010000073.1 GCF_013376105.1 Arthrobacter wenxiniae
TACCCAGAATGCCAAATTGGAAATGCAGCTTGATTTTGCAAAAAAAGTATCGACCTGGTTCGCGAAAGGCCAGCAGTAATCTTTGCTGCCATCGCGGACTGGGCTGATTCCAAGGAATTCACTGTCAAGTTCATGTGTGCCGAGCTGGGCGTTTCAACCGCCGGCTACTATGCCTGGCGGAACCGTCCGCCCAGCGCCCGCCAGCTCGCCGATGAGGCGCTCACGGCGCAGATCCGGGCCGCCCATGAGGACCTGGACGGCAACCCCGGCATCCGGCGCACCTGGGCCCACCTGACGGCCGCGGGCCACCGGATCGGGGCCAAGCGCGTCCACCGGCTCATGCGCGCCGCAGGGCTGCAGGGACGGCACCCCAAAGCCTGGAAAGTCACCACCGTGGCCGGCGAGAAACCGGTGAACGCACCGGACCTGATCAAACGCAACTTCACCGCGGCGGAGCCCAATTCCGCCTGGTGCGGGGACATCACGTACATCAAGACCTGGGATGGCTGGGCCTACCTGGCCACGGTCATCGACCTGCACTCCCGGGCCCTGGTGGGATGGGCCCTTGACACGCACATGCGCACCTCCCTGATCACCGAAGCGCTGGACATGGCAGTGGAGCGGCGGCGCCCAAAAATGCCCGTCATATTCCATTCAGACCGGGGCAGCGTTTATACCTCCGGTGAGTTTGCGGAATATTGCGTGAACAACAAGATAATCCGCTCCCTCGGTCGGACGGGGACGTGTTACGACAATGCGGTGGCCGAATCCTTCTTTGCGACTTACAAGAAAGAGCTTATACACACCAAGCCGTGGCCGACATTGAAACGCCTCCGCCGTGAAACATTTCTATGGATCGAAGGATACTACAATATCAAACGACGTCATTCAACACTCGGATATTTGACACCGCATGAAATTGAGCTAGGCTATAAATCTATTCACGAACTCGCGGCCTAATTCCGAGTCCACAAAAGCGGGAACACTCCA
>NZ_JAAMFM010000074.1 GCF_013376105.1 Arthrobacter wenxiniae
GGCTAGAGGACGTCCATGTCGCCCTGCGCCTTGAGCCCGTCGACGGCGCGCTTGACCAGCTGGGAGTGGGCGCGCGTGGTGACCAGGAGGGCATCCGGGGTGTCCACGACCACCACGTCCTGGATGCCGACCAGCGCAATCACCCGCTTGGTGTCTGTGACCACAATGCCGGTGCTGTCCTCGGTGAAGACGCGGGCGCCCTCGCCGATGACCTTCACGTCCTTGACCTCCTTGGCGCTGCTCAGGCGGGCAATGGCGGCAAAGTCGCCCACGTCATCCCAGCTGAAGTCCGCCGGGATCATGGCGACGTCGCCGGCGTCCGCGGCAGGCTCGGCCACGGCGTAGTCAATGGCAATCTTGGGCAGCGTGGGCCAGACACGGTTCTTCACGGCCACGCGGTCCGGGGTGTCCCAGGCCTGGGCGATTTCCATCAGCCCGTCATGGAGTACGGGCTCGTTCGCCTTCAGGTGGCGCAGCATCAACTCCACCGGCGCCACGAACATGCCGGCGTTCCAGCTGTAGTCGCCGCTGGCCAGGTACTGCTCGGCGGTGGCCGCGCTGGGCTTTTCCACGAACTGCACCACCTCATGCGCGCTGGGTGCGCCCTCAATGTCCAGCGCCCTGCCCCTACGGATGTAGCCGAAGCCGGTGGACGCGTGCGTGGGCTTGATGCCGATGGTGACGATCTTGCCTGTCGCGGCCGTGTGGATGGCCTCACGGACCGCGTCCTGGAACTTGCCCTCGGGGCTGATGACCTGGTCCGCGGCAAAGGAGCCCATGATGGTTTCCGGGTCCCGGGTGAACAGGATCGCCGCGGCCAGCCCGATCGCCGCACCGGAATCCTTCGGCTCCGTCTCCAGCACCAGGTCGTCGTCGGCCAGCTCCGGCAGCTGCCCGCACACGGCCTCGCGGTGCGCCTCCCCGGTCACCAGCAGGATCCGGTTGCCGCTGATGGGCTGCAGCCTGTCATACGTGGCACGGATCA
>NZ_JAAMFM010000075.1 GCF_013376105.1 Arthrobacter wenxiniae
AGCCACATGGTCCTGCCGTGACCTGAAGCGTCCGGACGGCAGCGGGTGCGGCGCCATATCGGCCGCCGCGCCCTACGGCACCATCGACTTCCGCAGCTCGTCCCGGCCCCGCTGCGCGGCGGGAGGCGTGGAACGCGCAGCCAGCAGGCGCCTGCCGCGCTGCCTCAGTTGCCGTAGCAGCTACCTGTCCTGGTGGTTGCCATCGACGGGTTCCGCCATATTTCGCTGTTGGCGGCGGATGCACCGATCAGTGACCGCCTCGCCGGAGGCGGTGTCTTCCTGCCCGTGCGCGTCCACGCGGACGACGAAGCGGGCGGGCAGGCCGTCCCCACGGCGGCGCAGCGAGGACCAGCCCGGGGCTCGGTGGCTTTCGGCGAAGGCGACGTCAACGCGCTGAACAAGGCACAGGGCCGGACGACTACGACTGCATCGAGCGGTGCGCGACTCCGTGTCATCGAGGCTGATCGCGCCGGTGTACCTGAGGGCTGCGATGGTCGGCGTATTGGTTCTCCCCTTTCCCGCCGACGCGGCATGGCCGTTGATTGTCATTTCCGCCGCGCTCCCAACGACCTCCCTGGTCCTCCCTGCCAAACCATGGAGGCGCGGCGGCTCCTCCGGGCCTACCCGCCCGCGAGGACCCCTGCCGTCCTGTTCGTGCCCCTGGAGACCATCCTGCTTTTGGTGGAAGGCCAGGGGGCGTGCAGCCGGCTGTGGTGGCCGGACCGCTGTTGAGCGGCCGTCCCTCCTGTCCGCGCTGCGCGGGTCCTCCGTGCTCCTGGCTGGCATCAACAGCGCCCTGTTCCTCGGCGCGGTGTTCTCACCGGTGCGCCAGGCACTGACGACGTCGGCCGTCGCGGGGCATGCCGCTCTCCAGTTGGGCTGAGCTCACCACGGACGATGCGGAGAGGTCCGCTTTGGTGGCCGGCACTCCTTCCGATGGCCAC
>NZ_JAAMFM010000076.1 GCF_013376105.1 Arthrobacter wenxiniae
ACGGTTCGTCAGCGGCCTAAGCCGCCACCTATGGGAATACCAACCGCTAGACTGGCTTGCATCTCGCGGCTACCTAGCCCGACGGGCTGCATAATTAATATTCATGCTTGACTACTTCCATTGCTGCACTCATTTGTTTCACAACTTATGGGACCAACGAGTCCCCGGGAAGCTCCGATGCGTTACGCAATATATTGATCGCTGCTTCTATCGCCGCCCCCGGCTTGTCCGAAAGTTTAGGCATAGCGTCCGCAAGTTTTCTAATTCTTATTCTTCGGAAGCCGCTGTGAGCGTTGATCCAAGCAGTACTAAATCGCGCTACCTTGTCAATTCCACTTTGGGGGTCACGCGCACCACACCGAATGAGAAACAATGCATCGTCAACGTGCATTTGCCGAAGAACAACATCAGGTAACACACTGGCCTCAGCTATGCCCCTGCTGGTTCCCCAAATGTGCCGGTTATGCTTTTTGGCCAGACTAACAGCCAGAAGGGGAGCAGTCACGTCCTCATCGAATAACCTGGAAAGGGGTACTTTGGAGATAAGTTGCCCCCAATCACTAAGTTGAGGATATCGATGATATCCACCCTTTGCGAGGGCAGTGGCAAGCTTTAATGCAAAGCCTGGATTAAGATCAAGAAATTGCTGATGTTCCCTTACGGGAATTACGGAGTCGATCAATTGATAAATTCTAGAGCCAATATCTGAGTCAACGATGAACTCAACAACCTCAGCCAAAAGGCCCAAGTCTTCCGGCGGATTTAGGACGACAAAATCGACCATCTCTTCCATTGTAGATGTATCGAATTGATCTACAAGTGGAGACGCAATAATTTCATGAAGATGCCTTAGCAGCCAAGATGAACAAAGTGGCTCATTTATCATCGCGACCAAGGCTGGTTCAACGAGCT
>NZ_JAAMFM010000077.1 GCF_013376105.1 Arthrobacter wenxiniae
CCGTCAATGCCTAAACTGCCTTGGGGCAAAGACATTTCCCGAGACCGGGAAGGCAGCGCGGCGGCTGTCATGGAAAAAGGCGGTAGCCATACGGCACGCCACAGCGCCGTACGCGCATTGAAAAGTGGCCGCTTGTCCCTGCCTTCCCGTACCGGCGGTCCCCGGCAAACCATGGCCGGGGACCGCCCCAACCACCCATGGACGCCTCGCGCTGGTGGCCGGGGCCACGAGGCTGAGAGGACGTGTGAGCAGTCGTGACTGGTTCGCCGGATTTTTATGCTGTGCTGCATGTGGGTCCCGAAGCGACCGGCGCGGAAGTGACCCGCGCCTACAGGTCCTTGATGCGCCGCCACCATCCGGACACCCGCCCGTCGCCGGCCACGGCCGAGCAAGCGTCCCGGGAGAGTGAGCAGTTGAGGCAGATCATGGATGCCTACACCGTGCTGGCGGACCCGGCCCGGCGGGCCCGCTACGACCGCGGCCTGCTGGCAAAGGCGGGCGCAGCGGCATCCCATCCCGGCCCCTCCACCGGGGCGCGCGTGTACAGGCCGGGCGCACCTACCCACGGGCAGCCGCCCATCGTCGCCGGTCCACTGCGGTGGGAACCACCCCGATAGGAAGGACACATAAATGAGTGCATGGCACCGCTTCGACTCTCCCTTGCTGCCGGCTTTCCACGAACGCTTCGAGCAGCGCTGGGGCAAGGGCACCGCACCATTCCTGGATCCGGAACTCCACGAAGAGCCGCTGCCCCGGGCCCAGTGGATCAACGCCGACACCGGGGCCGCGCTGGCCGTCGTCCCGGTATGGTCCGACGACGACGACATTCACCGCTCGTTCGCCGTGTTCTACCTGCCACCGGCAGGGGACATCTGGCT
>NZ_JAAMFM010000078.1 GCF_013376105.1 Arthrobacter wenxiniae
GGTGTAACATCTGGCGGTGACCGGTGGCCCTGGAAAGGGGGCGGTCACCGTGGGTCCTTCGAGGAAACTCTGACATCCCACTCGAAAGGACATCTCACGATGACCGCTGTTCATATTGTCGACCCTGCAAGCGTACTTACTGAAGTTCTGGGTGATGCGTCACCTGATTTGATGCGTCATCTGCTGCAAACCATGATCAACGCGCTGCTCTCCGCTGACGCTGATGCCGTGGTTGGCGCTGAGTGGGGCAAGTCCTCACCCGAGCGTGTGGCCCAGCGCAATGGGTACCGCCACCGCGAGCTCGACACCCGTGCCGGCACGATCGATGTCGCCATCCCGAAACTGCGCCAGGGAACGTATTTCCCGGACTGGTTGCTGGAACGGCGCAAGCGTGCCGAAGCGGCCATGATCACCGTTGTCGCGGACTGCTACCTCGCCGGGGTCTCCACGCGCCGCATGGACAAACTCGTGAAGACCCTGGGTATCCACTCCCTGTCAAAATCCCAGGTCTCCCGCATGGCGGCGGACCTGGACGAGCAGGTCGCCGCGTTCCGCACCCGGCCGCTCGGGGACGCGGGCCCGTTCACGTTCGTCGCCGCCGACGCGCTGACGATGAAGGTCCGTGAAGGCGGGCGCGTGATCAACGCGGTTGTCATGGTCGCCACCGGCGTGAACGCCGACGGGCACCGTGAAGTGCTTGGCCTGCGCGTGGCAACCAGCGAGACCGGCGCCGCCTGGAACACCTTCTTCGCCGATCTCGTCGCCCGGGGCCTGACCGGCGTCCACATGGTCACCTCCGACGCCCACGCGGGCCTGGTGGAAGCCATCGCGGCGAACCTTCCCGGGGCGTCCTGGCAGCGCTGCC
>NZ_JAAMFM010000079.1 GCF_013376105.1 Arthrobacter wenxiniae
ACGTTCCTGATCGGCGGCTCCGAATGCACGCGCCGCTGCGACTTCTGCCAGATCGACACCGGCAAGCCCTCCCCGATCGACATGTTCGAGCCCACCAAGGTCGCCAAGTCCGTGGTGCAGATGAACCTGCGCTATGCCACCGTGACCGGGGTGGCCCGCGACGACCTGGCCGATGAGGGCGTGTGGCTCTACGCCGAGACGGTGCGCAAGATCCACGAGCTGAACCCGAACACCGGGGTCGAGCTGCTCATCCCGGACTTCTCCGGCAGGCCCGAACACATCGCGGCGATCTGCGCCTCCGCCCCGGAGGTGTTCGCCCACAACGTCGAGACGGTGCCGCGGATCTTCAAGCGCATCCGCCCGGCCTTCCGGTACGAGCGTTCCCTGGACGTCCTCACGCAGGGCCGGGACCTGGGCATGGTCACCAAGTCCAACCTGATCCTGGGCATGGGCGAGACCCGGGCGGAAATCTCCACCGCCCTGCAGGACCTGCACGACGCCGGGACGGACCTGATCACGATCACCCAGTACCTGCGCCCCTCCGAACGGCACCTGCCGGTGGACCGCTGGGTCAAGCCGCAGGAATTCCTGGAACTCTCCGAAGAGGCCGAGGAGATCGGGTTCCTCGGCGTCATGTCCGGACCCCTGGTGCGTTCCTCCTACCGGGCCGGCCGGCTCTGGGCCACCGCCATGCGCAAAAAGGGCCGCGACATCCCCGAACACCTCGCCCACATCGCCGAAGGCATCGAGGACTCCGGACACACCCGCCAGGAAGCCGCCTCACTCATCGCCGCACACTAGCCGCGCTTGCTCATGCGGCCGGGCCGCCCACGGGCATCCCGGCA
>NZ_JAAMFM010000008.1 GCF_013376105.1 Arthrobacter wenxiniae
GGGCACGATCGACCCCGGCACACCCCGCCAGGCCGCCGAAAAATACGACCTGAACAACGTCAACGCCGGCACCACCGGCAACGCCGGAGGCGACAGCTAAACCCCAACACCTCCCGTTCGAGGCACATGAAGGGGCCGGCGCAGGCAGATTGCCTGCGCCGGCCCCTTTGCACGTCCCGGACAGCCGGCCGCCGGGCCGGGCACATCCTTGCGTCCGCATTGTCGTATTCGCACAATTAGCGGTATTGGCCGCCGGAGGACATATCCTCGAGGAATGGCAGTTACGAATTCCGGTGCGGGGGCCGTCCCCGCCGCAGCCTCCAAACTGACTCCGCAGGACCGTGTCCCGCAACAGGCCCGGCGGGCCAACGGCACCTCGGAGACCCTCAAGCGTCTGCGCGCCAACATCGGCCCGCTGTCGACCACCATGCTGCGCGAACTTGAAAGCACGCTGCCCTGGTACCGGCGCCTCAGCGCCGATGAGCGGTCGTCACTGGGCCTGGTGGCGCAAAACGGGATCTCGGCGTTTGTGTCCTGGTATGAACACCCGTCCTCGCCGAGCTGGGTGCTTTCCGATGTCTTTGGCACGGCCCCCACCGAGCTCACGCGCTCCATCAGCCTGCAGCGGGCGCTGCAGCTCATCCGCACGGT
This sequence comes from Arthrobacter wenxiniae, assembly GCF_013376105.1. Classification (GTDB taxonomy): domain Bacteria; phylum Actinomycetota; class Actinomycetes; order Actinomycetales; family Micrococcaceae; genus Specibacter; species Specibacter wenxiniae. The sequence goes on from NZ_JAAMFM010000008.1 coordinate 652, forward strand.
GGTGCAGGTCGTGGAGGACCGCGTCCCCGAACTGGCCAGCGCCACGGAGCAGGTTGCCCTCCGCGAGGCAGTGCTGCGGTACTCGCGGGAAGTGGCGTTCGCCGCCGCCGACGTCTACGCCCGGGCGGCGGAGAACCGCGGCGCCTGGGACACGCGGCTGGAGGCACTGGCCGTTGACGGGATCCTGCGCGGGGAGAATCCGGACGCCCTGCAGTCGCGCATCTCGGCCTTGGGCTGGACCTCGCACAACCGCTTCACCATCATGGTGGGACCGGCCCCCGCCGAGGCGGACGCCACCTTCCTGGCGACGTTGCGCCGGGCCGCCGGCCGCTTTGCCGCGGATGCCATGGTGGGCATCCAGGGCGACCGGCTGATCCTGGTGCTCGGCAGCGTCGCCGACCCCGAAACCGCCTACCTGCGCCTGAGCGAGCTGTTCGCGCCCGGTCCGGTGGTCTATGGCCCGCTGGCCGCCACCCTGGCGGACGCCACGGCGTCTGCCCTGGCAGCGTTCGCGGGCATGGCCGCGGCCAAGGGCTGGACGGGCGCGCCGCGTCCCGTGTCGGCTGAGGACCTTTGGCCTGAGCGGGTCATGGGGGGCGACGACTCCGCCCGGCGGGCGCTGGTCTCAAACATTTATCGGCCGCTGGTCACGGCTTCCAACGGACTCATTGAAACGCTCAACAGCTACCTGCAGCTGGGGCACTCCCTCGAGGCTGCGGCCAGGGACCTGTTTGTCCACTCCAACACTGTCCGCTACCGGCTGCGGCGGGTCTGCGACGTCACCGGCTGGGATCCGCTGATCCCCCGCGAGGCCTTTGTGCTCCAGACGGCACTGGTGGTGGGACGGCTGGCCACCACGCCCAAGCAGGCGCCCGACCGTCCGGCCGCACGCGGCTGAGCCCGTCCCGCAACGCCGCCGCCGGGCCCTCCAGGGCATCGCGGCGGCGCCTCGGCACGGCCCCGATATTGTAGACTTCCTACAAATCAACCTCGTGAGCTTGGTGCACGCAAACACCGTGCAAAGACCCTTAAGTTTGGAAAGCTGGTAAATGTGCTTGCAATAGTCTGCCCTGGTCAGGGTTCCCAAACGCCCGGCTTCCTTTCGCCCTGGCTCGAACGTCCCGGCGTCGAGGAAAGATTGGCGTCCCTCAGCGAGGCCGCGGGCATCGACCTGCTGGCCCACGGCACCACCTCGGATGCTGAAACCATCAAGGACACCGCCGTGGCCCAGCCCTTGATCGTCGCCGCCGGGCTGGTGGCGGCCGAAGCCCTGCTGGACGTCCCCCTGGAATCCCTGCAGGTGGTGGTTGCCGGGCACTCCGTCGGGGAGATCACCGCGGCGGCCCTGACCGGCACCCTGTCCAGCCAGGACGCCATGGCGTTTGTGCGGGTGCGCGCCAACACGATGGCCGACGCCGCCGCCGCCACCCCCACCGGCATGGCCGCCGTGGTGGGTGGGGACCCGGAGGAAGTCCTGGCGGCGATTGCCGCCGCCGGGCTGGCACCGGCCAACATGAACTCCAAGGGACAGACGGTTGCCGCCGGAACCATGGAGCAGATCGCCGCGCTCGTGGCCGCCCCGCCAGCGAAGGCCCGCGTCATCCCGCTGCAGGTTGCCGGCGCTTTCCACACCCACCACATGGCCCCGGCCGTCTCGGCCCTCGAGGCCCTGGCCCCGTCACTGTCCCCGCACGCACCCAAGGTGCCGCTGCTCTCCAACTACGACGGCGCCGTCGTACCTTCCGGAAAAGCGGCACTGGAGTCGCTCATCGCCCAGGTGTCGCGGCCCGTCCGCTGGGATCTGTGCATGGAGACCATGTCCGCCATGGGCGTGACCGGCCTGATCGAACTTACGCCGGCCGGGACCCTGACCGGCCTGGCCAAGCGCGGCATGAGCGGTGTTGCTACCGTTGCAGTGAAAACACCGGACGATTTGGAAGCCGCCAAGCGATTGCTGTCAGGGCACGCGCAGCAGACAGAGGACAGCAAATGAGCACACCCACGCTGAAACAGCACACAGCCCGCACCGGGGCCCGCATTTTGGGGATCGGTGCCTTCCGCCCCGACGTGATTGTCACGAACGACGACGTCTGCCAGTGGATCGACTCCTCCGACGAGTGGATCCGCCAGCGCACCGGCATCGTGACCCGCCACCGCGCCCCCCGCGATGTCTCAGTCGTCGACATGGCGGTGGCGGCCGGGGCCGAGGCCATCAGGAGCGCCGGGATCGAACCGTCACAGATCGGCACGGTGCTGGTCTCGACCGTCACGCACCCCTACGCCACGCCGTCGGCCGCCGCGCTGATCGCCGACCGGCTCGGCGCCACGCCGGCCCCGGCCTACGACATCTCCGCGGCCTGCGCCGGCTACTGCTACGGCATCGCCCAGGCTGATGCGCTGGTGCGGGCCGGCACCGCCGAATACGTGCTGGTCATTGGGGTCGAAAAGCTCTCCGACGTCATCGACAACCACGAACGCACCATCTCGTTCCTGCTCGGCGACGGCGCCGGCGCCGTGGTGATCGGACCCTCGGACGAGCCCGGCATCAGCCCCAGCGTCTGGGGGTCCGACGGCGGCAGGTGGGACACCATCGGCATGACGCACTCCCTCATCGAGGTGCGCGACTTCAGCGACCAGGCCATGAAGGCCGACGACATTGAATCCGCCGCGGCCGACGAGGCCCATGCAACCCTGTGGCCCACCCTGCGCCAGGACGGCCAGACGGTGTTCCGCTGGGCCGTGTGGGAAATGGCCAAGGTGGCCAAGAAGGCGCTCGACGACGCAGGCATCACCGCCGCCGACCTGGGCGCGTTCGTCCCGCACCAGGCAAACATGCGCATCATCGACGAGCTCGCCAAGCAGCTCCGGCTGCCCGCGCACGTGATCATCGGCCGCGACATTGCCGACGCCGGCAACACCTCCGCGGCGTCCATTCCGCTGGCCACGCACCGCCTGCTGGCGGAGAATCCCGAACTTTCCGGTAAACTCTCGCTTCAGATCGGCTTTGGTGCCGGACTGGTGTTCGGCGCCCAGGTGGTCCGCCTCCCCTAGATTCAGATAGCAGGTCGGGCCGCAAACGTGGTTTGATCAACACTGCCTGAAAAGATCAAAGCCCTTGATCACAGCGAAAACAACAAACGAAGGAGCCGTCAATGGCTAGCAACGAAGAAATCCTGGCCGGCTTGGCTGAAATCGTCAATGAAGAGACCGGCCTGGCGCCCGAGGCGGTTGAGCTGGACAAGTCCTTCACGGACGACCTGGACATCGACTCGATTTCCATGATGACCATCGTCGTCAACGCCGAAGAGAAGTTCGACGTCAAGATCCCCGACGAGGAAGTCAAGAACCTCAAGACCGTCGGTGACGCAGTCAGCTTCATCGCCGGCGCACAGGCGTAATTCATCGCCCTTGCTGCCCTCCTCCGCTAGTGCGATACGGGGCATTCGTGGGTGGCCGGCACGTTACGTGCCGGCCACCCACAGCAGTAATTGAGTATGTCCTGTACATTTTTCTTTTTCAGAGAGTTGAACCATGGCCCGCAAAGTAGTCATCACTGGACTCGGAGCAACCACGCCGATCGGCGGCGACGTCCCCACAACGTGGAGGAACGCGCTGAAGGGTGTATCCGGCACTCACACCCTGACCGACGAATGGGTGGAGAAGTACGACCTCCCGGTACATTTCGCGGCCCGGGTCACGACTCCCGCCTCCGAGACCCTCAGCCGCGTGGAAGCCAAGCGCATGGATCCCTCAACCCAATTTGCCGTGGTGGCCGCCCGCGAGGCCTGGAAGGATTCGGGCCTGGCGGAGATTGACCACGACCGCCTGGCCGTCGCCTTCGCAACCGGGATCGGAGGGGTCTGGACGCTGCTGGACGCCTGGGACACGCTGCGTGAAAAGGGCCCGCGCCGGGTGCTCCCCATGACCGTTCCCATGCTCATGCCCAACGGCCCCGCCGCCGCGGTGAGCCTCGACCTGGGTGCCCGCGCCGGAGCCCACACGCCGGTGTCCGCCTGCGCCTCCGGCACCGAGGCCCTGCACATCGGCCTGGAGTTGATCCGTTCGGGCAAGGCCGACATCGTCATGGCCGGTGGCGCCGAGGCTGCCATCCACCCGCTGCCCATGGCCGCCTTCGCCGCCATGCAGGCCCTTTCGAAGCGCAACGACGACCCAGAACATGCCTCGCGGCCCTACGACCTCAACCGTGACGGCTTTGTCATGGGCGAGGGTGCCGGCGCCCTGGTCCTCGAGGCCGAGGAACACGCCCTGGCCCGCGGCGCCCGCATTTACGGCGAGCTGGCCGGCACGTCCGTCACGGCGGACGCCTACCACATCACCGCCCCGGATCCGGAGGGCCTCGGCGCCACCCGCGCCCTGAAGGCCGCCTTGTTCGACGCGCGCGCCCAGGCGACCGACGTGGTCCACGTAAACGCCCACGCCACCTCCACGCCGGTGGGCGACCGCCCCGAATACATCGCACTGCGTGCCGCCCTGGGCGACCACGTGGACAATGTGTGCGTCTCCGCCACCAAGTCCCAGATGGGGCACCTGCTGGGCGCCTCGGGGGCCGTTGAGTCGGTGCTGACAGTCCTGGCCGTCTACCACCGCCTGGCGCCCGTCACGATCAACCTCGAAAACCAGGATCCGGAAATCCCCCTCGACGTTGTCACCGGCACGCCGCGTGAACTGCCCGAGGGACAGGTGATGGCCCTGAACAACTCGTTTGGCTTCGGCGGCCACAACGCCGTGGTGGCCATCCGCAGCACCGGCCCCAAGGTCGAGCTGGCCTAGGCATTCCTGGAAGCCTTCGGCGCGATGGCGGCTCCGACCTTTCGAGGTGGGCGCCGCCTTTCCGTTAAGGTTGGCGATGATGACGCCCCGCTGCGTTGGAGATAATGACGCCCCAACGGCCCCGGAGTGGGACTTGTCGCGAACCTCGAACGCCGCGTGTCAGCCGACGTGGTGGAGCCAGCGCACCGGGGCCCCGGCCGCCGCGTGGCGGAACGGTTCAAGTTCCTCGTCCCAGGCCTCGCCCAAGGCCAGCGAAAGCTCCTGGTAGACGGCAGACGGTTCGCCCTTGCCTGCCTCGTACGCGTAACGGATGCGGTCCTCGGAGACCATGATGTTGCCGTGGACGTCGGTGACGGCGTGGAAGATGCCCAGTTCCGGGGTGTGCGACCAGCGGGAGCCGTCGCAGCCGGCGCTGGGCTCCTCGGTAACCTCGTAGCGGACGTTGGCCCAGCCGCGCAGCGCGGAAGCAAGGCGCGCACCGGTGCCGGCGGGGCCGTACCACACGTACTCCGTACGCATGACATTGGGCGCCGCGGGCTGTGGCGTCCACTGCAGCCCCGTGCGCTGGTCCATCACACCCGCGATGGATGATTCGATATGTGGGCACATGACAGCCGGGGCTGAGTGCACAAACAAGACACCGCGCGTCATTACGACGTTCATTCCATCCTCCATTGCAGTAGGTGCGTCTTCCCCAACGACCTTCAAACGGATGGAACCTGACGTTGCACGGAGCCGGATGTGACCGACCCTAAACTGCCGAAACCTCTTTTTCCCCGTGGGTTGGGCCGGAAAACCGCCGTCCGCCCCATGGCTCCCTCCCATTGTGCCGTAGCCGCGTCAAATGCGCCACCACAAGCGGCATGGTGTCGCACGGGCCCCGCCCGCGCCCTCGCTTGCCCACCCCACGGTTCAGGCCCTGGGGTGCGCCTGCCGGTAGCCGTCGCGGAGCCGTTCAACCGACACATGGGTGTACAACTGCGTCGTCGCGAGGGAACTGTGGCCCAGGATTTCCTGCACGGTCCGCAGGTCGGCGCCCCCGTCGAGCAGGTGCGTGGCCGCTGAATGCCGGAGCGTGTGCGGCCCGGTGGCGGAGGTGTCTCCCAGCGCGGCAAAGACACGTCCGACGACGGTGCGCACTGTCCGCTGGTCGATCCGCCCTCCCCTTTGGCCCAGGAAGAGCGCATGGCCGCTGTGGTCCCCGGCCAGCGCCTGCCTTCCCCTGGCCAGCCACTTGTCAACGGCAGTGCCTGCCGGCAGCCCGTATGGCACCACCCGTTCCTTGTTGCCCTTGCCCAGGACGCGGAGGGTGCGCCGTTCCCGGTTGACGTCGTCAATGTCGGTGCCTGCAAGTTCGCCGACACGGATGCCGGTGGCATACAGGAGCTCCACCATGGCATGGTCGCGGAGGGCTGTTGCGTCGCCGCCCGCTGCGGCGTCCGCAAGGCCCGCCATGAGCCGCTGGATTTGCTGCTGCTGCAGCACGGCCGGGAGTGCGTGGTCCTGTTTGGGGGCCTTCAGCCGCAGTGCCGGGTCGACGTCCAGAAGCTCCTCGCGGAGGGCCCAGGCGGTAAAGCTGCGCGCCGTCGCGGCGCGGCGGGCCAGCGTGGAGCGCGACATGCCCGCGGCGCTTTGCTCACCGAGCCAGCGTCGCAGCAGTGGCAGCCCCAGCCCGTCCAGTGTGGCAACCCCCTCGGTGACCGCGTGGATGAGCAGCGCGTCGACGTCGCCGCGGTAGGCACGGACAGTGTGCGCCGACCTCCCCCGTTCCGCGGCCAGGTATCGCTCAAAGCCCTCGGCTGCCTTGGCCAGTGGTTCGGGCAGGCGGGCGCGTTCTTCATGGTCCACCATCCCACTGTGCGCCGTCCGGCCCGCCCGGGCAAGCTGACCCGCCGGTGCGCCCCGGGTCAATCCACGGCGCCTCGGAACGCCCGCGCCATGTTTTCCGCGAACGCCACGAGAACCACGGACTCCGGCATCCTCGGCACACGGCGGCCTGCAGCATTGGGCCCGGCGGCCGCCAGGCCTGCCGCCGCTGCCGCCAGGCCTGCCACCGCTGCCGCTGCGACGTCTTCCGCGGCCCAGCCGTACACTCCCCCGCCGATCGCCGGAAACGCCACGGACCGGGCGCCAAGATCCGCGGCCACCTCACAGCTCCGCCTGAAGCAGTTTTCGAGCAGCTTCGGGTCCACCTGGCCCGCCCGCCTGTTGGGTCCCACCGTATGGATCACCCAACGGGCAGGAAGCCGGCCCGCCCCGGTGGCAGCGGCTTCCCCCACGGGCAGGCCCCCAGGAAAGCGGGTGCGCCGAAGTTCCCGGCATTCGGCGAGCAATTCGGGACCCGCAGCTCGGTGGATGGCGCCGTCCACCCCGCCTCCGCCCAGCAGCCCGGAGTTAGCCGCGTTGACGATGGCGTCCACCTCCAGCCGGGTGATGTCCGCCTGCAGAACCGTGATGTCCATGGCGTCCACGCTATCAATCGAGCCGGCATGGGCGGCCGTTGGGCACGCAACCGCACCCGGCGGCAGCCCCGTGACCGGGCAAGGCCGCCGCATCAAGCAAGCGCCGGCCTGCGCCGGGCTCGGGCCTCGGCCTCGGCTCAACCGCCGCGTTTCCAGCCCGTGTCCAGCCGCCGGGCCAGACCCAGCAGTTCCAACCGGCCCAGCCCCGCCAGCACCGACGCGGTCCCGAGGCCGGCCACGACGCTGAGCTTGTCCACAGAGGTGGCCGAATGAAGTGGAAGCGCGTCCAGGAGCAGGAGGTCCTCCACCCCGAGCCCGTCGTGCAGGGCCGGTGCCCCACGTTGTTCGGGTACCAGGTTGGAGCCTGCCTCGCCCGCGAGCTCGGCAATGTCCGCGGCGTCAGTGACGCACACTGCCGCCCCTTCGCGAAGCAGCCGGTGGCAGCCGGCCGAATTTGCCGAATACACCGAGCCCGGCACCGCGCCCACGGAACGGCTGAGGCCCGCTGCGTGGTGTGCCGTGTTCAGCGCGCCGGAGCGCCACCGCGCCTCCACCACCACCGTCACCTCGCACAGTGCGGCGATGAGCCTGTTCCGTTGCAGGAAGCGGTAGCGGGTCGGGTTGGTGCCCGGCGGAACCTCGGCGACGATGGCACCCTGCTCGGTGACGGTGCGCAGCAGTTCCTCATTTCCGGACGGGTAGAACCTGTCCACGCCGCCGGCCATGACCGCCAGAGTGGGCGGCTGCGCCACGCCCCCGGCACCGGAGCCGGCCCCGGTACGGCCCTGTGGCACCGAACCCCAGTAGGAGGGGTCCTGCCTGGCCGCCGCAAGCGCGCCCCGGTGGGCACTTGCGTCGATGCCGTATGCGCCGCCGCTGACCACCGTGTAGCCGCGCTGTACAAGCGCTGCTGCCATCTCCCCCGTGGCATTGGCGCCGTAGCTGGTGCTGTCCCGCGAGCCGACCAGGGCAATGCAGCGCCGTTGTTCCGGCAGGTGAAGCACGCGTCCGCGCATCCACAGGGCAATCGGCTCCGCCAGTTGCAGGTCCGCCAGGGCGGGCGGCCACGCCGGGTCCTCCGGAATCAGCAGCCCCCCGCCGTACCGCTCCACCACGGCCAGGTCGCGTTCCGGAGCCAGATCCGCAAGCCGCGGCCTCCACCGCCCCAGCGCATCCGCCAGGCCCGGCCACCGGCCAGCTCCGGTCTCCGCCAGCACGGCCGTCATTTCCTGTTCCAGCACGGCGCTTGACTCCGCTCCGCTGCGGATGAGGGCCAGCGCATCCACCGGGCCGGCCACCGAAATGAGTGCCAGTCCGGCCAGGTCGGACGGTTCCATGAGCCGGGTCAGCGCCGCCCGGGCGAGCCGGACGTCGGCATTGCCCCGATTCAGGGTGCCCGGGTCCACAGTGGTGGCGTTCATAGTCCTTCTCCTCGTTGTCGCAATGTCAGGGCCAGGCCCACGTCGTCGGCGCAGGGCCGGGGCCGCCCCTGCAGATCGGCCACCGTCCAGGCCAGGCGCAGCACGCGGTCGTAGCCGCGGGCGGACAGGCTGCCCTGGCCCATGGCACGGTCCAGCAGCGCCGTGTCCGCCGACGGCAGGCGGAGCGGGCCGCGCAGGATCCTGCCGGTGAGGTCGGCGTTGTGAACCAGTCCGAAGGGGCGCAGGCGCTCCCGGGCGGTATCCCGCGCCAGTTTCACGCGGACAGCCACCTGGTCGGTGCTCTCCCGCGGGCCGGCATCGGAGAGCTGGGCAAGTTGTACACGGTTGACCTGCAACTGGATGTCCACCCGGTCCAGCAGCGGGCCGGACAGGCGTCCGAAATAGCGCCTCCGCGCCATGGGCGTGCATTCGCAGCTGATCCCCTTGCCCGCGGCCTTGCCGCAGGGGCAGGGGTTCGCGGCCAGCACCAGCTGAAAGCGCGCAGGGTAGGCCGCCGTTCCCGCCGAACGGTGCAGTACCAGTTCGCCGCTCTCGAGGGGCTGGCGCAGGGCATCCAGGACCCGCTTGTCGAATTCCGGTGCCTCGTCGAGGAAGAGCACGCCCCGGTGGGCGCGGGAAGCGGCCCCGGGCCGCGGGATGCCGGTGCCGCCGCCAATGATGGACGCGGTGCTGGCCGAGTGGTGCGGGCGCTCGTAGGGCGGGCGGCGGATCAGCGCGTTGGAGCCGCGGCGCACCTGGTCCAGGGAATGGATGGCCGTGACTTCCAGGGCCTCCTCGTCGCTGAGTGCGGGCAGCAGTCCGGGCAGGCGCTCGGCGAGCATGGTCTTGCCCGAACCCGGCGGCCCCACCATCATCAGGTGGTGCCCGCCGGCGGCCGCGATTTCCAAGGCCAGGCGAGCCTCCGCCTGACCGGCCACCTCGGAGAGGTCCGGCGGGGCCTGCTCCCCGGCGGACGCGCCGTCGTCGTCGGACCCGGCGGCAGCGGGCGGGCCGTCCGGCACGGCAAGCACCAGGTCCTGGGGGTCGGCGTCGAAGTCGGCGACCACTTGCGCGAGCGAGCCGTAGCCGCGCACCTTCGCACCAGCCACCAGCTCCGCCTCGGCGAGGTTGGGCTCCGCCACGACGAATTCCTTCCAGCCCGCCTTGATGGCTGCCAGGACGGCGGGCAGCACGCCGCGGACCGCCCGCAGCCGACCGTCCAGGCCCAGCTCGGCTATGAAGACCGTCCCCCCGGTCCGGCGCACGTCCCCGGCCGCCTCCAGCGCCGCCATGACGATGGCCAGGTCGAAGAACAAGCTTTGACACACTTACCTAGGAGTCATCATGGGCACCACGCGCACCACACCACCGGCCGGTTGGGAACTGCAGGCCGTCCCGGCGGACGTCGACCCCGCCGGCTGGGCCGACGTCTACGAATCCCGCCACCAGACCAAGGACGGGTCCACGTTCGTCTACGGCTCCTGGTGTGACGGCATCCTGGAAATCGTGGTCGAGCAGGACGGGAGCGAGATTTCCCTGCCGTCCGGGTGGGCGGCCCGGCAGCTGGCCGAACTGCTCTATGACCTGGCGAGCCGGTCATGAGCGCGGCGCCCAGGGCCCCGCTCCGGCACCCGCCCATGCCGGCGGCCACCGAAGCCCATGCCGGGGAGCTCGCGGCCGTGCTGGCCGGGTGGCGGCTCTGGCAGGAGTCCGTCAGCGCGTCGGAACGGACCATAGCGGACCGGGCCCGCACCATCAAAAACCTTGTCGGTTTCGCCGGGTGTGGGCCGCTGGAAATCACGCCCGCGCACATTATCGGTTTCATGACCAGGCCGGGACTCACGCCCGGCACGCGCCTGACCTACCATGGCGCAATCAGCGCGTACTCCGCGTACCTGGTGGCGGCGGGGTTGCGTGAGGATGACCCCGTGGGCCGGGTGCCGAAGCCGCGCCGCCGCGCCGGCCTCCCACGCCCCATCAGCGAGGCACAGCTGCAGGCCGTGCTGGCGGCGGCGAACCGGCGCACCACCCGCATGATGATCCTCCTCGCCGCCTTTGAGGGGCTGCGCGTGCACGAGATCGCCAAGATCAGGGGTGATGACTTCGACCTCGACGCGGGGCTGCTGTACGTGGTCGGCAAGGGTGCGAAGGAGGCCACCCTGCCGGTGCACCCGCTCGTTCTGGCCGGGGCCGCCGGCTTCCCGGCGGACGGCTGGTGGTTCCCGTCCCCCAGGAACGACGGACCCATCCACCGCACCGCGGTAGGCAAGACGATCCACGACACCCTGGCCCGTGCCGGCGTGCACGCCACCCCGCACCAGCTGCGCCACTACTACGGCACGGCGCTGCTCCGCAACGGTGCCAACCTCCGCGTGGTCCAGGAGCTCATGCGGCATTCGTCCGTGGCCACCACTGCCCTGTACACCGAGGTTTCGGACGTGCAGCGGCGGGACGCCATCGCCGGGCTGTTCGCGGGGGTCTGACGTGAAGGAGCCCCGCACCAGCACTGGTGCGGGGCTTCCTGTGTGGCGCTGGCCGGGTCACCGGCCCCTGAAAAAGAGCCTCGCCGGCCATCGTTCCCCTTGCCCGTGAACAGCTCATAAAGAGTGGGCTGGGGTGGCGTTCACGCCACAGTCTCGGGGTCCATCCTGGGCCGCCCCGCAGCCTCCCACGCGGCGGCCCAGGCGGCCGGGCTGTTGAACCAGTCCGGGATGCGTTCACCAGGGCAGAAAACAACCTCCGTGGCCGTGGCCGGGTGCACGTGGTGCGCGTAGTCGGTGAAAACTTCCGGCACGCCCTGCCCGTCGAGCGGCGCCAGTGTCAGCGGCTCCTGGTTGTGCAACATGCTGTTTTCCTATCTGTAAGGCAAAGCCCACGCCGGCAGGGTCTCGCCGGGAACAAACGTGACCAGCTGGCCCGTGACCGGGGACAGGAGCGTCATGATGTGGGTGCAGTTCGTGGGCGGGACCGGGACCGGCGGCGCCCCATCCGGTTCCCGCCTATCACTGGCCCACTCATACAACGGGGAGTTGAGCGTGATTTCTGGGACGGTGGGACGCCAGGACGGATTCTTGACCCACCCCGGCGTTCCCTGCCCCGCACCAAGAACCATTACAGCCCGTTCAGGTACCGGTATACGCCGAACGCGGACGGCCGGGCCGGCTGAATGTCTCCGCGCCAGGTGATCACAAACGCGGTCTGTCCGAGGTCGGCGTAACGCTCCGTCAACACCTGCACGGTCATCTCGAGGCGCTGCCCGATCAGGAGCTCTTCCCAGTTGCCGATGAACGCGTCAGCCGCGGTGCTGCTGGTGCCCTTCGTCATGCCCTTAGCCACCTGGTTGGAGACGTACACCGGCAGGTCGTTCAAGTCGTCCGGCTTCCGCAACGGCTGGCCCAACGTGTCCACGAGGCCGGCGTACTTTTGCATGAGCCGGGACGGGACAATCAGCCCTGTGGGCGTTTCGTTCAGGTTCTCCAGCGTGTAGTCCAGGGCCAGCCATTCCGCGTAGTTCGTGGGCGTGGTGCCGTTGGTTGCGGAGCCGCCTAACACGTTGGCGGGCAGTACCGCGTTCAGCGCGGCCAGGACGCCGCGCGGGTTGGGCGGAACAGGGAAGTTCGCGCCTGACGGGTCACCGGTCAGGATGCCGCCATACAGGGCCAAGCGGTCCAGCGCCAGGCCCATTGACCTTCCCATTGCGTTCTTGACCAGGTCTTCCGCGTTTTCCGCGTCCTGCAGCCACTCGTTGGTGACGACGACCATGCAATTCATCGTCTTGGCAACCAGGGTGACCATGTCGAAGCTTGGATCGCTGGCCGTGATCGCGGAACCCTCAGTGCGGAATGCCGAGGTGGGGTCCGCCGTCAGCCTTCCGATATTGACTGTTTGCGTGCCCATCGGGACCAGGCTGGCGCCGGCCTTGAACACGGCCGCGTTGTTCCGGGCCAGGTCGATAAGCTCCGAAGACCAGGACACCGGCACGACAGCCGAGGCGCCCGAGGTGGTCAGGGACCGCAGCAGGTTTGTGATGCCGCCGTGCATCGCCGTGGTGGCCTGCTCACGGGCAGCGTCAGCAGCCCTGGCCCGCTGCACCGCCGGATGATCCGCGAACCGCTGCCCGGCCACCACGGCCGCCGGATCCTGCGAACCGCGGACGGTGAACTTCTGGCCCGCCGAACGGGCACCGGCACCGGCACGGCCCACAGGCTGCACCGCCTCCGCGTCCCGGCCGCGTTCCAGCGGGGCGCCGTGACTGTCATACAAGGGGCCGGCCCCCGCACGGGCCACGGCATCATCCTGCGCCTGCTCCCGCTCAAGCTCCGCAATGCGGGCATCGAACGCCTTGATTTCCTCGTCAAGGCTGGCCCGCGACTTCCACAAACTGTCGTAGGAACGCGCCTGCTCCGGCGTAAACGAGACACGCCCGGAACTTTCCTCCCGAATGGCCCGCAGCTTGTCAAAATCCGCCTGGGTGTCGTTGAACTCACGAACCTTTACGGCCCGGTTTTCCTGAACCCGCCTAATAAGTTCTGCAATGGTCATGATTTCGCCCTCCTGGGCTTGGGCCTGTGGCCCGAAAAAGTAATGGGATCATGCGCCACAAGGGCGTCTTGTCGTCTCGCGTTGCCTGGCAGGCCGTGGCGGTCAGGAAATCTGCGTCAACTGGCGGCCCACCATTTCGCCGGGCCAGGTTGCCGGGCTGGCCGTGGCGGGCCGGGCAAACTGGAACCGATGGTAAAACCGTTGCCCGCATTCTACGCCCGAATCACAGCCGTGTCATTCACTCACAAGTCCCCAGCCCACGCCGCCCACTCCGCCGTGTCCTCCGGACCCCGCGGCGCCCCCGCCACGAGCCGGTCAATGACGTTGGCCAGGCGGCTTTGCATCGTCGAAACGATATTGTGTTCGCCGGTGGCCACGGCCCGGTCAATGAGCCGCGCATCATACAGGGCAAGCTCCCGCCACACGGGGCCCCAGAACCCGCCCGCGCCGGGCGGCAGCTTCCCCAACTCGGCCATGACGGACAACTCGATGGGGCCGGGACCGGCCGGCACATCCGCAGGCGGCGCGGGCGGGCCAGCCCTGCGCCGCCGCGCTGCCGCCGCGTGGGCCGCCCGGCACCCGGCGCAGCGGCAGCCCTTCCGGTAAGCGTTGTCACTGGCCGCGCCCGGCGCGTGTGTTCGGTTTTGTTCAGTCACGGCGTTGTCTCCTGCCCATGGTGCCCCACCGGCCGTTCGTCGGGGGGAGAAAAAAATGGAAATGGCGCGGTCGCCCGCATATCGCCCGGTAGAAAAAAACCTGCCCTGTGCGGCCCTGTGTGCCCCGCTGAGCGCCCCGCACCCCCCGGGTGGCTCCCGGTACCGGCAAGGGCGTTCCGTTTGATTTGGGACGTCATGGCGTGTCTGTCGTCGTGTCCTGCTGTCGTGTCGTCACGCTGTCGTGTCGTCACGTCGTCACGACAGCGGCGTGTGTGGTGGTGCTGTGCCTGTGTGCCACGCACACACAGGCAGGGCGTGGTGCTGTGCCTGTGTGGGTGGCGTGGCGTGTGCATGGCATGGCGCCTAGTCCTTGCCGTCGTCGCTGGGTGGTGTGGTGGTGTCGTTGACGGCGGACTCGAAGTTCAGGGCGCCGCGCCCGATGGCTGCGCGTGCGCCCTCCTGTGTGCCGTGCAGGTCCAGGAGCAGGTCTCCCAGGTTCATCACGAGGCAGCGGCAGAGTTCGGCGGCGTAGGACAGGCGCAGGTGTTCGGGCTGGGCCATGACCAACGCACGGACGTTCAGCTTGGGGTCTGCGTTGGTGTTGACCTGGGCGGTGGCGAGGGCGAACACGTCACGGCTGACGTTGAGCATGAATTGTTCCTGGGTGGCTGGGGTGGCGTTCATTCGGTGTCTCCTGGCGGGTTGCGGTTTGTTGTTTCGATTTGGTCTGCGAGGTCGTGCAGCCGGTCGGCCATGGTGCGGGCCTGTGCCGGTGTCAGGTGGGCTTGCAGGATGTTGTTGGTGAACAGGCCGATGCCTGGCAGTTCGGTTCCGTCCGGGTAGCGCCACGCCCAGCAGCGGGCGCGTGCACGGGGGCGTGGGCTGTTGCTCATGGCTAGTTCTCTGCTATCCAGTCGAGCGGTGCGCGGTATCCCTTGGCGGCGGCCTTGGCGGCGCGGCGGGCCTGGTTGGCGTCGGCGGTGTCCACACCGGGGCTGCGGTAAAGATGGGTGATACTGGCCAGCGCGGCCTTGGCGGTGGCACAGTCCGGCGGGAATCCGATGAAGACGGCCCAGCGTTCGGCGTCGGCCCGGACGAGGGCGGCGTGGCCGGGGCTGTCGTCATCCCATATTGAGGCCCAGTCGGTGACGAGGCAGGGCGTCCCGTCTGGCAGGTGGCCCGTGATGAATCCGGCGTCGGTTGGGTTGTTCTGCGTGCCAGTGCTGGGGCTGGTTGTCATGATGCTTTTTCCTTGTCTGTTTCGCTGGGTGTGTCAGTGTGTCTCGGGTGTGTCTCGGGTGTGTCTTAACACGGTGTCTGTGTGTGTGTCTCCCCCACTTTCTTAAGGGGAGACACACTGACACACCTGAAAACGGCTATTTATGGGTACTTTTTCAGGTGGTGGTGTGTCTGCGAATTATTGGTTCCGTTTTGGATTCTGATGTAGCCCTCGGCCGCCAGTAATGCGATGGCTGCAATCTTCCGTGGCCGGCCTCCGCGCACGTTGTCCAGGATGGTTCGGAGCGACGGAGGTTTGGGTGCCTGTTCGATGAGTTCGGCCACCTTGGTCAGGGTTTCCTCGTCCCGGTCGTCGGGCGGCATCGGTTCGCCTTGCGGCTCGAGCGTGTAGTCAATGTGCCCGGGCGTGGTGGAGTCGATGACGGCCACGGCTATTTCCTGGGTCCTGTTGGTTTTGCTCCACGCGCCGGCCTTGGGTCGCACCTGGCCGGGGCGGTCCTTGCCGACGCGCAGGCCGAGCCGGCCCACCAGGCCCACGCCCAGGGGTGCAATGACTTCGACCATGTAGGAGGCGCCGGACAGGTAGGACATTTTGGCTTGGGCGCCGATGGCGTACCGGCCGCGGCCGTCCGCTGATTTGGTGACGTGGTCGACGACGACGACGGCGGCGCCGGTCCTCCTGGCAATGACGCGGGGCACGGCCCGGCCCCATTTGGTGACTTCGTCGTTGTCAATGGATTTGACGCCGAACACGGCGAACGCCTCGGTCACGCCGTCGATGACAACCAGGGCGTAGCGGTTGTTGAGCAGGCTCTCCCAGGCGCCGAGTTCTTTTGTCATGCCGAAGGGGTGGCATTCGGGGCTGATGTAGTGGAGGTGGGCGGCGATGTTTTCCGGTTTGGCGCCCAGCTGTTTCTGCAGGTTCACCGCGGTTGTTTGTGTGTCTTCAAAGTCGATGATGAGGACGTCTTGGCCGGCGTTGAGGAGCCGGGCGGTTTCGGCGTGCATGAGCATGGATTTCCCGGATTCGGACTCTCCTTGCAGGGAGTGGACCTTGCCGGGGTAGAGCAGGAACACGCCGTCTGTGCGGGGCATGATGGTGGGCAGCAGCGGCTTGTATGTGCCGTTGATGGCGGCCGTCAGGTCTTGGGGCGCCCATGAGGCCGGCTCTTCTCCCGCGTCTGGCACGGGTTCCCCACCCGCTGTGCCCGGGGCCGGCGCGGGTGCTGTGCCGGTGGCGGGCCAGCCGTTCATCCATTCGTTCACGTCGGCCAGTGGTTTTATGACCCTTGGCTGGACTGCACCGGCCGGCAGCGCACTGCTGAGGGTCTGTTTGATCTCCGCGTCCTCCAGGCCGGCAAGGCGTGCGGCGGCGGTAAGCTCCTGCACCACCAGGTTGCCGGGTAGTTCCCCGCCGGCCACCAGCTGGGCGAGGTTGAAACCGGCCCGGTTTAGTGTGTGGTTGCGGGTGCCTTCGGGTGCGTTTTGAACTGCCGCGCATTCCTCGGCCAACGCCTTGGCGGCGCCGGGGTTGATTGTGCCGGCGTAGGCCGCCGGCGGGGTGTAGGCCGTGGGTGCTGTTTTTGGGTGGTTCATCGCTTCCCGCAGGACGCGTGTGTCGACCATCAGAGGTCCCCGCCCGTCTCTTCGCGCAGCCGGGCCAGGTTGGGCAGGACGTGTTTGAACGCGTTGGCCAGGGCGCAGGCTTGCTCGTAGTCGAGAAAGAGCACGTCCTCGCGTGCGTAGGTGCCGAAGCCTCGCACGGCAACGCCGCAGGCGCCTTCGGCCCATATGGCGTGGATGATGAGTCCGTGCGTGTGGATTTGCGGGCCGGTGTATGCGTCGGCCCCGAGCCGTGCGGACAGTGCCGGGGACAGTTCAAAGTCCGTGTCTGCGGTCATTCGGGGCATGCGTGTTTCGCTCATGATTCACCGCCGAGCAGGACGGCCAGGGTGTCGAGCTGGGCCGCGGTGAGGGGCGGCATGCTGGCGACAATTCGCGCGGCCCGTGCCAAAATGGGATCATCAGCAGATCGCGGCGCCGCCTGGGCAGGGCGGCGTTTGCTGTCTCCGGGGTTCATCGTGCGCCGGCTTCGCGGTTGGACGTGTCCGCGTGGATCATTTCGTCAAGTTCATTGAGGTCGAAGCGGACCAGGCGCGGGCTGATGCGGTAGCGGGTGATTAGGCCGAGTTTGGCCCACCGCCAAATTGTGCCTTCGCTAACCTGCTTGTATGTTGCAGCGTCTGGGGCGCTTGCGAGCCGCCGTGTGGACATTTTGGACACCTCCGAAGAATCGTTCTCTTCGGTGTGGCACCGTAAGCGCTAACCCCCACGAAGCGGTCAGTTACGGCTTCACCTTTGTTGCCTCTGCATCTGCGTAATAGGTGCCGTTCTCGTGGAATACAAACGGCTTTTGGTGGTGAACCAATACCTCAATCATAAACCCTTATCGGCGGCTATGTGAGTAAAGATGACAAGTTTTGTCAACCAATTTACGCGCTGGGGGAGTATTTTATGCGCTGTACGTATTGTTTAGGATAATTCACACGCTGGGCGCGTACTTTATGCGCCGTACGCATTGTTTAGCCCTCCCGCAGTTCCACGGTGACGGATTCGGTGTCAAAGTACGGTTCCCCGCCGCGCCAGCCCTTGGTGCGGCCCTTCGCCTGGGGGTGGATGGTGACTACCGCAAGGGCGGCCAGCACGGCGCGCTGGCGGCCGACGGCGGCGTCCAGAAATACCTGCGCCGGGTCGGGCGCGGAGGCGAGCCCCGCCATGGATGCGGCCATGCCCACCGCCCCGAGCCGGGCCTCCACGTCCCGGATTTTCCCGTCAAGGTTCGCCGTCGCTATGCGCACCTGCGCCCCGGTCAGGTCGCCGTTGGCGTAGTCGACGGCCAGCAGGTCGCGGCGGGTGCGCAGGGCGGCGGCCTCGGCCCGCAGCGGTGCCACCGTGTCGGGCCGGGCGGTGGTGAAGCGGGCCAGCGTCTCGGGCCTGCGCAGCAGGCCGGCAATGACGCCGCGGACCAGCTTGTCCGTCTGCGCCTGGTCGCGGGTCACGTGGGCGCCGGACTTGCACCGGTAGACGCGCCGCCCGCCGGTCGCTGCAGCGGCCCGGACGGTGCCACCGCACACCGCGCACAGGTACAGCCCGGAGCCGAGCCACCGGCCCGTGTTGCCCGTCGTCGTGGTGCGGGCGGGGTCTTTGAGTTTTGCGGTGACGGCGCGCCAGGTTTCCTCGGGCAGGATGCCGGGCCAGTTCGCCGGCCCGGTAATCTCGCCCCGGTTTTCCATCCAGCCGGCGTTTCGCGGGCGTAGCAGGATGCGGCGGAGCGCTATTTCATCCATGGGGTGTGCGCCGGCCGAGGATGTGGTGATGCCGTCCGCGGCCATGTCGCGTGCCACGCTGCGCAGGGACTGGCCCGCAATGAACTTGTCCGCCGCCCGCACCAGCGCGGCGGCTTCGGCGGCCCGCGGCGTCACCCCGTCCGGTTCATAGCCGAACGGGCGCGGCCCGCCCCGCCACTTGCCCATGTCGGCGGCCTGGGCCTTGGCCCGGATCATGCGCTCCCGCATGTGCTCTATCTCGTGCTGTGCGAGGACACCGCCCATGCGGGCCACCATGCGCCCCTGTGACGTGGCAAGGTCCAGCGGCCCGCCCTGCACGGTTTGCACCTCCACGCCCCGCGGCTCAATCACGTCAATGAATCCCTCGAGTTCGGCCGTGCGGCGGTGCAGCCGGTCGGTGTGCCAGGCAAGAATGGCGTCAATCGTCCCGGCCTCCACGTCGGCCAACAGGGCCTTGTATCCTTTACGGACGCGGCGGCGCTGATAGGCGCTAATGTCGTTGTCCACGTAGACGGCGGCAACGGTCCAGCCCAGGCGGGCCGCCAGCGTCCTACAGTCCTCTTCCTGGCGTGCCACGCCAAGTCCGGCGCCCTCGTGGTCGTGGCTGATGCGTACATAGATTCCGGCGGCTCTGCCATTGCTTTTCATAGTGTGTCTATCATAGACTTTCGAAAGGTCGAAGCCGGAGCCTTTCTTGGGCAGCGAGGCGGGGACCAGGTTGACGGTGATCTTGCGCCGGCTCAGGGGAATGCCCGAGTTCTGGGCGGCCGAACGGATGCGTTCGCGGGCCTCACTCAGGGCGGCGTCCGGAAGCCCCAGGAGCACAAAGCTGGGCAGCGTCTGCCCGATGTCGGCCTCGACCTCGATGACGTGGCCGTTGAGCCCCACGAGGGCCACCGCCAGCGCCCTGCCCATCCCCACTCAGGCCACGCCCTTGAGGTGGTCAATGCTGGGCGCCGACCGTCCATCCATGATGATTCCCACGGCGTCAATGCGCAGCGCGCCGATGACATGCCGGTGTTCACGCGCCCAAAGGACCGCCAGGGTCCTCAGCCGGCGCAGCTTGGCCGCCGTCACGGCCTCCAGCGGGTCGCCGTAACGGCGCGACTGCCGTGTCTTGACCTCCACGATCACCAGCTCGGAACCGTCAAGCGCCACCAGGTCAATCTCCCCGGACGGGCAGCGCCAGTTGCTGTCGATGACCCGGATTCCCTTATCCTCCAGGTAGTCCGCCGCGACCCTTTCGCCGCTCCGGCCCAACGTGTCTTTCGCTCTCATGGCAACCTCCACTGCCAGAGTGGCGGAAAATTCCACGCCGCGGCAGGGGCAGCTGCCCGAATGTGGACGGCACGCGCCCGGACTCCCCCTGTGGAGGAACAAACTGTGGAGGAACAAACTGTGGAGGAACAAAAAGGCGGGGACGACGCCGGAACCCCCATTCCGCCGTCGTCCCCGCCCACGTGGGGCGGCCCCTTGCCGGGGTCCTGCGGCCGGAGCCGTCAGCCGAGCGGGCCCAGCTGGCCGTCCTTGGGGATTTGAAGGTCGTCGGTCTTGATCAGTTCCTCGACATTGACGTCCTTGAAGGTGATGACGCGGACGTTCTTGACGAAGCGGGCCGTGCGGTAGACGTCCCACACCCACGCGTCCTGCAGGGTCAGGTCGAAGTAGACCTCGCCGTCGGCCGAGCGCGCCTGCAGGTCAACGTGGTTGGCCAGATAGAAGCGGCGCTCGGTCTCCACCACATAGCTGAAGAGGTTCACCACGTCCCGGTACTCGCGGTAGAGCTGCAGCTCCATGTCGGTTTCGTAGTTCTCCAGGTCCTCAGCGCTCATGCTTCCATCATCCATCACCGGGGGCACTGCGGACGAACGCGGCCATACGCCGGCGGCGAAACGCTAGGTGAGCCGCCAGGTCCTGCGGTGGAAGCCGGTGGGTCCGTGCCCGGCGATGGCGGCCCGGTGCGCGGCCGTGGCGTAGCCCTTGTTGCCGTCCCAACCGAACTGCGGGAACTCCTGCGCCAGCTCCACCATCATGGCGTCTCGCTCCACCTTGGCGAGGACGCTGGCGGCGGCCACGGACAGGCAGGTCAGGTCCGCCTTGATGCGGGTCCGTACGGTCATCGACGCGCCGGAATCCGCTCCCGCAGGAGTGCCGGCAAAAACGAGTTCCGGCTGCACGGGCACGGAGAGCCAGTCGTGGTTCCCGTCCAGGATGACGTAGCCCGGCAGCAGTTCGGCGGCCACCGCGGCCAGGGCGCGCGTCCCCGCCAATCGCAGGGCGGCCATCAGGCCGACCGCGTCGATCTCCGCCGCGGACGCGTGTCCCACGGCATGCGCCTGCGCCCACGCCTGGATCGCCGGCACCAGGGCCTGGCGCACCGGCCCGCGCAGCAGCTTGCTGTCCTTCACGCCGGGCAGCTCGGCGGCGGTTGCGGCGTTGATGACCACCAGGCCCACGCTGACGGGTCCGGCCAGCGCGCCCCTGCCCACCTCGTCGCAGCCGCCCACCAGCGTGTAGCCCTGGGCCGCCAGTTCACGTTCCCACTCCAGGGTGGGCGGCAGCGCTGCCACTATTTTCCCGTGGGGACGACGCCCGACGACGTCCCCTTGGTGACGCCGGCCGGTTCCGGCACATTGGCGAAAACCTTCGGGTAGTTCCCCAGGATGCCCACGTGGTTCAGCGGCCAGGCGATGACGATGGCGCGGCCCTCCACTGCGGAGATCGGCACGAAGCCGGTGCCGCTGTCCCTCTGGTGCGCGCGCGAGTCCTCGGAATTGTTCCGGTGGTCGCCCATGACCCAGATGTGTCCGGCCGGGACGGTCACGTCGAAGGTGGTGTCGGACGGCGAAGCCCCCGGAAACAGGTACGGTTCGGTGAGGGCCGCGCCGTTCACTGTCATTTTGCCGGCCGCGTCGCAGCACTTCACGTGGTCCCCCGGCAGGCCGATGACGCGCTTGACCAGGTGCTGCTGCGAGCTGTCCGGGGCCAGGCCGACAAAGGTGGCGACGTCGCCAATCCAGCTGAACGGGCCCGTCTTCGCCTGTTCCGGCGGAAGCCAGCCCAGGGTGTCCTTAAAGACGACGACGTCCCCCCGCTTGAGCGCAAACGGCTCCGGCACCAGCAGGTTCACGAAGATCCTGTCGTCGATGCGCAGGGTGTTTTCCATGGATCCGGAGGGGATGTAGAAGGCCCGGAACAGGAACGTCTTGATGAGGAAGGAAAGGACCAGGGCAATGGCGAGGATGGTGATGATTTCCTTCCCCCAGGACCAGACGCCACTGCTGAAGCGCTCCAGCGCCGTGGCCTCGGGCGCGTGCGCGCCGTGCCCACCGTGCGCGCCGGCGCCGTGCGCGCCGTCCGTTGCACCGCCGTCGTCCGGGTGGGACTGGCCGGGCTCGCCGGGCACGTTCTGCTCCATGGGGCTGGTTCCTTAAGTTTGTCGTTCAACAGGGGTGGGACGGGCGCGCTAGGGGGTGGCGGCGTCGTTCTTGAGCACGTGGACGCGCCCCAGCGGCCACACCGTGGCCCACGGGCGGCCGATCACCTTGCCCGTGGAGATGAGGCCGCCGCCGGGCATGCCCAGCAGGGACCGCGAGTCCGCTGAGATGCTCCGGTGGTCGCCCATGAGCCACAATTTACCCTGCGGGACGGTGACGTCGAACCTCAACTCGCTGGGCTTGTCGCCGGGATACAGGTAGCTCTCAGTGACGGGAACCCCGTTGACCTCCAGCAGGCCGGCGGCGGTGCAGCACTTCACGGTGTCCCCCGCCACCCCCAGCACCCGCTTGACGTAAATGTTGTTGTTGGGGACCAGGCCCAGCCACTGCCCGGCGCCGACGGCCGCGTCAGTGAGCGGGTCCCGGCCCGACTGCCACGGTGTGAACGACCCCCGGCCGTCAAAGACCACCACGTCGCCACGCTTGATGGGCGTAAGCGCAAAATCGGTGCGCGAAACCAGCACGCGGTCCCCGGTCACCAGCAGCGGCTCCATGGACCCGGACGGGATGTAGTAGACATCCGTCCAGACATTGCGCACCACGGCGGTCAGCAGGAACATCACCACCAAGGCAAGAACAACAAAACGCCAGCCCAGTTTCCTGGACTGGCGTTTCGCTTGGGGCAAAGTGCGATTCCCGTTACTTGGCGGGAACGGCGTCGCGCTTTTCCTTGATCTTGGCAGCCTTGCCGCGCAGGTTGCGCATGTAGTAGAGCTTGGCACGGCGGACGTCACCCTTGGTGACAACCTCAATCTTGTCGATGACCGGCGAGTGCACCGGGAAGGTACGCTCCACGCCGACACCGAAGGAGACCTTGCGGACCGTGAAGGTCTCGCGGACGCCGTCGCCCTGGCGGCCAAGGACGAAGCCCTTGAACACCTGGACACGCGCGCGGGAGCCTTCAATGATGTTCACGTGGACGTTGAGGGTGTCACCGGCCCGGAAGGCGGGGATGTCGCTGCGCAGGCTGGCTGCGTCAACAGAATCGAGAATCTGCATTTTTCTCACTCCAGGCAAACGCCACAGGTCATTTGCTTTATGTCACGGATCCCGTGGACGGCGCAGGCCAGTCACGGAAAGCGAAAGTTTTTTAGCCCGGGGTATCAAGGGTGAATCCCGGTGTGCCGCCTGTTGGCGGACGGTCCCCCTGTGGCAGGAGCCCGCCCAGCCGGCACGTCCCCCATTTTGCCATACCGGGCGGCACAACAACTAATTGCCCGTGCCGCCGGCGCACGACGCCGGGCCCCGGCCCAGGTGTCAGGGCCCCCGCCCCGCTGTGGCTCACCCTTTCACGGCACCCTCGGTGGTGTTCATGATCCGGCGTTGGAAGATGAAGAACATGACGGCGACCGGTACGGTCATCAGCGCGGCGGCGGCAAGCTTGAGCGGATACTGGGTGGGCCCTCCCAGCTGTCCGCTGGCGAGCGAGGCCACCCCCTTCGTGAGGGTGGTCAGCGCGGGCGACTGGGTGGAGACGATGAAGTGTGAGAGCTCGTTCCAGGACCCCTGGAAGGAGAGGATGATGATGGTCATCAGGGCCGGCCTGGACATGGGCAGGACGATCGACCAGAACACCCGGAACGTGCCGGCGCCGTCGATCCGGGCCTGCTCCTCGACGCTGATCGGGACGGATTCAAAGAAGTTCTTCATGATGAACACACCGGCCGCGTCGGTGAGCAGGGGCACGATCATCCCGGTGTACGAGTCGTAGATGCCGACCTGGTTGAGCACCAGGAACTTGGGGATGAGCAGGACGACGCCGGGCACGCTCATCACGGCGATGAGGCCGGCGTAGATGACGCCCCTGCCGCGGAAGTGCAGGCGGGCCAGGGCGTAGCCGGCGAGCGAGTCGAAGAACACGCGGCCGAGGGTGACGCAGACGGTGACGATGGCCGAGTTCTTGAACCAGACAGGGAAGTCCGAGTGGGCGAACAACCCCCGGTAGGCCGCCGTCGTCCACACCTGCGGCACAAGCGAAACCGGGCTCTGCGCCGCTTCAGTCTCCGATTTGAACGACGTCGCCACCTGCACAAGGAACGGGAAGATGTAGACGATGGCCAGCGCGATGAGGACCGCGTAAAGCACGGACGTGGCGGCCATGGTGCCGTTGCGGTCCCGGCGGCGCACGAGGTCCTGTTTCGTGCCGGCCGTGTCTGTCGACTGGGTGATGCTCATTGGCGTTCTCCGTCCGGCGCCGGTGGTTGCCCCGCGGCCGCGGCGCCGGCCGGGACGCCGCTGCTGCCTGTGCCCACGGACAGGTAGGGCCGCATCTTGCGCCGGGAGACCTTGCGTTCGCGCAGCACCCAGCGCTGGAAGAGCGTGAAGAAGACGATGATCACGAACAGGATGAAGGCGATCGCGGCGCCTTGCCCCCAGCCCTGATCCTGGAAGGCGGCCTGGTAGGACAGGTAGGCCGGGGTGAGCGTCGTCTTGTCGGGGGCGCCCTGGGTTCCGGTGTAGATCTGGTCGAAGACCTGCCAACAACCGATCAGGCCAAGCGTGAGCACGGTGAACAGGGTGGGGCGCAGCTGCGGCAGTGTCACCTGCCAAAAGCGCTGCCAGCCGTTGGCGCCGTCGACCATGGCCGCTTCGGTGACGTCGCGGTCGAGGTTTTGCAGGGCGGCGATGAACAACAGCATGAAGGTCCCGCTGGTGGTGAAGATCCCCATGATGATGTAGGCGCTCATCGCCACCGACGGGCCGGCCAGCCAGTCCCACCACGAAATCCCGAGGAAGGTGCCCCCGGTGAGGAAGGCCGGGCCGTTCTGCACGCCAAACACGCCGAGGAGGTCGTGCAGGATGCCGCTGGGTTCGTTGAACCAGTTCGGTCCGGTGATGCCGATGTAGGAGAGCAGCTTGTTGACACTGCCGGTCGAGCTGAACAGGAAAAGCCACAGGACGGTGATGGCCACTGAGCTGGTGACGGAGGGGAAGTAGAACGCCGTGCGGAAGAAGCCGCGGCCGCGCAGGACCGCCCGGTTGACCAGTACGGCAAGGAAGAGGGACAGCGCAGTCTGCAATGGCACCACGAGAACCACGTACCAGGCGTTGTTGCGCAACGAGGTCCCGAAGTCCTGCTCCGCCAGTCCGCCGCCGGCGAGCAGCTTGGAGTAGTTGTCGAAACCGATGAAGTGCACGCCGGCCGAGAACGGGCTGCCGCGGCCGCCCCAGTCGGAGAAACTCACCCACAGGGCCATCAGGACGGGGATCACCAGGAACAGGCCGAGCAGGAAGAGCACCGGGCCGGTGAACAGCCACCCGGAGGCGGTCTCATGGCCGTGGATGCCCGAGCGGGACCGCACGGCGTTGGCGGACACGGCTACTTCAGCAGGGCCTGGAGGTTTTTCTGCGTCTCATCCAGCAGTGTTTTGGGGTCGCTCTTGGCCAGGCTTCCCAGCTTTGAATCGAGGTCGCTGACGACGGCGGCGGAACCCTTGGCGGCTGGCACGCCCTGGGCGTAGGCGGCCGCGTCCATGAACGGGGCGAGCTGCGGATACGCCTGCTTCCAGGAGTCTGCCGCGGACTGGATCGAGGGCATGACCCCAAAGGCCTTCGCGAAGCCGAGCTGGTCGCTCTTGGTGGTCAGCTGCTCCACCAGCTTCAGTGCGGCGGCCTGGTTGGGGCTGTCGGCCGCAATGCCCCAGCAGTTGGTGAACTCCAGCGTGCCTTGGCCCTTCGGTCCGGACGGCAGCGGGACTACCTTGTACTTGATGTTCGGGTAGTCGGACTGCATGCCGCCCGTGATCCAGTTGCCTTCAATGGTCATCGCGGCCAGGCCCTTGCCCAGCGCCTCGCCGCCCCAGCTGGCGCCGGTGTCCGCAGCGAACTTCATGGCGCCGTCGGTCAGGAGCTTCTTGGCGTACGTGAGCGCCTGGACGTTCGCTGCGCTGTTGGCAGTGGCCTGCGTGCTGTCGGCGTTCATAAGGTTCCCGCCGGCCTCGACCATGAAGGCCCCGAGCCGCTCATACTGGCCGCTGACCACCAGGCCGGTCTGCTTTCCGGTGGTCAGCTTCTTGCTGACCGCCTCCAGCTGGTCCCAGGTCTTTGGATAGTCGGAGTCGGTGAGACCGGCGGCCTTCCACATATCGGTGTTGATGACCAGCTGCAGGGTGGAGAAATCCTTGGGTGCGCAATAGAGCTTGTTGTTGTAGGTGAACGACTTCACCAGGGTGGGATAAAAGTCCGAGGTGTCCTTCAGCTGGTCGCCGTAGGCCAGCAGCGAGCCGTTGGCGGCGTACCCGGCGAGCGAGCCGGTGGAGAGGTAGAAGACGTCGGCAGGCTTTTTGGCGGCGAACCCCTGGGCCAGCTGCTGGTCAAGGTTGCTGGCCGCGATAACCGTGGCCTTCGTTCCGGAGGACTTCGACCAGTCGGCCACGGCGCTCTTCACCGCATTGGTTTCAGCATTGCCGCTGGAACCGATCATGACCGTCAGGGCGGACGAGGACGACGTCAGTCCGCCGCCTCCCCCTGCCGTACCGGAGCCTGTCGAGGTCGCGTTTCCGCCGAAGCCGGAACCGCAGGCACTCAAGGCCAGCACCGTGGTGAATGCGGCTGCACCGCTGAGGATCCGGACGGCTAAGCCTTTTTGCATGGTGTCTTTTTGCATGGTGTCTTTTTGCATGGTGCTCTCCCCAGCGTTCCGCGGCGTCTGCCGCATCGGTCGGACCGCTGGCCCCGGCGCCCCACGCTGCTGCATCCTGCCGGCACGACTGCCACGGATTGACCGCTCCAATGTTGCCCTCAACGTAGGCCTGTGGCGGGAAGCTGTCAAGGGCCGGGGACCTCCGGCAGCTGCGGTTGGAACCCTTACTTCCCGGTCCGGCGCACCGCCCTGCCGTCGACGACGGCGTACCCGAGTTCCCACAGCACGTTGCGTTCCGTCTTGCTGAAGTTGGAGACATCCAGCTTGTCGAGCAGGTCGGGGCGCCGGGCCGCGGTGCGGCGCAGCTGGTGTTCGCGGCGGAACTTGGCAATCTTGCCGTGGTTGCCGCTGAGCAGCACCTCCGGCACGTCCCGGTCCCGCCAGCTCGAAGGCTTGGTGTAGACGGGATACTCCAGGAGTCCGTCGGAATGCGATTCCTCCACGAGGGATTCCGGATTGCCGACCACGCCGGGAATGAGCCGGCCGATGGCCTCCACCATGGCCAGGACGGCCACTTCCCCGCCGTTGAGCACGTAGTCGCCGAGGCTGACGGATCGCACCGTGTACTGTTCCGCGGCCCATTCCAGGACACGTTCGTCAATGCCCTCGTAGCGGCCGCAGGCAAACACCAGGTGGTCCTCCCCGGCCAGCTCGTAGGCGAGCTGCTGGGTGAAGACCTCTCCGGCCGGGGAGGGGACGATGAGGGTGGGCTTCTTCCGTGCCGGCGCTGCGCCCGGGGAGGGTGCCGCCGCCTTGTCCGGCGCGGGCGGTGCCGCCGCGGCGATGTCTTCCAGGGCCTGCGCCCAGGGTTCGGGCTTCATGACCATCCCGGCGCCGCCGCCGTACGGGGTGTCGTCCACTGTCCGGTGGCGGTCCTGTGTGTAGCTGCGCAGGTCGTGGACGGCCAGTTCCAGCAGGCCGTCGGTGCGGGCCTTGCCGATCAGGCTCAGTTCCAGGGGGGCCAGGTATTCCGGGAAGATGCTGACCACGTCAAAGCGCATCAGTCCTGCTGGCTTTCCGTGTCCGCGGCCCCGCCGGTCTCGTCGTTGTCCGTGATGTCCTTGTTCACCGTGAACAGTCCGTCCGGGGGCGTGAGCAGGACGTAGCCTTCCTCGATGTTGACCTCCGGGACGATCTCGTCCACGAACGGGACCAGGACTTCGTCGCCGTCGTTGTCCTCGACGATCAGCAGGTCCTGGACGGGCAGGGTGCGCAGGCCCGTGACCTTGCCCACGGTCCGGGTGCCGACCCGCACCTCAAGGTTCACCAGTTCGTGTTCGTACCACGCGTCGTCGTCGCCGTCTTCGTCGGATTCGAAAAACAATGTGGTGCCGCGCAACAGTTCTGCGTCGTTGCGGGTGTCCACGCCCTCAAAGCCAAGGAGCAGGATGTCCTTGTTCCAGCGCGAACTGCGCACGGTGAGCGTGCCGATCGTCGCCGGCTCCGCGGCAAATTCGGTTCCGACGGAAAAACGGGAATCGGGGGCGTCGGTGAGGACAAGCACCGTCACTTCGCCGCGAATGCCGTGGGGCTTGCCAATCCGGGCAACCTGAACCTGCATGTGAACTCCTTGGGGCGTGTGTCATGGGGGCCTCGCGGCCGGGAAAAAATTTGGCCCCGACACCATTATGGTGCCGGGGCCAAACGCACGGCTTTACTGCTGAAGACTTTTGCCGCACCGCTTGCACGGTGCAAGGGTCTTTTGCGGCGGCTTAGCGGCGTCGGTCGGTGTCGACGACGTCAACACGCACCGGCTCGCCGTGGGCCAGGGCCGCAACCACCGTGCGCAGTGCGCGGGCGGTGCGCCCCTGCCGGCCGATAACCCGGCCAAGGTCGTCCTGGTGAACGCGCACCTCGAGTGCTTCCCCGCGGCGGTTGTTGTTGACGCTCACCTTGACGTCCTCGGGAGAGTCAACAATCCCGCGGACCAAGTGCCCCAGCGCTTCAGCCAGCAAGTTACTCGGCCTCGGTGCTCTCAGCAGCCACAGCCTCGTCAGCCTTGGCGGCCTTCTTGGTGATGGCTTCCTTGACAACAACGTTCTTGGCCTCGGGAGCCACGAACGCAACCTTGGCTTCCTTGGTCTTCAAGGTGCCCTCGGCGCCCTTGATGCCCTTGAACTTCTGCCAGTCACCGGTGATCTTCAGGATCTTGGCGACCTGCTCGGACGGCTGGGCGCCAACGCCGAGCCAGTACTGTGCACGGTCAGACTTCACTTCGATGAAGGAAGGCTGCTCGGTGGGATGGTACTTGCCGATCTCCTCGATGGCACGGCCGTCACGCTTGGCGCGTGCGTCCATGACGACGATGCGGTAGTACGGTGCGCGCATCTTGCCGAAGCGCTTAAGGCGAATCTTTACGGCCACTTTTGTGGTTACTCCTGGTTCGAAAAGGGGCGAATTCCACATCTCACGCTCCCGTGGGGCGGGCCGATCTTGCGGAATCCTAAGGACAGGACCACGAGCGGAGAGAGGGGCCGCGCGGATCGAGTACCCGTCCATTATGCCAGACAAATATGTGCCCGCGCGACGCGTGCCATGCGTTCTCCGTCACCGGGGCCGGGCGGCACGTGAAAAGGGACGCCGCCTGCGGGAAGGGACGAGGCCGACGTGGTGGGCCCCCGCACCCGAGGGGCCCCGGCCGAGGCCGACGTGGAGGGCGAAGTGGGCCCCCGCACCCGAGGGGCCCCGGCCGAGGAACGAGGCTGGGGAGGGCGTGGGGACTACGGGGCGGAAAAGAAGAACAGCCCCATCTTCGCGTTGTCCTCGGCGGCGGCCACCGCGGCGACGGCCATTGCCGTCAGGGCGCGCAGCAGCGGCTCGGTGACCTCGGGGGTGGACTCCATCTCCTCGGCTGCCGCCCACGCGGCCGCCAGCTCCACCACGTCGTCCGGTTCTTCCGGCGAGTCAAGTTCGGCAAACACTTCCAGCAGCGCGTCCGGGACGGCGTAGAGCGTGTCCAACTCGATGTCGACCAGGCTGAGCTCGGCGCCAACTCCGGTGGCGTGGACCTTCTTCACCGCCAGCTCCCCCAGCACTTCGATTTCAAGATCGCCCAGCCCCGGGGTGGGCAGGACGGGGACGTCGACGGCCGGCGATTTTCCGGCTTCGCGGGCCTTGGCCCGGGCAACGGCCTGGTGGTGGTCGGCAATGAAGAACTCGGAGTAAAGGGCCACGCAGGTGCCTTTCGCGAAGGAGTGGTGCCGGGTCAGCGCTAAGCTGCGGCGGGTGCAGTCTCCACACTAACGCGGATCCGGTTTTTCCACGGGTCGTCAAAGACGATTTCGGCGCCGGTGTTGGCGACGGCAAGCCCGGCGTGGGCCAGCCGCCCGGCGAGCGCGCCGACGTCGTCCGTGCCGGGCAGCTTGATGAGGACCTCGCCCAGGCCCAGGGTGTCCCTGCGCGGCCCCGCACCGCGGCTGTTCCACACGTTCATGGCCATGTGGTGGTGGTACCCGCCGGCCGAGACGAACAGGGCCTGCCCGTGCCAGCCCGCCGTGCGCTCAAAGCCCAGGGTGTCCACGTAGAACTTCTCCGCGGTCGCCACGTCGCCCACCTGCAGGTGGACATGCCCGACGCCGGCACTCGCGTCGCGCTGCCCGCTCACCGACGCCTCGGTCAGGTGCCGGGTGAGGTAGTGCTGGGGCGGCAGGGCCAGCGACGCCATTTCCACGGTGCCGTTGTTCCACGACCACTCCGTGCGGGGGCGGTCCCAGTACAGCTCGATCCCGTTGCCTTCGGGGTCGGTGAAGTAAAAGGCCTCGGAGACCAGGTGGTCGGCGCTGCCGGCAAACAACTGCGGGTCGTACTGGGCGGCGCTGGCCACGGTGGCCGCCAGGGCCGCCTGGTCGTCGAAGAGCAGGGCCGTGTGGAACAGGCCGGCCTCGCCGCGGCCGGGGATGTGCAGGCCTCCGGCGGGCTGCAGGTGGACCAGCGGCGTGGTGCCGCGGCCCAGGTATTGGCCGCCGTCGGCCTCGGCCACAACATCCAGGCCGAGGGCCCTTTGGTAGTAGCCGCTCATCAGTTTCATGTCCCCCACCTTGAGCATCACCGTGCCCATCTGCAGCTCGGCGGAGAGGAGGTCTTGCTGGGTGTTCATGGTTGCTCCAAAGTTTGTCGTGGTCATATCCTAGCAAACTACTTGAAGCTTCAAGTTATTCCCCTGCGGCGCTCCCTGCGCGGTTCCGGTCCCACAATCCGTGGTCCAGGGCGAAGAGGGTGGCTGAAACACGGTTGGCGGCGCCGGTCTTCTCATATATGTGCTCCACATGGTTGCGCGCGGTCTTCGGCGCGATGAACAGGGCGGCCGCAATGTCCTTGTTGTTCATGCCCCGGCACAGCAGCGCAAGCACCTCGAGCTCCCGGGCCGTCAACCCGGCAGGCGCGCCGCGGCGCCGGGCGTCCCTCCGGCCCCCGCCAAGGACCGCATCATCATTCCGGCCCCCGCCGGCAAGGACCGCATTGACGGCGAGCGCGTCCAGCCGGCCCGCGAGGACGTCGGCGTGCAACCTGGCGGCAGCTTCCGCAGGCTCTGCGGCCGGGCGGTGCGGGCGCGGTTCCAGGCTGGTCTGGTAGGCGTCGGCGGCAGCCAGGATCCGCTGCCCGGCATCCAGCGCGGTGTCGCTGAGCCCGCGCGGATAGCCGGACCCGTCAAGCCGTTCCCGGTGCGCGCCGGCGAGCCCGGCCACGCGCCGCAGGCCGGGAACCCGCCCCAGGATGCGCTCGCTGAGGAACGGGTACATCTGCAGCCGTTCGCGGTCCATGGAGGACAGCTCCGATTTTTTGTCCCAGATCGCGTTGGAAACGCCCATCCGGCCCAGGTCGTGGACCCAGCCGGCACGTCGGAGCAGGTCCACCTCGGCGGGCGGCAGGGCGCACTCCCGCGCGGCGGCCGCCGCCAATGAGGCCACCGCCCGGGAATGTCCGGCCGTCCACGGGGATTTCAGGTCGGCAAAGTCGCCCATGGCGGCCAGCACGGCATCCAGCTCCGTCTCCGTCAGGGAGTCGTCGAGGGGGGCTGCCGCAAGGGCGGCCGGCCACGGATCGCCCTCCAGCAGACCCGCAGCCAGGTCTGCCGCCCGCGCACAAAACAGGTCCGCCAGCTCCGGGTCGAATTGCGTTCCGCGGCGCTGGCGGACCATGGCCACCGCGGCCGCCAGGCCGGCGGTCCGCAGGAACACCTCGGCCGTGTCCGCCAGTTGGGCTATGCGCATTTCCAGGGGAATTTCGACGCCGGACCTCCCCGCCGGAAGCCCCTTGCCGTCCCAGCGCTCAAAGGCATGGCCCAGGATCGCGGGCATGCCCGGGTCCAGCCCCACCCTGTTGGCCAGCTGGCCGGCGGACAGGCAGTGCGAACGGATCAGGTTCCTGACCGCTGTGCCCGCTGTCGCCGCGAAGCGCGACTGCCGGGCGGCGCGCCGCAGCGCCGGCAGCTCCGTGCCGGTGCGGTGCAGCATCAGCGAAAGCATGGGCAGCCCGTGCGCGTCGATGAGGTAGTAGTCGGCGCGGAAGGCGATGTCGTCCCCGAACAGGGCCGCCAGCTCAAAGGAGTCGGCGTGGCAGCCGATCCAGGCCAGCAGGTTCGCGTAGTAGGTCCGCTCCCGTGCTTCCTGCCCGATGCCCAGCTGTTCGGCCATCCGCGTCCCCAGCACCATGGCGCGCAACATGTGCTCCATGGGTTGGCCGAGCCCCAAATCAATGGCCAGGGACAAGGCCGCCAACAGTTCGGCACGCCGGGCGGTGGTGGGAGGCCGCGGCTTCATTCCCGCAGACCCGGGGGCCGTGGGAGACCGGAGGGAGTCGCCAAAATCCTGCGCCGCCACACCCCCCATTGTACGGCCGGGCCCGGGACCCGGCCCAGCCGCCGGCCGGCTCAGCCGCCGGCCGGCGGGCGCGCAGGGTCCGCCGCTCCGCCCACGGGTGCCAGGAGGGCGTCCTGCATCTCGGGGCCCAGCCCGGGAGGCACATCAACGTCCACGGCCAGCGCGTGCAGCGCCCTGCTGAAATAGTTGCGGGCCGCGGCGGCCAGCGCGATGTCAACGATCTCCCTGTCGCTGAAGCCGGCGTCGCGCAGGGACTGGGAATCGCCGTCGTCCATGGCTGCGGATCCGGTGCTGAGCTTGACGGCAAAGTCCATCATGGCCACCTCGTCCGCGGGGAGGCCGGCGGAGCGGTAGTCACGGGCCACGCGTTCCAGCTGGTCCTCCGGCATGAATTTCAGCGCCTTCTTGCCGTGGGCCAGCAGGCAGGCCGCCGAACCGATGCCGCGCGCGGCGGCCAGCGTCACCAGCTCGTAGCGGCGCAGGCCCAGCGAGCCGGCGATGGCCGTCTGCAGCGCCCGCCATGCAAAGAGCGCCTCGGGATTCAGGGCCATGGCCCGCGTGTGGCTGGGCACGTAGCCCATCGCTTGGAGGTCGTCGGCGTATATCCGTGCAACGGGCCCTTCGGCAGCCGATTCGGCGATGGTTTCAATGATGCTCATGGTGCTGTGCGGTCCTTTCGTGATCCGGAGTGAATTCTTCCCAGCCCGGGGCCGTGGACGGATACCTGATGCTCACGTCCGCCACGAACAGGCCCCGTTGCGGCAGCCAAAAATCGGCCAGGTGGTCCTGCACGGGGAGCGCCCGCGGGGTGCCCGCGTCCTCGCCGTCGATGGCGGCCCGGCTGTTCGTGACGGTCCAGACGCGCAGCGGCTTGGCCTGGAACCGCTGGCCGTTGGGCGCCAGCCCGGCAAATGCCAGCCGTCCCGCACCCAGCGCCGGTCCCATCACGCGGCCCATGGCGTTGACCACGCCGTCACGGCGCCACAGGGCGGACGGAAGGCGCAGGGCCATCGCCGTGGCGGCGGCCGTGGCCCAGGTTGTCCCCAGATCCAGTTCCCAACGCACGACGCCGGGCACGCTCACCGACAGTGACCCGGGGCCGGTCCACTCGGCGTCGACCGGCCCGGTCCTGGCCCCCGCCAGGGCGGCGCCCATGTATCTGGCGCAGCTCAGCTCCGGTGGGACGTCGGCGTGGACTGTCCACTGCCCGCCAGGGGTGCGCAGCCACACGGCGTGGTAGCCGGGGCCGATCGAACTGGACGGGAAGCGTCGGAAGGCCAGGTAGTGGCCGGAACTGAACGGCACGCCCATGACCGCGTAGCCGGCGAAGTGTTCAGCATCGTCTTGCGGGAGGTTTGTTGCTGACTCGGCCCTGGCCGCGCATTCCCGCGGTGTTGTGGTTGCCATCTTGCGGCTCCTTTTCACGCTGGTGTGACGAGCGTAGTGCCGCGGCCGTCCAAAAGCATGGGGCAGATGACCCATTAATGCCCGGCACCATTCGGGCAGGTCCCGGCCGGCGGCGTGTCAGCGCAGCGCGGCGGACATGGCCGCGCGCCGGCCCATGGTGTCGAGCCCAAGCGCAGCTTCCTCGCGGCGCAGGCCGCGCAATTCGGGCGTCAGCGATTCCTCCGGGAGCTCGACAAAGCCGCAGCTGGCGTAAAACGGGCCATTGAAGGGCACCTCGGTGAAGGTGCACAGCGTCATGACGTGGAAGCCGGCCTCCAGCGCCCAGGCCTTCGCCGCCATGACCAGGGCCCGGCCAATTCCCTGCCGGGCATGTTCGGGGCTGACGGCCAGCTGTCCCAGGTGCGCCTGTCGGTCCACGATTTCCAGCCGTGCGAAGCCCACGGGCGGCCGTCCGGCAACCATGATGTGGAATGCCCCGGCGTAGGATTCCGCGGTGCCGGGCGGTGGAAAATTGCCGTGGGGGAAGGGCGGGTCCAGGGCGGCAAACGCCTGATCCGCCTCCGCCTCCAGGGAAGGCAAAAGCGAGAATTCACTCAAGGCCGCGGGACGGATTTCCAGCATGGCTTCGATCCTACGGCTTGACACCGGCCCCCGGTGTTCATAGGGCTTCGTCCTTGACCACGCGCCGTCCTGGATGACGGACACCGGCCACGGACTGCGGGCCCGGCGGCGGGGCGGACAGTGGGTGGGCTACATGACCATCCACGCCGGCGTGCTGCTGCGCCATGTCCCGCTCGCGGCCAAGCGGGTCACCGGGATCGTCTCCCGCGGAGGGTCCGTCATGGCCGGCTGGTGCCCGGCCCGACACCGGGCTGGTCGTGCCCCGGCCCTGACCGCGGGCGCTACCCGACCGCCTCGAGGCTGCCGATGAACTCCTCGATCAGGGCGGCGCCGGCCTCGGTGTCCTGCGGCCGGTGCCCGCCGCGGGTGACCTCGTGACGGGCGCCGGTGGCGGCGAGGTATTCGGCGATCTCCTCGTAGAGCGGTTCCCATCCGCCGGTCAGGACCAGGGTGGGCACCCCGGGGACAATGTGCACGGGGGCCTCCCACAAGGGGGCCTGCAGGTGGACGCGGGCCGCGGTCCGGGCCGCGGTGTCAGCGGGGCCGGTGCGGGGCACGGCCAGGCCCGTTCCCAGGCGCGGCGCGCCTCCGGCCCCGCTGCCGGGTCCGCCGCCGGGCCCCGTCATGGAGGCGGTCAGGCGCCGGAACTCCGCCGAAAACGCGGTGTCCGTCAGGGACGCGCTGCGGGCGAACAGCGGTTCAAGGTGTTCGCGGTACGCCGCGGTGGCGGGCAACTCGGCCGTGAGGGAGAGGAGTGCCGGCTCAAGCAGCACCAGGGACCTCACCAGCTCGGGCCGCTCGACGGCCGCCATGACGGCGGCGATCGCGCCCTGCGCATGCGCCACCACATGCCCGCCGTCGCCCAGGGCCCCGATCACGATCCGTGCGTCGGCCGCAAAGTCCGTTGGCACGGGGGGTTCGACGGCGTCGAATCCGGTGCGCTTGAGGAAGAGGGCATCGTAGCGCCCGGCCAGGCGGTGTTGGACCGGCCAGGCGGAAGCGCCGTAGCCGTCGATCCCGTGCACGAACACGATCCGGGGTTTTGTCATTCAAGCAGGGTACCGGACGCGCCTGACAAGGCCGGGGGCAACCGGGCGGCCGGGCGCCCGCCACGGGGGCCACCCGGCGCGTGCACCGGGCGCCTGTCCCGCGCGCCTGTCCCGCGCGCCTGTCCCGCCAGGCAGCTACGCGCCCGGTGTCAGCGTCCCCTTGACCAGGGTGTCCGCGGCGGCGTGCCCGTTGATGGGGAAGTGGCAGGCGGTCATGTGCGGGATGGTCCCGGCCGCGGCGGCGGCAGCCGTCGCGGCCGCCAGCTCGGCAGCCGGCATGGGAACGGATCCCCCGCCCGGCTGCAGCGGCGGCACCACCTTCGCGCAAATCTCCTGCGCCACGGGGCAGCGGGTGCGGAAGCGGCAGCCGCTGGGCGGGTTCATGGCGGACGGCAGCTCCCCGCGCACGCCCAGCTTCGCCTTTTGCCGCTCCACGATGGGGTCCGGAACCGGTATGGTGTCGATCAGCCCGCGCGTGTAGTGGTGCCGCGGGTGCGAATACACCGCCGCGGCCGGCCCCACCTCCACCATCTTGCCCAGGTACATGACCGCGATGACGTCGGAGAGGTAGCGGACCACGGACAGGTCGTGGCTGATGAAAAGGTACGTCAGTTCGCGGTCGCGCTGGAGCTCCTTCATCAGGTTCAGCACCTGCGCCTGGATCGAGACGTCCAGCGCCGAGACGGGCTCGTCCGCCACAATCAGCCCGGGCTGCAGGGCCAGCGCCCGTGCCAGGCCGATGCGCTGGCGCTGGCCGCCGGAAAATTCGTGCGGATACCTCTCCGCCGCCCGGGCCGGAAGCCCGACGGCGGCCAGCAGCTCGTCGACGCGCTCGTTGCGGTCGCGCGGGGAGCCCACATGCTGGATGTCCAGGGGCTCACGCAGGATGGAGCGCACGCGCATGCGCGGGTCCAGTGACGCATACGAGTCCTGGAACATGAACTGCACGTTCCGCCTGCCCTCCTTCGCCTCCTTGCCGCGCAGCTGCGAAATCCTGCGCCCGCGGAACAGGATCTTCCCTGCCGTGGGCACGTCCAGCCCCACCACCAGCCGCCCCAGCGTGGTCTTCCCGCAGCCCGATTCCCCCACGAGCCCCAGCGTGGTGCCGCGCGGGATGGACACGGTGACGTCGGCCACGGCGCTGATGTCCCCCACGTGCCGGCGCAGGATGGCCCCTGCCGTGACGGGGAAGTCCTTCACCGCGCCCTGCACCTGCAGGAGCGGGATGCCGTCGGCCGGGATGAAAGTGGTGGGTGCCACCCAGCCGCGCGCGTCCGACCCCGCCCCCTCCCCCGGCGCTACCGCCGCCCGGTGGGCGGCGCCCTGGGTGACGGGCGCTCCCGCGCGGGGTCCGGCGTCGTGCCTCACACCGGTGTCCCCCACCTCGGAGAGGTCCATTCCGGCCTCCAGCTCGGCGGCCTCGACCCGCGCGGCCTCGGGCACGGTGGTGCGCAGGTCCACGGGTTCGGGCACCTTCAGCGGCGTGGTGCGCGGGACAAAACAGGCATATTCCTGGGGACCGTACGGGGTGGCGATGGTGGTCATGGGCGGCACCCGGGCGCGGCAGGATTCGACGGCGAAGCGGCAGCGCGGCGCGAACCGGCAGGCCGGCGGCGGCTCCACCAGGTCCGGCGGGAGGCCCGGGATCGAGTACAGCCGCTCGCCCGTGCCGGCCGCGCGCTCGGGCAGCGCCTCGAACAGGGCGTCGGTGTAGCGGTGCCTGGGCGCGGCAAACAAGGTGTGCACGTCCGCCATCTCGGCCACCTTTCCGGCGTACATGACCACCACGCGGTCGGCGCTGCCGGCGATCACCCCGAGATCGTGGGTGACCAGGATCATGGCCATGTGGAACTCCTGGCGCAGCCTGTCCACCAGTTCCAGGATCTGCTTTTGCACCGTCACGTCCAGGGCGGTGGTCGGCTCGTCGGCGATGAGCAGCTTGGGCTGGCAGATCAGCGCCATGGCGATCATGACGCGCTGGCGCTGGCCGCCGGAGAGCTGGTGCGGGAAGTCCCGGGTGCGCTGGACGGGGCTGGGAATGCCCACCAGCCCGAACATCTCCACCACCTCCTTCATCGCCTCCCGCTTGGACAGGCCGCGGTGGAGCAGGAGCGGTTCCGCCACCTGGTCGCCGATGGGGATGACGGGGTTCAGGGAGGTCATGGGGTCCTGGAAGATCATGCCGATGTCCCCGCCGCGGATCTCCCGCAGCCGCGGCTCCTCCAGCTGCACCAGGTCCTCGCCGTCGAACAGGATTTCACCGTTCGTGATGTGGCCCCCGGGCGGGAGCAGCCGCTCAATGGACATGGCCGTCATGGTCTTGCCGCTGCCCGACTCCCCCACCAGCCCCAGCGTTTCCCCGGCGTCCACGTGCAGGCTGACATGGTCAAGGGCGTGCACCACCGACTTGCTCAGCTGGATGTCCGTGCTGAGGTCCGTGATCTGCAGGAGTGCCATGGTGCGCACCTTTCCCTTGTTTGCCTGATGTACGACGTTTGCCTCATGTACGACGTGTGTCTCATGTACGACGCCGGCGGGCCCGGTGGCGCCAGCCCCTTCAGCGCCGCTGGAGCCGCACCTCCACCGAGTCGCGCAGGCCGTCGCCCACCAGGTTCACGGCCACCACCACCACGATGATCAGGATCCCCGGAGGATAAATGAGCCACCAGTAGTTGGGGAAAATGAACGCGGTGCCGTTGCTGAGCATGCCGCCCCAGTCCGTGGCCGGGGGCGAAATGCCCAGGCCCAGGTAGCCCAGATAGGCGATGAGCAGGATGGCGTCCGCCACCTGGAACGTGGCGTTGACAATGACGGTGCCGACCACGTTGGGCATGATGTGCCGGAGCACCGAATGCCAGGACGAGCCGCCCATGACCCGCACGGCCTGGACGAATTCGCGCACCCGCAGCGTGAGTGACTCCCCGCGGACCAGGCGGGCCGGGACCAGCCAGGCGGTCAGGCCCAGGACGAAGATCATGACCGGGACGCTCGGGCGCACGATGGTCACGATGAACAGGAGCAGGAACAGGATCGGGATGGAGAGGATGGCGTCCACGATGCGCATCATGACGGCGTCCACCAGTCCGCCGAAGAAGCCGGCGATGGCGCCCCACACGGTGCCGACAATCGTGGCGATGATGGCCGCGGCGAAGCCTATGGCCAGGGACACCTGGCCGCCCACCATCAGCCTGCCGAGCTGGTCATAGCCCGTCTCGTCGGTGCCCAGCGGATGGCCCGGGCCCGGGGGC
This sequence comes from Arthrobacter wenxiniae, assembly GCF_013376105.1. GTDB lineage: Bacteria > Actinomycetota > Actinomycetes > Actinomycetales > Micrococcaceae > Specibacter > Specibacter wenxiniae. Next base: position 39,393 of record NZ_JAAMFM010000008.1, read on the forward strand.
AGGTTGGTCTCCAGCAGGTTCACTGTCACCTGGTCCGTGCGGTAGAACAGCGGGGCCACAAAGCAGAACAGCGCGGCCAGGGCCAGCACCACGATCCCCACAATGGCCAGCCTGTTTTGGATGAAGACCTCAAGGCCGAGCCGGAACATGCTCTTGGCCCTGCCCGCGGGCAGGCCGGAGACGGCGACCGGCACCGGGCCGGACGGCACCTCGCCGGAAACTTCCACCTCTGCCCGGCCCGGATCACTCACAGCTTCACCCTCGGATCGATGACGGCCAGCGAGACGTCCGCCAGCAGGTTCCCGGCAACGGTGGCAAAGGCGGTGATGATCACCACGCCGAGCTCAACAGGGTAGTCGGAGGACTGGGCCGCCTGCCAGAACAGGAGCCCCATGCCGGGAAAGTTGAAGATGGACTCGGTCACCAGGGCCCCGGCAAACAGCGCCGGAAGAGAGAGGCCCAGCAGGGTGATGATCGGGATCAGCGCGTTGCGCAGCACGTGGTGGTACAGCACGCGGCGGGGCGAGGCCCCCTTGGCCTGCGCGGTGCGCACGTAGTCCTGGTCAATGTTGTCCAGCACGGAGGAACGCATGTAGCGGGAGAACCCGGCAATGCTCAGCAGCGCCAGGGTGACAATGGGCAGGACCATGGCGTCAAACTGTTCGAATATGGGTCCGATGCCGTTGGATTGCGGCGCCTCCGGTGGGAACCAGCCAAGGTTTTGGGAAAAGACCTCGATCATGATGATGCCGATGAAGAACGTGGGCGCCGCGTAGAAGATGAAGGAAAAGCCGGTGGCGATGTAGTCAAAGGACCGGTTGCGCCGGACGGCCTGGTAGATGCCCAGCGGCACCGCCACGATGACGGTGAGGATGAGCGAAAGCAGGCTGAGGATGATGGTCTTCGGCAGTCGCTGCACCAGGAGGGAGCTGACCGATTGGTTCAGCTTGATGGAAAAGCCGAAGTTGCCGGTGAACCATTCGCCCAGCTGCCGGAAGTACTGGACCAACAGGGGCTGGTCGTAGCCGTTGGCGGCATTGAACTGGGCCACCTGGAGCGCGGTTGCCCGCGGCCCCAGGATGGCGCGGGCCGCACCGCCGGGAAGCTGGTGGAGCAGGATGAAGACAATGATGGTCACCACCAGGACCACCAGGATGGATTGGGCGAGGCGGCGCAGGATGTAGCCGATCATGGTGCCGCGCTCCTTGCCGGCACGCTGCCCGCCACAGCTTCTGCGCCCGCCATGCCCAATGCGCCCCGTCCCTGCAACTCGTTATTTCCTGTGGTGCTTGTCCCGCGGATGGCTCAGTAGTGCCATTCCTCGGGGTTGATGGCGCTGTACGGGTTTTGCACCGTGGCGCCCTGGAGGCCGTTCGCCACCTCGGTCAGGCTGTAGGTGTAGTTCGGCTGCCAGATGACCGGCAGGTCCTTGGCCAGCGCATCCTCGTAGGCCTGCATGACGGCCGTGCCACTTTGGGTGGTTGTGTCGAGAATGAGCTTGTCGATGGCCGGGTTGGAGTAGCTGCCGCTGTTGGATCCCGCCCCGGTTTCCCAGAGCACCTCACCCGTGGGGTAGTAGTCGGGTGCGTACACCCAGCCCCCTCCCCAGTTGCCCATCTGCCACGTGCAGGTCTTGCCGGAGCAGGGGATGGCGGTTCCGGTCACCGTGTTGAACGGGGCCGGGGTGATGTTCAGCGTGATGCCGACCTGGGCCGCGTTGGACTTCAGCGACTGCATGGCCGTCGTGATTGTCTGGTTGCCGCTGGCGTACTGCAGGTTGAAGTCCATCTTCGCCCCGGCGGCAATGCCGGCGCCGCACTCGCCGGCACTGCTGCCCGGCTTGGCGCAAACGCTGGTGCCGCCCGCGTTGACGGTCCAGCCGTTGTCGGTGAGGTACTTCTTGGCGTTGGCAATGCTGAACGGGTAGGGATTGTTCCTCTCGGTCTGGGAGATCAGCGGGCTGTCCGGATACAGCGGGACGGGCCCGGTGGTTTCCACCCCGTAGTTCTTCGCGGCGGAGCTCAGGATCCCCGGCTGGTCAACCACCGACTGCAGCGCCTGGCGGAAGTACAGCTGCTTGAAGATCGGCCCCACGGTGGGGTTGTTGAAGTTGATCGGGAAGTAGTTGACGCCGTAAAGGAACCACGGGGCCAGCGTGTAGTTTGCACTCAGCGGGTTTGGCCCTGCCTCGGCGGGTCCCGTGTTGGCCGGCTTCGCGGCCGTCAGGTCCTGCGTGGGGAGGTAGCCGACGTCGATCGTGCTTCCGCCGCGCAATACTTGGAATTCGGCGTCGTCCGTGGTGAACGGAACCTCAATGAACTCCTTCAAGGAGGCCTTGACCGGTCCGGAATACGTGGGGTTCGGGACAAAGGTCAGGTGTCCGTCAGCATTGAACTTCGTCAGCTTGAACGGCCCGTCCACCACCTGCCACAGCGGGTTGGTGGCGTACGTCGGTAGGTCCTTCGACTGCGAAATCAGGTACTTGTAGACTGCGGCACACCCGGACTCGTTGGTGGCACAGTCGCCCTTCGCCGTGGCCGAGGTCATGTCCCAGGCGTCAGGCATTGGGGTGATGGTGCTCAGCTGGTTGTAGAGGAACCATTGCTGGCTGTAGGCCTTGTCCGTGGTGAACACGATGGTCTTTGCATCCGGCGTGGACACGGAAACAATGTTGTCCGGGAACTGGCCCGGCGTGTACGCCGCGTAGTTCGTCTTCTCCGCCTTCAGCATGTTGTACCAGAACATTACGTTCTGGGCCGTCACGCTGGTGCCGTTGGACCACTTGTAGTCCTTGAGCTTGATGGTGACCGTCTTGCCGCCATTGCTGTAGACCGGCTCCGCAGCCATGCTCAGGGAGTCACTGATCTGCGCCTTGCCGTTGTCGCCAAACCAGTACATCGGGCGGAACAGCAGGTACTGCAGGTAGGAGGAGTTTGAAACCGAAAAATCAGCGAGTGGTGAGAACGGCCAAATCCAGTTTGGTACAGTGTTGGGTGGTTCCGCAAAGGTGGCGGTGTCAGCGGCCTTGCCGGGGGCATTTCCTGAGGTGGCCGTGGGGCTCGTGTTCCCGCTTCCGGACGAGCAGCCCGTCAATGCCAGCAATACCACTGCAATACTTCCAAATATCCGGAAGATCGGCTTCCGGATCCCCCCATGAGTTCGCAACTTTTCCATTATGCGCCTCCATGGCAGAGCCCGACGGTGGATCTGTCTGGTTCACGACAGGGCTCTTAAGGCAGATTCTAAACCCGCTCCGCCCGTCCTGTCAGGCGGCCATGTGGCAACATATTGCCCTCAATGGGCACCAAAACGCCTCGCACGGACCGGCCGCGGCGCGTCCTCCCGGCAAACTCCGGGCCACATGGTGGTTTCTGACAGCTTCCTGCCAGTTTGCCGCCAATTGCCCGGAAGCGTGCAGGGTCGGCGCGGCGGTCCAGTCGACAAGGCCGCCCGTTCATCCCCTGTTGACCTAAAGGAAGCGTGAGGTTCTACTGTGGGATGTGTGAGTGTCGAGGAAGAGAATTCCGGCGCGCGGGTTGGGGACGCAGCGCCCGGCGGGGCAGCGCCCGGCGGCATTCTCGGCCGCGGCCACCGCACGGTCACGCTGGGGATCTGTTCGCTCATCGTGCTCTCCGCCTTCGAGGCGCTGGCCGTCACCACAGTGATGCCAACCATCAGCGCCGCGCTCAACGGCGCGTCCCTCTATGCCCTGGCCTTCGCCGGACCACTGGCGACCGGCGTCGTCGGCATGGTGCTGGCCGGAAACTGGTGCGATCGCGCGGGACCGCGCGGCTCCCTGTATGGCTCCGTCGTCCTGTTCGTAGCCGGCCTCGCGGTGGTGGGCACGGCACCGGCCATGGCCGTTTTTCTGTCGGGACGGCTCATCGAGGGGTTTGGCAGCGGGGCGCTGACCGTGGCACTCTACGTTGTGGTGGCGCGCGCCTACCCGCCGCAGCTCCACCCGCAGATCTTTGCCGCGTTCGCTGCCTCCTGGGTGGTGCCGTCGCTCGTGGGTCCGCTGGTCGCCGGGCTGATTGCGCAGACGCTCGGGTGGCGCTGGGTGTTCCTGGGCGTCATCGGGCTGGTGGCGGCGGCCCTGGCCATGGTCATCCCCGCCATGGCCAGGCTCCACGGACCCGGCGGACACCCCACCATGCCCTGGGACCTGGGCCGCCTCGGCTGGTCGCTGCTGGCGGCCTGTGCCGTGCTGGCCCTCAACCTGCTGGCGGACGCCAAGGGCCCCCTGCTGTGGACAGGCCCGGCGGCGGCCGCCGCCATCGCCGTGGTCGCGTTGCGCCCGCTGCTTCCCCGGCGCACCTTCGTGTCCGGCGCCGGCCTCCCCAGCGTGATTCTCAGCCGCGGACTGGCGGCAGCTGCATTCTTCGGGGCGGACGTCTACATCCCTTACCTGCTGACCGTGCGGTACGGCTTTCCACCCCTGGCGGCCGGGCTGTCAGTGACCGCCTCCGGCGTGTTCTGGGCCACCGGGTCATGGCTGCAGAGCAGGCTGTCCACGCACCTCAGCCATGCGCGCAGCGTCCAGCTCGGCGCGCTTGCCCTCTTCCTGGCCATCGCCGCTGCGTGTGCGACGGCGGCGCTGGCCCTCCCGGCCGCCGTCGCCATCGCCGGCTGGGCGCTGGGCGGCTTCGGCATGGGCCTGATGTATCCGCGGACCGGCGTCGCCACCCTGGAGTACTCCACGGTGGAAAACCAGGGCTTCAACAGTTCCGCGCTCAGCATCGCCGACTCCATCGGTGCGTCCATGTCCCTGGCGGCGACGGCGATCGTCTTTGCCGCGCTTGCGGGACTTGGCGGGCCCTGGCCGTTCGCGGGGTGCTTCGCGCTGACGGCGCTTCCCGCCCTGGCGGCGCTGGTGCTGGCCCCGCGCATCCGCCGCCCGCACGGCGCCAAGGCGCCTACTTGAGGAACTTCTCGAAGCCCTTGGGCAGGTTCAGGCTGGCGGGGTCGAAGTCCTCGTTGCCGGCGCCAAAGGCCGCGCCCGTGGGCAGGGCCTTGGGGGCGTTCGCCTTCTCCTGGGCGGCGCGCAGCTCGGCGGCGGCCTTGGCCGGGTTGCCCGAGCGGGCCTTTTTCTTGGGCGCCTGCTTGCCCTTGCGGGCACCCTTGAAGCCGCCCGGCCCCGGCATCCCCGGCATGCCGGGGATGCCGCCGCCCTGGGCCATCTTCTTCATCATCTTCTGGGCCTGCCCGAACCGCTCCAGCAGGCCGTTGACCTCGGAGACGTGAACACCGGAGCCGCGGGCGATGCGGGCGCGGCGGGAGCCGTTGATGATCTTGGGGGCCACGCGCTCGTGCGGGGTCATGGACCGGACAATGGCTTCCACGCGGTCAATCTCGCGCTCGTCGAAGTTTTCCAGCTGCTGGCGGATGTTGGCCGCGCCGGGCATCATCATCAGCATTTTCTTCATGGAGCCCATTTTGCGGATCTGCTGCATCTGGGACAGGAAGTCGTCCAGGGTGAAGTCTTCCTGGTCGGCGAACTTCCTCGCCATGCGCTCCGCTTCGCCGCGGTCCCAGTTCTTCTCCGCCTGCTCAATGAGCGTCAGGACGTCGCCCATGTCGAGGATGCGGCTGGCCATCCGGTCCGGGTGGAACAGTTCAAAGTCGTCCAGCGACTCGCCCGTGGAGGCGAACATGACCGGCTTGCCGGTGACCGACGCGACGGAGAGGGCCGCGCCGCCGCGGGCATCGCCGTCGAGCTTGGCGAGGACCACGCCGGTGAAGTTGACGCCGTCGTCGAAGGCCTTGGCCGTGGTGACCGCGTCCTGGCCGATCATGGCGTCAATGACGAAGAGGACTTCGTCGGGGTTGATGGCGGCGCGGATGTTCGCTGCCTGAGCCATCAGTTCGGCGTCGATGCCGAGGCGGCCGGCGGTGTCGACAATGACGACGTCGTACAGCTTGGCCTTGGCCTCGGCCACCCCGGCCAGGGCCACGGCCACGGGATCGCCGCTGGCGGATTCGAACTCGCTGCTGACGCCCGGGTGCGGGGCGAACACGGGCACGCCGGCGCGCTCACCGTTGACCTGGAGCTGCTTGACGGCGTTGGGGCGCTGGAGGTCGGCGGCGACCAGGAGGGGGCTGTGTCCCTGGCCCTTCAGCCACTTGGACAGCTTTCCGGCCAGCGTGGTCTTGCCGGCACCCTGGAGGCCGGCAAGCATGATGACGGTGGGCGGGTTCTTCGCCAGGTTGAGGCGCCGGGTCTCCCCGCCCAGGATCGCCACGAGCTCCTCGTTGACAATCTTGACGATCTGCTGCGCCGGGTTCAGGGCCTCATTGACCTCGGCGCCGAGTGCACGCTCGCGGACCTTTGCGGTGAACTCGCGGACCACGGGCACGGCAACGTCGGCGTCGAGCAGGGCGCGGCGGATCTCCCGGACGGTGGCGTCGACGTCGGCTTCGCTGAGCCGGCCCTTGCCGCGCAGGTTCTTGAAAGTTGCTGTCAGCCGGTCAGATAGGGAGTTGAACACGCGCCGTGTACTTCTTTCGTCTGGGGTTCAGCCGGCACCCGCGCGGCCCCGCCAAGGCGGCCGGGCCGCGAACGGCGGGTACGGCGATTCGAATATGCAGGATGAGAACGGCGGGCGGCCGGCAAGCCTGCTGCCCGCTCCCTTTCCTGTAGGACTCAACTATCAAGGGTATCAAGTGCCGGGCCGGTTCGCTGCACGTTTTCGCCGCGCGCGGCTCCGGCTCCGGCGCAACACGGCCGGCCCGGGGGAAAGGAAATTCCCAGGACAAAGTGGCATGCTGGTTTGGTGACCAAAACCACAAGAGTGACCCGCAGCCCCCAGTCCGCCACCACGTCCGCCGCGCCGCGTGGTTCCTCGGCCGCCGGGTCCCCGGCCGCGGGGGCGTCCCCGGCGTCGAGCGGGGCTCCGGCCGGCGGCGCTTCCGCCGGCGAACGCATCAGGACGCTTGTCATCCTGGGCGCCTCGGGCGACCTGACAGGCAGGCTGCTGCTGCCCGGCGTCGGACGCCTCATCGCGTCGGGGCGCGCCCCCGGCATCACCCTGGTGGGCGCCGGCAATGACGACTGGAACGCCCAGCAGTGGCAGGGCCGGCTGGCGGAAAGCTTTGCGGACGCCCTGGCGCCGGGCGGTGCGTCCACCAAGGACGGCATCAAGGAACTGAAGTCCGTCCAGAAGGACAGCAGCTACCAGCAGCTCGACGTGACGGCCAAGGGTGCCCTGGGCAAACTGCTGGCCACGGTGGAAGGCCCCGTGGCGCTGTACTTCGCGCTGCCGCCGGCCATCAGCCAGAAGGCCTGCGAGGTCCTGACGAAGAAGGATCTGCCGGCCGGCACGCGGCTGGTCATGGAGAAGCCCTTCGGCTCCAGCGCCTCGTCCGCCCACGCCCTCAACGCCACGCTGGAACGCCTGGTGCCCGAGGACCACATCCACCGCGTGGACCATTTCCGCGGCAAGTCCACGGTGCTGAACATCATGGGCCTGCGCTTTGCCAACCGCCTCCTGGAGCCCCTGTGGAATGGCGTGCACATCGAAAAGGTGGAGATCATCTTTGACGAGGACCTGACCCTGGAAAACCGTGCCCGCTACTACGACCATGCCGGCGCCGGCAGGGACATGATCCAAAGCCACCTGCTGCAGGTCATGGCCATCATGGCCATGGAGCCGCCGGCCACCCTGGGCCAGGAGGACGTCCGCTCCAGCATTGCGGCGGTGCTGCGGTGCAGCACCATTGGCCACCCGGAGAAGCCCGACCTTGCCGAATCCACCCGCCGCGCCCGCTACACCAAGGGCAGCATCGGCAAGCGGAAGGTGCCCGACTATGTGGCCGAGGAGGGCGTGGACCCCGCCAACGACACCGAGACGCTGGCCGAGGTTGAGGTCTACGTCAACAACTGGCGCTGGGCCGGCGTGCCGTTCGTGCTGCGCTCGGGCAAGGCGCTGGGCCGGGCCCGCAAGGAGGCCGTGGTGACCTACAAGCCGGTGCCGCACCTGCCCGCGGGCTTCACCGGGACAGACTCCCCCACCCGCCTGCACATCGGCTTCGGACCCGACACGCTCACGCTGGACCTGGACGTCAACGGCCCGGGCGACCTCTTCACCCTGGACCGCGTGCAGCTTGAGACGGCACTGGCCAGCGACCCCCTGCTGCCCTACGGCGAAGTCCTGGAGGGCGTGCTCACCGGCGACGCCCTGCTTTCCGTCCGCGGCGACACGGCCGAGGACTGCTGGCGGATCGTGGAGCCCGCCTTCGCCGCGTGGAAGGACGGGGCCGTCCCCATGGAGGAATACACGGCGGGCTCCGCCGGCCCCGCCGACTGGACCACCAGCAACGACTGACGCCCCCCTCCAGTAGAGAGGTTGGAGACAACCACGCAAGGGCCGCTTGCCCAGCGGTGGTTGTCTCCAACGTCAACGCGGCCAGCACGACGCCGGCACCCGGGTGGGGTTCACAGCCCACCCGGGTGCCGGCGTCGTCCCGGGTCTCCCCGGGGCTCGAGCACCCTGGGTCAGATGGCGGCCACGCCCCGCTCGCCGGTGCGGACGCGGACGGCCTCATAGACCTCGACCATCCAGACCTTGCCGTCGCCGGCGGTGCCGGTGTTGGAACTGGCCACGATGATGTCCATGAGGTCCCAGGCGCGGTCGTCGGAGGTGAGGACCTCGATGCGGACCTTGGGGTGGAGGTCCACGGTGTACTCGGCGCCCCGGTAAACCTCGGTGTGCCCGCGCTGGCGGCCGTAGCCGTGGGCCCCGCTGACGGTCAGGCCCTGGACGCCGTAGCCTTCCAGGCCGCTGCGGACCTCGTCCAGCTGTTCGGGCCGGATGATGGCGGTGATCAGTTTCATGCGTCAACCTTTGAGTCGGTGCGGGCGGGGGCGGCCTGGTGCCAGCCGGAGCTCTCATCCAGCGGGTGGAAGCTGCCGGAGGCGCGGCCGCCGAGGTCATAGGCGGATTCGGCGTGCACGGAGATGTCGATGCCGGCGGACTCGTGGGCCGAGGAGATGCGGAAGCCCATGGTCTTGTTGATGATCCAGCCGATGGCGTAGGCCAGGACGAAGGAGTACAGCATCACGGCGAAGGCGCCGATGGCCTGCTTGCCCAGCAGTTCCAGGCCGCCGCCGTAGAACAGGCCCTGCCCGGCGGCCGGGGAGTTGGGGTCAGCGGCCAGGCCGATGAACAGCGTCCCGATGATGCCGCCCACCAGGTGGACGCCGACGACGTCGAGCGAGTCGTCAAAGCCGAGGCGGAACTTCAAGCCCACGGCCATGGCGCAGACCACCCCGGCCAGCAGGCCCAGGCCCATGGCCCACATCGGGGTGATGGCGGAGCACGCGGGGGTGATGGCGACCAGGCCGGCGACGGCGCCCGAAGCGGCACCCAGCGACGTGGCGTGTCCGTCGCGCAGCTTTTCCACCAGGAGCCAGCCGAGGATGGCGGCGCACGGGGCGGCGAGCGTGTTGATCCAGGCGTACCCGGCAATGGCGTTGGCCCCCAGGGCCGAGCCGGCGTTGAAGCCGAACCAGCCGAACCAGAGCAGGCCGGCGCCGAGCATCACGAACGGCATGTTGTGCGGGCGGTGGCTCGGGTCCTTCCCGAAGCCCTTCCGCTTGCCCAGGATCAGGCAGAGCGCCAGGGCGGCGGCGCCTGCGTTGATGTGCACGGCCGTGCCGCCGGCAAAGTCGATGACGCCCAGGCCCTGGCCGAGCCAGCCGCCGGTGTTGTTGCCGTTGGCGTCCTTGTTGAAGTCAAACACCCAGTGCGCCACGGGGAAGTAGACCACCGTCACCCAGACGGCGGCGAACACCATCCAGGCGCCGAACTTGGCCCGGTCCGCGATGGCCCCGCTGATGAGGGCCACCGTGATGATGGCGAACACCGCCTGGAAGCCGACAAAGGCGATTTCGGGGATGGTGCCGACCAGCGGCATGGTCTTGCCGGTGTCGAGCACGCCCGTCAGGCCAAGCTTGGCGAACGGGTTGCCAAGAAGCCCGCCTCCGGCGTCCTTCCCGAACGACGCCGAGTAGCCAAACAAGACCCAGAGGACGCCGACGACGGCGATGGCGCCGAAGCTCATCATCATCATGTTCAGCACGCCCTTGGCCCGGGTCATGCCGCCGTAGAAAAATGCCAGGCCCGGGGTCATCAGCAGCACCAGGGCTGCGGAGACAAGGACCCACGCGGTATCGCCAGTATTCATCGTCGCTGGCCTTTCGTTGCAAGTGTTTTATGCCGGCCTCGTCTTTGGGGCTGGTGCAATCTGGACACTTACAACTGTTCCTTGGGCGTGTTTCACCCGCGCGCGGCAATGATTGCCGGGGTGTTACAAAAAGCGGCGGCAGGTTAATTCCTGTCGACGCCCATGTTTCAGGCAGGTTACGCGCCTTCGGGCGGGGATGCGCTAGGACAGCAGCGCGTCCACGAAGCTTTCGGCGTCGAACGGCGCGAGGTCGTCGGCGCCTTCGCCCAGGCCCACGAGCTTCACCGGTACGCCCAGCGACTTCTGGATGGCCACCACAATCCCGCCCTTCGCCGTGCCGTCCAGCTTGGTCAGCACGATGCCGGTGATGTTCACAACGTCGGAGAACACCTTGGCCTGTGTGAGCCCGTTCTGCCCGGTGGTGGCGTCCAGCACCAGCAGCACCTCGTCCACGGTGGCCTGCTTTTCAATGACGCGCTTGACCTTGCCAAGCTCGTCCATCAGGCCGACCTTGTTCTGCAGGCGGCCCGCGGTGTCCACCATGACAACATCCACTTCCTGCTCGATGCCCGCCTTCACCGCCTCAAAGGCGACGGAGGCGGGGTCGGCGCCGTCGACGTCGGACTTCACGGTGGGCACGCCCACGCGCGCGCCCCAGGTGGCCAGCTGTTCGGCGGCGGCGGCGCGGAACGTGTCCGCGGCGCCCAGCAGGACGTCCTTGTCCTCGGCCACGAACACGCGGGCCAGCTTGCCAACCGTGGTGGTCTTGCCGACGCCGTTGACGCCCACCACCATGAGCACGGCGGGGCGGCCGTCGTGGCGGTCGATGTTCAGGCTGCGGTCCATGGTGGGATCCACCAGCTTGATGAGTTCCTCACGCAGCATGGCCTGGACGTGCTCGGGGCTGCGGGTGCCCAGCACCTTGACGCGTTCGCGCAGCGTGTCCACCAGCTCCATGGTGGACTCGGTGCCGATGTCCGCCAGCAGCAGGGTCTCCTCCACCTCGTCCCACACGTTTTCGTCAATGTTGTCGCTCGAAAGCAGTGCCAGCAGGCCCTTGCCGAGGGCGCTGTTGGACTTCGCCAGCCGGGCGCGCAGCCGGACCAGCCGGCCCTCCACCGGGAGCGGGGTTTCCAGCGCCGGCGCCGTTTCCGTCGGGGCCGCCGTTTCCACGTTCGACGCCGGGCCCTGGGTTTCCGGGCGTTCCTCCACCAGGGTGCCGCCCGCCTGGGCGTCGGGCCGCGCGCCTGGATCGGCCGGGACTGCGGGCGCGGGATCGTTGGCGTCGCGCGGGCCCGTGTGGTTTTGGCTGCTGCGGCGGGCCTTCAGGAAGACAGGGACGAGGGCGCCGATGACGGCGAGCCCAATGACGATGTACAGGATGATGGCAAGAGTCTGGTTCACCGTCCCAGTCTCTCACGGGGCCCCCGGGCCCTTCGAAGGCGCGTCCGGGGCCGGGCTGTGGCAAACTCAATGCTGATGTCCAAGCCCAGCCCCTCCCCCATTGCCGCCACGGCCGCCGCGGTCAAGCTCCCGCGCGAGATCAAGGTCCTGGTTGCGGCCGCGTTCCTGATTGCCATCGGCTTCGGGATCGTGGCGCCCGTGCTGCCGCAATTCGCGCAAAGTTTCCATGTCAGCGTGGGCGCCGCGGCCGTAGTGGTCAGCGTCTTCGCCTTCACCCGGCTGGTCTTTGCCCCACTCAGCGGCGTCCTCGTGGAGCGGCTGGGCGAGCGGCGCACCTACATCCTGGGGATCCTGATCGTGGCCGCATCCTCCGCCGCGTGCGCCTTTGGGCAGAACTACTGGCAGCTGCTGCTGTTCCGCGGCCTGGGCGGGATCGGCTCGACCATGTTCACGGTTTCCGCCATGGGGCTGCTGATCAGGCTCGCTCCCGCGCAGGCCCGCGGCAAGGTCTCCAGCCTCTACGCGGGCTCCTTCCTGCTGGGCAACATCACGGGCCCGGCGGCGGGCGGACTCCTGGCCGGGTTCGGCCTGCAGCTGCCCTTCCTCGTTTATGCCGGCGCGCTGGTGCTCGTGGCCTTGCTCGTGGCCACGCAGCTGCCCGCCGCCGTGCCTTCCCTGGCCAGGGCTGCCGCGCCGGCAGGCGTCCAGGCCGCCGCGCAGGGCCCCGGCACGGACGGGACGACGGCGGCTGCCACCCTCCCAGCGCAAGACGGCGGCCCGTCGTCGAACCTGGTTCGGCAGGAGCCGCTGCTGCTGCGCGCCGCGCTGGCCATCCCCGCGTACCGGGCGGTGCTCGTCTCGGGCTTCGCAAACGGGTGGTCCGCGTTTGGGATCCGCATGGCGCTCGTGCCGCTGTTCGCCACGGCGGCCCTGGGTGCCGGGCCCGAGGTGGCCGGGATCTCGCTGGCCGTCTTCGCGATCGGCACCGGGGCGGCACTGGCGTTTTCCGGCAGGCTCGCCGACTCCTGGGGCCGCAAGCCCATGATCCTGCTGGGCCTGCTGGTCAACGGCGTGGGCATGGGCGTCCTCGGCTTCACGGGCGATGTGTTCTGGTTCTTTGCGGTCTCCCTGGTGGCAGGCCTGGGCAGCGGGCTCATGGGGCCGGCCCAGCAGGCCACCGTCGCGGATGTGATCGGCAATGAGCGCTCCGGCGGAAAGGTGCTGGCCACCTTCCAGATGTGCTCCGACCTCGGCGCCATCATCGGGCCGATCGCCGCCGGCTACCTCGTGGACCTGTTCTCCTTTGGGGTGGCCTTTTCAATGGCCACCGCGGTGGCCCTGGTGGCCGTGGTGTTCTGGCTGCCGGCGGCGGAGACCCAGCGCTGACCTGAACCGGACCGGTTTCGAGCCGCGCGGCTCCCATCCGTGACGCACGTGTTGCCAAGAATGCGGCGCGAAAATGGCAACTGCCGCGTCACAGTTGGGCCGGGGCGCGGTCGATCCGCTGGCTGATGACCGTGGAGACGCCGTCGCCCCTCATGGACACGCCGTAGAGGGCGTCCGCCACCTCCATGGTGCGCTTCTGGTGCGTGATGATGATCAGCTGGCTGGACTCGCGCAGTTCCTCGAAAATGGTGATGAGCCGGCCCAGGTTGGTGTCGTCCAGGGCCGCCTCCACCTCGTCCATGACATAGAACGGTGACGGGCGGGCCTTGAAAATGGCCACGAGCAGCGCCACGGCCGTCAGCGAGCGCTCCCCTCCGGAGAGCAGCGAGAGCCGCTTGATCTTCTTGCCGGCAGGCCGGGCCTCCACCTCGATGCCCGTGGTCAGCATGTCTGTCGGGTCGGTCAGCACCAGCTTGCCCTCGCCCCCCGGGAACAGCCGGCCAAAGACGCGCTCAAACTGCACGGCGGTGTCGGCGTAGGCGGCCGTGAACACCTCCTCGACCCGCTGGTCCACTTCCTTGATGATGTCCATGAGGTCCTTGCGGCTGGACTTGAGGTCCTCCAGCTGCGTGGACAGGAACTGGTGGCGTTCCTCCAGCGCGGCAAACTCCTCCAGGGCCAGGGGGTTGACCCTGCCGAGGGCTGCCAGGTCCCGTTCGGCGCGCTTAAGCCGCTTTTCCTGCTCGTCGCGCACAAACGGCATGCCCTCGGGGACTTCCTCCCCGGAGTCGTCCACGGCCACGCGCAGCGCGGCCCACTTGTCCGCCGATTCCCCGGGGCTGTGCGGCACCAGGGTCTCCGGGCCGTATTCGGTGATGAGGTGGTCCACCGTCAGGCCCAGTTCCTCGATCGCCTTGTTTTCCAGCGACTCGATCCGCAGGCGCTGCGCGGCCCGGGCCAGCTCGTCGCGGTGGACGGAGTCGGTCAGCTTGGCCAGCTCCACCTCCAGTTCCAGGGTGGCGGAGCGGACGGCCATGAGCTCCACCTCGCGCTGGGCCCGCAGCTCCTCCGCCGCGTCCCGCTCCCGTTCCGCCAGCTCGATGGAGACCTCCACCTGCCGCAGCAGCTGCTCCACGCCGGCCGCGACCGCCGCGGCCTTCCGGGCCTGGAAGCGCCGCCGCCGGGCCCGCTGGGCGGCCTGCTCGCGGGCTGCCCGCTCCGTCGCGGCGGCCCGTTCCAGCGCGGCTGCCCGGTTGCGGACGGCGTTCAGCTGCTCCTCGGTGCTGCGCAGCGCGAGCCGTGACTCCATTTCAACGGCCCGCGCCGCCGTGGCCTGCGCGGCAAGGGCGTCCCGGTCTTCCATGGACGGGTCCGCCTCGGCCGGGGCTTCCTGGGCCCGCGCCAGCCGGGCGGCGATCTCCGCCAGCGCGCCCTGCTCCTTCGCCAGGTTGGCGCCCGCCACGGAAAGCGCCAGCTCGTGCCGCTCCGACTCCCCCGCCGCGGACCGCAGCGTGGCGCCCAGCGACCCGAGCCTCTCGGCCACGGCTGCCAGCCGGGCATCGGATTCGTGCAGCGCCGCCAGCGTGGCGGCCTCGGCCTCGGCCGCCGCGGCCCGCCGTGCCTTCGCCGCGGCAAGCGCAAACCGCGCCCGCTCCCCCTCGGCGGTGGCCTCGCGCAGCCTGGCGTCCGTCTCGTCGACGGCGGCCTGCAGCTCCAGCAGCGACGGCGCCGTGGCCGAGCCTCCCCGCACGGAAAACGCTGCCAGCACGTCGCCGTCGGCCGTCACAGCGGTCAGCGCCGGAAACTGCTCCAGCACGGCGCGCGCCCCGGCCAGGTCCGGCGCCAGGACCACGCCGTCCAGCAGCGCGTCCAGCACAGGGTCCAGCTCCGCCGGTCCGCGCACCTGTGAACGTGCGACGCCGGCCCCCGCCACCGCGGCCGCGGCGGCTTCCGCGTCGGCCGCCAGCGGTACGGCCGGCCGGGTGCCTCCCGCTTGGGCGCCACCCGGCAGGGCGCCGCCGGCCACGACAAGGGTGACCCGTCCGCCGTCGTCCGCCTTGACTCGCTCCAGCGCGGCCACGGCCGCCTCCGCCGAGTCCACGGCCACCCCTTCGGCGGCCGCTCCCAGCGCCGCGGCGATGGCGGTCTCGTGCCCCGGGGCCACCGTGAGCAGCTCCGCCACGGCGCTGAGCACCCCCGGCAGCCCGGCCGCAAGGAGGTGCGCCGAGCCGTCCTTGCGCAGCAGGCCCACGGCCAGGGCCTCGCGCCGGGCGGCCAGGGATTCGCGTTCACGGTCCGCGGCGAGCTGGGCGGCCGTGAGCCCCTCGATCTGAGCGTCAATTTCCGCGAGGGCGGCCGCGGCCTCCTCGTAGTCGGCGTCGAGGCGTTCCTCGCCCTCCTCCACGCCGGCCACCTGCGATTCCAGGGCGGCAAACTCGCGGGCGGCCTCGCTGTGCCGTTCGGTGCCGGCGGCCCTGCCCTGGTGCAGGCGGCCGATCTCCGCCTCGGCCGACTCCACCCGCGACCGGGCGGCCGCCACCTGCCCGGCGAGCCTGGCCAGGCCCTCGCGCCGGTCCGCCGCGGCACGCAGGAGCTCGCGGACGCGCTGTTCCTCGGCACGGACGGCGGCCTCCACGTCCTCCTTGATTTCCATGGCGGTCTCCAGCCCGATCCGCCGTTCCTCCAGCGCCAGGTCCAGCCCGGCCTCCTCGGCTCGCAGCCGCTGCGCCTGCTCCGCGAGCCGGTCTGGGTCGCGGCTGGGGTCCGGGACGGACTCGGCGGCACCCAGGTGTCGCTGCCGTTCGGCGGCCAGCACACCCAACGACTTCAGCTTCTCCCGCGTGGCGGACAGCTGGTACCAGGTGTCGCGGGCGGCGTTGAGCACGGGGGTGGCGGCCGCCGACTGCTGTTCCAGCTCGGCCTGCCGGGCGCGCCCCCGGGCCAGCTCGGCCTCCACCTGTTCGCGCCGGGACTTGAGGGCCTGTTCGGCCGCCTCGTCACGTTCGACGGCGGTGCTGAGGGTGACGATGTCGTCGGCCAGCAGGCGGGCGCGGGCGTCCCGGACGTCGAACTGCACGGCCTGGGCGCGCCGGGCCACGGCGGCCTGCTTGCCCAGCGGCGTGAGCTGCCTGCGGATCTCGCCGGTGAGGTCGCTGAGGCGTGCCAGGTTCGCGGACATGGCGTCCAGCTTGCGCAGCGTCTTTTCCTTGCGGCGGCGGTGCTTGAGGATGCCGGCCGCCTCCTCGATGAAGCCGCGGCGGTCCTCCGCCGTGGCATGCAGCACCTTGTCCAGCTGGCCCTGCCCCACAATGACGTGCATTTCCTTGCCCAGGCCGGAATCTGAGAGCAGCTCCTGGATGTCAAGCAGCCGGCAGCCGGTGCCGTTGATGGCATACTCCGAGCCTCCCGTGCGGAACAGGGTCCGGGAGATGGTGACCTCGGAGTATTCGATCGGCAGGGCGCCGTCGGCGTTGTCAATGGTCAGCGCCACATGGGCACGGCCCAGCGGCGGGCGCCCGGCCGTGCCGGCAAAGATGACGTCCTCCATCTTGCCGCCGCGCAACGTCTTGGCGCCCTGCTCGCCCATGACCCAGGCCAGGGCGTCAACCACATTGGACTTGCCGGAACCGTTGGGGCCCACCACGGCCGTGACCCCCGGTTCAAAGTCAAAGGTGGTGGCCGAGGCGAACGACTTGAATCCGCGCACGGTCAAGCTTTTTAGATGCAAAGTGTTTTCTACTCCTGCGCCGGGCCGGTTTTCACTAGCCAATCTACCGTGCCGCGGCCCGTTCCCGCGGAAGTTTCCCACATGTATGCACCGCGGTGCATGTGCGGGAAACACGCTCCAAGGTGCATAGTTAAGGTTGAGGCTTGACGTCGAGACGGGGACAGAGGCACGCGCACGCCCCGATCGCGACCGTGAACTATACGATATTCGCTCCCCGGGCACCGTACGCACACAGAAGAAAAAGGCTGGAATTTGATCGGCAACGCGACTTTTCACCACCACAACACCGCCTTACTCGCCGTCACCAGCGTGGAAGCCCCGGTGGTGGTCAGTTCCTCCGATTTTGACGAACGCCTTGCCCCCAGCCTCAAGCGCCTGCGGCTGTCCAAGCGGCTGTTGGAGCGCGTTGCCGGCGTGGAGGAGCGCCGCTGGTGGGCCCCCGGAACCGCCTTTGACGACGCCGCCATCGAGGCCGGCGCCAAGGCCCTTGCCGAGGCCGGCGTGGAGGCCGGGGAGATCGGCCTGCTCATCAACACCTCGGTGACCCGGCGCAACCTGGAGCCGTCGGTGGCCGTGAAGATCCACAACGCGCTGGGCCTGCCGTCGTCGGCCCTGAACTTTGACCTGGCCAACGCCTGCCTGGGCTTCGTCAACGGCATCACGCTGGCCGCCAACATGATCGACTCCGGCCAGATCAAGTACGCGCTGATCGTGGCCGGCGAGGACGCCCAGGCCACCCAGGAAACCACCTTCCGCCGCCTCAACGCCGAAACCTCCACGCGCGACGACTACTTGCGCGAGTTCGCCACCCTGACCCTGGGCTCCGGCGCCGCGGCCGCCGTGATCGGCCCGGCCGACACCCACCCCGGCGGCCACCGCATCCTCGGCGGCGTTTCCCGCGCCGGCACCTCCCACCACGAGCTGTGCGTGGGCGGCCCTGACGGCATGTTCACCGACACCAAGGGTCTGCTGGACAACGGCCTGGAACTGGTCACCGACGCCTGGCACGAGGCCCACGCAAACGGCTGGGACTGGCGCAGGATGGACCGCTACGTCACCCACCAGGTCTCCAACTCCTACACCAACGCCATCATCAAGGCCGTCAACCTGGTCCGCAGCCGCGTGCCCATCACGTTCCCGAAGTGGGGCAACGTGGGCCCGGCGTCCCTGCCCATGACGCTGGCACAGGAGGCCCAGACCCTCAACCCCGGCGACCGCGTGCTGTGCATGGGCGTCGGCTCCGGCCTGAACACGGCCATGATGGAGATTGCGTGGTAGCTGGGACCTTGGCTGCCTCCCCCTCTTTTGCGGCCGGACCCTGGCCGGACTCTTTCGCGGCCGAACCCTGGCCGGGCGTGCGCGCGTCCTGGCGCCGCACCCTGGCCGTGCCGTCCACCGCGTCCGTGGACGCCCCCGGCACGTCGCGCCAGTGGCACTTCCTGGACAACGCCGGCGACGTCGCCGCCACCGGCATGGAACCCGCCGGCACCCTCCTGTGCGTGCACGGCAACCCGACGTGGTCCTACCTCTGGCGCACCTTCCTGGCCGGCGCCACCTCCCCCGCCGTGCTGGCCGCCGGCGGCCCGTGGCGCGTCATCGCCGTCGACCAGCTGGACATGGGCTTCTCCGAACGCACCGGCACGTTCCGCCGGCTCGAGGACCGGATCACCGACCTTTCCGACTTGACCGCCGCCCTGGGCCTGGCCGGGCCCGTGGTCACGGCGGGGCACGACTGGGGCGGGCTCATCTCCCTCGGCTGGGCCACCCGCCACCGCGGGCAGCTGGCCGGCGTGGTCCTGACCAACACGGCCGTCCACCCCGCGGGCTTTTCCCTCCCGCCCGCCCTGAAGCTGGCGCTCCACCCCGCCGTCCACAAGTGGGGCACGACGACGTCCGCCGCCTTTTTGCGCGTCACGCACGGGCTCGCGCAGCCCGCCCTCGCACCCGCCGTGCGGGACGCGTTCATGGCGCCGTACCGCACGGCCCTGCGCCGCGCCGGCGTGGGCAACTTCGTCGCCGACATCCCCGCCGATCCATCACACCCGTCCTGGGCGGCGCTGGATTCGGTGGCCTCCGGCATCCGCACGCTGGGCGTCCCCGCGCTGATGATGTGGGGACCCAAGGACCCGGTGTTTTCGGACCGCTACCTGCGCGACCTGCTGGGGCGCCTGCCGCAGGCCGACGTCCACCGCTTCGAGGGCGCCAGCCATCTGGTCCAGGAAGACCGCGACACTGCCGCCCCCGCCTTCGACTGGCTCGCGAAAAACGTGATTGGCGGCGCTTTCGACGGTCGAACGGCGGGCCCCGCGAACGCGTCGAGACCCGGCCCCGGTCCCGGTGGTCGAGCAGCGAGCCCCGCGAGCGCGTCGAGACCCGGCTCCGACGCCGAACCATTCCGCCCGATGCTCGCCGAGCTGGACTCCCGGCGGGACGACCACTCGACCGCCATCGTGGACATGGTCCCCGCCGCCGGCAGTGCTCCATACGCTGGACGGCCTGCAGGCCCCGCGAGCGGCGGGACCGGCGGGGAATCGAACCCTGGTTTCCAGTCCGTGTCGTGGGCGCAACTGGCCCGCGACGTGGACGACCTCGCCGCCGGACTGGCCGACCTCGGCGTCCGCCGCGGCGACCGCGTCAGCCTGCTGGTCCCCCCCGGCATCACGCTGACAACGCTCATCTATGCCTGCCTTCGTTTAGGCGCGGTGATGGTGGTGGCCGACGCAGGCCTGGGCACCCGGGGCATGAGCCGCGCCATCAGGGGCGCCGGACCCGCCTTCCTCATCGGCATTGAACGCGCCCTCGCCGGCGCCCGCCTGCACAACTGGCCGGGCGTAAGGGTCAGCGCGGGGGACTTCACACCGGCAACGGACGCGGCCAAGCGCAGGCTGCTCGGCGTCGCCGCCACCGTTCCGGAACTGCTGGCCAACGGCCGCGTCCTGCGGCTCTCGGAAGCCGCCCCCGCCTTTGAACCGGCGCAGCCGGACGAGGATGCCGCAGTGCTCTTCACCTCCGGTTCCACGGGCCCGGCCAAGGGCGTCGTCTACACGCAGCGCCGGCTGGCCGCGATGCGCGACACCCTCAAGGCCACGTACAAGCTGGAGGCCGGCACGGCATTGGTGGCCGGCTTCGCGCCGTTCGCACTGCTGGGCCCGGCACTGGGCGCCACCTCCGTCACCCCCGACATGGACGTGACCGCCCCGCGGACCCTCACGGCCGCCGCCTTGGCGGACGCGGCCGCAGCCATCAACGCCACGGTGGTCTTTGCCTCTCCTGCCGCCCTGGTTAACGTGGTGGCAACCGCGGCGCAACTGACGGCCACCCACACGGCTGCACTGTCCGGCGTCGACCTTGTGCTTTCGGCGGGCGCTCCGCTGGGCGAGCCGCTGCTGGCCAAAGTCCAGGAGCTGGCCCCGCGCGCGGCACTGCACACGCCGTATGGCATGACCGAGGCGCTCCCCGTGACGGACATCAGCCTGGCCGGCATCCGCGAGGCCGGGGCCGGCAACGGCGTGTGCGTCGGGGTGCCCGTCAGCGGCGCCTCCGTGGCCATTGCGCCGGTCAATCCGGATGGCAGCGTGGACCCGGTCCCCACCACGGACGCGGAGGTCACCGGCGAAATCCTGGTCCGCGCCCCGCACGTGAAGGAGCGCTACGACCGCCTGTGGATCACGCAGGAACACAGCACGTCCATCCCGGGCTGGCACCGCAGCGGCGACGTCGGCCACCTTGATGCCGAGGGGAGGCTCTGGGTTGAGGGCCGCATGGCGCACATCCTGGCCACGGCCGACGGCGTCCGGACCCCCGTGGCCGGAGAACTCACCGCGGAGCAGGTGCCCGGCGTGGCCCGGGCCGCCGTGGTGGGCGTGGGACCCGCCGGGGCGCAAGTTGCCGTGGCCGTCGTGGAGACCACCCCGCCCGCGAAGCGCTCCGGGTTGGCCGGGCCTGCATTGGCCGCGCAGCTCCGTGCCGCCGCCTCCGGCGTTGGCCTGGAACTGGCAGCGGTGCTGGCCATTGACGCCATGCCCACGGACATCCGCCACAATTCCAAGGTGGACCGCGCGGCGCTGGCCGCCTGGGCGTCGCGCATGCTCGCGGGGCAGAAAGCGGGCCGGCCGTGAGCACTCCGGCCCGTGACCGGGTCCTGGTGACGGGAACCAGCGGACTGCTGGGGCGGGCCGTGGCACAGCTTTTGCATGACCGCGGCTACACGGTGCGGTCCCTGCAGCGCAGTGTGGTCCACGATCCGTGGGAATCGGTCCGGGGATCGGTGGCGGACCCCGACGTGGCGGCGCGCGCGGTGGCCGGGGTCGGCGCCGTCGTGCACCTGGCGGCGAAGGTGTCCTTCGCCGGCGAGTGGACGGAGTTTGTGGCCACCAACATTGTGGGCACGCGCCAGCTCGTGGCCGCGGCGAAGCATGCCGGCGTGCGCGACTTCGTGTTTGTCTCCTCCCCGTCGGTGGCGCACTTCGGCGCATCGATCGCGGGTGCCGGGGCCGGCACCGCGGACCCTTCGCGGGCCCGCGGATTTTATGCCCGGTCCAAGGCCGCCGCGGAGGAGCTGGCCCTGGCCGAGGACTCCCCCGGGTTCCGCGTCGCGGCCATCCGCCCGCACATTGTCTGGGGTCCCGGCGACACCCAGCTGGTGGAGCGCGTGGTGGAACGTGCCAGGGCCGGGCGCCTTCCCCTGCTCGACGGCGGACGCGCCCTCATCGACTCCACGTACGTGAACAATGCAGCCGAGGCCATTGTGCGCGGGCTCGAGCGCATGGAGCACGCGCACGGACAGGCCCTGGTGGTGACCAACGGCGAGCCGCGGCCCGTTGGCGAGCTGATCGCCGGCATCTGCGCCGCCGCGGGCGTGCCCGCCCCGGCGTTCTCCGTCCCGGGCTGGCTGGCCCGCGGAGCCGGATCCGTCATTGAGAGGGCGTGGACCGCCGCCGGGACACGGGGCTGGGTCCATGACGAGCCACCCATGACCCGCTTTCTGGCCGAGCAGCTTTCCACGGCGCACTGGTTTGACCAGCGGCACACCCGGGCCGTGCTGGACTGGACGCCGTCCGTGTCCATTGACGAGGGCCTGGCCCGGCTGGCGGAGTACTACCGCGGCCGGTCCTGACCGGACGGTCCCGTCGGTCCCGAACCGTCACCAAACCTTCCCCCGCGGGTGCGTTTCAGCGGGGCTTAGCCACCGCGGGTGCGTTTCAGCGGGGGTTAGCCACAACGCCCACGTTTCAGCTGGGGTTAGCCACCGCGCCCACGTTTCAGCTGGGGTTAGCCACCGCGCCCACGTTTCAGCTGGGGTTAGCCACCGCGCCCACGTTTCAGCTGGGGTTAGCCACCGAAAGGGCGTTCTAACCCCAGTTCCAACGGCTAACGCACGTGCCATCGTCGCGGCTGCTGTGCGCCCCGGCGGCAAGCACTGAACCGCGGCAAGCATTGAACCGCGCCAAGCATTGAACCGCGCCAAGGCGGAGGAGCTTCAGCGGTGTGTGTGGAATCACGGCGGGTGCCGGATCAGGCCGCCCGGGCTCCGACCGCTCGCTGGTAAGCGGCAAAAATCCTCGCGCAAACCTGTTCAGGGTTTTCCAGGTGCTTCCACTTAAGCCGGACGAAGGTCCAGCCCTGTTCCATCAGGGCGCTTTCGCGTTCACGCTCCTTAATGAGAGCGTCAGGCGTGGATGTGTAATCGAAGTACTTGCCGTTGCCGTCGAACTCCACAATGAGCTTGGCTTCGCGCCAGGCAAAGTCCGGGCGGTAATCATCACCATCAACGGTCAGCGTGATTTGAAGTTCGGGGGGAGGAATCGGCAGGTCAGCCATGATCAGACGAGTCCGGCTCTCCCCGGCAGATTCGGACAAGGCGTTCAGCGCCCGCACCACCTTCCGCGCCATCTTGACGCCTTTCCGCCCGCCCATGGCCATCAGCGCAGCATTCAACTGTTCCATGGTCAATCCGTGATGAAGTGCGGAATCTCCGATGACGACTGCCTGCGCAAAAGACGCCGTCATGGCGCAATCCAGAACCGTGCGGGCCAGGTCGGTGAACTGCGTAGTTCCAATTCCAGCAAAGAACTTGCGCACGATGTCGCCAGGCGGAATCTCGAAGTTGTGCAGCTTCACATCGGCGGAGGAGCCGCGCAGCGATGACTGGTAACCGGCATTGGCGTGGATGTCTGCCGGGCAATCCCAGGTATGCAGTCCGTGCAGGCGTGCCGCGCTGAAATGCGTGTACACCAACGCGCCGTGCGAGACGGCAATGTGGGCGGCCAGACGAATCTTGGCCTGCTGCCACGGCGGCTTGCCGGTCCACCTGTACCGCGGAACGTAAACGCCGCGCCGCAGCCGCACCAGGAGTCCCATTCGGACGCCGTCGGAAATGAACCGCGTTCCCAGGCCGGCTGCGTGCAACTGATCCGCAGTGGCCACCAGCCGGTCCGCCGGCCAGAGCCTGCGAAACATGGCCTCAACAATAGGTCTGTCCATGTCCATGAGTCTGGAAAGTAAATGGACCCGGCACAAGGTACGCACGCACGATTGTGGAAAAGACGCCGATGGTGCCGCGCAGGGCGCCCACAATTCTTGGACTTGGCTGCGTTGCCGGTGGTTCCAGCACCGCTTTGGTCCCCCAACGTCCAGCAGTCACGGGTGTCCCCGGGACTCCAGCGCTCCAGCGCCGCCGGGACTACAGGCGGGCGTTGCGTGGTTTCGGCTGGCAGAAGGGACAGCTGTAGGAGGACCTGTTCATGAAGGTGTCGCGGCGGATGGTGGTGGACAGGCCGGCAGCGGCGCACCGCAGGCACGGCCGGCCCTCGCGGCCGTAGGCATTCAGCGACCGGGAGAAGTAGCCCGACGCTCCGTTGACGTTGACATACAGCGAGTCAAAGCTGGTGCCTCCGGCCTCGAGGGCCCGGGACATGACGTCCCGGGCAGCGTGGACAATCCGCTCCGTGTCCGGCCGGCGCATGGTGTCCGTAGGCCGGGCGTAGTGCATTTTCGCCGCCCAAAGGGCCTCGTCCGCGTAGATGTTGCCGATGCCCGATACCAGCGCCTGGTCCAGCAGTGCCCGCTTGAGTCCCGTTTTCCGGGCGCGGAGCCTGCGGTGCACGGCGTCGATGTCGAAGTAGGGGTCCAGCGGGTCGCGGCCAATGTGGGCGGCCTCGGAAGGGATCAGGGCCCGCCCAAGACCGGGCGCGCTTCCCTGTCCTTGCAGCCCGCTGCCGGCGGCATCGCGGGTTTGAATCCCCCACCCCCCGGGCAGGCCGTCCGCAGTGGGAACCAGCGAGGTGACGAACAGTCCGCCGAAAATCCGCTGGTCGATGAAGCGCAGTTCCTCGGGCGCGTCGTGGCGGGGGGAGAAGGAGAACCGGACCTTCAGGTGCTTCTCGTACGGCTGGCCGGCGGATTCCACCAGCAGCTGACCGCTCATGCCCAAGTGGGCAACGAGCGCGGTGTGCGGCGGCTCGGACCCATAGGCGGCGCCGGCGGCGGGCGCCCCGGCAGTGACTGCCGCCGCCGGCGGCGCATCCGTCAGCGGCATCCACAGGAACTTCCCGCGGCGCACCACGTCCAGAACGGTGGCACCCACCAGGTTTCCGGCAAAGTCCTCAACGCCGAGCGCATGGCGGCGGATGGAGCGGGGGTCCGGCACGGCGACAGCCGTAATGGTCCGCCCCGCGACCCAGCGTTCCAGGCCGCGGCGGACCACCTCGACTTCGGGCAGCTCCGGCATTTACCCTGCAGCGCGCCCGGCGGCTGCATCCGGGCCGGCGGCAGCGGCATCCGCAGCCCCGGCAGGAGGGGCAGGCGGGGCCCCCGCGGAGGGGGCTCCGGCGTCGTACCCGGAAGGCCCCGCATGCTTCGAGCGAGAAAAGCGCTCCTGCAGCACCGTCCAGCCGTCGGCGGCGGCGGCGCGCTCAGCCTCCTTCTTGGACGGGCCGGAGCCGGTGCCGAAGTGCTGTCCGCCGATGAGCAGGCGCGCCTCAAAACTGCGGTCATGGTCGGGGCCGGTGCCGGTGATGTCGTAAACGATCGGGCCCAGGTGGCGGGCGGCGGAGATTTCCTGGATGTTGGTTTTCCAGTCGGTTCCGGCGCCAAGGACATCGGAGTCTGCCAGCAGGGGCCCCACGAGGCGCATGACCAGGTCGCGTGCCACTTCAATGCCGTTGGTGAGATAGGTGGCGCCGATGAGCGCTTCCATGGTGTCGGCCAGGATCGATGACTTGTTGCGGCCCTTGGTGAGGCGCTCGCCCTGGCCGAGGTAGATGAATTCGCCCACGCCCAGCCCGCGGGCAATCGAGGCGAGGGCGCGGGTGGAGACCACCGCGGAGCGGCGCTTGGCCAGCTCGCCCTCGGGCAGCGCGGGGTTGTCGCGGTAGAGGGCGTCCGTGACGGAGAAGCCCAGGATGGAATCGCCCAGGAACTCCATGCGCTCGTTGGTGGGGATGCCACCGTTTTCATATGCGTAGGAGCGGTGGGTCAGGGCAAGACGAAGCGTCCCGGCATCAATAGTGACACCGAGACGCTTCAACAGCAGTATGTGTCCGTCCTCGAGCTTCGGGGGTTCCGCGACCGAGGACATGAGCAGCTCCTGCAAAAAATATTAATCAGTGAACGAACGGGCCTGTTGGCCGCACGGACATCTTAGACGTCGGCGACCTTGCGGCCCTTGTACTCCAGGAACAGGGCGGTGCCTGCGGAGTCGGTGACGACCTTGGCCTGGTGCGGCAGGCTGTAGACAACCTGCCCGTTTTCGATGGTCTTGACCAGGTTCGGCGCGGTGGCCTTCCACTGGGAACGGCGTGCGCGCGTATTGGCACGGGACATCTTCCGCTTGGGAACAGCCACGGCAAACTCTTTTCTCTCGATAAGCTGCCGGCACATGCCTGCAGCTAAAACTTACGTTGCTAGTTTTCTTCGCCGGTTAAGCCCTGTAGGGCAGACCACCTGGGATCCAGGATCTCGTGGTGGTGCCCAGGCTCATCCGCGAGGCGTATTCCGCATTCGGAACACAGGCCCTCGCAGTCTTCCCGGCACACCGGCTGGAACGGCAGGGCGGTTACCACTGCGTCCCGCAACACCGGTTCAAGATCGATAGAATCGTGCTCGACCCAACGTTGCGTGTCTTCGTCTTCATCCAGGCCCACGGGGGGTTCCTCGTAGAAGAAAAGTTCTTGCACACCAACTTCAAGTTCGTGCTCGAAGATCTCCAGGCACCGGGAGCACTCGCCTGTCACATCGACAAGCACGCTGCCCGACACCAGAATTCCTTCGTGGACGGCCTCAAAGCGGAGTTCCAGATCCAAATCGGTTCCGGGCGTCACCTTGATGAGCGGGGTGCCAAAATCCTCTGGCACGGGAATACGTTCATTGAAAGTCCGCATGCTGCCCGGGCTTCGCCCAAGCTCCCTGACACCTATGGTGAGGGGCGTGCCGTGGTTGGACTTGTTGCCCAACGTGGTTGCGCTAATGAGAACTCCTGAATGAACATACGACCGACGCACCATCCTATCCCGAATACTCGCGGGCATCAAAACGTGCGGTTACCAAAGCCATTTCGGCCTTGTTCAGTCTACGCCAGCCTCCGGTGGGGAGTCGAACCGTCCCGGGGCGCGCCGCCCGTGATCTGGCTCTCAGGAGGCACGACGCCGGACGGCCGGGCGCACGACACTGCTGTGCGCCGCGGCCCGTACGCACAACGGGACCGTAAACCGCGGCACGCTACAGGCGCGGCGGGACCACCGGCGTCGGACGCGTGTCGGGGCCAACATCCCCCTGCAGCCGGCGCAAAACGGCGCGGGGCACAAAGTCGGAAACGTCCCCGCCCAGGGAGTGGACTTCCTTGATGAGCGTGGAGGAAAGGTGCAGGTAGCGGCTGTCTCCGGGCAGGAAGACGGTTTCAACGCCGGAGAGCTGGCGGTTCATGGTGGCCATGGGCAGCTCGTAGTCAAAATCGGAGGACGAGCGCAACCCCTTGACAATGGCGGCGACCCCGCGCGCGTGGCAGAACTCGGAGAGCAGCCCCTCCCCCATCGGCTCCACCACAATCCCCGACAGGGCCGAGAACGTGGTCCGGGCCATGTCCAGTCGCTCGTTCAGCGTGAACCGGTACGTCTTGGCATAGTTGGTCGACACCGCCACTATCACCTCATCAAAA
Organism: Arthrobacter wenxiniae; assembly: GCF_013376105.1. GTDB lineage: Bacteria > Actinomycetota > Actinomycetes > Actinomycetales > Micrococcaceae > Specibacter > Specibacter wenxiniae. The sequence goes on from NZ_JAAMFM010000008.1 coordinate 66,248, forward strand.
AGTGCTGTGGCCCGGGCGATGACTTCAATGTGCCCCTTGTGGATCGGATCAAACGATCCTGGGCATACGGCGCGCTGCATAGCTGTGAATCTATCCGATGAACGCCGCCGTGACGACCTGTTTTGTTCCATGTCGCCCCGTGACCTGGCCTACTGGCCGGTAGGCTTCGGGCCCCCGCGCCGGCAGCGCGCCAGCCCCGCGCCGGCCCCGCGCCGGCAGCGCGCCAGCCCCGCGCCAGCCCCGCGCCAGCCCCGCGCCGGGTAGCCTATTGACGGGAGCGCAGCAGCCCGGACCAGCCGGGCGGTCCCTGCAGCAAGGAGCAGCAATGAGCACGCCATGGCAGCGCACCGCGGAAGGCGCCAACCTGTTGGGGCCGGACGGCTCCCTGGCGGTGACCATCTTCGAGGAAATCACCACGCTCGCCAACCGCCACGGTGCCATCAACCTGGGCCAGGGCTTCCCGGACGAGGACGGCCCCGCCGAGCTCGGCCGCATCGCCCAGGACGCCATCGCCAACGGCAACAACCAGTACGCGCCGGGCAAGGGCATGCCCGACCTTCGCGCGGCCGTCGCCGAACACCAGGAACGCTTTTACGGCCTCACCCCGGACCCGGAAACCGAAATCATCATCACCACGGGGGCCACGGAAGCCATCGCCTCCGCCATCCTGTCCCTGACCGGCCCCGGCGACGAGGTCCTCACCTTCGAGCCCTTCTACGATTCCTACGGCGCCATGATCGGACTCAGCGGCGCCAAGCACACCACGGCGGCGCTGCTGGCCCCGGACTTCATGCCGGACCTAGCCACGCTGGAGGACGGCTTCAGCCCGCGCACCAAGATGGTCATTGTCAACAACCCGCACAACCCCACCGGTGCCATGTTTCCCGTGGAGGTGCTCAGCGAAGTGGTCCGCCTCGCCATCAAGTACGACGCCGTGATCCTCACCGACGAGGTCTACGAGCACCTCACGTTTGGTCCCCGGCACATACCCGTGGCGACGCTGCCCGGTGCAGCCGACCGCACGCTGACCGTGTCCTCGGCGGGCAAGACGTTCTCCTTCACGGGCTGGAAGATCGGCTGGCTGTCCGGGCCGGCGCGGCTGGTGGCCGCCGCCCGCACCGTCAAGCAGTTCCTGACCTATTCCTCCGGCACCCCGTTCCAAACTGCCATCGCGGCGGGCCTGCGCATGGATGAAAGCTTCTTCACCGATGCCGCGGCCACCCTCCGGCGCAAGCGCGACATCCTCAGCGAGGGCCTGCGCGCCGCCGGCCTGGACGTGCTGCCCTCGCAGGGCACGTACTTCATCAATGCGGACACCGCCGGGCTCGGCATCACCGACGCCACCGGGCTGGCCCGCAGGCTGCCCGGGCTCATCGGCGTGGCCGCCATCCCTGTCCCCGTGTTCTGCCACCCGGACGGCGCCCGCCGCACCCGGTCCCTGCTCCGCTTCGCGTTCTGCAAGAAGGAAGAACTGCTGGAACAGGCCGCGGGACGGCTGGCCACGCTTAAGGACAGGATGTAATGGTGCTGGCCAGCCGCTACCTGCGCGACAGCGGCGTCCACGCCACCCTGGATGCCGATCCCTGGCACGCGGACGCCTTTGTGCTCAGCATCGACAACGCCGAGCAGTCCCAGGTCAACCTGGCCCACCCGGAGGAGGTGTTCTACGAATACCTGCACCGGATCGCCAACGCCGTGGACCTGGTCAAGCCGGCCGGGGAACCCGTCACCGCCCTGCACCTGGGCGCCGGCGCGCTGACCCTGGCCCGCTACATCCAGGCCACGCGCCCCGGCTCCGTCCAGCACGCCGTGGAGCTGGAACGCGAGCTCCTCGACTTTGTCCTCGAGCACCTGCCCCTTCCCGCCGGCACGGACCTCACCAGCCACGTGGGCGACGCCCGCGCTGCACTCGCCGAGCTGCCCGCGGGACTGAGGTTCGACGTCGTCATTCTGGACATTTTCAGCGGACCGGACGCGCCGGCCCACCTGGCGTGCACGGATTTCTACCTCGAGGCAGCGGCCGTGCTGGCGCCCGGCGGCGTGCTGGCCGTCAATGTGGGCGACGAGCCCGGGTTCTCGCTGGTGCGCAGCCAGACGCGGGCACTGCGCGCGGCCATGCCCGGCGTCGCGGCGTACGGCGCCGCCCAGCTGTTCACTCGGCGCTACCCCGGCAACATCATCCTGCTGGGCCGGGACGGGGGCTGGCCGGCGGAATGGTCGGCGGCCCTGGTGGCGGCCGGCCCGCACCCCGCCACGGTCCTGGCCGGCGTGGACCTCGACGACCTCGCGGGCTAGGCCGGCCGTGGGAGGGCCGGCCTGGCTGCGGACTGTCAGGCGTCTTCGCGCAGGAAGTCCGGCAGCTGCTCCACGAAGACGGTCTGCGGCGGCTCGAAATACATGACCAGGACGCGTTCACCCACGGGATACACGCTCGTTTCGTCGTAGGGGTGGGCATGGAACGCTGTGGTGCCGCCATGGAACGCAATCATCACCTCGCCCACCGTCCCGGGACCCACCAGCCCCGACACGCGGCCCACCCGTCCCGTCAGGCTGCGGTCCAGGTCCCTACGGTTGGGGCGGCTGCCTGCCATCGCCCCTGCCCCTCTTCAGCGAATCGGTCAGGGCCGGCAGGTAGCTGCCCACCTGGGCCAGGATGCCGCCCACCATCTCGTTGACGCCGTCGCCGCCATTGAGGACCGTCAGTTGGCCCACGTGGCCAAAGGGCTCGGCGGCCGCGGCAACGATTGCGGGCATGTTCTCCGCCAGCTGCTGGGAAATGACGGCCTCCTGGTTGGTGCCGAGGGCCTCCGCCCGGGCCCTGATGCCGTCGGCTTCGGCGAGGGCCTTGGCCTTGATGGCCGACGCCGCCGCCTCCCCGCGCGCCTTGGTCGCCGCCGCCTCGGCCTCGCCCGTGATCTTCGTGGCGCCGGCCATGGCCGCGGCGGCCGCGGCGTTGGCCTGCGCCTCCACCTCGGTCTTCCTGGCCCGCGCCTCGGCGGCACTGATGTCCGCGGACTTTTGGGCCTCTGCCTCCGTCCGCTGCGCGTAGGCCCGGGCGTCGGCCGGTTTGCGGACGGTGGTTTGGAGCTTTTGTTCCTCGCGGTCGGCCTCAAGCTTGGCCACCTGGGTCTCCTGGACCACCACCTGCTGGCGCGCGGTCGCATCCGCCAGCGGGCCGGCCTGCGCCGCGTTCGCCCGGGCCCGCTCGGCGTTGGCCGCTGCGGCCGACTGCTTGATGGCGGAGACACTCTGCGCGTCCGCAATGAGCGACGCCGCCTCGGCCTCCTTCTCGGCCGCCTCGCGGTTCCGGGTGGCCTCGGCGATCCTGGCTTCCATCTTCACCTGGGCAATGTGCGGCTTCGCCAGGTTCTGGATGTACCCGGTGGGGTCCTCCAGGTCCTTGATCTGCAGCGAGTCCACCACCAGGCCCAGCTTTTCCATTTCAGTGCCGCTGGCGCTGCGCACCTGGGAGGCAAGCTTGTCGCGCTCCCGGATGATCTCCTCGACCGTCATGCTGCCGATGATGGACCGCAGGTGGCCCTCGAAGACGTTGTACACCTGGCTTTCCATCTTGGCCTGCTGCCCCAGGAAACGCCGGGCCGCGTTGGCGATGAACGGCGTCGAATCCCCGATCTTGAAGATCACCACCCCCTGCACCACCACCTGGATGCCCTGTGAGGTAACGCAGTTGACCTGCAGCTCGGTTTCGTTCAGGGTCAGCGACAAGGCGCGGACGGTCTGCAGCCCGGGAACCACAAACGCACCCTTGCCGGTGACGATCTTGAAGTCCATGCCGTCCGTGGTGGCGGGCCGGCCGCGGGTGAAGCCGGAGATGATCAGGGCCTCGTTGGGTTCGGCCACCTGCCACATCATCTTCACGGACACCCGCACCAGCACCAGCAGCACCACCAGCGCCACGATGATGGCGATGAGGGGAAGAAACGCTAACAGTAGTTGCATGGCCGTGGCCTTTTCGCGGGGCCAGCACTCGTCCCGACGGCTGGCCGTGGGCCGCCGGACTGGCCGACGGCCTGAAAATGAAGTTGTGGGTTGTCCGCGGTGTCGGGGCACCGCTGGATGCCGCCGCCGCGCCAACGGGCTCGACGCCGGCAACGCGCCGGCGGCGGGAACGAACGGCTCTGCGAACGGGCCGATTCCGCACGGGAAACGGGCCTCGTTGTTGGGTGCAACGCTACTCGCACATGCTTGGATTTGGCCCTCTGCCGGCCGTGAAAACTGCGCCGCGGCGCGTCGCCCTGCCGCGTGGCGCGGGTGCCAAGCGGGCCGAAGCCCGTCCCGATAGACTTGAGCGGGCGCGTTTTGGCGGGCCCGACCATCACCTGCGTTCCTGGAGCCTAAATGACACCGTCCCGCACCACCCCCAACCGACCCGACAAGCCGAAGGGCCAAGGCCAGGCACGTCGGATGACACGGGCGCCGGGCGGTGCCTGGGCCCGGAAGCGTGTCGCTGCCGCCGGCGTGGCCGGGGCCGTCGTTGCCACCGCCGCGGTGTCACTGGTGGTGGCGGGGATGCCTCTCCTCCACAACGTCCTCGGCTCCAGCACCGCGGAAAAAACAACGCAGGCCCCCATAGTCATCACCACCCCCGCCACACCGTCCGTGTTCCCGACGTTTGAGCGGCCGGAATATGTTCAGCCCGCCGTGCCGGCGTCGGCGACAGCAGCCGTCAAGGCCACCACCATCAAGGTGGGTTCCGACAAGACGGGCAGGATCATGCCGGAGGGACTGGCCGGACTCTCGATGGACACCGACCACCTGGTGGACATGCACATCGATCCGGCCCGGTCGAACTTTGCCCAGATCCTGAAGATGAGCGGCGATCCCGTCATCCGCTTCGGCGCGCAGGCCGTGGACCGCCGGTTCTTCTGGACCTCCACGGACGAGCCCATCCCGAACTGGAAGGTGGTCCCGGCCTACACGAGTGACAAGCGCCAGGTCATCAAGATCACCCCGGCCACGCTGGAGAACCTGAAGCACCTGCTGGACCAGGGCAACGCCCGCGTGCTGATGGCCGTTGACATGGGTCACTACGATCCGGCCCGCGCGGCCGACTTTGCCAAGTGGGCGCACAAGATCCTCGGCGACCGCATGGTGGGCATCAGCCTGGGCAATGAGCCCAACGGCTACAACCGGGTGCAATATGCCTACCTTGCCCTGCGGCCCGCGGACTACACCTTCGCCGACTGGGCCAGGGAGGCCCGCGCTTACTCGGAGGCAATTGCCAAGGCCGCTCCCGGCGTCAAGGTGGTGGGGCCGCAGGCCTACAGCGAAGTGTGGTGGAAGGGGTTTGCCGGGTTGGACCTGCCCAACGCCGGGGCCCTGACCTACCACAACTACCCGTTGTCGACTTGCGATGCCCCGGCCAATTCGCCGCAGGCGAGAACCATCAAGAATGCGCTCTCACGCACGCTTAGCGACTACAGCGCCAACTATGCGGCGTCGGCCGTGAAGGCTGCGGCGGGCCACAACATTCCCGTGTGGAATTCGGAAACGAACATTTCCACGTGCTTTGGCGGCAACGAAGTGCTCAAGACGCAGGCCTCCGCCATGTGGACCATAAATTATGCGATGCGCTCGGCCATGGAAGGCGTCACGCAGTTGAACTTCCACGGCGGACTTGAGGCGTGCAAGGGCGGGGCGCCGGGCTCTCCCCTGTGCGACAGCGGCCCGTATGGCAAGCCCAGCGGAGAGCTGACCATGCGCCCCCAGTACTACGGAATCATGATGGTCAACAAGCTGGGCGCCGGCAACTTCCTCAAGTCTGAAGTGGACGGGGACCAAAACGTCTACGCGTACCCGGTCCAGCACAAGGACGGCACCATGGGAGTCATGGTGGTCAACCAGAACGACCCCGCCAAGCAGGCCCCCGTCAAGATCACCTTGATGCTGCCGCGCCAGGCCGCCACGGGAACCATGACGCAGCTCTCCGGCCCCACGCTGACCGCCCAGGACCAGACGCGTATTGACGGCGAAAAGTCCTCGGGGAAGCCACTTGCCAAGCAGGCCCGGATCCCCGGTTTCAAGGCTGGCGAACAGTCCATGACCCTCGAGCTGAATTCGGGTACCACAAGCATCCTGAACTTCACGTTCTAGGCACGGACCGCTGGAAGGTGTACCCGTGGCCCGTGGAGACCGCTTCGCACGGAGCTGCTACCCCGCGGGCTCGGCGAACCAGAGCCGCGTTTCACCGTACTTTTTCTCCGCAAACATCTCCAGCGACGCGGGCCAGGCGGGCTCGGGCGTGCGGGATGAGCGCTCCACCACCACCACGGCGTAGGGGCTGAGCCGCGGGCCAAGGAGCTCCAGCACCAGCGAAAGTTCGTCCTCCGTCAGAGGATACGGTGGGTCCAGGAAGACCAGGTCCCACTGGTCCACGCCGGCCTCCGCAACCCTGGCCAGGAATGACTCCACCCGCGAGCGCTGCACGGAAACAATCTTGCGGCCGCGCACCTTGTTCACCAGCTCGGCGTTGCGCTGGCACACGCCGGCGGCCTTGTCGTTGAACTCGACCAGCTCCACCGACTTGGCCCCGCGGCTGGCGCTTTCCACCCCGAGCGAGCCGGAGCCGGCGTACAGGTCCAGGACCCGGACATCCGCCAGCATGTTCATGGATTCCAGGCGCGAGAACAGCGCCTCCTTGACCCGGTCCGTGGTGGGCCGCGTGCCGTCGCCGGGCACCGACACCAGCGGCGTTCCACCGGCGGCGCCGGCAACAATCCGGCTCACGCGCGCACCCAGCCGGCGACCGAAGAACTGCTAGCCACGCTCAAGGAAGGCCTCATTCCGTTCAGTCAGGTACGTGTCGATTTCCAGTTTCAAGGCGGCATGTTCTTTCAGCTCCGGATCGGCGCCAACAATTTGCGTGGCATCCGCCCGCGCCCGCTCGATGAGCGCCTCGTCCCGCAGCACGCTGAGCATGCGCAGCCCGGAACGTCCGCCGGACTGCCTTGCCCCCAGGATGTCCCCTTCGCGGCGCAGTTCCAGGTCCTCGCGCGCCAGCACGAAGCCGTCCGTGGTCGCCGCCACGGCGTCGAGGCGCTTCCGGCTCGGGTGCCCACGCTCCAGGCCGGTCACCAGCAGGCACAGGCCCGGGTGTCCGCCGCGGCCCACGCGACCGCGCAGCTGGTGCAGCTGCGACATCCCAAACCGGTCCGCATCCAGGATGACCATCAGCGTGGCATTGTGCACATCCACGCCCACCTCGATCACGGTGGTGGCCACCAGCACGTCGATGCCGCCGGCAGCGAATTGGGCCATGGTGCCCTGCTTGTCCGCCGAATCGAGCCGCCCGTGCAGCGCCTCAATGCGCGTGCCCGCCAGGGCCGGGACCGTGCGCAAGTACTGTACGACGTCGAGTACCCCGGCCATGGGGCGGTCGTCGCCGTCGTCGGGGGTTGAGTCTGTCGAAACCCCGGGTCTCGACGCGCTCGCAGGGCTCGCTGCTCGACCACCGGAATCCGCTGCTCGACCACCGGGGGCGTCGTCGTCACCAATCTTGGGGCACACCACGTAGACCTGGCGGCCTTCGTCGATCTCCTCGCGGGCCCGCTCCCAGACCCGCGATTCCCAGGACGGGTGGTCGGCCAGCGGCGCCACATGGGTGGTGATGGGGGCCCGGCCCTTGGGCAGTTCCGTCAGCTCGGACACTTCCAGGTCTCCGAACATGGTCATGGCCACGGTCCGGGGAATGGGGGTGGCCGTCATGACGAGCAGGTGCGGCGGCTTGGCGGCCTTGGAGCGCAGGACGTCGCGCTGCTCCACGCCGAAGCGGTGCTGCTCGTCCACCACGATCAGTCCCAGGTCGGCAAACTGCACGTTGTCGGAGAGCAGGGCATGCGTGCCGATCACGATCCCGGCCTCGCCGGAGGCGGCCGCCAGCAGCGACTTTTTGCGCGCGGCGGCAGGCATGGACCCTGTCAGCAGCACCACATTGGTGGCGTCCGGGCCTCCCAGCAGCGGGCCCTGGCCCAGGTCGCCGAGCAGCGCCAGGATGGAGTTCAGGTGCTGGGCGGCAAGCACCTCGGTGGGGGCCAGGAACGCGGCCTGCCCGCCGGCGTCGACCACCTGGAGCATGGCACGCAGGGCCACCACGGTCTTGCCCGAGCCCACCTCACCCTGGAGCAGGCGGTGCATGGGGTGGCCGGCGGCAATCTCCCGCGCCACGAGGTCGCAGATTTCCTGCTGACCGCCCGTCAGCGCATAGGGCAGCCGGGCGTCAAAGGCGTCCAGCAGCGCGCCGGGAACCAGGGGCCGCGCCGTGGCGTCCTGCCGCAGGGCCTCGACCCGCTTTTGGGCCAGGGCGGCCTGCAGCGCCAGGGCCTCCTGGTAGCGGAAGCGCTGCCGGGCCCGGGGCCAGTCCTCCATGGTGGCGGGCCTGTGGATTTGTTCGTACGCCTCCCACAAGGGCATGAGCTTTTCCCGGGCGGCGATGGCGGCCGGCACGGGGTCCGGGACCTTGCCGAGGTCCAGGGCCGGCAGCAGGGCGGTGATGACGTCCTGTGTCTTCCAGCTGGGGAACTTTGCGGTGGCCGGGTAGACGGGGACGGGCTTGACGGCCTGGATCTCCGCCTCGTGCTCGGCGAGGGGATCGTCCGGCAGCAGCACGTAGTCCGGGTTGGTCAGCGACTTGTGGCCGCCGTACAGGGTGACGCGGCCGGAAAACATGGCCAGCACGCCAGGCCGCAGCTCCTTTTGGGCCTTCCAGCCGTTGAAGAAGCTGATCTTCAGCCCGGACGGGCGCCCGCTGTTGTCCGTAATCACGACGTCGCTGATGGTCCCCTTGCGCCGTTGCATGGGGCGGGTGGCCAGATCCACCACGCGGGCCAGGATGGTCACCTCCTCGTCCAGCGGCAGCTTGTCCAGGTCGGTCAGTTCGCCGCGGGCCAGGTACCGACGCGGGAACTGGTGGAGCATCTGGCCCACCGTGGAAATCTCCAGGTGCTTCTCCACCGCCTTGGCCGTGGCGGCCCCCACCAGGCGGGACAGCTGCAGGGCAAGGTCGGGGTACTCGCGCACGCGCGGCGGCTGCGGCTCGTCCGGCAAGCCGCCCGGACCGGAATCGCCGCCCAAGCCGGGCACGCCGCCCAGGCCGGGGTCGCCGGCGTCGTACCCGCCACAGTCGAAGGCGGAGCCGTCAGAGGAGGTCATGGGCATCCGCAGTGGCGTTGGGGCTCAGCGCGGAGATGCTGACGTTGCTTGGATCACCCACGGCCTGGATGGCATCCAGCGCGGTGGCCGGCGACGGGACGTGGACGTGGACGCGCCACGGGTACGCGCCGCTGTCGTCGGCCTGTTCGGTGACGGCGCTGAAGATGACGGACTCGCCCAGCTCGTCCAGCTGCATGCGCAGGCCGGCGGCCGCCAGCGGCGTGAGGTTGATGGTGCACATGACCTCCACGCCCAGCTGTTCGGGCATGCCCAGGGCGATGTTGGGGTCCTGGACCTTGTAGCCGGAGAGCCCGTCCAGCAGGTCCTCCTGGAGTGGCTCGCCCACCACCACGGACCGCAGGCAGTCCAGGATCAGCAGCAGCCCGACGCCACCGGCGTCCACCACGTGGGCCGCCGCCAGCACGCCAAGCTGGGATTCGGTCAGCACCACGGCCTCCCGGGCCGCGGCCACGGCGCCGTCCAGGGTCTCGGCCAGCGCCTGGTTGGAGTCGTCGCCGTTGAGCGCCGACTCCACCTCGGCGGCGCCGCGGGCCGCGGCCTCCAGCACGGACAGCATGGTCCCGGGCATGGGCTCGCTCAGGGCGCTCCAGGACCGCAGCTGGGCGCGGTGCAGGCCCGCGGCCAGCAGGGGACCGTTGATCCGCTGCTGCCCGGCAAGGGGCTCGGCCATGGCGCTGAGGAACACGGAAAACAGGGTGCCGGAGTTGCCGCGGGCCTGCTCCATGGCGGCGCGCCCGGCGGCGGCCATGGTGGTTCCGGCGTCGCACGGCTCCAGTTCCGCCACGGCCTGGGAGGCGGACCGTACGGTCAGGTAGAGGTTGGTCCCGGTGTCGGCGTCGGCCACGGGGTAGATGTTGATGGCGTTGAGCCTGTCGCTGTGATTGGCGAGCGTTTGTTCGGCCTTGGCGAGCCAACGTCGAATTACGGGTGCAGTTGCGGCAATCTTAGACTGCAAAATGATCCCATCCCACAGCGCCGTCCACGACGCTTTTGAAGTTCCGTCCGTCAAGGGAAACCGCCGGTTGGCCGGCGCCCGCGGACACTACTGAGCCTATCCCAATGAAGCTGGGCGGGAGCGCACCATTGGCTGGGAATGTGGATAACAATCCGTGGTCTTCCCCGCCGCTGAGCACCCATTGCAGCGGGTCCGCCCCCAGTGCCCGCCCGCATTCGGCCAGCCGTTCCGCCAGCCTTCCCAGTACGACGCCGTCCAGGTCCAGCCGGGTGCCGCTGGCCGCGGCGAGGCGCCCGGCGTCGCGCAGCAGGCCGTCGGAAATGTCCATCATGGCGGTGGCCCCGGCGCGGGCCGCCGCGGGTCCGGCGACGAGCGGCGGCTGCGGCCGGTTGAAGAGGTCCGCCGCGTGCTGCAGCGCGGGCGTGTAGTTGGGGGGGGCGATGCCGCTTTCCTGCAGCGCCCACCCGGCGGCGGACCATCCCACGTTGCCGCACACGGCCACCACGTCGCCGGGGCGGGCGCCGCTGCGCAGCACGGGGTCCCGGCCGTCCAGGGATCCGGTCACGGCCACGGTCACCACGATTTCCGAGCCCCCGGACAGGTCCCCCCCGGCCACCGAACACCGCCCGGCGCCGAGCGCGAGGATCGCGGCACCCAGGCCGTCGGCCAACCCCTCAACCCAGGCCACCGGCGTCGTGCCCGGAAGGGTCAGGCTTACCACCATGGCCGTGGCCTCGGCGCCCATGGCGTTGATGTCGCTCAGGTTTTGCGCGGCGGCCTTCCAGCCGACGTCGTAACCCGTGGTCGCGTAGCCGTTGGGCCAGGCGAGGCGGAAGTCCCTGTCCTGGACCTGGGTGTCGATCGAGATGACGGTGCGGCCGTCGGGGGAGGCGATGATGGCCGAGTCGTCGCCAGGTCCCAGCAGCGTGGAGGTGCCGGCAGGCAGGCGCGGGAAGATGCGGGCCAGCAGGGCCGATTCGGAGAGTTGGTCCACGGTGGGCGTCATGGTTTAACCGTAGCGGGTGGGGCTGACACGGTGCGTCCGCCGACGGCCGGCCCGGTTGCGGCCCGCGTGGCGGCCTGTGAAGATGATTGTGATGACTGACATGGAGCGGTATCTTCAGGCCTATGACGACCAGCTCCGGACCGATGCGGAAACGCCCAGCGCGTTGAGCGTGGCCGCGATGGGTCCGCTGCGGCTGGTGACCTTTGCCGGCGGCCGCGGATTCATCACCTACCGCGACCTCGCGGGGGCCGTTGACATTGCCGCCCTGGTGGCGGACGCGCTGGGCCATTTCCGCGTGGACCCGGACATCACCGGCGTTGAATGGAAGACCCGGGGCCACGACCACGCCCCGGGCCTGCACGAGGCGCTGGTGGCGAACGGATTTGTGCCCGGCGAGCCCGAATCCATCATGGTCGGCCCGCTGGAGGGCCTGTCTGCGGACGCCCCCGTGCCGGCCGGGGTGACGCTGCGCAAGGTGACCTCCAACGCCGACGTGCGGGCCATGAGTGCCATGGCCGACGATGCCTTTGGCGAGTCCGTCAACACGCGCACCGCGGACGCGCTGATCGCACGCCTTGCCCGCCACGACGGCATGGAACTGTGGGTCGCTGAAATCGATGGGCGCATGGTCAGCGCGGGACGCCTGGAACCGGTGCCGGGCACGGACTTCGTGGGGATCTGGGGCGGCGCCACCCTGGCGGAGTTCCGCGGCCGCGGCATCTACCGGGCGCTGACGGCGGCCCGGGCCCGTTCGGCCCTGGCCATGGGGAAGAAGCTGGTCCACAGCGACTCCACGGAATTCTCCCGCCCCATCCTGGAACGGTCAGGGCTGGTCAAGGTCTCCACCACCACCCCGTACGAGTGGACGCGCTGACGCGGGTCCGGGTCCGCCGATTGCGTGCCAGGCTGGCGGGACCGCATGACACTTCGCCCGCCGCGGACGGCGGCACGCCGTGAGCGCGGGTCTGCGTCGCGCGGGGCTCGGTCTCTCTCGGTCACTCGCGCGGAGCCGGGTCGGTGAGCCACCGGACCGGCCGGGACGGGTCGGGCTCGTAGCGGCACATCCTCCCGGTGCTGATCCCGTCGCGCAGCAGGCGGGCCACGTCCGGCTCCGCTGCGGCAATCCCTTCCAGGGCGGCGGCGACCGCCTTTCGCACTGATGTCCGAGCCCGTTCAGACGCCGGACCCAGGGCGCGCGGGCGCCCCAGCAGCCCGCGGGCCGCGGCCAGCTGGTGGATGAACTCCTGCCGTTCGCTCCGGGCTGCGGCGGCGCGGTCCGGATCGTTCCAGTCCTCGGCCTCGCCGATCTCTTCATCCAGCTCCGCCAGGCGCCGCCGGTAGGCCGCCAGGGCCCGAGGATCGAGGACGGGGCCGCCCGTGTCCTGGTCAGCCCGCAACGCCCTGTCAAACCCTGAAACAAGGTCAACGCTGGCAATGTCCTTCCCCGGGTTCCGCAGCAACAGCCGCAAGTAGGAGAATCCCACACGCGCGGGAAAGGCCTGCGCGGCCCCTTTTCGGCCGATCTGCCAGATCCCGGGTGTCCCGGGCGCAAACAGCAGTTCAGCCGGCAGCGCGCCTGCGGGGTGGCCGGAAGGACCCGGCCGGCTCCCCGCGCCGCGGTGACCCGCCCTGCCGCCGGCTGCCGGGCCCCGGTCACCCGTGCCGTCACCGGCGCCAGCGGCGAGGCGCGCGGCCCACCAATCGGCCCCGAGGGCGGCATACGCGTTTTCGGCGGCCGCACGGTGCTTCTCCGCACGTCCACCGTCGCCCAACAGGGCGTAGGCGCCGGCCAGATAGTGGTCCACCACGCCGTGGAAGCTTACCGCCGCGGCGTTCACCACCCCCCGCCCCGCATAGGGTTCAAGGACGCCGGCCATGAGTGCCGCGGCTGCCCGGTCGCCGGTCCTCGTCGCAACCTCCGCCACCTGCGTTGCTGTCAGGAGCCAGTCGACGTCCCGGGGAATGCCGGCAAAGCCGTCGCCCATGATGCGGCGTGCCAGGACGGACGCATGTCCGGGCTCCCCGGCGTCGAGCCACAAAATGGCGGCCTGGGCGAGGATGGACGGCACACCCTCGGTGGTCGCGTAGTCCTCATACCTCGCTGCCTCGGCCCGGAGCAGCGCCGGGGCATGGCCGAGCTGGCGGGCAATCTCGCCGCCGAGCGCATGCTCCACGGCATACGCGTCCGCCTCGCCGGCGCGTGCACCGGAGGCTGCGGCGGCAGCGGCCAACTGTTCGGCCTCGCCGGTCCGGCCGGCGAGGAGCGCGGCCATGGCCCTGCGGCACTGCGAGTAAAAGAGCGCCCGTTCCGCGCCGGACTGCCGGGCCAGCAGTTCGAGGTCGCGCAGGCGGCGCTGAAGGGCCAGCCCGTCAAGCCGTTCGAGGGCACTGGTCAGGGCCCAGCACAGGGCGCGGAGGCGCAGGTCGACGTCGGCGGTATGCGCCGTCAGCTCTTCCAGCTCGGCGCAAAGCGGTGTCCGGGCACCAAAGTCGTCCGGCCCCCAGTGCGTCAGCAGCCCTGCCTCCAGCGCGGCGGCGACGTCGTCGGGGTCTCCGGATGCGCGGGCCGTGTCCAACGCCTCCGCGGCGAAGGGCGCGGCGCGGGCGGCCTCACCGGCGTACACCCAGAGCCGCGCCAGCGCCACGGCCAGGCGCCCGCGCTCAGGCGGCCCCGCAGCGGAGTAGGCCTGGTGGAGGAGGGCCGGGAGCGTGCCGGCCGGGGTCCCAAAGCGGTGGTGGCCCACAAGGGCCAGCGCGGCGGATACCAGCACGCCCGTTTGGCCGGACTGCGAGGCCGCCCGGCAGGCGGCAAGGTACAGCTCGTCGGCGTCGGGCGATTTGGACCGGCGTGCGGCGTCCGCGCGCCGGAGGAGGTCCTCGGCGGATGGCCCGGAAGAGCCGGCCCCGCCGGATGAATCGGACCCCATGGCAGTGGCCATGCATAGATCATAGACATCCGGCCGGACCGTTCCCACCCTTGCGCGGCATCAGGGCCGGATCAGTGTTTCCGCGGCCGCGTGTTGCGTCCTGAGCGCCTGGTCCCAGTCCCCGGTGCAGTAGACGGACAGTTCGGCCACCTCCCCGCCGGCGACGTCCGCCCGGGCCATCTCGCGTGCGGTCCACTGTTGCCCGTCGGCAGCCCAGGCTTCCTCAAATTCGATGACGAAGCCGCCGGGGGTGGCGTCGGCGCGCCAGCGGGGCACGGTGCCGGGGCTGGGGTGGCCCGCACGGCGCAGCTGCTCGGCGGCCCGCCTTCCGCGGACCTGCTTGCGCCACAGGGGAAGGGTGAAGTCGACAAAGACGTCCTCGGCAAACAGCCCATCGGGCGCCGTTCCCGTCTCGAGGAACTGGACGAACCGGCGCGCCAGGGCCTCCCTGGCGGGGTCCATCCGGGCGGAAAGGGTTTGAGCTGTGGTTTCTGGCATTGCAGCCACCTCCTTGTTTGGTGTTGATGCAAGGAAGGCGTGAGAAACGGCTTCACAGTGTGACCCGTCGGAGCACAGGTCCGTGGCCCCGGGCCTCCGAGGGCCTGCCATGCCGGCGTCGGTGGGCCCGCGGGACCGGACCGGGCCAGCGGCTCACAGGGCCAACGGCTCACACGGCCAGCGGCGCAAAGAACTTCCGCAGCTCGGTGACCACCTGCCCCGGCGCCCCGGCCGGTCCGGAGCCGACGCCGGCCAGCCCGGCGTAGGCGTGTTCCTCACCCCTGGGCGGCAAGGGCTGCGGGTTGAGGGCGGCCGCACCGTCGTCACGGGGCCACTCGACGTCGCCCGTGACGGTTCGGGCCGGGATGAGCCAGTAGTCGCCCGTCCGGTACGAGGCCGGGGATCCCCCGTCGGCGACAGGGAAACAGACCTGCACCCCGTCCTCAAGGTCCTGCCACAGCGGCTGCCCCGCCGGGGATTCGACGACGGCCACGGCCCCGCCGGCAGCCGCGTCGCCGCCGTGGTCCCAGCGGCGCAGGTACGGGTGCAGCCGCGGGTCCAGGCCCGATTCGGGGTCCGCCTGCCCTTCCAGCACCACGGCGAACTCGTCGCGGTCGATCGAATGGACCCGCAGCAGGGGCGCCGCAACGTGCCGCAGAGTGGAATTGTCGTCCACCAGTTCCACCCAGCCGCCCACCACCAGGCCCAGGTCCGTGTCCCGCCCCAGCGTGGCCAGTGTGACAGTGGTGGTGTTGGACGCGGCGTCCACGGCGGGTGATCCGGCCAGCGGCAGGGTCACGGAGCCGTTGTCCCGCGACCACTTGAACGTGGCGCCCTGCCCCGGTCCGCCGGCAGGTCCCGGGGCGTGGATTTCCACCCGGTACAGCTGGTTTTCCAGGCCCCGGTAGCGGGCGGCGGGATCCACCGAGCAGGGGTCGTTGTTCGTGGCGGGCGGCTCGGCCCGGGCGGCCAGCAGGGGCACGGCGCGCGCAAAGTGGTCCGCCACCCCGCCCCCTCCGTCGGCGGCCCCGCCGGGGAGGACCCGCACCTGCCAGGTGAGCTGGGCACGGGTGGCGGTGTCCGGTCCGCCAAGGGCCGGCTCCAGGAGGCCGGGGCCCTCCACGGCGCTGATGTGCCGCTCCCACACGTCCAGGTAGATGGTGTAGCCGGGCAGATCGGCCAGAATGTCGGTGGTGGTCGCGGCGTCGAACGGGTAGCCCGGTTGCTCGCTGTACAGCAGGGCTGCGGGATTTTGGCACATGGCCCCGTTGACGTAGTAGCGCCCGGCGCCGATCAAAAAGTCCCCCGGCACCAGCTTCTTGCCCAGCGCCTTCACCGCGGCGGGGTCCGTGATGACGGCAAAACCGGCATTGTCCCGCGGCCCGCCTTCGGGGCCGATCAGGTCCCGGGCCAGGAGCCGCTGGGCGTGCATGGCGATGGCGGACTGCTCGTTGAAGTCGGCGTCGAGGTGGACACGTCCCTGTTGCATGAGGACGCGGGTGTAGTGGTTCCGTGGATCAAAGGTGTCCCGGCTGAAGTCGCCCTTCATGATGTGCCCCTATCTGGTGTAAAAGATGCCGGCGGAATAGCTGGCGACGGTGTATTCATCCAGCCGTGCGTGCAGGTTGGCGGCACGCTGGGGCTGGAAGAGCTCGTGGAAGGCGCCCATCTCGGATTCATCGGAGGCGCCGCGCACAATTTCCGCGGCCGTGCCCGGGGCCAGCCGCCCGTACACCGGGTTGCCGTAGCGCCGGCTTTCCAGCGCGGGGCGGACCCGCAGGGCCTCCCGGTCCTCCGCCGCGGCTGCTGCGGCCGGGTCCGGCGCCGGTGCCAGGGCGGCAGCCTCCCGCACCAGGTCCGGCTGGCAGTGGTAGCGGCGCGGCGTCCCGGATCCGGGCGGGACGTAGCAAAAGCGCAGGCAGCCGAGCTGGCGGCGGTCCGCCAGAAGCGTGCCGAGGAAGATGGTGTCCTCCCCCAGCGTGACGGCGTGGGCCAGCACGTCGCCGATCACGGTGCAGCGCTGCACGCACAGGGCGCTGAACGCCGTGCCGCCCCCCTCGTCTCCCAGCACGATGCCGCACGGATCGGTGGCATCCCAGAGGGAGTCGGCGAGCGCCAGCACGGGGGCCTGGCCGTTGTCCGGGTCGCGGCGCACCTGCACGGGACCCAGGATGCTGCGGGTGATCCGCACCGCGGCACGCGTACCGTCCAGGAGGATGCTGGGCTCCTCGGGGCGCTGCGGTTCGCAGTCGCAGTCCAGGTTCCAGCCAGGCACCAGTGTGCAGTGGCGGATGGACACGTCGCACAGATCGCCGCCGCCGGTGGGGTCCTCGCCGTCGCTTGCGGCGCGGCGGGCGGCCGGTCCGTTGACCACCAGCCCGCGGCCAACCACCAGCAGCCCGTCCAGCACGAAGCGGGCGGCCGCCCCGCCGGTGACGCTGAGGGGGTCGGGCTGGTCCACCCGGTAGTCCAGGAGCCGCAGGACGGGCCGGGCACCGTTGGCCGCCCGCAGTTGCAGGTACTCGCCGGGGACAAGGACGAATTCGAAGCGTTCCTCGTAGGCGCGGCTGTCCATGATCTCCAGCACGGCGGACTTGGCGCCCGGCGCCGGGTCCGCCGCGTCGCGGTCGGTGCACCATTGGCTGTAGGCGGCGGACACCGTGGCATATTCGCCGGCCAGCCGCCCCTCCTTGCGCACCCGGTAGACGCCCGCGCCGTCCGGCTGGGCGGTGGGGCGCGGATATTCGCCGCCGCCCAGCTCCATGCTGAAGCCGTAGTGGTAGTCCACCGTCACCCCGCGGGGCAGCTGGCCGGCGGGGAACACGAGCCGGCCGCGTTCGGGATCGACCAGGACCTTGGTGCGGGGTGCCTTGTAGGCGTGCCAGTCGGAAAGGTTGGCCGGGATGACGTCTGCAGGGTCCAGCACCAGCCGGGCCTGTCCCCGCCATCCCCACGCCGTGACGGAGATGCTGCGGCCGGGCCCGAAGTACGACGCCGACGCCCTGGCCTTGGGCGGGCGGCGGCTCTCCACCTGCTCGAGTTCCCGGCGGCCGATGGCCCTGGGCAGGCGCAATTCCGGGCGGAGTGCGTCGGCCGAGCCGCGGTCCACGGGCTGGGTGAACAGGGGGGTGTCATGGCCCAGCACGCTGAAGGTGAAGCACTGGCTGCCTTCCTTTTCCACACAGCATGCGGGGGCGTCGGTGAGACCGTAGGAGGACAGGGGCGCCACGAAGAGGCCGATCGAGGGAATGTTGTGCCGGCCGCGGGTGCGGTGGGAGCCGGGACGCCGGACATCGACGGAATGTGCCGTGGCGTCGTCGGGGCCGCCGAGCCTGGCCAGGGCACGGCCGTCGCGCAGGGACGCCGTCCCGCCGCGGTCCACGTGCTGGTGGTTGAGCTGCTGGTTCCAGCCCAGCAGCGTGAAGAACTCGGCGGCGTGGGCCTGCCAGCCCGAGGTGTCCAGGGCCAGCTGTTCCAGGACGGCCAGGGTTCCCTTCCGCCGCCTGAAGTTCACGGCGTGGGCCGCCTCGCGCCGGGGTGCCAGGATCCTGTTGCGGGCGGCACTGGACGCCCCGGCCCCGGGCAGGCCGGCGTCGTGCACGGGCTGGTAGCCCACCAGCTCCCCCAGGTAGGGGACGGCCCAGTCCTCGGCCGTCTCGATGAAGAAGTTCCCGTAGAGCGTGGCCATGTTTTGCTCAATCAGGGCGCCCTGTTCGTCCATGACGGCCAGCAGCTCACGCAGCGGGTATCCCTGCTCGGCATCGCGGATGCGGTAGATGACGGGCAGGAGGTTGTACAGGTAGTCTGCCGGCCGGTTCATGGGCGCACCTCGTTCAGGATCAGGCTGTCCGGGACAGCGGCTTGGAACCAGGCCAGCTGGGCGGGCAGGGCCGTGCCGCCCTCCACCCGGTCAGGGGCCACGCGGATGCGGCGGGGCGGCTGCGTGCCGGGATCATCGCCCGCCTGCCGGGGCGAATTCGGCGTGGGTCCCGCGGCCAGGTCCGCGACGCCGGCCGTGAGCTCCGATGCCTGGAGCGTGCGGAGGATGTCCAGGTCCACGTAGTCCACGCCCGGCACGGCGGCCATGGCGGCGATGACGGCGCTGGTGGGCACGTCCCGGCCCAGCGCCATGGCGTCGAAGCCATGGGTCCGGAGCAACGCGGACCGCAGGGCGGGCTCCACGAGGGTCCAGTCGTGGTCGGCAGCCACTTTCACGTTGGCGCTGAGCACCAGGGCCAGCGCCTCGCGCGCCACCAGGTTGACGCGCAGCTGGGGGTCTCCGTAAAGGATGAGGGCGCTGCGGAGGTTGCGGAACAGGTCCGATCCGGCATCGATGGGGACATCGCCCAAACCGGCAATCGTCACCTGAAGCAGGGCCGAGCCTCCGGCGTACAGGAGGGCGGAGCTTGCCTTGCCGATCCCGGCGAAGGTGGCGGCGAAGTCCGCATAGTCCCCTACGGACACCAGCCGGTCCAGGGCCGTGACGGAGCGCGGGGCGTTGCTGCGGGTCAGTTCGGAGGGCTCGGGGTCGGCCCCGCCGGAGGTCCGCAGCGGGTTGGTGACGGCGGTAACTCCGAGGGGGCGCGTGGCCAGCTGGCTGATCTGCCCGGGCCGGACATTGCCCGGCGTCCCGATGCCGCTGCGGTACCAGGCCCGGACGTTGTCCGTTCCGGTGGGCAGCCGCTGGCCGTGCGGCGGATTGCCGAACGTGATGGTGGTGGTGCCCGTGGGCGCGGTGGTGGTGAAGAATCCGCGCCGGGGTCCGGACAGGTAGCCCAGGGACGGTGCTTCCGGCCACTGCACGCCGTTGACGCGGACCACCAGGGTGCTCGCGACCCCGGCGGGCGTGGGCGCGGCCAGATACGTCAGGGGCGCCTGCTTGAGGGTGAACTGCTGCAGTGGCAGTGCGGCGTTGCCGGCGCCGAGGACTTCCTGCCGCGTTTCGCCGTGCGTGGCATGGACAACGTTGCCAAAAACGCTCACCGTGTCCCGTTGGTAGGTGTACGCCAGCGGCCGGGCAAACGTCAGGAAGGTGTGGCGTTCCTCCCCCGCCAGGATGCCCCCGTCGCCGCTTTGGCCCGTGTGGACGACGGCGGCCAGCATGAGCAGCTCGGCGCCCTGGATGCCGGCCGCCGCCAGATCCGTCCGCACCCCTGTCACGATGACCCAACGCCCTGCGGTCAGCCCGTCGTAGAGCCCGTCGAGTTCGAGTTCCCTGCCGCCGACGTCGTCGGTGATGGGTTCCTGGGCCAGCTCCAGGGCTTCCTGCCCGGCGTAGGCGGTGGAGGCCCGCAGCGTGCCCATGGTGTCGGGCCCGTCGGGGAAGTCCCGGCCCCTCGGCTTCCACCAGGCATCGGAGAGGACCAAGGTGGTGGCGGGAGCCGACAGCCCGTAGGCGAGCCGGGAGCCGGTGCGGACGGTCTTGATCACGGTCAGTTCGGCGGTGAAGCTGCCCGGATCCGTGTCGGAGGCGTGCTGCATCACCACGTACTGGCCGGCCTGGAGCAATGCCTGCGCACCGTCCAGGTACGCGACATTGGCGTGTTCGTCGAGGGCCAGGGCCCAGTCGGAGGTGGGTGGGACATAGACGCCGCCCTTGAACGAGCCGGGGACCGGGGCGTTGTGGCCAAACAGGGGGCAGCGTTGGCGCAGGGCCTGCACGCTCAGCGTGGTGGAGCTGCTGATGCGCTCCGCGGTCAGTGCCGGGAACAGGGTGGGTGCCAGGTTGGCGTACAGGCCGGACAGCAGCTGGGGGTAGACCTCGCCGGCGCCGGCGAACGTGGCCGTGTAGGAGCGTTCCAGCTTTTGCGCGTTGGCCGGGGGCACGGACGCGGGACGCAGCAGGCCCGCCACCAGGGCGTCCACGGGGTTCTCCTCGCGGCCGCCGGCGCGAAATGCCGTCCACGCCGGTGTCCGTCCCGCCGGCCCGGCCACAGGCCGCGGTCCGCCCGGACCGGGGCCCGGACTAAAGGCCGCGATGGGGGCAAGGATGGCGTGGGCCGCCTCCAGTGCGGGTATCAGCCGGGCGTAGCCCCTGTCCCTGGCCGCGGCCAGTTCCCGGACCAGCGCGGGCAAGGCGTTTGCGCCGGCCTGGCGGGCCAGTTCGGCGGCCGGCACGGTGCCCGCGAGCCGCTCCAGCTGGTCGAGCAGGAGGCTTACCCGTTGGGCGGTGGCGGTCCCGGCGGCCGCGTCCATGGCGGCCCTGGCTGCGGCGAGCGCGTGCCGTTGGGCGGCCGCGCCGAAGCTGCCGCCCTGCCAGTCCGCCAGCTCCACCCGGGTCAGCTGCGCAACGGGGTCTTCGGTGACGGTTTTGACCCGCACGGCCTGGACCGTCCCGGCGCCCAGGTCCAGCACGAGGGGGTCGTTGGGTGCCAGCTTGGTGGCCGTGCCGGCCAGGTACAGGCCGTCGGCGATGACCGAGGCCGCCGTCTGGGCACGGGCCATGCGGGGGCGCAGCTGGTTCCAGGCGGATCGTGCCGGGAGGTCGTCGCTGCTTTCAAATGCCTGCATGGTCTCCCCCGGGCCGGGGATGCTGTTGGCCCGGGACCCGGCCGGAATGAGGACCTCGGGCGTGTTGGGGTCCACCGTGTACGCGAGGTACGCGGTGGCCGCGACGCCGGGGCGGGGCCGCCACCCGACCAGTGCGGCCAGTTCCCGCACCGAGCGTTGTTCCGTGGCGGAGCGCAGGTAGCCTTCGTTGCAGAGCCGCTCCTGGTAGAAGGTGAGCACGTCCCCGGCCGTGGCCCAGGCATCCAGCATGGCCATGGACGCGTCGCCGGGGTCCCGGGTGCGCAGCGCGGCCAGCGGCGCGTGGGCGGCGCTGGAGAGCCTGGCGGTCATGGCGGCCAGGAAGCTTGGCCGGGACCCCACCCGGTAGGACAATGGTGCCTGTCCCGGCGGGTTGGACGTAGCTGCCGGGGTGGCCGCGGAGCCGCCGCATCCGCAATCACCGCACCCGACGCACCCGCCTGCTGGCGAATTGTTCACAGCCCGCCTCCCAACGTCAATGTGAGCTTCCCGTGGTCCGGGAAGTCCGGGGAGTTGTCCAACCGCACGATTTCCAGCGGCCCCACGGCCAGCACGCCGGTTTCCAGCTCATGGTTGGCCGCCTTCCCCTGCCGCTGCAGCCGCGTCACGACGACGCTTTCGACGCCGGGCACGGACTGGGCGGCTGCCACCAGGGCCGAAGCGTAGAGGCCGCCGCCAAAGGTGAGCCGGTCCGGGTGGAAGAAGCCAGGCGCCCCGTTGCCGGCGTCGCCGCTGCCCAGCACGCGCAGCAGCCGCGCCCTGACATCCCCCCGGACATGGTGCGGGAGCACGCACACGGACAGTTCGACGTCGACGGGCACGTAGTCGGCCGCCGCGACGGCGAGGTCGTGCCCCATGCGCCGGCAGGGGGCCAGACCGGCGCGGGTGTCGGCGAGCAGTTGCGCCGTGGGTTGTTCGCTCCCCCAGGGATCCACGCCCACCCTGGCCTCGTACCAGCTTCCCGTCCAGGCCAGCTGGGCGGCCGCCCGTTGCAGGCCGGGTTGCGTTCCGGCAAGTTCGGCGTAGTCCTCCGCCGTGATGGCCCGCAGCCGCCTGCGGCGGAACTCGTCGGGCGCTAGCAGCCGGGCCTCGGCCACGGGTTCGGGTTCGGTGCCGCCCGCGGCGGCCAGCGGATTCCGCGGCCTGACGCTTGCCCCGCTCCAGGACGCGTTCCGCAGCACCAGGAAGGCGATGCTGTCCCGGCCCACATTCCCCGCCGCCCCGTTGCCCACCCGGTAGCGTGCCGTCCCCACCAGCCCGGCGGCCGGCTGTTGCCCCAGGGCGCCGTCGCCAAACCGCAGGCAGGCGCGGCCGCCGTCGTCGATCTCCGCCACGAACACCCGGTCCAGGGGTCCGCTGTCCAGCAGGGTCCGCCGCGGCTCCCACAGCGTTGGGGCGCCCGTGGCGGGGTCCGTGAAGGAAAGCTCGACGGCGGGCAGCGCCCGCCGCGGGTCCCGGACCAGGACGTTGGCGGCCGGGCCCGGCACCACGGTGTCGGAGTGTGTGAGCGGGCCCCGGGCAAGGGTGGGGGTGATGACCGCGGCGATGCGGGTTTCCTCCACCGCGGCCCCGTCGCAGGAGCACCCGCCGGTGACCAGCAGCGTGGGGACGGGGTCCCAGGGCGGGTCTGCCACGGTCCGGCCGTGGTCCACGAGCACCGCGTTGCCGCGCGCCACGGAGATGCCCTCCACCGGCGTGCAGTCCGGGGCCGGGGTGCGGGTGGACAGGCACAGGGCGAACGTGAGCGCGTCGGCGGCGGCCCATGCGACGTCCACAAGCCAGCCGTCGTCGGCCGGCGGTGTCACCGCGGTCAGCCGCACGGCCTGGCGGTGGCGGGGGTCGGCGTCGGCGGGGTCGCCCGTGGCGGGCCCGCGGACCTCTTCGAAGATCAGCACGTCGCCCGCCGCGAGCTGCAGCGGCTGCCCGGGGATGGGGGCGCCCCAATGGGCCGGCGGCGGCGACTCCGGGTTGGCCTGCCGCCAAAGGGCCTTGTCCACCAGGGTGGCGTGCGTGGCACCCCTGGGCAGGGCGCACTCCTGTCCGCCACCCGTGTCCAGCGCGATTTCGCTGTGCGCGGCCCGGAACACCAGGCCCGTGGCGGTGGCGTCGGCGGGTTCAAACACGCTGTAGCCGCCGGCGGGCAGCTGCGCCAGGGCATCGTCCGTGAGGACGGTGCCCGGCGCCGCGGCCAGGTCCGGAAAGCCCGTGATGAAGTAGGCGTCGGCGGCGTCCACGGGAGGGGTGTCCCGGTCCGTCCACACGGTCAGCCAGGCGCGCGCGTTCAGGCCCTCGTGGAGGTAGTAGTCCACCAGGCGCACGTGGCGGCGCACCGAGATCCGCCGCCGCGCCGTGCGCAGGTATGCCTCGGTCGCGACGGCGTCCTGGTAGTAGCTCAGCTCGTCCGCGGCGTAGGCCATCGCCTCCACCAGGGCGATCCCGACGTCGGCCGCGTGGCGTTCCCGCCACGCCGGCAGGGTGGTGGCGAGCCTGTCCAGCAGGAGTGTGCGGAAGCTTTCGTAGTCCTTGGCGAGGTAGTCGATGGAGGTGTCCGGCGGTGCGCCGGCCGGAGTGTCGCAGGCGGGCACGCAGTCGATGCCGGTGGGGCAGGCGGCCTTGAAGCTGAAGCAGGCGGCGGAGAAGGAGGGGTTGAATCCGGGCAGGGCGCCCCACCCCCCGTCCGGTGCGGGGACGCCCAGGCTGAGGGTGTAGGTGGAGAAGTCCCCGCGCCGGTCCACCGTGACGGCCAGCGCGGTGCCGGCCGGGTCCGCGCCGGAGTCGTCGCCCGGGGCGGCGCCGTCGCCGGCTGCAAGCACGTACAGGCCCGTCGCCGCGATCCCGGTCACGGCGTCGCCGCCGGTGATGCGGACGTTCGCGGTCCGAAGGCCATCCGACGTGCCGCCCGCTACGGCGGGCACGGCACCCATGAAATACACGAAGAGGGTCAGCTGGTCGTCGGAGACCTCCACGTAATCGACCGCGTTCAGTTGCGCCCGGTTGGCAAAGGCCGCCGCCCGGGCCACGTCCGTGCCGCAGCGGGAGGCGCACCGGGCGCCGCAGGGCGTTCCGCAGCTCATGGCGCACCCCCTGCCGTAAAGGTTTCCGTGCGGACATCGCCGCTGCCGGCCAGCCGGTAGCTGATGTCCACGCTGATGGTCGAATCGGTGCTGTCCACGGCCAGGGACTGCACGTCCACGACGTCCCCGAGCCACCGCTGCAGCCCGGCCTGGACGGTGAACTGCAGGGCGGCGGCCAGTTCGGGGCTGTTGGGGCCGAAGACCAGCTGCTGCAGGCCGCTGCCGAAGTCAGGCCGGTTGACCCGCTCGCCGGGGTTCGTGAACAGGAACTGTTCGATCATGTCGCGCACGTGGCCGGCGTCGTCGGTGCCCGCCGTGCGGCCCTTTTCGTCAAAGTGCCACGGGTAGTCGATGTTCATGGTGTCCCTCACATCCCCGTGGCCCGCAGCTGGAAGGCGACGGGCAGCAGCGGCGTGGCCGTGGGTGCGCACAGCGCCTGGCTGTCGGCCAGCAGCAGCGGCACGCCGCCGGAGAGCAGGCGGGTGGCAGCGGTCGTCCAGGTGGCGGTGGCGCAGGGGCCGTTTCCGGCCGACGGCGGCGGCATGGGGCAGCCGGCCACGGTCCAGGGCGGTGTCATGGTCACGGTGGGCTGCCCGCCCACCGTGACGCGCGGGTTGGGCGTGGTGGGCTGCGCCTGGCCGCCGTGCGCGCACAGCACCGTGGCGCCCACGTGGAGCAGTGGTCCCGGCATGGTGTTCCCCTTTCGTTCCGGCCCTCAGGTGACGGCCAGCGCCCCGTTGTTGATGGTCACCGTGGGCCCGGCCAGCACTATCGTGGCCGCCCCGTTGGTGATGGTGATGCCCGTTTCGTTGACCAGGATGGCCGCCCCGCCGGCGCTCTTGATCTGGATGCCGCCGGCGGGCCCGGGCAGGTCGCTGATGGTGATGGAGTTCCCGAGCCCGCTTTGGAGCACGATGCTGGGGCTGAGCGGGTTGCCGGCGAGCGCAATCGTGGGCACCTCGGCGGCGCTGCCCCAGAACCCGCCCGTCCAGATCGGGTAGTCCAGGTCCCCCTGTTCGTACTCGATCCAGACGGCCGATCCGATGGCCGGGACCACGAACACGCCCGACTGCCTGCCCGTGAACGGCACGCACGGCATGGCCCACGTGGTGGGGATGACGTTGGTGGCGCTGGGGACGATCGCCTGGATGCGGCCCATCTGCTGCGGGTCCACGTTTTGCACCACGGTGCCGCGGAATTTGCCGAAGTAGTCCCCGCTCATGCCGCCACCGCCGATACCGTCGAGATGAGCCCGTTGCGGCTGAGCGTGAATTTCTGCGTGAACTCGCCGCGCTTGATCGAGTGCCGCACCCCGGAGACGTAGTAGAGGCCGTCAAAGGCCATCCCGGCGCCGCGCACGCCCACCAGCTGGCGTGGGGACAGCAGCCGCCCGTAGCGCAGCACGTCCAGGGAGCCGGTGCCCTCCACCGTGTCCGCCGTGTTCGCCGCGGTGGCGATCCCGACCATGATGGCCTGGGCCGGGGTGTACTTGGCCGTGTCCCTCAGCGGCAGCGTGTTCGACGGCGGCGGGTTCACGAGTCCCAGCGGCGGGTTCAGCGGGGTGATGGGCGGGATGGGGATGACGAGGGGGATGTGGGTTTGTTCGTTTTGGATGAAGACCAGCGGCAGGACGGACTTTTGCGGCTTGTAGCTGAAGGTGATCGAGACCGCGTTGGTGAAGGCGTCCATGTCCAGGTTCAGGGCGGGCTGCGGGGTGCCCACCTTGATCCGCGGCCCCCAGTAGGCCGTGCTGGTGCCGGGGAGGGGGCCGGGCGAAAGGTAAAACACGTAGCCCACCTTCGTGGCCAGTGCCGTGATGTATTTCAGGTCCGTGCCCTGCTGGGCGGGGATCTTCTCCGTGGGGATGGGCACGTCGAGCATGATGCTCGGCACGATCAGCGGCAGCACGCCCAGGGCGGCGTACTTGGCCAGCACCAGGGCCACGGCCGCCTCGGCGGGCATGGCCGGGAACGGCAGCCCGGTCAGGTCCAGCTTGTCCATGAGCTTGGTCAGGTCCTCCCCCGTGACCTGCAGGATCGAGTGTGCCGCGTCGCTGCCGGGCAGCACCTGGACCTGGGTCACGACGCCGTCGGCCAGCACCGTCACGGAGCCGTTGAGGGTGGCGGTGAGCACCACCCGCACGATCGGGAAGGGGGATCCGCCGGCGACCAGGAAAAGGGTGGGGAGCACGGAGTTGTTGCTCATGGTGAACTGGAGCGTGAAGGCCCCGGGGCCGGTGTCCCCCGCCGTGACCTCGACGCTCGTGAGCGCCTCGATGACGTCCCCGGGGACCGGAACCGCGATGGCCGGGCCCACCATGAGCCCCAGCTGCAGCGAGCTAGACATGGGGCACCCCCGGGACGCCTTCGGGCTGGGCGATGCGCAACGTGGTCCCAGGCTCCCCGGTGAGCTCGCGCGGGAGCATGGCCCGGTTGGCGTCGGCCACCCGCCACCACAGTTCCGGGTCCCCCAGCGCCGCGGCGGCAATGTTGTCCAGCCGGTCCCCGGCCACCACCACGTGGCTGCCGGTCCCCGCCAGGTTTTCCGGGTGCGGGAGGAAGCGGCGGGCCAGGTAGGCAATGGCCTGCCCATCCGGCGTGGTCCACGTCCGGGATTCCGTGGCTGCGTAGCGGCTGTTGGCGGCAAAGTTGGCGGCCATGGCTAGATCCCCCTGATTCCGAGCGTGTCCAGCGTGGCCTGCGGGCTGCCGGCGGCGAACTGTTCCTTTTGCGCCAGGTAGCTCATGAACAGGCTGCCCGCGCGGTGGTCGAATCCGGTGTCGTCGACGGTGAGCACGCGCAGCCCCAGGCTGACCTTGGCCTGGATGGGGTTGAGGTTGACGTCGAACGCCTCCTCGGTGATGGAGAATTCGGTGATGCGCACGGGGACCACCCGGTTCCTGCTCCACACGAAGAGCGGCAGCGGCGCCTCCATGGGCAGGATTTCCAACGTGCCGGCCTGTTGCAGGGCGTTGTTGGCGAGCAGTTGGGCGCTGGTGGGATACACCATGGTTTCCAGGGCGGCCAGCTGCGGGAAGATCCCCGAGGCGGTGGCCGGGCCGGTGCCGAGCTCCAGCTGGTCGACGGCGTCGATGTCCGCCTCCAGCTTGATCGTCTCGGTGGGCGGGCCCTTGATGCGCAGCACCTCGGAGCGGTCCGGGGTGTCCGTGCCGGCGCCGTGCACGGCCAGGGTGCGGGTCAGGGTGGCCGGGTTGTATTGCAGCGCGATGATGCGCACGACGGCGGCCGTGACCGGGTCGATCAGCACGATCCCGCCGCGGACCAGCCGGGGGGCGATGGGCGGGGAACTCATGGCTGGTGCCTGCCGTTCTCCTGGAGGGCTGCCGCCCTGGCCATTTCCGCCCGTGCGCCGCCAAATTCATCGGCCATGGTTCAGCCCTCCCATCACGGCGCCGGCGATGGAACGGCCCATGGCCCGCGGGTCGGAACCGCCGGGCAGGGCCACCGGCGCCGGGCGAAGGGCCGGCACCGCCGCATTGGCCGGCATCCAATCCGCCGCCCGGGCGCCGCCGTCGCCGGCCTCCGCGGTGTTCCCGGCAGCACCGCCCAGCCGGCGCGCCAGCTCCGTCTCGAGGGCGGTGGAAACCAGGGCTGCCGAGCGGGCGTCCACATCCAGCCCCTCCAGGACCAGCCTGTCGATCCTCACGTCAATGTCCATGGCGGTCCGCCTCCGTGTGCCAGGAAAAATCGGCGTCGATTATGGGCCGCTCCAGCTTGCGGAACTCGCTGCGCGCCGCGGCCAGGACCAGCGGCATGGTGACCCGGCCGCCGTCGTTCGCGGCCAGGAATGCCGCGTTCAGGGCCACGCTGTGGATGCTCCCGCCGGTGAGGTTCAGCCGGGCCAGCCGGTCCAGGTCGAGGCCACCCACGGGGGCTTGGGCCGGGAAGGCCCCCTGCCAGATGGACAGCCGTTCGGCCTGCGCGGGGAACGGGAAATTCACCACAAACCGCAGGCGCCGCAGGAAGGCCGGATCCAGGCTGTCCTTGCGGTTGGAGGCCAGCACCGCCAGTCCGTTGAAGCTCTCCATGCGCTGGAGGAGGTAGCTCACTTCAATGTTCGCGTAGCGGTCATGGCTGTCCCTGACCTCGCTGCGCTTGCCGAACAAGGCGTCCGCCTCATCGAAGAACAGCACCGCCCCGCCCCCCTCCGCGGCGTCGAAGAGCCTGCGCAGGTTCTTCTCGGTTTCGCCAATGTACTTGCTGACCACGGCGGAGAGGTCAATCTTGTACAGCATCAGGGCCAGCTCGTTGGCCAGCGCCTCCGCGGCCATCGTCTTGCCCGTGCCGCTCTCGCCGGCAAAGAGGACGCTGATGCCGGTGCCGCGGTTCATCCGGGCGCCGAACCCGTAGCCGTCGTACACGGCGCGGCGCTGCCCGGCCTGGCCTGCAATTTCGCGCAACATCGCCGTTTCGACGGCCGGCAGCTTGAGGTCGGCCAGCCGGGCCCTGGCGTCGACCCGGCGGGCCAGCCGGTCCAGGGCGGGCCGGGAGGTTTCCAGTGCCGCGGCCCAGGCCAGTGCACCGTCCAGCCCGCCTTGCCGTTTCCCGTCCTCCGCCGGGGAAGCCGCATCTGCCGGCCCGGCCGCATCTGCCGGGGAACGCGCCGGCATCCGGAAGACTGTTGACGGCAGGGCTGTTGCCTGCGCCAGCGGGCCGGCCTGCGCCAGGGAGGCGGCCTGCGCCAGGGACGCGGCGATCTCGCCAAGTTCAAAGTCGAAGCTGTTGGCCAGCGCGGTGGCCGCCCCGGCACTCCCGGGCCCCAGGCCGGACCGCCAGGCGTCGGCCTGTTCGGCTGCGGTGGGCTTGCCGATGGTGACGGCGGCCGCCCCGAGCCTGGGCCAGGGCTCCCTGACGGCCACAAAGACCAGCCCGCCGGTCTGGGCCAGCCACCGGCGGACAGCGTCCGCCTGCGCGCCCGCGGGCTCGGTGTCCGTGGCGTCGATGAACAGCGCCACCGCGGACAGCAGCGCCTCCCGGTGCCACAACCGTGCGCTCGCCGTCACGTCCGCGGCCCCGGAGGGCAGCTCGGCGCCGTCGAGCTTGAACAGCTCCAGCCCGAAGCCGGCCGCCACGTGGGCTGCCACGAGTTCCTTGCCCAGCTGGTTCGGCCCCGGCAGGGCAATGGCCGGGGTGGCGTCGGCGCCGGCAGCCAGCGCGGCAATCCGTGCCGCGGCGGCCGCCTGTGACGGCGGCAGCGAACCGGAGGCCGGCAGTGGCGCCAGCAGCGGTTCAAAGAATCCGTCCAGGTGGTCCAGGCCCTTGATGTAATTGACAATCCGTTCGTGGGCGGACAGCCGGGCGCCCGTCAGGGGGGCAGCCCGTTCGACGGCGGCCAGCGGCCAGTGGCGCAGCGGCCGGTGCGGCGCCATGGCCTCCCAGGCGGGGTTGTCAAAGGCCGCCAGGGCCAGGGCAAAGGTCGGGTAGTTGCGCTGCGGATCGTGCTGGGCCCGGGCGCACAGCCCGCCGAGGCCCGTGTCCAGTTCCATGGCCGCGCACAGGAACAGCACGTCCTCTTCAAAGCTGCCCAGGCCGAAGGCGCGGGCCAGCCGCTTCAGCGGCAGCTCCGCGCTAAGCCCGCCGTCCACCGCCGGCTCACCCGGCCCGGGCGCAACCGCCGGCCCGGGCGCAACCGCCAGCTCGGGCGCATCCGAACGCGGCGCTTCAGGACGCAGCGCTTCCGGACGTGGCGCCGCCGGGCCGGAGCGCCGAATTCCGTTCTCGCCGGCGCCCCCGCCGGCAAGCGCCTCCAGCCTCCCCCGCAGCCAGTCCAGCCGCGCGGCCAGGAACTCGTCGTTGGCCGCCAGCCACTCCTGCTGCGCGTTCATGTGACCCTCACCTGCTGGGCCGGGTCGAAGGCCGGCACGGGACCCGTGAAGAGTACGGGGATGCTGTCCACGCCGTCCACGCGAAGCCTGACGGGGTGGAGCCCGGCAGCAACGGCCGGCACGGCAAACGTCACGGTGGTCGGCGTGCTGGCGTAGCCGGGGTCCCCGGGCGAGGGGTTGCTCACGGCCGCCTCAGCCGTGGCGCCGCCGCACAGCACCACGACGTCCTGGCCGTCGCCAATCCGGGGCGAGCAGGTCAGCGTGACCGTGCCGCCCACGGACACCGTGGCGGGGTTGTGGGGGCTGACGGTCACGGCCGGGGCCAGGGCGAAGGCCACCTTGTTGCTGGCCACGGCCGGGAGGCCGGGCGTTCGCGTCACGGCGGACACGGTATAGAAGCCGGGCACCCATTGGCCCCAGGCGGCGGGGTCCGCGGCAAGGCCCGGCGGCACCACCACCAGCTGGCCGGGCTCGGGGCCGGGGGCCGGGGCCAGCTCCACCGGCGGCAGCGGCCGGCCCGGCGGCAGCGGGCGCCACATGCTCGTGAAGCGCAGCACCGTGTCCAGGACCGCCAGCCCGCTCCCGGCCACCACCACGGACTGTCCCTGCGTGGCGGCCGCCTGCGAGCGCGGCGGCACCAGCGCGCTGAGCGTGGCAGCCGCACCGAGGACCGTTTGTGCGCCTTCGTCGCGGCTGCCGCGGGCCAGGACGGGGAGGGCGGCGCTCCCCTGGCTGTGGCTGTCGATCAGCACCACCGTCACCTCGTAGGCGGCCGAGACGTGCAGGGTGGTTTGGAATGCCGTCCACAGCTTGGACAACTCGTCGGTGGAGAGCGGCAGCGGCGTGATGCGCAGGCGTTCGGGCTGGCCGGCCACGTCGCTGTGGGCCAGCGCCGCCGTCAGTTCGTCGGGGCTGAGCACCGGGTGGTCGTGCAGCACGCTCATGGCCGCGGCCAGGGCCCGGTGGCTCACCGCGTCCTGGTCCGTATCGTCGCGGCCGTAGGCCGTGACCAGGTAGTGCAGGTTCAGGGACAGCGGCGGGGTGGCCGACTCCCCCGGCCTGGTCCGCGGCAGGTCCTGGTTGCGCCAGCCGGCGTTGACGGCCGTGCCGTAGAGGAACACGTTCAGGGATGCCCCCGTGACGGTCTTGCGGGCCATGTCCGGCGTGCGGGTGGTCACGCTGAGGTCGGAAAGGGCCGGATCCAGCACCGGGACGGTGTTCTGAAGCAGGTTCCGCAGGGCCGCGGTCACGACGGCGACCGCCCAGGTGCTGCTCATCGCCGCCCCTTCAGGTACTCATCCAGGCTCATGAGCCCGGATGCCGGCGGCCCCGCTGCGGGACGTTGTGCCGGGGCCGCCACGGCCTTGACCTCGATCCGGCCTATGTGGACGTGGATGTGCTGTTCGGGTGCCGGGGACGCTTCCCGGCGCGCGAGTGGTTCCATCCGCGGCCGGACCGTGCCGGCTTCCGGGTCGTGGGGCGGCGCAGGCGTTTCGGTGCGGCGCTGTGCCGGCGCCCCGGCGGGCCGCCACCCCGTGGCCTCCCCGCGGACGACGCCGGCTGGCCGCGCCAGCTGCCCGGCGTCGCCGACGGGGGTGTGGCGGCCGCCCGGGGCAGCCGCGTCCGGCCGGACGCCGGGTTGGGGCACGGCCGGGGCGGGGCCGTCGGGGTGGTTCGCAGCGGCCGCGCCCGGCGGCGCGGCGTGCACCGGCAGGGGCCGGCGTTCCCGGACGGCGGGAGGCGCCGCGGCGCCAGGCCGGGCAGCATCGACTCCGCCCGGACGCGGCGCGGCGGCTGCGGCCGGCGCGGACCCCGGTGCCGGCCGCGGCACGGCAGCACTTTCCGGTGCCGGGGCACTGGCGGCAGCGGCGGCACGCGGGCTGCCGGCGGGAGTGCCGGCGGGAGTGCCGCCTGCCCACGGACCCGCGTCCTCGCCCATGGGTGCTGCCAGGTTTCCGCTGCCCGGCCACAGCGGGGCGCCCGGCTCCTCAAAGCGGGAGGCAAGGCGCGGCACCACGGCGCCCTCCGGCGTCGTTCTTCCCGCTTTCAAGGTACCGGCGCCCGAGGTTCCGGCACCTGGGGCGGCGGCGGGAAGCTCGCGGCGCAACAAGCCGGCCAGGTAGCTCACGGGGCCACCAGCTCCAGGTAGGCCTGGCGGCGGCGCGGCGGCAGGGCCAGGATGTCCCGCTCGGACCAGCCGTAGGCGTGCGCCAGGGTGTGGATGTCCAGCAGCACGCGCCGGGCCCAGTGGTGCAGCTCCGCCCACAGGTAGGAGGCTATGTGGAGCGGCGCCAGCCAGTGCCGGGCGCACCCGGGGCACTCGAGCGCCAGCTCCGTGGTGGCGGCAGGATCCGCCCGGCCCAGTTCCTCCCCCAGGGCGGCCACCATGCCGGCGGGCAGGGATGCCGGCTCCACGGCGACCCCGCCGGCCGAGGCGCCGGCGATGCAGCGGTGCACCAGGGCCGTGTGTGCGTCGGGCTGTGC
Source organism: Arthrobacter wenxiniae (assembly GCF_013376105.1). Taxonomy (GTDB): domain Bacteria; phylum Actinomycetota; class Actinomycetes; order Actinomycetales; family Micrococcaceae; genus Specibacter; species Specibacter wenxiniae. Next base: position 98,754 of record NZ_JAAMFM010000008.1, read on the forward strand.
GCCGGCGGATTCCAGGCTGAGCAGGTCGTTGCTCGTGACGGCGCGCAGGACAACCTCGAAGCCGTCCCGCCGGACCGTGACCGGCTGCGCGGCGCCCACAGGCCCGAGGGAGCCGGCCGGGAAGGACAGCTCCACCTCCAGGCCGCAGCCGGGGCACTGCGCCATGGCCTCCAGTTGCGGCCCGAACAGTTCCGTCCTGAACGCCAGCAGCGCCGCGTCGCGCCGGCCCAGCGGCCAGCCGGCCAGCTCCCCTTCCGACTCCTGCGGGCAGGCGGCGGCCAGCAAGGTCAGCGCACGCCGCACCGGCTCCTGGTCAAGGCCCCGTTCCCACACCTCCAGCAGTTGGGCTGCCCCCGGCCCCGGCACGGCTCATCACCCGTTCGCCGAGCTCAGGGTCGGTTCGGTCGGTTCGGTGACGGAGGGGTCCCGTTCCCAACCTTCGTTTTCCAGCTTGATGTGCGCAATGGCGACGGCGTTGGCGTTGGCGTCCAGGTCCGGCAGCGCCTGGTATTCGGAAACCCAGCAGCGGTAGATGTTGTAGGCGAGCACCTTCTGGCCTGCCTCGTTGTAGACCTCCAGGATGATGTCCTTGCGGAAGTCCTTGAGTGAGACTTCGGCGCCGAGCCCCGAGCCAAAGTCCCACACCTTGGCTGCCCACGCCTCAAAATCGGTGTCGTGTGTGACGCCGCGTTCAATCGTCACGGCGTCGAATTCGGTGCGGCCCGGGGACTTCCTGGACGACGACGGGTCCCCGCCTTCGCGGTGCTTGACCACCTCCGTGGTGCGCTTGAGGCCGCCGACCTTGCTGACCCCGGCCACGTACCTCCCGTCCCACTTGATGCGGAACTTGAAGTTCTTGTAGGGGTCAAAACGCTGGGCATTGACGCTGAACTGGGCCATGGTCCCCTCCTAAACCTGCACCGCGCCGGCAATTTGCGCCAGCGTGATGACCACAAATTCGGCCGGCTTGAGCGGGGCGAAGCCGACCAGGATGTTGACCACGCCCAAGTCGATGTCGTTTTGCGTGGTGGTCTCGCCATCACATTTGACGAAGTAGGCGTCCTTCGGAGCGGAGCCCTGGAACGCGCCCTGGCGGAACAGGTTGTGCATGAAGGCGCCCACGTTGAGCCGGATCTGCGCCCAGAGCGGTTCGTCGTTCGGCTCGAACACCACCCACTGCGTGCCCCGGTACAGGCTCTCCTCAATGAACAGGGCCGTCCGGCGCACCGGGAGGTACTTCCATTGCGAGGCCAGCTGGTCGTTTCCTTCCAGGGTCCGGGCGCCCCAGGCCACTGTGCCGGCGGCCGGGAAGCTGCGCAGGCAGTTCACGCCCAGCGGGTTCAGGTTGCCGTTTTCGGCGTCGTTCATGGTGACGGTCAGGGCCTGCGCGCCGTTCAACGTGGCGTCCAACCCGGCTGGCGCCTTCCACACGCCCCGGCTGCTGTCGGTGCGTGCCATGATGCCGGCCATGGCCCCACAGGGGACCAGCTCGCCGGGCTGGTTGCCGCGCAACGGGTCCGGGGACAGGATCCGGGGGAAGTACAGGGCCGCGTAGTTGCTGGTGGTGCCGATCAGGCCCGTGCCGAACTGGGTGACGGCGGTGGCCGCGTCGCCCCAGGCGTGCGGGGAGTCGAGCAGCAGCACCGCCCGGCGTGACTGGCAGTAGGCCACGGCGTCCGGAACCAGCCCGGCGTAGTCGATGTCGCCGTCGTTCGGGCCGTTCAGATACGGCGGGATGCACAGCAGGTTGAACAGGTCCGCGTTGGCCAGGGCGTACAGGCCCGTCTTGCCGTCCTGCTTGCCGGGGCCGTTGAAGTCGTTGGTGGCCAGGGCGCCGCCGTCACTGGCCATTCCGGCGGGGGCAACCACGGCGTTGGTGGCCGGCAGGGCCGGGATGGCGGGGGTGGGCGGGACGGTGGTGTTGTCGGCCGGCACTTCGGCCACGGCGTTGTCGCCCCACTTGTCGAACTGGTGCCTGGCGGTGTCCGGGTCCGGGCTCTTGTCCGGGCGCGACGCCGGAAGCCCGGCGGCCGTGACCAGCCCGGAGCCGCCAGCCAGCACCACGTCCACGCGACGCACATCCGAGGGCAGGACCGAGACGTTCAGGAACGTCTCCACCTTGCCGGTGGTGCCGTCGCGGACCAGCAGGTTGAAAACGTCCGGCTGTTCCACTCCGTTGACGGTGACGTATTCCACCCGGGCCCGCAGGCTGTTGCCCCAGGCGCCGGGGTACTTGGCGTTGAGTGTGAGGGTGGAAATAGCCAGCTGCGCCGCGTCAAGCGGGGTGGCGGTTGCCGCGGCCGCCGTGGCCGCCTGCCCCACGGTGGCAGCTGTTGCGCCGGATGCCGTGGAGGCGGCCTGCGCGGCGGCGGCCACGACGTCCGCCGCGGCCTTCTCCGGTCCGCTGGCGTATGTGGCGGCCTTGGCGGCCGCCGCGGCGGCGGCGGCCTGGGCGCTGCTGCCCGTCGCTGCCGCTGCCGTGGCGGTTGCGGCCGCGACGGCGTTGGCCCGGGCAGCGGCGTCGGCGTAGTTGTTGTGGAAAAGCCGCACCACGATGGCCCGGCTGCCGCCGTTGCGGTAAAAGTCGCGGGCCGCGTAGCCCAGGGAACTGCCCAGCCACAGCCCGCCAAAGGTGCGTTCAAAATCGGAATAGCTGTTAATGGTGACCGGTGCATCCACGGGTCCGCGGGCCGCCCTGCCAATGAAGGCGGTGATGGACGTCGCCACACCCGTGATGGTGTGGACTCCGCTGGACACTTCGGTGACGTAGACGCCCGGATAACTTGTTGTGACTGGCATTGGATCCCCCCACCAGAACTGGAGCTCTTAAATTGTGGGTGCTAAACGGGGGTCCTGATGTTGGACCCACCGTCGCGGTTAGTGTCGCGGCGACGCGATGCAGAATAATGCCTAGAATGCGCCGCTGCGGTCCGTCCTGTCAACAAGTATTTTGCCCGGCCCGGCCCGGCACACGCGGGCCCGCAGCCATTGGAATTGGGGACGGGCCGGCCGCGCGAGCGCTCAAGGCCTGCGCGTGGGCACAGGGCCCCGGAGCGAGACCGGGCCGGATTGCACACATGTGTCAATAGCAGCCAACCGTCCCACGCAGGAGCCAATTCATGGCACCAGGAAGCCCCCGATCACGCTTCCGGCACCTGGAGCCCTAGGTGACGTCAAACCACAGCGTGTTTGACTCCCAGGAACCGGGCCGCCACTGCACAGCGTGGCGGCCGGGCGTGCCAAAACTGTATTCCGTGATGTCGAAATTGAAGTCAAGGCCGGGCCCCGGGACGACCCGACCGTCGTAGGACGGCGGAATGAGCGGCTGGTCATCCGCCGGCCCCTGGGACAACGCCAGTTGCCCGTCGATGTACTCGCCGGTGACAGGTTTGGGGCCCATGGGATACAAGGGGGCGTCCGGTGCCACGGATTCGCAGACATGGATGATTCTTACTGGCTGGCCCACTTTGCATGCCAGCCCTTCGGCCAACAGGGTCAGCCGGTAGCCGCCAGCCGCGGCGCCCTTGTCCGGCGCCTGTGAATAGCCCGCCGCCACGGCCTGGTCCGCCGGGGGCGCGTCGACGATGCGCCCCCCTTCCCGGACGACCAAGTGGGGCCGCCCTGCTGAATTTTCCGGGGGATTGTGCACGGCGCTACGGCCTGACCACTACGTCTTCGCCCTGGGACGGTGACGGCCCCGCGGACGTGGTAAACCCGTTGACCGTGCAGGGGTGTGGATCCTTTTGGAGCCGGAACACGATGCGCGTTCCGGTCACGGTGATAATCCGCTTGATGAGATAGCCCGAATTGGGAATGGCTGTCGGGGTGGTGACGCCGCTGCCGGGCGCGGTGAACGTATCCAGCTGTTCGCGCTCCATGCTGCCGTTGCCGCCATGGTTGTCGGCGCAGTCGATAATCCTGGCCTTGCCCTCCGTGTGCTGGTCATCGGGGATCGGGAACCCCGCCATGTACCCGCTGTTGTTGCTGCGCCCGGCCGGGACGCTCGCATAGGAACCGGTGTGGTTCAAGGAGGAGCTGACCTGTTCACTGTCCTGAACCGCTGCCATGTCGGCGTCATTGCCGGTTGACGACGTCAAGGTGATGGCGATGGCCATCCCCGCGACGTCGGGCTGGTCAATCGGGGTATGCGCGGGACCGTTGCGGACGGCCACCGGCACGGGGCCGGACGGACCGGCCGGGCTGCCGCCCAGGGCCGCGCCGATTCCCGCGCCCAGCGCCGCGCCGCCCAATCCGCCGATGATGGCCCCGGGCACCCCACCCAGCAGAAAGCCGGCAATGCCACCCACCACGGCACCAATGCCGCCGCCGATGAGGGCCGCCGTTGACCTGTCATCGGTGGATTCCGCCTCCGTGACCGCCAAGCCGCGGCCGTCGCCGGCACCGGCCTTCGGAAGAAGCGCCATGGTGTGGCCGGCAGCCAGGCGTTGGGCTGCGGGCCCCCTGCCGGCCGCCATGGGCCGAGTGTGCACCGGAATCCTGGAAAAGTCGTGCCCCCATCCGAGGTCCGCCGTGCCCGGACGGGCGTGGTTCGCGGTCTGGTGTGCCGCAGGCCTGACTGCTGGAAGTACCCGCACCGCACGGCCGGGGGCAGGCAGACTTTGAAACTGCCGCACATTCTCCGATCCCATGGTCGGCTCCTCGGCGTTGGCCGCGCGGCGCCCCAGAAGTGAAACCCCGCTTCGACCATCCCAGTATCCGCCCAATTCAGGGGGGCGGTCAACGACGCGTGGACACCGGGCGGCCGAAACTTTGAAGCTGCGCACGGCTGGCGGCTGGCGGTGCGCCACTTCAAGAGTGGCGCGGTGCCGGCGGGCAACAGGGCGCACGTTCAAAGTCCGGCGCCGGCAGCCCCACCGCCGCCGGCGTGCCGGCCTGGCTGGGGGCGCGCGGAATTTCGCACGCCCCCCGCCTGGCACGCCGTCACCGAGGGAACGGCTACTGCTCCTGCATCGGGATGCGGACGCCGCGCTCGGCGGCCACCTCGACGGCGCGCTCATAGCCGGCGTCGACGTGGCGGATGACGCCCATGCCGGGATCGTTGGTCAGCAGCCGGGACAGCTTCTCCGCGGCCAGCGGGGTCCCGTCGGCCACGGAGACCTGGCCGGCGTGGATGGAGCGGCCGATCCCCACGCCGCCGCCGTGGTGGATGGAGACCCAGGTGGCGCCGGAGGAGGTGTTGAGCAGGGCATTCAGCAGCGGCCAGTCGGCAATGGCGTCCGAGCCGTCCTTCATGGCCTCGGTCTCGCGGTACGGGGAGGCCACCGAGCCGGAGTCCAGGTGGTCGCGGCCAATGACAATGGGCGCCTTGACCTTGCCGTCGGCGACGAGCTGGTTGAACAGCACGCCGGCCTTGGCACGTTCGCCGTAGCCCAGCCAGCAGATGCGCGCCGGCAGGCCCTCGAACTCGACGTGCTCCGCCGCGGCGTCGAGCCAGCGGTGCAGGTGCGCGTTCTCGGGGAACAGTTCCTTCAGCGCTTCATCAGTGACGCGGATGTCCTCGGGGTCGCCGGACAGGGCCACCCAGCGGAACGGGCCCAGGCCCTCGCAGAACAGCGGGCGGATGTAGGCCGGGACAAAGCCGGGGAACTCGAACGCCCTCGCGTAGCCGCCCTTGCGGGCCTCATCGCGGATGGAGTTGCCGTAGTCAAAGACCTCGGCGCCGGCGTCCTGGAACTCGACCATGGCCTGGACGTGGCGGGCCATCGCGTTCTGGGCCTTCTTGGTGAAGCCGTCCGGGTCCGCCTGGGCCTCGGCGGCCCACTCCTCCACGGAGTATTCGGTGGGCAGGTAGGAGAGGGGGTCGTGGGCGCTGGTCTGGTCGGTGACAATGTCCACGGTGAACTCGCCGGCCTGGTGGCGGCGCAAGATCTCGGGGAAGATCTCGGCGGCGTTGCCCACAACGCCCACGGACAGCGGCTTCTTGGCGGCCTTGGCCTCAAGTACGCGGGCCAGGGCCGTGTCCAGGTCGGGGGCCAGCTCGTCGAGGTAGCGCTTGCCAACACGGCGCTGCAGTCGCTCGGCAGAGACGTCCACGATCAGGCAGGCGCCGCCGTTGAGCGTGACGGCCAGCGGCTGGGCGCCGCCCATGCCGCCGCAGCCGCCGGTCAGCGTCAGCGTCCCGGCCAGGGTGCCGCCGAAGCGCTTCTCCCCGATCGCCGCGAACGTCTCGAAGGTGCCCTGCAGGATGCCCTGGGTGCCGATGTAGATCCACGAGCCGGCCGTCATCTGGCCGTACATCATCAGGCCCTCGGCCTCGAGCTTGCGGAATTCGGGCCAGGTGGCCCAGTCCCCCACCAGGTTCGAGTTGGCCAGCAGCACGCGCGGCGCCCAGACGTTCGTCCGGAACACGCCCACGGGCTTGCCGGACTGGACCAGGAGGGTCTCGTCGTCGTCGAGCGTCTTCAGCGTGGCCACGATCGCGTCGTAGGCCTCCCACGAGCGGGCGGCGCGGCCCGTGCCGCCGTAGACCACCAGGTCCTCGGGGCGCTCGGCAACCTCGGGGTCCAGGTTGTTCATGAGCATGCGCAGGGGCGCCTCGGTCTGCCACGACTTGGCGGAGAGTTCGGTGCCGCGGGCGGCCCGGATGGTGCGGGAGGGGTCATGCATCGTTGCCATGATGGTTTCCTTAGTAGTTGGTCCGAAAGTGAGGTGGGATTTCCCTTACTTCCATCCAACCCCCGAGGGCCTTGCAATCCTAGGCCTGTGGCCACCGTGGTGTCTGTGATCCAAGACAATGCGCCCGCCGGCACGTACGACGCCGGGACCCCGCCTTGGGCGGCCCGCCCACACCCCGGCTCACCCCTCCGTCGGGGACGGCAGGGCCACTCCGGGAAACGTAGGCGCCGTATCCGCGGGCGGCAAATGAACAGACACCAACCCTTGCACCGCCTTCACCCGGTGCTTATTGCGGCAGGGACCGCAGGTATTCACGCAGGCCGGGTATGGCGTACCGGACCACGCCGTGCCCTGCCGGCTCAACAATGCCGGCGTCAATGAGCCGCGCCCGCTGGTTGCCCACCACGGAGGAGCTTGCTCCCATGCGGGAGGCAATGTCCCGGGTCGCCGAATCGCCTTCGTCGCGGGACATTGCTTTCAGGAAGTCCAGGTCCCGGCCGGATGCTGTCGAGAGGGCCGCCTGGATGACAACGCGGGTGTTTCGCTTTTGCGCATGCTCGATGGCCGCCTCCGCCGCCGCGTCTGTGAGAACCGGGTTCAATTCAGCCTCCCGCCACAGGAAGTAGCCGACCAGCTGGATCAGGAAGGGGTAGCCGGCGGTGGCTTCCGCGGCGGCGTGGACAACGGCACTCGACAGGTCGAAGCCGCCCTCGGCGAAGAGTTTCGTGTAGGACTTCTCGACGTCACGGACCGCTGCCGCGTGCAGATCGATGCGGTCGGCCCGCCGAAGGAACGTTGCCACGCCCTCATTGAGGAGATCGGAGACGGCCGAGGGCAGGCCGGCGAAAACAAGCCCGATCGGAAGCCCTTCGCGGATGAAGTGCTGGACGCTGGCGGCAAGTTGGGATATTTCGGTGCGATCGGTCGCGTGGATTTCATCAACCGTGATGATCAGCCCTGTTCCTTGGGCATCAAGGAGGCGCAGGAGTTGTCCCCCGGTGTTCCGCCAGCCCACCTGTTCCGCGGGCGGCAGCGCGGTGGTGATGCTGAATCCGGCTGCCGAGACTGATGTGACACGGCGGCCAGGGGTTGTGTCGCCGAGTTCATTGGCCAGGCGCCGCATGGATTCGCCCATCCGGCCCATGAAGCCCTGCGTCGCGGTCTCCGAAATGACAGCCCAGCCGGCCTCCCGGGCGAGGTCTTCAGCCTCGCTGAGCATGACCGTTTTGCCGATACCCCGGGCGCCGGTGAAAATGGTGAGCAGGCCGGGGGCGCCGGAGCCGATGCGCATGCCGTAGCTGAACTCATCCAGCAGTCCCTTGCGGCCGATCAATTCAGGCGGGGTGGACCCGGCGGTGGGAACGAACGGATTGTCCATGATCCGGCCTCCTGAATATGCGTGTAAGTCGTGTAAGTCGTGTAAGTCGTGTATATGCACCATGATACGCGGCTCACGGCTCCAACGACCGCAAGCGGCCGGCCCACCAAGGTAGGACGGCCGCCAAGGCGGGACGCCCACCAAGGCGGGACGGCCGCCGTCGAGCTTCGGTCACGCGCGGCTACACGAACGCGGCGATCCCCGTGATGGCCCGCCCGGCCACGAGGGTGTTGATCTCGTAGGTGCCCTCGTAGGTGTAGATGGCCTCCGCGTCACAGAAGATCTTGGCCATCTCGTAGTCGACGGACACGCCGTTGCCGCCCAGGATGCTCCGGCCCAGCGCCACGCTCTCGCGCATGCACTTGGTCACGAACGCCTTGGCCAGCGCGGAGTGCTCGTTGCGCGTGGTGCCGGCGTCCTCCAACTGGGCCAGGCGAACCATCATGCCCATCGAGGCCTGCGCGTTGGAGAGCATGGTGACGAGCTGCTCCTGGATGAGCTGGAAGCTGGCGATCGGCTTGCCGAACTGGTGGCGTTCCACGGCGTACTTGCGGGCCACGTCGAAGGCGGCGAGCTGCATGCCCACGGCCTGCCAGCCCACCGTGGCGCGCGTGGTCTTGAGGACCTTGTTGGTGTCCCGGAAGCTGTTCGCATGAGCCAGCTTGTTAAACGAAGGCACGACGACGTCCTTCAGGACAATGTCGGCGTTCTGGACCGCGCGCAGTGCGATCCGGTTTTCAATCAGGGTCGCCTTGAACCCGGGCGTGGAGGTTTCCACGAGGAAGCCCTTGACCTGGCCGTCCGCCACGTCCTTGGCCCAGACAATGACGTAGTCGGAGAAGGTGGAGTTGCCGATCCACCGCTTCTCGCCGTTGAGGACCCAGGAGTCCCCGTCCCGCACGGCGGTGGTTTGCGTGCCGCCGGCCACGTCGGATCCGGCCAGTGGCTCGGTGATGGCAAACACGCCGGTCTTCTTCAAAGAGTAGATGTCGGGCAGCCAGGCCGCCTTCTGCTCCTCCGAGGCCAGCAGCTCGATGGAGCCGGTGAACAGCCCGTCGTGGCCGCTGAAGAAGGTGCCGAAGGAGGCGTCCACGCGGTGGATCGCGGCCGTGACCATGCCGGCGAGCAGGTGGGAATGGCCCTGCCGGCGCACGGGGCTGATCATGTCCAGCTCCGCGACGCCAGGGATCAGGTGGACGGGGAATTCGCTGCGGTTCCAGTAGTCGCGCGAGATGGGGCGCACATGGGCCTCCATCCAGTCGCGGATCTCGTTCAGCCGGGCCAGCTCGTTGGCCGGCAGCAGGCTTTCAAAGAAGAAGAAGTCGCCGTCGATGTAGGGCAGTGCGGTGGTCTTGCTCATGGAAGTGCTCCTCCGGAACAGGAATAGAGGGCGGGAAGGGGGTGTCCATCGAACATATCCGCCGGGCGCCCGCAAAATGGCGGCGATCACACCATTTGCCGCTTCGTCTGTGATCACAGACTGGATTCGTGGGCCGGATCACTGGCGGCCGCATCCCCCGTGCTCAAATTGATGAATTGCCCCTGCGCCACACTTTCCATCGGAGGAACCGCATGTCAAGGATTCAAACAGTCAGGAAGTCCGGACCGGTGATTGAACGCCGCTCCATCGACTTCGTGCCGCACGGCGAGCGCCACGGCAAGCCGTTTGGCCAGTTCACGCTGTGGTTTGGCGCCAACATGCAGATCACGGCCATTGTGACCGGCGCCCTCGCGGTGATCTTCGGCGCGGACGCGTTTTGGGGCATCATCGGCCTGTTCATCGGCAACATCCTCGGCGGCACGGTCATGGCCCTGCACGCCGCACAGGGGCCCAAGCTGGGCCTGCCGCAGATGATCTCCAGCCGCGCCCAGTTTGGCGTCTTCGGTGCGGTGGTTCCGCTGGTCCTGGTCATCATCATGTACCTGGGCTTCGCGGCCACGGGCGCCGTGCTGGCCGGCCAGGCCGTGGGCCAGATCATCCCCACGGGCCACCCGGCGGTGGGCGTCATCATCTTCGGCGCCCTGACCGTCCTGGTGGCCACCCTGGGCTACAAGTACATCCACGCCCTTGGCCGCATCTCCACCGTGGTGGGGATCCTCGGCTTCACCTACCTGGCCGTGCAGCTGTTCCTGAAGCACGACGTCGGCGCCGTCCTGGGGACGGGCGGCTTCGCCTTCCCCACGTTCCTCCTGGCCATCTCCCTCAGCGCCGGCTGGCAGCTGACGTACGGGCCCTACGTGGCGGACTACTCCCGCTACCTGCCGGCGAACACCCCGGCGGGCAAGACGTTCCTTTCCTGCTTCGCCGGATCCGTGCTGGGCGCCCAGTGGTCCATGACGCTCGGCGCGCTGTTTGCCGCGATCGCCATGCCCAAGGGCCACGAGTTCCTGGATGGCCAGGTGGCCTTTGTGGGCGAGCTGTCCGGCGGCGGCGCCATCGCCATCCTGCTGTACCTGGTGATCGTGGTGGGCAAGCTGACCGTCAACACGCTGAACGCCTACGGCGGCTACATGACCATCCTGACCTCAGTCAGCGCCTTCACCCGCCAGCTGCGGTTCGCCCCGTGGGTGCGCTTTGCCTACGTGATCGGCTTCATCGCGGTCTCCGTCATCATTGCCATCGCGGCCTCGACGGACTTCATCTCCAACTTCAAGAACTTCGTCCTCCTGCTCCTGATGGTCTTCATCCCGTGGAGCTCCATCAACCTGGTGGACTTCTGGCTGGTGTCGAAGGAGAAGGTGGACGTCCCGGCGCTTTACGACCCCAAGGGCCGCTACGGCGCCTGGAACGTGCCTGCACTGCTGACCTACGCGCTCGGGGTGGCCATCCAGATCCCGTTCCTGGCGCAGACCATGTACACCGGCCCCATCACCCCGCTGCTGGGCGGCGCGGACATTTCCTGGCTGGTGGGCCTGGTGGTCACCGCGGCGGTCTACTACCCGGTGGCGCGCAGGTTCCAGCGCCCGCCGGCGGAAATGGTCTACCCGGCGGAGGAGACCCCGGTGGCGGCGCCCCCGGTGGTCGAGCCTGTCGAGACCCCCACCGTCTGACAGCCCGCCCCGCCCGGCCCAGGCGTTCCCCCGCGGGCTGGAGGCGTCCCCGCCGGTCTACTCCAAGGCCGGCGGGACGGCCCCGCCCACCTCGATCAGGATTACGGCACTGCCCGCGGCGTCACGACGAAGGCTCGACGTACTCGTGCCTGAGGTCGGTCATCGAGGCGATATGGTCGACGTCGCGGTCTGCAGCCAGCACGGTCGCGTCGTTCACGATCGCATAGCCCGCAATGAGAATGTCGAGCGGGCCCGCCGCCGGGACAAGGCCAGCACTCCACAGGGCGCCCTGAATGTCGAGGACCAGCGATTCATCCGGCGCTCGCTCCAGGGGGAATCCGAGCGAGATCCGCTCCCGGTATTGCGCGTATTCAGCGGGAGTCCTGGCACTGTGGCAGAACTCCAACACCTGGGGCGGACAGGTTACAAAGAGGTCCGACGGTGCGCGCTCAATGCGCCGCAGCCGCGACGTGATTCGTTTATCGCCGGACGCGAGCCGTGCCCAAACGGAGTTGTCGACCAGGTAGTCGGTCAAGGGAGGTGCGCCGGGGCGACGACGGGCGCGCCCAGTTCGGTTTCGAGATCATTCAGGGCGGAGATGCCGTCAATCATCGTGCCCTTTTGCTTCGCGGCAATGAGGCGGCGCAACGCGAGGTCGAGAACGGCGCGGTTCGACTTCTCGCCGGTGAGCGCCCTTGCCCGTTCCATCAATTTCGGGTCCAAGTCGACACTTGTGACTGCCATGGCTGCCTCCCTTCGTTATATAAATATCTCCGAAGCGCTCGACTTTGCCACGACCGATCGCACAAAACTGCAGGTGCCGGATCCTCGGGCCCCGGAGCGACAAGAGCCCTACCCGCTCGGCCGCAGCCTCCGCGAGATCTCCGCCGCGCAGCGCCTCACCTCCGGCAGCCACTGCGTGGCGAGGTCCTCCAGCTGTACCGTCCGCTCAGGTGCCAGGCCTTCGGCGGCATGGCGCGCGGCGGCCGCCGTGGACAGCGCCGGCCGGTTGGCCACCGTCAGCGTCACGCTGGCCACGGCGTAGCCGCCGCGGTCCACCACGGGCACGGCCAGGCTGGAGAAGCCGTCCGTGACCTCGTCCTGCTCCCACGAAAAGCCCCGCTCGCGGATGCGCGCCAGCAGCTCGTTCAGCGCCTCCACCGAGTGGACGCCGTTCTCGTAGCGCGTGGGGAACGCCTCCGGCCCCGGGTAGAGCGCCGCCAGCTGGGCGGCGGACATGGAGGCCAGCATGGCCCGGCCGCTGGCGGTGAGGTGGGCCGGGAGGCGGACGCCGGCGTCGGTCACCAGTTCGCTCTGCCGCTTGGCCCGCTCCTCGATCACGTAGATGACCTCCCGCCCGTGCATGACGGCCAGGTGGGCGGTGCGCCTGGTGCGGGCCACCAGCTGCGCGATGGGGAAGCGGGCTATGCGCTGCAGCGGCGCCTGGCGCGAGTAGCCCGTGCCCAGCTCGTGGGCGGTCACGCCCAGCGCGTACTTGCGTTCCTCGGGCAGGTGCACCACGAAGCCGTCGTCCACCAGGGCCGCCAGCAGGTGGTAGGTGGTGGAGCGGGGCAGCCCCACGTCGCGCGCAATGGCGGCGGCGCCCACCGGGCCGGCCTGGGCGGCCACATAGCGCAGCACCGAGAGGACGTTCTTGGCGGCCGGCACCTGCGCCGGCCGCTGGGGCGAGTTCATTCCACCATCCTACTGCGCAACATGTCTGTGATCACAGACGGTTCGCGGGGACATCATGTGCCGCGGGACCCCTTTCGATGGTCCGATGGAGGGTAAGCCCTCCCGGACTGCCGGGCCCGCCACCACCGCCGAAGGACCTCCCCCGCCATGCCCTCCATTCCCGAAGCCGCCCTCCCCTCCCCCGCCGCCGGGCTGGGACGCCCCGGCTCCCTTGAGGGCCTGCGCGTCCTGGACCTCTCCCGCGTCCTGGCCGGCCCGTTCTGCGCCATGATCCTGGCGGACCTTGGCGCCGAGGTCATCAAGGTGGAGAGCCCCGACGGCGACGACTCCCGCCACTTCGGCCCCTGGTACAACGGCGAGTCCGCCTACTACCGGCTCTTCAACCGCAGCAAGTTCGGCGTCACCATGGACCTTAAGGACGACGGCGAACGCGCCCGCCTGCTGGACCTCGCCCGCCGCTCCGACGTGGTGATCGAGAACTTCCGCCCGGGCGTCATGGAACGGCTGGGGCTCTCCGCCGCGCGGCTCATGGCGGAAAACCCGCGGCTGGTCATTGTCAGCATCTCCGGGTTCGGCCAGGACGGCCCGCTGCAAAAGGCCCCCGCCTACGACCTGATCGCCCAGGCGATGAGCGGGCTGATGTCCATCACCGGCTGGCCCGGCGGCCAGCCCACCCGCGTGGGCATCAGCATTGGCGACGTCATCCCCGGCCTGTACGGCGCCATCGCCGCCCTGGCCGCCATCAACGAGCGCCACCACACCGGCCGCGGCCAGCACATCGACGTGGCCATGCTGGACAGCCTGGTCTCCGTGCTGGAGTCGGTGGGCATGCGCGCCCTGCACGGGGAGGAGCCCGTGGCCTGCGGCAACGACCACGCCATGTCCACGCCGTTCAGCACCTACCAGACGGGGGACGGTGCCATCGCGATTGCCATTGCCGGGGACAGGCTGTTCCCGCGCCTGACCGAGGCGCTGAACCGCCCGGAGTGGCTGGAGGATGAGCGATTCATGGAGCAGACGCGGCGCAACGAATTCCCCGTGGAGTTCCGCGAAGCCCTCGAGGCGGCCCTGCGCCCGTTCACGGCCGACGAGGCCATCGAACTCCTGTCCGCGCACCACGTGCCGGTGTCCAAGGTCTCCACCGTGAACCAGGCGCTCAGCAGCGAGCATGCCGTGCACCGCGGCGCCGTGGCCACGGAGTCCGACGGCTTCCGCACCCTGGCCTCGCCGCTGCGCCTGACGGGTTCGGTGGCGCCCTCCCCCGCCCCCACGCTGGGCCAGCACAACGGCCTGATTGACCAGTGGGCGTCCGGGCCGCTGCGCACGGGGCACTGACCCGGCCCGGTTAGAATGGGGCAATGCCTGCCCTCCGACTCCCCCGCAAGAGAACTGTGCTCATTGCGGGGGCGGTTGTTGTGGCACTCCTGCTGGCCTGGCTCCTGGCGGCCTACCAGCTGTTCTACAACGTCCACACGCCCGCCCCCAAGCAGGCGGACGCCGTGGTGATGCTGGGCGGCGCCAGCAAGGAACGGCTGCTTGATGCCATGATGCTGCGCAACGAACTCAACGCCCCCTACCTGGTGATCTCGCACACGGACACCCCGGGCAACGCCAGCGCCGACGACTACTGCAACACCCACAGCAACAAGGCGATCTACCCCGACGTGGTGTGCTTCACGCCGGCCACCATGGACACCCGCGGGGAGGCCTCGGCGCTGGGCAAGCTGGCCGCGGAGCACCAGTGGAAGAACATGGCCGTGGTCACCTCCAAGTACCACATCCAGCGGGCCGGCCTGCTGATGCACCAGTGCGTCAACGCGGACGTCAGAATGTTCTCCACCACGCCGCAGTTTTCCACGTGGCAGTGGCTGCGCCGGTTCGTCATCGAGACCGGCGGGCTCCTCGACGTCCACCTCCGCCCGCAGTGTGAGTCGCTCGTCGGCAAATAGTGCGGAATATCTCGGATAAACTCGAGGCGTCACCGCGTCCACTTAGCTGGGGAGAACCATGCCCGTCATCATGCCGATTTACGGCACCCGCCCGGAAGCCATCAAAATGGCCCCGATCGTCGCCGCACTTCAGGCTTCCGACGCTTTCGAGTGCGTCGTGACGGTGACCGGACAGCACCGGGAGATGCTGGACCAGGTCAACGAGCTGTTCGGCATCACCCCGGACCATGACCTGGACATCCTGCAGCAACGCCAGTCGCTCTCGGACATCCTCACCCGCACCATCAACGGCCTGGACAAGCTGTTTGCCGTTTCCAAGCCCGACGCCGTGGTGGTTCAGGGCGACACCACCACCTCCACGGCGGGCGCCATCGCCGCGTTCTACCGCGGCATTCCCGTGGTCCATGCCGAGGCGGGCCTGCGGTCCCACAATCTCTTCTCACCGTTCCCCGAAGAGGCCAACCGCAAGATCACCACGCAGGTGGCCAGCCTCCACCTGGCTCCCACCAGCACCAGCCAGGCCAACCTGCTGGCTGAAGGCGTCAAGGCCGAGGACATCGTGGTCACCGGAAACACCGTCATCGACGCCCTGTTCACCACGGTGGACAAGAAGGTTCCGTTCACCGATCCGGCGCTGGAGGCGCTGGCCGCGAGCGGCCGCAAGATCCTTTTGGTCACCACGCACCGCCGCGAAAACCAGGGCGACGCCATGCGGGCCGTAGGTCGTGCACTGGCCCGCATCGCCAGGGCCGAACCCGAGCTTGTGATCGTGCTGCCCGCCCACAAGAACCCCGTGGTCCGCGAGGCCGTGCTGCCGGCCATTGAGTCGCTGCCAAACGTCATGGTCACCGAGCCGCTGGCCTACGGGGAGTTCACGCGCATGCTGTCCCTGGCGCACGTGGTCCTGACGGACTCCGGCGGCGTGCAGGAGGAAGCACCGAGCCTGGGCAAGCCGGTTCTTGTCATGCGCGACAACACCGAACGACCCGAGGCCCTTGCGGCCGGCACCGTCAGGCTGATTGGCACCAATGAGGACCGCATTGTCGACGAGGTGGGCAAGCTCCTCCACGACACCGCCCACTTCGACGCCATGGCCACCGCCGTGAATCCCTACGGCGACGGCAAGGCCGCGGCACGCACCATTGCGGCTATCGCCGAGCTTCTCGGCACCGGAACGCGCATCAGCGACTTCACCCAGTAGCTTGTTGTGGTCCGGGCTTGACCGGACCACAACAAACTACTGGCGGAACAGCTGGCCAGCCTCTGAATGGAACAAGTCGTCCAGCGCCAGGAGTCCGTACTCCTTGTTCATGTGGTAATAGTCGCCGCGGCTATACAGCGAATCCGGGGACGAATCCTGTGAGTCGGCCAGTCCATACCGTCCGAGGGTGAACATCTCCCCCGAAAGTGTGCGTGCAGGTTGCGGACGGACATGCACGTCCATGGAGCGCAAGTGTTCCAACGACTGCTCGTAGGCGGCCCGGATGCTGGAGTCGTCGGCGTTGGCCACGATGTCAGCATAAAAGCCGAAGTCCAGGTCAGACCGGTCTGCGATCCATTCCAATGGGAACGGCTGCTGGACATAGACGATGGGCTTATCGGTCCTGGCCCTCAGCTCGGTGATCACCCGGCCAGCCTTGTGGCTCATCAACAAGTCGTTGGCAGACGCCTGGTAGGCAGCGCGTGACAGTGTATAGGACCCGCCCGCGGCCTGTTGGTCACTTCTGAAGCGCGGGTAGGTCCGCGCCAATGTGTTCACCGAGTAGTGCATGCCAAAAACCACGAACACCTCGTACCGGTTACAGTCGAGGTCTTCGCCATAAGTTAGCCGAATGTCGTCGAACACAACCTGTGCATCGTCCCCGCCCGCCGAAGAATCGTGAATGACAAGCGGTTTGTCGCCGTAGGTGCGATCAATCTTGAAATCAACATAGAGGTGAGAGTAGCCATCGGCCAATTCATCCCATGCAGGTTTGACGTGCCCCAAGTGGGAGTCGCCCACGAAACAGATTCTCATTCTCCGAATGCCTCCAATAGTGCCTCTTCACACATGATTGCTTCCTGTGACGGGGCAGCGGGAACCCCAGACGCGGGCGGGCCAGACGTTACCTGTGCGGGGTGTTCAGCAAAGAAATATCGCATCACGGTTGCCACGCCGGCGGGCGTCACATTTCGCAGCGTTTCGTCCAAGAAAGAGTTTCCCGCAGGCGCCCCGGTGATGACTTCATAGGACGGAAAGTAGTCCACATCAGGAAGGTCCGCTGCCAAGGCACCGGCAACGGCCCGGAGGACAGATTTGGAATACACCGTCGCGGGTAGGACGTGGTGCTCTTCGGCTGTGGCAGCGAGCGATACCGGCGAGACCGTAAGTATAAACTTTAGCCGTGGCGATTCCTCCTGCAGCAGTCGGCGGAGCTCGATAAAATCCGCATAGACTTCGCCGTAGGTGAAATTGTGGAAATGGAACCGTTCCGGATCGAAGTCGCCTGCAATTGTGCCAGGAGCAGTTGGATAGACAGTCCCGGACGCAGTATGGATCCAACCCTCCGTCAGTCCCATAGTGAAGACCAGGACATTGCTGGTTGATATCAAGCCGCGGACCCTCTCAAGGTGTTGTTCCCGGTGCCTGCGGACCAACTCGGCAGAGTCGAGCCCGCCGGGTTCAATTGCAGGGCGCATGGCATCGTAAAAGCGGCCGTCTTTTTCCCACACGGCATCAGCCGGGGTGTGGAGTCCGAGGGCTTCCTGGACCAGTTGCAGGAACTGGCGAACGTAGTAGATGTTGCCGAATCGGGCGGAATAAGTCCCGAAACCGAAAGACTTTGCGCTTGATTCAAGCATCCAGGGTGGTGCGGGCTCGGTGTCGAGAACCTTGTAGCCGTTGCTGCGCAGGTGCCTTGCTATGTGCTGGGCAAAACAGCTTCCTGCGGTTGCGATGCCGTCATCGGAGGCAATCTCAAACTTCTTTGTATACAATTCCCGGAATTCTGAAGGCGCCACGCCTGTCACGGCCTGCTTCCAGAAATTCCGGCTGGGCCGCCCCCTGTAGGGCGAACGGCGGATTTGTGCATTCATTTCCATGTGGGCTGCTCCTTTCCTCGGAGTGTCTCGATAAAGGTTTGCTTTAGCCGCAAACAGTGGGTACTCGGCCCGTGGCTAAAGTTGGGCAACCAGATCGGCGAAGTCGTTGCTCATCTCGAACGGGGGGTACCGGCGCGAGAACTCGTAGGCTGAGCGCCTCCGGCGGGGCGCCTCCGCCAAGGCGGCAGCCATGCGGAATGCGAGTTCCCGCGGCGCGCCCCCGCCGTCGTAGTAGTCCACCCAAGGCTCGCCGCCGTATACGGCCTGCAGCTCGGCTTGGTTGGGCACCAGACACGGCAAGTCAAAGGAGGCAGCCAGCTGCAGTGAACCGGAATTGAGCGAGCGCCGGTATGGGACCACCATGAGGTCGGCCGCCTTGAACCAGCGCGGGGTATCCTCAGCAGAGATATAGCCAAGCTCCTTGATATGCCGCACTCCCGTGGACAGGGCCGCGTCCAAGGCGCTTCGGTCGTCGTCGCTCACACGCCCGGCCAGCAACAGGTGTACGGACGGGTCTATTTCCTGCAGGCACTGCACGGCCGCGATCAGGTCCAGGACCCCTTTGTAGGGCTTGATGTTGCCAAAGAACAGCACTGCCTTGGCGTTCTGCGGCAGCCGCAGTGCCGAGCGTGCTGCCGGCCGCCCAAGATTCGCGTCGTACCACCCGCGGTAACTCGGATGTGGAAGGCAGACGACTTTCCCTTCCGGAATTTCAAAGGTGGGGCGTACAAACTCGGCGGTTTGCGGGTTCATGATATGAATTGTGTCGGCTATGTCGGCCAGAAACCGGTACAACTCCGTTTCCACGTCCTCAAACCGCGATTCGTGCGCCATGGCGTTGTGGACCGTCCAGATAATCTTAAGGCCCCCATCCTTGGCGGTGTGCAGCGTGTCCTGGAACCGGGCAAGCCGCGACGCGGCATCCAGTTCGTCGCTCGCTTCCTGACACACGCGGGTGGTCCAGTGGACATGCACCACGTCACCGGCTGCCGCATTGACGACCTTTTGATGCAGGTCCTCCAAGAAGTACGACTTGACCACGCCCATGCCACGGCTTGCACTGGCCATGTACATGATGTCGATGAACGCGTTGTCCGCCCAGTAGGGGAACACGATGATTTTTCGGGCGTGGGTCTGGGTTGTGCTCATGGGGTCACTGCCTTAGCGAGTCGTCGAAGGGCTTGGTAGCCGGCGCGGGCGGCGCGCTGAACCGGCACTGGCTGTTGTTTGACCAGTTGTCGCATCCTTGCCTTGGGATGTCCCTTGCCAGAGAAGCGCTGGGCAACCGCAATTGATGGACTGTGCCCAGCTGCGATGAGGGCAAAGCGCAATATGTCGGTACGGGAGCGGTTTAGACGGGCCATGTGACCCACGTTGGCGCCGGCGAAGCGGATAAGCCGCCCCCTGGCTGCTCGCTGCTGGCCCGCTGGCAGTTGCGCCCATTCATGGATCAATCGGTTAAGCACCCCGCGGCTGTAGGCCTGGCGCCGCAGGTCCAAGGGGATGTTCTCGTCACCGGAGACCAACAGCGCTTCACGCCATGGAAAGAGGCGACCAATGCCCCCGTTTTCCACGGTCAGGGCTTGGCTGCGCAGCTTGGTGAGAGGCTGCGTGGTACCTGCCAAAATCAGGTGGTAAACCAGCTGTTTCCGGGGTTCCAGAAAGTCAAGGCCACCGGCCGGGACCAGGCGCAACAGCGTGGCCGCAGCGTCAAAGACGAGTCTCGTGGCAGTGTCGTGCTTGACCGCGCCTATGGACAGGAAAGTGCGCAGGTGGACCCACAGGTCCTTGTCGAGCATAGGGGCGAAGTAGTTGTCCTCCAAGGCCTGACTGCGGCGCCGTAGTACCAGTTCAGCGCAGATGCGCTCCTGGTCGAGATAGTCCTGGAGGCTCTCCGGGCGCGTTGCCTTCGCCGTCATGGATGAACTGCCGGGACGCCGACGGTAGACGTACGAATGGCCCGGCACCACGTCCAGGGCCGCAGCTCCAACGTAGGCCCGCACCATGGGGCCAATGTCATTGGCGCGGCGGGCGTCTGGGAAGAAATTGTTGATTCTGTCCCAAAAGGTACGCCTGAACATTTTGTCCCAACAGCAGCGGTTGAGCAGCAACTCGGGGAAAGCATCAATCGTAATGCGTTCGCGCAGACTCGCGAACCGCCGGTTCTTCCAGTGCGGATGCCATACCCCGTTGGTGCTCAGTTGGATGTAGTCCCCCACCGCCATGTCCGACCCGCTGGCGTCCAGCTGGGCCACAAATCGGCTGTACGCGCCCTGGGGCACCATGTCGTCGCCGTCGGCAAAGGCCAGGTACACACCCCGGGCCTGTTCCGTGCCTACGTTACGGGCCGTGCCGCCGCCTGCGCCATAGGACCGCAGGAAGTGTATGCGCGGGTCCTGTGCCACATGTTCAGCAATGGCGTCGATCGACCTATCTTCGCTGCCGTCGTCTACCACCAAGATTTCGAGGTCGTCAAAATCCTGGCGACGTATGCCCAGCAGGCAATCATCGATCCAACGTTCCACGTTCAGGGTTGGAACCACAACGGACAACCGCGGGGCCTTTCCTCGCGGCCGCGCAGCGCAGATAACCTCCAGCTGCAGGGCCTTGAGAGCCGCAAGCTGCCGGGCAGGAACCGCGTTCACCGCCTCAGGGGAGCCCAGGTCGAGGAGCTCAGTGACGAGTCCAGCCAGGGAAATTTTCACATCCGCAGGTGTGGCTGCATCGACCCACCGGGCCCGGTCGAAGGCTTCAACGCGCAAGATTCGCGCCACATAGGCGTCGCGGACGCCAGCGGGCTGCTCCCGCAACAAGGCAAGAACTTTTCCTGTCTCCGTGATCCAGTCCGCCATGGGCTTGAGGGTAGTGAGGGAGTTGGAGATGGCTCCGCGGCGCCGCCGGTGTTCGTAGACGTAATCGCTGACGATATCGATAGTGCCGGCCAGCGTGTAGGCCTTGGCGCAAAAGAATACATCCTCGCACAGCGTGTCTTCGGAAAAGGTGATGGCGTTTTTGCGCAGGAATTCAAGTGAATAAGCCTTGTTCCACACGGTGTGGTCGTGGATTAGTTCCGGGTGCCCGGCCAGGGTGATTCCGCGGCGCGACCTGGAGAACGCGGCGGAGACCGTCGTCCAGTACTCGGAGAATTTGTCCGGGTCTGTATAGAAATCGATGGCCTTGCCCGTGACAAAATCGGATCCGCTGAGAGTGAGTGAATCCATCATCGCCTGTAGCGCGCCGGCAGGGACGCGGTCGTCGCTGTCCGCAAACAGGACATACGTGCCGCTGCACAGTTCCAGACCCCGGTTGCGTGCGCGCCCGAGTCCGCCGTTTTCAAAGTCAAACACCTTGACCCGGGCGTCCGAGGCAGCGTAGCTCCGGGCAATGTCAGCCGAAGAGTCGGTGCTGCCGTCGTTGACAACAATGATCTCAAAGCCGCCAAAAGACTGGTTGACCATTGAATCAAGACACTCTGCCAGCCAGGGCCCGACGTTGTACACGGGGACCACAATGCTAAGTGCAGGACCGTTGCCCGCAGGCACTGGGTGCGCGGCGGTCACGCGAGCACTCCATTTGCTGCCGTCGCACTCGTCGCCAGCTCGGTCACCGGTTCGGTCTTGCGGCCCAGCTGCATCAGCTGCCAGCCGGCGTCGAGCCACGTAGCGGCGTCCAACACGTTTCGGCCGTCCAGTATCCGGCGGCCGGATACCAAGCTGTCCAGGTCTGCTGGCTGGAGGGTACGGAATTGCTGCCATTCGGTCAGCAGCAACACCATTTCGGCGCCAGCAACGGCCTCCTCCATTGTGTCCGGGTATTCGAGTTGCGGGCAGCGCCGCCGTGCGCTTTCTTGGGCAATTGGGTCATAGACGCACACCTCATATCCCAGTCCATCCAGCCGAGCGGCCACGTCCAAAGCCGGAGAGTCACGCACGTCGTCGCTTTCCGGCTTGAAACTGGCGCCCAGTACGGCCACCTTGGCCGAAATGTCGGAGCCACCCAGAGTTTGCTCCACGAGTTCCACCACCTTGTCGCGACGGCGCAAGTTGACCTGGTCCACTGCCGAGAGGAAGTCCATGGTCAGGTCAAGCCCCAATTCCTGCGTCCGTGCCTGCAGCGCCCGGATGTCCTTGGGGAGGCACCCCCCGCCAAAGCCCAGGCCGGCGTTCAGGAAGCGGCGCCCGATGCGGGCGTCCATGCCAATGGCATCAGCCAAAGTCGAGATGTCGCCCCCGGCCGTCTCGGTGATTTCCGAGAAGGCGTTGATGAAGGAAATCTTCGTAGCGAGGAACGCATTGGCCGCCACCTTGACCAGCTCGGCGGTCTCAAAGTCAGTTTCAACCACGGGCGTCCCGGCCGCGATGGCCTGCGCATAGACAGACCGGAGAACCCCAAGGGGCCCCGGCTGGTCGGTACCGAAGACGAGCCGGTCAGGGCGCAGGGTGTCCTGCACGGCATATCCTTCCCGCAGAAACTCCGGGTTCCAAGCCACTTGGATCTCAGCGCCTGTTGGACCAAGCTTCCGCGCCATAGACGCGAGCCTTCGCGCCGTTCCGACTGGAACAGTGGACTTTCCAATAATCAGCGCGTCATGTGAAATTTGGCCCAGTAGGGAGCGGAATGCGCCGTCAATCTGGGACATGTCAGCGCGTCCGGCGTGTCCGGACTGCGGCGTGCCTACCGCCAGGAAATGGACGTCGGCAAAGTTCGCGGCTTCCTCCATTGACGTGCTAAACCGCAGCCGACCGGATTCGGTGTGCTTGCGCAGCAATCCTGGCAGGTCCGGCTCATGGAAGGGCAGGACTCCGGCGTTCAATGCGGCCACCTTGGCTGCGTCAGTGTCGATGCCCAGGACCTCAAATCCGATTTCGGCTAGACACGCGGCGTGTGTGGCACCAAGATATCCCGTACCTATGACAGTAATTCTCATGGACATGGACTATTGCTCCCCATTATTTTGGGGCCTCTTTGGGCCCAGTTGATGAATCATTATGAGTGATGCAGACTGCCGTGGCGAACTTCGCCCGGGAATCATGATGGCGCGGGTTTATGCGTTGAAAGCCAACTCTTATAGGTCTGACTCCGATAGGTCGAGGGTGCTTGGGCCACCAGCTGAAGCTGTGGGGCTGGGTGAAACCCGTTCCATTGTTCACGAATGTCTTGGAGGAACGTTGAATCATCCGCCACCCAAGTATGAAATTGGCCACCAGAGTTACGAGTTCTCCGATGCATCATGTAGTTCTGTCCGTGGGTGCGGTACACCCGTCCTGAGGACGCTAGAACGGCATCGAGCAAGCCGCGGTCCACGGCGCTAGGCGTATTTCTCCACCCGCCGACCGCCTGCAAGTCATGCCTGGATATGAAGATCGTACCGCCGGCAACATGGTGTGAATATTGCTCACCTGCGTGCGCTCTCCGTGTGGTGATGTCCGGACCCGCCAGGTATGTGAACTCAACTGGTGCGCCTACAAGCGTTGCACCAGAATACTCTCGGGCCAAAAATAGATCTTCGAGATGATGTGCACCATACCAATCATCATCATCCATTTTCGCCACGTAATGGCCGGTGGCCCGGCGAAGGCCCAAGTTGAGAACGTCACCGAGTGTAGCTTCAACAGGAGCCCGAATCACGATAAGGGGTCGACTGAAAGCAGCGATGGCTGCAGTAATAGTCGGATTTTGAGGATCTAAGCCATGTAATACGAGTACAGTTTCAACGCGAGAGTGCGTCTGAAACGAAATTTGGCTCAGCGCGTGGGCCACCATTGCCGGCCGTTTGGTGGCTAGCAAGACTGAAACTGAAGGTTCTTCAAGAAGAGCGATACCCGCGCTTTTTCGAAGCCGTGTACCTACGTACCGTGGAAGAAAAGCACGGAGGGCACTTCTACGAGTATCTATGGACGCGGACTCTCTTTCGGAAGGCGAATTTCCACAAGTAGAAAACGACTTTAAGCCGTCCATGACACTGCCACCCAGCAGTGTCTCTGCACGCCGAGAGATCTTACCGAACATGACAGGAATACCCGCAGAAGCCAATTGAGCCAGAAAATGAGCAACAACCCAATCGTCTAATGCCTCTAGACCAAGCAGTCTGACCATGGAAAAATCTCGAAGTTGTCCGATTTGGACTTCGGAGAATACCCCTGTTCGCACGTCCCAAGGCAACCTAATAGACGTAGCCTTCGATTCCAGTCTCCATACGATTCCACTTTCAAGCGCGGTCAGACTAGCCTCTCCATAACCAGGAAAGACCTTAAAACCTATAGGCGACGATAAATAGGGATCAACAGGAGGAAGCAAGTCCGTCACTCTGGTCTCAGCGCCAGCTGTTAATAATCGCAAGGTACCTGGGCTTGATGGCGTCGCTGGTCCGATTACAAGGTCCAAAGAGTCTACTGGCTCGATTTCATCGGACAACTCGCCTGCAGGAATCCATCGTGATTGAGGGTCGGCGGCCGCCCATGGAATCCCGGCAGGATCCTGAATTCCTAAACGTAACCCTCCGAGTGGCAACGAGGATCCCTGCTGGCTCGCCAGCGCGGACACCACACTATGGATATCGAGCCAACCGATAGACGTTATTCCTATTGCGGTTACAGACGGAAATCCAGTCAGAGCCCATATTCTCAGGGATTCACCATAATGAACAGGATAGCCCGAGACAAATGGGCGGGACGATTCCGTTTTTTCAAGCACTACCACGACCTGATGAGCACGTCCTTCTACCGAAAATAACGGCAAAACTTGACGCAAAAAACCTATTGATGGAACCACGACAACATAACACTGATACCAAGGCCCCGGCCGGTTGCTTAGATCCCGCGACAGAGCGGAATCCAAAATATCTCGTTCAATCCAGGAACCGCTTTTATCCACGAGTTCCGATCCTTTGACGACCTCATCCAATGCCAAGGTACCGAGTGGCACGAATACACTATCCATTCGACAACATCCGCCTCAACCGTTCAGGAAGAACTTTAATACGCCGTGCGGCTGCCCGAATTCGGCGACGGGATGCCATAAAAGTTCCAAGAGGAATTCGCCCGGGAGCGGACTCGAAGACATTGACGTCCACGATGTGACGATCAGCGGCCCCACGGCGAAAGAACACACGGGGCGCGGGCTGTCCGACATAGTGCAAGCCGATCGCAGCTCCGTCCATCCAACGCTCGGATCCACTTTGGCGCGCAGACAATTCAGAATTTTCACAGCCAACTGCGCGAATGAAACCAGCGTCCCAAAATTCTAGCGAGGAATGACGACTTGGTACCAGAGCGCGGACGACGGAAACTTCCGGTACTTGTAACGCTTCAAATAAAGCCTCAAGACTATATTCCGTCAGTAGGAGCCCAACAGGAAGTATCAGCACGGCTTCGGAATTCGCTACAAATTCTTCGAACTTAGCGTCCCAAACGAAGCGTTCATCCTGATCAACCCAAGTGGATAGAATATCGTTTCCTAGAACCAATTCTGAAAATAGATTTACTCGAAAGTCTTGAAATGAGGACATCAGCAGGGACGATATTGATAGGACCGCGTCATGTTCGCTGCCGGGACCAGCCAGAACAACAGCCAACCGACTCATGCCAGTCCATGGACCCATGTGCCGCGGGAGCCTAAGTCCCGATTCAGCGATCCAGGCCGAGACCTGATCGCTCGCCTCTTGGGTAAAAGATGCTGCGGTACTCGGCTGTCGCTTACAGTCCACGATCACGTCCTTTATATATTGTCATTTGAAATTATACTAGAGACTCTCCGCACTTCGTGAAACCCTAAGTTTGTTCGGCCGGATGCCACCCGAGGCCGGTTGGAGCGACTACGGCTAGTCAATATTCTACGAGTCAACTTCCCGTCTGTTTCATATGGTATTAGGAGGCCACGCATCAGCTTTACGACCTCCCGCACACTAGAGGTGGATCTCAGGGAACAATACTTCGGCAATGATTTGGTTCCTTTGATTGCAAGATTTTCACGATCAGTAAATGGCCGGCGCCCGGATTGCCGAGGCCGGATCACTGAATCCGGGGAGGGCGTGGG
>NZ_JAAMFM010000080.1 GCF_013376105.1 Arthrobacter wenxiniae
TTCATCTGATGTGAAGTCATCGGTTATGTGAAGTCTCTGGCGTTTGGGCTGGTGGGCGGCTTGCTGTGTGTCGACTTCTTCGCATAACCGAGGTGCCCTTGATTGATCATGGTATTCAATCAAGGAGGATGATCGTTGATGCCTTGTGTCAGCGAGTTGGCGGCCCAAGCGGCCGCGTTCATGGTGCAGGCTGGCTACTCTCATGGCTCATGCGCCCAGTACCAGCGAGTCTGGGATCAATTCGGGGAGTATTGCGCAGCGAGTGAGATTGAAGACCCAGGCCGGGAGGCGGCCGCCCAATTCTGTTCGGCTGCTGTCGCGGATGGCGTTGGGCAGTGGCAGGTCTTCCACCGCCGGGCTGTGGGCTGCTTGTTCGACGTGGCCGAGACGGGCCGATTCGCGTTGCGCGCAGGGTCCGGGAGAATCCCGGCACCCGAGGTTTTCACGGCGGAGTACGAGGTGTATGCGGCGTCACTAGCAGGGCGTGGGCTGGCGGAGACGACCGTGCGGGGCAAGACCGCGATGCTGCGCCGATTCTTGGCGGTCCTGGCCGGTTCGGGGGTTCAAGAGATGGAAATGCTCACCGTCATGGATGTCTCCGATTATGTTCGCTCACTGGCGTCAATGGCCGCGTCCAGCCGTGCGGGCCAATTGTATTTCCTGCGTGAGTATCTGCGATTCGCAGTGCGGGAGCACGGCGCTGATCCTGCCCTGGGTGCCATGTTCCCGGTGATCGTCACCGACAAGGACGCGGTCCTGCCTTCGGTCTACCGACGGGGCGAGGTTGCCGGGGCCTTGGCGCAGGCTGGGAACGCGTCCGAGTCACC
>NZ_JAAMFM010000081.1 GCF_013376105.1 Arthrobacter wenxiniae
CCAGAAAACTCAAACAGCCACCCGCCGGGTTAAAGCGCAGCTTCGAGTTCCTTCGAGGAAGATCCGAACGAGTGATCCTCATCCTTACCGTTTGAGGCCCAGATCTGGGATACATCGTGAATGTTCAGCGCCTCGCTGCCAGCGACACGATCGTCATCTAGACCATGGTGGCATTCACCGCAGTACATCTCGAACTAGACATACTTCTTCACCCGGGGGTCCCACACTTGGGACACGGGGCGTTTCACCCTCATGGACGTCGATCTCGTCCCAGCTTTTCCTCCTTTTCAAGGAAATCAAGGAAGCCCAAATGCCCCACCGTCCCGATAGGTCCCATCGGAGAGGTCTTTTGGTTATGAGATCAACCGTCAACGACAGGTAAAATCGCAATTTTTGACACGACCTGTATCCCATGCGCCCGTTAGGCAGTACCTCCACGCGAGTGAGGCGAGATCTGGACGATCTTTGTCTCGGTGCCGCCAGGACCGCAGTGCTTTGAACGCTGGTGCCCGCTGACCAGATGCTCGCTCGAAAATTTTCTGATGGCTCCCCCCGGATGCCAGCGAATGCCGTATCCGTAGACTCGTGATTCACCTTCAAGGCCGAGGTACCGGCCTGCTCGATCTCTTCGTCCGACCTTGTTGCCAAGACCGCGGCCCCACCAACCACCGCAATACCGACGGCGAGAACTATTTTGAATACTGGATGCTCTTTGATCCGCTGCCATCGGGTCGGCACCTGGCTCGTACCCTGCTCGCAGCTACTCGCCTCAGACTTGGCGGGCTTATCCGTGTAATCCCGAATTCGGGATTA
>NZ_JAAMFM010000082.1 GCF_013376105.1 Arthrobacter wenxiniae
CATGGCCGTTGGTGTTTTTGATTTGTTTTCCGTGGGGATTGGTCCGTCGAGTTCGCATACGGTGGGTCCGATGCGGGCTGGTGCGGCGTTTGTGCGGGAGCTTGTTGAGGCCGGGGTCCTGGGTTTGGTGGCCTCGGTGCGGGTTGACTTGTACGGGTCCCTGGCCGCGACGGGGCGCGGGCATGGGACCATGACGGCGGTGTTGTTGGGGTTGGAGGGCCGGGAGCCGGAGTTGATCCTGCCGGCGGAGGTCGAGTCCCGGCTGGCGGCGTTCGCGGCGGGGGAACCGTTGCTGCTGGGCGGGAGCGTGGCCTTGGCGTATGGGGCCGGGGACATTGTCCTGCACCCGCTGACCGTCCTGTCCCGCCACACCAACGGGATGAAGCTCGCCGTGGCGGGGGCCGGCGGGGAGGTGTTGCTTGAGGCGACGTACTTCTCCGTGGGCGGGGGCTTCATCATCCGCGAGGGCCAGGCGGGGGCCGCCGCGGCCGAGCTGGAATCCTCCAAGGCGTTGTTGCCGTACCCGTTCCGCACGGCCGTGGAACTGCTCCGCCACTGTGCGGCGGTGGGCGGGAACTTCAGCGACGTGATGCTCGCCAACGAGCTCGTCTCCCGCACCGGGGACCAGGTGCGGGAGGGGTTGCTGCACATCCGTGATGTCATGGAGGAGTGCAAGAACGCCTCCCTGGCCCGGGAGGGGCTGCTGCCGGGCGGGTTGAAGGTCCGCCGCCGCGCCCCGGCCTGGCACGCCAGGCTGCGCGCGGAGGACCCGGACCGGGACCCGAAGTTCTGGCAGGAATGGGTGAA
>NZ_JAAMFM010000083.1 GCF_013376105.1 Arthrobacter wenxiniae
AAGTCCCAGATCCAGGCCCTGGACCGCACCCAGCCGGGGTTGCCGTTGCAGATCGGCAAGCCGGCCACCGCGGCACCTTCACCTCAGCGACCGACCTGATGCGCAAAATTCGGGCGTTCATTACCGGCTGGAACGACCGCTCCCACCCTTTCACTTGGACCAAGTCACCCGAGTAGATCCTTGCGAAGGCCAAACCAAGAACAACTTCAAACACGGGCCCCTAGCGGTGGATACACTGATTTTCCAGAATGCTTAGAGAAATAGTTGTGAGAACTGTCGGCGGAGGACCATCCCAAACGAACACGCGATTATTCGAGCATCACCGCATCAGTGTTCGCTCAGACAGTAAGAGGCCTCGTAACCCCAGCCTTTCGAGACCCAGGCGGACTGGCGTAGGGCGTCAATCACCATTCCGCCCGCAGCCGCCTCGAGCAGTTGGCGAAAGTGAAGGAACTTCGAAACACGCACCGGTGGGCGACGGTCTTGTCCTTTTGCGTGGCCGCAGCCGCATTTGCGGTTATCGGGATGTCCGATGTGCTGACGGGCGCAGGGGCGGAGAAGGTGTCCTTCGACGCCCTGGTTGCGGGAGCATTTGCCCTCGGCGCATGGTCCATCGCAGTCAAAGGAAACGCTGCGCTTTCGAGGCGTCGAGATGCCGCGCCCAACCGACGGGGTCCTCTCGCCTGGTGATGTCAGTGCCGCCGGAACCCATCCGTGTAGGCGGATCATGCGCCCAAGCTTGGCAGTG
>NZ_JAAMFM010000084.1 GCF_013376105.1 Arthrobacter wenxiniae
GGGGTTGAGGTCGGTGTGTTGGCGGGGGTTGGCGGCGGAGGCGATGCCGGCCATCCAGGTTTCGTATTGGGCCACGGTGGCCCAGCCTTCGAAGTGGACCAGGCCGCGGCGGGGCTGGCGGAAGGTGATGCCTTGTTTGGCGATGAGTTCGCCCTCGGTGGGCTGCTGCCCGTCGGGGTCCAGGGTGTTGATTGTGCGCAGGCCCACGCGGGCCAGGGAGTCCGGGTCCATGGTGCGGGCGTAGCCGGTGAGGGTGTCCTCCACGTCGGCGGCGGTCTCTTCGGGGATCGTGCCGGCGTCGGCGAGGTGGCGGGCCTCCTCGATGTAGCGTGAGGCGGTCAGGGCCTGGTCCGCGCTCAGTGTCCCGGCGAAGAACGCCGCGGCCGCGGCGGGCTGTGGCGCGGCGGTGGTGGCCAGGGTCAGCGGGTCCGTGGCGGGCAGGAACTTCCCGGCCAGGCGCAGCCGGCGCCCGGCCTCGCCGTGGCCCAGCTTCAGGCTCAGGGCCAGCAGCTCGGCGGCGTTCTTGATCCCGTCGTACCGCCCGGCGCGCACCCGCCCGGCCAGGGACCCGGCGGCCTGGACCTGCAGGGCCGAGAGGAAGCAGCCCAGCCGTTCCAGGTCCTGCGCCCAGGCCACGGCCTGCGTCTCG
>NZ_JAAMFM010000085.1 GCF_013376105.1 Arthrobacter wenxiniae
TCAGGTGTGGGGGAGGCCGTGGTGGTAGGTGTTGCGGAGTTTGGTTTGGTGGGGGTCGAGTTTGTAGGGGGGTGTGAACCAGGGGACGCCGTGGATGAGTTCGACGGCCCAGTCGCGGTTGTGGATCAGGTGGTGGTGGTAGGCGCAGAGCAGGCATCCTGAGGAGACGTTGGTGGGGCCGCCTTCGGTCCAGGGGATGATGTGGTGGGCTTCGGTGGCCAGGGCGTGGGTGCGGCAGTGGGGGAAGGAGCAGCCCTTGTCGCGGGCGATGAGGATTTTGCGTTGGGCGGTGGTGAAGAGGCGTTGGGTGCGTCCGACGTTGAGGATGTCCTGGCCGTTGCCCAGGATCATGGTGGTGACGTCCGCGTCGCAGAGTTCGGTGTCGAGGAGGGCCAGGGGTTGGGGGCCGGAGTAGGGCAGGAAGGCGATGCCGCCGGGGCGTCCGCGGGTGGTGCGGTGTTGGAGGTCGGTTTCGGTGGTGGAGATGAACAGTTGGGGTTTGAGGCCGCCGTTCATGGGGAGCTTGCCGGTGCGGGCGGCGAGCTTGATGCCCTCGATGGTGCCGTCGAGGAGTTTTTGGGCGCGGGTGCGCCGGTCGGCGACGACGGGGTTGGTGCAGGCGGGGTCGAT
>NZ_JAAMFM010000086.1 GCF_013376105.1 Arthrobacter wenxiniae
CAGCAACCGACACCCCAGCAACCGACACCACAGCAACCGGCACCGCCGGCCCCGACACCCCCGCAACCGGCACCGCCAACGGCATGATTCCCGGCCAGCCCGCCCTGGACGCCCTCCTCGCCGGTGGCGGCCCTGGCACCCCTGAACAGCCCGGTACCCCTGAACAGCCCGGCAGCCTATACGGGCACGAGCCCGGCGGCGGGGACACCCCAGGGAACCCGGACGGCGACCGCCCCGGCAACAACCACCCGGACGGGGACACCCCAGGGAACCCGGACGGCGACCGCCCCGGCGGGGAAGGTGCAGGGGCGGCACCCCGGGAGGACGACGAGCGGGACCCGGCAGCCGTCCCCGGCAACAACCATCCGGAAAACGACGGCTGCTGGCCGCCACCGGGCCAGGGACCGGCACCCGGCTGGGCCCACGACCAGCCCGGCACGGACCAGCCCGGCACGGACCCGCCCGGCACGGACCCGCCCGGCACGGACCCGCCCGGCACGGACCCGCCGGCCCCGTGGCCGCACCTGATCGACGGGACCTGGGTCCCCGCGCCCGGCTCGGATGAAGCCCTGCCCGGCCTGGACCCG
>NZ_JAAMFM010000087.1 GCF_013376105.1 Arthrobacter wenxiniae
CTGGAGTCCCTGTCCCGGGTCCTGGCCGCCCTGCAGGTCCATGCCGCCGGGGACCTGGCCGCCCGGGCGCGGGCCGGCCGCTATGACGGGGAGGGGGCCACGTCCCCGGCGGACCTGCTGGCCACCACGCTGCGCGTGGGCCGTGGCGAGGCGAACCGGCGCCTGCGCCTGGCCAAGGTGTTCCTGCCCGTGACCGACCCGCTGACCACCGCCACCACCGCGCCCGCCCAGCCGGTGCTGGCCGACGCGTTCTTCTCCGGCGCACTCTCCCCGGAACTGGCCCTGATGGCTTCCTCCCACACCAGCGACGCCGCGCACCTGGCCCGGGCCGGGCGCATCGGACAGGACGATGTGGACCGGCTCGAGGCCACCCTGGCCGGCTACGCCCGGATCGAGGGCCCGGACTTCCTGCGCCCCGTCGCCACCCGCGCCCTGGACCTGCTGGACCCCGACGGACAGCAACCCACCGAGGGCGAACTGAGCGCCAAGCAGGGCCTGTTCTTCCACCGCCCCCGCCGCGGCCTCATCCACTACGACGGCTACCTGACCAT
>NZ_JAAMFM010000088.1 GCF_013376105.1 Arthrobacter wenxiniae
GGGCCGCCTCGATGCTCGCCACCAGGCGCAAGGCCGCCGGGTTCCCGACCGGTAAAACCTTCGATGTCTGGGACCCGGCCGCTTCCTCGATCCCCGCCCCCACGCAGCAGGCCCTGCGGACCCTGGAATGGATTAGGCGCGGGGAGAACCTTGTCGTCTGCGGGCCCTCCGGCACCGGCAAGACCTTCTTCCTCGAAGCCCTGGGCCAGCAAGCCGTGGAGGAAGGCCTGCGCGTGGCCTGGTTCCGGCTCGAGGACCTCGGCCAGCTTATCCGCGCCCACCGCACCGATGACAGCGTCACCCGCGCCGTCACCCGGGTGCTGCGCGCCGATTTGGTCGTGGTCGATGACATCGGCCTGCTGCCCGTGGGGACCGACGCCGCCGAAGGCCTCTACCGGGTCGTGGACGCCGCCTACGAGAAACGCTCCATCGCGATCTCCTCCAACCTGCACCCCGCCGGCTTCGACGAGCTCATGCCCAAAACACTGGCGACGGCGACGGTGGACCGGCTGCTGCACCACGCACATGTCTGCCA
>NZ_JAAMFM010000009.1 GCF_013376105.1 Arthrobacter wenxiniae
GCTGACCCTCACCAGCCACTGACCCGCAAACCGGCGGACAACCCCAGACCCGGACAGCCCAGCCACCGGAGAGGGCGTTCAGCTACTTGGGGAGCACGCTGCGGTAGACGCCAAGGGTCTCCTCCACGATCGACTCCCAGGAAAAGTTCTCCTGGGCCCGTGCGCGGCCCTTCTCCCCCATCGTGCGAGCCCGCTCGGGATCGCTGACCACCTCAATAAGTGCAGCGGCAAAGTCAGCCACGAATTTGTCCGGATCCAGGGGCGTGCCCGTTCCATCGGTGACTTGTTCCAGCGGCACCAGCAAACCGGTCTCGCCATGGGCCACGACCTCCGGAATGCCGCCTGTCGCACTGGCCACGACGGCGGCGCCACAGGCCATGGCCTCAAGGTTCACAATGCCGAGCGGTTCGTAAATTGAGGGACAGGCAAAGACGGTGGCATGGCTGAGCACCTGGATGAGCTCGTTGCGGGGCAGCATGCGTTCAATGACAATGATCCCGTCGCGCTGGGCCTTTAGCCCGTCGATGAGCGAATTCACTTCGGCGCCCAGCTCCGGGGTGTCGGCGGCGCCGGCACACAGGACCAGCTGCACCTCCGGCGGAAGCGCCGCGGCGGCCTTCAGCAAGTACGGCACGCCCTTTTGGCGCGTGACGCGCCCAACCCACACCACGCTGGGACGGGCGGGGTCGATGCCCAGGTGCCGGACGACGTCGTCCTTCTCATCACGCTGCCAGGAGGACACATCTATGCCATTGTGGATGACCTTGACCTTGTCGGGGTCGACGTCGGGATAGCTGCTCAGAATGTCCTGGCGCATGCCGTCGGACACGGCAATGATGGCCGCGGCGGCCTCATAGGCCGTCTTCTCCACCCACGAGGAAAGCGCGTAACCGCCGCCGAGCTGCTCCGCCTTCCACGGTCGCAGCGGCTCGAGGCTGTGCGCGCTGAGCACGTGCGGAATCCCATGTAACAACGACGCCAAGTGACCCGCCATGTTCGCGTACCACGTGTGCGAGTGCACCAAGTCCGCACCGGCGATGTCCGGGACGATCTGGAGATCGACCCCCAGCGTCTGCATCGCGGCATTGGCGCCCGCGAGCTCTGGAAGGTTCCCGTAGGAGGACACCGTGGCGCCGTGGAAGTCCGGTTCGCGGTCGCCGCCAAACGCGTGGACCCGCAGGTCCACCTTCGCGGCAAGGACACGGCTGAGTTCGGCGACGTGGACGCCGGCACCGCCGTATATTTCCGGGGGAAATTCTTTAGTCACAATATCGATACGCACCATCCCAATGTAGTGTCTTTGAACACGTTGTTCTAGTGTGAAGGTGTTGTACCCGGTCACGGGACGTTATCCATGGCAACAACAAGCTGTCGGAGGTTGGGGAATGCCTGTCAAGAAAGTACTGGCGATCGTATTGGCTGGCGGTGAGGGCAAGCGGTTGATGCCCTTGACGGCAGATCGAGCCAAGCCGGCTGTGCCCTTCGCGGGATTCAGGCTTGTCGATTTTGCGCTGTCAAATTTGGTTAATTCGGGCTACCTGAAGATCGTGGTGCTGACGCAATACAAGTCCCACAGCATGGACCAGCACATCTCCCAGACGTGGCGGATGTCCACGCAACTGGGCAACTATGTGGCCAGCGTCCCGGCGCAGCAGCGTCGCGGCAAGAGCTGGTTCTTGGGTAGCGCCAACGCCATCTACCAGTCAATGAACCTGATAGTCGATGCGGCCCCGGACATTGTGGTGGTGGTGGGCGCCGACCACGTGTACCGCATGGACTTTGAGCAGATGGTGCAAAGCCACATCAAGTCGGGCGCACGGGCCACGGTTGCAGCCGTACGGCAGCCCCTCGCCATGGCAGACCAGTTCGGTGTCATCGAGGTGGACCATTCCTTTGACACCGGCGTCACGGGCGCGCACAAGATCTCGGCCTTCGTGGAAAAGCCCGCCTCCACCCCGGGACTGCCGGACGCGCCGGAACAGTTCCTGGCCTCCATGGGCAACTACGTGTTCGACACGGACGCGCTGGTCGAGGCGTTGGAACAGGACGCGCTCAAGAGTGACACCAAGAACGACATGGGCGGTGACATCATTCCCTACTTCGTGGACCGTGACGAGGCGTTCGTCTACGACTTCACCACCAACGACATCCCGGATGCGACGGACCGGGACCGCAACTACTGGCGCGACGTGGGGACCATCGACTCCTACTACGACGCCCACATGGACCTGATCTCCCCGCTTCCCGTGTTCAACCTCTATAACAGGGCCTGGCCGATCTACACGCGCAACACCACCTCGCCGCCCGCAAAATTTGTCCACGGCGAGCACAACTCCGTAGGAACGGCCCTGGACTCGATCGTAGCCCCCGGCGTGGTGGTCTCAGGCGGGGTCGTGGAAAACTCCGTCCTGTCCAACGACGTGTTTGTCGGCACCGGCTCGCGCGTCATGGATTCAGTGGTCATGGACGGCGTGGTGGTGGGCGCCGGTGCAGTGGTGAAGCGGGCAATCATCGACAAGTTCGTGCGCATCCCGGCCGGGGCGACGGTGGGCGTCAGCCAGGAACTCGACCTGGCGCGGGGCTTCACCGTCACCGATTCCGGGCTGACCATCCTCAGAAAGGGGCAGGTGGTGCCGGCCCCCGACGCCGACGAGCTGGCGCTGGCCAAGGCAGCTGCAGCCGCCCTGCCGGCAGCCGTGGAACTCGCCGTCGCGGAGCACCGGCTGCATCGCCAAACCTTGGACCAGGTGGTGGACAACCAGCTCACGGCCGCGGAGACTGCGGCCGGGCTGGAAGGCCGGCGCGACCTTGGGGCGGGGGGCGATTCCGCCAGCCGCCCTGCCCCGGCCGCGGACGGGCTCACTCCTGCCACCGATGGGAAAGGCCTGCCCGCAGCCGGGTCGGAGGGGGACGTGAAAGCAGCTAAAATTGTGGAGTGAGCGCTGCTGAACTGACCCCTGAAGAAATCCAAAATTGCATTAAGGTTTTGGAAAACATTCACGTTTATGATGAAGAAAATGCGGACTATGTTAACGTCCGCCGGGCCACCGGAAAAATGTTTAAGGCGGTCAAGCGATATCGCCGAAATGTTAAAAGGGATGCCATAAATGATGCCGACAGGGCGGTCATGGCCAAAACGGCCACCGCCGCGCCCGACCGGATTGACGACGAAACACGTGGCAACAAGCTCAAGCCGTCAACCACGGGGAGGGTGGCCGGAACGCTGCAGCGTTCCCGCCCCTGCTACATCTGCAAGCAGCACTACACGCAGGTTGACGCCTTTTACCACCAGCTGTGCCCCGCATGCGCCGCGTTCAACCACTCCAAGCGTGACGCCCGCACCGACCTGAGCGGCAGGAGCGCCCTCTTGACAGGGGGCCGCGCCAAGATCGGGATGTACATTGCCCTGCGCCTGCTCCGCGACGGCGCCCACACCACCATCACCACCCGTTTCCCGAAGGACGCCGCCCGCCGGTTCGCAGCCATGGAGGACAGCGGCGACTGGCTCCACCGCCTGCGCATTGTGGGCATTGACCTGCGCGACCCGGCCCAGGTCATCGCCCTGACGGATTCACTCAACGCGGCCGGCCCCCTGGACATCATCATCAACAATGCCGCCCAGACCGTCCGGCGATCGGGCAATGCCTACAGACCGCTTGTCGACGCCGAACTGGAACCGCTGCCGGACCACTGCCCCATGCCGGAGCTGCTCACCTTTGGGCACGCCCATGACAAACACCCCCTGGCCCTGGCGAGCCAGATCTCCGCGCACCCGCAGCTGGGTGGAGACGAAATTGCCGCATTGGCCCTTTCCATGGGCTCCGCCTCGCTGGAGCGGGTCGCGGCCGGCACCGCCATTGACGCCGGCGGCCTGGTGCCGGACGTGGCCACCGTCAACAGCTGGACGCAGGTGGTGGACCAGGTGGACCCCCTGGAAATGCTCGAGGTGCAGTTGTGCAACGTCACCGCCCCGTTCCTGCTCGTCTCGCGGCTGCGCCCGGCCCTGGCGGCCTCGGCTGCCCGCCGGAAGTACATTGTCAACGTCTCCGCCATGGAGGGCCAGTTCTCCCGCGCCTACAAGGGCCCCGGCCACCCCCACACGAACATGGCCAAGGCCGCCCTGAACATGCTCACCCGCACCAGTGCCCAGGAAATGCTCGACGCCGACGGCATCCTCATGACCGCCGTGGACACCGGGTGGATCACCGACGAACGGCCCCACCACACCAAGATCCGGCTGGCCGAGGAGGGCTTCCACGCGCCCCTTGACCTGGTGGACGGCGCGGCGCGTGTCTATGACCCCATCGTCACCGGCGAGTCCGGGAACGACCAATATGGCGTATTCCTCAAGGACTACAAGCCGAGCCCGTGGTAGGAACCGCCAAGACCGCCAGGGCCACGTGGCGCGGCCGCACCGCGCCCCTGGTCCCGGGCCTCGCCGCCGCCCTGGCGGCCGTCGCCGTTGCCCTGGCAGTCCACGCGGTGGTGCCGCTGCTCCCGGCCATGACCATCGCCGTCGTCCTGGGCATAGCGGCGGTCAACCTGCCCGGGACGGCCGCCCTCTGCGACGGGGCGCTGCGGGCGGGCCTGAACTTTGCCGGCAAACACCTCATGCGCGCGGGCATCGTCTTTTTGGGCCTCAAGCTGAGCCTGGCTGACATTGCCGGGCTGGGGTGGGTGACGGTGGCGCTGGTGGTGGGCGTGGTCCTGCTCAGCTTTGCGGGCACCTATGCGCTCGGAAAGCTGTTCAGGCTCGACGGCGACCTGCCCCTCCTGATTGCCACAGGATTTTCCATTTGCGGCGCGTCGGCCATCGGCGCCATGGCCGCCGTGAGGGGCACCAGGCACGCCGACACCGTGCTGCCGGTGGCGCTGGTGACCCTCTGCGGCACCCTCGCCATTGGTGTGCTGCCGCTGCTGATGAACCCGCTGGGGCTGGACGCACTGCGGTTTGGCCAGTGGGTGGGCGCCAGCGTCCACGACGTGGGCCAGGTGGTGGCCACCGCCCAGACCGCCGGCAGCGTCGCGCTGAGTGCGGCCATCGTCATCAAGCTGACGCGCGTGGTGCTGCTGGCCCCGATCGTGGGCGTGGCGGGGGGACTGGAACGACGCCGGCACGCGCTCCGGGGCGCCGCGCTGCCCGGGGGCCAGGGCGCCGCTGCGGGGAAGTTCCCGCCCGTGGTGCCGCTGTTCGTGATGGGCTTTCTGGCCATGATCCTTCTGCGCACCACCGGCTGGCTCCCGGCGGGAATTGTCGCCGCGGGCTCCACGGCCCAGGACGTCGCCCTGGGCGCGGCCCTCTTCGGCCTTGGCGCATCCGTCCGGGTGCGCCAGCTTTTCAAGACCGGCGCGCGGGCCACGGCCATGGCGCTCTGCTCGTGGGCACTCATCGCCGCACTCGCCTTTGGCGCGGTCCACCTCATGGGGTCCTAGGCCCGGGCCCAAGCGGTCCCCGGCGGCGCCCGCCCTGGTCCGTGGTTGAATGAACTGGTGTCGAATTCCAACTTGAGCCGTGCCGAAGCTGCCACGCGAAAATCACTGATCACCGTCCATTCCTACGACGTCCGGGTGGACATCAGCAATGCCGCCGACCTGGACGATCCAGGGTTCGCCACGCAGAGCACCATCACGTTCAGCGCGCATTCACCGGGAGCGAACACGTTCCTGGACTTCATCGGACAGGGCGTCAATGAGGTGGTGCTCAACGGCCGCGCGCTGGACGTTGGCCAGGTGGTGGATGGCGCCCGCATCACGCTGCCCGCTCTGGCCGCGGAGAACCGGGTCACCGTCAGGGCGACCGCAGCCTACTCCCGCAGCGGCGAGGGCCTGCACCGTTTCCAGGACCCGGCGGACGGCAGGATCTACACGTATACGCAATACGAACCGGCGGACGCCCGCCGCGTCTTTGCCAACTTTGAGCAGCCCGACCTCAAGGCACCGTTTACCTTCCACGTCACAGCCCCCGCCCACTGGGAGGTGGCCTCCAACCAGCCGGTTGCCGGCTATGCCGAAGTGGGGCGCGACGAGCAGGGCCAGGCCGTTTCCGGCTGCTGGGACTTTGCCCCGACGCTGCCCATTTCCACCTACATCACCACCATCCTGGCCGGGCCCTACTTCAAGGTCTCGGACCAGTTCAGCATGGTGTTCGGCCCGGACAGCGCACACGCCGGAACGGCCCTGGCGATTCCCCTGACCGCGTACTGCCGTGCGTCCCTGGCGGACAATTTCGACACGGACCCGATCTTTGCCGTCACCAAGGCCGGCCTGGCCTACTTCAACGAGCTGTTCGACTACCCGTACCCGTTCGGCAAGTACGACCAGGCCTTCGTCCCCGAATACAACCTGGGCGCCATGGAAAATCCGGGGTTGGTGACGTTCACCGAGTCGTACATTCACACCTCGCGCGCCACGGACACCCAATACCAGCAGCGGGCCAACACCATCATGCACGAGATGGCACACATGTGGTTTGGCGACCTCGTGACCATGGGCTGGTGGGACGATCTCTGGCTCAAGGAATCCTTCGCAGACCTGATGGGCCACCTTGCCGTGGCCGA
Organism: Arthrobacter wenxiniae; assembly: GCF_013376105.1. Lineage (GTDB taxonomy): Bacteria > Actinomycetota > Actinomycetes > Actinomycetales > Micrococcaceae > Specibacter > Specibacter wenxiniae. The sequence goes on from NZ_JAAMFM010000009.1 coordinate 6,558, forward strand.
CGCCACCGGCTGGGGCGCGAAGTCCTGGACGATGTTCGCCAGCAGGCGCAAGGCCTGGGCCTATGTCCAGGACCAGTTGCCCACGACACACCCGATCGTCGCCGACATCCCGAACCTCGAGGCGGCCAAGCAGAACTTTGACGGCATCACCTATGCCAAGGGCGCGTCCGTGCTCAAGCAGCTGCTGGCCTACGTGGGCAGGGACGCGTTCATGGCGGGCGCGCGAGAGTACTTCCGCGCCCACGAATACTCCAACACCTCGCTGGCCGACCTGCTGGAACCCCTGGGGGCCGCCTCGGGCCGCGACCTGGCACAGTGGGCGGCCAGCTGGCTCCAGACCGCCGGCATCTCCACGCTGACGCCCACGTTAACCGTGGCGGACGGGGCCATCACCTCGTTTTCAATCGCCCAAGCGGCCGTGGATCCCACCACGGGGCTCCCGGCCCTGCGCCCGCACCGCCTGTCCGTGGGCCTGTTCAACTTCGGCACGTCCGCGGACGACGCCGGACGCCTGGTCCGCACCCATTCGGCGGCGGTCGATGTGGCCGGGCCCGTGACGGACGTGGAGGCGCTGGCAGGGCTGCCGGCGCCGGCCCTGATCGTCGTCAACGACCAGGACCTCAGCTACGCAAAGGTCCGGCTGGACCCGGCTTCCCTCCGGACGGCACTTGCCTCACTGGGGTCCGTGGCGGACCCGCTGGCCAGGAGCCTGGTCTGGTCCTCCTTGTGGAACGCCGTCCGCGACGCCGTGCTGCCCGCCGGCAGCTACGTGACTGCGGTGTGCAGGCACGCCGCGGGCGAACCGGACATTGCGCTCCTGCAGACCTTGGCCGACAACGCCCGCTCCGCGGTGGCACACTACTGCGCGCCGGCAGCACGGGGCGGGGTGGAGGCGGAACTCCTGGCCGCCGTCGAACGCCACCTGGACGCGGCCGCACCGGGCAGCGATGAACAGCTGGTGTGGGCCAGGGCCCTTGCCGCGCTCGGGCGCAGCAGCGATTTGCCGACGGCCCGGATCCAGGGACTGCTGGCCGGGGACGCAGTCCCGCAGGAGCTGGCGGTCGACACGGAACTGAGGTGGCTGTTGTGGGAGGCGCTGGCGGCCCGAGGCGCCGCAACCGTGGAGCAGCTCGATGCCGAATTGGCCCGCCACACCACGGCGGAAACGCGGGTTGCGCGGACCACGGCCGGGGCTGCCCGTCCCGACGCCGCGAGCAAGGCCGCTGCGTGGGAGCAGGCGGTGGCCGGGACTTCCCTGACAAACGAACTGCTCAGCGCCACGATCGAGGGCTTCATGGTGGGCGGGCACGAGCTGCTCGATGCCTATGTTGAACCGTATTTCGCGGCGCTGAACACCGTGTGGGTGACGCGCAGCATTGAAATTGCCAGCCGGATTGTGGGCGGGCTGTTCCCGGCACGCCAGGATCTGGAGGACGGGGCGGACCCGCTGGCGCATCCGGTGGTGGTGCGCACCGATGCGTGGCTCGCCGTCAACCCCGACGCGGCGACAGGGCTGCGCAGGATCCTGGTGGAACAGCGCGACCACCTTGTCCGGGCCCTCACGGCCCAGGCCCTGGCGGCGTCGCTGACTGCTGGGGGGCCGGCCTAGTCGGCCACCGGCTCTTTGCGGCGGAGGAATGCCACTGCGGCCGCAGCCATGCCGGCGGCCACCAGGATCCAGGCCGACACGGCGATCCAGTTGGCCCACAGGCCCAGCAGCGCCACCAGCGGCATGCCGTTCTCGTTTCCGAAGTGGTAGGTGGCCACCGCGAACATGCCCAGCGGGAACACGATCGACCACAGTGCGGTGGCATACTTCAACGGTTCGCGCCGGATGATGTGGCGCCACACCCCGAACGCCACCAGCAGCGGCACCCACCACAGGCCGAAGGCCCACAGCAGGTAGCTGAGGCCGCCAACGGTGGGCGCCGCCAGTTCCAGCACAGGCACCCCCGCCGGCAGGTGCAGGATCATGGACCCGGCCAGCACCGTGATGGCGGTGGCGCCCATGAAGATCCAGTTCGTCGGGACAATGCCTCCCCTGTTTTCGCCGCCGGTCAGCAGGCGCAGGATCACCAGGGTGGTCAGGGTGAGGTACAGCATGATGCCGATGCCCCAGAAGGCGACGGCCGCGTCGCTGAGCAGGCGCTTGGTCTGATCGCCGCCTGCCAGAGTGGCCGACGCGACGGACAGCGACTGCGTGGACACGACCCACAGGAACCACGTGCCGTCCACGGGAAGCAGCCGCGGTACCGCGCTCTCCCCCATTTCCGTGCGGAGCATCATGGAGAGCGGAATCCCGTAGGCGAGGAACAGCCACAGCGCAAAGCTGATGATGCCCAGGGTCCAGGTGACGGCCGGATGGCTGCCGTGGAAGCCGGCGCCGACAACGTTCATGGCGGCCACCATGGTCAGGTAGCCGAAGCCGGAGTGCGGGTTGCGGAAGGCGGCCACCGCCGCACTGCGTCCAACGCAGAGCCTGCCTGCCAGCCCCACGGTCAGCAGGACCAGGGCCGCCGCCGCCAGCCAGAGAAGCGCCAGCCCGGCGGCCGCCACCCCCGCGTCGGTGAGTGCCGCGGAGACAATGCCCGTCGCCATGACGAACGCGAAGGCGGCCGGGGGCTGGCTGCGCCACCACACGCGCATAAGGGAAAGCGGCCCGGTCCCGGGGGCCGTCCCGGACGCGGCGCCGCTCACGGGATCCTGTTCAGCCAGGCCGGCGTGCCGAACTTGGTTTCCACCAGCCGGCCGGCGGCGGAAAGTTCCTGCTCCGTCAGCTTCGAGGGAGACGCGTTGTACCGGGCGGCGAACGTCTCCATCATGCGGGCCAGGATTTCAGCCCGCGGGAGGCCTGTCTGCCGCCGCAGCGGGTCGACGCGCTTCTTGGCCGAACGGGTCCCCTTGTCGGAGAGCTTTTCCTGGCCAATGCGCAGCACCTGGACCATCTTGTCGGCGTCGATGTCGTAGCTCATGGTGACGTGGTGGAGCATGCCGCCGTTGCTGAGGCGTTTCTGTGCAGCCCCGCCAATCTTGCCCTGGTCGGTGGCGATGTCATTGAGGGGGACGTAAAACGCCTGCACGCCGATGGACTCCAGGGCCGCCATGACCCAGCTGTCCAGGAACTTGTAGGAATCCTCAAAGGTGAGCCCGTCCACGAGGCTCTGCAGGAGGTACAGCGAATAGGTGATGCAGTTGCCGGCCTCCATGAACATGGCCCCGCCGCCGCTGATCCGGCGCACCACCTGGATGCCGTACTTTTCGACGCCGGCCGGGTCCAGCTCGTTGCGCACCGACTGGAAGCTGCCAATCACCACGGAGGGCTCGTCCCAATCCCAGAAGCGGAGGGTGGGGTTGCGTCGTCCTGCCCCGACTTCCCCGGTGAGCACCTCGTCGAGGGCCACGTTGACGGCCGTGGGCAGGACGGTGGGGGCGATGACGTCCCACTCGTGGTCGAGCCAGCTGCTGGCCTTGGCCAGGGCCCGACGGACGGCGATCGCCACGGCCTGGGCGGAAAAGCCGAAGAGGACGACGCCGTCGGGCAGGGCCGCCGTGATGGCGTCCGCCATCGCCGTGGCCGGGAGTTCCGCCGGGAGGCCGGTGAGGGCCCGGTTGATGTCCGCCAGGGCCTCGTCGGGCTCCAGGAAGAAGTCGCCGCTGACGGAGACGCCGGCCAGCAACCCGTCGGCGACTTCGAGATCAACCACCACCAGCTTTCCGCCGTGGACCTTGTATTCGCCGTGCAGTTCAGAAGCCATGGCTCCATCTTCCCTGCCCGCGGCATCCGCGCGCAAAGTCAGCCGGCAAGCCTTGGCCGCGCCGCCGTCGTGCCCTTAAAGCAGCCGGCCCGCAGCCGCGGTCGAGAATCGCGTCCAAAACGCGATTCTCCACCTGTGCTGCGGGCCAGTTGGAAGAGGCTGCTACTTCTTGCCGAAGCCTGCGAAGCGGGCGTTGAAGCGCTCCACGCGGCCGGCGCTGTCCATGATGCGCTGCTTGCCCGTGTAGAACGGGTGCGACTCGGAGGAGATTTCAACGTCGATGACCGGGTAGGTGTTGCCGTCTTCCCACTCAATGGTCTTGCTCGACGTCGCGGTGGAGCGCGTCAGGAACTTGGTGCCGGAGGCCAGGTCGTTGAAGACGATGGCCTGGTACTTGGGGTGGGTGTTCAACTTCACGGGTGACCTCTAAATGTAATCGCCTGGTTTTTGCCAGACTGATGAATGTTATGGCCGCACGGGCCAGCTACAAACTTTACCGGCTGGGTGCCGAATTATCCAAGCCGGCGCCAATTCCCAGGCGAGGTTGCCAGCGCGGCCAGGGCGTCGTTGGCGTGGACCTCCATGTTGGTCTCGCTGGACACCTGGAAGCGGAGCGTCAGCGACGGGTCCACGATGAACGTGGACCGCTTGGTGGGCAGCGTCCTGGCCAGCAGGTGGCGCCGGACGCCAAAGAGTTCCGTCACCTCTCCCCGCGGGTCGCTCAGGAGCGGGTAGCTGAACCGGTTTGCGGCGGCGAAGGCCAGCTGCCTCTCCGGTGAATCGGTGCTGATGCCCACGATCGCCGCGCCCGCGGCGGCAAATTCCTGCTCCAGGTCGCGGAAGCGGCACGCCTCGCGGGTGCATCCGCCGCTGCCCGCGAGGGGGTAGAAGAAGATCACGAGGGGGCCGTTTGCCGCCAGCGTGGAAAGCCTGCGCGGCGTGCCATGCTGGTCAGGCAGTTCAAAATCCGCAACCACGTCACCAATTTTCATGGTGCCAGCCTACCCGTGCGTCCCGTGTGGGGGCTGCGTGGCGAAGAAGGCAACGGCGCTGGCGGCGGCAACATTGAGCGAGTCGACCCCGGCGTGCATGGGGATCATGACGGCGTGGTCGGCCTCCGCCACGGTTTCCGCGCCGAGCCCGTCCCCCTCGGTGCCGAGGATGAGCGCCAGCTTCCCGTCGTTGCGTGCGGCGAGCTGGCGGATGGTGAGTGAATCGGGCTTCAGGGCGAGGGCCGCCGTCGTAAATCCGGCAGAACGCAGAAGGGACATGTCCTCGGGCCAGGCGGTGAGCCGGGCCCAGGGGACCTGGAAGACGGTGCCCATGCTCACCCGGATGCTGCGCCGGTACAGCGGGTCCCCGCAGCGCGGGCTGACCAGCACGGCGTCCACCCCCAGGGCCGCGGCGGAGCGGAAGATGGCCCCGATGTTGGTGTGGTCCACGATGTCCTCAAGGACGGCCACGCGGCGGGCCCCGGCCAGCAGCGCGGGAAGGTCCACCGGGGCCGGGCGGTGCATGGCTGCCATGGCGCCGCGGTGCAGGTGGAAGCCGGTGATGTCCTCGAGCAAGCGTGCCGTGCCCACAAAGACGGGGACGTCGGGGTGGGCGTCGATGACGTCGGTGAGCTCCGCCAGCCATTTCTCCGCCATGAAGAAGGAGCGAGGACGGTGCCCCGCTTCCAGCGCGCGCCGCAGGACCCGCGAGCTTTCGGCGATGTACATGCCCTCGGCCGGTTCGCGGGTCCTGCGCAGCTGCACGTCGGTCAGCGAGGTGTAGTCGCTGACGCGCGGGTCCGCGGGGTCTGCCAGGTGGATGATCATGCGCCGGTGGTCCCGGTTCCCGGGCGGCCGGGCACTGACGGCGGCCGCACCGCTAGTGGCGTGCGGTCGCGGCATAGCGGCCGCCCGTGCGCGTCACTGTCAGCGGCAGGCCGAAGGTGGCACTGAGGTGTTCCTCGGTCAGCACGGCGTCGATGGGACCCTGGGCGACGATGCCGCCGTCGCGCATCAGCAGGGCGTGCGTGAAGCCCGGCGGGACTTCCTCCAGGTGGTGGGTGACCAGCACGGTGCACGGTGCCAGCGGATCCGCGGCCAGGTCCCCGAGCCGGCGGACCAGGTCCTCGCGGCCGCCCAGGTCGAGGCCGGCGCCGGGCTCGTCCAGCAGCAGCAGTTCCGGGTCGCTCATGAGGGCGCGGGCGATTTGGACGCGCTTGCGCTCCCCCTCGCTGAGGGAGGCGAAGGGGCGGTTCAGGAAGGTGGACATGCCCCAGTCTTCGAGAAGGCGGAAGGCGCGGCGCTCGTCATCGCGCTCGTAGGCCTCGCGCCAGCGGCCGGTGACGCCGTAGGAGGCCGTGACCACCACGTTCAGGACCTTCTCGTGCTCCGGAATCTGGCTCGCCAGCGTGGCCGAGGCCAAGCCGATCCGGGGCCGCAATTCAAAGACGTCCACGGCGCCGAGGACCTCGTCCAGGATGCCCGCCACGCCGCGGGTGGGGTGCATGCGGGCACCGGCGATTTGCAGCAGCGTGCTCTTGCCCGCGCCGTTGGGCCCCAGGACCACCCAGCGCTCACCGTCGGCCACCCGCCAGTCGACCGAATCCAACAATGTTTTGGTGCCGCGGACCACGCTGACACCGGCCAAACCCAAAACTTCACTCATAAACCATGAGCCTAGGGCACGCGGGCCAGCCAGCGCGAACTGCGCACCTGTGCCGAGCCAGGGCACAGCCGGTGTGCGCCGCATGGCGGGCCGGCTTCGATAGAATCGGCCCATGCCCTCCACATTTACCGCGGTCAGCTACGGCGAAACGCTCCCCCAGGAAACCCTGCGCCAAGTCCGGGCCGTGCTGGCCGCCAACGGACTGCGCATCACCGGGGAAACGGCCGAGAGCCACCCCGGCTTCGAATGCGCCACCTTCGCCCTGGCCGCCGGCACCAAGGACACGGGCGACGCCGTCACCAGGCTCCGCGCCGCCCTCGCCGCCGCGCCCATCGCGGGCGTGGACACCGCCGTCGTGCCCGACTCGCTGCGCGGCGCGGAACGGAAGTTCATCATCATGGACGTCGACTCCACGCTGATCCAGCAGGAAGTCATCGAACTGCTGGCCGCCCATGCCGGCACGGAGGCCGAGGTGGCGAAGGTGACAGCGGCCGCCATGCGCGGCGAGCTCGACTTTGCCCAAAGCCTGCACCACCGCGTCGCCACACTGGCGGGGCTGCCGGAAAGCGTGCTGAATGAGGTGGGCGGCAAGATCAAGCTGTCGGTGGGCGCGGAACGCCTGGTGGCGCGGTCCAAGGCCGCCGGGCACGCGGTGGCAGCGGTCTCGGGCGGCTTTTCCCAAATCCTTGCCCCGCTCGCCGCGGAATTGGGGCTGGACTTTGCCCTGGCCAACGACCTTGAAATCGTGGACGGCCACCTGACCGGGCGGGTCCACGGCGCCGTGGTGGACCGTGCAGCCAAGGCGGCGTCCCTGCGCGCCTGGAGCGCCCAGGCCGGAATTGGACAGGGCGCCACCATGGCGATCGGCGACGGCGCCAACGACCTCGACATGATGGCGGCCGCTGCCCTCGGTGTGGCCTTCAACGCGAAGCCGGCCGTGCGGGCCGTCGCGGACGCCCAGATCAACCTGCCGAACCTCGACGTCGCGCTGGCCCTGGCAGGGATCCCCGTCGCGTAGCGGCGCCGCCCTCCGTGCTGCGGGGGCCGGAGCCTTGCTTGCCTACTTTAACCTGCTTGCCTACTTGAACTTGCCGGCCTACTTGAAGTAGTCGGCGCCGCCCACGTATTCGGTGTGGCCGGTCTCGACGTCGGCCGTGGCCATCCTGGCGATCTCCGCGGCAAACTCGGCCACCGAGTAGAGGCGGCCGGCTTCTGTACGGCGCGCCTCGATGGCGCCCGGGTTGGCGCGGTCCAGCAGCGTGGCCGTGACAGTGCCCTCGATCATGTCGCCGGAGACCACCACCAGGGAGATGTCCTCGGCGGCCAGGTTCGGGATCAGGGCGCGCAGGGCGTCCTCGCCCGCACGCTTGCTCCTGGCCACGGGCTCGTACTCGGGCATGGTGGGCACGGTGTGGATGAAGTGTGCCTGGTGGCTGGTGACAAACACCACGCGCGATCCGGGCTTCATGAGGGGCAGGGCGGCGTTGAGCAGGTTGACCTGGGCGTTGCGGTTGAGCTGGAGCGCGTAGTCCTCCGCCATGCCGCTTTCCATGCCGCCGGATGCGTTGAGCACCACCAGGTCCAGCGATCCAAAGTTCTCCATGGCGGCACTGACCAGCGCCTGCACGCCTTCCTGCGTGGTCAGGTCCGCCCCAACGGCCACGGCGCTGCCGCCGGCCTCGGTGATCTGGGCAACCACCTTGTTGGCACGGGGCGCCTTTTGGCGGTAGTTGACCACCACAGCCGCGCCTTCGGCGGCCAGGAACTTCGCCACGTCGGCTCCCACTCCGCGCGAGGACCCCGTCACAATTGCTGTCTTTCCGTCAAGCTTTCCCATAAACATTCCTTCGTTTCTCAAATGGTGCGTTGGCTCGGTGGTGGGGGCCTAGTGGCCCATGCCCAGTCCGCCGTCGACCGGGATCACCGCTCCGCTGATGTAGGCGGCCTCGTCGCTGGCAACCCACCGGACCACGCCGGCCACTTCCTCGGCCGTGGCGAAGCGGCCGGCCGGGATGGTGGAGAGGTACTGCTTTTGGGTCTCCTCCGGCAGGGCCGCCGTCATGTCGGTGCTGATGAAGCCGGGCGCCACCACGTTGGCCGTGATCCCGCGTGAACCCAGTTCCCGGGTCAGCGAGCGGGCGATGCCCACCAGGCCCGCCTTTGACGCGGCATAGTTGACCTGCCCCGGGGAGCCGTACAGGCCCACCACGGAGGAGATCAGCACGATGCGGCCCCTGCGCAGGCGGATCATGCCCTTGGAGGCGCGCTTGATGACGCGGAACGCGCCGGTCAGGTTCGTGTCCACCACGGAGGTGAAGTCCTCTTCGCTCATGCGCAGCAGCAGCGTGTCCTTGGTGATCCCGGCATTGGCCACCAGCACCTCGACGGGCCCGTGGGCCGCTTCGACCTCCGCAAAGGCCGCGTCAATGGATGCGGCGTCCGTCACGTCGGCCCGCACGCCCAGAATGCCGTCGGGAAGAACGGAGGCGCTCCTGAACGTGACGGCCACCTTGTCTCCGTTGGCAAGGAACGCCTGCGCGATGGCCAGTCCGATCCCCCGGTTTCCACCGGTGACCAGGACACTGCGGCCCTGGCCGGGTGCACTTGCTGGTGCAGTCATGTATTCCTCCAAGATTTTCGACTCGGATTGAATCCTACGGTGAAAGCCGCGGGCCCACACACTTTGGGCTTTTTGGTTGTGCACAGCGGCGGTGAGAGAATGAAAACGTCCCTTGGAGTGTGATGAAAGACCAAACAGCCATGCCGTCCTTCGGCGAACCGCACCGGAAATTGTACCGGCACGGCGCCGCCGTTCCCGAGGTCCAGTCCATCACCAATGCGCAAGAGGCCCACAGCCAGGAGATGCACGGGCGGCTTGTGAAGTATTCCATCGCCATGGGCATCCGCATGGCGTGCATCGTGTTGATCTTCGTCGTTGACGGCTGGTTCAAGCTGGTGCCGATGGTGGGCGCCGTGATCCTGCCGTGGATTGCCGTGGTCATTGCCAACGGCGGCGCGGACACCACCCACCAGGAAAACGCCAGCCTCCTGGACCAGGCTCCCCTGTATGAACTCACCGGCGACCCGGACGACGACGCGTCCCCCGTGGTGCTCGAAGGCGAACTGGTCGACGACGACGATGCGCCGGACAAAGCGGACGGCGGCACTGGGCCGGACGAGCTCGGGCCGGAAGGGAAGCAGCAGTGAACCTGTTGGGCATCTCAGGCCCGGAACCGGCCGAGGCCATCTGCTCCCGCAAGGGCTGCCGGAACAGGGCCACCACCCAGTTGTTGTGGAACAACCCCAAAATCCACACGCCCGAGCGCCGCAAGATCTGGCTTGCCTGCGATGAACACGCGGCGTGGCTGGAAGACTACCTGCGGGGCCGGTCGCTGTGGAAGGAAACCCTGCCCATGACATCCGAGGGGCGCGCCTGATCCATGAAGATGTATAGATTCCTGTTCTCCAGCAAATGGGCCGGCTACTTCGCCGTGGCCGTGGTGTTCGCCGTCGCCTGCGTGGCGCTGGGAAACTGGCAGATGAACCGCAACAACGACACCATGGCCAACATCGCCAAGATCACGGCGAACTACTCCGCCGCCCCGGTGCCCTACCAGCAGCTTCAGGCCAACTTCAACCACCTCGACCCGGCCAAGGAGTGGACCGCCGTCGCCATGACGGGGACCTACATGACGGCCGACCAGCGCGTGGTGCGCAACCGGCCCCTCAACGGGGCCGCCGGCTATGAGGTCATTGTGCCGCTCAGGCTTGAAAACGGCGACACCGTCATCATCGACCGGGGCTGGCTCCCCATCGGCAACAAGGAACCCGGGCACCCTGACGTGGTGCCCCAGCCCCATGCCGGCACCGTGACGGTGGTGGCCCGGCTCCGTCCGCCCGAGCCCAAGCTGAACCGGGGCGCGCCGGCGGGGCAGATCGCCTCGATTGAACTCAACGACTACGCTGCCCAGCTCAGCTACCCGATCAAGACCGGCGCCTATGGACAGCTGGCCAGCGAGTCCCCGGCGGCCTCCGTGAACCCGACGCCGTTCCCGGCCCCGTCGATCGACCCGGGATCCCACCTCAGCTACGCCCTCCAATGGATCTGCTTCGGAGTGCTGGCCTTTGTGGGATTCGGCTACGCGGCAAGGACGCAGCGGCGCAATGACGAGTACGACGCCCTGGAGGCTGCCGAGACCGGCGTGCCCGTCGAGGAAGTCTACGGGCGCGGCTCCGCATTCCACCCGCGCCCCTCCCGGAAGGTGCGCAAGCCAGGTGCAAGGCCCACGGCCGAGGAGGAAGAGGACGCCATCCTGGATGCGCAGGGCTTTTAGCCATTCCCACCGCCATAGACTGGGAAGGTGAGTGCTTTCATGTTTGAACACACTGTGGACCCTGCCGTCGAGAATGTCCGTGCCGCCCTGCTGGCCGCCGGCATGCCGGACACGGTGGTGCTGGTTGACGACAAAGTCGCCACGGCCGCGACGGCGGCGGCCGTGCTTGGCTGCGACGTGGGGGCCATCGCCAACAGCCTGATCTTCGAGTGCGGCGGGGAGCCCTTGCTGATCCTGGCAAGCGGCGCCGCGAAGGTGGACGTGAAGCTCGTGGCCCGCAAACACGGCCTGCCCAAGATCACCCGGGCAACCCCCGAATTCGTGCTTGAACACGCCGGGCAGCCTGTGGGCGGCGTGGCCCCGCTGGGACACCCCCGCCCGATCCGGGCCCTGCTGGACACCGAGCTGGCGCAGTATCCCGTGCTGTGGGCGGGGGCGGGCAGCCACCAGGCCATGCTCTCGATCAGCTATGACGACCTGGCCCGCGTCAGCGGCGCCGTGCCGACGTCGGTCCGCTGACCGGCGTCGTGCACAAAGTTCTCAGGCGAGCGTGATCAGGTCCAGGTAGTCCGGGTTCCACAGGTCCTCGTCGCCGTCGGGCAGCAGGACCACGCGCTCCGGGTCCAGGGCCGCCACGGCCCCTTCGTCGTGGCTGACCAGCACCACGGCCCCGGTGTAGTTCTTTAGCGCGCCCAGGATCTCCGCACGGCTGGCCGGGTCAAGGTTGTTGGTGGGCTCATCCAAGAGCAGCACGTTCGCCGAGGACGCCACGATGGTCGCCAGGGCCAGGCGGGTCTTCTCGCCACCGGAAAGGACGCCGGCGGGCTTGTTGACGTCGTCGCCGGAGAACAGGAAGGAGCCCAGGATGCCGCGCACCTCGGCGTCGTTCATGTCCCCGGCGGACGCACGCATGTTTTCCAGCACCGTCCGGGTAACGTCCAAGGTGTCGTGCTCCTGCGCGTAGTAGCCCACCTTGAGCCCGTGCCCGGGGATGATCTCCCCGGTGTCCGGCGTGGACACGCCGGCCAGCATCCGCAGCAGCGTGGTCTTGCCGGCACCGTTGAGGCCCAGGATGACAACCTTGGAGCCGCGGTCGATGGCCAGGCTGACGTCGGTGAAGATCTCCAGCGAACCATAGGACTTGCTCAGGCCCTCGGCCATCAGCGGGGTCTTCCCGCAGGGCGAGGGATCCGGGAAGCGCAGCGCCGCGACCCTGTCCTGGGCCCGCACGTCCTCCAGCCCGGCCAGCAGCCGCTCGGCGCGCTTGGCCATGTTCTGCGCAGCCACGGCCTTGGTGGCCTTGGCCCGCATCTTGTTGGCCTGGTCCATCAGGACGCCGGCCTTCTTTTCAGCGTTGGCGCGTTCCCGGCGCCGGGCCCGCTCATCGGTCTCGCGCTGGGCCAGGTACTTCTTCCAGCCCAGGTTGTACTGGTCGATCGTGGCGCGGTTGGCGTCCAGGTGGAACACCTTGTTCACCGTCGCCTCAAGGAGCCCGGTGTCGTGGCTGATCACGATCAGCCCGCCCTGGTGGCCCTTGAGGAAATCCCGCAGCCAGGCAATGGAGTCGGCATCCAGGTGGTTGGTGGGCTCATCCAGGAGCATGGTCTGGGCGCCGGAAAACAAAATCCGGGCCAGCTCCACCCGGCGCCGCTGGCCGCCGGACAGCGTCTTCAACGGCTGGTTCAGGATCCGCTCCGGCAGGGCCAGGTTGGAGGAGATGGCGGCTGCCTCGGCCTCGGCAGCGTAGCCGCCACCGGCCAGAAACTCCTGTTCGAGCCGGTCATAGCGGCGCATGGCCTTGTCCCGGACGCTGTCGTCCTCACTGGCCATGTCATGTTCTGCCGCGCGCAGCTTCGTGATGACCTTGTCCAGGTCGCGGGCGGCCAGGATGCGGTCCTTGGCCAGCTGCTCCATGTCGGGGGTGCGGGGATCCTGGGGCAGGTAGCCGATCTCGCCGCTGCGGGTGACCTTGCCACCGGCGGGCAGGCCCTCGCCGGCCAGCACGCGGGTCAGCGTCGTCTTGCCGGCACCGTTGCGCCCCACCAGGCCGATCTTGTCACCCTTGTCGATCCGAAATGACACTTCGTCCATGAGCAGGCGCGCCCCGGCGCGTAACTCAAGGTCTTGGACCGTAATCAACGTAGTAACCTTTCACATATGGGGGGCAGGTGATGCAAAACGCACCCTGCCGGCGGTTGGGCACTCGCGGCGCAACCTATACAGTCTAACGACGTCCGGGGCCAACCACGCCCCGGCGCGAGGAAAGTCACGCACAATGAATCGAACATCACGGCCGCACGCCCTTGACGGGCCGTCCAAGGGCACAACCCAGCCCGCCTCCACCGCCGGCCGGGGCGTCCGCCGCCAACGCTGGAGCGCCGTGGACCTTTCACTGGTCGCCGTCTTTGCGGCGCTGCTGGCCGCCTCCGTCGCCGTGCCGGGAATCAATGTGGGCCCGCTAGGCGTGGCGATCACGCTGCAGACCCTGGTGGTCAGCCTGTGCGGGCTGGTGCTGGGCTTTGGCCGCGGAACCGCCGCCGTGGCCCTGTACATTCTGCTGGGCCTCGTGGGGCTGCCCATTTTCAGCGGCTTCAGGGCCGGGCCGGCCGTGCTGGCCAGCCCGTCCGCCGGCTACATCATCGGCTTTGTCCTCGGCGCCGCGGTGGTGGGCCTGCTGTCCGTGTGGGCCGTGCGCAGCCGCTTCCGCGGCGTTGCACTGTTCGGTGCCGCCCTCGCCGGCATGGTGGTCATCCACCTCTGCGGCATTCTCGGCCTCGCCCTCAAGGGCATGGGGCTGGCCGCGGCGGCCGGCGCGGACGTCATCTTCCTCCCCGGTGACATCCTGAAGAACGTCGTTGCCGTCGCGATCGCGCTGAGCCTGCACCGGGCCTTTCCCGACCTTTTGGTGCGCCGCCGCCGGTGAACAACCCTGCACGCCACTCGATTGTGCTCTCCTCGGCCGGGGTCAGCATTCCGCCGGACGGGGCCGGCGGTGACGGCCCCAAGACCATCCTGAAGCCGCTGGACCTGGAACTGGCGCAGCGGCGCATCGCCGTCATTGGGGCGAACGGATCGGGCAAGTCGACGCTGCTGCGCCTCCTCAACGGCCTGGTGCTCCCCAGCACCGGGACCGTGCGGGTCAACGGGCTGGACACCGCCATGGAGGGGGCCGCGGTCCGCCGCACGGTGGGCTTCGTCTTCACGGATCCGCTGTCCCAGCTGGTCATGCCCACTCCGGTGGAGGATGTCGAGCTGTCCCTGCGCCGGTTGAAGCTGCCCAAGCGGGAACGGCGGCAAAGGGCGCTGGACCAGCTTGCCGGGTACGGCCTGGCCCACCTGGCAGCCAACAGCATCTACGAGCTCTCCGGCGGCGAACGGCAGCTGGTGGCGCTGGCCGCGGTCCTGGCCGTGGAGCCCGCCATCCTGGTGCTGGATGAACCCTCCACGCTGCTGGACCTGCGCAACACGCGGATGCTGCGCGGGCTGCTGGCCGGGCTGCCCCAGCAGGTGATCATGTCCACCCACGACCTCGAGCTGGCCGCCAGCTGCGAGCGGGTGCTGGTGGTGGACGACGGCGGCATCGCCTTTGACGGTCCGCCCGGGCACGCCGTGGACCGGTACCGGGCCCTGGTGGCCTGATGCGCGGCCACGCCCACCTGGTGGCCGGGTACGTCCCGGGACATTCTCCCGTCCACCGCCTTCCCCTCTGGCTCAAGGCGGTCCTGCTGCTGGCCGTTGCCGTGCTGTGCCTGGCCTCCCCCGCCGTGTCCGTGGCTGCCGGGGCGGCCGTCACCACGGCCGTGCTGCTGGTGGTCGTCGCGGGCCACGCCCTGGCCGGGCTGCCCCGGGGACGCCTGTGGCGTGCCGTCAGGCTCATGCTGGTGTTCCTGGTGCTCATTGCCGCCTACCAGTGGTGGCAGAACGGGGCCGTGGTGGCGTGGCAGGTGGTGGCCGCCATTGTGGCCACGGTCCTGGCGTCGAACATCCTCACGGCCACGACGCCGGTGGACGAGCTCCTGGACGGTCTGGCAGCGGTGGTGCGGCCGCTCGAGCGGCTTGGTGCGGATCCCGAGCGGTTCTCGCTCACCGTGGCCCTCATGCTGCGCAGCATCCCTTTTGTGATCGGCGCGTTCAGCGACGTGCGCGACGCCGCGCGGGCCCGTGGGCTCGAGCGCAACCTGCTGGCCCGTTCGCTGCCCGTCGTCATTGCCACCGTGGGATACGCGCGGGCCACGGGCGAGGCCCTGTCGGCGCGCGGCCTGGGCGACCCGGACCCCGCCGAAGGCTGGCATCATCCGGCTTCCACGCAGTGACACCCCGTGGCCGCCAAAAGCCCGCTGCGCGCCCTGTACTGTCCCGTCCATCAGTTGTAACATGCCTCACAACAGACGTCTGCAGGGGCGGCGGCGGTGGACACAGGGGCGGGGTGCGCGATGACGGCAAACGGCGAAATCGAGGACGGCGGGGCCACGCTGCGAGGCATCGTCCGCAAGGTCGAGCCCGGCACCGAGCCGGTGGGCGGCGACCTGACGTTCAGCCCGGACTACACGGTCACGGGCACTGACGACAAGGGCGGCCGCGTGCTCACCGGCGTCGAGGTCGTCATCGTTTTCTGGGGCAGCTTTTGGAGTGCCACGCCGTCCCCGTCCCGGGACCAGTACGAGCAGGCCATGAGGGGGATCGTGACGGGGCCGTATATGAGCGGCCTAGGCCAGTACCGCGGGGTGGGCCAGGGCAGCGTCATCTACAGTGAGATCTTCGACGGCACCAGCCCGGCGAACGGCTATACCGACGCCGACGTCGTGGCGATGCTGAAGGCCCGCTTCGCGAACAACACCTCGATGCCACAGCCGGCCGCCGGGCACAACCGCTTCTACGCGGTGATTGCACCCCAGGGCGTCAGCAACAGCAACAACGGACTCGCCGGCCAGCACCAGAGCCTGACGTACAACGGCAACACCGCGTACTACGCCTGGGTGGACAACACCGGCTCGCTCACGGGCCACGATTGTGTGACGAAGGTGTTCTCGCACGAACTCGTCGAGGCCTGCACGAATCCCGACGTCGACACGTCAAACAACAGCATCCTCGTCCAGGGCACGAAGTCGGACGGGAGCCCGGTGACCAACGACGAGATTGGCGACACCTGCAACAACGAGTTCGCCACCGTCGACATGAACGGGATCACCTGCTCCGTCCAGAGCTACTGGAGCAAGGCGGCCAACACCTGCGTGTTGCCGCTGGGCTCGGTCTCCTTCTGGGTGGACAAGGACACGTTCGGCAAGGACGAGGTCCAGGACCTGATCAACACCAACGGCGGCAAGGCAGAGAACGCGTTCTGGCTCGTCGTCGAGGGCTTCAGCCGGACCACCTTCGGCTCGCTGCATGTCTCGGTGCCGACGCCCACGGGACCCTTCGCCGGCATCCCCGGGGTCACGGTCACGGCGAACGGCGCCGTCGACTTCGAAAACGCCGCGCAGCCCGACCAGCAGCAGCGGATCAGGGTGGCGTTCGACATCACCTTCTCTGCCCAGTCGCTGACGCATTTCCCGAGTGCCGGAAGCCAGACGTACCCGCTGGACGCGTACCTCGCCACCGACGGGACCAAGGTGCCCTCCACCGACACGTCAGCCCTGTTCGAGCTCGTCGCCGGCGCCGATCCGTATTTCACCAACATCGACCCGGCGCAGGGCAACGTGTTCTACCTGAGCCAGGACCTGCGCGTGTTCACGGCGACGCCGGCGGTCGACGGGACGCCCGTTCCCGGCGGGCCGGCCTTCCTTGCCGACAATCCGGCCGGGGCCTACGACTACGCCCAGCGGCTCCTCACCTGGCTCAACGCGACGTATGCGGACCCCGCCGGGAGCGATCCATTCGCCACGGTGCTCCCGGGGCAGGGCACCGCACTGAGCGGCGATTCGTCGGTGACCCCGTTCACCGTGGACTTCGGCCACTTCCCGCCCCAGGTGCACAGCAACTACCAGTTCGCCGTGGCCCGCGTGCGGCTCCGCGGGTCCCCGGGCCCTGCGGGCGCCGCCAACGGGGTGCGCACCTTCTTCCGGCTCTGGTCCTCCCAGACGGCTGACACCGACTACCAGACGGGCTCGACCTATCCGAGTTCCACCGATGCGGGCGGACTTCCGGCTTCACCGCAGCCGGGGGCGGGGCACACGACGCTGCCGTTCTTTGCCTCGGGAAACCTTGGGGCGAACACCGACTATGGCACCGGCGGTGCCAATACCCGCGATGTCGTGATCCCCACCGGCAAGGACAGCGTGTGGGCGTACTTTGGGTGCTTCCTGAACATCTACGACGCGTCGTACGTCATCGACGGCCGGCCCGTGCAGGGCTGGCTCAACGGCACCCACCATTGCCTCGTCGCCCAGATCGCCTTCGACGGCGCACCGATCTTCGCCGGCGCGACCCCGGAGGGCTCAGACAAGCTCGCGCAGCGCAACCTGCAGGTGACCCACTCCGACAACCCCGGTCCCGCGTCCGCCCACCGCATCCCCCAGACGTTCGACCTGCGGCCCAGCCCGCTCGGGGCAATCGACGGGGTCGATGAGTTGATGATCGATTGGGGCCGGATCCCCTCGGGCAGCACCGCCTCGATCTTCTGGCCGCAGGTCGACGCCGGCGACGTCGTCGACCTTGCCACGGCCGCCCACCCGGCGCACGGGCTCACGGTGGCTGATCCGCACACGATCCGTTGCCAGGTGACCGGCGGCGTCACCTATGTGCCCATTCCCGCCCGGGCCGGCGGGAACCTCGCGGGCCTGCTCACGCTCGACCTGCCGACCACCGTGCACACCGGCGACCAGTACGACGTCGTCGTGCGGCGGCTGGGCCACAAGGCCAACCGGGTGATCGAGTTCCCCAAGGGCCGCGGGAAAGGCGGCGAACATCCCCCCATCCGGGCCGGAGCGACGTGGCGCTCCGTCATCGGGACGTTCTCCGTCAGGATTCCCGTGGGCACGGCCGAATCGATGCTCCTGCCCGAGGAGAACACCCTGGCCATCATGCGGTGGCGGCTGGGCCAGCTCCCGCCGGACGACCGCTGGCATCCTGTACTGAAACGCTATGTCGACTATCTGGCCGGACGTGTCGCAGGACTCGGGGGCGACCCGGAGTCGATCCTCCCCTCTCCGTCCGGCGTGCCCCCGCGCCACAAGGAGCCGTGCGGCGACCTGGTGGAGCACTCCGGGCGCGTCGCGGAGATCGTCTTCGACTGCCACGGGCGCATCGAGGGCTTCGCCATCGCCGGCTGCTGCGACGGACACCGCTACCTCACGCGGGACCCGGACCTCGCCAAGCTGCTCCTGCGGGCCCGGCGCGACCGGCTCGACCTGGCTGTTCTCTCTCCCCGGCACCGGCCCGCGGACGTCGTGCGGATCATCGTGCGGGCCTGACGGTGGCGCCGGATCCCCGCCGCCATGCGGGCGTCCTGGGAAAATGGCAGGACGGGGCCGGCGACAGCCCGCGTCAGAAGGCGCGCCACTCGAAGGCGGCGCTGACGCCCAGGCCGCCCGCGGCGCTGACCATGGCCACCGCGCCCAGGCCGGATTCGCCGCGCGCCAGTGACTGGGCAAACAACCTCGTGACGAGCACGGCGCCCGACGCCCCGTAGGGGTGCCCCAGGGCCAAGGCTCCGCCGTCGCGGTTGAAGGCTGCGGGGTCGACGCCCAGCAGCCCCGCGCACGCGAGGACCTGGGAGGCAAAGGCCTCGTTGAATTCCAGCAGCCCCGGCGCCAGCCCTGCCAGCCCGGTTCCCAGGGACTGTGAAAGGGCCAGGGTGGAGTGTGCGGCGCCCACCCCCATCAGCGTGGGGTCCGTCCCGGCCGCCGCGCTCCCCCGGAACACGAGGCCGTGTGCCGCCAGGCGCCGCGCCTTCGCCAGCGTGGTCACGACGACGGCCGCGGCGCCGTCGCTGTAAGGGCACGAGTTCCCCGCCGTCACGGTGCCGCCGCCCACGAAGGCCGCTGGAAAGCGGGCCATGAGCCGCGGGGTCAGCGTCCTGCGCAGCCCCTGGTCCGCGCTGAGCCCGGCCAGTGGCACGATCTCGCGGTCGAACACGCCGTTGTCCGCCGCGGCGCGGGCCCTGCGGTGGCTCTCCAGCGCATACGCGTCCTGGCGTTCGCGGCTGATGCCAAAACGGGCCGCCACGTTTTCGGCGGCCACTCCCGCGTCCGGATCCCCCGATGCCTGCGGGGCGAACTGCGCCCTGTCAAAGAAGTCCAGGCCCCCGCCGTCCAGCCGGTGGGCGCGGGCCGGCGCCGTGCTGATGCTCTCCGCACCCCCGGCGAGGTACAGCTCCCCCGCGCCCGCCTGGACAAGGCGGCACGCCAGGACCACCGCGTCGAGTCCGGAAGAGCACTGCCTGTCCACGGTGAGGCCCGGCACGGCGTCCGGCAGACCGGCCGTCAAGGCGGCCAGCCGGGCCATGTTGCCCCCGCCCCCGGTGGCGTTGCCGAGGATGACGTCGTCCACCTCGGCGCCGCCCACCCCCGAGTCGTCCAGGACTGCCCGGAGTACGGGGGCTGCAAGATCGTGGACGCGCAGCCGGCCGTAGGCGCCCCCGGCCTTGGCCGTGGCAAGCCGGCGGGCGGCAATGATGACCGGGGTGCGGGCGTCGTCGGGCACGACGCCGGGTTCGGCCCCGCCGGCGGGCTTGGAGTCAGTGGATCCGCTGCGCACGGGCGTCCCCTCCGCCGATCCAGGCCTGCAGGAGGGTGCGGCTGAGCTTGCCTGCGCCGGTCAGGGGCAGATCCGTCAGGGCGTAGTAGCGGGTGGGGCGCTGGGGGGCCGGCAGGGCGGCCGCCCGCCGCCGGCAGGCGGCCAGCAGCTGTCCGGCCGTCAGGGGTGCCACGCCCGGCGGGCCCCCGCCCGGGAAGAGTCCGGCCACCACGCGCTGTCCGCGCACGGCGTCCGGCACACCCGCCACCACAACGGTGCCGGGGCCGGCAACGGCCTCCAGATCTCCCTCCACCTGCTGGGGGTAGACGTTCGCGCCGCCCGTGACGATCATGTCCGACGCCCGCCCCACCACATGGAGCCTGCCGGAGCCGTCCAGGAAGCCCTGGTCGTGGACCGTGTACCAGGGGCCGTCGGAAGCACCGCCCCCGGAAGCCCCGCCGCCGGGCAGCACGTTGAAGGCGAGTCCGTCGTCGCCCCAGGCGTAGCCGTTCCCCACGTAGGGGCCGCGGACGCAAATGCTGCCGCACTCCCCCGGGCCGGCAGGCAGTCCGCCGGTGCCGCGCACCGAAACTTCGGTCCCCGGGAACGCACGGCCCGCGCACGGCGTCCCGTCGTCCCCGTCGTTCCCGGACGCAGCGACAAAGCCGAGCTCTGAGGCGCCATAGTACTGGAAGATCCTGGCCCGGGGCGCCCACTGCCGCGCCAACTCCTCCACGCCCGCGGGCAGCGCCGAACCGGCACACACGATCGACGTGACGGCCCCCGCCCCCTGCCCCGTGTCGAGGCCGCGCCTGGCCAGCAGGGCCAGAACGGTGGGGACCAGCACCAGGCGGGTGGCGGCGTCGTGCGTGACGGCGTGAAGGGCGGCATCGGCGCTGAACTGAGGGAGGGCCACAAAGGTGGAGCCCGTGAACAAGGCCTCGCCCAGGGCGTAGAGGTTCATGCTCGCAGCCATGGGGCCCGGCGCAAGCGTGACGTCCGCCGCGGTGACGCCGAAGTAGGCGGCACTCGCAGCGAAGGAGGCCTGCCATGACGCCCTCGACCGCGTAAAGGCCTTGGGCACACCGCTCGTCCCGGAGGAAAGGCCCAGCAGGAACGTTGAGCCGGGCGGCCCGTCGCGGAAGCCGGGTTCCGAGGCCGGGGGCGCCGCTTCCGTGGCCGCCCACGCGACCGCCCGGTCCGTGACCGCCGCCTTCAGTTCCTGCGGCCAGCTTGGGTCCAGCACGGCCGCCACGCCATCGCGGGCCACGGCACCCACAAAGCGTGCAGCCAGCGCGGTGCCGTCCGGTTCGTCAATGACGGCCAGTGCCGCGCCGGCGGACGGCTGGGGTGCCGGCCATGCCGCTGCCGCGTCAAGGAGCCCGGCGAAGCTGAGCCGCTGCGTGCCCACCACGACGGCGGCCCGGTGCGGTTGCGTGCGGGCCCAGTGCCGCAGCTGGTCGATAAAAGGCATGTGACCCATCTTAAGGCAGCCGACTCTTAAGGCAGCGGACTCCTAAGGCAGCGGACCTTGACACAGGGGACCCCGCCAGCGCCCCTCAGGGCGGGCGGGGCCCCAAAAGCCGGCGCCGTTGGGCGGGCTGTCAGATGTTGAAGCCGAGGGCGCGCATCTGGTCGCGGCCGTCGTCGGTGATCCGTTCCGGACCCCACGGCGGCATCCACACCCAGTTGATGCGCCACTCGTCCACGATCGGGCCGAGCGAGTTTTCAACCTGCTCTTCGATGACGTCCTGGAGCGGGCAGGCCGCCGTGGTCAGTGTCATGTCCAGCAGAAGCGCGCCGTCGTCGCCATAGCGCATGCCGTACAGCAGGCCCAGGTCGACGATGTTGACGCCCAGTTCGGGGTCAATGACGTCCTTGAGGGCCTCCTCGACGTCTTCGAGGTCGGCCTGCGCGCTGGGGGCGGCGGCGCTGGTTTCGCTGATCTCAGTCATGATGTGTGTCTTCGCTTTCGCTTGAAGAGGGCCGGCGCTAGACCGTGGCCGGTGCGTCGGCCAGGTAGCGGTCGTAGCCTTCGTCTTCCAGGCGGTCCGCCAGCTCGGGGCCGCCCTGCTCGGCGATGTTTCCGTCCACGAAGACGTGCACAAAGTCGGGCTTGATGTAGCGCAGGATGCGCGTGTAGTGGGTAATGAGCATGGTGCCCAGCCCACCGTCCTCGATGGCGCGGTTGACGCCCTCGGAGACCACCTTCAGCGCGTCGACGTCCAGGCCGGAGTCGGTCTCGTCGAGGATGGCGAACTTCGGCTTGAGCAGTTCGAGCTGGAGAATTTCGTGGCGTTTCTTTTCGCCGCCGGAGAACCCTTCGTTGACGTTGCGCTCGGCGAACTCGGGCTCGATCCGCAGTTGGGCCATGGCCGCCTTGACGTCCTTGGTCCAGGTGCGCAGCTTGGGGGCTTCGCCGTCGATGGCGGTCTTGGCGGTGCGCAGGAAGTTCGTCATGGTGACGCCGGGGATTTCCACGGGGTACTGCATGGCCAGGAACAGGCCGGCGCGGGCGCGCTGGTCGACGGTCATCGCGAGGACGTCCTCGCCGTCGAGCGTGATGGAGCCGCTGTCCACGGTGTAGCGCGGGTGGCCGGCGATGGTGGACGCCAAGGTGGACTTGCCGGAGCCGTTCGGGCCCATGATGGCGTGGGTTTCACCGGTGTTGATGGTCAGGCTGACGCCCTTGAGGATCGGCTTGACGCCCTGCTCGGTGGCGATGCTGACGTGCAGGTCCTTGATTTCCAGAGTCGACATGCTCTTTGTTTCTCCTAAGAATGAATGGGGGTGTGCTGGTGCGCGGGACGCTACTGCGTGCTGACACCGTTGATGATGTTGGTGACGTCCACGTAGACGTCGCTGCCGTGGACTGACAGGGCAAAGACGGGCACCGGCTCGAATGCGGGCAGCGTCAGCGGTTCGCCTGTCCTGAGGTCGAACGAGCTGCCGTGTGCCCAGCATTCGATGGTGCAGCCTTCCACGTCGCCCTCACTGAGCGAGATTTCCGCGTGTGAGCAGGTGTCGCCAATGGCGTGCAGGACGCCTGCGGAGTCGCGGACTATGGCGATGGGGTAATCGTCAATTTCCACGAGCAGGGCGGACTTCACCTCGACGTCGCTGTCCTGGCAGACAACCACGCCTGTGGGCGTCGTGGTGGATGGCTCGGTCATTACAGTGCGCCTGCCGCCAATTCACGTTCCACGGCGTCGCGCATGCGCTCTTCCAGTGCGGGAACCTTGATGTGCTGGATGACTTCGTTGAGGAAGCCGCGCACCACGAGGCGGCGGGCCACGTCTTCCTGGATGCCGCGGGACTGCAGGTAGAAAAGCTGCTCGTCGTCGAAGCGGCCGGTGGCGCTTGCGTGGCCGGCTCCTTCGATCATGCCCGTCTCAATTTCCAGGTTCGGCACCGAGTCGGCGCGCGCACCCTGGGTCAGGATGAGGTTGCGGTTCATCTCGTAGGTGTCGGTTCCCTCGGCCTCCTTGCGGATCAGCACGTCGCCAATCCAGACGGCATGTGCGCCGTCACCCTGCAGGGCGCCCTTGTACGTGACCCGGGACTTGCAATTCTTCGTGGAGTGATCCACGAACAGGCGCTGTTCCAGGTGCTGGCCGGCGTCGGCAAAGTACAGGCCGTACATTTCAACCTCACCGCCCGGGCCCGTGTAGCGGGCCGACGGCGTGGTGCGCAGCAGGTTGCCGCCCAGGTTGATGACGACGTGCTTGACCTTCGCGTCCCGGCCCACCGAGATGTGCTGTCCGCTGGCGTGCACGGCGTCGTCGTTCCAGTCCTGGATGCTGACAACCGTCAGGTTGGCGCCGTCCTCGACCAGGACCTCCACGTTCTCGCTCAGCACGGCGGTGCCGCGGTGGTCCAGGACCACCACGCCGGTGGCGAACTTCTTCGCGTGCACCACGATGTGTGAGGCCGCGGGGGTGTCGCCGGCGCCCGTCAGCGTCAGGGTCGTGACGTCGTCGGCCGTGCCCTGGTACTCGGCGGGCAGGGTGACCACGGTGGCCTCGGCGAAGTGCTCCCACGCGGCGGCGGCCACGCGGTCCTCGGGGATGCCCGCGGAGCCGATCCGGGCGTCGCCGCGCCCCACGGTCTCAACGGTGACGGCGTCGGGCTTGGTGACCGCGACGACGGGGGCTGGGCCATTGAGTTCCTGGCCCTTGACACCCACGCGGTCAAGGCCGCGCAGCCGCTTGAGCGGGGTGAAGCGCCAGTCCTCTTCGCGGCCGGTGATCAGCGGGAAGTCGGCCAGCTTGTAGGAGGTCAGGCGTCCGGCGCGCGAGCTGTCCGGAACTCCGACGCCGCCGCCGTGGCTGTCACCGTGGCTGTGGGCCTTGACGGCGCTGCCGCCGAGGGGGCCGGACTCGGGGTTGAGGTCGGAAAGTTTTTCGCCTTCCTCGGTCATGCCCTTGATGAAGCCCTGCGACCAGACCTTGCCGTCGTGCTCTTCAGAGACAGGGGTGTCAATAACTTTTTCTTCGGTGAGCTCGGTCATTTAGCCGACGGCCCCTTCCATCTGCAGTTCGATCAGGCGGTTCAGTTCCAGCGCGTATTCCATGGGCAGTTCCTTGGCGATCGGCTCAATGAAGCCGCGCACGATCATGGCCATGGCCTCGTCCTCGGGCATGCCGCGGGACTGCAGGTAGAACAGCTGCTCCTCGCTGACCTTGGACACCGTGGCCTCGTGGCCCATGGAGACGTCGTCCTCGCGGACGTCCACGTACGGGTACGTGTCGGAGCGGGAAATGTTGTCCACCAGCAGGGCGTCGCAGCGGACGGTGTTGGCCGAGTGGTTGGCGCCCTCGCGGATCTGGACCAGCCCGCGGTAGGCGGAGCGGCCGCCGCCGCGCGCCACGGACTTGGAGATGATGGAGGACTGCGTGTTCGGCGCAATGTGGACCATCTTGGAGCCGGTGTCCTGGTGCTGGCCCTCGCCGGCAAATGCCACGGACAGGGTCTCGCCCTTGGCGTGCTCGCCGACCAGGTACACGGCCGGGTACTTCATGGTCACCTTGGAGCCGATGTTGCCGTCGACCCACTCCATGGTGGCGCCCTCGTGTGCGATGGCGCGCTTGGTCACCAGGTTGTACACGTTGTTGGACCAGTTCTGGATGGTGGTATACCTGACGCGGGCGTTCTTCTTCACCACGATCTCGACGACGGCCGAGTGCAGCGAGTCCGAGGTGTAGATCGGGGCCGTGCAGCCTTCGATGTAGTGGACGTAGCTGCCCTCGTCGGCGATGATCAGCGTCCGCTCAAACTGGCCCATGTTCTCGGTGTTGATGCGGAAGTAGGCCTGCAGCGGGATTTCCACGTGGACGCCCGGGGGGACGTAGACGAACGATCCGCCGGACCAGACGGCCGTGTTCAGCGAGGCGAACTTGTTGTCGCCCACCGGGATCATGGTGCCGAAGTATTCCTGGAAGATTTCCGGGTACTCGCGCAGTCCGGTGTCGGTGTCGGTGAAGATGACGCCCTGGGCTTCGAGATCCTCGCGGATCTGGTGGTAGACCACCTCGGACTCGTACTGCGCCGTGACACCGCCCACCAGGCGGTTGCGCTCGGCCTCGGGGATGCCGATGCGCTCGTAGGTGTTGCGGATGTCCTCGGGCAGGTCTTCCCAGGTCTGGGCCTGCTTTTCGGTGGAGCGCACAAAGTACTTGATGTTGTCGAAGTCAATGCCGGAGAGGTCTGCACCCCAGGTGGGCATGGGCTTGCGGTCAAAGTACTTCAGGCCCTTCAGGCGCAGGTCCAGCATCCATTCCGGCTCGCCCTTTTTCGCCGAGATGTCGCGGACGACTTCCTCGCTTAGGCCGCGGCGGGCATTGTCGCTGGCCGTGTTTTTGTCCGACCAGCCAAAGGCATAAGTGCCCAAGCCCTCCAGCTCCGGGTTTCTTTGAAGGATATCGTGGTTGGTGGAGTCTTCCACCGCACCATCCACGCGGACATCCTGCGCTAGTTGATCCGTCATCACGGCCTTTCTTGCTGATGGTTGGAAATAATTGTCGACGGTCGTGAGGCGTCCGCAGGCGCAGGGTCGCGCTTGCGGACCACGGCACGGCCCGTTGGTACATGGGTGGTGCACACGTGCCCGCCACTTGCCATGGTGGAGAGCCTGCGCACGTCGACACCGAGCAGCCGGGAAAAAACTTCCGTCTCGGCGTCGCAGAATGCGGGAAACGAGCTGGCCAGTTCCTGAATGGGGCAGTGCCCCTGGCACAGCTGCTCGGCCGCCATGGCCGAATGCGGGTTCAACGAGTTCGACGTCGCCACGAAGCGGTCCGCGTTCAGGGCCGCGGCCAGTGCCTTGGATCGTGCGGCAACATCGCTGCCGGCGGCGTCGACCAGCGGCTGGTAGCTGGCCTCCATCGTTGCAAAGCGGCGCTCGGCGAAGTCAACGACGCCCCGGTCACCGCTGTGTGCGGCAAGTTCGGACAGCGCCAGCCGGGCAATTTCCAGGTAGTCGTCACCGATTTCCGTCTGGCCCTGCCGCGAAACAACGTAGCGGCGGGCGGGGCGCCCGGCCCCGCTCTTGCGATTGCTGATGAGCTTGATTTCAATCACGCCGTGCCGGGACAGCGTGTCCAGGTGGCGGCGGACGGCGGCGGGCGTGAGGCCCAGCAGCTGGCCCAGCTGGGCGGCACTCACCGGGCCGTGTTCCAGCACGGCCGTCAGCACCCGGTCGCGGGTCCTCTCGTCCGGCTCGACGGCGACGGCGGGGGCATGCCCTGCGTGAACGTCTGTCATTCCTGGCACCTCCGCCGCGTGAATAGGGGACACAACAATAAACAACACAATTATGTCGTAATTCACGCGGACTTTCCAGTAAGGCGACCCTACGCGGGCACGCACGGCGCCCGGACCGCCGTGGGACACTTCACCGGCGGGGTACTACATCACGTAGAATAGGCCCGTGACGCAGACTTCCCCTCCCGCTCCCGACGCCGCCCTCGTCATCTCCGGGCTCGTCAAGGACGTTGGTCCCATCGCCGCCCTTGACGGGCGGATGAAAAGGATCGTATCCAATATTAGCCTCCAGGCCCGGTTCGGCGAGGTGACGGCCCTGCTGGGCGCCAACGGCGCCGGCAAGACGACCACCATCGAATGTGCCCAGGGTCTGCAGAACCGCACCGGGGGCAGCATTTCACTGCTGGGCCGGGACCCGGATGATGCCGACGCAACCCTCCGCGCCCGGGTCGGCGTGATGCTTCAGGACGGCGGGCTTCCGCCCGCGGCGCGGCCTGTGACACTGCTGCGCCACGTGGCCAGCCTCTACAGCAACCCGCTCAGCGTAGACGCGCTCGTGGCCCGGCTGGGCATCGGCGAGTTCTCCGGCACCACCATCCGGCGTCTCTCCGGGGGGCAAAAGCAGCGCGTGGCCCTGGCCGCAAGCCTGCTGGGCAATCCCGAGATCCTGTTCCTGGACGAGCCCAGCGCCGGGCTGGACCCGCAGTCGCGCCTGATGGTCTTTGAGCTGATCCGTGAACTGCGCGACGCCGGAAAGGCGATCGTGCTCACCACGCACCTGCTCGACGACGCGCAGCGGCTGGCGGACTACGTCTACATTGTCAACCACGGCGAATCGGTCACCGAGGGCACCGTGCCGGAGCTGCTGAGCCAGTCGACGGCGTCGCAGTCCCACCGTGTCGTGACCTTTGAGGCGGCGCCGGGCCTGGACACGGCGGCCCTGGTCCACGACGGCGTACGCTGCGAGGAAACCCGGCCGGGCAGCTACCGGCTGGGCGGTGCGCTGGAACCGGCGGACCTGGGCCGCTTCGGCGGGTGGTGCGCCGGGCAGGGCATCATGCCCACCTCGGTCCACCTGGCGTCCCAGTCGCTGGAAGACGTGTTCCTGGCGATTGCGGCGTCCAAGGAACCCCTCGCACTGAAGACGGAGACCCGATGAGCACCTTGTTCCGTGACGCCCCCGCCGGACTGCCGGCCTCCCTTGCCCGCCGCGTGCTGAGCCAGGGACGTTATGAGGCCGCCGCCATGCTGCGCAACGGTGAACAGCTGGTGCTGATGATCGTCATGCCGCTGCTGGGCCTGATCGCCCTCGCCGTGACGCCCATCCTCGACGGCATGGGCAATTCCCGGATCAACATTGCCACGCCGGGCATCCTGGCGCTGTGCGCCTTATCCACCGCCTTCACCGGCCAGGGCATTGCGACGGGCTTTGACCGGCGCTACGGGGTGCTCCGCTTCCTTTCCACCACCCCGCTGGGCAAGGCCGGCCTCATTGCCGGGAAGGTCATCGCCGTGCTCGTGGCGCTGGCCATCCAGGTCGTCATCATCTCCACGGTGGCCGCCTTCCTGGGATGGCGTCCATCCGCCGCCGGAGTTGCGCTGGGGATCCCGCTGCTTGTGCTGGGCGCGGCCACGTTTACCGCGCTGGGCTTGTTGATCGCAGGGACCGTTCGGCCGGAGGCCACCCTGGCCATCACCAACCTTGGCTGGATCCTGCTGGCTGCCTTGGGCGGGATTGTCCTGCCGGCCGCCAAGTTCTCGGCCACCATGGCCGGGATCGTGGACTGGCTGCCGTCCGGCGCGCTGGGCACCCTCATGCGGGCCGCGCTGCTCCAGGGCCGCGTTGATGTTTTTGCAATTGTCATCCTGCTCGCCTGGGCCGTTGCCGGTTCCATCGCGGCGATCAAGTGGTTCAAATGGACCTGAAAGATGTGAATGAAGTGAGTCAAAGCAACACACTAAGATCCTTCACGGACAAGCTGCCCACCACCGTGACGCCCGCGATCCGCCGCCTCTCCGTGGGGCTGCTGATTGGGCAGGGCGTGCTGATTGTCTCCGGCGGCGTGGTGCGCCTGACCGGCTCCGGGCTGGGCTGTCCCACGTGGCCCAACTGCACGGCGGGGTCGCTGACCAACACGCCGGCCATGGGCATCCACGGCGTCATTGAGTTCACCAACCGGACCCTGACCTTTGCCCTGGCGGCCGTGGCCCTGGCCCTGCTGGTGGTGCTGTGGAACCTCCGCAAGGAGCGCAAGGACCTGTTCTGGCTCACGTTCTCGCTGCTGGCCAGCATCCCGGTCCAGGCCGTGATTGGCGGCATCACGGTGCTGACGGGCCTGAACCCCTACGTGGTGAGCCTGCACTTCCTGGTCTCCGCCGCCCTGGTGGTCTTCTCCATGCTGCTGGTCAACCGGGCCTACGGCCGCACCGGCCGGACCGCCCCCGCCCACGCCGTCCGGCCCCGCAAGACCATCCGACAGCTGGCCGTGGCGGCCGCCGTGTGCACCTACCTCGCCGTGGCGCTGGGCACGCTCGTCACGGGCACGGGCCCGCATTCCGGCGACGCCTCCTCCCCGCGCACCAACCTGGACGGCTACCTCGTCACGCGCATCCACGTGCTTCCGGTCTATGTCCTGGTGGCGGTCTCGGTGCTGCTGGTGGTGCTGCTGTGGGGCCGCGGCAGGAACGACATCCTGCGCAACGCATCCCTGCTGCTGATCGTCACGGTGGTGTACCAGGGCGCCATCGGCTACTGGCAGTACTTCACCGGCGTGCCCGTGTTCCTCGTCGGCCTGCACATGGTGGGCTCCTCCCTGCTGCTGGCCACGGGCACCAACATCGTTGACCTGGCCCTGCGCCGCGGCAAGGACCCCGTCCGCGCCTGACAGCCGGTTTCCCGGCCCCGCGGGCCGGCACAGCCAAACGGCACCCGCCCGCAAGGGGTGGGTGCCGCCGTCGTGCTTCGGGTTGGGGTCGGTGGTTCAGGGTACGTCAGCGCATCAAGGCCGCGCCGACGAACGGGTCCACGGCCAGGGACAGGAACACCAGCGTCAGGTAGGTGATGGAGACGTGGAAGACCTTCATGGCGTTCTTCTTGGTGACCAGGTCCTTCTTCGCATTGTTGTACAGCGTGTGGGCCTCGACCAGGAACCATGCGCCGGCGGCAACAGTCACCACGGCATAGACGATGCCCGCACCGCCCAGCGGGATCATGAGCAGCGAGCACGCCACCATGGCCCAGGTGTAGAGGACCACCTGCACGGCCACGGTGCGGGAGCCGGCCACGGCACCGAGCATGGGCACGTTCACGGCGTTGTAGTCGTCGCTGTAGCGCATGGACAGGGGCCAGTAGTGCGGCGGCGTCCACAGGAAGATGATCATGAACAGGATCACGGCCGGCCACTGGACGGTGTTCGTCACGGCGGACCAGGCGATGAGCACGGGCATGCAGCCCGCCGCGCCGCCCCACACGATGTTTTGCGTGGTGCGCCGCTTGAGGATCAGCGAGTACACCACCACGTAGAGGAAGATGGCGCCAACGCCGAGCAATCCGGTGAGCGGGTTGATGCTCCAGAGCAGCACCACGGCCAGGACGGTCAGCACCCAGGAGAAGACGAGGGCCTCGCGCGGGGTGATGACGCCGGTCACCAGCGGGCGCTGGGACGTGCGGTGCATGACCTTGTCGATGTCACGGTCGATGTAGCAGTTGAACGCGCCTGACGCGCCGGCCGCCAGGGCCCCGCCCACCATCGTCGCGACCATGAGCCACAGGCCCGGCAGGCCGCCCCTGCCCGAATGGCCCTGGGCGAAGAACATGGTGGGCAGCGTGGTGACCAGCAGCAATTCCACCACCCGGGGCTTGGTCAGGGCCAAATACCCCTTGGCCTTTGCGGAAAATCCCACCCGTGCGCCAGGCACTTCCGGTGAGGTTCCAGCGGTCGGGGCATGCGTTGCACTCACGTGTAATGTCACCATGTTCTCGTCGGTTGTTCACAACAGATTCTCTGGCTCGGCGCCGCGGGCCTGGCGCACCGCACCAGCCGGCCTGCGGGCGCGGGCGGGCCAAACCTCTAAATATCATAGCCGCCCCCGCGAGAAAAGACATGAACGGGCATAAGTCAAGTCTTTACGCCAAGTTCGTGAAAACTAGATCAAATGCCCCGCCGCCACCGGCTTTATGAATTGGCCGCCGCACGCCAGTTTGGCCCTCCACGGCACCCGTGGCGCTAAGCTGAAGAAAGATCAATAGTTTCAACGCTGGACAGTGCGCGGTGTCCGATGGCGGACGAGTTCACGCCCGCAGGCCATCCGTGTGCCCCGCACCTGCTTCATGCACGCACCCAACGAGAGGGACCTGTCAGTGTCTAATCCTGAATCAGCAACATTTTCCTGGACGTCCGAGGACCGGCGGGCAGTGGACACGGCGCGCGTCCTGGCTGCGGACGCCGTTGAGAAGGTGGGCAACGGGCACCCGGGAACCGCGATGTCCCTGGCCCCGGCCGCGTACCTCCTGTTCCAGAAGGTCATGCGCCATGACCCGAAGCACCCGAACTGGACCGGCCGCGACCGCTTCATCCTTTCCCCGGGCCACAGCTCGCTGACCCTGTACATCCAGCTCTTCCTCTCCGGCTACGGCCTGGAGCTGCAGGACCTGGAGGCGTTGCGCACCTGGGGCTCGCTGACCCCGGGCCACCCGGAGTACAAGCACACCAAGGGTGTGGAAATCACCACCGGCCCGCTGGGCCAGGGCCTGGCCTCCGCCGTTGGCTTCGCGTACTCCCAGCGCCGCATGCGCGGGCTCATGGACCCCGACGCCGCCCCCGGCACCAGCCCGTTCGACCACACCGTGTGGGTCATCGCCTCCGACGGCGACCTGCAGGAAGGCGTCACATCCGAGGCCTCCTCGCTGGCCGGCCACCAGGAACTCGGCAACATGGTGGTCATCTATGACTCCAACCACATCTCCATCGAGGACGACACCAACATCGCCTACTCGGAGGATGTGCTCAAGCGCTACGAGGCCTACGGCTGGCACGTCCAGCGCGTGGACTGGACCAAGACCGGCGAGTACGTCGAGGATGTGGCCGAGCTCAACGAGGCGCTGGCGGTTGCGAAGGCCGAGACGAACAAGCCCTCCATCATCCTGCTGCGCACCATCATCGGCTACCCGTCACCGAAGAAGCAGAACACCGGCGCGATCCACGGCTCGGCGCTCGGCGCCGCCGAGGTGGCGGCCCTGAAGGCCGAGCTCGGCTTTGACCCGGAGAAGCACTTCGACGTCGACCCCGCCATCCTGGCCCACGCCCGCCAGGTCGCCGAGCGCGGCGCGGCCGCCCACAAGGAATGGGATGCTGGCTTCAACGCCTGGAAGGCCGCCAACCCGGTCAACGCCGCCCTGCTGGCGCGCATCGAAAACAAGGAGCTCCCGGCCGGCTGGGAAAACACCCTCCCGGTGTTCGAGGCCGGCAAGGACGTCTCCACCCGCGTCGCCTCGGGCAAGGTCCTCAACGGGATCGGCGGCGTGCTGCCGGAACTCTGGGGCGGCTCCTGCGACCTCGCCGGCTCCAACAACACCACCATCGACGGATACGGCTCCTTCGTCCCGGCGTCCAAGCAGACCGACACCTGGTCCGGCGGACCCTACGGCAGGGTGCTGCACTTCGGCATCCGCGAGCATGCCGCGGCCTCGATCGTCAACGGCATCCACCTGGGCGGGCCCACCCGGGCGTTCTCGGGCACCTTCTTGATCTTCAGCGACTACCAGCGCCCGGCCATCCGCCTCTCCGCGTTGATGGGCGTCCCGTCCATCTACGTCTGGACGCACGACTCCATCGGCCTGGGCGAGGACGGCCCCACCCACCAGCCCGTGGAGCAGCTCGCCACGCTGCGCGCCATCCCGGGCCTGGACGTGGTCCGCCCGGGCGACGCGAACGAGGTGGCCGCCGCCTGGAAGAAGATCCTGGAAACCACCGACCACCCGGCCGGCATCGTGCTCACCCGCCAGAACATCCCCACCTTTGCCCGCGGCACGGGCGCGGCGACGGCCACCGAGTTCGGTTCCGCCGCCGGCGCGGCCCAGGGCGGCTACGTCCTGGCCGAAGCAGTGCGCGACGGCGCCGTGGCCACGCCCGACGTGATCCTGATCGCCACCGGCTCCGAGGTCCAGCTGGCCGTGGAGGCCCGCGAAGCACTCCAGGCCGACGGCATCGCCACCCGCGTGGTCTCGATGCCGTCGGTGGAGTGGTTCCACGCCCAGCCCGCCGAGTACCGCGAGTCCGTGCTCCCCGCCGCCGTCAGGGCCCGCGTCTCCGTGGAGGCCGGGGTCGCCCTGACCTGGCGCGAGTTCGTCGGCGACGCCGGACGCTCCATTTCGCTGGAGCACTTTGGCGCCTCGGCCGACTACAAGCGCCTGTTCCAGGAATTCGGCATCACCACCGAGGCAGTCACAGCCGCCGCCAAGGACTCCCTCGCCGCCGCCGGCGCCTAGCAGCCCCCGCCGTCGAACCGCCGACTCCCCCTGTCCATCATTTTTGAAGGAAAGAAGCAAGCAGACATGACTACCAACTCACCCACCGCCCAGCTCTCGGCCGCCGGCGTGTCCATCTGGCTCGACGACCTCACCCGCACCCGCCTGACGGACGGCAGCCTGCAGAAGCTCATCGACGAGAGGAACGTCGTCGGCGTCACCACGAATCCCAGCATCTTCGAGGCCGCCATCACCAAGAGCGACGCGTACAAGTCGTCCCTGAAGGACTTCTCCGCCAAGGGCGTCCACTCCGAGGAAGCCGTGTTTGAAATGACCACGGAGGACGTCGCCAACGGCTGCGACGTTTTCGCAGGCGTGGCCGCGGCCACCAAGGGCGTGGATGGCCGCGTCTCCATCGAGGTGGACCCCCGCAAGGCCTGGGACACCGAGGGCACCATCGCCGAGGCCAAGCGCCTCTACGCGAAGGTCAACAAGAAGAACGTCTACATCAAGATCCCGGCCACCGTGGAGGGCCTGGAGGCCATCACGGCAACCCTGGCCGAGGGCATCAGCGTCAACGTGACCCTGATTTTCTCGCTGGAACGCTACCGCGCCGTGGTCAACGCCTTCCTCAGCGGCCTGGAAAAGGCGAAGGCCAACGGCCACAACCTCGCCGACATCCACTCGGTGGCGTCCTTCTTCGTCTCCCGCGTGGACACCGAGATCGACAAGCGCCTGGACGCCCTCGGCACCGACGAGGCGAAGGGCCTGAAGGGCAAGGCCGGCCTGGCCAACGCCCGCCTGGCCTACCAGGTCTTCGAGGAAGTCTTCTCCTCCGAGCGCTGGGCCCTCCTGGCCGACGCCGGCGCCCTCCCCCAGCGGCCCCTGTGGGCTTCCACGGGTGTCAAGGACCCAGCCTACCCCGACACGCTGTACGTCACGGGCCTGGTGGCCAGGAACGTTGTCAACACCATGCCGGAAAAGACGCTCGACGCGACCTTCGACCACGGTGAGGTCACGGGCGACACCATCACCGGCACCTACGACGAATCCAACGCGCTGCTTAACAGGCTCGAGGGCCTGGGCATCTCCTACAACGACGTTGTGGGCCTGCTGGAGACGGAAGGACTGGACAAGTTCGTGGCCAGCTGGAAGGACCTGCTCACCCACGTGCAGGACGCCCTCAACGCCGCAGGCAAGGACGCATAGCCGATGACGACTCTCGCATTCGCGGCCACCGGCGCCGCACAGGCCGCCGGGTTGCTCCACCTCGACACACTCGTGGCCGACCAGGTGGCATCCAAGATCTTTGCCAAGGACCCCGCCCTGTGGGGCCCCGACGCCGAGTCCGAATCCGCCATCCGCCTCGGCTGGGTGGAAGCCCCCGGGGTCTCAGCCCCGCTCGTCACCGAGATTAATGCACTGCGCGCCGAACTGGCCGCCGAGGGCGTGACCCACATTGTCCTCTGCGGCATGGGCGGCTCCTCCCTGGCGCCCGAGGTCATCGCCGCCACGGCCGGCGTCGACCTGACCGTGCTGGACAGCACCGAGCCCGGCCAGGTCCGTGCGGCCGTGGCCGACCGACTGGCGCACACCGCGATTGTGGTGTCCTCCAAGTCCGGTTCCACCCTGGAGACCGACTCGCAGCGGCGCATCTTCGAGCAGGAATTCACCGCCGCCGGGATCGAGGCAAGGCAGCGGATCGTGGTCGTCACCGACCCCGGCTCGCCGCTGGACAAGGCGGCCCGCCAGGCCGGGTACCGCAAGGTGTTCAATGCGGACCCCAACGTGGGCGGGCGCTACTCGGGCCTGACTGCGTTCGGCCTGGTCCCGTCCGGCCTGGCCGGCGTGGACGTCCAGGCGCTGCTCGACTCCGCGGAGGAAGCCGCCGAGTTCCTGCGCGAGGACGACGCCGACAACATCGGCCTGCGCCTCGGCGCGGCCCTGGGCGGCACCGCCCCGCTGCGCAACAAGGTGGTCATTGTCGACGAAGGCTCCGGCATTGTCGGATTCGCCGACTGGGCCGAACAGCTTATCGCCGAATCCACCGGCAAGCTTGGCACGGGCCTCCTCCCGGTCGTGGCCGGCCCGGCCTCCCCCGAGGTCACCGAAGGCCTCGCCGACGTCCTGGTGGTCCGGCTGGTGGCCGGGGACGCCGACGTCGAACTTCGCGACAATGAAGTGAGCATCGCCGGGGACCTGGGGGCGCAGATGATGGTCTGGGAGTTCGCCACGGCCGTGGCAGGACGCCTGCTGGGCATCAACCCCTTCGACCAGCCGGACGTGGAGGCCGCCAAGGCCGCCGCGCGCGGCCTGCTCGACGCCACGCCGGCACCCACCCCGGCCGTCTTCACCGAGGGCGCCATCGAGGTCCGCGCGGCCAACGCCGACGCCGGCTGGCTGACAGGGGTGTCAACGGTCACCGGCGCCCTCACCGCCTTGATCGGGACACTTCCCGCGGACGGCTACCTCAGCGTCCAGGCCTACCTGGACAGGCTCGCCAACGCCCCCCTCGCCGGCATCCGCGACAAGCTGGCGGGCGCAACGGCCCGCCCTGTCACCTTCGGCTGGGGGCCGCGGTTCCTGCACTCGACCGGCCAGTTCCACAAGGGCGGCCCCGCCATTGGCGTATTCCTCCAGGTGACCGGCGACGCGGCGCAGGACCTGGCCATCCCGGAGCGGCCGTTCACCTTTGGACAGCTGATCGCCGCCCAAGCTGCCGGCGACGCCGCGGTGCTGGCCGACCACGGCCGCCCCGTGCTGCGCCTGCACCTGACGGACGTCGACACCGGCGTTGAACAATTAAAGACTGCGGTGGCCGCGCTTGCGGGCCTCCGCACCGAAGCCTAAGGCCGAACCTCCCCCCATGCCCATGAACGCTGACACACAACAAGCCAATCCGCTCCGGGACAGCCGCGATCGCCGGTTGTCCCGGGTGGCGGGCCCGTCGTCGCTGGTGCTCTTCGGGGTCACCGGGGACCTGGCCCGTAAGAAGCTCATGCCGGCCGTGTACGACCTGGCCAACAGGGGATTGCTGCCGCCGAGTTTTGCCTTGGTGGGCTTTGCCCGGCGTGACTGGGACCGTGCGGACTTCGCCGCGGAGGTCAAGGCCTCCGTCCAGGCGCACAGCCGCACCCCCTTTGACGAGGCCGTCTGGAACCAGTTGAGCGAGGGCATCCGCTTTGTCCAGGGCACCTTCGACGATGATGCCGCGTTTGAACGGCTCAAGGCCACCCTGGCCGGGCTCGATGAACAGCGTGGCACGCAGGGCAACCATGCGTTCTACCTCTCGATCCCGCCGAAGGCCTTCGAGCAGGTCTGCCGCCAGCTCTCCGGGCACGGGCTGGCCCAGGGCGGGCCGGACTGCTGGCGCCGGGTGGTCATTGAGAAGCCGTTCGGGCACAACCTGGCCTCGGCCAGGGCGCTGAACGACATTGTCGAATCGGTGTTCCCGCCCGATGCCGTGTTCCGGATCGATCATTACCTGGGCAAGGAAACCGTCCAGAACATCCTGGCCCTGCGCTTCGCCAACCAGTTCTTCGAGCCGTTGTGGAACGCGAACTATGTGGACCATGTGCAGATCACCATGGCCGAGGACATCGGCACGGGCGGGCGGGCCGGGTACTACGACGGGGTGGGCGCGGCCCGGGACGTCATCCAGAACCACCTGCTGCAGCTGCTGGCGCTGACGGCCATGGAGGAGCCCATTTCCTTCAACGCCGAGGACCTGCGCGCGGAGAAGGAAAAGGTCCTGGCGGCCGTGAAGCTGCCGGCGGATTTGTCCGGCCATTCCGCGCGCGGGCAGTTCGCGGGCGGGTGGCAGGGCGGGGAGCAGGTGCTTGGCTACCTTCAGGAGGAGGGGATCCCGGCGGACTCCACGACCGAGACGTACGCGGCGGTCCGGCTGGACATCAACACCCGGCGCTGGTCGGGGGTGCCGTTCTACCTGCGGGCCGGCAAGCGCCTGGGCCGGCGCGTGACGGAGATCGCGGTGGTCTTCAAGCGCGCCCCGAACCTGTTGTTCACCGACCACGCCGAGGACGACTTCGGGCAGAACGCCGTGGTGATCCGGGTCCAGCCCGACGAGGGCGTCACGATCCGTTTTGGCTCCAAGGTCCCGGGGACGCAGATGGAGGTCCGCGACGTCACGATGGACTTTGGCTACGGGCACGCCTTCACCGAATCCAGCCCGGAAGCCTACGAGCGGCTGATCCTGGACGTCCTGCTCGGCGAGCCGCCGCTGTTCCCGCGGCACCAGGAAGTGGAGCTGTCCTGGAAGATCCTGGACCCGTTCGAGGACTTCTGGGCGGCCGAAAACATCCAGCCCGAGGCCTACGAGCCCGGCAGCTGGGGGCCGGCCTCGGCCGATGACCTGTTGAAGCGAGACGGAAGGACGTGGCGGCGACCGTGATCGTTGACCTACCCAGCACCACCACCTCGAAGATCACCAAAAGGATCGTCAAGATGCGCGAACAGGGCGGCGTTGTCACCCTGGGCCGGGTCCTGACCCTGGTGGTCATCACCCAAAACGGGCAGGAGGAGGCGGCCATTGCGGCCGCCAACCTCGCCAGCCGCGAACATCCCTGCCGCATCATCGTCCTGGCCGCTGGCTCGGCCGGGGAGCCCACGCGCCTGGACGGGGAAATCCGGGTCGGCGGGGACGCCGGCGCCTCCGAGGTGATCGTGCTGCGCGGCTACGGCGAACTCGCCGCCGAAAGCGAGTCCGTGGTCTCCGCGCTCCTGCTTCCCGACGCCCCCATCGTGGCCTGGTGGCCCAACGAGGCCCCCGATTCCGTCAGCACGAGCCCGGTGGGCCGCATCGCCCACCGCCGCATCACCGACTCCGCCGGCCAGGCCGATCCCCGCGCGGCACTGGAACACATCGGCGCCACCTACGCCGCCGGCGACACCGACCTGGCCTGGACCCGGCTGACCAACTGGCGCATCCAACTCGCCGCCGTCCTGGACCAACTGGACACCGCAGGCCCCATCACGGGCCTGCAGGTGGAGGGCGCCAGCGACTCCCCCAGCACGCTGCTGCTGGCGTCCTGGCTGCACCGCGCCCTGGGCGCCCCCATCACCGTGACGGAGGACCCCCGTGGCACCGGCATCCGCCGCGTGGTCCTGGAACGTGAGGGGGGCAACGTCGAACTCTACCGCCCCGGCACCATCGAGGCCGTGCTGACCCAGCCCGGCCAGCCCGTGCAGCAGATATCCCTTCCGCGGCGCACCCTGCAGGACTGCCTCGCCGAGGAATTGCGTAGGCTGGACCCCGACGAGGTCTTCGGCGAAGTCATCACCGAAGGCATGAGGAAGCTGTTGGCGGAAGAAAAGGTAATCACGGCATGAGCCACAATGTACGCATCACCCTGCACCCCTCCTTCGACGTGCTTGCGGCCACCACGGCGGCGCGGCTCATCACGCGGCTGCTGGACGTCCAGAGCGAACGCGGCGAGGCATCGGTGGTCTTGACCGGAGGCAGCGTCGGCATTGCCACGCTGAAGGCCCTTGCGGAATCGCCTGCGCGCCTGGCCGTGGACTGGGCCAAGGTGAACATCTGGTTTGGCGACGAACGCTTTGTGCCCGCGGATTCCGCGGACCGCAACGCCGGCCAGGCCGCCGGCGCGCTGCTGGACCACATCGACGTGGATCCCGCCCGCGTGCACTTCATGGCGGCATCCGATGCGGTGGAGGACCTGGACGCGGCCGTGGCCGACTACACGGCCCAGCTCGCGGCAGCGGCGCAGCAGGAATGGGAGAATGACGACGACGACCGTTCCGAGTCCGCCCCAGCCCTCCCGCGCTTCGACGTGCTGCTGCTGGGCCTGGGCCCGGACGCGCACATCGCCTCGCTGTTTCCGGAGATGTCCGGCATCCGCAGCCGCGGGGTGCCCGTGGTGGGGGTCGTCAACTCCCCCAAGCCCCCGGCGTCGCGCGTTTCCCTGACGCTGGAGGCCATCAACACGGCCCAGGAAATCTGGATCGTGGCGGCCGGCGCGGACAAGGCCGCCGCCGTGGGGCTGGGCCTGGCCGGCGCCAACCCGGTGCAGGTGCCCGCGTCCGGCGCCCGCGGGCTCAACAAGACGCTGTGGCTGATCGACCAGGAAGCCGCCGCAAAGGTTCCCGAGCAGCTCATGCGCCGCGACACCTGACGCGGGAAAGGTCCCGTCCGGACTGCTCCGGACGGGACCTTTCCTTGTCCCCGCGCCATTTTGTCTGCAGTCCGCCTACGTGGCGTAGGACATGACCAGGCCCAGGCCGATAATGACCACGCCCCAGGTGATGCCGAGCACGACGGTGAATCGGTTGAGGTTGCGCTCGGCCACGCCGGAGGAGCCGAGGTTGGAGCTCATGCCGCCGCCAAACATGTCCGAGAGCCCGCCGCCCCGGCCCTTGTGGAGCAGGATCAGCAGGGTCAGCAGCAGGCTGGTGACACCCAGCAGGATCTGCAGGGCAATTTTCAGTGCTTCCACTTGAGGCCTTTCAGCGTGGTTCGTCTCATTGTCCAAGTCGCTCCCAAGTCTAGCGGTGTCCGTCCGTACATTGCGAACGCGCGCGGGGACGGCGTGGTGGGCCCACGCGCCCGAGGGGCCCCGTCTCGGCTCGCTTGCGAACGCGCGCGGGGACGGCGTGGTGGGCCCACGCGCCCGAGGGGCCCCGTCTCGGCTCGCTTGCGAGCCGAGACGGGGAGGGCGTGGGGACTAGTTAGTGACGAGGTGGTTTTCGAAGCGGGCAATGTTCGCGAACTCGCCGGCGTCGAGGCTGGCCCCTCCCACCAGGACACCGTCGACGTCGCGCTCGGCCATGATCGCCGCAACGTTGGCCGCCTTGACGGAGCCGCCGTACAGCAGGCGGGTCTTGGCTGCGGTGTCCGCGTCGAACAGTTTGGACAGCTCGGCCCGGATGGCGGCGCAGAGCTCCTGGGCGTCCGCCGGTCCGGCCACTTCGCCGGTGCCGATGGCCCAGATGGGCTCGTAGGCGATGACCAGCTGGGCTGCCTGCGCGGCGTCCAGGCCGGCGACGGCGGCGCGCACCTGGGCGAGGGTGTGCTCCACGTGGGTGCCTGCCTGGCGGATCTGCAGCCCCTCGCCGGCACACAGCACGGGCGTGAGGCCGTGGCGGAAGGCGGCCTTGACCTTGGCGTTGAGCAGTTCGTCGCTTTCGCCGTGGATCTCGCGCCGTTCGCTGTGCCCAACCAGCACGTAGCTGCAGCCGAGCTTGTTCAGGAAGGCTCCGGAGATGTCACCGGTGTAGGCGCCCGAATCCTTGTCGGAGAGGTCCTGGGCGCCGTAGCTGAGCTTGAGCTTGTCGCCCTGCACCAGTGTCTGCACGCCGCGAATGTCGGTGAACGGGGGGAAGACGGAAACTTCAACCCGGGAAAAGTCGTGCCGGGCGTCGGACAGCGTCCATGCGAGCTTCTGCAGCAGCGTGATGCCCTGGACGTGGTCCATGTTCATCTTCCAGTTGCCGGCAATCAGCGGTGTGCGGTCAAATGTCCCGTTGGTCGAAGTGGTCATCGCTCTCTCGTTTCTTGCAGTGCTCGAAATGGAAATCATGGCGGCCCGGCGTGGGGCGCGCCTCCCGGCGGCGGCAGTCTTCCTGCCGCCGCCGGGTGTGGCTAACGCTCCAGCGCGTTCAGGCCGGGCAGGTCCTTGCCCTCGAGGAATTCCAGGCTGGCCCCGCCACCGGTGGAAATGTGGCCAAAGTCGTCGTCGGCGAACCCGAGCGTGCGCACGGCGGCGGCCGAGTCCCCGCCGCCCACGACGGTGAAGCCGCCCCGCGCCGTGTTCTCCGCCAGCGCGGCCGCAATGGCCCGCGTGCCCTCGGCGAACGCCGGGAACTCGAACACGCCCATGGGCCCGTTCCAGAACACCGTCTTCGCCGTGGCAATGGCCGCGGCGAAGGCCGCACCGGACTCCGGGCCGATGTCAAGGCCCAGCCCGGCGGCGCCGAAGCTGGAGGACTCGATGGCGTCCGCGGCGACCGTTTCGTGGGCGGCATCGGCGGAGAAGCCGGCGGCCACCACGATGTCGGTGGGGAGCACGAACGTGGTCCCTGCCGCTTCGGCCCGCCTGAGGTAGTCCTGGACAACGGGGATCTGGTCCGTTTCCAGCAGCGACGCCCCCACCTTGTGGCCTTGCGCGGCCAGGAAGGTGAAGAGCATGCCGCCGCCCACCAGGATGGTGTCGGCCTTGCCCAGCAGGTTGTCAATGACGGCGAGCTTGTCGGAGACCTTCGAGCCGCCGAGGACCACCACATAGGGGCGGACCGGGTCCCGGGTCAGCCTGGTCAGCACTTCCAGCTCCGTGCGCACCAAGTCGCCCTGGTAGGACGGGAGCGCCTTGGCGATGTCACAGACGCTGGCGTGCTTGCGGTGGACGGCGCCAAAGGCGTCGTCCACATAGGCGCCGTTGTCCCCGGTCAGGGCGGCGAGCTCGGACGCAAAGGCCGCGCGTTCGGCGTCGTCCTTGGATGTTTCCCGCGCGTCGAAGCGCACGTTCTCCAGGACCAGCACGGAACCGTCCTTCAGCGCCGCCGCGGCTGCCTGGGCCGCGGGGCCGGTGGTGTCCGCCGCCAGGGTGGCGTTCAGTTCCGGCGCCAGTTCCGCGAGTCGGGCCACCGCCGGTGCCAGGGAATACTTCGCGTCGGGGGTGCCCTTGGGGCGGCCCAGGTGGGCGCAGACCAGGACCTTGGCGCCGGCGGCGGCCAGTGCCCTGATCACGGGCAGGGAGGCCTTGATGCGGCCGTCGTCACTCACGGAAGCGCCGTCGAGCGGCACGTTCAAATCACTACGGATAAGAACGTGCCGCCCGCGGACACCTTCATCGACGAGTTCGCTGAGGGTGTGAAGTGTCATGCTGTTTTTTGCCTAACTTCGCCTTAGAGCTTGGATGCAACGAGTTCGGTCAGGTCGACCAGGCGGTTGGAGTAGCCCCATTCGTTGTCGTACCAGGAGACCACCTTGACCTGGTTGCCAATGACCTTGGTCAGGCCCGCGTCAAAGATGGACGACGCCGGGTCCCCGACGATGTCCGAGGAGACGATCGGGTCCTCCGTATAGCTCAGGTAGCCGGCGAGCCTGCCTTCGGCG
Source organism: Arthrobacter wenxiniae (assembly GCF_013376105.1). Taxonomy (GTDB): domain Bacteria; phylum Actinomycetota; class Actinomycetes; order Actinomycetales; family Micrococcaceae; genus Specibacter; species Specibacter wenxiniae. The sequence goes on from NZ_JAAMFM010000009.1 coordinate 48,297, forward strand.
GCGGCAGCCTTGTAGGCGGCGTTGACTTCCTCGACGGTGACCTCACGGCTGAGGGTGGCGGTCAGGTCGGTGGCCGAGCCGGTGGGGACGGGGACGCGGATGGCGTAGCCGTCGAGCTTGCCCTTGAGCTCCGGCAGGACCAGGCCGATCGCCTTCGCGGCACCGGTGGAGGTCGGGATCATGTTGATGGCGGCGGCGCGCGCACGGCGCAGGTCCCTGTGGGGGCCGTCCTGCAGGTTCTGGTCGGCAGTGTAGGCGTGCACGGTGGTCATGAGGCCGCGCTCGATGCCAAAGCTGTCGTTGAGGACCTTGGCCAGCGGGCCCAGGCAGTTGGTGGTGCAGGAGGCGTTCGAGATGATGTGGTGCGCGGCGGGGTCGTACCGTTCGTCGTTGACGCCCAGGACGATCGTGATGTCCTCGTCGGAGGCCGGCGCGGAGATGAGGACCTTCGTGGCTCCCGCATCGATGTGCTTCTGCGCGTCCGAGGCCTTCGTGAAGAAGCCGGTGGACTCGACGACGATGTCCACGCCCAGCTCGCCCCAGGGCAGCTTGGCGGGGTCGCGCTCGGCCAGGACCTTGATCTTCCTGCCGTCAACCACCAGGTGGCCGTCGACAACGTCGACGCTCACGGGGAGGCGGCCGTTGACGGAGTCATACTTGAGCAGGTGTGCCAGCGCCTCGGGGCTTGTGAGGTCGTTGACCGCGACGATTTCAAGATCGGCACCCTGTGCCAGCGCTGCGCGGAAATAGTTGCGGCCGATGCGGCCGAAGCCGTTGATGCCAATACGTGTAGTCACTGATTCTCTCTCCTTGGTGCCTGGGGCACCCATTGTCTGGCCGGGTGCTTGCACTCAACCGATGGTTCCCGCACGACGTTGGGCAGAGATTTCTTCAAGGCGCGCCTTGCGATGTGCACGCCGTGATCCATATTACGTTCCATGGGGCCCGCCCCGCCAATTTGGGCGGGCCGGGCGTCCACAGAGTGGTCACACGCGCGCGGCAGGGGGCCGCGCACGCTTGTTTGTCGCCTATGGCAGGACGATCAGCCCGGTGGCGTTTTTGCGGGCGGCGTCGAAGCGCTTGGCGACGTCGGCCCAGTTGACGATGTTCCAGAAGGCCTTGACGTAGTCGGCCTTGACGTTGACGTAGTCAAGGTAGAAGGCATGCTCCCACATGTCGAGCATGAGGAGCGGGGTGGTGGCGACGGGGACATTGCCCTGCTGGTCGAAGAGCTGCTCGATGATGATGTTGCCGCCGAGGCCTTCGAAGGACAGCAGCGCCCAGCCGGACCCCTGGATGCCGAGGGCGGCTGCGGTGAAATGTGCGCGGAAGGCGTCAAAGGAGCCGAAGGCGTCATCGATGGCCGCGGCCAGTTCGCCCTCGGGCTTGTCGCCGCCCTCGGGTGAGAGGTTGTTCCAGAAAATGGAGTGGTTGGTGTGTCCGCCAAGGTTGAATGCGAGGTCCTTGGAGTACTTGGCGACGTTGGCGAAGTTGTTGCTCGCGCGTGCTTCAGCGAGCTGCTCCAGTGCCGTGTTGGCGCCGGCAACGTACGCGGCATGGTGCTTGCTGTGGTGCAGTTCCATGATGCGGGCGGAAATGTTCGGCTCCAGGGCAGCGTAGTCATAGCTGAGGTCTGGAAGTGTGTACTTGGTCACGGTTCCTCCGTTGCGATTCTTCTGGTGGGTTGGCGCCGGGGCGTGAACCCCGGGCAAACTGCATAACCGGTGTGGTGCCGGTTATGTTTCTACTCTTTCATATTAGGCACATTTACGATTCCAACATGTCGAACGTGACACTTGATTCGGTGCCCGGGATGCCCAGGTCCAGTGCCTTCTTGTCCGCCATGGCCAGCAGGCGGCGGATCCGCCCGGCAATGGCGTCCTTGGTCAGCGGCGGGTCCGCCAGGCGGCCGAGCTCGTCCAGGCTGGCCTGCTTGTGGGCCACCCGCAGCTCGCCGGCGTACTTGAGGTGCTCCGGGACGTCGTCGCCGAGGATTTCCAGGGCCCTGTCCACGCGGGCCCCGGCGGCGACGGCGGCCTGTGCCGAGCGGCGCAGGTTGGCGTCGTCAAAGTTGGCCAGCCGGTTGGCTGTGGCCCGCACCTCCTTGCGCATGCGCCGCTCCTCCCAGACCAGGAGGGTTTCGTGGGCGCCCATGCGCACGAGCAGCTCGGCGATGGTGTCGCCGTCGCGGATCACCACCCTGTCAATGCCGCGCACCTCGCGGGCCTTGGCGGCAATGTCGATGCGGCGGGCGGCACCCACCAGCGCCAGGGCGGCCTCCGGGCCGGGGCACGTGACTTCCAGGGCCGAGGAGCGGCCGGGCTCGGTCAGCGAGCCGTGCGCCAGGAACGCGCCGCGCCACACGGCCTCGGCGTCGGCGGCGGAGCCGTTGACGACGACGGACGGCAGCCCGCGCACGGGCCGCCCACGGCCGTCGAGCAGGCCGGTTTGGCGGGCCAGCGCCTCGCCGTCGCGGACCACGCGGACCACATAGCGGCTGCCCCGGCGCAGCCCGCCGCCGGAGACCACGATGATTTCGCTGTGGTGGCCGTAAATCTCCGCGATGGCCACACGCAGGCGCCGGGCCGTGGCGGCGGAATCAACCTCCGCCTCAATCACGATCCGCCCGGAAATGATGTGCAGGCCGCCGGCAAAGCGCAGCAGGGCCGACACTTCCGCCTTGCGCACCGAGGATTTCTTGATGTCCAGCCTGGACAGTTCCTCTTTGACCGATGCTGTCAGCGCCATGGTTCAGCCCTTCACTTTCAAATGCTGGTTGTCCCCAAAAATGTCCCGGTATGCCGCCGCCAGCCGCAAGGGGTCGTGGACGGAAGTTCCTGCGGAACTCCCCACTTTACCGAACACCACCTCGGCCCCCAGCATCGCTGCCGCCTCGGTGAAACCGGCCACGTCGGCGATGGAGGAAGGGTCGGCCAGGACCACGTCGACCCCGAAGTCCGGTGCGTAGCGGGAAATGACCCGCAGGTGGCCGGCCGCGTCCAGGCCGGTGGCCTCGAGGTCGTTGACGTCAAGGTTCATGGTCAGCAGCCGTCGGGCCCGGGTGGTGCACAGCGCCTCCCGCATGTCCGGCAGCAGCAGGTGCGGCAGGACGGAGGTGTACCAGGATCCGGGGCCCAGCACCACCCAATCGGCCCCGTGGATGGCCGTGACCGCCTCAACGCAGGCCGGGGCGTCCTCGGGCAGCAGCCGGACGTTGTCCAGTCCGCCGGCCTTGGCGAGCCGGGCCTGTCCCCGGATGACCTGCCCCTGCGGGTGGGCGGCGTCCACGGTGGCCACCACACGGCCCTCGATGGTCAGCGGCACGCTGGCCATTGGCAGGACTTCGCCGCGGGCGCCCAGCAGGGCCCCCGCCCACCGGAGGCCGGCCACGGTGTCGCCGAGGAGCTCCCAGAGGGTGACGATGAGCAGGTTGCCCAGCGCGTGGTTGTCGAGGGAGCCGGCAGTCCCGTTGCGGGACGTGAAGCGGTGCTGCATGACGTCGCGCCAGGTCCGGCCCCAGTCCGTGTCGTCGCACAGCGCGGCCAGGGCCATGCGCAGGTCGCCGGGCGGCAGGACGCCCAACTCTTCGCGCAGGCGGCCGGAGGAGCCGCCGTCGTCCGCCACGGTGACCACGGCAGTGAGGTTGCTCGTCAGCAGGCGCAGCGCGGAGAGCGAGGCGGCCAGGCCGTGGCCGCCGCCCAGGGCCGTGACCTTCACCCCGGACTCGAAGGCCGGCAGCCGCCCGCCGGCCGGAATGATCGGCAGGATGCCCGTGTACACCTGCTACTCCCGGCCCAGGTCGCGGTGCCGGATGCTGGTGGTGACCCTCGGGTACTGGCTCAGCCGCTTGGCCAGCTCGATGGCCACGGCCACGGAACGATGCTTGCCGCCAGTGCAGCCGACGGCAATCGTGGCGTAGTGCTTGTTTTCCCGGCGGTACCCCTCCAGGACGGGCTCGAGGGCGTGCACGTAGCGTTCCACGAAGTCGGCGGCCCCATGGTCCTTGAGCACGAAGTCGCTCACCGCCGCATCCTCGCCTGTGAGGGGGCGCAGTTGGGGGACCCAGTGCGGGTTGGGGATGAAGCGCACGTCCGCCACGAAATTGGCGTCCACCGGCAGGCCGTACTTGAAGCCGAAGCTCATGATGGTCAGGGCCAGGACCACGGGACCGGATTCGGAGAACAGCTCCGTCACGGCGGCGCCGAGCTCGTGGACGTTCAGGGCTGTGGTGTCCAGGACCATTTCGGCCTGTGACTTCATCTCGGCGAGCAGCTGGCGTTCGGAGCCGATCCCGTCCAGGATGCGGCCGTCCTTTTGCAGCGGGTGCGGGCGGCGGGCCAGTTCAAAGCGGCGCACCAGCGTTTCGTCGCTGGCGTCCAGGAACAGCACCCGGTAGGCCACGCCCGCGGAGGAGAGGGCGTTGAGCGACTCCCGGATGTCGGCAAACAGGGCCTTGCCGCGCACGTCCACCACCACGGCCAGTTTCGGCAGGGCGCCTGGCATCCGCGAGACCAGTTCCGACAGCGCGGCCAGCATCTGCGGCGGCAGGTTTTCAATGACGTACCAGCCCAGGTCCTCCAGCGCGTTGGCGGCGGTGCTGCGGCCGGCGCCCGACATGCCGGTGACCACCAGCAGTTCCGGTTCGACAGGCTTGACCGGCGTCAGGGGGCTGCCCTCGGTTGCTGGCTCTTGGTGCCCGGTCATTGCGCTCCCTTGAAGTCAGTGGCGTGGAAAGCCCGCCTGCAGTGCAGGGTGGGACGTTTTGTTACTGCCAGCCTAGAGGAATTTCCCGCCGGCTTGGAATCCCCGCCTGCTGCGGGCAGCGGCGGTCCGGGCGTCTTAGTCAAGGATCTCGCCGGTTGCCATGTTGACGGCGGGGGCCGCGGCCTGGCTGCCGGAGGCCAGGGTGTCGTGGATGGACCGCGCCAGCACGGGGCCGATGCCTTTGGCCTGCTCCAGTTCCTCCACCGAGGCGGCCCGCACCTTTTTCAGCGAGCCAAAATGGCCCAGGAGGGCCTTTTGCTTGGCCGCGCCCAGGCCGGGGATGGTGTCGAGGGCGGAGGCTGTCATGGCCTTGCCGCGCTTGGCCCGGTGGAAGGTGATGGCGAAGCGGTGCGCCTCGTCGCGGATGCGCTGGAGCAGGTAGAGCCCTTCGGAGGACCGGGGCAGGATGACGGGGAAGTCGCTGTCCGGCACCCACACCTCCTCGAGCCGCTTGGCCAGCCCGACGACGGCGACGTCGGTGATGCCGAGTTCGGCGAGGGCGCGGGCGGCGGCGTTCACCTGGGGCACGCCGCCGTCGACCACCACCAGGTTGGGCGGGTAGGCGAACTTGCTCCGGGCGGGCTCGGGGGCGTCGCCGGCGGTGATGTCCCCGGAAGCCTGCATGGTCCGGGCCCGCTCCTGCTTCTCGGCCAGGTAGTTGCGGAACCGGCGCGTGATGACATCGTGCATGGAGGCGGTGTCGTCGACGGCGGCGTCGCCGGTGATGGCGAACTTGCGGTACTCGCCCTTCTTGGCCAGCCCATCCTCCACCACCACCATGGAGGCCACCACGTTGGTGCCCTGCACATGCGAAATGTCAAAGCATTCGATCCGCAGCAGGGGCATGGGAAGGTCCAGCGCCTCCTGCAGTTCGGCCAGTGCGAGCGAGCGGGCGGTGAGGTCTCCGGCGCGGCGGGACTTGTGCAGCACCATGGCCTGGCGCGCATTTTGCCGCACCGTGTCCATGAGCGCGGCCTTTTCCCCCCGCTGCGGCACCTTGATGTCCACCTTGCCCCCGCGCAGCCCGGCGAGCCAGGCGGCCAGGTCCCCGTGGTTCGCGGGGAGCTCGGGCACCAGGACCTGCCGCGGAATGGCGTCCTGCTGCTGGTCCTCGGCGCCGTAGACCTGCTGCATGAGGTGCTCCCAGAGGTCGGCGTCGGTGGCGTCCTCCACCTTTTCCACGACCCAGCCGCGCTGCCCGCGGATCCGGCCCCCGCGCACGTAAAACACCTGCACGGCCGCCTCGAGCTCGTCCTGTTCGACGGCGAAGATGTCGGCGTTGGTGTCTTCCGCCAGCACCACGGCGTTGCGCTCAAACACCTTTTTCAGGGCGATGACGTCATCGCGCAGCCGGGCGGCCTGCTCGTAGTCGAGTTCGGCCACGGCGGCCGCCATGTCCTTCTCCAGCCGTCCGATGAAGCGCTTGGCCTCACCGCCCATGAAGTCGCAGAAGTCCTGGGCCAGCGCCCGGTGGTCCTGTTCACTGATGCGGCCCACGCACGGGGCCGCGCACTTGTCGATGTAGCCGAGCAGGCATGGCCGGCCGCTGCGTTCGGCGCGCCGCAGCACCCCCGGGCTGCAGCTGCGGACGGGGAAGACGCGCAGCAGGGTGTCCATGGTCTCGCGGATGGCCCCGGCCGTGTAGGGGCCGAAGTACTTCGTGTCCTTGCGCCGCTCGCCGCGCATGACCTGCACGCGGGGGTACTTCTCCCCCATGGAGACGGCCAGGTACGGGTAGGACTTGTCGTCGCGGAAGGCGAGGTTGTACCGGGGCGAGAATTCCTTGATCCACGTGTATTCCAGCTGGAGGGCCTCGAGTTCGCTGCCCACGGTGGTCCACTGGACGCTGGCCGCATGGTGCACCATGGCGTGTGTCTTGGGCAGCAGCCCGGCAGGGTTGGCGAAGTACGAGTTCAGCCGGGACCGCAGGTTTTTCGCCTTGCCGACGTAGATGATGCGCCCGTGTTCGTCCCGGAACCTGTAGACGCCGGGATCGGTGGGGATCTCCCCGGGCCGGGGCCGGTAGCTTGCTGGGTCTGCCATGGCTACTCCGCGCTGGGGCTTTGGTTGTACTGGGCGCAGCGTTCCTGGCCGGTCAGGGCGGCGATGGCGTCCATGATGGCGTCAGTGACGGCCCGGCGGGCGGGCAGCGAGTGGTCGGGGCCGGTCTTCTCAAAGTGGAGCGGCTTGCCGAAGCGCAGGGTGAAGTGTGCCGCCTTGACAGTATTCCGGCCGGCGGGCTGCAGCTTTTCGGTCCCGGTGATCCCGACCGGGACCACGGGTGCGCCGGTGGTCAGGGCCAGCCATCCCACGCCGGTGCGTCCGCGGTACAGGATGCCGTCGCGGGAGCGCGTGCCTTCCGGGTAGATGCCCACGCCGTCGCCGCGGCCCAGGATCTCCAGCAGCGTCTTCAGTGCCTGGACGCTGGCGGCCTGCTCGCCGCGCTCCACCGGGATGGAATGCACGGCCTCGAAAAACTGCCTCGTGAGGCGGCCCCGCACGCCCTTGCCGGTGAAGTACTCGGCCTTGGCAAAGAACGAGACGGGCCTGGGGGTGAGCGCCTGGACGATGACGGAGTCAAGGAAGGAGAGGTGGTTCGGCGCCACGATGAACGGTCCGCGCGCGGGGACGTTTTCCAGCCCCTCCACGGTGGGCCGGCACAGTCCGGCGATGGTCGCCCGGGTCAGGACCCGGGTGAGGTCATACAGTGCCACTGGCGGCCTCCCCGGCGCCGGGGACGGACAGTTCACCGGCCAGTGCCTGCAGCAGCTCGGCCGACGAATGGACGACGCCGGCGGCCCCCGCCGCCTCCAGCTCGCCGTCGGGGGCGAATCCCCAGGCAACGCCGATGCAGTCCAGGCCGTTGGCACGGGCCCCGTTGACGTCCTGGTGCCGGTCCCCCACCATGACGGCGCGGTCCGGGCCGGCGAGTCCGACCAGGGCCGAGGAGATGATCTCCGCCTTGCCCGCGCGGTAGCCGGGGTCCCCCGGCATGAGGGACTCGTCCGTGTGGGAGCCGCGGATGATGTCAAAACAGGCGGCCAGCCCGTGGTGGGCGAGCAGGGTGCGGGCCAGGTGCTCGGGCTTTTGCGTGGCGACGGCCAGCTTGACGCCGCGGGTGCGCAGCTCGCCCAGCAGTTCCTTCATGCCGGGGTAGACCACGGACATGGCCATGCCCCGGTCGGCGTACCAGCTGCGGTACTCGGCAATCACCGTCGGCACCAGGGCCTCCGGCACCCCGACAATGCCGACCAGGCCGTCGGCCAGCTTGGGACCCACCATGCGGTCGAGGACCGCGGGCTCCGGGACGGGCAGGTCCATGGCGCGCAGGGCATGCGCGATGCCGCCGGTGATGCCGCCGGCCGGGTCGACGAGGGTGCCGTCCAGGTCGAAGAGGACGGCGGGGATGGGGCCGGCGTCAACAACGGCGGCTTCGGCTATAGTCACGACCCTAGTTTCTCATGAGCCCTGCGGCCCGCCGGGCACATATGCCCCTGCCGGCATGCACGGCGGGCCGTGCGGTATTTTCGCGCACCTACACCAACGCCTCGCGCAGGAACGTGGCCGTGTAGCTTTCGGTGCTCTTGGCCACCTTCTCGGGTGTCCCGGCCGCCACCAGCTGCCCGCCGCCCGTGCCGCCGTCCGGGCCCAGGTCCACTATCCAGTCCGCGCTTTTGATGACGTCGAGGTTGTGCTCGATCACAATGACGGTGTTGCCTTTGTCCACGAGTCCCTGCAGGACCAGCAGCAGCTTGCGGATGTCCTCAAAGTGCAGGCCGGTGGTGGGCTCGTCCAGGACATAGATGCTGCGTCCGTTGGAGCGCTTTTGCAGTTCCGCGGCCAGTTTCACGCGCTGCGCCTCGCCCCCGGACAGCGTGGTGGAGGCCTGGCCCAGGCGGACATAGCCGAGGCCGACGTCGACCAGTGTGCGCAGGTGCCGCGCGATCGGGGTGAAGGCGGCGAAAAACTCCGCGCCCTCCTCGATGGGCATGTTCAGCACGTCCGCGATCGACTTCCCCTTGTAGTGGACCTCCAGGGTTTCACGGTTGTAGCGCGCGCCGTGGCACACCTCGCACGGGACGTAGACGTCCGGCAGGAAGTTCATCTCGATTTTCAGCGTGCCGTCGCCCATGCAGGCCTCGCAGCGCCCGCCCTTGACGTTGAAGGAGAAGCGGCCGGGCTGGTAGCCGCGGACCTTGGCCTCGTTGGTCTCGGCGAAAAGCTTGCGGATGTTGTCAAAGACGCCGGTGTACGTGGCGGGGTTGGAGCGGGGCGTGCGCCCGATGGGGCTCTGGTCCACGTGCACCACCTTGTCCAGGTGCTCCAGGCCGTCCACCCGAAGGTGGCGGCCGGCCACCTGCTTGGCGCCGTTGAGCTTGGTGGCCAGCACCTTGTACAGGATTTCGTTGACCAGCGTGGACTTGCCTGAGCCGCTCACTCCGGTGACGGCGGTCATGACGCCCAGGGGGAAGGCGACGTCCAGGTTCCGCAGGTTGTTCTCCCGCGCGCCGATGACCTTCAGCTCCCGCTTTTTGTCGTACTTGCGGCGCTTGGCCGGCACGGCGATGCTCCTGCGCCCGGAGAGGTAGTCGCCTGTCAGCGACTCCGTGTTTTTCAGCAGGTCCGCCACGGAGCCGGAGTGCACCACCCGGCCGCCGTGTTCCCCGGCGCCGGGGCCGATGTCCACGATCCAGTCGGCCTCGTTGATGGTGTCCTCGTCGTGTTCGACCACGATGAGCGTGTTGCCCAGGTCCCTGAGCCGGGTCAGGGTTTCGATGAGGCGCCGGTTGTCGCGCTGGTGCAGGCCGATCGAGGGCTCGTCCAGCACGTAGAGCACGCCGACCAGGCCGGAGCCGATCTGGGTGGCCAGCCGGATGCGCTGGGCCTCGCCGCCGGACAGGGTGGCGGAGGCCCGCTCGAGGTTCAGGTACTCCAGGCCCACGTCCAGCAGGAACTTCAGCCGGGCCTGGATTTCCTTGAGAACCTGGCTGGCGATCTGGGCTTCGCGGCCGGTCAGCACCAGGTTGGAGAGGAACTCGAAGCAGTCGCGCATGGACAGGGCGCACACCTCGGCGATGGACTTGCCGTTGATCAGCACGGACAGTGACGCCGGGTTCAGGCGGGCGCCGCCGCAGGCCGGGCACGGGATCTGGCGCATGTACTCTTCGTAGCGGTCGCGGGCGGAGTCCGATTCCGTCTCCAGGTGCTTGCGCTGGATGTACTGCACCGCCCCTTCAAAGCCGGTGCTGTACTTGCGCTCACGGCCGAAGCGGTTCCGGTACTGGACCACCACCTTGTGGTCCTTCCCGTACAGGATGGCCTGGCGCGAATCGGTGCTGAGCTTGTTCCAGGAATCGTCCAGCGAAAAGCCGAGGTCGTCCGCCAGCCCCTCCAGGAGCCGGTTCCAGTATTCGGTGGTGGCGGTGCCCAGCGACCAGGGCGCGATGGCGCCGTCGCGCAGGGACAGGAACGGGTTGGGGACCACCAGGTCCTCGTCCACCTCCAGCTTGGTGCCAATGCCGCTGCAGGCGCTGCAGGCGCCAAAGGGGTTGTTGAAGGAGAAGGAGCGCGGCTCAATTTCGTCGATGGCCAGGGGGTGCTCGTTGGGGCACGCAAGGTTCTCGGAGAACGACCGGATGCGCCCGGCGTCGGACTCCCCCAGGTCCACCAGCTCGGCGAGGACACGGCCCTCGGCCAGGCCCAGGGCCGTTTCCACGGAATCGGTGAGGCGCTGGGAGATGCCGTCCTTGACCACCAGGCGGTCCACCACCACCTCGATGGTGTGCTTGAACGTCTTCTTCAGCTTGGGCGGCTCGGACAGCTGGACCTGCGCGCCGTCGACCTTGGCGCGGGAGTAGCCCTTGGCCGTGAGTTCGCGGAACAGGTCCACGAATTCGCCCTTGCGGTCCCGCACCACGGGCGCCAGCACCTGGAAGCGGGTGCCCTCGGGCATCTCCAGCAGCTGGTCCACGATCTGCTGCGGCGTCTGCTTGGCGATGGGCTCCCCGCACACGGGGCAGTGGGGCACGCCCACACGCGCCCAGAGCAGGCGCATGTAGTCGTAAATTTCGGTGATGGTTCCCACGGTGGACCGCGGGTTTTTCGATGTCGACTTCTGGTCGATCGACACGGCCGGGGAGAGCCCCTCGATGAAGTCGACATCCGGTTTGTCCACCTGGCCGAGGAATTGCCGGGCATAGGCCGAGAGGGATTCCACGTACCGCCGCTGGCCCTCGGCGAAAATGGTGTCAAAGGCCAGCGATGACTTGCCCGAGCCGGACAGGCCGGTGAAGACGATCATGGAGTCGCGCGGCAGGTCCAGGTCGACGTTGCGCAGATTGTGTTCGCGGGCGCCCTTCACCACGAGCCGCGAAAGGTCGGGGCGCTTGGTTTCCGGGGTCGCGGTGGCAGGTTGGTACATTGTTTCCTTCGCTTTTCCGTCCGGCGTCCTGGGGCTCCGGCACTCATTCCGGCCCAGTTTTCCGGCAGGCGCGGACGCGGTGCGCACGTCGCACCACCCTATAGTATAGTCGAATCTTCGTTCGAACAACGCCTCTCGAACACCATTTTCGAACGGCACTCCGGGCGCCGCGCCCGGTCTAGCGCACGGTGCCGCGTTCCAGCGCGGCGGAGACAATTGCCAGCGCCTTGGGCCCGGGAATGCCCAGTGCGCGCACGACGGCGGCATAGGACTCCGCGGCCTCGGCCACCTGGGCGCCGATCACGTCCCCGCCGGAGGCGACGGCCGTGCCGCTGCGCCCCGCGGTGACGACGATCCCGGCCTGCTCGAGCTCGCGGTAGGACCGTGCCACGGTGTTGGCCGCGACACCCAGGGACGCGGCCAGCGACCGCACGGGGGGAAGCTTCGCGCCGACGGCCAGCCCGCCGGAGGCCGCAAGGTCCAGGATGCGCAGCCGGATTTGCTCGAACGGCGGCACCGAGGAGCCGGTGTCCAGGGCCCACCTGCGCACTATCACGTCCATGGCGTTCACGCCGTGCCCACTTCCTCCACCAACGGGTCGCCGAATTGGCTCATGTAGAGATCGTAGTAGAACGAGTGCTGATCAAGCAGTTCGCCGTGCGTGCCCTGCTCGATGATCCGGCCGTCGTCCATGACCAGGATCAGGTCGGCGTCGCGGATCGTGGAGAGGCGGTGGGCAATGACAAAGCTGGTCCGGTCCTTGCGCAGGCGGTTCATCGCCTGGCGGATCAGGACCTCGGTGCGGGTGTCCACGGAGCTCGTCGCCTCGTCCAGGATCAGGATGCCGGGGTTGGCGATCCAGGCCCGGGCAATGGTCACCAACTGCCGCTGGCCCTGGCTCAGCCCGCCGCCGTCGTCCGTCAGGACAGTGTCGTAGCCCTCGGGCAGGGAACGCACAAAGTGGTCCACGTGGGTGGCCTCGGCCGCCCCAATGATTTCCGCCTCCGTGGCGTCCAGCTTGCCGTAGGCCAGGTTGTCCCTGATGGTCCCGCCAAAGAGCCACGCGTCCTGAAGCACCATGCCGAACTTGCGCCGCAGCTCGTCCCGGGTGAGCTCGGCCGTGTTGACGCCGTCGATGCTGATCCGGCCGGAGTCGATCTCGTAGAAGCGCATGAGCAGGTTGACCAGGGTGGTCTTGCCGGCGCCCGTGGGGCCGACGATTGCCACCGTCTGCCCCGGCTCGGCGACCAGGGACAACTCCCGGATGAGGGGCTCGTCCGGTTTGTAGCTGAAGTTGACGTGGTCGAAGACCACCCGGCCCCTGACCACGGGCAGCGTGGCGGCCGGCTGGTGGTCGGGTTTCTGCTCCGGCGCGTCAATGAGTTCAAACACGCGTTCGGCGGAGGCCACGCCGGACTGCAGGAGGTTGATCATGCTGCCGATCTGGGCCATGGGCTGGCTGAACTGCCGGGAGTACTGGATGAAGGCCTGGACGCTGCCGATCGTGAGGATGCCCGAGGCAACCTGGATTCCGCCGAGCACGGCCACCACCACATAGTTCAGGTTGGAGACAAAGTTCATGCTGGGCATGATGATGCCGGAAATGAACTGGGCCCTGGCGCTGGATTCGTAGAGTTCGTCGTTGGAGGCCCGGAACTTTTCAATGGCTTCGTCCTGCCGCCCGAAGGCCTTGACGATCTCGTGCCCCGTGAACATTTCCTCCACGTGTCCGTTGAGGTCGCCGGTGGACTTCCACTGCACCATGAACTGCACGCGGGAACGCTTGGCGATCACCACCGTGATGCCGGCGATGATGGGCACGGTGAGCAGCGAGATGCCGGCCAGCAGCGGGGAGATGGAGAACATCATGGCCAGCACGCCCACCACTGTCATGGCGGCGATGAGCAGCTGCGTCAGGGTCTGGTTGAGCGTCTGGGAAAAGTTGTCGATGTCATTCGTGACGCGGGAAAGCACGTCGCCGCGGGATTCCTGCTGGAAGTGGGACATGGGCAGGCGGTCCAGCTTCTCCTCGATCTGCCACCGCAGGCGGTACATGGCCCGCTGGACAATGCCCGTGGTGATGTAGCCCTGGGACCAGTTGAAGAAGAAGGCCGCAATGTAGAGGGCCAGGACGATCGCCAGCACGGCGGCCAGGGCGTTCATGTCCATTCCCTGGCCCGGCACCACGTTCATGCCCGAGAGCATGTCCGCCAGCTGTCCCTGCCCGGCGGCACGCAGCGCCGCCACGGCCTGGTCCTTGGTGGTGCCGGCCGGGAAGCGGTCCAGCATCTGGCCCACCACGCCGTTGAAAATGATGTCGGTCGCGTGGCCCAGCACTTTCGGCGCCACCACGGACAGGCCCACGGACACGGCGGCGAGCACCACCACGGAGACCATCCGCAGCCGGTCCACGGCCAGCAGGCGCAGGATGCGCTTGAGGCTCGGGCCGAAGGCCATGGGCTTTTGCGGCGGCCTGCCGCCGCCCCTCATCATGCTCATGCCGCGGTCTCCCTGTCCTCGTCCGTCAGCTGCGAGGTGACAATTTCCTGGTAGGTGGGGCAGCTTTCCAGCAGTTCCTCATGCGTGCCCTGACCCACCAGCCTCCCTTCGTCCAGCACCAGGATGTTGTCCGCGTGGCGGATGGTGCCCACGCGCTGGGCCACCACCAGCACGGCCGCATTCGCGGTGACCGGCTTGAGGGCGGCGCGCAGCCTGGCGTCGGTGGCGTAGTCCAGGGCGGAGAAGCTGTCGTCAAACAGGTACAGGGACGGATTGCTGACCACGGCCCGGGCAATGCACAGGCGCTGGCGCTGGCCCCCGGAGACGTTGGCGCCGCCCTGTTCAATCGTGGCGTCCAGGCCGCCGGGCATGTCGCGGACAAAGTCCGCCGCCTGGGCCACCCCGAGGGCGGCCCACAGCTCGTCTTCGGTGGCGTCCGGCCTGCCCATGCGCAGGTTGGTCGCCACGGTGCCGCTGAACAGGTACGCCTTTTGCGGGACCAGCCCGATCGCGCTGCGCAGCGACTGCAGCGTCACCGCGCGGATGTCGTGCCCGCCCAGGGCAATGCTGCCGCCGGTGGCGTCGAGCAGCCTGGGTATGAGGTTCACGAGGGTCGACTTGCCGCTGCCCGTGGAGCCGATGACCGCCGTCGTGGTTCCGGGTGTGGCGTCAAAGCTGATGCCGGAGAGCACGGGGTCCTGGGCGCCGGGGTACTTGAACGCGGCGTCTCGGACGGAGAGCCGGCCGTCCAGCCGGGCCACGGCGAGCGACTCCGGGGTGTCCGCCACGGAGGGTTCCGTGTCCAGGACCTCCTGGATGCGTTCGGCGCTGACGGCGGCGCGGGGGATCATCATGAACATGAACATGGCCATCATGACCGACATCAGGATCTGCATGATGTAGCTCAGGAACGCGGTCAGGGCGCCGATCTGCATGTTGCCGCCGGCTATGCGCTGCCCGCCGAACCAGAGCACGCCGACGCTGGTGAGGTTGACCACGAAGAAGATGGTGGGGAACATGAGGGAGAGCAGCCGGCCGGCACGCAGCTGCGACGCCGTCAGGGCGCCGTTGGCGGTGTCGAAGCGTTCGGCCTCGTAGTCCCTGCGCACAAAGGCGCGGATGACGCTGATGCCGGTGATCTGCTCGCGCAGCACGCCGTTGATGTCATCGAGCTGGTGCTGGACCTTGCGGAAGGTGGGGACCAGGATGCGCACAATCAGGCCGATGGCCACCACGAGCACGGGCAGGATGACCAGCAGGAGCCCGGAGAGCGGCACGTCCTGCCGCATGGCCAGGATGATTCCGCCGATGCACATGATGGGCGCGGCGACCATGAGGGTGAAGGACATCAGCGTCAGCATCTGCACCTGCTGGACGTCATTGGTGGTGCGGGTGATCAGCGATGGCGCGCCGATGATTCCCACCTCCTGGGCCGAAAATGTCTCGACCTTGTTGAACAGGTCCCGGCGCACCTGCCGGCCCACGCCCATGGCCAGGCGGGCGCTGAGGAACGTTGCCACAATGGCGCAGACGACCTGCCCGGCGGTGATCAGCAGCATCCAGCCGCCCAGGTTGAAGATGAGGCCGATGTCACCCTTGACCACGCCGTCGTCGATGATGTCCGCGTTGAGGGTGGGCAGGTACAGGGTGGCCAGGGTCGAGAGGAACTGCAGCACCACTATGGAAATGAGTGGAACCTTGTGCGGGGCCAGGTTGCGCCCGATCAAGCGGAACAGCACGGATCCTCCTCATGGCGCCCGGTCGGGGCGCATTGACTCATTCAGCTAACAAGCTACTCCCCCGGCTTGTGCCTTGTCTGCCCAGTTTTCTCTGGGCATATTTTCCGTGGGAGGGCGTGGTTGGGCCCACGCGCCCGAGGGGCCCCGGCTGACGCGCCAGCGTTGGCGTGGGAGGGTGTGGTTGGGCCCACGCGCCCGAGGGGCCCCGGCTGACGCGCCAGCGTTAGCCGGGGAGGGCGTGGGGACTAGCCGTAGAGTTCGAACCTCACCTGGCCCCCTGCCGTCACCATCCCCACCTGCCGGCGGGCCTGGGACTCCACCGGGTCCGTGCCGAGCGCCTTGAGGTATTCTGCGTGCTCGGCCAGGGATGCCACGGCGCGTTCAATGCTGCGTTCGCTGACCGGCTGGGCATGGGTGGGGTGGGGCGAACTGATGGCCACGCGGCGCACCTTGTGCCGTGCCAGTCCCTCCTCGAGCAGTTCCGGGAAGATCCACTCGTTGTCCGCATCGGAGACGGCGTCGAGCACGCTGCGGCCCACGGCGCGGTGGTCGGCGCTGTTCCAGCGGCCCGGGCCCCATTCGTCCCGGTGGTTCAGGGTGAGCACCAGATCCGGCCGCACCTGGCGGATGCGCCCGGCAATCTCGCGGCGCAGCTGCAGGCCCTCCTGGACGCGGCCGTCCGGGTGGTCCAGGAACGCCAGGCTGGCGACGCCCACCCGGAGGCACGCGTCCTGCTGCTCCCGCATGCGCAAGGGACCCGACTGTTGCGGCGGCAGGCCCGCAATGCCCGCCTCGCCGCGGGTGGCCAGCAGGTAGTGGACCTCCCTGCCGCCCTCCGTCCACTCCGCCACCGCCGCGGCCATGCCGTACTCGGGGTCGTCGGGGTGGGCAACAATGACCAGGGCGGTCTGCCAGTCCAGGGGAAATGCTTCCAGCTCAGCCATGTGACGTGCCTTTCATCCGTGCGTGAATTTCATTGCTTCTGCCCCACCATGAAAATCCGGCGGAAGGGGTAGACGGTGCCAAACTCCCCCGCAGGGTAGGCCTCGTCCAGGAGCGCCGAATACTCCGCCTCAAACGCGCCCCCATCCCGCTCGCCGAGGGCCTGCAGCACGGGGCGGAGCCCGGTCCCGCGCACCCAGTCCAGCACGGGGTGCTCCCCGGGGAGCAGCTGGCTGTAGGTGGTTTCCCACACATCGGCCCGGGCTCCGCCGCGCAGGAGCAGCTCGTGGTACTGCCCCGGTTCCCATACCGTGTCCTGGTGCCGCAGGACGCCGGCCAGCTGCTTTCGCCAGCGTGGGGATCCGGCCACCTCGCGCATGAGCGTGTGCGAGGGCGCGTCAAAGTTTCCCGGCACCTGCACACCCAGCCAGGCACCTGGCTCCAGGACGCCCAGCCACCCGGACAAGAGCTTCTGGTGGCCCGGAACCCACTGCAGGGTGGCGTTGGAGACCACCACGTCGGTCTCCCGCCCGGGAGCCCAATTCGCAATGTCGGCGAGCCCAAAGGCGAGGTTTGCCGGGAGTCGCGGACCGGCGTCGTCCGCGGATCCGCCCGCGCGCTGGGCCGCCGCGACCATCTCCGGGGAGCTGTCCAGGCCCCGCACCCGCGCGCCGGGCCAGCGCCGGGCCAGGGTGGCTGTCAGGTTCCCCGGACCGCAGCCAAGATCCACCACGCCCCGTGGCGCGGGGGCGGTGATGCGGGCCGTGAGGTCGAAGAAGGGCCGGTTGCGGAAGTCGCCGAATTCCACGTATTTGGCCGGGTCCCAGGCCAGCTGCTTTGTTCCCATGGCGTTATCCTGCCACAGCCGTTCCCCTGGCTGCGGCGCCCGTAGACTGGGGGGACCATGAACCTTCTTGAACAGCTCTCCGGCCTCGACCCGAAAACCTCCAGCGATGACGACGTCCTGGAGGCGTTCCTGGAATGGACAGCGGACCGCGGGCTGGAGCTGTACCCGGCGCAGGAAGACGCCGCCATTGAGCTGGTCAGCGGCAACAACGTGATCCTCTCCACCCCCACGGGCTCGGGGAAGTCCATGGTGGCCATCGCCGCGCACTTCAACGCCATGGCACGAGGCGCCTCCAGCTACTACACGGCCCCCATCAAGGCCCTGGTCTCCGAGAAGTTCTTTGCCCTGTGTGAGATCTTTGGCGCCGAGAACGTGGGCATGGTGACCGGCGATTCCTCCGTGAACCAGGACGCGCCCATCATCTGCTGCACGGCGGAAATCCTGGCCAACATCGCCCTGCGCGAGGGTGAGGACGCCGATGTTGGCGTGGTCGTCATGGACGAGTTCCACTACTACTCCGACCCACAGCGGGGCTGGGCGTGGCAGGTGCCCCTGCTGGAGCTGCCGCAGTCGCAGTTCCTGCTGATGAGCGCCACCCTGGGGGACGTCACGCGCTTTGAAAAGGAGCTCACGGAACTGACCAACCGGACCACCACCACGGTCTCCTCCGGCGTGCGTCCCATTCCGCTGCACTACTACTACGTCACCACCGGCGTCCACGAATCGCTCGAGGAACTGCTCGCCACAAAGCAGGTCCCCGTCTATGTGGTGCACTTCAGCCAGGCCGAGGCCATTGACCGCGCGCAGAACCTGATGAGCATCAACGTCTGCACGCGGGAGGAAAAGGACCGGATCGGGGAGCTCATTGCCGGCTTCCGCTTTTCCGCGGGCTTCGGCAAGACGCTCAACCGGCTGGTGCGCCACGGGATCGGCGTCCACCACGCGGGCATGCTGCCCAAGTACCGGCGCCTCGTGGAGCAGCTGGCCCAGGCCGGGCTGATGAAGGTCATCTGCGGCACCGACACCCTGGGCGTGGGCATCAACGTGCCCATCCGCACCGTCCTCATGACGGCCCTGAGCAAGTACGACGGCGTGCGCACCCGCGTCCTGCAGGTGCGGGAGTTCCAGCAGATTGCGGGCCGGGCCGGGCGGGCCGGCTACGACACCGCAGGGACGGTGATTGTGGAGGCGCCGGAGCACGTCGTTGAAAACACCAAGGCCATGGCCAAGGCGGTGGCCAAGTTTGGTGACGACGCCAAGAAGCTGCGCCAGGTGGTGAAAAAGAAGCCGCAGCAGGGCTTTGTCAGCTGGGGCGAGCCCACGTTCACCCGGCTGAGCGAATCCGTGCCCGAGCCGCTGACGTCCAGCTTCACCGTCACCCACGCGATGCTGCTGAACCTCCTCGAGCGCCCGGGCGACCCCTTCCACGCGGCCCGGAAGCTGCTCACCGAAAACCACGAGTCCCCCGCCGCGCAGCGCAGGCTGATCCGCAAGGCCCTGGGCATCTACCGCGAGCTGCTGGGCGCCGGCATTGTGGAGCGTATCCCGGAGGCTGAGCTGGAGGCGGACGGGCGCACCGTCCGGCTCACCACGCACCTGCAGATGAACTTTGCCCTGAACCAGCCGCTCTCCCCCTTCGCCCTGGCCGCGCTGGAGCTGCTGGACCCCGAGTCCCCAAGCTACGCCCTGGACGTCATTTCCGTCATCGAGTCCACGCTGGAGAAGCCGCGGCAGATCCTCAGCGCCCAGCTCAAGCGCGAACGGACCGAAAAGGTGGCCGCCATGAAGGCCGAGGGCATCGAGTACGACGAGCGCATGGCCATCCTTGACGAGGTCACGTACGCGATGCCGCTGGCTGAGCTGCTGTTCGGCGCCTTTGAGGTCTACCGCAAGGCGGCCCCGTGGGTGGGCGATTTTGAGCTCAGCCCCAAATCGATCGTCCGCGACCTTTACGAGCGGGCCATGAACTTCGGCGAATACGTCCAGTACTACTCCCTGGCCCGCTCCGAGGGCATTGTGCTGCGCTACCTCACCGACACCTACAAGGCGCTGCGCCAGACCGTCCCCCGGGACGCGCTGCGCGAGGACCTGGAGGACATCATCGCCTGGCTGGGCGAGCTGGTTCGCCAGGTGGACTCCAGCCTGCTGGACGAATGGGAAAAGATGACCAGTGGCGAGCCGGAGGAGGCCCTTGCGGCCGAATTTGCCGTGCCTCCCGTGCCACCGAAGCTGACGGACAACCACCGCGCCTTCCGGGTCATGGTCCGCAACGAGCTGTTCCGCCGCGTGGAACTCGCCGCGGATGACAACTTTGAGGAGCTGGGCGCGCTCGACGGCGGCCATGGCTGGGATGCCGACCGCTGGGCCGACGCCCTGGACGGGTACTGGGACGAGCACGAGTACATCGAGTCCGGCCCGGCCGCGCGCGGGCCGGCGCTCCTGCACATCACGGAGGGCCCCGCCCAATGGAAGGTCCGGCAGGTGCTGGCGGATCCGGCGGGCAACCACGACTGGTCCATCACGGCCACCGTGGACCTCGAGGCGTCGAACCAGGCCGGGGCCGCCGTCGTGCGCCTGGAGGACTTCAGCCGCCTGTAGCGCTCCCCGCGCGCCCCGCTTGACACGAAGGCCTGCCCGGATCGACATTGGAGCCATGTGCCCCTGCCGACACTTGGGATGACCCTCCCGCCGCCACAAGGCCGGTCGTGGCTGCCAGGGGCACACACCCGCGCCGAATCCACTGAAAGGCCGTGCCATGCGAGCCGCTGTCCTCTATTCCACCGTCGCGCCCGGAACCAGCTACGCGGACGCGCGTCCGCTGGTCCTTGAAGAACTCGAGGCGCCGGAACCGCGCGCCGGGGAGCTGGGCGTGCGCATCGTGTACTCCAGCCTGTGCCATTCGGACCTTTCCGTGGTGGACGGTTCCCGCATCCGGCCGCTGCCCATGGCGCTGGGGCATGAGGCGGTGGGCCGCGTCGCCACGGTTGGCCCCGGGGTGACCGACGTGAAGGTTGGCGACCATGTGGTGCTCGTGTTCGTGCCAAGCTGCGGCAGTTGCCGGGCCTGCACGGCCGGGCGCCCCGCCCTGTGCCACCGGGCCGCCGCCGCGAATGGCGCGGGCGCGCTGCTGCACGGCGACGCGCTGCTGCAAACCTCCCGCGGCGAACGCATCAACCACCACCTGGGCGTCTCCGCGTTCGCCGACTATGCCGTGGTCGCCCGCGAATCGGCGGTGGTCATCGACGACGACGTACCCGACGAGGTCGCCGCCATGTTCGGTTGCGCCGTGCTCACCGGGGCAGGAACCATCCTGCACACCGCGGACGTGCAGCCCGGACAGTCGGTGGCCGTGTTTGGCCTGGGCGCCGTGGGCCTCTCCGCCGTCATGGCGGCCCGGCTGGCCGGGGCGTCCGCCGTCATCGCGATCGATCCGATTGGGGCCAAGCACCAGCTCGCCCTCGACTGCGGGGCGAGCGTGGCGGGGACGCCGGCCGACGCCGCCCGGCTGGTCGCCGAGGCCTCCGGCGACGGCGTCGACGTGGCTGTCGAGGCGGTCGGGTCAGCGGCCGTGATCGCCTCCTGCCTGGACCTGGTCACCCGGGGCGGGGCCGTGGTGTCCGTGGGCCTGCCGCACCCCTCCGCGGAACTGACCGTTCCCGCCCTGCAGTTCGCCGGTGCGGGCAAGCGGCTGCTGGGGTCCTACATGGGCGACGCCGTCCCGCGGGAGGACATTCCCCGGTACCTGGACTGCTGGCGGCGGGGCCGGCTTCCCGTGGAACTGCTGCACACCGACACCCGGCCGCTGGCCGAGATCAATGAAAGCCTCGACGAACTGGCGGCCGGACGGGTGGTGCGCCGGCTGTTCAAGGCCTGACGCCGGGCGCCGGCCGGCCCGGTCCGACGCCGGGGCGCCGGCCGGGCCGGCGCTCAGCCTGCGCTGCGGGTTTCCCCCACGCGGTCCGGCCGCGGGGTGTAGGTGCTCGAATCGGAGATGTCGGACTTGGAGCGGTCCTTCAGCCCCAGCGACGCGGCGATGGTGATCAGGGCAGAGATCAGGATGTACACGGACACCGCATATCCGGTGCCGAAGTTGTGCAGCAGGACGGTGGCCACCAGGGCGGCCGGGCCGCCGGCAATGATCGAGGACAGCTGGTATCCCAGCCCGGCGCCGGTGTACCGGAGGTTGGTTGGGAAGTTTTCCGCAATGATTGACGCCTGGGGGCCATACTGCATGGCGTGCGGGATGAGCGCCACGGACAGGGCGATGAAGACCAGCCAGGGGGCGCCGCTGTCCAGCAGCGCGAAGTAGACAAAGCCCCACACCCCGGTGATGGCGGCGCCGAGCTGGTAGATCCGCAGGCGGCTCTTCTTGTCTGACAAATGCCCGAAGTACGGCACAAAGAAGAGTTCCAGCGCCGCGGCGACCATGGTGCCGATGAGGACGAAGTTGTAGCTGTAGTTGTGGTTCTTGTCGGTCAGGTAGGACAGCACAAACGCCGTCACGATGTAGAAGGGCATCTGCTCCGACATGCGCAGGAGGGCCGAAAGGACGATCTCCTTCGGGTACCGCCTGATGACCTCCAGGACGGGCGCCTTCTGGGTCTTTTGGTTCCTGACCACCTCCGCGAACATGGGCGTTTCCAGAATCCGGATCCGGATGTACAGCCCGATGGCCACCAGGACCAGGCTCAGGAGGAACGGGATGCGCCAGCCCCAGGCGATGAACGCCTCCGTTCCCATGATGGCATTGAACAGGGCCATCAACCCCGTGGAGAGAATGATGCCGATCGCCACGCCAAGCTGCGGCCAGCTGGCCATGAGCCCCCGGCGCTTCTGGTTGCCCCACTCCATGGACAGCAGGATGGAGCCGCCCCACTCCCCGCCCACCGCAATGCCCTGGAAGACGCGCAGGATGATCAGGATGGCCGGGGCGGCGTCGCCCCAGGAGCCGGCCCCGGGCAGGGCGCCGATCAGTGCCGTGGAAATGCCCATCATCAGCAGCGTGATGATCAACATCGCCTTGCGCCCGATCCTGTCCCCCCAGTGGCCAAAGATGGCCGCCCCGATGGGACGCGCCACGAAGCCGACAAAGTAGGACGCAAAGGAGGCGATCAGGCCCAGGTAGGGGGACATGTGGGGGAAGAACACGTGCGGAAACACGAGGGCCGCCGCCGCGCCGTAGAGGAAGTAGTCATACCACTCGATGGTTGTGCCAATGGTGCTGGCGACCGCCGCCTTGCGCATCTGGCTTCGCTGTTCGTGGCTGCTCAGCGCAGCCATTTCACCTGTACTCATGGTGGTCCCGCTTTCATCATTGAATCGCTTAAACCGTTTTCCCCCTTTTCCGTCCTAATGAGAGTTGTGTGTTTTGTCAAGGAATCGTGGAGGATTCCTTGGGAACGGCTGTGCATTCACAGCTGGCGGACCGGGCGCGGCGCACCGGCCCCCGGCACCGGATAAGCTCGATTCATGAGTTTGATTCGCACCGCGTCGCCCGCCGACGTTCCCGCCATCCTGGGCATGATCCACGATCTCGCCGTCTACGAAAAAGAGCCCCACGCAGTGGTCAACACGGGGGAAATGCTGCATGCGCGCCTTTTTGGCGACAACCCGCAGGTTTACGCGCATGTCGTGGACAGCCCGGTTGCGGGCGGGCCGATTGTCGGTTTCGCGCTGTGGTTCCTGAACTACTCCACCTGGGAGGGCACCCACGGCATCCACCTCGAGGACCTGTATGTGCGCCCCGAGGCGCGCGGCGGGGGCCACGGCAAGGCCCTGCTGCGCACGCTGGCGCGAATCGCGGTCGAGCGCGGTTACGCCCGCGTCGAGTGGAGCGTGCTGGACTGGAATGAGCCGTCCATCAACTTTTACAAGTCGATCGGCGCCGAACCCATGGACGGCTGGCACGTGTACAGGCTCGACGGCGGCGCGCTGGGCACCCTGGGCGCCAGGGCGGCCAACACGGCGGAAGCGGCCAGTACCGCCGGGGCCGGCGCGTGAGCGCCGGCGGCAACGGCGCCGGGGCCAGCTATGTAGTCCGTGGCACCGCGCTGCGGGACCACTGGTTTGACGCCCCCCTGGACCACGCCGATCCGTCCGGCCCCACCATCAAGCTGTTCGCCCGCGAGATGTTTGACCCCGCGCTGGAGTCGGCGGGACTGCCCTGGCTGCTGTTTCTGCAGGGCGGCCCCGGCGGGCGCGGCAACCGCCCCCTGGGGCTGAGCGGCTGGCTGCGCGAGGCGTCCAAGAGCTTCCGGGTGCTCATGCTGGACCAGCGGGGCACGGGCCTGTCCACCCCGGCATCGCGGCAGACACTGCCCCTGCTCGGCGATGCCGGTGCGCAGGCCGACTACCTGGCCCACTTCCGGGCCACCGACATTGTGGCGGACGCCGAGCTGATCCGCACGGCGCTGGGGTCGGGCCCCTGGTCGATCTTCGGCCAGAGCTACGGCGGCTTTTGCGCCCTGACGTACCTGTCCTTTGCCCCCGGGGGCTTGAAGGAGGTGCTCATTACGGGTGGCCTGGGCCCGCTCACTGGGCCGGCGGACCAGGTGTACCAGGCCACCTTTGGCCGCCTGATTGGCCGCAACGCCGAGTACTTTGCGCGCTACCCGCAGGACCGGGCGGTTCTCACCCGGATCATGCGCCACGTCAGGGACGTGCCGGAACTCCTGCCCACGGGTGAACGCCTCACCCCTGAGCGCGTGCAGATGCTCGGCAACTACCTTGGCGGCAACACGCGCATCGATGCACTCCACTACCTGTTGGAAGACGCGTTTGTCCCCACGCCCGGCGGCGACCGCCTCTCCGACGGATTCCTGACCCAGCTGTCCGCCCAGGTCTCCCGCGCCGCAAATCCGCTGTATGCGCTCATGCACGAATCAATCTACGTCCAGGAAGAGGCCAGCAACTGGGCCGCCGCGCGGGTCCTCTCCGCCCGGCCCGAGTTCGCCCCGGATGCGGCGGAGCCGCTGCTCACGGGCGAGGCCGTGTATCCGTGGTACTTCGTCCAGGACCCCGCGCTGGCGCCGCTGCGTGAAGTAGCGGCACTCCTGGCCGCCCGGACCGAGGGCTGGGGACGGTTGTACGACCTGGACCGGCTGGCGCGCAACACTGTTCCCGCGGCGGCGGCAGTCTACACGGAGGACATCTATGTGGACCGGGACATATCCCTGTCCACGGCGTCCGCCGTGAAGGGCCTCCAGGTCTGGGAGACGGCCGACTTCCACCACGACGGCATTGCCGACGACGGGGAGGGCATCTTTGCCCGCCTTCTGGCCATGGTCCGCGGGGAAGACGCCTAGGGGGGCTGGGCGGCGGCCACCATGCGCCACAGCCCGGGCCAGTCCGGAGCATGCGCAAAGTGAGACTTGCGGCCTGCTCCGGACTTGCCTTCCGAACACCGAACGCCTCAACCGGCGTTGGGCTGGCGCTCCTTGTTTTTGGCGTGGACGATGCTGGCGACGATCGCGACGGCCATGGTGCCGAGAATGACGGCCAGCGACACGAAGGTGGGGATCTCCGGGGCCCAGGCGATGGAGTGGCCGCCGTTGATGAACGGAAGCTCGTTGACATGCATGGCGTGGAGCACCAGCTTGATGCCGATAAACGCCAGGATCACGGACAGGGCGTGCTTGAGGTATACCAGCCGGTCCATGAGCCCGCCGAGCAGGAAGTACAGCTGCCGCAGGCCCATGAGCGCGAAGATGTTCGCCGTGAAGACAATGAAGGCGCTTTGCGTCAGGCCGAAGATGGCCGGGATGGAGTCCACGGCGAACAGCAGGTCCGTGATGCCGATGGTGACAAACACCACCAGCATGGGCGTGAACACCTTCTTGCCTGCGGCGGTGGTGGTGCGGAGGCGGCCGGCGTCGTAGGTGTCAGTCATGGGGATGATGCGGCGCACGCCGCGGATGAGGAAGTTCTCCTTGTCCTCGTCGCCGCCTTCGCTTTCGGGGCGGCTCTGCTTCCAGGCGGTCCAAAGCAGGAAGGCGCCGAAGATGTAGAACACGGCGCTGAACTGCTCGATGACCACGGCGCCGACCATGATGAAGATGCCGCGCAGGACAAGGGCGATGATGATGCCCACCATCAGCACTTCCTGCTGGTAGCGTCGCGGCACGGAAAAGCGGGCCATGATGATGATGAAGACAAACAGGTTGTCGATGCTGAGGCTGTATTCAGTGACCCAGCCGGCCACGAACTGGCCGCTGAACTCGGCGCCCGTGAAGATGAACAGCATCACCGCGAACAGGAGGGCGAGCCCGACGTAGAAGGCCACCCACAGCCCGGCCTCCTTCATGGAGGGGATGTGCGGGCGCCTGATGACCAGCAGGAGGTCGGCGAGGAGGATCAATCCCAGGACGGCAAAGGACCCGACCTCGAACCAAACGGGCAAATTGTGCATTGTGCGCCTTTCAAGGTATGGCGAAGAGACATAAGTCTCTCCGCTGCCTTGAGGCAGCCGCTACACCCGGCGCGGCAACGGTGCCGCACGTGCTGACGAATGTAGCGCTTGGGATACTCCCCTACGTGCGTCCAAGCCTACACGGCATTGGGGCCTGCCGCCTACGCGTGGCCCGCCTCGCGCATTTGCCGCAGCTCCTTCTTCAGGTCCCCCACCTCGTCGCGCAGCCGGGCCGCAAGTTCAAAGTGCAGCTCCGATGCGGCGCCGTGCATCTGTGCCGTCAAGTCCTCGATCAGGTCCACCAGGTCGCCGGCGGGACGGGCGGCGAGCCCGTCGCGCCGCACCGACGACTTGGCGGTTTCGCGCTTGGTCCGGGCCTCCTGGAGCAGCGCGGCGGTGTCCGCGTCCTCCCGTGCCAGCTGGTCGGTGATGTCGGCGATCTTCTTGCGCAGCGGCTGCGGGTCGATGCCCCGTTCGGTGTTGTAAGCCACCTGGATGACCCGGCGGCGGTTGGTCTCGTCGATGGCAAACTGCATCGAGTCGGTGATCCGGTCCGCATACATGTGCACCTGTCCGGACACGTTGCGCGCGGCACGGCCGATTGTCTGGATCAGGGAGGTCCCGGAGCGCAGGAAGCCTTCCTTGTCCGCGTCCAGGATGCTGACCAGGGACACCTCGGGCAGGTCCAGGCCTTCCCGGAGCAGGTTGATGCCCACGAGGACGTCAAAAACTCCCATGCGCAGCTCGCGCAGGAGTTCCACGCGCCGCAAGGTGTCCACGTCCGAGTGCAGGTACTGGACCTTGATGCCGTTGCCCAGGAGGTAGTCCGTCAGGTCCTCCGCCATCCGCTTGGTCAGCGTCGTGACGAGGACCCGCTCGCTCTTCGCCGTCCGCTCCCTGATCTCGCCCAAAAGGTCGTTGATCTGGTCCTTGGACGGCTTGACGATGATTTCCGGGTCGATCAGGCCCGTGGGGCGGATGATCTGCTGCACGAACCCGTCCGACTTTCCCAGCTCGTACTTGCCCGGGGTGGCGGAAAGGTAGACGGTCTGGCCGACGCGGTCCAGGAATTCGTCCCATTTCAGCGGCCGGTTGTCCATGGCGGAGGGCAGCCGGAAGCCATGGTCCACCAGGGTCCGCTTGCGGGACATGTCGCCCTCGTACATGGCGCCGATCTGGGGAACCGTGACGTGGGATTCGTCGATGACCAGCAGGAAGTCGTCCGGGAAGTAGTCCAGCAGGCAGTGCGGGGCGGTTCCCGCCGCGCGCCCGTCAATGTGGCGTGAATAGTTTTCGATGCCGTTGCAGAATCCCATCTGCTCCATCATTTCGAGGTCATACGTGGTGCGCATGCGCAGCCGCTGGGCCTCGAGCAGCTTGTTTTGGCTCTCCAGCTCCTTGGTGCGCACGGCCAGCTCGTCCTCGATCGCCTTCACGGCCCGGGCCATCCGCTCCGGCCCGGCCACGTAGTGCGAGGCCGGGAACACGTACATTTCGGTTTCCTCGCGGATGACCTGGCCCGTCAGCGGGTGCAGCGTGTAGATGTTCTCGATCTCGTCGCCAAAGAACTCGATGCGGAGGGCCTGTTCCTCATACATGGGGATGATCTCCACGGTGTCGCCGCGCACGCGGAAGGTTCCGCGGTGGAAGTCGATGTCGTTGCGCGCGTATTGCATGCTGACGAATTTCCGCAGCAGGTCGTCGCGGTTCATCGTGGCGCCCCTGGTCAGCGTGACCATGCCGGCAACGTACTCCTCCGGCGTGCCCAGGCCGTAAATGCAGGACACCGTGGCCACCACCACCACGTCGCGCCGGGTCAGCAGGGCGTTGGTGGCCGAGTGCCGCAGCCGTTCCACTTCCTCGTTGACCGAGGAGTCCTTTTCAATGAACGTGTCCGACTGCGGCACGTACGCTTCCGGCTGGTAGTAGTCGTAGTAGGAGACGAAATATTCGACTGCGTTGTTGGGCAGCAGCTCCCGGAACTCGTTGGCCAGCTGGGCGGCCAGCGTCTTGTTCTGCACCATCACGAGGGTGGGCCGCTGCACCTGCTCGATCAGCCAGGCGGCCGTGGCGGACTTTCCGGTGCCCGTGGCGCCCAGCAGGACAATGTCCTTCTCACCGTTGGTGATCCGCTCGGTGAGTTCCTTGATCGCCGCGGGCTGGTCCCCGGCCGGCTGAAAATCGCTAATGACCTCAAACGGGGCAACGACTCGGTTAATTTCCTGCGCAAGACTCATGCGCATAACGCTACTCCCGTTGTGGCGCCGCTGAACAACCCGCCCGAGGTCACCGACTACCGGGCGAGCTCCAGCCACCTGGCCAGCTCGGGGACAGCCGAGGCAAACCAGGGCTCCTTGGCACCGGCATAGCCGGCGGTGTCGGTGTCCGCGGCATGAGCGGCCGCCAGCTGGCGCTTGATTGACTCGTAGCGGGACCGCGCCGGGGCATCGGCCCGCAACCAGTCCCTGAAGGCCAACGCCAGCACGGCCCCCGGCGACCCGTCCACCCGCACGTGCAGGTTGACGGGCCGGCCCGGGTCCGCGGCGTTGTGGAAGCGCTTCTCCCACCGCTCCCCCGCACGGCCCCCGGCAAAGTCATGCCCCGTGTCCCACCACTGCCCCCTGCGGCGCGGGAAGCCGGCGGCGGCCAGGGCCGGGGCCGCCGCGTCCGCGTCCGCCAGCGACGCCACGCGCAGCTGCAGGTCTATGACGTCCTTGGCGGCAAGCCCCGGCACGGACGTTGAGCCAATGTGGTCGACGGCCACGCCAAAACCCCCGGCAGCCTTCGCAATGCGGGCTGCCAGGCGGGCTGCCTGCCCCGGCCACGCCGGGTCCGGGCCCGTGATGGCAGGCGGCCCCGGGTGCCGGGCCGGCACGCCCGCCGCCAGGTTGCGGGCAAACGGCACCAGCCGTGCAGCCCACAGCGCGTCCAGCGCCGCCAGGGCCGCCTCCGGCGCCCCGGAGTTGTCAAGCACGACGTCGGCCGCCGCCCGCCGCTGTTCGTCGCCGGCCTGCGCCGCCACCCTGGCGCGCGCGTCCTCCGGCGTCATCCGGCGTGTTTCGACCATGCGCGCCAGCCGCTGCCCCAGCGGCGCATCCACCACGATGACCAGGTGGAAGCCTGCGCCCTGGCCCGTCTCCACGAGCAGCGGGATGTCCTGGACCACAATGGCGTCCGGTGCGGCGTCGTCCTCAAGGCGTCCGGCCGCAGCCCGGACCAAGGGGTGGACTATTGCGTTGAGCGCCGCCAGCCTGTCCTTGTCGGCGAAGACCAACGCCCCGAGGGCGGGCCTGTCCAGGGCCCCGCCGGCCGTGAGCACGCCGGGGCCAAACGCCTTCGCCACGGCGGCCAGTCCGGGGGTTCCGGGGGCCACGGCTTCCCGGGCCAGCCGGTCGGCGTCGATGACCACGGCACCCAATTCCCGGAAGCGTGCGGACAGCAGGGACTTGCCGGCGGCGATGCCGCCCGTGAGACCAATCGAAAGCATGTCTCCACACTAGACTGGATCGGATGAGCCAGAGACGACCCCTGCCCGCCGCGCTGCCGGTCGCCAACCGCTACACGACGCTGGCCGCCGGGGTGGACTTCCGCCACGAGCTCTCCGTCAAGCGCTCGCGTTTCATCACCGTGCTGCGGCGGGTTGGCGACGAGGATGCCGCGCGCGGGCTCGTGGCGGAGCTCCGGCGCGAGTTTTACGACGCCCGGCACCACTGTTCGGCGTTCGTGCTGGGTCCGGACCGTGGCGTCCAGCGCTCCAACGACGACGGCGAGCCCTCCGGCACCGCGGGGGCGCCCATGCTCGACGCGCTGCTCAAGCGCGAAACCGGGAACGGCGCGGTGCCGGCGGCCGACCTCAGCGACGTGTGCGCCGTCGTCGTGCGCTATTTTGGCGGGATCCTGCTGGGAGCAGGAGGACTCGTGCGGGCGTATTCGGAATCGGTCAGCGCGGCCGTGTCCCTGGCGCCGCTCGTGCGCCGGGACCGGCTGCAGCTGTTCACCGTCGCCGTCCCGCACGCCGCCGCGGGGCGCCTGGAGAACGAGCTCCGCAGCGCCGGCCATGTGATGACCGGCAACAGCTTCGACGCCGTCAACACCTACGTGGGGCTGGCCATGGCCGACGACGCCGGTGTGATCGCGGCCGGGCACGCGCGGCTGGCGTCCCTCACGGCGGGGGCCTGCACCCTGGTCCCCGCCGGCACCGACTGGGTGGACACGCCGCTGGCCGGGCGCTAGGCGCAGCGGGCCGCCGGGGCGCCGTCGACGTCCGGCCACGGCACGGTGACGCGCCGGCGATTAAAGGGGAATGGACCCCCCACCCGAAGGTGGGGGGCCCATCCAACGGCGCCCGCGTGTGACTGCCGTTGCCGAATTAGTTTCCGGTGAGCTTCTCGCGCAGTGCGGCGAGTGCCTCGTCGGAAGCCAGGGTGCCGGCACCGGTGTCGGCCGCGGCGGGCTCGGAGGAGTACGAAGTCCCTGCGGACTCGCCACCGCCTTCGGTGCCGTCGGAAGCTGCATCCTCAGCGGCGTGCTGGGCAACCTGCTTCTTGTGGGCTTCCCAGCGGGTCTGGGCGTCGGCGTACTGCTGCTCCCACACGGCGCGCTGGGTCTCGTAGCCCTCGAGCCACTCGTTGGACTCGGGGTCGAAGCCCTCGGGGTACTTGTAGTTGCCCTCTTCGTCGTACTCGGCCACCATGCCGTACAGGGCCGGGTCGAACTCGGTGGAGTCGACGTCGACGCCTTCGTTGGCCTGCTTGAGGGACAGCGAGATGCGGCGGCGTTCCAGGTCGATGTCGATGACCTTGACGAACAGCTCGTCGCCCACGGAGACAACCTGCTCGGCCAGCTCAACGTGGCGGACGGCCAGCTCGGAGATGTGGACCAGGCCTTCGATGCCGTCCTCGACGCGAACGAACGCGCCGAACGGAACCAGCTTGGTGACCTTACCCGGGACAACCTGCCCGAGGGCGTGGGTGCGGGCGAAGGTCTGCCACGGGTCTTCCTGCGTGGCCTTGAGCGAGAGCGATACACGCTCGCGGTCCAGATCCACTTCGAGCACCTCGACGGTGACTTCCTGGCCAACTTCCACAACCTCGGACGGGTGGTCGATGTGCTTCCAGGACAGCTCGGAAACGTGCACGAGGCCGTCTACGCCGCCAAGGTCCACGAAGGCACCGAAGTTGACGATGGAGGACACAACGCCGGGACGGACCTGGCCCTTTTCCAGCTTGTTGAGGAACGTGGAGCGAACCTCGGACTGGGTCTGCTCGAGCCAGGCACGGCGGGACAGGACCACGTTGTTGCGGTTCTTGTCCAGCTCGATGATCTTGGCTTCGATCTGCTGGCCGATGTACGGAGCCAGGTCGCGCACGCGGCGCATCTCGACGAGCGATGCGGGCAGGAAGCCGCGCAGGCCGATGTCGAGGATAAGACCACCCTTGACCACCTCGATGACGGTACCGGTGACGACGCCGTCTTCTTCCTTGACCTTCTCGATGTCGCCCCAGGCGCGCTCGTACTGCGCGCGCTTCTTGGAGAGGATGAGACGGCCTTCCTTGTCTTCCTTGGTGAGCACCAGGGCCTCGACCTGATCGCCAACGGAGACAACGTCCCCGGGGTCAACGTCGTGCTTGATGGAGAGCTCGCGGGAGGGGATGACGCCTTCGGTCTTGTAACCGATGTCGAGCAGAACTTCGTCGCGGTCAACCTTGACTACAACACCTTCGACGAGGTCGCCGTCGTTGAAGTACTTGATGGTTGCGTCCACTGCGGCGAGGAATTCTTCAGCAGTACCGATGTCGTTGATGGCAACAACAGGAGTGGTACTAGTCTTCTCGGGGGTCGTGATGGTCATGTAGTAGGGGCTCCGATGTGGATAGTTGGCTAAGCCGGGACAGTTCCGGCGATTTACTATGTTTGCAGGGGTTCCTGCGGGTGTGCCTGCATGCGGTGCGCGGGTGCCGGGCTTTTGGTGGCCCAAACCACGCATTACATGCCCAATTAGTCTAGTGGGTTGCGCCAAGCAGCGCAAAATGCAGGCACGACGGCGATAATTGCGTTTGTGGACAATTCAACCCTTCTCGTGTTGGGCCCGAGCGCGTGGGTTCTATTGGCCGTTTTGCTGGCCCTGGCGGCTGCGATGTGGGGTGTCACGCTGGGCCGGCCGCCGGCCCAAATGCTGGTGGCGGGGCTCCGGGCGCTCGTCCAGCTGGCCGCCGTCGCCCTGGTCATTGCCTTTCTGGCCAACCGCGGCGCATGGGCCTTTGCCTTTGTGGCGCTCATGTTCCTGGTGGGCGTGTGGACGTGCGGGCGCCGGGTGGCGCGGAAGGGCCGGTGGTGGCTGGCGGCGCTTCCCCTGGCCGCCGGGGTGCTTCCCGTGGCCGGGCTCATGTTTGCCGCCGGCGTGCTCCCGTTCTCCGCCCTGGCCATCATCGCCGTGCTGGGGCAGCAGATTGGCGGGGCCATGTCCACCGTTACGCTCAGTGGCCGCCGGGTTGAGGATGAGCTGGTGGTCCGCCGCGGCGAAGTCGAGGCCGCCGTGGCGTTGGGCTTCATGTGGTTCGCCGCCCGGATGATGGTGGGCAGGCCCGTGGCCGGCGAGGCGGTGCTGCCGTCCGTGGACCAGACCCGCACGGCCGGGCTGGTGACGCTGCCCGGCGCCTTTGTGGGCATGATCCTGGGCGGTGCCGCGCCGCTGGACGCCGGGCTGATCCAGCTTTTGGTGCTGATTTCCCTGCTGCTGGTCAACTCCACTGCCGCGGCAACGACCTTGTGGCTGAGCTGCCGCGGTGCCTGGGCCCTGCGGGCGGCCTGACGGCCTGACGCTGCGGCGTCAACCCCGGTCCGGGCCGCCCAGCACCACGTGGGACCGGCTGTGGGTGAGGTAGTCGTCCGCCCACGAGATGAGCGCGCTGACGCGCTGGCGCTTGCCGGACAACAGCACCACGTGCACGGCCAGCCATGCGAGGAAGGCCAGTGGGCCCTGTATTTGCCATCGCTTGCGGCCGATCTCCGCCACGGCCGCGCCGCGGCCGATCATGGCCATGTAGCCCTTGTCCAGGTACGCAAAGGGCTTGCGCCGCCCGCCCTTCAGATCGGCCAGAATATTGCGGGCGGCCCACTTGCCCGCCTGCTGGGCGCAGGAACCGAGCTGCGGGAGCTTCTCCCCGCGGGAGTCCGTCATGTTGGCCGCATCGCCCAGGACATAGACGCCCGTGGTCCCCGGGGCGGTCAGGTCAGGGTTGACGTCGATCCGCCCGCCGCGCCCCTGGGGGAGTCCCGACTGGGCGATGAGCGTGCCGGCCTTCAGCCCGCCGGCCCAGACGACGATTTGGCTGGGCAGGGAGGCGCCGTCGGCAAAATCCACCCCGTCACGGCGGACCTCCGTCACGCCGGACCCCATCTTGAGCCGCACCCCGGCCTGCCGCAGCCGCCTGGTGGCATAGGCCTTGTTCCTGTCCGAAAACGGCGTCAGGACACTGGGCACCATGTCGACCAGGTGCACGCTGGAGCGCGCCGCCACGTCATTCGAAAAGTACTTGGGGACCACGTACTTGAAGTTTTCGGCGATCGCGCCGGCGGTCTCGACTCCCGTGGGCCCGCCGCCGACCACCACGACGTGGACTCCCCCGCTGCCGCTGCCCTGCCGCTGGGCCGCATCGAGGGCGTGGACCAGGGCATTGCCGAGACGGACGGCATCCGTGACTGAATACAGGGGGTAGGCGTTCTCTTCGGCTCCGGGCGTGTTGAAGTAGTTGGCCTCGGCGCCGGCGGCCAGCACCAGGATTTGGGCGTGGAACGTGTCGCCGTCGGAGGTGGTGACGGTGTGCGCCTGGACATCCACCGCCGCCACCCTGGCGGTGAGCACGGTGGCGCTGCGGTAGCGCTGGAACATGCCCCGAAAGGTCCGCGTGACGTCGGAGACGCCGATCTGCGCCGTCGCCACCTGGTAGAGCAGCGGCTGGAACTGGTGGTAGTTGTTCTGGTCAATGAGCAGCACCTCAACGCCGGCGCGGCCCAGGGCCCTGACGGCGGCCACGCCGGCAAACCCGCCGCCCACCACTATGACCTCGAATGTCTTTTCCATTGCCTGGCCCTTTCACTCCTGTGGGTGCATCCTACCGGGGGCGGGCAGGATGTGGCAGGTGAAGCGGGCTAGAAGTTGGTCAGGCTGTGGGCGGCGACCGGCAGGGCAAACAGTGCGTCGAACCGTGCGGCGGCGCCGGGCATTTCCTCCCGGAGCCGCCCGGCGGCCTGCAGGATCCGGGCCGTGACGGCACCGAGGTATGCGCTGGAAAGCTCGCTGACCCCCATGGACAGCTCCGGCGCGACTGACCCGTCCTCCCGGCAGCGGGTGACGGTGGCCGTGCCGTGGGCCACCTCGATGGAGAAGATGCCTGAGGCATGGCCCAGCGGATCCCCGATGTGGATGGTGATCCGACCGTCCGCGGCGTAGCTGCGGGCCGCCAGGGCCGCCGGGGCGTCGAGGATGCGCAGCCACAGGTGGTCCTCGGTCCCGGTCCGCTTGTAGTCCCGCTTGGCGGCCATGGCCCATTCAAGGGGGTCCGCCTCCGGCGCCATGTCCCAGGTGACCCGCTCGATCAGGTCCAGCGACCCGAGGTAGTTCCAGAGGGCCAGGTAGGCGCCTTCCCCGGCCGCCAGCAGGTCCACAATCTTGACCGTGGGCGGAGTCGCGGACTCATCCGGCTGGTAGCTGACGTAGCCGTCCACGGCGCCGGCGGCATCGTAGTGGAGCGCGGCGCGGACGTTCCGGGACGGTTCCAGGGACGCGTAGTTCCCCTGTCCAGAGGCGATCAGGCGGTACATGTCGTGCCGGCCGATCGAGCCGAATGTGGCGGCGTGGACGCGGGCGAAGATCCCATTGTGGAGGTCCCGCACGGTCAGGGGGTCGGCCACCTCCACCGTGCCCCGGGCCGCGGCTGCCGGGTTGTGGAAGCCAATCCCGCCCCGGCTGGCCACTTCCACCTGGCACACGTGCGTGGCCACGCCAAAGCCGAACCTGCCGTAGATGACGGCTTCCGACGCCGTGAGCGCGGCCATGGGGATCCCGGCAGCCTTCGCCTGGGCCAGGTCGGAGCTGATCATGGCGCGCAGTATCCCGCGCCGCCGGTGGCTGGGGCGCACCGTCACAGCCGTGATCTGGTGCACCGGCAGGAGCGTCCCGCCTCCGACGTTGAGGTTTTTGCGGTGGTAGGCGTAGGTGGCCACGGGGTACTCCGGGCCCCAGGCCCCGGCGTGTCCGGGGGCATCCGTCAGGTAGGCCCCCGTGGACATGCGGCCGTCCACCTCCTCCATCACGGCGAACTTCGCGATGTCCTCCGCCGTCGGAGCGTTGCCGTAGAACCCCAGCGCCACGGCCTGCGTCCACTTGGCCACCTCGTCGGGAACCTTCCCGTCCACCAGGCGCATGGGAAAGGTGCGCAGTTCGTACGGGAACGGCCGCGGGTTGCGGGTGGACGGGTCGCGCTCCGTGCTCATCGTGGTTCCTTCGCTGTATGGGATGCGGGATGGCGGGTGGGGCCGGGAGGCTAGTGTCCGGCGTCGTTCCAGCTGGAGCCCACGCCCACCTGGACTTCCAGGGGAACCAGGAGATCCGCCGCGGCGCCCATCTGCGCCACCACCAGGGCCTCGACCGCCGCCCGCTCCCCCGGCCAGACTTCCAGTACCAGTTCGTCGTGGACCTGGAGCAGCATGCGCGACTTCAGGCCCTGCCTGTCGAGTTCCGCCGCAACACCGAGCATGGCGTGCTTGATGATGTCCGCGGCGGACCCCTGAATGGGCGAGTTCAGGGCCACGCGCTCGGCCAGCTCACGCAGCTGCCGGTCGGTGCTGGAGAGGTCGGGCAGGTAGCGGCGGCGGCCCTCGATGGTGGAGGTGTAGCCGTCGATGCGGGCCTGTTCGACCACGCCGCGCAGGTAGTCCCGCACGCCGCCGAAGCGGTCAAAGTAGTCCTTGACGAGCGTGCGGGCCTCGTCCACGGAGATCTCCAGCTGCTTGGACAGGCCAAAGCTGGTGAGCCCGTATGCTAGGCCGTAGGACATGGCCTTGACCTTGGAGCGCATGGCGGAGGTAACCTCCCCCGGGGCCACGCCAAACACGTGGGAGCCCACGTAGCGGTGCAGGTCCTCGCCTTCCGCATAGGCCTGGATGAGCCCGGCATCGCCGGAGAGGTGCGCCATGATGCGCATCTCGATCTGGGAGTAGTCCGCCGCCAGCAGGCACTCGTAGCCGGCACCGACCACGAACATGTCCCGGACGCGCCGGCCCTCCTCGCTGCGGACCGGGATGTTCTGCAGGTTTGGGTTGTTGGAGGACAGCCGGCCCGTGGCGGCCACGTTCTGCGCATAGGTGGTGTGGATGCGGCCGTCGTCCGCCACGGACTTCTTCAGCGTCTCCACCATCTGCCGCAGCTTCGACGCCTCGCGGTGGGCCATGAGCTGGGCCAGGAATTCGTGCCCGGTCTTGTCCAGGAGCGCCTTCAGCGAGGCGGCGTCCGTGGTGTAGCCGGTCTTGATCTTCTTGGTCTTGGGCAGCCCAAGCTCCTCGAACAGGACCTGCTGGAGCTGCTTGGGCGAGCCGAGGTTCACTTCGTGGCCGATCGCGGCAAACGCGGCGGCCTGGGCGGCGTCCATGGCAGCCGTCAGGTCTGCCATGAGGGTGTCCAGGCGGTCCCGGGAGATCTCGATCCCGGTCAGTTCCATTCGTGCCAGGACGGCGGCCAGGGGCAGCTCAAGCTCCCCCAGCAGGTGGTCTGCGCCGCGTTCGGCCAGCATGGGGGCGAAATGCCCGCTCAGGAGCAGGGCCACGTAGCCGCGCTGCACCGCGTCGGCGAACTTCGCGCCATCCTCCAGGCCCAGGTCCAGCTGGCCGGCGCCCGTGGACCCTGCGGCGGCAAACGTCACCTTCAGGTGGACCTGGCTGAGGTCCGGCAGGTCGTAGCTGCGGCGGTCCGGCTGGATCAGGTAGCCGGAAATGGAGGTGTCATCCACCACGCCGCCCAGGGCGAGTCCGCGCGGTGCCAGGGCCTTCAACGCTTCCTTGTACTCATGGGCCACCTTCGGGGCGTCCGAGGTCAGCCAGCGTGCCAGCTCCCGGTCCAGTGCCTCGTCCGCCGTGCCAAGCTCGACGACGGCCGCCGAGTCCGCGCGCACCAGGGCCACCGCGGTGGCCTCGGTCATCAGGCCGACGCGTTCGGACAACACTTCCACGGCGGTGGGTGCCGGCGCCCCGGAACCGTTGGTCCCGGCGTCGAGCCATGCCTTGAGCGCGGCCGCGTCCGTGACCACTTCGTGCCGGGGCACCTCGTGGCCCTCGCCGTCGTCGGCCGCCTCCTCCTCGCCGAAAAGGTCGAAGAGGCGCTTGCGGAGCGTGTTGAACTGGAGGGCGTCAAAGAGCTCTTCCACGGCTTCGCGGTCCGGGGCGCGCAGCACCGTGTCCTCGAGGGCGACGGGCAGCTCCATGTCGCGCAGCAGGTGGTTCAGGCGGCGGTTGCGCCTGACGTCCTCCACGTGCGCCCGCAGGGACTCGCCCACCTTGCCGCCGATTGAGTCCAGATTCTCCAGGACGCCGTCAAGGCCCCCGTAGAGGTTGATCCACTTGGCGGCGGTCTTGGGCCCGACGCCGGGCACGCCGGGGAGGTTGTCGGCGGTTTCGCCGACCAGCGCGGCCAGGTCGGAGTAGCGGTTGGGCGGCACGAAGTACTTGGCCTCAACGGCGGCGGCGTCCATCGGCGGAATGTCCGAGATGCCCTTCTTGGGGTAGAGCACCAGCACCTTGTCGGTGATGAGCTGGAAGGCGTCGCGGTCGCCGGAGACCACCAGGACGTCCCAGCCGGCGGCCTCGCCCTGCGCGGCAAGGGTGGCGATGATGTCGTCCGCCTCGAAGCCGTCCACGGAGATGGTGGGGATGTTCATCGCGGCCATGACCTTGATGATCAGGTCGACCTGGCCGTAGAACTCCTCCGGCGTCTTGTTGCGCCCGCCCTTGTACTCCGTGTACTCGAGGGAGCGGAACGTGGGGGTGTCCAGGTCGAAGGCCACCACCACGTGGGTGGGCTTCTGCTGGCGGATCATGGTGAGCAGCATGGACGTGAAGCCGTGGACGGCGTTGGTGTGCTGGCCCGAATCCGTGGAAAAGTTCTCCGGCGGCAGGGCGTAGAACGCCCGGAACGCCATGGAATGGCCGTCGATCACCAGCAGGCGGGACTCCCCGCCGTGCGTGGCAGCGGCGGAAACAGGTGTTTTGGGGGCCGTCTTGGCAGATTCAGTCACAGGTGCCAGCCTAGTCATCATGAACGCTAATTTCACGCCGCCGCCCTTTCTCGCCGAACTTGCCGCTGCGGGGGTGCCGGACGAGTACCACGCGTGGCTCGGGGACCTGGGCGTCGGAGCCCTGGTGGTGAAGATGGGAATTGTTTTTGGCGAGATGGGGGCGGAGCGGATGACGGCCACCATGCCGGTGGAGGGAAACACGCAGCTGGCCGGGCTGTTGCACGGTGGTGCGCACCTGGTGCTGGCCGAAACACTCGGTTCCTTTGCCGCGGCGTTCCATGCCGGCCCGCACCGCCGCCCCGTCGGCATTGAGATCGGTGCAACGCACCACCGCGGCATCGCGTCCGGCCTGGTCACCGGCACCGCCACCGCGCTGCACCTGGGCCGCACGCTGGCCACGCACGAGGTGGTC
Source organism: Arthrobacter wenxiniae (assembly GCF_013376105.1). Classification (GTDB taxonomy): domain Bacteria; phylum Actinomycetota; class Actinomycetes; order Actinomycetales; family Micrococcaceae; genus Specibacter; species Specibacter wenxiniae. Next base: position 86,615 of record NZ_JAAMFM010000009.1, read on the forward strand.
ATGACGGACGCCGGCGGCCGGCTGCTCTCCACCGCCCGGATCACGAACATGATCCTGGATGCCTGATCCCACGCCCTCCGCTTGCAGGTTCGCGGCGGGTTCCCGGCGTCGTACTTGGCGCGGCTAGGCGGTGACGCCGAACCAGCCCATGACGGTTTTGTAGAAGAGCGGGACTATCAGGATGATGCCGATGGCCACGGCCAGGCCGCACAGGCCGAAGCAGGTCCAGGCGCCCCATTTGGCCGTGGTGTGGGCGCGGGCGGCGTGGTCGCTGCTGATGGCCGTCAGGCGCACGCCGAGGGAGTACATGAGGACGACGAACCCGGCGCCGACGAGCGTGACGACGGCCACGACAATGAACCCCTTCCAGTCGATCACAGCCTTGTTGGCGGTGTTGGCGGCCAGGTTGGCGATGGTCGCAAACTGCATTATTTACCCTTCTTGCTGGTTTGCTTCTTGCGCGGCTTTGGGGCGTCGGCAGCGGCGGCGGCCTTGGTCATGGCCTTCAGCACGGCGGTGTCCGCCTGGTCCAGGGCTGCCTGCGCCTTGGCACGGAGGGCGGCGGTCTCGGCGGCCCTCCGGGCGGCCTTCTCCGCCAGCTTTTCCGCGGCCCGGGCCTTGGCGGCGAGACGGTCCCGCTCCTTCCTGCTCGGGATGTGCAGGGCCTCACCCACGGCGTCGACGTCGCTGATGGCGTTGCTGTGGTCTACGACTTCACGCTGGGAGAGGTAGAACATGACGAGGATGGCGCCCAGTCCGAGAACCGCCACAATGACGATTCCCACTGTGCCGGTGCGGATCAGCAGGGCCGCCAGGCCGCCGACCACTGCGGCGGCGGGGAGCGTGAACAGCCAGCCCAGGCTGATCTTGCCGATGGCCCCCCAACGCACCGTGGAACCCTTGCGGCCAAGTCCCGATCCGATGACGGAGCCGGACGCCACGTGGGTGGTGGAAAGGGCGAACCCGAGGTGGCTGGACGCCAGGATGGCGACCGCCGTGCTGGTTTCCGCGGCGAAGCCCTGTGCGGGTTTCACGTCGGTCAGGCCGGAGCCGAGGGTGCGTATGATGCGCCAGCCTCCGGCGTAGGTCCCGCCGGCAATGGCAATGGCGCAGGCCGTGATGACCCAGATGTGGGGTCCCGTGCCGGGGGCCTGCAGCTGGGATGCGATCAGCACCAGGGTGATGACGCCCATGGTCTTTTGGGCGTCGTTGGTGCCGTGCGCCAAGGCCACGAGCGAGGAGCTAAAGACCTGCCCGTGCTTGAATCCGCGGCGCTTCTGGGTCAGTTTGTCACCCGAGTCCGGGTCGGAGCGGCGCGTGATGCCGTAGGCCATTTTGGTGCAGAGGTAGGCCACTCCGCCCGCCACGGCCGGCGCCAGGAGGGCCGGGAAGATGACTTTGGAGAGGACGACCAGGAAATTGACGGCGCCGAAGGACCAGGTTCCGACGATTGCGGCACCGATCAGGCCGCCAAACAGCGCGTGCGAGGAGCTGGAGGGAAGGCCCAGCAGCCAGGTGAAGAGGTTCCACAGCACGGCGCCCATCAACCCGGCGAAAATCATTTCCGGGGTGATGGCAACGCCCCCGGGTCCCTCGTTGATGATGCCACCGGAAATGGTCTTGGCGACTTCCGTCGAGAGGAACGCACCCACCAGGTTCAGGATTGCGGCCAGCGCCACGGCAGTCTTGGGCTTGATGGCACCGGTGGCGATGGGCGTGGCCATCGCATTTGCCGTGTCATGAAAGCCATTCGTAAAGTCGAAAAAAAGGGCCAGTGCAATGACAAGCACGACCATGAAGGTGAGATCCACCCGCGATCCATTTCTCTTGGGGGCAAAAGCGAAACTTCAAAGAGTCTAGTCGGACAAGGCAGTCACCGCCCTTGCGTGTGCCTTCAGCACCTGCACTGTGGAAAGAGCCAACCTTACGATCCTACGACGGTTCTGCCACCCTCCGGAATTGCCGCGGGGCATTGTCCCCGTCAGCTCCCCACGGAGCTGCCGGCCGCGCTACGCTTCAAGGCATGAAGGGGGGCGCCGGTCCGAGGTTTCCGGGGACGTTTCGGGGCCGGCCCAGCCCGCGTTGCGGTTCAAGGATGGATGGTGTGTTGTGAGCAACTTGGAGCAGGCCCCGCTGGAGCTTGTCTGCCCGAGCAATCCCGGCTCGGTGGAAGTGCTGGAGCCGCGGCTGGTGCCGTTGGGCGGGCCTCGGGCCATGACCGTGCGCCGGACCCTGCCGCAAAGGCAGCGCTCCCTCATCGGGGCCTGGTGCTTCGTTGACCATTACGGCCCGGACGACGTTGCCAGCACCGGGGGCATGTCCGTCCCGCCGCACCCGCATACCGGGCTGCAGACGGTCAGCTGGCTGTTTACCGGCGAAATTGAACATTCCGACAGCGCCGGATATCGCGCCATGGTGCGGCCGGGCGAGCTGAACCTGATGACTGCCGGGCGCGGCATCAGCCATTCGGAGTATTCCACCGCCGCCACCACCATGCTCCATGGCGCCCAGTTGTGGGTGGCCCTGCCGGCAGGTGCGCGATTCATGGAGCCGACGTTCGAACATTACCGTCCGGCGCCTCTCACCCTGCCCGGCGTGTCGCTGAGCGTCTTTCTTGGAGGCCTGGCCGGGGAGGTGTCCCCCGTGGTGACCCACACGCCGCTCCTCGGCGCCGAGTTGATGATCGACGCCGGCGCTTCCGTCACGCTGGACACTGACCCGTCCTTTGAGCACGGGTTCCTCGTGGACTCGGGCACTGTCACCGTGGCCGGACAACCTCTGGGCTGCGCAGAACTGGGGTATGTGGGCCCCGGCCGGTCAACAGTCCTGCTGGAGGCCGGGGCGGCGCCGGTTCGGCTGCTCCTCATTGGCGGCACGCCGCTCGGCGAGTCAATTGTCATGTGGTGGAACTTCGTGGGACGCACCCACGATGACATTGTCGCGGCACGGAACACCTGGCAGGCCGAGATTGGCGCCGCTGGGGCTCCGGCCGCGGTGCCGCTTTTTGGACTGCCGGAAAACCACGTTGATCCGCCGCTCCCCGCGCCGGGCCTGCCCACAGTCACCCTGCGGCCGAGGACCAATCCGAGCTGAGCGAAACTGCCGGTGGTCTGTCCTGGCGCAAGCCCCGGTGGTTGAGCCTGTCGAAACCAGTTCAGTCCCCCGGTGGTTGAGCCTGTCGAAACCAGTTCAGTCCCCCGGTGGTTGAGCCTGTCGAAACCAGTTCAGGGGCCGTTGTCATCGTTGGGATGCTTGACGTTGTAGCTGATGAGCCGCTCGAGGGGGCTGTGGTGCAGGTCGATCAGTGGTGGGGCGCCGGGGCGCAGGTCGTTTGCCGTGATCGCCTCCGGGCTGGCTTCGGGGCAGCTTTTGCGGTGCCTGAGTTTTTTGTCCATGCGCTTCTTGAGCCATTTGGGGTAGGCGGGCGGCTGGGTGGTGCGCGGCTTCGGGGGGTGGTATTTGCCCGAAGGCGACGTCCAGCCGACCCGCCCGTCGGCGGTGGCGGATGCTTTCCAGCCGCGGAGCTTGATCCCGCGACGGTCGGGGTCCAGGTCCTGCCGGAACCGGCCGTGCCTGTCCTTGTCGTCACGGAAGTGCTTGAGCGCGTGGTGGCGTTTGCATTCGGGCAGGGAATTCTCCACGGTGGTGGGCCCGCCGGCGGAGTAGGGGATGATGTGGTCGGTTTCCGTGTCCAGGGCCGGGTTGGTGCAGTTCGGGAACGAGCAGGTCTCGTGCAGGGCCCGGAGCAGGGTTTTCTCGGCTTCGCGCAGCCGGTAGCGGTCCGGGGGCAGCTCCGCCAGCGGAACGTTGGTGAGCGGGTCGGTGAGCACGCGCAGGAACGCGCCGGCGTTGAGCAGGAGCTTGCGGGCGATCTCTTCCGGGATGGGCCCGTGTCCAGCCAGTTGTGCTGGCTCGTTCGTGAGGCCGAGCAGGGCCAGGGCCGGGACGGTGACGATGACCTGAGCAGAAGGCAGTGGCGGCTCCGTGACCGCCGTCCCGTTGCGGGTGGCCTCCAACTGCTCAAAGTACTCTTTCATGGGGTCCTTCAGGACGCCGTCGACCACACCGTCTTGAACGGCGGCCGCCAGCTCCGTGATCAACTCCGGAATGCTGCCGCCGCCCTCCACTGCCGGCACGTCCGCAGGCTGACGGTCCGGGGCAGGGTTTTCTCCCGGGTGTTGGGCTTCTCCAGCGCCGTCGATGTGGAGGCTGTCAGGGTGGGTGCTGGCTCCGTCGTCAGCCTGGCTGGAGGGCCCGGCATCGGGGCAGAGGAGCCCTTGGAGGGGGATGTTTTCCGGGTTTGTTTCCCACGCCCGGTCCCGGGCATGGCCTTCCTCGGTCCGGGACCCTACCACGGCGTTTTTGGGGCGGTGGACCCAGTCGGGAACCACATCAATGAGGCTCAGACACGTGTATCCGTTGTCTACCAGCCTTTGTGGACCGAAGGGTGCGTAGGCGTCCAGGATCGCGCCAGAGAGCGCATCGCCGATGAAGCGTGCACCCGAGGACCGGACGCCTGCCGCCTGGCCCGCCCCCTGGGTGGTCCCCATCGCATTCTTGCCGCCGCCGGGGTTCGCGCTGCCGGGGTTCGCGCTGCCGGGGTTCGCGCTGCCGGGATTCGCGCCGCCGGGATTCGCGCCGCCGGGATTCGCGCTGCCGGGGTTCACGCCGCTGTGGTTCGCCCCGGTGCTGTTGCCCGGAGCGGCGTGCGGGGCGGCGCCGGCGCTCGTGCCGGTGCGTACGGCATTGCAGGCGTCGGGCAGGGCCTGGCCGAGGAGGAGGATCGCGGCGGTGTCGGCGCGGAGCTGGTCGAGGGTGCGGTGTTCGCCGGGGCCTTGTTGGGCGCGGGCCAGGCGCGTGCAGTGGGCCAGGGCGCCGTTGGCTGCCGGGGCCGGGAGGTGCAGGGTCAGCCAATCCATGCCGTCCCTGCCCGGGTCCAGGCTCAGGGAGCGTTTGGCGATGGCTTCGCGCATCCGGGTGGTGAGGGTTTCCGGGTGCACTCCCTCGCGCAGCCGCCTCGCCCTGGAGGCGAACGCGCCTCCGGTCGTGCCGGGCGCGGCGGCGAGCAGCTCCGCCTCAAAGGCGGTGACGTCCAACGGCTGCGTGCCGGGCGTGGCAGCCAGTGTGCGGGTTTCGGCGAGGACGGTGCACGCGTGCCGCCAGGACAGGACACCGTCGGCGAGGGCGTCGAAGGTGTCCGGGTGGGTGGTGAGCTCGGCCGCCTGGTGGGCCAGGGCGCTCGCGCTGCCCTGCGGGATGCACAGGGTCGTGGCGATCTCCGCCGTGGCGGCGGACTCGGCCAGCCCGGCCTGCCACGGGTCCAGGGCTGTCGCGGCCGCCTCCACGGCCGCGGCGCCCAGCAGGCGCGCCACGGCGGCCGCCTTGCAGGCCGCCGTCCGGTCCTCCAGGCACTTCAGCGCCGCCAGGGCGGCGGCCGCGGAATCGTACACCGCCCGCGCCACCGAGACCCGCGAGGCCGGCTCCGGGACCGGGGCCGGGTGCGGGGTGTAGGCGGGCAGCCCGGCCAGCAGGGCATTGTCGGGGCCAAAGGGTTCAATGGAGGGAAGGGACAGGGCGGAGATCAGTGCCGCCGCATCAGCTGTGGCGGGGAATCCCCCGTTGCCGGGGTCAGAATCCGGCGTGTCCATGTCTCAAGACTAGACCCTATGTCTGACTTTCTCAATAGTTCCTAGAATATTTATTCTAGTATTTTTGCCCCTTTCATACCGACTCTTCCAGCTTGTTTCCCCAGGTCCTCATCCGTGCCGGCCGGCCGACCCCGACGCGGCACGCGTCAGGCGTTGCGCAGGTTCTCCCTGACCATGGGTGCCACCTGTGTGCCATAGAGTTCAATGCTGCGCAGCATAGATTCGTGTGGAAGCGTGCCGTGGCTGTACTTGAGGTCGAATCTGGACAGCCCCAGCGACTTCGCCACCGCGGTGATCTTGCGGGCCACGGTTTCCGGCGAACCCACCATGAGCGCTCCCTTGGGGCCGGCCGTGGCGTTGAACTGCAGACGGGTCAGGGGCGGCCAGCCGCGGTCGCGTCCAATGCGGTTGTGCATGGCGGCATAGTGCGGCCAGAGTTCCTCCATGGCCTCTTCATCCGTCTCGGCAATGTGCCCGGGCGAGTGGACGCCAACGGGTTGCTCCGGCTGGCCGAACTCCTTCAGGGCGCGGTGGTAGAGCTTGATGAAGGGCGCGAACTGCAGCGGCTCCCCTCCGATGATCGCCAGCATCAGCGGCAGCCCGTGGTGCGCCGCGCGGACCACGGACTGGGGGCTGCCGCCCACGGCCACCCACGACTTCAGCGTTCCCGACTCAAGGTGCGGATACACCATCTGTTCGGACAGCGCCGGCCTGGTCTTGCCGCTCCAGGTGACCGGCCCCTGCTTCAGCAACTCGGCGAACAGGGCCAGCTTTTCCTCAAACAGCTCTTCATACTGGGAAAGGTCCAGCCCAAACAGCGGGAACGACTCCGTAAACGAGCCCCGGCCCAGGGTGACCTCGGCGCGGCCGGAGGAAACGGCGTCGAGCGTGGAAAAGCGCTGGAAGACGCGGATGGGGTCGTCGGAGCTGAGCACCGTGACGGCCGATCCCAGGCGGATCCGCGTCGTCTGCCCGGCGATCGCCGACAGCACCATGTCCGGGGACGAGATGGCGAAATCGTCGCGGTGGTGTTCGCCGATGCCAAAGTAGTCGAGCCCCAGCGAGTCGGCCAGCACGGCCTGTTCAACGACGTCGCGAATCACCTGTGCGGCCGGCTTGGGCTGGCCTTCCCTGTCCAGGGTGACGTCGCCAAAGGTGTCCAGCCCCAGTTCAAATTCAGCAGCGCTCATGCCTTGCTTCCTTCCGTAACCAAAGTCCCGGTGGTCAAACAAGCCAGCCTGGACATATGCGTTTGCATCTATCGGGCAAACTGGGCGGCAGGCAAAACTATTCCCGGCCACGGGCCCGGCCGGCTTGAGGCGCTACCGGCGGGCCACTGCCGCCTTGCTGCGGTACACGGCCAGGAAGGTGGATATCCGCCGCACGGCCTCCTCGATGTCGCGCACATTGGGAAGCAGGACAAAGCGGAAGTGGTCGGGGGTGGGCCAATGAAAGGCCGTGCCGTGGGAGACGAGGATCTTTTGGTCCTGCAGCAGGTCGATGACGAACTTTTCGTCGTCGTCGATCGGGTACATCCCCGGGTCCAGCTTCACAAACAGGTACATGGCACCGGCCGCGGGAACACACGAGACGCCGGGCAGGGCATTGAGCAGTTCCGAGGCACGCGTCCGCTGCTCGCACAGGCGCCCGCCGGGCTTCGTGAGGTCGTTGATGCTCTGGTAGCCGCCCAGGGAGGTCTGGATGGCGTGCTGGGCCGGAACGTTCGAACACAACCGCAGCGAGGCAATCAGCTCCAGCGACTCCTTGAAGTCCGCCATCGCGGCGCGCGGACCGGACAGCGCGACCCACCCGGCGCGGTAGCCGGGCATCCGGTACGCCTTGGACAGGCCGCTGAAGGTGAGCATGCACACGTCGTCCGCGAGCGAGTCCATGTGGATGTGCGTGCGGCCGTCATAGAGGATCTTCTCGTAGATCTCGTCGGCAAAGATCACCAGGTCGTGCTCGCGCGCCAGCTCCACAAACCGCTCCAGGATGTGCCGGGGGTAGACCGCGCCGGTGGGGTTGTTCGGATTGATGATCACCATGGCCCGCGTGGCCGGGGTGATCTTCGCCGCCACGTCCGCCATGTCCGGCCACCACTCGTTGTCCTCGTCGCACAGGTAGTGGACGGGCACGCCGCCGGTGAGTGTGACGGAGGCGGTCCAGAGCGGGTAGTCCGGGGCCGGGATCAGCACCTCGTCGCCGTTTTCCAGGAACGCCTGCAGGGTCATGGAGATCAGCTCGCTGACGCCGTTGCCGACAAAGATGTCATCCACGCCGATCGTCATCAGGCCCTGGGTCTGATAATACTGCGAGATGGCGGTCCGGGCGGAAAAGATGCCTTTGGAATCGCTGTAGCCCTGTGCCCCGCGCAGGTGGTGAATCATGTCCACCACGATCGATTCGGGCGCCTCCAGGCCGAACGGGGCGGTGTCACCCAGGTTCATGCGCAGGATCCGGTGCCCCTCCGCCTCCATCTTCTGGGCCGCGTGGAGAATCGGACCGCGAAGTTCATACCGTACATTGGCCAGTTTGCTGGAGTGTTGCATGGGGCGCATGAACTCTATTTTCACACAGGCCGGCCCGTGGGCCGCGGCCCCGTCCACATGGCGGTCGCACGGGAGCGAGGCACCACGGCGCCTCCGCAGGGCACGGTTTGCCGCGGCCACCCGGATGGGACCTGGCCGGCCCGCGGGCCTCCAAGGCCGGTTGTGTCTGTGCCGTGGTTGGCTTCCTTGGTGGGAGCCTCCCGTCACGGTTCGTGGGCGGAAACTGGCAAGCGTGCCTTGAGTGCGTGCCTTCAGTGATTGCCTTGAGTGATTGCCAGCGCAGCTCCCGTTCGGCCGACCCCCTGGTTGGTACAAGCGGCCTGGAAGCTCGAACATCCGGGCCGCTTCCCTTTATGGGTGGTGCTGCTTGATGGGGTCAGCCGGGCGCGCCGTCCGCCTCGTCCCCGGCGGGGGTTTCCGCTGGGGCGCCGTTGGGGAACAGCATGCGGGCCAGGATCACCACGGTGGCCGCCAGGGCGGCCAGGATCGCAAGCCAGGACCAGGCAAGGCCCACCGTGAACGACAGCACGGCAAACACGGCCAGGGCCGCGACCCAGAGGGCGCCGACGTGCATGCCAAACCTGGCAGCCGCCGCCGGATCCCGGGAAGACCCGCCCCGGCCCTCCCTGCCGCGCTGCGCCTCCCGCACCCAAGGCTTCCTCCTGTTGGTCTGGGAGACACCCAGCCGAATGAAGCCCACCACGGATCCCAGGACCACGAACACGCCGGCGGCCAGCAGGCCCGGCCCGGCCATGGTCACCAGGGTGCACAGGGCAAGTCCGACGACGGCGGCAGCCGCCGCCAGGCCATAGGAGACCGCCCGGCGCGGGGGCACCGGAAAGTTCTGGCTCGTCTCCTGCCGCAGGCTCCAGGCGACAATGGTGCCGGTGGACATGGCGGCCACGAGTGCGGACAGGACGGCCAGCCCCGGATTTCCATAGGGTCCCAGGACCATCACGAACAGCAGCATCGCCGCCACCGCCGCCACGGACACCAGGACCGTGCCGATGGCGAAGCCGGAGCTGCGCCTGACACGACTGCGCGCGTACTCCGGCGCCTGGGCCACACCCAGGCTAGCGGGTTCGTCGGCCTCCCCCGGCGATTCCTGCCGGATGATCTGACCGATGTCCCCCAGCGCGGCGATCGCGGTCGCCGCGGCTTCCTCTTCCGCGGCGCCGTTTCCCCGGAGCTCGTCGACCCGCGCGGCAAGGTTGGAGCGGATCTCTTCCTTGAGGCCCTGAAGTTCCGGCGTCATGGCCCGTCCCGCGAAGGCCTCGTCCAGGTGCCGGTGGATGTTGGAGCAGTCGGCGGCGCTCATTCGAGGGTGCCTTTCACGGTCAGGAGCGTATTGATGATGCGCTGCGTAGCGGTCCAGTCGCTCACGTTTTGGTGGTAGACCGCGCGCCCGGCATCGGTGATCCTGTAATACTTGCGCCGGCCGCCCTGGGTTTCGTCGCCCCAGCTGGCCTCGACGAGTCCGTCCTTCACCAGCCGGCGGTAGGTGGCGTATAGCGTGGCTTCCTTGATTTCATAAAGGCCGCCGGTGGCGTCGCGGATCAACTTGTAGATCTCGAAGCCGTACCGTTCCGCATTGCCCAGCATCCCGAGCACGATCGTGTCCGTGTGCCCCCGCAGCAGGTCCGCGGAAAATGGCTCGGCCCGTGGCACCGTGCCCTGGAGGTTTTCCATCATGTCAATTACCATATCAGGTCGTGTACTCGGCCTGGAAAGGTTCTTCTGCCCGGCCCGGCCTCCGGATAGGGCTGTTGACTTTCTCACAACGCACACCGTTAACGCGGCCTAGCACAACCGGCCCGCACCCGTGGACGGCCGAAGATTGGTAGGCTGAAACGTTGGACCAAGGCACTTGTGGGGAAATGCCTGTCACATCACTTTCACCCTCAAGGAGACCAAGCCCTCAATGACATCCGTGGCAACCGAATCACTGCGTGAACAGCTCTGGAACCGTCGCTTTGACGAGAACATTGCACCCGTAACCGAACTCTGCGACTCCCTGGCCGAGGCCCGGCCCGAGCAGCAGGTGGCGTATGTGGATCCGGTTCACGATGTTGATGGGTGCCGCATTGTCAGCCTGTTTTCCAACGTTGGTGAAATGGACCCGTCGGGTTTCATCACGGCTGGCGACGAGCAGGCCTCCACCCGTCTGCTCGGCATCCACTGGCAGATTGGGCTGCGCCCGAGCTACGTGATGCCGTGGAACGTCCACCCCTGGTTCACGCCCGGCCAGGCCAACGGCCGTCTCACGGCCGCCCAGATCGAACAGGGACTGCGCCCCCTGGTGAAGTTCATGACACTGGTCCCCCGCGCCTCCGCCCTGGTGGCCCACGGCACGGAGGCCCACCGCCTCGCCGACCAGCTCCTGAAGGCCCAGGGGCCCATGCTTTACAAGCGCGGCTTCGGCATTTACAAGGTCCGGTCCCTCTCCGGCCGCAGCTTCGCCGGCTCCGCCGAACGGCAGGCCGGCTGGCTCCTGGAGTCCGCCAAGGCCTACGCCGAGTCGATGACCCGCAACGGCATCCCCGTCAAGGGACACTGACCCGCCGCGCGCAAGCGTGCACCACACAGTGACCGTGCACCACACCCTGTGCGGAAACCTCCCGATATCGGGGATTTCCGTGCAGCGCGTGGTGCACAGATATTTGTCCGTGACTTTTCAGCCACGACGCCGGGCGCGCGGCGCCCTGCCTGCGCCATGGAGACGGCCGGGACCTCCTCTCCCGTTCCCGCCACCGTCAGGGTGCAGCCAACGTCGCCGGGCACTTTGCGGCAGTCAATCATCACCCGTGCCACTCTTTTCACCTCCCTTCATCCAGTCGCCGCCACTAATGAGTGTCATTGATGGGACAGTGCAGGTTCTGCCGGCACAATGTCCTGGTTGAGGTGGAAGACGTTGCCGGGGTCGTTGGCCTGGATGCGGTGCTGGTCATCCGCGTCCATGAAGTTGATGTAGCCGCCAGCCTCGGCGTAGGGGCGCAGCGCCTCCTGATGGTCCCGCACCCACTTGATGTTGGCCGCGTTGGCCGCCGGGTGGTCCCACCTGCCGGCAATGACGGGACAAATCCCACGTCCCGGCAGCCGAACGCCGTTAAATCAGCAGCCACCCGCTGCACCGCGCCAATAATTGGACAAAAAGTGGCTGGCCGGCTGGACGCTGGGCACCCGGGAACTGAACTCGACGGCAACCCCGCGCGCCTGATCGCTCAGTTGCTCCGGGAAATCCGCCGTCCGGCAGGCCTGCATCCCCGCCGGAAGCATGGCATGAAACAGGCCGTTGAGCGCCGTGCAGGGCATGGGCCCGACGAACTGACCCAGCACCGGTCCGGCACCCGGGACGGGTTCCCACCGGGCCGCGCCGCCGGATGCTTGTCGATCATGCCGTTGTACACGGCCCGCGCCGCGTCATGGCCCCCGTCCTGCGGGGAAACCACTGTGCCGTGGATGCCCTCGCGCAACTGCGCCATGCGTCCTGAATCCGTGATGTGCCGTCCTCATCTTTGCGGTGCAGCTTCCGCCCACCCCCTACGCCAGGCAGCGGGGCGGCGGTTGAATATACGCACATCGCGCACGACTCCCCGGGCCAGGACCGCGGCGGCGTGCCACCAGGCGGCTTCGTGAAATCGGGCGCTGGAGATGTACATGTCGCTTCGTCAGCTGGAAACGCTGGTGGACCAGGTGGGGGTCTGGATCCCCCGAACCGGCTTGGGCAATTTCCTGACCCCGTGCCCCCGCGCTGTCGTCGCTGCCGGGAGGTGACGTCGCCACCTACAGTGAATTCGGTCCGCGTGGCGTCAGCTGCCGTGACCCTCCGTTCCACAGCCTGGGCGTGGAAACGCGCGAGGTGCATGCCCGCTTCGTCGGCGAGCACCCGCTCGTGAACTATTGCAGAAACACCACCGACGGCGCGCCCGTCAAGATCAGCGACTTCCCGGACGCCAGGTCGTTACACCGCCTCAACCTCCATGAGCACTTCCTCCGCCCCCTGCCCGTGGAGCACCGGCTGGCCATCACCCTCGCGGCGCCGGGGCCACTGTGATCGGGACAGCGCCGGGCCGGACCCGTTGCGCTAGGCTCGGGGGATGGTGGGCACAGGGGCTCCTCGGCGACGCGGCGGACCAACCGCGCTCGCACTGTGCGCGGCCCTGGCACTTGCCTCCTGCACCGGTCCACCCCAGGCCGAAAACCTGCAAACAACCGTCACCGCGCGGCCGCCGTCGATCCCCGTTCCCACGGGAAGTGGCACCGTTGCCGTGGGCGGGCTGGCAGCACCGTGGTCCATGGTGGTCCTGGGCGACGGACACCTCCTGGTCAGCGAACGCGATGCGGGGCAAGTCATCGACGTCGCCCCGAAGGGCACCAGGCAGCTTGTTGGCACCGTCGCCGGCGTCGTGCACCAGGGTGAGGGAGGGCTGCTGGGACTGGCGGTGCATGTGGGTTCCTGCCCGCGGCCTGGTCCGTTTGATCCCGACAACCCCTGCCTTGACCTGTTCGCCTATCTGACCACGGCGACGGACAACCGGATTGTGCGGATGCCGCTGCTGGAAACGGCCGGCCGCAGGTCGTTGGGGCCGGCAGCCGTCATTCTCCAGGGCATCCCCAAATCGTCCAACCACAACGGCGGCCGGATCGCCTTTGGCCCCGACGGGATGCTGTACGTGGGCACGGGCGACGCCGGCACCAGCGCCAACGCCCAAAACAGGTCCTCGCTGTCGGGGAAGATCCTGCGGATGACCCCCGACGGCGGCATCCCGGCCGGCAACCCGTTCCCCGGCAGCCCGGTCTGGAGCATGGGGCACCGGAACGTGCAGGGGATCGCCTGGGACAGCCGCGGCCGCATGTGGGCCTCCGAGTTCGGCCAGAACACCTGGGACGAACTCAATGAGATCAGGGCCGGCAGGAACTACGGCTGGCCCACCGTCGAGGGAATGGGCGGCCCGGACCTGGCCCCGTTCACGAATCCGGTCCTTGTCTGGCCCACGGACCAGGCCAGCCCCAGCGGCATCGCCATCAGCGGCACCACGCTGTACATGGCGGCGCTGCGCGGTGAACGGCTGTGGCAGGTGGCCCTCGACGGCGAACCATCCGCCCGCGCGCTGCTGACCAACCAGCTGGGCCGCCTGCGCGACGTGGCCTTAACGCCCGGCGGCCGCCTGCTTGTCCTGACGAACAACACTGACGGCCGCGGCGCCCCCACGCCGGGCGGTGACAGGATCGTGGAGGTTGCACGTTGAACGGACCACCGTCGCCGCCTGCATGGCGCGGAGCGGAATTCCGTGCAGCGCCATCACCCGAGGTGCGGGGCCACCAGCTCGGCGTACCGCTGCTTGACCGTGTCGATGACGTCCGCGCAGGGCCGGTTCCAGATCTCCTCGTTGAAGATCTCCACCTCGACCGGGCCGTCGTAGCCTGCCCCGGCAACCCACGCGCCGATCGACGCGAAGTCGATGACGCCGTCGCCCATGAATCCGCGGGACAGCAGCGCGTCCGCGGCGATGGGCAGGTTGAAGTCGCACACCTGGTAGGTCGCGATGCGGCCCTCGGCGCCGGCGCGGGCGATCTGCTCACGCAGCGACGGATCCCACCAGACGTGGAAGGTGTCGACCACGACGCCGACGGCCCCGGCCGGGTGCGGCGCGGCCAGGTCCAGGGCCTGGCCCAGGGTCGAGAGCACGGCGCGGTCGGCGGCATACATCGGGTGCAGGGCTTCCAGGACCAGGCGGACGCCGTGTTCCAGGGCGAACGGCACCAGCTCGGCGAGGCGGTCCGCCACGCGCCGGCGGGCCAGCACCAGGTCCTTGCCCCCGGCGACGGCGGGTGCGCCGCCCCCGGCGTCCACGGCGCCGGGGGCCACGCTGAAGTCGGGCAGCCCGCCCACCACCATGATGACTTCGGTGGTGCCGAGTGCCTTCGCCTCGAGGATGGCGGCCTTGTTGTCCTCGAGGGCGGCGGCCTGGCCAGCCTCGTTCGCCGCGGTCAGGAAGCCGCCGCGGCACAGGCTGGAGACCCGCAGGCCGGACGCCTTGACCAGCTCGACGGCCGTGTCAAGGCCGACTTCGGCGACCTTGTCGCGCCACAGGCCAATGTGGGAAAGGCCGGCGGCGACGCTGAGGTCGAGGGCTTCGGTGAGCGAGGCCCTCTTGATGGTGGCCGTGTTGATGGAGAGCTTTTCGAAGGTGCTCATGTGTTGGCGCCTTCCAAGACTGCTGACCCAACTGCGGCCTCGGAGGAAACGCCTGCGGTGTTCAGGAACCCCGCCATGCGGGTGGCGGCCAGCCCGGGGTTGAGCAGCAGGCCGGCCGTGTTGGCCAGGCGGAACAGCCTGACCAGGTGGTTGACGTCGCGCCCGGAGTGCAGGCCCCCGACCATCTGGAAGCCGGCCTGGTGGCCGTTGAGCCAGGCGAGGAAGGCGATGCCCGTCTTGTAGTGGTACGTGGGCGCCTCGAAGATGTGCAGGCCAAGGTCCCGGGTCGAGTCCAGGATGGCCCGCGCCCCGGCCGGACGGCCGGCATCGTATTCCTGCAGGGCGGTTGAGGCGGCGGGGGCGATCGCGGCAAAGATGCCCAGGAGCGCGTCCGAGTGGTGGGAGCCGTCGCCGTCAATGAGCTCGGGGTAGTTGAAGTCGTCCCCCGTGTACAGGCGCACGCCCCCCGGGAGGCCGGCCCGCAGCGCAACCTCGTGGCTGGCGTCCAGCAGGGAAACCTTCACGCCGTCCACCTTCGCGGCGTGCGCCTCAACGAGCTGCTCGAACGTGACCGTGGCGGCGGAGACATCGTCGCTGCCCCAGTAGCCGGCCAGGGCACGGTCGAACATGGTGCCCAGCCAGTGCAGGACAACAGGCTCCTTCACCTCGGACAGCAGCGTGCCGTAGAGGGCCAGGTAGTCTCCGGGGCCCGCGGCAACCTTGGCCAGGGCGCGCGAGGCCATGATGATGACCTTGGCGCCGGAGGCCTCGACGACGGCGATCTGCTCGCGGTAGGCGGCCAGTACCGCGGCCAGGCCGGCCTCGCCGGGCTCAACGGAGGCCGGGTCCAGCTGGTCGGTGCCGGCGCCGCAGGCCAGGAGGTCGCGGACCGTGCGCTCGGGGCTCGCAAAGAGGGCGGCCTCGGCGGCGGAACGGTTGATGAGCTCCTGCGTGGCGGCCCAGTCGAGGCCCATGCCGCGCTGGGCGGTGTCCATGGCGTCGGCGACGCCCAGGCCCCAGCTCCACAGTTCGCGGCGGAAGGCCAGGGTGGCGTCCCAGTCAATGTCGGCCGGGGCGCCGGGGACGTTGCCGCCCAGCACCTTCGGAGTGACGTGGGCTGCCGCGTAGACCTTGCGGCTGGTGATCAGGGACGCCGGCTTGCGCCACGGGCCGGTCGCGTTCAGCGTCAGGGTTTCAAGCCCGCCGGTGGCGAGCGGCAGGGTGATGGAGGTGGTCATGGTTAAAGCTCGATTTCCGGGATGTCCAGGGTGCGGCGCTCCTCGGAGGACCGCAGGCCCAGCTCGGCCAGCTGCACGCCGCGCGCTGCGGAGAGCAGGCCGAAGCGGTGTTCGCGGCCGGCAGCAACGTCGCGCAGGAACTCCTCCCACTGCAGCTTGAAGCCGTTGTCCAGTTCCGCGTTCGCCGGGACTTCCTGCCACTGCGCCCGGAAGGATTCGGTGACGGGCAGGTCCGGGTTCCAGACGGGTTTGGGCGTGTGGGCGCGCTGCTGGGCGACGCACTTGTTCAGGCCGGCCACAGCGGAGCCGTGGGTGCCGTCGATCTGGAACTCCACGAGTTCGTCGCGGTGGACGCGCACGGCCCAGGAGGAGTTGATCTGGCCGATGACGGGGTCGCCGTCCGGGGTCTCGAGCTCAAAGATGCCGTAGGCGGCGTCGTCGGCGGTTGCCTTGTACTCCTTGCCCGCCTCGTCCCAGCGGGCCGGAATGTGGGTGGCGGTCTTCGCGGCGACGCTCTTGACCTTGCCGATGATCCCTTCCAGGACGTAGTTCCAGTGGCAGAACATGTCGGTGGTCATGCCGCCGCCGTCTTCCTTGCGGTAGTTCCAGGAGGGGCGCTGGGCCGCCTGGTGGTCGCCTTCGAAGACCCAGTAGCCGAACTCTCCGCGGATGGAGAGGATCCGTCCGAAGAAGCCCTCATCGACCAGGCGGCGCAGCTTGACCAGGCCGGGCAGGTACAGCTTGTCGTGCACGACTCCGGCGGTGATGCCCGCTTCCCGGCCGATGCGGGCCAGCTCGATGGCCTCTTCCAGGGTCTCGGCCGTGGGCTTCTCGGTGAAGATATGCTTGCCGTTGGCCATGGCCTTCTTCAAGGTGGCGGCGCGCAGGCTGGTCATGGAGGCGTCAAAGACGACGTCGACCGTGGGGTCGGCGATGACCGCGTCCAGGTCGGTGGTCCAGTGCCCAACGTTGTGCAGCCCGGCCAGCTCGCGCACCTTGGCCTCGTTGCGGCCCACCAGGATGGGCTCGATGGCAACCTTGGTGCCGTCTTCCAGTGTCAGCCCGGTTTCGCGCAGGGGCAGGATGGAGCGGAGCAGGTGCTGGCGGTAGCCCATGCGCCCGGTGATGCCGTTCATGGCGATGCGGATGACCTTCCCTCCACCCCCCGTACTGGTGCCGGCGGTAGTGGCTGCGGTGGCGGCCCGTTCGGTGGTGGCTGTCAGCGACACTGGAAACTCCTTGAAGGGGGTGGTGGCCGCGGCGGGTGGTCCGGCGTGGCCCGAAGTTTGGAAAGCGCTTTCCAATATATGCTGAACATAGCCGCCGGTCAAGACCCCTCAGACGTGTCCGCCGGACCCACAGCCATTCCACGAGAAGGATCCGCACCGTGAGCGTGAAACTAGCAGAAGTGGCCCGCCAGGCCGGCGTGTCGCTGGCCACCGCCTCCCGGGTCCTGAACGGCTCCGCCCGGACGCCGGCCGCCGCCATCGCGGACCGCGTCAGGGCCGCGGCCGACGAGCTTGGCTACGTTGCGAACGCACAGGCGCAGGCCCTGGCCCGGTCCACAACGGGGCTGGTGGGCCTGGTGGTCCACGACATCGCCGACCCCTACTTTTCCGCAATTGCCCACGGCGTCCAGGAGTCCGCGCTGCAGCACGGCCACCAGGTGCTGCTCGCGGGCACGGACATCGCCGGCGGTGCCGAACCGGAGCGCAGCGCAGAATTGTCCGCCGTCAACGCCTTCATCTCCTACCGCACGGACGCAATCATCCTCGCGGTGTCGCGGCTGAAGGAGGAGGACCCGCGGCTTTCCGCCGCCCTGGGCCGCTACATCAAAAACGGGGGCCGGGTGGTGGCCCTGGGCGCCACGACCATCCCGGGGGCGCAGTCGCTGACCCTGCCCAACAGGGAAGGGGCGGCCGCGCTGGCCCGTGCCCTCATCGACCGCGGCCACGCCCGGTTTGCCGTCCTCGCCGGCCCCGGGGACCGGAACACGGCCCGCCGACGCGTGGAGGGCTTCCTGGACGCCCTGGCCGCGGCCGGAATCGATCCGCTGGCCGTGGTCCCGGGCGGTTTCAACAGCCAGGGTGGCTTTGACGCCGCGCTCGAGTGCCTGGACGCGCTCGGCATCAGGCCCGGCGGCGCCGCGGCGGGGGACGGCGGCGGTGTTGCCGCCGGCGTGTGCCTCCTGGCGGCCAACGACGTCATGGCCCTCGGCGCCATGACGGCGCTGCGCTCGCGCGGGCTGCGCATCCCCCAGGACGTGCAGGTGGCCGGCTTTGACGACATCCCCACCCTGCGCGACCACTCCCCCGGGCTGACCACGTATCGGCTGCCGCTGAAGGGGATTGGCCGGCTCGCGGCGGAGCTGGCCCTGGACCCGGAGCACGCACCCGGGGCCGGCATCACGGGGGAAGTCATCCTGCGCGAAAGCGCCGGGGCATAGCGCCCCGGCGCGTCCCAACGCCTACCAGCGGTGGGCGACGTCAACGACCAGCCGCGTCTGGTTCCCCGGTCCGCCCAGCGTGAACACCGTGAACGGCAGGCGTGCCCGCACGCCCAGACCCAGCGTGGTCTGGGATTCAAAGCTGCCGCCCAGTGCCACCTGTCGGAACGTGGCGTAGCCGGCAGTGTTGACCAGCTCACGGGGATTGGCGGGGCTGTAGACGGCGGCGCCCGTCGCCACGTTGTAGGTGGGGTCCTTCACCACCACCTGCAGGAATGCGCCGCCGCGCAGCGGCAGCACAGCGCCGCTGCCCTCGCGGTGGACCGCGGAGACGTACTGCACCGTGTAGCCGCCGCCGTGGCCGCTGATGTCAACCACCAGGCGGTCAAAGCAGGCATGCCGGCCGGCCCTGACGTTGGAGATGGGTGCACTGGACAGCGTGCCTGCGGACTTCGCCAGGGAACCCCAGGTGATCCCGCAGTAGGGGGCCGCCTGTGACTGGCTTGGCGCCACCAAAACGAATGCGGCCAGCAGCCCCAGTACGGCCAGCCATGACTTGAACTTTCTCATTGGGAACACCCCTTGGGGGAATGTGTGCACTGAACGGGTGATGGGCAAGTTCAGGTTTATCGCACCACCGCACGGCATGCGAGCCCCGGGAACCAAATGGCGGTGAATTGTTAGCACACAACGACGGCGGCCCCAAACGTTATCTCCCGTCTCACCTGCGACCAACCGTGACCGGGCGCCGTTGCATTGTTTCGATATGCTGGTTTGACACCGCACTTCGTTGAAAGGCGACCGCATGGCCGCGCCCCGCCCCACGCCACCTGCCCGTCGAATGGGCGGCAAATCCCCGGCCGACGGCACCGACGCCGCCCTGGCCGCCCGCGCCACCGGCAGCAGCTGGAGGGCTGCGGCCCTGCGCTACTTTTCGCTGGCCAAACCGGGAGTGCTCTTTGGCAATGTCCTCACCGCCGCCGCGGGCTTTGTGTTCGGCAGCCCCGGCCGCGTGGACTGGGCGCAGTTTCTGGCAGTCTGCGCCGGCACCACGCTGGTGATCGGCTCCGCCTGCGTGCTGAACAACGTACTGGACCGTGACATCGACTCGGTGATGGAACGGACCAGGAAGCGGGCCACTGTCACAGGAAGCGTCGAGGCCCGCAATGCGCTGATCTTTTCAGTGCTCATGGGCCTGGCCGGCATCGCCATGCTGGTGGCCTGGACCAACTGGCTGGTGGTCGCCGTTGGGCTGGGCGGCTACCTGGCGTACGTGGTGCTCTACGGAATGCTGTCGAAGCGGATGACCGTCCACGGCACCCTGGTGGGCAGCATCTCCGGCGCCGCACCAATCCTTGGCGGATATGTGGGCGCCACCGGCAGGCTGGACGCCGGCGCCGCCATCGCGTTTCTCATGTTGTTTTTCTGGCAGCTGCCGGCCTTTTACGCCATCTCCATCTACCGCCGCGACGAGTACGCCAGGGCGGGCGTTCCGGTCATTTCCGTGGCGCGCGGCGTTGCCCACACCAACGTCCGGATTCTCGCGTACGCGGTTGCCTTCGGCGTGGTGGCGCTGCTCCCCCAGCCCGCCGGCCTCGCCGGCTGGAGCTATACGGCGGTGATGGGCCCCCTGTGCATTGGATGGGTCGCGGCGGCCGTCCGGGGGCTCGCCGCCGAGCCGGCTGAGGCGTGGGCCCGGCTGATGTTCCGTTACGCCCTGGTGATGATGGCGGCACTCTCCATCATGCTGGCCGTGGGGCCCCGCCTGCCTTGACGGGCCGCCACTATCGGCCTGGGGGACCAGCCGGGCCGGGCGCGCGGGTGCGGTCCCGGCGCCAGCCCAAGGCGGCCACGCCCCACACCGCCAGGAACAATCCCACCAGCAACAGCCCTGCCTGGCCGAGGTCCAGTCCCGCCAGCCAGCTGGTGACGGGGTCCGTGAGCCGGAGCGCCTCGTGCAGCACGGCGGCGGCGGTCAGCGCCGAGATGAACAGGGCCGACGTCGCGGAAAGCCCCGTGACAACCATGTTGAAGCCGATCCGCCGGGCCGGGTTCATGAGGGCCGAGCGGTACATCTTCATCATGGCCATGCCGTTGGCGGTGTCGCAGAGCGTCATGGCCGCCGTGAAGGCCAAGGGCAGGGCCAGCAGCGCCCCGATGGAGATCCCGGCCAGCGCGGCCGAGGCGGTGAGCAGCAGGAACGCAATGGTGGAGGCCGTGTCAAAGCCCAGCCCGAACAGGAAGCCGAGCACATAAATGTCCCGGGGCCGCTTGACGCGGGACAGGGGCTTGGTCAGGAGCCGGGCCACCATGCCGGTGGGCACCAGCTCGCCGCCGGCCACCGATCCGCCCCGGCGCACGCGCCGGAAGAGCACATTGGCCTTCAGGAACGCGGAGCCGTTGAACAGGCCGATGGCCAGCAGGAACAAGGCGGAAACGCCGGCCCCGGACACGGCCAGTGCCATGTTGGCGGCCGACCCCTCCCGGAGCAGCGTTCCCATGATTCCGGCGCCGCTGACCACCAGGATGCCGGCCAGCATCACCACGGAGCTGTGCCCCATGCTGAAGGCAAAGCCGACGCTGACGGGAGCCCTGCCCTCGGCGGCAAACTTCCGGCTTGAGTTGTCGATGGCGGCGATGTGGTCCCAGTCGTAACTGTGCTTGACGCCGGCCAGGTACGCGGTGAGCACCAGGCCCAGGGCCAAGGGGTGCGGGTCGCGGAGGGCGGAGAAGGCCATCAGGGCGACCACCGCGAGGTGAAGCGCGGCCACCGCCGCAAAGGTGGCACCTGCACGCCTGGCCACGGGGAGCTGCTCGCGCTCGAGGTATCCCCTCCGGGCGGTGGCGGTCATCAGTATTTCCTCAGGTTCAGGTTTTCCTGGCCGTGCCAGCGCCTGCGGAGCAGGTCCACGGCGGCGGCCAGGATTTCGTTCAGGGGTTCGGTGGAGCGGGACAGGGCGCGCAGGGCCAGGCCGGGCCCGTCCAGCAGCGTGATCCCCAGCTGCCCCTGCGGGTCCATGGGCGCCAGGACGGTGTGAAGTTCGTCGACCAGCACACCATCGACGCGTGCGTCCATGACCAGCAGCGAGCCCAGGTGGGTGTGCCGGTCCATGAAGGACATGCCGTCCACCGGCGAGCCCGTCCGGGGCCGGATCAACAAGTTGTCCAGCACCCTCAGCCGTGCGTCAACGGAGACTTCGTTCCGGAGGCGGATCTCGTCGTAGCGGAACAGCTTCCCGTCCGGGGACCACCCCGGCGTGAGGACCTCGGCCATGACGAACGATGCCGAGGGGTCCATGTCCACGGTGGTCACCTGGCGGTACGACGCTTCGCGGTAGGCGATGAGGGGGTCCGGGAGCAGTTCCAGCCGGGCCCCGGCCCCGAGCCGCACGTGGGTGTGCTGTTCGGCGCGGCTGCCGGGCGTGCGGTACACCTTGGTGGCTGATTGAGTGGTCAGCAGCAGGTCCGCCCCCGGGGCGACATCAACCTCGATCAGGTACCTGTCCCCGCCCAGGTAGGCACCGCCCGGGTTGATGACCACGTAGCAGACCTGCCCGGACCCGTCGAGATAGTGCGGACGCAGGATCCGCAGCGCCCCGGCATGGTGTTGGCGCACCGCGATCGACTTGTCTCCGCGCCGGTCGATGGACAGGGAAAGCGTCCCGGCCCACGGGGACGGTTCAGCAAGCCGGCCGACCGTGGCGGATCCGGTGTTCCCGGAGCTCGCGCCCAGGAGGCCGAGGCGGCCCGCGGCCGATTGGGCGGGGAGCGACCGAGGGAATGCCGGTCCGCCGCCAGCGGAGGTGACGGCTGCGGTCACCGGGCTTCCAGGTCCAGCATGAGCACGTCGCGCTTGAGCCAGCTGATGACGTGGTCCAGGCCGTCGTCGGTTTTCAGGTTCGTGAAGCAGTAGGGCCTGGGCCCGCGGAACTCGAGCGTGTCCGCCTCCATCACGGACAGGTCGGCGCCCACGTAGGGGGCCAGGTCGGTCTTGTTGATGATGAAGAGGTCGGACTTGATCATGCCCTGCCCGGCCTTGCGCGGGATTTTCTCCCCCTGCGCCACGTCGATGATGTAGATGGAAAAGTCCACGAGCTCGGGGCTGAACGTGGCGGAGAGGTTGTCGCCGCCGGACTCGATGAAGATGACCTGCAGGTCCGGGTGCCGTGCCTCCAGCTCCGCCACGGCGGCCGAGTTCATCGACGTGTCCTCGCGGATGGCCGTGTGCGGGCAGCCGCCGGTTTCGATGCCGATGATCCTGTCCAGCGGCAGCACGCCGTTCGCGGCCAGGATCTTGGCGTCCTCGATGGTGTAGATGTCGTTGGTGATGGCGGCGGTGGACACTTCCCCGTCCAGGGCCCGGGTGAGGCGCTCCACAAGCTGGGTCTTGCCGGCGCCGACCGGGCCGCCGATGCCGATCTTGATGGGTTTCATGTGTGTCTCCTTCTAAAGTTTGTGGGGTCAGGACATGAACATGCGCGCCCGCTGGCGTTCGTGCTGCATTTGGGCGATTTCCAGTCCGGGGGCCGTGACGCCGAAGTCCCCGCGTTCCAGCACCTGGATCAGCACGACGGCGTCCCGCACCTCCCCGTGGGCGGCCCGCAGGACCCGCTGGCCGGCGCTTTGGCCCAAGGGGATGCCGCGGATCGCGTTCTGGGTCAGCGACGTGGCGGTGGAAAACAGGTACGTCGTCAACAACTCGCCCAGGGGAACCCCCAGGGACTTCCCGGCGACGGCGAAGGCCAGGGAGGGGTGCCCGGCGCACTCCCCGCGGGCCACGGCGTCGGCGTAGCGGCCGAGCCCCGCCGAGGGGGCCACGGCAAGGGCAATGTCCAGCATGCGCGCGCCCATTTTCACCCCGGCCTCACGGACTTCCCGCGGCAGCGCCGCGGCGTGCAGCTCCCGGTCCACCCGGTTCAGCCCGGCCTCCGTGTCAGCCTCAAGGGCAAGGCGGATGGCCATGCCGTCGGAGTGGACGAGCTGGATGCGGATGAACTGGGTGAGCCAGTCGGCAAAGGTGGCTTCGTCGTGCACCTGGCCGCGGTGCAGGCTCGTTTCCAGGCCCAACGAGTGGCTGAAGGCCCCGGTGGGCAGGGCCGAATCGCTCAGCTGCAGCAGCGGCAGCAGGTAGGACGGTGCGGCGGAGTTCATGGCCGGCCTCAGTGCGAGTGTTCGGCGTGCCGGAACGGCACGGGCATCACGCGTTCCTGGCGCGAGTACGGCACGCCGACGTGCCTGAGGTAGTCCTCCACCGTGTGGTCGAAGGCCAGCACCATCACCTCGGCCCCGTACTCGGTGTCCGCGTCGAAAAACTGGGCCTGCATGTGCCGGTTGCCCAGGTTGTGGGCCACCACGCCCATCTCCTTGATGGTCGCCGGGGCGATGACCAGCACGTCGGTGGACTCGACGGCCACGACGATGGCGCTGTGCCCCGCAAGGAACAGGACGTCGCCGTCGCGAAGGTCGGCCACGGTGTCGCCGGTGAGCCTGATGCCCAGCTCCCTGCCGTGGTCCGTGGTGACGCGCTGGATGCGCTTGACCAGGGCGGCGGAGGGCAGCACCACCTTTTCCTCGTGCAGCCCGGCCAGACTGGCGGGGTCAAAGGAGTCCGTGGCCGGGTCAAACTTGTTGCCCAGGATGGCACTGATAATCATTGATCTCCTTTTAAAACAGGAAGTAGCGCTGGGCCATGGGCAGCACGCTGGAGGGTTCGGCCGTGATCACTTCGCCGTCCACGCGGACCTCGTAGGTCTCGGGGTCCACCTGGATGTCCGGTGTGCCGCCGTTATGTTTCATGTCCGACTTGGTGAGGTTGCGAATGCCGTGGCAGGCCCGGACCTCGTGCTGCAGGCCCAGCTGCGCGGGCACCCCGGCGTCGACGGCGGCCTGCGACATGAACGTGATGGAGCTGGAGTGCACCGCGCGGCCCAGCGAGGCGAAGTTCGGGCGCAGGGTCCGTGGCTGCGGGGTGGGGATGGAGGCGTTGGGGTCGCCCATGACGCTCATGACCATCTGGCCGCCCTTGAGCACCATCTCCGGCTTGACGCCGAAGAAAGCAGGTTCCCACAGCACCAGGTCGGCAAACTTGCCTTCCTCGACGCTGCCCACGGAATCGGCGATGCCGTGGGCAATGGCCGGGTTGATCGTGTATTTGGCCACAAAGCGCTTGAGGCGCGCGTTGTCGCCCACGGAGGGGTCGTCGTCGTACTTGCCGCGCTGGCGCTTCATGGCGTCGGCCACCTGCCAGGTGCGCAGCACCACCTCGCCCACGCGGCCCATGGCCTGGGAGTCGGAGGAGGTGATGGAGAAGATGCCCATGTCGTGCAGGACGTCCTCGGCGGCGATGGTTTCCTTGCGGATGCGGGAGTCGGCGAAGGCCACATCCTCCGGGATGTCCGGGCTGAGGTGGTGGCAGACCATGAGCATGTCCAGGTGCTCGTCGATGGTGTTGACCGTGTAGGGCAGGGTGGGGTTGGTGGATGCCGGGAGGACGTTGGGCAGCCCGGCGATCTTGATGATGTCCGGAGCGTGCCCGCCGCCGGCGCCCTCCGTATGGAAGGTGTGGATGACGCGGCCGTCGATGGCCCGGATCGTGTCCTCGACAAAGCCGCACTCGTTCAGGGTGTCGGAGTGGATGGCCACCTGGACGTCGTACTCATCGGCGACCTTCAGCGACATGTCGATCGAGGACGTCGTGGCACCCCAGTCCTCGTGGACCTTCAGCCCGATGGCGCCGGCACGGATCTGCTCCGCGAGCGGCTCGATGGCGCTGGCGTGGCCCTTGCCGAGCAGGCCGACGTTGATGGGCATGCTGTCCACGGCCTGCAGCATCTTGCCGATGTGCCAGGCGCCTGGCGTGACGGTGGTGGCCTTGCTGGCATCCGAGGGGCCGGTGCCGCCGCCGATGAGCGTGGTGACGCCGGAGGCCAGGGCCACGGGGATCTGGTCGGAGCTGACGAAGTGCACGTGCGTGTCGATGCCGCCGGCCGTGAGGATCTTCCCCTCGCCGGCGATGATGTCGGTGGCCGCGCCGATGGTGATGGTGACGCCGTCGGAGATTTGGGGGTTGCCGGCCTTGCCGATCTTGAAGATGTGGCCGTCGCGCAGGGCGACGTCGGCCTTGTAGATGCCCGTGTAGTCCAGGACGATCACGTTGGTGATGACGGTGTCGGGGATGCCCTCGTCGCGGACCAGCTGGCCGTTTTGGCCCATGCCGTCGCGGATGACCTTGCCGCCGCCGTACACGACTTCCTCGCCGTACCTGGTGAAGTCGTGCTCGATTTCGGCAAACAGCTCGGTGTCTGCCAGGCGCACGGCGTCGCCGGTGGTCGGCCCGTAGAGGTCCGAATACTGCTTGCGACTCAGTTCGAAGCTCATTTGCGCCCCTCCCCTGCCGAGCCGGCGTCGAGCGGCCCGTTCACCTGGTCCTGGAATCCGTGGACTTCGCGGGTGCCGGAGAGTTTGATCAGCTTGATGGTCTTTGCGTCGCCCGGTTCGAAGCGGACGGCGGTGCCCGCGGGGATGTCCAGGCGGTACCCGCGGGCTTCGCCGCGATCGAACTCGAGGGCGCTGTTGACCTCGAGGAAGTGGTAGTGGGAGCCCACCTGGATGGGCCGGTCGCCGCGGTTGGTGACCTGCAGCGGCTTTGCCTCGGCCTGTTCGTTGCAGGTGATGGGATCGGTGCGGAGGATGTATTCACCCGGAATCATGGCTTGCCTTTCAGTGCTCGGCTGTCATTGGACCGCTTGCCGTGGACCGCCTTTGGTGGGCGGCGGTCCGCAGTGTGGCCGGGTCAGCGGATGGGGTTGTGGACCGTGACCAGCTTGGTGCCGTCCGGGAAGGTGGCTTCCACCTGAACGTCCTTGATCATCTCCGCCACGCCTTCCATGACGTCGTCGCGGCTCAGGATGGTGCTCCCCCAGCTCATCAGGTCCGCCACGGTGCGCCCGTCACGGGCCCCTTCAACGAGCTCATACGTCAGGATCGCGATGGCTTCGGGATGGTTGAGCTTGAGTTGGCGGGCCTGCCGTCGGCGCGCGAGGTCTGCGGCCACCACAATCATGAGCTTCTCGTGTTCGCGGGGCGTCAGGTGCATGTGGCTCTCCTCAAGTCAGCAACGGATTCCAGTGTCCACCCGTTATCTGCAACCGGCAAGCATCGCCAGCCCTTGGAGGGCGTGCCGGGAGGTCCGTGGATACGGCCAGATTATCAGACCCGGGACGTCCCTCCGGCAGCGGGCGGGCCGCGCTTGTTCCACCGGTGTTCGGCACGGGTGCGGACGGACCGAACACGGGCCCGCGGCCGGATCGACGCCTTGCCTCCGGCCGGCCCCGTCCCCGCGTTGACAGGAACCTTTCAGCTTCACCGTGCCGCGACAGGCATAGCATGGATAGTTGACAGAGGTAACCACCAACCCCTGCCCATGGACGTAGGACTATCCGAGGGAGTGCGAACACTGTGGCCAAAACAACAGTGAAAATAACCACCGCTGCCGCGGCCCGCGCACGGCGCGACCGCGACCTTGCGAGCCCGCACTACAAGTGGATCGTGCTCTCCAACACCACGGTGGGCGTCCTGATGGCCACCATCAACGCCTCCATCCTGCTGATCGCGCTGCCGGACATTTTCCGCGGCGTCGGCATCAATCCCCTCGCCCCGGGCAACACCTCGCTGCTGCTCTGGCTCATCATGGGCTACATGGTGGTGACGGCCGTCCTGGTGGTCAGCTTCGGCCGGCTCGGGGACATGTTCGGCCGGGTAAAGATGTACAACGCCGGCTTTGCCATCTTCACGGTCTTTTCCATCCTGCTTTCCGTCACGTGGATGACGGGTGTTCCGGCCGTGTACTGGCTGATCACCATGCGCATCCTGCAGGGGGTGGGCGGCGCGCTGCTCATGGCAAATTCCAACGCCATCATCACCGACGCCTTTGGCGTGGACCAGCGCGGGCTCGCCCTCGGCCTGAACCAGGTGGCAGGGATCGCCGGATCCTTCCTGGGCCTGATCATCGGCGGGCTGCTGGGCCCGGTTGACTGGCGGCTGGTGTTCCTGGTCTCCGTCCCCGTCGGAATCTTCGGCACGGTGTGGGCCTACCTGAAGCTGCACGACAACGGCATCCGCCAGCCGGCCCGGCTCGACTGGTGGGGCAACGTGACCTTCGCCGCCGGACTCGTGGCGGTGCTGGTGGGCATCACCTACGGCATCCAGCCCTTCGGAGGGCACACGATGGGCTGGACCAACCCGTGGGTGCTCTCGGCCCTGATCGGCGGCACCGCCGTGCTGGCGGCCTTCGCGGCCATTGAACTGCGGGTCCCGGATCCCATGTTTGAACTCAAGCTCTTCCGGATCCGCGCCTTCACGGCCGGGAATCTGGCGAGCCTGCTCTCGGCCATAGGCCGGGGCGGACTCATGTTCATCCTGATCATCTGGCTGCAGGGCATCTGGCTCCCCCGCCACGGCTACGACTTTGCCAGCACGCCGCTGTGGGCGGGGATCTACATGCTGCCGCTGACCGCCGGCTTCCTCGTGGCGGGCCCCGTGTCCGGCTGGATTTCGGACAGGATGGGCGCCCGGCTCCTGGCCACGGGCGGGATGGTGGTGGCGGCCCTGAGTTTCTGGTGGCTGCTCCTGCTGCCAGTGAACTTCCAATACTGGATGTTTGCCCTGGCGCTGTTGGTGAACGGCATCGGCATGGGGCTCTTTGCCGCGCCCAACCGGGCCGGCATCATGAACAGCCTGCCGCCCAACCGCCGCGGGGTGGGTGCCGGGATGAGCACCACGTTTCAAAACTCAGCCATGGTGCTGTCCATCGGCATCTTCTTTTCCCTCATGGTCACGGGCCTCGCCCGCACCCTGCCGGCCACCCTGAGCAGCGGGCTCACCGCCCACGGCATCAGCGCGGCCGACGCCGGACACGTCGCCTCCCTGCCGCCCGTCTCCGTGCTCTTTGCCTCGCTGCTGGGCTACAACCCGGTCCAGACACTGTTGGGGCCGGCCGCCCTCTCCGGCCTGTCCCCCGCCGATGCCGCCTACCTCACCGGCCGCGGCTTCTTCCCGGCCTTGATATCCGGGCCGTTCGCCGCCGGGCTCGCCGTGGCGTTTGGCTTTGCCATTGCCGCGTGCCTGGTTGCGGCGGTTGCGTCCGCCCTCCGCGGCGGCAAATACGCGTACCCCGGCCCGGCGGCGGTGACCGCCGGCGGGCTCCCCACGACGCCGCGGGACCCGGCGCAGGGCGGCCACGCGCAGGGCGGCCCGGCGGAGGGCCGCCAGGCACCTTCCGGCCCTTCAGCCGGCCGGCTTCCCCTGCCCGGGCTGACGCGCGCAGGCCTTCCACCCGCCGACTTCCCACCCGCACGGCGGGTGCCGGCCGTCGAGCGGCGCGGGCGCGCGGGAACAACGCCCGGCCATGCCCAGCCAGGCGCGGGCCCCGGCCGCCACGCACCCGGCGCCGCGCAGCCGGCGGAGCCCCGGCACCGGCTCGACTAGTCCACATCGGGGCCCTCACCCCGCTCCCCGGTCAGGGAATCCCGCTGGCGTGGGCCCAGGCGCTCCGGCCGCTGTGGCCCCCTTGACCTTGCGGCGGAAAGGGCCTGCAATGGAAGGAGGGGAATCCGGCGTGGCCGGCTCCCTCGACGGGTGTCCCGGCCGACGGCCTGCGGACGGTTTGGCAGGAGGTGCCGCGATGGTTTTGACAGCCCTTGCAGGGTTCGCCTTGCTGGCCGTGCTGGTGGTGGTGACAACGGCCGCAACCGTCTGGCTGGCAAAAGTCCGCCCGGCCCTTGAGCACGACCCCGACACCCAATTCTGGTACATTTTTGCCGGCCTCTGCGTCCTGCTGCCGGCCATACTGATCACCGTGGCGCTCAACCGCTGGGCCGGTGCCGCGCTGGCACTCCTGGCGGCAGGCGCCTGGTGGTGGTCCAACAGGGTGGTTGCCGTGCGCCAGACCCTCCAGGCCGACGCGGCCGCCCGGCGGAAGTCCGACGCGGAACGCCAGGCTCTGTATGCCCGGCACAATTCCGTGCTCGCCCGCTGGGGCCGCTACGAACTGGACCCCGCCCGGTCCATCGACTTCCCCGCCA
Organism: Arthrobacter wenxiniae; assembly: GCF_013376105.1. Classification (GTDB taxonomy): domain Bacteria; phylum Actinomycetota; class Actinomycetes; order Actinomycetales; family Micrococcaceae; genus Specibacter; species Specibacter wenxiniae. The sequence continues at coordinate 115,776 of NZ_JAAMFM010000009.1, forward strand.
TGACCGACGTTCGGGTCCCGGAGACCTCGGCCCTGGTCAAGGCGATGGCCAAGGCGGAACAACTCCGCCGCCACCCCGGCGCGGACCGCACGGCGGAATACAGGACGGCGGTGGCCGTCTTGGAAGGCGCCTTGAGGGCTGCCGAGGAGTCTGCGGCGCGGCAAGGCTGAAGGCGCCCCGTCGTCCATGGGCAGCTTTCACCGGCGCCCAGCGCGCCCCGGTGTGGGCCGCCTGGCGCCTCAAGGCAATGCCTCTGCGTGATCGGGCCGTTGTCTGCACCGTAAATGGGTCGTAGTATCGCCCATATCTAGTGGAGGGTGCGTGCCATGCCAGTACAAGAACCGCCTGTTGAGGGACACGATGCACAAGAGCCGGCGGCAGGGGCCCCGCGGGAACACCAGCCAGGCAGTGGCGGCGCCGAGCCCGCCACTGACACGCCGCGCCGCGGGCGGCACGCCGCGGCGGCGTCCGGACCCGAATTGGTTCCCCTCCCCGGCAGCAGCCGCGGACCGGCCCCGCAGGCACTCCACCGCCCCGCCGGAACCCCCACGCAGGACGAGCTGTACAAGCAGGAGATCACGGTGACGGTCGTCCTGCGCCGCGCGGGTGCGGAGCCGGGAGCCGCCGCGCCCCCGGCCGGCCCCGACGGGACACGCACCCTGCCGGCCGCCTACGCGGCCGACCCGGCCGACGTCGAACTGGCAACCAGGACGTTCACCGGGCTTGGCGCCACGGTGGTAGAGGTGGATGCGGCGTCGCGAAGGCTCCGCGTGGCCGGTCCCGTGGGGCTGTTATGCGAGATTTTCGGCACGGAGCTCGACACGGTTTCCAGCGTGGGCCCCAACAATGAAAGCGCCACGCACCGCCACCGCACGGGCGGGCTGAGCGTGCCGGCAACACTCGACGGAGTGGTGACGGCCGTGCTGGGCCTCGACGACAGGCCGTCGGCCCGCGCCCCCTTTCACTTCGCGCCGGCAGCCGCCGGCAACGTGAGCTACACGCCCCTGGACCTGGGGCGCATCTACAACTTTCCGGGCGGCACGGACGGCACCGGGCAGGTCGTCGCCATCATTGAACTCGGCGGCGGATTTGGCCAGGCGGACTTGGACGAGTACTTCTCCGGGCTCGGCATCACCGGCCCGACCGTGCAGGCGGTCGGCGTGGACGGCGCCGTGAACGTGCCCGGCGGTGACCCCCAGGGAGCCGACGGCGAGGTGTTGCTCGACATTGAGGTTGCCGGGGCACTGGCCCCGCGCGCCACCCTGAAGGTGTATTTCGCGCCCAACACCGACGCGGGCTTCCTTGACGCCGTGGCCACCGCCACCCATGCCGCGCCCGCTCCGGCGGCGATCAGCATCAGCTGGGGCCAAAGCGAGGACCAGTGGACCGGGCAGGCCCGCACCGCCATGGACAACGCGTTCATCGACGCCGGCATGCTGGGCATCACCGTGACCGCGGCGGCCGGGGACAACGGCAGCGCGGACGCCCAGGGCGACGGCCAAAACCACGCGGACTTCCCGGCGTCGAGCCCGCACGTCCTGGCGTGCGGCGGCACCCGTCTCGAAGCGGACCCGGCCACCGGGCAGGTGGCCAGCGAAACCGTGTGGAATGAATCCTCCAGCTCGGCGACCGGCGGCGGGGTCAGCGACGCCTTCCCGCTGCCCGACTGGCAGCAGCACGTCACCGTGCTCGCCGCCAAGGGGCCCGCGGGCACGCCCAGCGGACGCGGTGTCCCAGACGTCGCTGCCGTCGCGGATCCACAGACCGGCTACCGCGTCCGGGTCGACGGAACGGACATGGTGATCGGCGGCACCAGCGCCGTGGCACCCCTGTGGGCCGCCCTGGTGGCCCGCCTCGCCCAGTCGCGCGGCGGCGGGCTGGGACTGCTGCAACCGGCCATCTATGCGGGCGAAACGGACGGGCAGGCCGCCCCGGGCTTCAGGGACATCACCGGCGGCAACAACGGCAGCTACCACGCCACGCCCGGCTGGGACGCCTGCACGGGGCTGGGCGTTCCGGACGGAGCGGCGCTCCTGGCGGTCCTGTCGGCGGGAACCGCCGCCGGCTGAGGGCCCGGACAGGCCCGCGTCAGCCGCCCGGGGGCGCCTTCGGCGGTGCCGGCGTCACCGGCGGGACCACCGGCATTTGCGTCGGGACGGCCGGCGGTGCCGGGGCGTGCGTCGGCTTGGGGGCGGGCTGCGCCGGGGCTGCGGGGGCCTGAGTCTGTGAGTCGCCCGCATTGGGCTGCTGCTGTACGGGGACCCCGCTGCCGGCCAGGGGGTCGTTGGTGCCGGCGACCAGCGGGGCGGTCTGGCTGAGCATGCTCGCCGGCGGCGCCGTCAGCGGGTTGACCGGGTAGGCGGGGTTGCCGGCGGCGGCGTTCATGACCGCTGCCCAGTTGGAGCCGGCCAGCTGGTTGCCGTCAATGTTCGGGTAGTAGACGCCGTTGATCGTGATGTCCTGGTTGACCCACTCTGGGCCGTTGCCCTGGTAGCTGCCGAACCAGGCCGCCGTGGCGATGCCGGAGTTGGCGCCCACGGTCCAGGTCTCGACGTTGCCGTCCGT